>NZ_JNYZ01000001.1 GCF_000717335.1 Amycolatopsis jejuensis
CCATTCCTTCCGAGCCACCGTGCGGCAACCAACGATCAGCCACACCCCATCGCCCTGGGCATCCAGGGCACTCGCCCCGAACAACATCAACCTTAGGGATCGACGATGCCCGCTGCCCGTACCGTCCTGATCACCGGAGCCTCCGGCGGCATCGGCCGCGCCATCGCCACGGCATTCGCCGCCACCGGTGACACCGTCGTACTGGCCGACCTCGACGGCTCCGAAGAGGTCGCGAAACCCCTGGGCGCCCGCGGAATCCGCCTGGACATCACCGACGAGGCCGCGATCACCACCGCACTGGACGAGACGGGCCCGATCGACGTACTGGTCAACAACGCCGGACTGCTGACCGTCCACGGCCGCCTGCTGGACCTGCCGGGAACGGACCTGCTCCGCATTCTCGCAACCAACGTCCACGGCACTTTCCTGATGACCCAGCAGGTCGCCCGCCGAATGGCCGAACGCGGCACCGGCGGCGCGATAGTGAACCTGTCCTCCATCGGCGCGCGGCAACCCACCCCGGGGATGGGCGGCTACGAAAGCAGCAAAGCCGCTGTGGACGCCCTGACCCGCTGGGCGGCAATCGAACTGGCCGAACACAACATCCGGGTGAACGCAGTAGCCCCCGGCCCGGTCGCCACCCCGATGCTCACCGCCGCCATGCCGCCCGGCTCCCCCGCCTACGACGCCTGGGTCCAACGCATCCCGGACGGCCGAATGGCTTCCGTAGAGGAGGTCGCCGCCGCGGTGGTCTTCCTGGCGGGCCCGTCCGCCGCCCACATCACCGGCACCACCCTCCCGGTAGACGGCGGCCAGCTGCTCACCTGAGGCCACGTCCGTGAAGGGAACCATCACGGGAATTCCCTCATGGTTCCCTTCACGGACTTTCCGGACGGACGTCAGGTGAGCGTCCCGGCGGAGCGTTCGTGCACGATCTGTCCACCGAGGACGGTGAGGTCGACGTCCAGGTCGGGCAGCTCGGCCGGGGTCACCGTGAACGGGTCCGCGGCCAGCACACACAGGTCTGCCACCATGCCCGGCTCCAGCGTGCCCTTCCACCCCGCAGCACCATCCTGCCGGGCCGGATGCACCGTGTAACAACGAAGCAACTCCCCCATCCGCCCCCGTACATCCTCCGCCGGACCCATCCACGCGTCCGCGGCGGCGATCTCCCGCCGCCAGTCCGGGGACAGCACCGGCGCGTCAGACGTCAGGCACAACGGAATCCCCGCGTCCAGCACCTCCCGCAACGGCCAAGCACGCGCCGCACTGCCCGCCCCCATCGCGGCATCGACCACCCCGGCAGTCCGCACCGCAATCCCAGCCTGCGCAGCCAGCCCGACCCCCAGCCGGGCCATCCGCTTGACCTGCGCACCACTCACCAGATCACCGTGGATCACGTAATGCCCGAGATCCCCGAGATCAAGGTCCCGCTCGCCCCGCGCCAGCTCCACCGCGTCGAGCACCACCTCGATCGCCCGATCCCCGGTCGCGTGGACCCCCACCTGCAACCCGGCCCGATGCGCGGCGAGGATCATCCAGGTCAGGTTCGCCTCCCGCTCACCATCCGTCCCACCCCCGACGAGCAGCTCGGCCCGGCTGCCATCGGCATAACAATGATGGGTATACGCAGACCGCATTGGCGGAATCCCATCGGCGAAGATCTTCACGCCCCGGAAGTTCACCCAAGCCGGATCGGCCTCCGGCCCGTCCATTGTGGACAACCCAGCCCGAAACGCATCGACCGTGCTGGGCCCGTCCAACTCGCCGTAAAGCCACAACGCAGTCACGCGCGCCCGCAGCAACCCCTCAGCAGCCAGCTCCCGATACTGCTCGACCACGGACATCCCGAACGCCCCGATCCGCCCGTCGTCCTCCCCTGGTCCAAGCCCAGGCTCGGTGTAGCTCGTGATCCCCAACCCGGCCAGCACGTCCCCGGCCCGCAGAATCGCAGACCGCCGCTCCGCATCCGTCCGCAGCGGACGGTCCGGCCCCGGCCCGGGTGCCCCCCGATCGGCGAACAACGTATCCGGCCACAACGCCCCCAGCCAGGCCGCATGCAGATGCCCGTCATTGATCCCGGGCAAGACCGCCCGGTCACCGAGATCCAGGACCGAAGTCCGCGGCCCGATCACGTCTTGCAGATCCCGGTCGGAACCGACCCGCAGCACGCGCCCGTCCCGTACGGCCAGCGCTCTCGACGGCGCGGCACCGGTCATCGGGTGCACCGCCGCTGCCCGCAGGACGAGATCCGCAACTGAGGTCGGCACAGGCACTCCTGGGTGATCCGGGGTCTCGACATTTTTGTCGACGCCCGTAGACTAACCCATCATGCGGCCCGTCCCGGAAAGGTTTGTGATGACCGTCCCGACTGCCACCCGCGCCGCGGTGCTGACCGAGCACGGCGCCCCGCTGGAGCTGACCGAACTGCCGCTGCCCGCCGCACTGGACCCCGGTGCGGCGCTGGTGCGGGTCTCGTGCGCGACGCTGTGCGGCACGGACGTGGAGATCTGGTCCGGGAAGATGAGCTTCCCCGGCATGCTGCCGATGGTGCTCGGCCACGAGATGACCGGTGAGGTCGTCGCCACCGGGCCGGACACTCGCGACGCGCTCGGCCGCGAGATCCGGCCCGGCGCGCGGATCGGGTGGTCGGAATCCACCTGCGGCGAGTGCTATGGCTGCACGGTGCTGCGCGAGCCGGTGGCGTGCAGCAAGCGCGGGTACGGGTTTCTGCAGCGCTCGGACGTCGCGCCGTTCGCCACCGCTGGGCTCTGCGAGTACGCCTACGTCGTGCCGGGCGCGGCGAAGCTGCTGCTGCCGGACGAGGTCCCGGACACCTGGGCGGCCATGGCCGGATGCGCGGCGAAGACGGTGCTACGGGCATTCGACCGGGTCGGCGGCGTCCGGCCCGGCTCGCGCGTGGTGGTACAGGGCTCCGGCGCGCTGGGCCTGTTCGCGACCGCGGTGGCGCGGCTGGCCGGAGCGGGCACGGTGATCACCGTCGGCGCTCCCGCGTCCCGGCTGGCGCTGGCGGCGGAGTTCGGCGCCGACGCAACCGTCGACGTCGGTTCGGGCAACATCGTCGAGCGTGTCACCGAACTGACCGGCGGGCACGGCGGCGACCTCGTGCTCGACTTCGCGGGCGCGCCCTCCATCGGGCAAGAAGCGGTCGGGATGGCCGCGCAGCGCGGTCGGGTGGTGGTCGTCGGCAGCACCGGGCCGGAACCGACGCCGGTGCCGCTGGGCACGGTGATGGGCAAGGAGCTCACCGTCGTCGGGTCGCTGAACGGCGACATCGCCGACTACCACCACGCCATCGAGTTCTTCGGTTCGTTCGGCGCGAGAATGCCGTGGGACCGGTTGTTCGGCACCCCGGTCGGCCTGTCCGGCGCGAGTGAGCGGATCGAAGCCATGCACCGGCTCGACGAGACGAAAGCCGTCGTCGACCCCCGTCTTCCCTGATTTCCGTGCCTGCCAAGGAGGTTTCGTGTCTGCCCCAGCTCCCCTGCCCCGCCGCGCGGTCGGCGAGTCCGGTTTGGACGTTTCGCTGCTGTCGCTCGGTTCGTGGCACACCTACGACCGGATGGACTTCGCCGACGCGGTCGCCATGATCCGCGCCGCGGTGACCGCCGGGGTGAACCTGTTCGACGTCGGCGTCTACGGCATGCCCGGCCACCCGCCGGTGTTCACCGACGTGCTGTGGAGCGCGATCATGCGAGCCGCCCGCATCCCGCGCGAGGAGTACCTGGTGTCGGCGAAACTGTGGCTCGAAGGATTCGGCGAGCAGGGATTCCGCCCACAGCTGGAGAACGCCTTCCTGCGCGGTGGTTTCGACGTGGCCGACCTGGTGATCCTCGGCGACCTCCGCCGCGAAGACGTCACCCTGGAAGACCTGGTCGACGACCTCACCGGCCTCACCCGGGCGGGGTTGATCCGAGCCTGGGGCGTCAACAACTGGTCGGCCGCAAACATCACCCGGCTACGCGAGATCGCCGCCGCGCGCGGGGTGCCGGGGCCGCAGATCGCGCAGCTGAAGTACAGCATCGGCCGCCGGTCCATTCCGGACGGTGCGCCGTTCGCCCGCCTCTTCGCCGACGGGTTCACGATGCAGTCCTCGGACGTCCTGGAGGGCGGCATCCTCGCCGGCCGCACCGAACTGACCCGCGAAATCGGCCGCGACCCGGGAGAGGTCCGGGCGGCGATCATCCGCAACGCCGCCGGGGTCGTCGCGGTGGCCGAGGAACTGGGAACCACCGCCGCCCGCCTGGCCGTGGCGTTCACGCTGACACATCCGGCGAACGTCACGACCCTGTTCGGGGCCACGCGGATGGCGCAGCTGGAAGACAACCTGGCCGCGGTACAGCTGGTCGACCAGGTGGGCGCCGCGCAGCTGCGTGCGCTGGTTGAGCCGTTCTGGGCGGACCGCGACGCCGTCGACCCCGAAGGCCCCTGACCTGCCCTCGAATTCCGTCCCGCCCGAGGAGGCTTCCGTGACCCATCCCCCCGTTCCGTTCGACCCCGAGATCGCGCCCGCACTCGCCGACCTCATCCCCGCCGACGCCCCGCCCTTCACCCCCGAGACGATCCCCGGCCTGCGCCGCGCCATGGCGGAGATGTTCCCGCCTGCCGCAGCGGCGGTCGGCGACGCGCCGGTCACCGTGACCGAACGAATCATCCCCGGCCCGTCCGGCGCGCCGGACCTGGAGATCACCGTCCTCGCGCCGCGCGAGTTCACCGGTCCCGTTCCCGTGCTCTACAACATCCACGGCGGCGGCATGATGGTCGGCCACCGCAACATGGACGTACCCAGGCTGCTCGCGCTGGTGCTGGAACTGGCTGTGGTCGCGGTGAACGTCGAGTACCGGCTCGCGCCCGAACACCCGCATCCCGCACCGGTCGAGGACTGCTATGCGGGTCTACTGTGGACGGTCGCAAACGCCGCCGAACTCCGGATCGACCCAGCGCGCATCGTGGTCATGGGCGGCAGCGCCGGTGGCGGGCTGGCAGCTGCCGTCGCGCTCCTGGCCCGCGACCGCGGCGGTCCCGCACTGGCCGGGCAGCTCCTGTTGTGCCCGATGATCGACGACCGCAACACCACCGTCGCGAGCCGTCAGTACCCGGGCCTCGGCACCTGGACCCGCGAAGCGAACCTCGCCGGATGGACGTCGCTCCTCGGCGACGCCGCCGGTACCGACGACGTCTCCCCCTACGCCGCACCTGCGCGCGCGGCCGACCTTTCCGGGCTGCCACCAGCGTTCATCGAGGTAGGCAGCGCAGAGCCGTTCCGCGACGAGGACACCGAGTACGCCCTGCGCATCTGGGCGACCGGCGGTCAGGCGGAACTCCATGTGTGGGGAGGGGCGTTCCACGGCTTCGACATGTACGTCCCGGACTGGCCGATCAGCAAAGCCGCCCTCGCCACCCGCACCTCGTGGCTGCGCCGGATCCTCGGAACGGCCCGATGACCGCCGTACCCCCGCCGGTGCCCTACGACCCCGAGCTGCAACCCGGCCTCGCCGCGTTCCTCGACCTGGTCGAGCGAATCCCGCTGCGCGCCGACACGATCCTCGCCAACCGGGCGCATTTCGCGACCATCATCCCGCCCGTCGAGCAGATGGTCGGCGACCGTCCGGTGAAGCTGACCGAGCACTCCGTCCCCGGGCCGGACGGCGCACCGGACCTCGTGCTCACCGTCGTGCGGCCGCAGTCCGGCGTGACCGGCGCGCCCGCGCTGTACAGCATCCACGGCGGTGGGATGGTGCTGGGCAACCGATTCTTCGGGCTGGACGGGCTGATCGACGACGTCCTGCGGTTCGGCGCGGTCGGGCTCTCGGTGGAATACCGGCTGGCGCCCGAAAACCCGGCACCGGCCGCGGTCGAGGACTGCTACGCCGGTCTACTGTGGACTGTCGCGCATGCCGATGAGCTCGGCATCGACCCGGCGCGCATTGTCGTCACCGGAGCGAGTGCGGGCGGCGGCCTGGCCGCGGGCGTGGCGTTGCTGGCCCGGGACCGTGGTGGTCCGGCGCTGGCCGGGCAGCTGCTGCAGTGCCCGATGCTGGACGACCGGAACGAGACGGTGTCCACCCGCCAGTACGACGGTCTCGGCGCCTGGGACCGCAACAACAACGACACCGGCTGGAACGCCCTCCTCGGCGCGGCCCGCGGCACCGCCGGAGTCTCGCCGTACGCGGTTCCGGCCCGGATGCCCGATCTGTCCGGCTTGCCGCCCGCGTACCTGGACGTCGGCGCGGCCGAGATCTTCCGCGACGAGACGACCGAGTACGCGCTGCGGATCTGGGCCACCGGCGGACCGGCCGAGCTGCACGTGTGGGCAGGCGGCTACCACGGATTCGCCGGTTTCTCCCCGGACGCGGAGGTCTCGCACGCGGCGGCGGCAGCGCGGCTGTCGTGGCTGCGCCGGGTTCTGCGGGCCGGGTGAAGCCTTCGGTACCGGTCGAACCCGCAAGCCGACGGCCCGGTCCACGGCGGATCGCGGTCGTGCTCGGGTTGCTGGAGGTCTTCGGCCCGATTTCGATGGACCTCTACCTGCCTGCGCTGCCCAGGCTCGCCGAGGACCTCCGGGCCGGGCAAAGTCTCGCTCAGGCGACGATGTCGGTCTGCATGCTCGGGCTCGCCTTCGGGCAGCTGGTGGTGGGCCCGCTGAGCGACCGGCTCGGACGGCGGCGTCCGTTGCTGGCCGGGATCGGGTTGTTCACCGTGCTGTCGGTGGTGTGCGCGGTCGCGCCGTCGATCGAAGTGCTGCTGGCGGCGCGGTTCCTGCAGGGCTTGTGCGGGTCGGCCGGGATTGTGCTTTCGCTGGCCGTCGCGCGGGACCTTGCCGAGGGTGTCGAGCTGGTCCGGCTGCTGGCGTTGCTGACCACCGTCGGGGCGCTCGCGCCGATCGTCGCGCCGGTGGTGGGCGGACAGCTCGCGGCAATCGTCGGATGGCGCGGCATTTTCGGTGTGCTGGCCGGAGTCGGCGCGGTCCTGCTGCTCGTCGCCGCGACGGCGCTGCCGGAAAGCCTGCCCCCGGAAGCCCGCCGTCCCGGCCGCGGCGGCCGAGAGTTCCGGGTACTCCTGAAAGACCGGCTGTTCCTGCGGTTTCTGCTGGTCAGCACCTGCAGCGGGGCGGCCTTCTTCACCTACCTCGCGTCGATCAGTTTCGTGCTTCAAGACGGGTTTTCGCTGTCGCCGCAGCTGTTCAGCGTCTGTTTCGCGGCGAACGCAGTGATGGCGGTGCTCGGCGCGCAGGTCAACCGCGCCGCTGTCCGCCGGGCGGGACCGATCCGGATGTACGTCCTCGGCACCACCTTCGCGGCGATCGCGGCGGCGACGATGCTGGTGTCGGTGCTGCTCGGCGCCGGGCTGATCACGGTGCTGATCCCGTTGGCGCTGCTCATGTTCGCGGGCGGGACCACACAGGCCAACGGGAACGCCCTCGCCCTCGCCGACCACGGCCGCCGCGCCGGGACCGCGGCCGCGTTGCTGGGTACGTCCTCGTTCGCGATCGGCCCGATCGTCGCGCCGCTGGTGTCGCTGGGCGGCACGACGCCGTTGTCGATGAGCCTCACGATGACGGTGGCCTACGGCTCCGCGACGGTCTTGCTGTGGCTGACCGTGCTACCCCTCTCGCGATTCGGCCAGATAGGTGTTACCTTAGGTAACAGTGAATCGCGGTAACGCCTAATCAGTGTCGCTCCAGGGAGGACCGTATGACCAGCGCCGACGTGCAGCGCGCACCGGAAGCAGCCCCGTCCGGCCGCCAGGAGACGGCGCGCCGGCTGCTCGACTCGGCCGAGACGCTGTCTTACGACCCGGTGCACGAGGTCGACTGGGAAACCCCGCTCGACCTGGACTTCCACGGGGCCAGCCCGGAGTGGAGCACGCTGTATGGCACCCGCTACTGGGCCGAGATGACGCCGGAGCAGCAGAAGGAGCTCACCCGGCAGGAGGCGGCGTCGGTCGCGAGCACCGGGATCTGGTTCGAGATGATCCTGCAGCAGATGGTGCTTCGGGACTTCTACGCGAAGGACCCCACCGACCCGGCGTTCCAGTGGGCGCTCACCGAGATCGCCGACGAGTGCCGCCACTCGATCATGTTCGCCCGCGGTGCCGCGAAGCTCGGCGCTCCCCCGTACCGGCCGCGCAAGCTCGCTGTCGAGCTGGGTCGCGTCTTCAAGGCCACTGCGGGCGGCGAAGCTGCGTACGCAGCCATCCTGGTGGCTGAAGAGGTTCTCGACGTGATGCAGCGCGACTGGATGCGCGACGAGCGCGTCGTGCCTTTCGTGCGCACTATCAACAACATTCACGTCGTCGAGGAATCGCGGCACATGAAGTTCGCCCGTGAGGAGACGCGGGCGCGGCTGGAGGGCGCGGGCAAGCTGCGCCGTCAGTACAACGCGCTGGTGGTCGCCATTGCGTCGTACTTCATCGTGAGCAGCATGGTGAACCGCGACGTGTACCGGAACGCCGGGCTGGACACCGAGCGCGCGGTGCGGGAGGCGAAGGCGAACGAGCACCACAAGTCGATGATGCGGTCGAGCTGCGCGGGCCTGATGGAGTTCCTCGGCTCGTGCGGGCTGCTGACCCGTCCGGCGATGGTGTTCTATCAGCGAGCGAACCTGATCTGACATGGCCTTCGCGATCACCCAGACCTGCTGCAACGACGCGACGTGCGTGTCGGTCTGCCCGGTCAACTGCATCCATCCGACGCCGGACGAGCCCGATTTCGGCACCACTGAAATGCTCTACGTCGACCCGGAGACCTGCATCGACTGCGGTGCCTGCGCCGACGCGTGCCCGGTCGACGCGATCTTCCCGGCCGACCTGCTGACCGGGCCACTGCAGGTCTACGCGGGGATCAACGCGGACTTCTACGCCGATCGCGCACCTGCCGCGGCGAGTCCGGCGCCGAACTTCCACCAGTGGGGTCCGCCCGCGTTCGGCCGCGACATCCCGAGCGACTTCGCGCCGCCGGACATCGCGGTGGTCGGCACCGGCCCGGCGGGGATGTACGCGGTGGAAGACCTGTTGCTGCACACCAATGCGCGGGTGACGCTGATCGACCGGCTACCGGTCGCGGGTGGGCTCGTGCGTTACGGTGTCGCCCCGGACCACCCGGCCACGAAAGGCATCGGCGAGACGTTCGCCCGCTTCCACAGCCATCCGCGGCTGAAGATGCGGCTCGGCGTCGAGGTCGGTCGACACGTCACGGCCGACGAGCTGGCCGCGCGCCACGATGCGGTGATCTATGCCGTCGGCGCATCCTCGGCGCGGAGTCTCGGGGTGTCCGGCGAGGATCTGCCCGGCAGCATCGCGGCGACCACCGTGGTCGCCTGGTACAACGGCCATCCGGACGTGCCCGCGAATGCGGTCGACCTGTCCGCGGAACGGGTGGTGCTGGTCGGCACCGGAAACGTCGCCCTCGACGTCGCCCGGATCCTCACCGCCGACCCCGACGATCTCGCCGGTACGACGATTGCCCCGCATGCGCTGGAACGCTTGCGCTCCAGCAAGATCCGCGAGGTCGTACTGCTCGCGCGGCGCGGTCCGGAAGACGCCGCGTACACGTCGCCGGAGCTGATCGCGCTCGCCCAGCGCACGGACGTTCCCCTCGTCGTCGACACCGCAGACCCGCGCACTGCCGCAGCGATCGACGCGGGCGAAGGCAAAGCCGCCCTGCTGCGCGGACTGGACCGGGAGATGGTCGACTGGACCGCGCCGCCCGCCGACGGCCTGCGCCGGATCGTGCTGCGGTTCCACTCCGCCCCGCTGGAGATCACCGGCGACCACCAGGTGCGCGGGCTCCGGGTGACCGGCCCGGTCGAGATCGCCGCAGGTCAGGTCGTGCGTGCGGTGGGTTATCGCGGGCGCCCGGTGCCGGGCCTGCCGTTCGACGAGGCGGCCGGGACCATCCCGAACACCGCAGGCCGCATCGACGGCCGGACCGGGAGCTACGTGGTGGGCTGGATCAAGCGTGGCCCATCGGGCGGGATCGGCGCGAACCGGACGTGCGCGAAGGAAACGGTCGCGACCCTGCTCGACGACATCACGTCGGGCCGCCTTCCGGTGCGGGCCCGCCGGTCCCCGCTGGCCGGGCTGCTCCGGCGCTGACCTGCTCGTCGACGTCCGGGAGTCAGAAGGCGAGCTCCAGACGAACCCGAACCCCCATCGGCGGCTGGCGTGAGGAATTCGTGCCGCACATTCCGGGCCCGCCGCCGCGGGAGCCATCGTGCGGCCCGCGCCGAGCGCCGCGGCGAGGTGCAGAGCGCCCGGGATGGCGTAGGTGAACAGGTCGAACAGCCCGACCGCGAAAGTCACCCGCCGATCCGACGCTGTGCACCCGGCCGGACGGCACAGCTGATCGGGTGATCACGCCGTCGAGGAGCCGCCACGGGCGAGCGCCTGGACGCGTTTCATCGGGCCGTTGTAGAAGTTCTGGTCCCCCGGCAGGCCGCCGCTGCGGGCGAACTGCCAGATGCTCTGTTTGTCCCATCCGGCCGGGAGTTCGCCGATCTCCGGGGCGTAGCGGGCGAGCCAGAGCGGGTTGGTGTCGCCGAACCCGCCTGCGTTGCCGGTGCAGCGTTTCCACCACGACGTCGAGGTGTAGATCACCGTGCTGCGCCGCTCTTTCGCCAGGTAGGTGCGGGTGAAGTCGGCGATCCACGCAGTCATGTCGGCCGGGCTTTTGCCGTAGCAGGCGTCGTCGCCGTACGGGTTGTACTCGACGTCGAGCGCGCCCGGCAGCGTCTTGCCGTCGCCGTGCCAGGCGCCTCCGTGCGCGATGAAGTACTCGGCTTGCGCGGCGCCGCTGGAGTTGTCCGGGCGGGCGAAGTGGTAGGCGCCGCGGATCAGCCCGGCGTCGTGCGCACCGTTGTACTGCTGGGAAAACTGCGGGTTCACGAACCCGGTGCCTTCGGTCGCCTTGACGTAGGTGAACCGCGCGCCCGCGTCGGTGGCCTTGCCCCAGTCGACCGGGCCCTGGTGCCCGCTGACGTCGTGGCCGAGGGTCTGTGCCGTCTCCGCGCGGGCCAGGTCCGGGCTGCCGTGTACGCCTTCGTGGATCGCGATCTGCGAACCCGCGACCGTTTCGGCTGCCTCCGAGTAGTCGGCGGCTTGCGCGGGCTGCGCCAGCGTCCACGGCAGCACGAGGGCCGCGGCGGCGAGCACCAGTCCCTGCGTCATGCGGTTCATCGAGGCTCCGATCTCGGGCGGCGGCACGTCCGGTGATCATCGTGCCTGCGCCGGGCCGGGTCCGCGAATGCCAGGTCACCCGGTCGTGGCGCCGCTGACCTTCACCGAGAAGCTGTCGATGCTCATCCCGGCGCCGGGGGTGATGTCCGCGCCCGGGCTCGTGCAGCTGCACACCTTGTTCGGGTACGAGCCGCCGATCGCGACGTCGAAGATCGCGAAGAACCCGTGGTCGACGGCCGCTTTCCAGGTCGCGTCGGATACCTGGTTCTGCTTCACCGCGAAGGTCTGCCTGCCGTCGAGGGCGAACCGCAGCTCCTCGGCGGCAGCGTTGCGGCGGTCGACCACCACGGAATACGTGTGGTACCCGGTTTTGCAGCCCGCGCAGTCCTGCAGGTCGCTGCTGATGCCGTCGGGGTCGTGGCATTCGCCCGCCCACTTTCCGCAGTGGAAGGTGGCGGAGTGCTTGTCGAGGGCGTTGACGTTCTCCATGATGTCCAGCTCGCCGATGCTGGGCCAGTTCGTCGCGCCGACCGGCCGGGCGTCGGCACCCATCGCCCAGAACGCGGGCCAGTACCCGAGGCCGTGTTCGGGGTCGGGCTGCCGGATGGTCGCGCTCATCTCCATCTGCCCGCCCGCCGGGGCGCCGAAATCGGTGCGCTGGGTTTCGATCCGCCCGGACGTCCACGCGCCGTTGCCGTCGCGCAGCGGTTTGATCACGAGGTGCCCGGCGCCGTCATGGTACACGTTCGCGGTGGAGTCGGTCATCGTCTCGATCTCGCCGGTACCCCAGTTCGCGGCGCCGCCGGGATAGCCGGTTCCCTTGTCGTAGAGCCAGTTCTGCTGGTCCAGTCCGGTTCCGGCGGGTCCGTCGAAGGTGTCCTCGAAGACCGTCGTCCAGGTTTCGGCGGCCTGTGCGGGGACTGCGGCCATCGGGAGGGCCGCAGCGAGCACGAGGGCAGCTCGGAGGAGGCGCGTTCCGCTTCGTCGCATGATTCGCCTTTCGTGGGTCCGGGGAGTCTTTGCAGACTCCGGCACCGGCGCGGACCAGTCAAAACGCTCTGCCTGCCGGTCCGGCGGACTCGGGCACACGCGGGCAGCACAGGGCCGGAAAGGTTTAAACCACTGCGCGACGGGGTAAGGCGGCGAAGGGAGGAGTACCGCACCCCCTTTGCCCGCCCCACGCCCGGCGCGGGCGTTCTAGCCTGGTCCCATGAGCGACGGCAACCTCCTCGGCGAGTTCCTGCGGGCACGGCGCGAGGTCACCGGCCCGGCGGACGTGGACGTCCCTGCCGGGCCGCGGCGGCGGGTCAGCGGCCTGCGCCGGGAGGAGGTCGCCCGGCTCGCCGGGGTGAGCACCGACTACTACGTGCGGCTCGAACAGGGCCGGGAGCGAACCCCGTCGACGCAGGTCGTGGACGCGCTCGGCCGGGCGCTGCGGCTCGACGACGAGGCGCTCTCGCACCTGCATTCGCTCGCCCGGCCGGTTCGTCCGCGGCGGCGGGTGCAGCGGGAACGGGTCAGCCCGCGGCTGGTGCAGATGCTCGACGCCTGGCCGCAGACTCCTGCGGTGGTGCTCGGCCGGTGCATGACGGTGCTCGCCGCCAACCTGCTCGGCGAGGCGCTGTTCGCCGGGCACGCGCACAGCGGTGACCTGCTGCGGCTGGTGTTCCTCGACCCCGATGCCCGGGACTTCTATCCGGACTGGGAACGCGTCGCGGTGAACACCGTCGGCGGGCTGCGGTCGGCGGCCGGGACCGATCTCGACGATCCGCTGCTGATCGAGGCGGTCGGCGAGCTTTCGCTCAAGAGCGCCGATTTCCGCCGGTTGTGGGCGCGCCACGACATCCGGCAGAAAACCCACGAGACCAAGCGGTTCCGGCATCCGCTGGCCGGCCTGCTCACCCTGCACTACGAATCGATGACCGTGAACAGCGCACCCGGTCAGCAGCTCGTGGTGTACCAAGCGGATCCGGGCAGCCCGTCGGAAGCCGCGCTGGGACTGCTCGGCAGCCTCGCCGCGGACGCCCCGCCGGACCGCTGATTTCCCTTTCTCCCATTCGACAATTCGACAATTCGTTCAGGGGTACCTCTGTGTCCGAAAACTTGCCGGAAAACATGCCTGCACCCGTCTGGTTCATCACCGGGTGTTCCACCGGACTCGGCCGCGCGCTCGCGACCGCCGTCCTGGAGCGCGGCCTGCGTGCCGTGGTCACCGCTCGTGATCCGGAACGCGTCGCCGGCCTGGTCGCCGCGTATCCCGGGCGCGCGGTGGCGGTCGCGCTCGACGTGACCGATCCGCGGCAGATCACCACCGCGGTCGTCGAGGCGGAACGCGCGTTCGGCCGGATCGACGTGCTGGTCAACAACGCCGGGTACGGCTACCTCGCCGCAGCCGAAGAAGGTGAGGACGCCGAGATCCGGGCGTTGTTCGAGGCCAATGTGTTCGGCTTGATGGCGCTCACCCGCGCCGTGCTGCCGGGTATGCGAGCGCGGCGGAGCGGGCACGTCGTGTCGGTGTCGTCGCTCGGCGGGCTGGCGGCCTTCGGTGCGACCGGCTATTACCACGCCACGAAATTCGCGGTGGAAGGTTTCACCGAATCCCTTTCCGCGGAGGTCGGGCCGCTCGGCATCGGGGTCACGATCGTGGAACCGGCGGCGTTCCGCACGAACTGGTCGGGCCCGTCGATGCGGGAGTCCGCGATCCGGATCGACGACTACGCCGACACCGCAGGCGCACGCCGCACCTCGACCCTCGCCACCTACGGCAAGCAGCCCGGCGACCCCGCCCGCGCCGCCACCGCGGTGATCGACGCCGTGACCTCGGCCGAACCGCCGCTGCGGCTGCTGCTGGGTCGCGCGGCCTACGACATCGCCACCGCCCGCCTCGACACCCTCCGCAAGGGTTTCGACGACTGGCGTGATGTCACCCTTTCCGCCGATTTCCCTGCGGAGACGGCATGAGCAGGGTCGCCCTGATCACCGGGGCCAGCAGCGGGATCGGTGACGCCACCGCCCGAAGGCTTGCGGCCGACGGATGGCACGTCGTCGCCGGGGCCCGCCGTGAGGACCGGCTGGGCTCACTCGCCGAAACCGTCCGCGCGGCCGGTGGCAGCATCGAGGTCCACCGGCTTGATGTGACCGACCGGGCGGATGTTGCGGAGTTCGTCGACCGCGCGGTGCGCGACCACGGCCGGGTCGATGCGCTCGTCGCGAACGCGGGCGTGATGCCGCTGTCGCGGTTGGACGCCGGGCTCGTCGACGAATGGGACCGGATGATCGACGTGAACATCCGGGGCCTGCTCAACGGAATTGCCGCCGCGCTACCGCATTTCACCCGGCAAGGTTCGGGGCATTTCGTGACGGTCGCGTCGATCGGCGCGCACCAGGTCACGCCGACCGCGTCGGTGTACTGCGGCACGAAGTACGCGGCATGGGCGATCACCGAGGGGCTGCGGCTGGAGTGCGATCCGGGCATTCGCGTCACCACCATCTCCCCCGGCGTCGTCACCTCCGAGCTGGCCGACACGATCAGCGATCCGGACACGCGCGAGTTCATGCAGAGCTACCGCAAGAACGCGATCGAACCGTCGGCGATCTCCGGTGCCATCGCCTACGCTCTCGCTCAGCCGGCCGAGGTGGACGTGAACGAGATGATCGTGCGGCCGGCCCGGCAGAGGTGAGAGGTGGTCCATGCCGCAGTACCTGCTCGGGATCCAGCAGCCCGACGGCGGCGCCCCGGCGGTGGACGTGCTGGCGGACATCGTCGAGCGGCTGGACGCGGTCGCCGGCGAGATGAAGGCGGCCGGGGCCTGGGTGTTCTCCGGCGGGCTGGCGCCACCGGACCAGGCGCGGGTCGTCCGGCCGGGTGTGCTGCACACCGACGGGCCGTTCGCCGAGGGCAAGGAACATCTCGGCGGGTTCACCATCGTGACCGCGCCGGACCTGGACGCGGCGACGGAATGGGCGCGCCGGATTTCCGAGATCACCACCCTGCCGGTGGAAGTCCGGCAGTTCCGGTGACGGTCGATGCGGCCGTGCTCGAGCGGGTGTTCCGCGCCGAGCACGGCCGCGCGGTGTCCGTGCTGGCCAAGGTGTTCGGGGATCTCGACCTCGCCGAGGACGCCGTGCAGGAGGCGTGCGCGATCGCCACGGCGAAGTGGCCGTCGGAGGGTCTTCCGCCGAGCCCGGCGGGCTGGCTCGTGACCACCGCGCGCAACCGCGGAATCGACCGTCTGCGCCGGGAATCCAGCCGCGCCGACCGGTATGCGCAGGCCGCTTTGCTGTACGCGGATGAACCGTTCGACGAAGGCGCGGTACCCGACGAGCGGCTGCGGCTGATCTTCACCTGCTGCCACCCGGCGCTGGGTACGGCCGCCCGGGTCGCGCTCACGTTGCGGCTGCTGGGCGGGCTGACCACGGGCGAGATCGCGCACGCGTTCCTCGTCCCGGAGCCGACGATGGCGCAGCGGCTCGTGCGCGCGAAGGCCAAGATCCGCGATGCCCGGATCCCTTACCGGGTGCCGGACGAGTCCGATCTCCCGGCGCGGCTCGACGCCGTTCTCGCGGTGCTGTACCTGATTTTCACCGAAGGCCACACCGCAAGCGGCGGCGGAGAACTCGGACGGCCGGACCTCGCCGCCGAGGCAATCCGGCTCGCCCGCGTGCTGGTGACGCTGCTGCCCGGCGAGCCGGAAGTACTGGGGCTGCTGGCTTTGCTGCTGCTCACCGAGTCCCGGCGCGCGGCCCGGCTCGGCGCCGACGGGGTCCCGGTCCTGCTGCCCGACCAGGACCGCAGCCGGTGGGATCGGGCACTGATCGCGGAAGGCCAGCACCTCGTCCGGCAGTGCCTGCGGCTGGATCGGCCGGGGCCGTACCAGATCCAGGCCGCGATCAACGCCGTCCACAGCGATGGCACCGATTGGGTGCAGATTTTGGCTTTGTACGACCAATTGCTCACCTTCACGCCGACGCCGGTCGTCGCCCTCAACCGGGCAGTCGCGGTCGCCGAGGTCGAGGGTCCCGCCGCCGCGCTGGCTCTCGTCGACGCCCTCGACCTCCGGACCAGGCACCTGTTCCACGCCATCCGGGCCGACCTGCTCGCCCGCCTCGGCCGGACCACCGCCGCTGCCGCCGCGTACGACGAGGCTCTGCGGCTTGTGGTCAACGACGCCGAACGTCGTTTGCTGACCCGGAAGCGCGCGGCTCTTTAGCGGCGGAGGATCGTCTCGACCATCCTCAGCAACCGCGGCCCCGCATCTTCCACGCTGCCGTTCTGCACGCTGACCTGTGCCCCTTCCATCAGGAACGTCAGCTCCGCGGCGCGCTGTTCCGGGTCCGGCAGACCGGCGCACATCGCGGTGAGCCGGGCGAGCTGGCGGGTTTTGTGCTCGTGGATCAGGCGCCGTGCCGGGTGGTCCGGGGCGGGGAGTTCGGCGATCGAGTTCGTGAACGGGCAGCCGCGGTGCGAGATCGCGGGGAGGCCGTCGGCGATGAACCGCGCGACCGCCCGGATCTGGTCCGCCAGGTCGCCGGGATGGGCCTGTTCGGCGCGGTCGAACGCACTGGAGTAGTCGTGCGCGACGATGCGCAGCCACTCGGTGATGAGCGCGTCCTTGGTCTCGAAGTGCCGGTAGATGGCCATTTTCGTGGTTCCGGCGCGCTCCGCGATCGCCTGCACGCCGACGTGCCCGATGCCCTCGGCGAGGAAGAGCTCCTCGGCCGCGTCGAGGATGCGCTCGCGGGGCGGCAGCTTCGCGACCCGGGTCGGGCGGCGGGCGGAGGTGCTGGTCATCGGGTCGTCCTCGGGTCGGCGGAGGGGGCTGGCGCCAGGCTGCTGCCCCGGCTACGGTACACAATCGTACCTGACGATACCGCTCGGTCTCATTCGAGACTTGCCAGTAAAGGTGTGCGATGAAGATCTCCGAGTACGTGAGCTGTGACGCGGTGGGCCTGGCCGAACTGGTGGCCCGGCGCGAGGTGACGCCCGCCGAGGTCGCCGGCGCGGCCGGGCGGGCGGTCGAGGCGGTGAACCCGCGGATCAACGCGGTGGTCGAGACATGGCCGGCGGAGGACGTTCCGGAGCCGGGCCCGCTGGCCGGGGTGCCGTTCCTGATCAAGGACCTGGGGATCACCATGGCGGGCAAGCGATCGGAGCTGGGCAGCCGGCTGGCGGCGGGAGCGGTCGCCGCGGCCGATTCGTTCCTGATGCGCCGCTTCCGGCGCGCGGGCCTGGTGACGATCGGCCGCACCACGACCCCCGAGATGGCCTACAGCACCACCACCGAACCGGTGCACTACGGCGCGACCCGCAACCCGTGGTCCCCGGATCGCAGTGCTGGTGGGTCCAGCGGTGGGTCCGGAGCAGCTGTCGCCGCCGGGATCGTCCCCGTCGCGCACGCCACCGATGCCGCGGGTTCCATCCGGATTCCCGCTTCCTGCAACGGTTTGTTCGGCCTGAAGCCGACCCGCGGCCGAGTGTCGATGGGCCCGGACGTCGACGAGATCTTCAACGGCCTGGCCGTGCAGGGCTGCCTCAGCCGGACCGTACGCGACAGTGCGGTGCTGCTCGACCAGATCCAGGGCGCGGAACCGGGCGACCCGTACTTCGCCGCACCGCCCGAACGTTCCTACGCGTCCGAAGTCACGCGTGCCCCGGGCCGCCTGCGCATCGCCGTGCTCTCTGCGCCGTGGGGTGGCCGCGCCTTGACCGCCCCGGTGTCGGCCGCCCTGTCCGGCACCGTGCGCCTGCTGGAATCCCTGGGCCACGACGTCTCCGCACCGCTGCTGGACCTCGGTGTCCCGTGGGAGGAATTCGTCCTGGGCAACGCCCGCCTGTGGACGGCCAACCTCGCGACGTGGATCGACGACCTCGCCGCAGCCCACCACCGGCCGGTCGACCTGACCACGCTGGAGCCGGTCGTGCTGACCGGCTACCACTACGGCCACACCGTGACCGGCGACGAATTCGTCCGCGCTTTGGCGATGCGCAACCAGGTCGCGCGCACCATGGCGGGCCACTTCGGTACCCATGACGTCCTGCTCTCCCCCACGCTGCCCGAACTGCCCGTCCCGCTGGGTACCCACGCGGACGGTGCCGAGGACCTGGACGGCCTGGGCTGGCTGGACCGCCTCTTCGACCGCTCCCCCTTCACCGCAGCCGCCAATGTGGCCGGTGTCCCGTCGATGTCGGTCCCGCTGGCCCACGACACGCCGACCGGCCTGCCGATCGGCCTGCAGTTCACGGCCGCCTCCGGCCGGGAGGACGTCCTGTTCCGCCTCGCCGGACAGCTGGAGGAAGCGTCCCCGTGGCGCCACCGGACCCCGGCGGTGTGGGCGGGTGAGTGATCCGATCCGGGAGTCCACTGTGGACGTTCGATTCCCGGCTGGAGTTCCGGTGGATCCCGTGATGCTGCAGTCCACCCGGACCTCACCTGGCATCGGTCTCAGCGCCGTCGGCTCCCGCTCGGGACGAGTCCGATAGGTCTCACCGCCCCGCGACGCACAGGATGACCGGGGGCAGCCGTCCTGCTCCGCAGTGATCCACCCCGACCACCACGGCGGCGATGGGTCACGCAGCCCGCGACGCGGCAGGGCGAAGGTCACGCCTCACCGGTCCAACCCCAGCAAGCCGTGCGGCCCGGTCCGGCGAGCGACGCCCTTCGCCGAACCTGGTGCCCATCCCCGGCAGTCGGTTCGGCATCGCCTCCCCGCTCCGGTTCTCGCTTGGTCGTCACCGCCTCCCCTCCCCGGCGGTCGGCCGTCCCCGCCTCCGGACTCCGGTTCTCGCTAGAATCGGGTGGCGATGCGACGATTCCGGTGGTGGTGGGGGGCGCTGGTCCTGGCCTGTGTGGCGGCGCTCGCGAGCTTTTTCGTCTTCTTCGGCACCGAGAGCCAGCCCGGGCGGCCGTTGCCTCGGCGTGGGCCGCCGGGGACCGGGCCGCTCACCGTGGTGGCGATGGGCGACAGCACGGTGTCCGGCGAGGGCGCCGGTGCCTATACGCCGGACACCGACGGCCGGAATGGTGACTGGTGCCACCGCTCCACCAATGCGTTCGTGCAGAAGGTGCGCGTCGCCGAGGTGACGGCGCGGGTCAATCTTGCCTGTTCGGGCGCGCCGGCTGCGCAGGTTGCGCTCGGGGATGCGAAGCAGTGGGGGGAGCGGTCACAAGCGGCGCAGCTGGCCGACGTCGTGAAGGATCACCGGGTGGCGGTCGTCGTGATTGCGGTCGGGGCGAATGACGATCCGAAGTTCTCCGCGCAGGTGAATTCGTGTTTCCGGGCTTGGTTTTCGGCTGACGGGCCGTCGTGCAATGTCGAGCTGAAGCGCACCTGGCAGTCCAAAGTGGACGCGATGGTGCCGAAGGTGGCGAATGCGGTCGGCGATGTGAAGAAGGTGCTGGCGCAGGCGGGGTATGTCCCGGCGGATTACCAGCTCGTGCTGCAGTCCTACGCCACCCCGGTCGGCCCGGACATTCCGCCGGACCTGCAGAGTCTCAACGGCTGCCCGTTCCGCACGGACGACCTGCAGTGGATCTCCACCGCGGGGATCAGCACGCTGGCGGCGGGGGTCAAGCAGGCGGCGCAGCAGTCCGGTGCGCGGTTCCTGGACCTGGCGCGGGCCGGGGAGCGTCATGAGGCTTGTTCCGGCGGGGCGTTGGCGGCGTCGGAGTGGTTCACCCGGCTGACGCTGCATTTGAACGACCTCACGCAGGAGGATCGTGCGCGGCACGCATTGCAGGAGTCCTTTCACCCCAATGCTGCCGGGCATGCCGCGATCGCGGATTGCCTGTCGGAGTTCCTCGCTGCGCGTGGCGGAAACGGCGCCTGCATTTCCGGCCCGGACGGCAAGCTCCACGCCGTTCCGGAGCCCGTTGGCTGAAGTCCGTGAAGGGAACCATGAGGGAATCTGATTCCGTGATGGTTCCCTTCACGGACTTCAAGCGGGCGGTGAAGGCGGTCAGAGATCCAGGGCGGCGCGGAGGGCGACGTCGATCTGCTCCTGCACATCCTGGTCGATCTCGGCGATGCGCTCGGTCAGCCAGGGCCGGTACAGCCTGGTCAGGTTGAGCGTGGACACCCAATAGCGCGCATCGACCGCGACCCCCAGGATGTCCTGCGGGTCGCGGTCGAGTAGTTCCGTGCCGAGCAGCCAGGGGCGTTCGGATTCGTTCACGCCGTCCGAGGACAGCAGGACTACCGTGCGTTGCCGGGCCGGATCGGTCGGCGGGTGGTACGTCCAGACTTCACCCCTGTGCACGCATGTCCTTTTCCGCCGTTGCCCGTTCCGTCTCGTCGGCCTCCGCCGCCGGCTCCGGCTCCGCGGAGGGCCGCTGCGGGGTGTAGCCGGTGCGGACTGCCTCGCGCCGGGCCGCTTTCGACAGCCAGGACGAGACCGAGATGCCGTGTGCCTTCGCGGCCCGCTCGGCGAACTCGAGCGCACCGCTGTCGAGTGAGAGAGTCACCTTACGCGTTGCCATACCTTTTACCGTACCACCATCACAGCGTCGGCGAGCGTCCTTCGAACGGGGTGGACAGGACGACCGTCGTGCGCGTGGACACCTTCGCCGCCTCGCGGATGCGCCGGAGCAGGTCCTCCAGGCCGAGGGGCGACGCGACCCGCACCAGCAGGATGTAGGACTCGTCGCCCGCCACCGAGTAGCAGGACTCGATTTCGGTGATGTGCTGGATGCGCTGCGGGTAGTCGTCCGGCGCGGCGGGGTCGTTCGGGGTGAGCGAGATCAGCGCGGTGAGGGGCAGGCCGATCTGCTCGCCGTCGAGCCGGGCGGTGTAGCCGAGGATCACGCCGCGCTGTTCGAGCCGCCGCACCCGCTGGTGCACGGCCGACACCGACAGCCCGACCCGTTCGGCGAGATCGGTGAAGCTACGCCGCCCGTCGGCCGCGAGCTCCTGCACGATCGACTGGTCGAGCGGCTCCAAGGGCCCGCTCATGCCGTCGCCTCCTTGAGGAGTTGCACGCTGGTCGATCGGGAGGCGACGGCATGAATGACCATGATTCGCTGGCAAGCGGCGCTCATGCGTCCAGCACGACGAGCTCGTGCGGCCGCGTGTTCACCGCCTCCACGCCGTTCCCGGTGACGACCACGATGTCCTCGATCCGCGCACCCCAGCGGCCCGGCTGGTAGATGCCCGGCTCGACGCTGAACGCCATTCCCGCCTCCAGCGGCAGCGTGTTACCCGCGATGATGTAGGGCTCCTCGTGCACGTCGAGGCCGATGCCGTGGCCGGTGCGGTGGATGAAGTACTCGCCGAACCCGGCGGCTTCGATCACGTCGCGTGCGGCGGCGTCGACCTGCTCGGCCGTGACGCCCGGGCGTACCGCGTCGACCGCCGCCTGCTGGGCACGCTGCAGCACTGCATAGGTGTCCGCGACGTCGGCGTCGCGGGGTTCGCCGATCGTGTAGGTGCGGGTGGAGTCGGAGTTGTACCCGTCGGGCAGCGGGCCGCCGATGTCGACCACCACCACGTCGCCGCGTTCGATCACGCGGCCGGACACGTCGTGGTGCGGGCTGGCGCCGTTCGGGCCGGACCCGACGATCACGAAGTCCGCGTGGTCGTGGCCTTCCTCGACGATCGCGGCGGCGATGTCGGCCCCGACCTCCGCCTCGGTACGGCCCGCGCGCAGCCACTCCCCGACCCGCGCGTGCACGCGGTCGATGGCCGCACCAGCGGCGCGGAGGGCGTCGATTTCCGCGGCATCCTTGCGCGTCCGCAGCTCGCGCACGATCGGCCCGGCGAGGGTCTGCTCGGCGTCGCCGAGGGCCGTGCGCAGGGCCAGGACGTGCAGCGCCGGGGTGAAGTCGCTGACCGCGACGCGGCCGGGCTTGCCGAGCCGGTCGGCCACCAGCCGGTACGCGTCGTCGCCGTCGACCCAGGTCAGCACCTCGATGCCGAGCTCGTCGGTGGGGACGTCGGCGTACCCGGGTGCTTCCAGCTTCGGGACCACGAGCGCGGGCGTCCCCTCGGCGGGCACGACCAGCGTGGTCAGCCGCTCGAACGACCCGCCTGCTTGGCCGAGCAGGTACCGCAGGTCGGACCCCGGGGCGACGAGCAGCGCGTCGGTGTCCGCGGCCGCGGCGGCTTTCGCGGCACGGTGGAGACGGGCGCGCAGTGCGGCAGCATCGGGGGCAGGCGTGTGGAGGGATCGGCGCGACATGGGGCCGAGCCTAGTACCGGCACCCCGGCAGAGCCCGCCCGTACTCCCCCAATGCCACATTCGCTGCATCCCACGCACCCAACGCCACATTCGCTGCGTCAGATGCACCCAATGCCACATTGGGGTGGTGCGGGCCGGGCGTGGCAGGCTGTGCGGGTGACCGGACCACTCGCTCTCCTCGATTCCGCGAGCCTCTACTTCCGCTCGTTCTACGCGCTGCCCGACTCGATGACCGCGCCCGACGGGACGCCGGTCAACGCCGTGCGCGGGTTCACCGACACGCTCGCCCGCATCCTCACCGACCGCCGCCCGTCGCGGCTCGTCGCGTGCCTCGACGCGGACTGGCGGCCGAAGTTCCGCACCGACCTGCTGCCGAGCTACAAAGCGCACCGGGTCGCGGTGCCCGGGCACGGCGAGGCCGACGTCGAGGAGGTGCCGGACACGCTGACCCCGCAGGTCCCGGTGATCCTCGAAGTGCTGGCGGCCTTCGGGTTCGCCACCGCCGAGGCGGCCGGTTACGAGGCCGACGACGTCATCGGCGCGCTCGCGACCCGCGAGCAGGACGCGCCGGTCGAGGTGATCACCGGCGACCGTGACCTGTTCCAGCTGGTCCGCACGGAGCCGACGCCGACGTCGGTGGTGTACGTCGGCAAGGGCTGGGCGAAGGCGGAAGTGCTGGGACAGCGCGAAATCGCCGAAAAGTACGGCGTGCCGGCCGACCACGCCGGACCCGCGTACGCCGACATGGCCGCCCTGCGCGGCGACCCGTCCGACGGGCTGCCGGGCGTGGCCGGAATCGGCGAAAAGACCGCGGCGAAGCTGATCACCCAGTTCGGGTCGCTGGAGGAGCTGGTGGCCGCGTCGTCGGCGGGCGATTCGCGGGTGCCGCTCAAGACCCGGCTGCGGCTGTCCGAGGCCGCGGACTACCTCGCGGTGGCCCCGACGGTGGTCCGGGTGGCAGTGGACGCGCCGGTCGAGCAGTCCGGGCCCGACACCGTGCCTGCTGCGCCCGCCGACCCGGAGCGGGTCGCGGAACTGGCCGAGCGCTGGAACCTGGGCCGCTCGGTGGAACGGTTGCTGGCGGCCCTTCCGGGAGCCTGAGAGAACACCGGCGGGCCTGCGCTCGCGCAGCACAGGAGCCACCGGTCCGCCGCGACCACGCACCTCGAGAAGGATCACCGAGCCGCGCCCAGCGCACCCCCGCGCTCAGAAGTGCGTGCCCGACCAAGGCCGTTCCGCTGTGCCGAACAACGTGTCCACCTGCGCCAGCGTCCGGTCGTCGGCGCCGGTGATCCGCCCGGCCAGTGCCAGCGGACCGGCCTGCCACTCGCCGAGGTAGAGCATCGCCAGGGTGTCCACGTCCAGTTCCAGGTCGGCAGCCTCATCGGTGCGGGTGACCCCGTCCGGCCCGACCCGGTAGCGGCCGCGGTTGTCCGGCAGCATGCGGTCGTGCACCTCCATCACCACCGGCTCCGCCGGGCCGTACGTGCGGGCCGCGAGCGCACCGGGCACGTCGACCAGCCGCAGCCACAGCTCGTCCTCGATGTCGGTGGTGCGGGCGCGGCGGGGGTCGGCCAGCAGCAGGCTCACCGGTTCGTCCACCGGTCGGCCGCGGACGTGCACTGCCTCGACCAGGTCCACCGACAGCAGGAACCGCCACAGCCCGGCGACTGCTTCCGGGCCGGCTGCCTGGAGGTCGCGGACGTCGAGGAGCGCGCCGCGTTCCGGGTCGTCGCGGTGCATCTGCCGGGTGGTGCGGAATTCGACGTACCCGTCGTCGCCGTCGGGTCCGGTGTGGACGGCGACGCGGTGGTTGCCGCCGTCTTTGCCGAGGTGCCAGTGGAACGCGATGGGCCACCAGCGGTCCGGGCGGGCGAGCCGTCCCGCGCGACTCGTGCCGATGCGTTGGTACAGCGCGGGAATCGTCGCGATGGCCTCGTCGGTGGTGAGCAGCCGGACGTGACCGGGTGCGGTGACGCCCTCGCGCAGCCGCGCGGGATGGCTGACCCGGAAGGTGGCCGACGACGTCGCGGCGCCGTAGCCGAACCGCCCGTAGATCACTGCCTCGCTGGCGTGCAGGCCGGCGGCGACGTAGCCGCGGTTGACGAAGTCGTGCAGCTGCGTGTCCATCATCGCGGTGAGGACGCCGCGGCGGGTCCAGTCGGCTCGCACACCGACGCCGTCGACCGCGGCCATCGGCACCCTCCCGCCGCCGGGCACGGTGAGCGTGGTGGGGAACGAGCTGGCGATACCGATCGGGTCGTCGCCGTGGAAGGCGCCGGTTTTGCCGTCGGCCGCCCAGGAATCGGCCATCGGGCCCCAGCGCTCGTCCGGGATCGGGTCGCCGTGCAGTGAGCGCAGGAGCAGGTCGAAAGTGGACCGCCGCTCGGGGTCGGTGATCGGGCGTACCACGTAGTCGCTCATGCCCCGATCCAACCAACGAGGCCGGTCCGGTGCCATTGCTTTTACTGCGGTGCGTCCACCCGGTACTCGCCGCCGGTGCCGGTGACCGTGATCGGCACGCGTTTCTTCGTGCCCCCGATGTCCACAGTGCACTGGAACTGCGATCCGTCGGCGACCGGCTGGCGGTCCGGGCACGACACGGTCCCGACGTGCTGGAGCTTGTACGTGGTGGTGAGGATCCGGGTGACCGCGGAGGCCATCGCGCGGGCGTCGAACACCCGCGCGGGTTCCGAGGCTCTGGTGACCGGTGCCGAAGTGGAGGCCGGGCTGCTACTGGGGGTGACGGTGACGGTCTGGACCACCGGCGGCGGGGTCCCGCTGTCGCAGCCGGCGGCTCCCAGCAAACCCATGCCGCACAGCAGCAGCACCCGCACGGCGCGCATCTTTCCGCCCCTCTGCGCGAAACCTCTGGTCACGGTCAGAAGAAAGTACCGCACCAGGCTGATTCGCGCGTGCTGAACAGGACGTCGGCGGGGGCCGACGCCGCGGGGTCGAGCACCTCGATCCGGCCGGTCGAGGCCAGGGCCGACGCACGCCACGTTCCGAAGTAGAGCATTGCGAGGGTGTCGACGGACAGCCGTAGCGCCGGCGCTTCTTCGGTGCGTTCGGCGCCGTGCGGGCCGACGCGGTAGCGGCCGTCGTTGCCGGGCAACGCACGGTCGTGGACTTCGAGGACCACCGGTTCGGCCGCCGCGTACGTGCGGCCGGCCAACGCCGCGGGCACGTCGACCAGCCGCAGCCAGCTTTCGTCGCCGCTGTTTTCGGTTTTCGCCATCCGCGGGTCGGTGAACAGCAGCGGCGTCGGTTCGTCGAGCGGGCGCATCGGGAGCACGATCTCGTCGACGAGGTCGACCGACAGCAGGAACCGCCACAGGCCGGCGAACGCGGCCGGGTTGGCGTAGTGGAACGCCATGACCTGCAGTTTCCCGGCGTCTCGGTCGACGTGGTACAGGAGGTAGCCGTCTTCGCCGTCCGGGCCGCGGTGCACGGCGGTCTGGACCAGCTTCGACTGCCGGTGCAGGAAGGATTCGAACCCCGGCCAGTACAGCGCGGGCCGGATCATCGCGGCCAGGCGGCCCACGCCGGTCGCGGCATGCAGTCCGGGCCAGCGCGGGGCGGCTTCCTCGATCCCGGACACCGTGACCTCGCCACCGGCCGGGACCTCGGGACGCAGCTGAGCGCGGGCCCGGTTCACCACGACCTGGTGTGCGAGCGTCGCGACCCCGTAGCCGTAGCGGCCGTAGATGGCGCCTTCGGTCGCGTGCAGCAGCGCGAGGGTCACGCCGCGTTCGGTGAAGTCGGCCAGTTGCGCGTACTGGAGTGCGCTCAGCACTCCTCGCCGGGTGCGTCCGGCCCGCACGCCGACGCCGGTGACCGCGCCGGTGGACAGCCGGGCGCCGCCGGGCACGACCATCTCGGCGTCGAAAGATTGGGCCGTGCCGATCAGGTCCGGCCCGAATGCGCCGAAGCAGCGGCTGTCCTGGTGCCCGGGGCCGCTGCGGTCCCATTCCTCGTCGGTCCCGGGCGGGACGTGCAGCGCGGCCCGGAACAGGTTCCAGGCCGCGCGGTGCTCGTCGGTGCGCAGGAGCCGGACGGTGTGGTCGGTCATGCTCCGATCATCGTCGGCGCGCCCGCCTCGGTGCCACCGGTTTGCGTCACTTCGCGGCGGGCGGTGACACCTCGTAGTTGCCGTCGGTGCCCTTCACCGTGATCGGGACCTGCTGCGGTTTGCCGTTGATGGTGGCGGTGCACTCGAACTTCGCGCCGTCGGACACCTTCTGCTCGGCCGGGCAGGTGACGCCGCTGACGCCCTGGATCTTGTATGTGTCGGTGAGCAGCTTCGCGACGTCGGTCTGCATCTGGGTGTTGTTGAAGACCTGGGTCTTGAAGAACCCGGGCGCCACGAACCCGAGGATCGCGACCACGGCCACCACGACCACGAGCGCCCCGATCCCGATGAACAGGCCCTTCTTCGACCCGCCGGAGGAACCGCCCGGCTCGGGTGCGGGCTGGGCGTAGTCGTACTGGCCGGGCTGCTGGCCGCCGTACTGCTGCGGTTGCGCGCCCTGCTGCGGGTACCCCTGCTGCTGGCCGCCGTAGGGCTGGCCGTATTGCTGCTGCTGGGGCGGTGGCTGCTGTCCCCACTGCTGCTGTTGCTGCGGGTAACCGCCGGGCTGCTGGCCGTACTGGGGTTGCTGTCCATACTGCTGCGGCGGGTACGGCTGCTGCTGGGGCCCGCTCGGCGGGTAGGCGCCTCCCGGCTGCTGCCCGTACTGCTGCGGGTCCTGGCCGTAGGGCTGCTGCCCGTACTGCGGCTGCTGCCCTGGGTCGTTGCCGCCATACGGCGTGCTCATCGTTCGCCTCCGCCTTCACTCGTGTGCATCCGTGTGCCCCCGGACGGGTTACCTGCGCACGGTGTCGAGCGCGATCCAACCACAGCTCGGGGCGGAGCACACGCGACCACGCGCAGGTTGTCCGTCCGTTACGTCCGGGTGCCCGGCCGGTCAGGCACCGCCGGCCGCCACGACGCCGCGGCGCAGGGCCCGCACGGCCTGTTTCGCGGCGGCCCCGACCGGGTCGGTCTTGCCGAGTACCTCGCGGATCTGGTCGAGCAGGTCGATGACCTGGCGGCACCAGCGGACGAAGTCGCCCGCGGACAGTTCCTGGCCGTTGGTTTCCGCGGCGGTGAGCACTTTTTCGAGGGATTCGCCGCGGGCCCAGCGGTAGACCGGCCAGGCGAAACCGGCGTCCGGTTCGCGGGTGCGGTCGAGCCGGTGGCGGCGTTCGTCCTCGGTGAGCTCGACCCACAGGCGGCTCGTTTCCTGCCACGCCACCGGCACCGCGCCGCCGGGCAGCCGGGGTTCGCCCGCGGTGTCGCGGCGGGCTTCGAAGACGAGCGTGGACACGACCGCGGCCAGTTCGGCCGGGCCGAGGCCTTCCCAGACGCCGTGCCGGATGCATTCGGCGGCGAGCAGGTCGGACTCGCTGTAGAGGCGGGCGAGCCGGTGGCCGTGTTCGGTGACCCGGTTTTCACCGGTCCCCGGGCCGAGATAGCCGCGTTCGCCGAGCAGCCGCAGGATCCGGTCGAACGCGCGGGCCAGCGAGTGCGTGGTGGCCGCGACTTTCCGTTCCAGCTGCTCGGTTTCCGCCGCGAGCCGCTGGTAGCGCTCGACCCAGCGGAGGTTGGCTTCGCGTTCGGCGAGCCCGTGGCACGGGTGGGCGCGCAGGGCGCGGCGGAGCGCGGCCAGTTCGGCGTCGTCCCCGGCGCTGGTGCGGCGGCGTTGCCTGCCGGGCAGGGCGATCCCGGCGTTGCGCAGTGACGAGGCGATGTCGCGGCGGGTTTTGGGTGAGCGCAGCTCGATGTGCTTGGGCAGCTTGATCCGGCCGAGTGCTTCGACCGGGGCCGGGAAGTCGGCGGCCGACAGGGGCCCGGACCAGCGGTCCTCGGTGACGACCACGGGGCGGGGTTCGCGGATCGGGTCGAGTCCGGGGTCGACGACCACGGCGAGCCCGGCGCGCCGTCCGGCCGGGACGGCGATGACGTCGCCTTTGCGCAGTTTCTCGAGCGATTCGGCGGTTCCGGCGCGGCGGGCCGCGGTGTTCTGCCGGGACAGGGTTTTCTCGCGGGCGGAGATTTTCGCGCGCAGTTCGACGTACTCGAGCATCTGGTCGAAATCGCCGGTGACCGCCTCGGTGTAGCCGTCGAGGGCTTCCTTGTTGCGTTCGATCCGGCGGGCGGTGCCGACCACCGACCGGTCGGCCTGGAACTGCGCGAACGACTGTTCCAGCAGGTCACGGGCGGCGTCGGCGCCGACCTGGGCGACCAGGTTCACGGCCATGTTGTAGCCGGGGCGGAACGACGACCGCAGCGGGTACGTGCGGGTGGAGGCGAGCCCGGCGACGGCTTTCGGGTCGACCCCGGGCTGCCAGGCGACGACGGCGTGGCCCTCGATGTCGATGCCGCGGCGGCCGGCGCGGCCGGTGAGCTGGGTGTATTCGCCCGGGGTGAGGTCGACGTGGGCCTCGCCGTTGTATTTCACGAGGCGTTCGAGGACGACGGTGCGGGCGGGCATGTTGATGCCGAGCGCGAGGGTTTCGGTGGCGAACACGACCTTCACCAGGCCGCGGACGAACAGTTCCTCCACGGTTTCCTTGAACGCGGGCAGCAGCCCGGCATGGTGGCCGGCGATGCCGCGTTCGAGCGCCTCGCGCCATTCCCAGTAGCCGAGGACGCCGAGGTCGCCCTCGGGCAGGTCGGCGGTGCGTTCGTCGACGATCCGGCGGATTTCCTCGACCTGTTCGGGGCCGTTGAGCCGCAGGCCGGAGCGGACGCATTGGGCGACCGCGGCGTCACAGCCGGCGCGGGAGAAGATGAACACGATCGCGGGAAGCAGCCCGGCGGTGTCGAGCCGGTCGACGACGTCGACGCGTGATGGGGGCCGGAACCGGGGCCCGCGTGGGGGTGCGCCGCGCCGTCCGCCGCGTGGGCCGCGGAAGCCGGCGGGGGCGAAGCGGCCGAGGTCTTCGGTGCGGCGCAGCAGGGTGGGGTTGATCCGGAGCTGCTCCCCCGGGTCGGCCTCGTTCTGGCCGGCGAAGAGGTCGAGCAGGTGGTTGCCGACGAGCATGTGCTGCCACAGCGGGACGGGCCGGTGCTCGTCGACGACGACCGTGGTGTCGCCGCGGACCTCGACGAGCCATTCGCCGAACTCCTCGGCGTTGCTGACCGTGGCGGAGAGGCCGACGACGCGGACGTGCTCGGGCAGGTGGAGGATCACTTCCTCCCAGACCGCGCCGCGGAACCGGTCGGCGAGGTAGTGCACCTCGTCCATCACGACGTACCCGAGTTCGGGGATCGCGGAGCTGCCTGCGTAGAGCATGTTCCGCAGGACCTCGGTGGTCATGACGACGACCTGGGCGTTGCCGTTGATCGAGGTGTCCCCGGTGAGCAGGCCGACCGTGTCGGTGCCGTAGCGGTCGGCGAGGTCGGCGTACTTCTGGTTGGACAGGGCCTTGATCGGTGTGGTGTAGAAGCATTTGCGGCCCTCGGCGAGCGCGAGGTGGACGGCGAACTCGCCGACCACGGTCTTGCCGGCGCCGGTGGGGGCGCAGACGAGGACGCCGTGGCCGTCCTCGAGGGCCTGGCAGCCGCGGACCTGGAAGTCGTCGAAGTCGAAGGAGACCTCGCCGGCGAACCGGGTCAGCTGGGGGTGTTTTCCGCGGCGCCGCGAGCTCGCGTAGGCCTCGGCCGGTGATGGTGAAGGGCTAGTGGCCACCCGGTCAGGGTTTCACACGTCCCGGACGGTCCGCACGCCGCGTGCCCGACGCCACGACGGTGAGGGCGGCCGGGACGCAGGTCGCTTCGACCGGGGTGCGGCCCTGGTCTTCGCCGTCGGCGTAGGCGGGCCAGCCGGGCGCTTCGATCCGCAGGGTGCGGGTGCGGAGGGTCCGGACTGCCGGGTGGTCGACGTGGGAGCCGGTGCGCAGGCCGGGCAGCAGCCGAAGGAGCTCGAAGCGGCTCGCGGAGCCGATGACAGTGACGTCGAAGAGGCCGTCATCAGGGGTTGCGGCAGGGCAGATCGGCACTCCGCCGCCGTAGTACGGCGTGTTGCCTGCGGCGACCAGGGTGGCGTCGAGTTCGAGGGTGCCGTCGTCGGTGTGCAGGACGATCGGGCGGGGCCGGAACGCGGCGAGCTCGGCGAGGATGGCCAGGTCGTAGCGGCGGGGTCCGGCGGGCCAGCGCATCGCGTTGGCGCGGGCGTTCACGGCGGCGTCGAACCCGCTGCAGAGCACGGTGGCGAACCAGGTGTCGTCGAGGCGGCCGAGGTCGACGCGGCGGCGGGCGCCGTCCCGGAGCGCGTTCGCGAGGGCGTTGGTGGCGGCGCGCGGGTCGGCGGGGATGCCGAGGGCGCGGGCGAAGTCGTTGCCGGTGCCGGACGGGACGAGCCCGAGCGCGACTCCGTGGTCGGCGCAGAACTGGACGCCTTGGTGGGCGGCGCCGTCGCCGCCGAGCACGATCAGCACGTCGAGGCCTTCGGCGTGCGAGGACTGCATCAAGGCGCGGGATTCCGCGACGCTGGTGGCGGTGAGGACGTCGAGCCGGTCGACCGCGGGCCGCAGCCGCGCGGCGACGGCTTCGGCGATGCGGGCGGCGGCGCCGTGGCCCGAGGCCGGGTGGACGGCCAGCGCCGCGTTGAGGCCCACGGGTCAGGTGATGTCGTCGGTGGACCGGCCGGTGGCGCGCGGGGCCGCGGGTGCGTCGTCGGCGGTGCTGGGCGTGTAGTCGAAGGGCGCGGCTTCGTCGTCGGCGAGCTTGTCCCAGCCCTCGTCCTGGCGGACGCGGTCGAGCTTGCGGTCGTGGAACCGGGCGATCTGGATCGAGATCTCGAAGAGCAGGGTGAGCGCGGCGGCGAGGCCGAGCATGGAGAACGGGTCCGACCCGGGGGTGGCGAACGCGGCGAACACGAACAGCCCGAACACGATGCCGCGGCGCCACCGCTTCAGCTGCTGGTACTTGAGCACGCCGACGCGGTTGAGCATCACCACGAGCAGCGGCAGTTCGAAGCTGACCCCGAAGATCACCAGCAGGGAGAGGATGAACGAGATGTACTTGTCCGCGGTGAGCGCGGTGACGAACTGTTCCTGGCCGAACCCGGCGAGCAGCGCCAGCGCGTGCGGGACCAGCAGGTACGCGAGCACGGCACCGGCGGCGAAGAGCGCCGAGGCGAAGCTGACGAAGATGAGCGCGTACCGGCGTTCCTTGGCGTAGAGGCCGGGCGCGATGAACGCCCACAGCTGGTACAGCCAGGCCGGGGACAGCAGGACCGCACCGGCGGCGACACCGACTTTGAGGCGGATCATGAACGCTTCGAACGGGACCGTCTGCAGCAGGCGGCAGCCGGGCTGGTCACCGGCGAAGCGTTGCGAGGCCGGGATCGCGCAGTACGGGTCGGTCATGATGTTGCCGAGCGACGGGATCGGGCCGAGGCGCTGCTCGAACCAGATGAACCCGAAGATGCCGCCCACGACGACGAAGAAGAGCGCCCAGCCGAGCCTGCGGCGGAACTCGTAGATGTGCTCGATGAGCGTCATCGTTCCGTCGGGGTTGGCCCGGCGGCTGCGCCGTCGCCGTTTGCCGGACCGGCTTCCGTTGCCGTTGGCGGCTTCCGCCACTGGTCGTTCCGTTCTCGTGAAAGCCCTGCGGGACGTGCCGGACCGGCGCGCGCCCGTGGACCGGGGACCGGGTGGTGCGCGCGGAGGTCAGCTCGCGTTCTTCTGCGCCTGGTCGGCGGCCTGCTGCTTCTTGAGCTCGTCGAGCTGGCGCTGGAGGTCGGCGACCTGCTGGTCCTGCGCGGTGCCCGGCGTGCTCGCCGCGGCAGCTTGGGTGGGGGTGGTGGCCGCGGGCGGGATCTGGCGGGTTTCGGCCGGTTCGGCGTCGGCGTTCGCCTTGTTCTCGCCGGAGAGGTCCTTGGTCTCGGCCTTGAAGATCTTCATGGATTTGCCGATGGACCGGGCGGCGTCCGGGAGCCGCTTCGCTCCGAACAGCAGAACCACCACGATCACCAGAACGATGATGTGCCACGGCTGCAGCGCGTTCATGGTCGTCTGCCCTCCTTGTCTGGGGTCAGTGCTGATGGTACTTGTTCGCGGGCTTGCTGCGGCGTTCGGCCACGGCCACGCGCAGTGCCGCGGACCGGGCCCGGAGCAGGCCGGTGCGGTCCTGGGTGTGGGTACTCACCATGCTCACGGTGCGGCGGAAACGGCGCAAGACTCCGGCGATCCGTACCAGCAGGAGGGCCAGGACGACGAGGCCGGCCGCGAGCAGCACGTAAGCGGGCAGGTACGGCACGGAGTCACCTTAACGGTCGCAGGTTGCCGTCAGATGACGGGCTCGGGCCACCGCGCCGGCGGCTCGGCATCGGACTGCCTCCGCGAGCGTTTCCGGGCTCTCGACCTGCGCTTCGCCGCCCAGGCTGAGCACGAGACGCACCATCCAGGGCTCGTCGCTGTAGCGCATCGCGATGCGCAGCCGGCCGCCGTCGAGCTCGGCCAGCTCGTCGCACGGGTAGTACTCGGCGACCCAGCGGGCGTCCTGGTCGAGCACGAGCTGCGCGATCCGCTGGTCGGGACGGGCGGAGAAGACGCCGTCGGACAGGTCGGTGGGCCGAGCGTGCGCGGGAGGTGTGGCGGGTTCGTCGAGGACGGTGAGCTCGTCGATGCGGTCGAGGCGGAACAGCCGGACACCCTCGACGCGGCGGCACCACGCTTCGAGGTACCCGACGCCTTGGACGATCACGAGCCGCATCGGGTCGACGGTGCGTTCGGTGATCTGGTCGCGCGACGCCGTGTAGTACCGGATCCGCAGCGCGCGGCCGCGTTGCAGGGCCCCGGCGACGGTTTCGCGGTTGCGGGCGGCGCGGGCGCCTTCGCGGACTCCTCCCCCGACGACGACTCCGGCCGGGCGGGCTTGTCCGGCGGCGTCCTCGATTTTGGCGATGGCGCGGCGGACGGCGTCTCCGTCGGCCACCCCGGGGGTTTCGGCGAGTGCCCGGAGCGCGACGAGCAGCGCGGTGGCTTCGCCGCCGGTGAGCCGCAGCGGACGGCTCATGCCCGCGTCGTGGGTGACGACGATGGTGTCACCCTCGAAGGACAGGTCGATGAGGTCGCCGGGGCCGTAGCCGGGGAGGCCGCACATCCACAGCAGTTCGAGGTCTTTGCGCAGCTGGCGGGGGCTGACGTCGAAGTCGTGGGCGGCCTCGTCGATGCGGATGCCCGGGCGGGCCAGCAGGTACGGGACCAGCGCGAGCAGCCGCGGCATGCGTTCGCCGGACCCGGTCACGGCACCCTCCCCCCGGCGCGCGCGAGGACGGCTTCGAGCCGGTGCTGCACCGATTTGGCAAGGACGTCCGGCTCCAGCACGAGAACGTCGGGACCTTGGGCGGCCAGCCAATCCGCGGCCGATTCCGGGAAATACAGGCCGATCTCGATGACGTCACCCGCTTCGCCACCGACCGTCTCCCGCCCGACGACCTCACCGCGGCGCCGGACCCCGGCGGCCCGCCCGTCAGCGACCCAGATCCGCGCGGTGGTGACCGGCGACGGGTCGTCACCCCCGGTGACGGATACGAGCTGCAGCAGGTTGACCCCCTCGGGCCGGATCACCGCGCCGGGCTTGCCGACAGTGGTGACCTTGCCGGTGACGCGCGAAAGCCGGAAACAGCGGGACGCGTCCCGGTCCCGGTCATGCCCGACGACGTACCAGCGAGCCCGCCAAGACACGACGCCCCACGGCTCGAGCGTGCGAATCCGGCGCTCCGGCGACCCGCTCCGCCGATATTCGAACCGGACGACCTGCCCGGCCTGCACAGCGGCAAGCATCGGCGCGAACGCCGGTTCGGCCCGCACCCGCGGCTCGATGACGGTGGGTGCCTGGTCGTCGACCTCGACCCCGGCAGCGCGTAGCTTCACGAGCGCGCCCTGGGCCTGCCCGGTGAGCTCGGGAGAGTCCCAGAGCCGCACCGCGAGCCCGACAGCGGCGGCCTCGTCCGGAGCAAGGTCGATCTCGCCGAGCTCGTAGTCGCGGCGCGCAATGCGGTACCCCTCGACCGCGTCGAAGGCGGAGTTACGGCCGGTCTCCAGCGGGATGCCGAGCTCCCGCAGCTCGGTCTTGTCGCGTTCGAACGTCCGGAAGAAGGCGTCGTCGCTGGCCGCGTCGGCATACCCGGGCACGATCCCGCGAATCCGCTCGGCAGTGAGGTACTGCCGGGTGGAAAGCAGGGCCAGCACAAGGTTGACCAGCCGTTCGGCACGTGCGGTGGACACCAGACGACTCTAGCTCGCGTCCGCCACCGGGATTGTCAGGTGTGGGGTGCGCGCGTCGCTTCTCTTGGCGCGAGGGGACGGATCCCGCACGGATGATCACTGAGCGTGGGAAAACCCCGCTCCCCGCCGTCGATTTTCACCGCTTCGGCAAGCCGGATCGTGTCACCAACGCCACCGCCGCTCGGGGCTTTGCCTTCCCCGCGGCGGGACGTCCGTGAAGGCCACCTTCACGGAATCTGAGTCCGGAATCTGATTCCCTCATGGTTCCCTTCACAGCCCTATCACCACCCAGGCCGCACCCGCGCACCCACCGGGACCCGGGCACCCAGACCCGGCCCTGCACCCCGATACGAAGCCAAAAACACGGGCGGAGGGTGCTTGTCAAGGCATCTTTCCCGCCTTGACAAGCACCCTCCGCCCGTCGTCACAATTCCGGCTTCGGGGTGCCCCCACCGCAACGCGGTCAGAACGTCAACCGAGCAACCCGCCCCGACGAACCGCTGGCCCAGCACGCCCCCATCCGACCGCAGTCGACCGTGTCGAACCCGCCGACGCCCAGCCGGGACCAATGGCGCCCACCGTCGGGGCTCAGGTCGCTACCACCCGGCCCGACAGCGAGAACCGACCCGCCACGCCAAGCCAGCCCGGACCGGTAACCCGCCGGATACTCCGACGGCGTCCGCCACGTCCGCCCACCATTGCGACTCAACGCGACAGCCGGACCAGCCGCATCCGGATGGGCGTAGTCACCACCGATGACAATCCCCTGCCAGGGCGTCCGAAACGCAACCGCGAACACCCCGGCCGACGCGCTCCCCGGCAACGGTGTCTCGGCAGCCCGCCAGTGCAGCCCACCGTCCGCGGAATGCAAGACCCGGCCCCGCGAACCACCGCCAGTAGCGAGCCAAGCGTCGAACGGCCCGGCCGTCGTAACGCACTGACCACTCGCCGCAAACCCGGCCTCACCAGGCAGCGCGGGCGGGAACGCGGCATCAGGGAGCTGCCGCCAGTGGCGTCCGCCGTCGACCGTGCTCTGGACCCGGAAGCGGCCGTCGACCGGGTCGCTCATCGCCAGCCCACGCCAGGGGTCGAAGAACGCAAGACAGTCATAGAACGCGGCAGGGTCCGTGTTGCCGAAGGTCTGCCGCCAATGCTGCCCGCCATCGTCAGTGCGGTAAATGCGAGAGTCCGTCCCGGCACCGATCGACAGCACCACCGCATGATCGGCGTCGAACGCCTCGATATCGCGAAACTGCAGCGCTCCGGTACCCGGCGGACCCACCGAACTCCAGTGCCGCCCGCCGTCGACAGTCCGCAGCACCGTGCCCTCGGTACCGCTGACCCACGCGACCCGGTCGTCCACCGCCGACAGCCCGCGGAACTGCGCCGTGACGCCCGTGGGCAGCAACCGCCACGACGGCAGCCCGGACGCCGCGGCGACCCCGCCCAGCGACACCGACAGCACCGCCAGCAACACCAGAACCACCCGCATGCGCCGATCCTCCCGCACCCGGAAGGCGACTTTCGTCGGGTTCGTCAAGCCGCGCTCCCGGCCACCGGAGCAACCAGCCGGACCTCAAGAACTACAGCGACCCGATCAGCCTCTCCACCCGCTCGTCCACCGACCGGAACGGGTCCTTGCACAGCACCGTCCGCTGCGCTTGGTCGTTCAGCTTCAAATGCACCCAGTCCACCGTGAAATCACGCCCGGCCGCCTGCGCGGCCGCGATGAAATCGCCCCGCAGCTTCGCCCGCGTGGTCTGCGGCGGAGTGTCCTTCGCGACCTCGATCTCGCCGTCGTCGGTGACCCGGCGGACCAGGCCTTTCCGTTGCAGCAGGTCGAAGATGCCGCGGCCGCGGCGGATGTCGTGGTACGCCAGGTCCAGCTGCGCGACCCGCGGGCTCGACAGGTCCAGGTCGTGCTTGGCCCGGTACCGCTCGACCAGGCGGTGCTTGATGGCCCAGTCGATCTCGGTGTCGATCTTGCTGAAGTCCTGCTGCTCGACCGCCTCCAGCGCGCGGCCCCACAGCTCGACCACGCGTTCGTTGGCCGGGCTGGAGCCGTTTTCCTTGAGGTGCTGCACGGCCCTCGCGTGGTACTCGCGCTGGATGTCCAGCGCCGAGGCCTCGCGGCCGCCCGCGAGGCGGACCTGGCGGCGGCCGGTGAGGTCGTGGCTGATCTCGCGGATCGCGCGGATCGGGTTGTCCAGCGTGAAATCGCGGAACTGCACGCCGGCCTCGATCATCTCCAGTACCAGGTTCGCGGACCCGATCTTGAGCATCGTGGTGGGCTCGGCCATGTTGGAGTCGCCCACGATCACGTGCAGCCGCCGGTAACGCTCGGCGTCGGCGTGGGGCTCGTCGCGGGTGTTGATGATCGGGCGCGACCGGGTGGTGGCGCTCGAAACGCCTTCCCAGATGTGCTCCGCGCGCTGCGACAGGCAGTACACCGCGCCGCGCGGGGTCTGCAGGACCTTGCCCGCGCCGCAGATGAGCTGGCGGGTGACCAGGAACGGCAGCAGCACGTCGGCGATCCGGGAGAATTCCCCGGCGCGGGTCACGAGGTAGTTCTCGTGGCAGCCGTAGGAGTTGCCCGCGGAGTCGGTGTTGTTCTTGAACAGGAAGATGTCGCCGCCGATGCCCTCGTCGGCGAGCCGGCGCTCGGCGTCCACGAGCAGGTCCTCGAGGATCCGTTCGCCTGCTTTGTCGTGCGTGACGAGCTGGGTGAGGTCGTCACATTCGGCCGTCGCGTACTCGGGGTGCGAGCCGACGTCGAGGTACAGCCTCGAGCCGTTGGACAGGAACACGTTCGACGAGCGGCCCCACGAGACCACCCGACGGAACAGATAGCGCGCGACCTCGTCAGGGGAGAGCCTGCGCTGGCCGTGAAAGGTGCACGTGACCCCGAACTCGGTCTCGATGCCAAAGATCCGCCGCTGCATTCCACCAGAGTAGGCGCTGCACCCCCGCCGGAGGTGCGCCGTTCGGGCGTCGACACGCGGTCGGTACGTTGCAAGTGGTGACAACTCGCGGGAGACCGGCCGCCCGGACCCGCTCGGCGAGCGGAGGTGGACGGAGCGTGTTCCAGCAGCTCGGCCGGGCATTCCGGCAGGTGGGGCACCGTGACCGGGCGCTGGTGCGGCGCAGTGCGGCACTGCCGCGGACGCGGGCCGACGGCGTGCTCACGGCGTTGTCCCGCAGTGCGGACAAATCGCGTCTCTGGTGGGGCGTGGCGGCTGTGCTCGCGGCCCGGAAGGGCTCCACCCGCCGCGCGGCGCTGCGCGGGATCGCCGCCATCGCCGGCGCGAGTGCGGCCGCGAACCTGGTCGGGAAGCCGTTGTTCCCGCGCCGCCGCCCGGCTGAGGAGGAGGTACCCGGGTATCGGCAGCTGCGCAGCCGTCCGACGTCGTCGTCGTTCCCGTCCGGCCATGCGGCTTCGGCGGCGGCTTTCGCGACGGCGGTCGCGATGGAGTCGCCGCGCGCCGGGCTGGTCGTCGCGCCGCTGGCCGGGGCGGTCGCGTACTCGCGGGTACACACCGGGGTGCACTGGCCCAGCGACGTCGCCGCGGGCATGGCGGTCGGCGTTGGCGTCGCCGCGCTGACCAGGCACTGGTGGCCGCTGCACCCCGACGCCCGCGCCCGCACCGCGCACACGGCCGAAGCCCCCGAGATGGTCGACGGCGAGGACATGCTCGCGCTGGTCAACCCGCATTCCGGCGTCAACGGCCAGGACCCCACCGACGACGTCCGCTACGCCTGGCCCAAAGCCACCCTGATCTACCCGGACCCCGCACAGGATCTCCGTGACCAGCTGGCGCAGGAGATCGACGCGCGCGGCGGCACGGTCCGTGCGCTCGGCGTGGCGGGCGGCGACGGGACGGTCGCCGCGGTCGCGTCCGTCGCCGCCGAACGCGGGCTCCCGCTCGCGCTCATCCCGGCGGGGACGCTCAACCACTTCGCCCGCGACGTCGGCGTCCGTTCCATGCCGGACGCGGACGAGGCGACCGAACGCGGTCACGCAGTCGGCATCGACCTCGGCGAGGTCGAGATCTCCGGGACCAGCGGGCCCGGCCACCGCTGGTTCGTGAACACCGCCAGCCTCGGCGGATACCCGGAAATGGTGCGGTTGCGGGAAAAGCTGCAGCAGCGGCATCCGAAGTGGCCGTCCGCGGCGATCGCGCTCACCCGCGTCCTGCGCCGCGCGAAGCCGCTGCGGATCCTGCTCAACGGCGAGCCAGCGGAAGTGTGGCTGATCTTCGTCGGCAACGGCACCTACGCGCCCAAGGGCTTCGCCCCGTCGCGCCGCCCCGCGCTCGACACGGGCCTGCTCGACGTCCGCTATCTGCGGGCCGACGTGCCGTACTCCCGCGCCCGGTTCCTGCTCGCGATGATCACGAACAGCCTGCACGCGAGCCACGTCTACCGCCAGCGGGACCTGCCGGAGCTGCACGTCCGGCTCCTGGACGGCAACCGCCGGGTCGCGACCGACGGCGAGGTCGGCCCGCTCGGGCGCGAGTTCCGGTTCCGGTCCCGCCCGAGCGCGCTCACCGTGTACCGCAACCCGGACGACCCCTCTTGATCATTTCTTTACCCTTTCTCAACGAATCCACAGCATGAAATCCCTAGCGTGATCATGGAGGTGCGGGCAGTCGTGCCCGCACCCGGTCACACAGGGGACAGAGTGCGTTTCGATTCCCGCGGCGGTGCCCGCTGCCCGCGTCCGGCAGGTCAGGCATGATCCCGCAGGTAGTCGACCCGGTGCTGCCCCCGGGGGTCACCGCGCAGGCGCGCGACCTCGGCCCCCTCGAATCCCCCCTGGTCTGGCTCACCGCGGCCGGTGCGGCCGCCGCCGTCCTCGCCGTCACGATCGCGCTCGCGCACAACCGCCGCGCGCGACGCTGGGGAGTCAGCGGGTCCATCGCACTGTTCCTGATCGCCGCCGTCACCGCGGTCAACAGCTACGTCGGGTACGTCCGCACACCCGGCGACCTCGGACGGCTGCTGCAGCGCGGCTCCGGCGCGATGAACGTCGCGGGCACGCTCCTGCGCAACGGCACCGGCGAGGGAACCGCCGACGACAGCGCCGATGCAGCCGACAGCGGCAGTCCCCCGGCCGCCGGACGTCCCGCGCCGAAGGTGACCACCGGCGAGACCACGGAAGTGCTGAACGTGCCGGACCCGGCCAACGGGGTCCCCGCCGGCCAGAACTACGTGCTCCTCCCGGCCGGCTACCACGATCCGGCGCAGGCCGGCCGCCGCTACCCGGTCGTGTACCTCATCCACGGCTACCCCTACGGCGGGCCGCGCGACTGGCTCACCTCCGGCGCCGCGCCGCAGACGCTGAAGAGCCTCGAAGACAACCACGTGATCGAGCCGATGATCATCGTCAGCGTCGACCTCACCGCCGGGCAGCCCAGCACCGACTGGGAATGCCTCGACGTCCCCGGCGGCCCGCAGCTCGAAACCTACCTCGTCCGCACCGTCGTACCCGCGATCGACAAGCATTTCCGCACCGTCGCCGACCGCGGGCACCGGGCCATCGGCGGCATGTCCGGCGGCGGTTTCGGCGCGCTCAACATCGGCCTGCACCACGTCGACCAGTTCTCCACCCTGCTCATCGCGCTGCCGTACGACGACCTGAACAACTCCGCCGGCATCCTCGGCGGCAACCGCGACGCCATCGCCGCGAACACCCCGCGCCGCTACATCCCGACGATGCCGTTCCCGCACAAGATCGCGGTGATGCTCAGCGTCGGCACCGGCGCGCCCACCGACGTCTCCACGGCGCACCGGATCGCCGGGTCACTGCAGCGCCGCGGCCAGGAGGTCGTCGTGCACGCCGAACGCGGGTTCAACCACACCTGGCACACCGCCCGCGCCACCCTCCCCTATCTCCTCGCCTTCGCCGACCAGAATTTCCGCAACGCTCCTGCGGCCTGATCGGGCTTTCCGGGAAAATGTCGGCCGGGCCTGTCCATCCGGGCGGGCGCCGTTCGTGGTGTGGTCGCCGGCGCGCCCGCGCCGCACCCGACGACGAAGGAGCCCGACCATGAAGTACCTGCTGCTGATGCACGCGTCCGCGGTCACCGAGCAGGGCGGCGCGCCCGGCTGCGAACCGGCCGACTGGATGGCCTACGACAAGGAAGTCCGCGACGCGGGCGTGTTCGTGAGCGGGGAATCGCTCGCCGACCTGGTCACCGCCACCACGGTGCGGGTCGCCGCGGACGGGGCGGCGACGATCACCACCGACGGCCCGTTCGCCGAAACCCGCGAGCTGCTCGGCGGTTTCTACGTGCTGGACGTGCCCGACCTCGACGCGGCGCTCGACTGGGCGGCCCGCTGCCCGGGTGCCCGTGACGGGTCGGTCGTCGTCCGGCCGATCGCCGATTTCGATGCCTGACGCCGCCCGTGCGGTGGCGGCCGTGTTCCGCGAGGAGCACGGCCGCCTGCTCGGCGCGCTCGTCCGCCGCTTCGGCGACCTGGACCTGGCCGAGGAAGTCGCCGCCGAAGCACTCGAGGCCGCACTGGTGCGCTGGCCGGTGGACGGCGTCCCGCCGAAGCCCGGGGCCTGGCTGATGACCACCGCGCGCCGCAAGGCCGTCGACCGGCTCCGCCGAGACCAGACGTACGCGGCGAAACTCGCTGTGCTGCAAGCGGAAATCGACCGCAGCGCACCCCCGGCCAGCGGCGGTGAGCTGCCCGACGAACGGCTCGAGCTGTTCTTCACCTGCGCCCATCCGGCATTGGCCGCGGAGGATCGCCTCGCGCTCACGCTGCGCTGTCTCGCCGGTCTCACCACACCCGAAGTCGCGCGGGCGTTGCTGGTGCCGACCGCGACGATGGCGAAACGCATTGTGCGAGCCAAAAACCGGATCCGAGACCACCGCATCCCCTTCCGCGTCCCCACCGGCGACGAGCTGCGCACCCGGCTGCCCGGCGTACTGCAGGTGCTGTACTCCCTCTTCACCGAGGGCTACGCGGCCAGCTCGGGCCCGTACATCCAGCGGCCGGACCTGGCCGACGAAGCCATCCGGCTGGCCCGGCTCCTGCACCGCCTGCTGCCCGAGCGCGAAACCACCGGGCTGCTCGCGCTGATGCTGCTCGTCCACGCCCGCCGCGACGCCCGCACCGGCCCGGACGGCGAGTTCGTCCTGCTGGAAGACCAGGACCGGGCGCGCTGGGACAGCGTCCTCATCGACGAAGGCCGCGACCTCGTACCGGAAGCGCTCACCGGCGGCCCGCCGGGACCGTACGGCGTGCAGGCCGCGATCGCCGCGCTGCATGACGAAGCCCCGGACGTAGCGACCACCGACTGGCCGCAAATCGTTGCCCTGTATGACGTTCTGCTCACCCTCACCCCGACACCGGTGGTCGCGCTCAACCGCGCAGCCGCCATCGCGATGCGCGACGGACCCGAAGCCGGGCTGAAACTCCTCGACGACCTCGCCGACGAACCCCGCCTCCGCGGCTACCACCCGTACGCGGCAGCCCGCGGCGACCTGCTGCACCGCCTCGGCCGCCACGAGGAAGCGGCAGCCGCCTACCGGGAAGCCTTGGCCTCCGCGGGAACCGAGCCGGAACGAGCCCATCTCCGGCGCCGCCTGAGCACACTGGAAACGCACTGACCGACCGGCATGCTCGGCATCGCTGCCCGGAGTGTCATCTGTGGCAACGATGTCCACGAACCCCGGTACCGCAAACCGCGGCGGGCAGCCACAAAGCGCGGTGCCGAACCCTGCGACACACCCCGGGACGCCGGACGTACACCCGCATGTCGCACAGCCGGTAGCAGCCCGCTGGGCTGGATAAGCAGCGCATGCTCGACCAGCCACCGGTTCGCGTTCCCCACCGGCGAAAACCAGCTGCGGGCCGCCGAAACCCACCGGCGACCCGCAGCTGATGTCACGTCACTCGGCCGAATCCCCCGGCTTCTCGTCCTTCGCCTCGTCCGGCTTGTCCGCGGGCTCCTCCTTCGCCGGCAGCAACGCCTCCAGCGCCGCCCCCGACAACCGCCGGAACGCCCGCCGCGGCCGCGCCCGGTCCAGCACCGCCACCTCGAGCTTGATCTCCGCCTCGGCCCCGTTCCCGTTCGACGGCGCCGTGGCCCGCAACCCCTCGATCGCCGTGGCCAGCGCCGTCCGCAGATCGTGCTCCTGATCCACCACGTCCTTCAGCTTCGTGCTGATCGGCTCCGTCAGCCCACCCATCACCACGAACGGCGACTCGTCGAAAATGCCCCCGTCGAACGTCAACCGGAACAGCTGGTCCTCCGCCGCCGTCGCCCCCACCTGGGCCACGCAGACCTCGACCTCGAACGGCTTCAGCTGCTCGGTGAAAATACTGCCCAGCGTCGCCGCGTACGCATTCGCCAGCGCCCGCGCACTCACATCCCGCCGGTCGTACTGGTAGCCCTTCAGATCCGCATGCCGGATCCCCGCCACCCGCAGATTCTCGAACTCCGAGAACCGGCCCACCGCAGCGAACCCGATCCGGTCATAGATCTCCGACACCTTGTGCAGCGTCGCCGACGGATTCTCCGCCACGAACAACACCCCGTCGGCATACTTCAGCACCACCACGCTCCGGCCCCGCGCAATCCCCTTGCGCGCCAGCTCGGAACGCTCCCGCATCAACTGCTCGGGAGAGGCATACAACGGCATCGTCACGGTGTCGGCTCCACGTTCTCCGAAATCTCGGCCATCAACAGGTCAACGGGCATCGGCGGCCTCAGCCCCGCCGGTAGTGGTTGCGCTCCGCACGGCCGGCCACCACCGCCTCGGCCACCGCACCGATCCGCTCCGCGGGAACCAGCACCGCACCCTCTTCCGCGGTGATCGTGATCGCGGTCGGGAAAATCCGCCGCACCATGTCCGGCAGCCCGCTCGCGGTATCGTCGTCCGCCGCGTCGTACAGCGCCTCCACGGCCGCGCGCACCGCCGCCTCGGCGTCCGCATCCGGGTCGTGCAGCTTCTTCAGCGCCGACTTCGCGAAAAGCGAACCCGACCCCACCGCCGCATACCCGCCGTACTCCTCATACCGGCCACCCGCGGCGTCGTACGACACGATCCGCCCCGCGTGCTTCGCGTCCTCGGCCTCCAGGTCGTACCCCACGAACAACGGCACCACGGCCAGCCCCGCCATCGCCATCTCCAGATTGGCCTTCACCATCCCGGCCAGCTTGTTCGTCTTGCCGTCCAGCGACAGCGACACACCCTCGATCTTCTCGTAGTGCGCCAGCTCCACCCCGTACAACCGGACCATCTCCACGGCCAGCCCCGCGGTCCCCGCGATGCCCACCGCCGAATACTCGTCCGTGACGTGCACCTTCTCGACATCCCGGCTCGCCACCAGGTTCCCGGTCGTCGCCCGCCGGTCCCCCGCGATCAGCACCCCGCCGGCGAACGTGAGCGCCACGATCGTGGTGCCGTGCGGCACGTCCAGCTCACCCGCCGGCACCCGCCGCGCAGGCAGCAGGTCAGGAGCGGTCGCGCGCACGAAATCCGCGAACGACGACGACGCCGGCGAAAAGTAGGCCGACGGCAGGCCGGGCCCGGAAAAACCCGACCCGGAGGAGGTGTTGTCCATACGTGCTCTCGGTTCCCATCTGTCCCGTGCCCGGCACCACCGGCAGCCCACCGGCCACCGCCCGCACCGCGCAAAACCTCCGGCCACGCGCACCCGCGGGCACCGCCCCAGCCGGGACGGCACCCCCGGGAGAACGGCTACTCGCCGCCCTTCTGCACGTAGGCGCGGACGAAGTCCTCGGCGTTCTCCTCCAGCACGTCGTCGATCTCGTCGAGGATCGTGTCCACGTCCTCGCCGAGCTTCTCGCGCCGCTCCTGGCCCGCCGCTCCGGTGGCCTCCAGATCCTCGTCGGAGTCCCCACCGCCGTGCTTTTCGATCTTCTCCTGCGCCATGTCGCCTCCCGGTGTGGCCGATAACCCCTAGCCTACCCAGCGGTACCGACGAAACGGGCCCCGAACCGGCCCGAAACGCCGGACTCGCGCTAGTCCGAACCGGTGATCGCCTCCACCAGCTCCTCCGCCGTCGCCGCCGCATCCAGCAGCTTCCCGACGTGCGCCTTCGTGCCCCGCAGCGGCTCCAGCGTCGGAATCCGCACCAAAGACTCCCGGCCCACGTCGAAAATCACCGAATCCCACGACGCCGCCGCAATCGACGCCGCATACTTCTCCAGCGCCCGTCCCCGGAAGTAGGCCCGCGTGTCCGACGGCGGCGTGGTGATCGCCGCCTGCACCTCCTCCTCGGTGACCAGCCGCTTCATCGAACCCCGCGTGACCAGCCGGTTGTACAGGCCCTTCGCCAGCCGCACGTCCGAATACTGCAGGTCCACCAGCCGCAGCCGCGGTGCCCCCCACGCCAGCTGGTCCCGCTCCCGGTACCCCTCCAGCAGCCGCAGCTTCGCCGGCCAGTCCAGCCGGTCGGCACACTCCTGCGGATCCCGCGCCAGCGCGTCCAGCACCTCCCCCCAGACCCGCAGCACCTCCTTCGACGCCTCGTCCGCACCCGTGCGCTCGAGATTCGCCGACACCGTCTCGTGATAGGCGAACTGCAGGTCCAGCCCGGTGAACTTCTTCCCGTTCGCCAGCTCCACCTTCGTCTTCAACGTCGGGTCGTGACTGATCTTGTGCACCGCCCGCACCGGCTCGTCCAGCTTCAGCTCGTCGAACCGCACCCCGGACTCGATCAGGTCCAGCACCAGCGCCGTCGTTCCGACCTTCAGATACGTCGAGTACTCCGCCAGATTCGCGTCCCCGATGATCACATGCAGCCGCCGGTACTTGTCCGCATCCGCGTGCGGCTCGTCCCGCGTGTTGATGATCCCGCGCTTCAGCGTGGTCTCCAGCCCGACCTCGACCTCGATGTAATCCGACCGCTGCGAAAGCTGGAAACCCGCCTCCTCGCTCTGCTGCCCGATCCCCACCCGGCCCGAACCGCACATCACCTGCCGCGACACGAAGAACGGCGTCAGCCCCGCAATCACCGCGGTGAACGGCGTCGACCGCGCCATCAGGTAGTTCTCGTGCGTGCCGTAACTCGCGCCCTTGCCGTCCACGTTGTTCTTGTACAGCTGCAACGGCGGCTGCCCGGGCACGGTGGCCGCCTTGACCGCGGCCTCCTCCATCACCCGCTCGCCCGCCTTGTCCCAGATCACCGCGTCCCGCGCGTTCGTGACCTCCGGCGCCGAGTACTCCGGATGCGCATGGTCCACATACAACCGCGCCCCGTTGGTGAGGATGACGTTCGCCGCACCGAGGTCCTCGACGTCCGGGTCGTGCCCCGGCCCGCCCGGCCCCGTCAGGTCGAACCCGCGCGCATCACGCAACGGCGACTCCACCTCGTAGTCCCACCGCGCCCGGCGGGCCCTCGGGATGTCCGCCGCCGCCGCGTAGGCAAGCACCACCTGAGTCGAGGTGAGCACCGGGTTCGCCGTGGCATCCCCGGGCACGGCGATGCCGTACTCGACTTCGGTTCCCATGATCCGACGCATACCACCACCCTACGGGGTACCCCCGTGCGACGATGCCCCCATGCCAGGCAGTGACGAACTCGTTGCCGGGTGTTTGATGGCGTCGGCTGTGTTGATGGCGTCGGCTTCGCCGACGCGTGCGGGGTCGCCTTTGAGTCGGTGTCTGGAGGGCAGTGCGTCCGCCTGGGGGCGGTCACACTGCCCTCCAGACACCGACGCGACCCCGCCGTTCACTTGAGCGGGTGGCAGGGGCGAAGCCCAATCGTGAGGTAAGCGGGGAGCGCGGCGTCCACGGAGTGGAACTGGAAGGTCTGTCGCCCAGGTCTACCGGCAGGGCACCATCGCTGCCAGAACTTCGCGTTCGAGGTCTCCTGGGACGGGCCCATTCGCCATCAGCCCGAAGAAATCGCCGACGGCCGCTGGGTCACCCTTACCGAGCTGCGCGACTGGGTCCACGACCCGGACCGCCCGTTCATCCCCGACGGCCGCGCCGGGATCCGGGAATGGTTCCGTCGCTACGGCTGAAGCGGCAGCTTCGCCACGAGCTTCGGCAACAAGCGCTTCGCGGCATCCTGGGCTCGGGCCGGGGTGCTCGCGACGACGCTCAGCGCCGAGACCAGGTTTCCCTTTGCCAGCAGCACCGCGCACGTCGCGCCGTCGCACCAGGCACGCTGTGCGGTGACCCCGGGCTGCGGCGGCAGCGAGACCTCAGTGCCTGCGCAGTGCATGGCTGAAACAACGTCCGCGCCGGAGCGGTCGGCGTACACCGTCACCTCGTGGGTCAGCGCCGAACCGCTCGGATACACCCAGCTCACCGACTTGCGCTCGCCCGCCGCCAGTCCGTTCAGGCAGCCGGAGACCCGGCCGGACCCGGGGGCGACGCCCTCCTCGGCAACGTCCGGATCGGACAGCAGCGCCTCTTGTGCGCGACGCGGATCCGGGGCCGGGGAAGGAGAAACGGGCGCGACCGGCCGGGGTGCCGCAGCCACGCTCGTGTCGTGCACCGGGGTGGGATCGTCGTAGTAGGTCTCGAGGTTGTTGGGCCGGTTGCCGCATCCCGCGAGCCCGGCCATCGCCCCCAGGCCGACCAGCACTGCCAGCGCCTGCCGATGACGCACTCTGCCCCTCCGCACCTTCCACGCCGCGTGACGCGCCCGAGGGTAATGCAGCCGCTCAGCTCCACCGGAGGTGGGACCGGTGCGTCCAATACTCCTGCGGGTCCTCCGCCAGTTCACTCAGCGCGGCCCGCTCCGGATCGGTCAAGACGACCTGCCGGGCGACGAGATTTTCCGCCAGCTGCGCCGGGCTCGACGGCCCGATCACCGCCACCGAGGCCCACTCCTGCGCCAGCGCGGCAGCGATCGCGACCGCGTCCGGACCTGTTCCGTGCGCCTCGGCGATTCGCCGCAGTGGTTCCGGCGCCTCGGCAACGAGCCGACCGTTCGCGAGAGTTTCCTTGACCAGTACCCGTTTTCCGGCCGCCCGGGCCTCCGCCAAGGCCGGACCTGCCGACGGTTCCAGCACATTCCACGTGGACTGGACCGACGTGAACACCGGCCGCCCGGCCACTTCCAGCTCGAACGCCCGGCGCACGACGTCGGCCTGCGCCGGGCCCGAGGTGGAGAACCCGACCTCGACGCCGTCGCCGGAAAGCTGCGCCAGCGCGTCGATCAGCGGCGAATCAGTGAAAAGTGGACTGTCCACTGTGAGCGAATGGACCTGGTACAGATTCACGTGGCCGGGCAGGAGTTCTCGCGTCTCCGCCCACTGCTGCCGGAACCGCGCGAGGGTGTGTTCCTTGACCTCGTGGACTTCCGCATCGAGCCGCCATTCGCCGACGTACCGGTACCCCCATTTGCTCGACACCGTCACGTCCGCGTGCCCGCGGTCGGCCAGCCAGCTGCCGAGGAACTCCTCCGAACGGCCGTAGGACCGCGCGATATCGACCCAGCGCACCCCCGCCGCGTAAGCGTCGTCGAGAACGGCATGGGTTGCCGCGCGCATCGACGCCACATCCCGGTTTTCCGGTAGATCCCGGGCGAGATTGAGGTATGCGGGACGACCGAGGGCGGCCAGTCCTACCGCGATGCGATCCATCGGATCCCCTTGTCGTTGCTGGGTTTTTCGGCTTTGGACCGGCGGAGCCGGTATCCGACACCAGCCGTATAGGTCGTTATACAGATTGTTTGTGCCGGAGGATGGCGAGCCATTGGCTGGAGTTCTGGGCTTGGCGGTGGAGTTTTTCGAGGCGGGCGGCGGGGGCTCGGACGTAGCCTTTGCCGAAGACGGGGGCGATCTGACGGAGGCTGGCGCCTTCTTCGCGGGCGGCGAGGAGGGCCCAGTCGGACGCGTCGGCGCAGGCGGCGGAGGCGCGGCGCAGCTCCCCCAGCAGGTCGATGAGGTCGTCGGCGCCGAGCTCCCCTGCTTGGACGGCGGCTGCGGTCGTCTCGAGCCAGGCGAGGACGTCGGCTTCGGTGATCGGCGGGCGGGGGCGCGGGTCGTCGGTGCTCACGGCGCCGAAGTATAGGGCGTTATACACCTGGGTCGAGTGTGATGGCGGAAACCCGCTGGACTCCGGGCGTGGCGGGCCCGTTGACTGGTCCGGGGATTCCTGCAGTGACCACGGAGGTTCGGTGAAGTTCGGCATTGCTGCGCGGTTCGTGGCGCTCGCTGTGGTGTGGGGGGCGAGCTTTCTTTTCATCAAAGTGGGTCTGCAGGGTCTGTCACCGGCTCAGGTAGCGCTCGCGCGGGTCGCGCTGGGGGCACTGGCGCTCGGCATGTTCCTGGCGCTGCGCCGGCGTCCGCTCCCCCGCGATCGGGCGTTGTGGGGGCATCTCGCCGTCGTGTCCGTGCTGTTCTGCGTGGTGCCGTTCCTGTTGTTCTCGTGGGCGGAGCAGTATGTGTCGTCCGGGCTGGCCAGCATTTTCAACGCCACCACTCCCCTGCTGACGATGCTTTTCGCGGCCGCCGCGCTCCCCGCCGAACGGCTCACGCGGCCGAAGGTGGCCGGGCTGGTCCTCGGGTTCGCGGGGGTGCTGACGCTGGTCGGCGTGTGGCAGGGCATCGACCTCGGCCAGGAGGTCGCCGCACAGCTCGCCTGCCTGGGCGCGACCACCTGTTACGGCGCGGCCTTCGTGTACCTGCGCAAGTTCGTGTCGCCCCGCGGGGCCGACCCGGTCGTGGTCGCGTTCGGGCAGACCGGCTTCGCGACGCTCGTCCTCGCGCTCGCGACCCCGGTGGTGGCGGCGCAGCCGATGCACCTGAGCCTCGCCGTGGTGCTGTCCATGGTCGCGCTCGGCGCGCTGGGTACCGGGGTGGCTTACGTGTGGAACACCTCCGTCGCCACAGCTTGGGGCGCCGCGAACGCGTCCGCAGTGACGTACCTCACACCCGTGGTGGGCGTGGTGCTCGGCGTGCTCGTGCTGGACGAGCCGGTGCGCTGGAACGAACCCGTGGGTGCGCTGCTCGTGGTCCTCGGCATCCTCGCGTCGCACGGGCGGCTCACCCTGGCCCGGAAACGGCCTGTGGGGCCGCCGGACGAGTCCCGGCGGCCCCACAGGGTGGTGCGGTGATTACAGGTACTGACCGGTGTTGGTGGCGGTGTCGATGGCCCGCCCCGACTCCTGGTTCTTGCCGGTGACGAGCGTGCGGATGTAGACGATCCGCTCGCCCTTCTTGCCGGAGATCCGGGCCCAGTCGTCCGGGTTGGTGGTGTTGGGCAGGTCCTCGTTCTCCGCGAACTCGTCGACGATCGCGTCGAGCAGGTGCTGCACGCGCAGGCCGGGCTGGCCGGTCTCGAGCACCGACTTGATCGCCGATTTCTTGGCCCGGTCCACGATGTTCTGGATCATCGCGCCCGAGTTGAAATCGCGGAAGTACAGGACTTCCTTGTCCCCGTTGGCGTAGGTGACCTCCAGGAACCGGTTTTCGTCGCTCTCCTCGTACATCCGCTCGACGGTGTGCTGGATCATCGCGTCGAACGTGGCCTTCTGGTCCCCGCCGAACTCCGCCAGGTCGTCGGCGTGGATCGGCAGGCCCTCGGCGAGGTACTTCGAGAAGATGTCCTTCGCGCCTTCGGCGTCCGGACGCTCGATCTTGATCTTCACGTCGAGCCGGCCCGGCCGCAGGATCGCCGGGTCGATCATGTCCTCGCGGTTGGAGGCGCCGATGACGATGACGTTCTCCAGCCCCTCCACGCCGTCGATCTCCGACAGCAGCTGCGGCACGATCGTGGTCTCCACGTCCGACGACACGCCCGACCCGCGGGTGCGGAAAATCGAGTCCATCTCGTCGAAGAACACGATCACCGGGGTGCCCTCGGACGCCTTCTCGCGGGCCCGCTGGAAGATCAGCCGGATCGACCGCTCGGTCTCGCCGACGAACTTGTTGAGCAGCTCCGGGCCCTTGATGTTGAGGAAGTACGACTTCCCGTCGTCCCCGCCGTTACCGTCGCCCCTGGCCTGCGCGACCTTCTTGGCCAGCGAGTTGGCCACCGCTTTCGCGATGAGCGTCTTCCCGCAACCGGGAGGACCGTAGAGCAGCACGCCCTTCGGCGGGCGCAGCTGGTATTCCTGGTACAGGTCCGCGTGCAGGAACGGCAGCTCCACGGCGTCGCGGATCTGCTCGATCTGCCGGGACAGGCCGCCGATGTCCTCGTAGCGGACGTCCGGCACCTCCTCCAGCACGAGGTCCTCGACCTCCGCCTTCGGCACCCGCTCGTAGGCGTAGCCCGCCTTGGAGTCGACCAGCAGCGAATCGCCCGGTTTGAGCGGCTGGTCGGCGAGCGGATCGGAGAGCAGGACCACCCGCTCCTCGTCCGCGTGCCCGACCACCAGCGCGCGAAGGCTGCCGCCCTCGACGTCCGGGGCGAGCACCTCGCGCAGCGCGCACACCTCGCCGGTGCGCTCGAAGTCACCGCCCTCGACGACGGTGAGCGCCTCGTTGAGCCGCAGCGCCTGACCACGGCGCAGCGACGAGATCTCCACCGCGGGCGACACCGAGACCCGCATCTTGCGGCCCGCGGTGTACACGTCCACCGTGTTGTCCTCGTACGCGGTGACGAACACCCCGTACCCGCTCGGCGGCTGGGCCAGCCGGTCGACCTCTTCCCGGAGGGCGAGCAGCTGCCCCCGCGCCTCGCGCAGGGTTTCGACCAGTTTCGTGTTTCGCTCGGTGAGCTGACTCACCCGTTCCGACGCCTCGGCGAGACGTTGTTCGAGAACACGGTTCTGCCGCGGCGAATCGGTGAGGCGACGGCGCAGCAGCGCCACTTCCTCCTCGAGAAAACGGATCTGCCGGGCTTGTTCTTCCGCCGTCTGCCCAGCTCCGCTGGTTTCTGAAGGGTCGGCCTCCTCGCGCCGACCTCCGGGAAGGTCATGATGCATCGGGCACCTCCTCGGAGTGCTTTTCATTCCACGGTACCGGCGATCACCGACAAGAAAAGGCCTTTCCGCATCACAAGATCGGCGCGTCGCGCATTTCGTGCCCGCTCAGCACGCCGGGGACCGCAGCGCAAGCGTCCGATTCGGTGCCCCGGACCGGATTTCGCCCCTTCGCGGTTCCGCAGCGCGGAAACGGGCGTCTCCCGGTTACCCGGTTGCGCCGGCGGTTAACCGTGGTACGGCGGGGTTCGGGCAGGTCCGGGGCTTGCGTACCGCCGGTGCCGGTCTGCATCCTGCTGTTTCTGCCGTTCCGGAATCGGGCCAGGTCACCGAGGGCGCGAACCGGCCTGGCTGCGCGGATTCCGGCGCCGCTGGTTAGCATCCCGGAGTGGCCCCGGCGACGCGGTGGCCAGGGACTCGCGTGCGCACAGCAGGGGGAACGAGATGACTTATCCGCCGCAGCAGCCCGGCGGCTACGGACAGCAGCCGGACCCACACGGGCAGCAGCCCGGCGGAGCACCGCAGCAGGGCCAGCCGCCGCAAGGTGGCTGGGACCAGGCCGGACAGGCCCAGCAGGCCGGCTGGAACCAGGCTGGGCAGGGCGGGCAACCGCAAGGCGGGCAACCGCAGCAGGGCGGATGGGACCAAGCGGCGCAAGGCGGCTGGGGCCAGGCAGCACAGGGTGGGCAACCGCAAGGCGGTTGGGACCAGGCGGCACAAGGTGGCCAGCCGCAGGGCGGGTGGGACCAGGCGGCACAAGGCGGGCAACCTCAGCAGGGCGGCTGGAATCCGGCCGGGCAGGCGCCGCAAGGTCCGCCGTCCGGCGGATACCCGGCCGCACCCGGCGGTCCATCCCAGGGCGGCTATCCGCAATCCGGCGGCACCCAGCAGTTCGGCCAGTCCGCTGGCGCTCAACAGTTCGGCGAGCCCGGCGGAACCCAGCAGTTCGGCCAGTCCGGCCCGCAATTCGGCCAGCCGGATGCGACCCAGCACTTCGGCCAGCCCGGTGAACAATTCGGTGCCACCCAGCAATTCGGCCAATCCGGCCCGCAATTCGGCCAGCCGGGTGACCAATTCGGCCAGCCAGGTCAGCCGGGTCAGCCAGGCCAACCGGGTCAGCCGCAGTACGGCGGTTTCGGCCAGGAGCCGCCGAAGAAGAAAAAGACCGGGCTGATCGTCGCGATCGCGGCCGCGGCAGTGGTCGTCGCGGGTGGGGCGACCGGGTTGATCATCTGGCTCACCAGCGGTGACGACAACGGTGGCACCACCGCCGCGCCACCGGCGCCGTCGAGTTCGGCGGGGCCGTCGAACAACCCGGGCATTCCGCGGTTCACCGAGCCGAGCCGCGGGTCGTCGTCCTCGCCGCGGGCGTCCACCGGTTCCGCGGGACCCGCGCCCGGGGGCAAATCGTCGGCGCAGGAACTGTTCCAGGCTGCGGCCACCGCTTACAGTACGGCCGACAACGACGGTCTCGTGTCCATCGCGTGCCGCAGCGTGTATCACGGGGAGAAGGTCGACCTGCCGTCCGGCACCAATGTCACGCTCAGCGGCACCGCGCAGGAGACCGGCGACAAGGCCACGCAGCGCTACCACGTCACGAGCGGCAGCAAACAGGCCGACGGGACCATGACGTCGATCCGCGAAGGCGGAGTCTGGTGCTTCCAGAAGGCGAAAGCCGACAGCAAGTGAGACCACGGCGGTGAGCGGCCGGCTCACCGCCGTTCTCGTGCTGCTCGGGGCGCTCGTCGCGGGCGGGGTGATCGGGGTACTGCTGGTGGCCGTACCCGAGCCTGCTCCCCCGGCACCACCGCCGCCCGCACCCCGCTCTCCTTCGCCGTCCGCGGCACCGCAGGCGGACCAGGTCGCCACGACCACGCTCGCGCACGCTCTCGCCGATGCGATCGCCCGCGGCGATTCCGCCGAGTTCGGTACCCTCACTTGCCGCCCGCAAAGCGCCGCCGCGCTGGCCGAGCTCCAGCAGAAGTGGACCGCGGCCGGACCGCTGCGGGCATCCCCGGCGGGACCACCGATCGTCGCCGGAGACGACGCGACGGTGACCATCCGCGTCGAAGGCCGCGGCGGCCACAAGGACACGCCTTTCCCGCTGCACCGCGAAAACGGCCGTTGGTGTGTTCCCGGTTAGGTCACCCGTCAGGAACGGGTAAGCCGGTCAGCCCTTCCCCTTGCTGGGCCGCCGCGACACGCGCGGGGACACCGTGCCGTCCGCGAGGCGGCGGGCAGTGAGCAGGAAGGCGGTGTGCGCGACCATCCGGTGGTCCGGCCGCACGGCGAGACCCACGACGTGCCAGGGCCGCATCAGCGTCTCCCACGACTCCGGCTCGGTCCAGCATTGCTGTTCCCGCAACGATTCCGTGACCCGCGAGAGCTGGGTGACCGTGGCTACGTAGACCGTGAGCACCCCGCCGGGCACGAGATGCTCGGCGACGTTCGGCAGCTGCTCCCACGGCGCCAGCATGTCCAGCACCACGCGGTCGACCTCGCCGGAGTGGGTGGCCAGGTCGGCGACGGTCAGCGTCCAGTTGGCGGGCTTCTCGCCGAAGAACTTCTCGACGTTGCGCTCGGCGTGTTCCGCGTGGTCGGCACGGATCTCGTACGAGAACACCTGCCCCTCGGAGCCGACCGCGCGGAGCAGCGAGCACGTCAGCGCTCCCGACCCGGCCCCGGCTTCGAGCACGCGCGCGCCGGGGAAGATGTCGCCCCACATCACGATCTGCGCGGCGTCCTTCGGGTAGATGACCTGTGCGCCGCGCGGCATCGAGAGCACGTAGTCCGGCAGCAGCGGCCGCAACGCGAGATACGTGCTGCCCCCCGCGGAGGTGACGACGCTGCCTTCCGGACGGCCGATCAGGTCGTCGTGCGCGAGGGCGCCGCGGTGCGTGTGGTACTCCCCGCCGTCGGCGAGGGTGAGGGTGTAGTGCCTGCCTTTCGAGTCCGTCAGCTGAACCCGGTCACCTGCACGAAACGGTCCGCTGACCGACAACTTCTTCCTCCACTGCAACCCGGACGCCGACGTCGAATCCTTTCAGGCCGTCCCGCGCCCGCGGTGCCCGGGTGGCTCTCACGCCGTGCGGCGGCCGTGCATCAGCGCGGTACGCAGGTCTTCGCGGCGCAGCACCCCGGCCGGGCGGCCCTCGTCGTCGACCACGAGGAACTGCCAAGCCGGCGTCTCGCGGACGCGTTCGGCGATCTCCTCCCCCGGCTCCGACGCGAGCAGCACGGTCTCCGCGCGGATCGGCTCCGCGGCGAGTTCGGCCGGTGCTTGCGGGCTGGTGCTCGCCAGCTGCTGGGCGGCCTGTTCGTCGAGCAGCCCGGCCGCGACGCCGTCCGCCCGCACCAGTACGACCCCGCGCCCGGCGGAAGCGGCCAGCGCGTCGGACACCGGGCTCTCCGCGGGCAGCTGCAGCACCGGGCGGACGAGCTGGCTCAGCTCCAGCCCGGCAGGCCAGCCGCGGCGAGCCTCGGCGGCGAGCTCCGACCGGGCACCGAGGATCACGAACCACGCGGTGACCACGCAGACGCCCAGCCGCAGCCACCGGTCCGGGCTCCCCATCGCGAGCCCCACGAGCGCCCACACGATCAGCCCGGTCGCAACGAGTGCCCCTCCTGCGACTGCAGCCCGAGTTCCCTTGGCGCGCAAGCCGGTCAGCGCCCAGACCCCGGCCCGGACGAGCCGTCCACCGTCGAGCGGCAGCCCGGGAAGGAGGTTGAACAGGCCGACCGCGAAGTTCGCGACCGCGCACTCGGCGACCAGCAGCCAGACGGCACCGTCCGGCGGCACGGCGAACAGCAGCAGCGCACAGAACCCGCCGAGCACCAGCGAAACCGCCGGCCCCGCCGCGGCGACGAGCCCTTCCTGCGCCGGCCGCCGCGGCGACCGGGCGACCTCGGACAGCCCGCCGAGCAGGAAGAGCCGCAACCGCCGCACCGGAATCCCGAGCCGCAGCGCGACGAGACAGTGCCCCAGCTCGTGCGCGAGCACCGACAGCCCGAGCAACACGGCGAAGGCCGCGGCGAGCAGCCACGAGGTCAGCGTGGAGACGTCGGGCAGCAACCGGCCGACGAGCGGCGCGTAGAGCACCACGATGACCAGCGACCCGATCCACCACGACGGTGCGAGCAGCACGGGCACCCCACCGACCCGGAAGAGCAGCAGGCCACCGTCCCCGCCACCGGAAGCGCGCCGGGCGGGCCCGGCGCCGTGCTGACTGGTCGCGGCCATACGGCTCAGCGTAGGGGGCCGGGTGTGGGAACCGGGTGACCCGCCCTTCCCGGACGGGTGATGTCGCTCGCCCCACGAGCCCGGCGCGGGAGCGCGGCGGCGGTCGGTGCGGGCTCGGTTGCGGGGCCAGGGCGGGCGGAGTCGGCCACCTCAGCATGGCAGCTGCGGCCTGTCCGGGCCCGGGTGCCGAGCCGCGACGGGCGGAGTCGGCGACCGCAGCGCGGCAACTGCGGTCTTTCCGGCCCCGGCAGCCCAGCCCGGACAGGCGGAGTCGGCCACCCCAGCGCGGCAACTGCGGTCTGCCCGGGCCCGGCAGCCCAGCCCGGACAGGCGGAGTCGGCCACCCCAGCGCGGCAACTGCGGTCTGCCCGGGCCCGGCAGCCCAGCCCGGACGGGCGGAGGCGGCGGTGGCGGTGGCGGTGGCGGTGGCTTCAGCGGAGCCTGTCGCGGCAGCGGCGTCCGGCGCGGGCGTCCAGGGGCGGGTCGCGGCGATGGCATCCGACCGCCCGCTGGTGGTGGCGGCAGCGTCCGGCGGCGGGAGTCTGTGCGGCGTAGCCAGTGAGTTGGAGGGGCGATCTCGGCGCAGCCCCAGCAACAGCCCCACCAGGAGCGGCGGCAGCGTCGGCAGCGGTGCAGGTAGTGGCGGTCGCGCGTCCAGCATCCGCGGGCAGCATTGGCAGTAACAGCAGCAGTGACGGTGGCAGGGGTGGCGCAGTCTCGGTAGCACGGTGGCAGCAACGGTGGCGGCAGTTCGCGCGAGCTGAGCCACCCAGCGGCAGTTTGCGCGAGCCGGGCCGGGCGAACCCGGCGCCTCCCCACCAACCCCAACGGACCCGCCGAGCCGACCAGGCCCACCGAAACTCGCTCAGCGAGATTCCGCGTGCAGGTCCGGCTGCTGGCAATGACCGCAGGCATGCCCTCGACCACCACGGCCCGAGCCATCCCGCAGCAAACCCGGCCGTCCAAACCCCGCCCCATCACCGCAGGTGGCAGGGGTCATGCCGGGTCCCTGCGCGTTGCGGGGCCGAAACTGTCGGTGCCCGGCGTTACGCTCTGGCCATGCCCGACACCGCCACAGTCACCACCCCTCCACCGGAGGCCGATGCGCCCGCCCGGAGGCGGCCTGCGTTGTCGCCCTCCCGGGCGAGCGACTTCAAGCAGTGCCCGCTGCTCTACCGGTTCCGTGCGGTCGACCGGCTGCCGGAAGTGCCCACCCGGGCACAGCTGCGCGGCACGCTCGTCCACGCGGTCCTCGAGCGGCTCTTCGCGCTGCCTGCCGCCGAGCGCGTCGCGCCGCGGGCCAAGGAGTTGCTTGCGCCCACGTGGACGGAGCTGTCCGGTGAGAGTCCGGAGTGGACGGAGCTGTTCGCGGACAGCGAACCCGGCGAGACAGACAAGTGGCTGCTGTCGGCGGAAAAGCTCCTCGACTCCTACTTCGAGCTCGAGGATCCGCGGCGGCTGGAACCCGAGGCGTGCGAGCTGCACGTGGAAATCGAGCTGGGGTCCGGGGTGCTGCTGCGCGGCTACATCGACCGGCTCGACGTCGCGCCCACCGGGGAAATCCGGGTCGTCGACTACAAAACCGGCGCCGCGCCGCGGGAAATCGGCGAGGCGAAGGCGCTTTTCCAGATGAAGTTCTACGCCGTCGTGCTGTGGCGGCTGCGCGGCGTCGTCCCGCGCCAGCTGAAGCTGATGTACCTCACCGACGGGCAATCACTCGCCTACACCCCCGACGAGGCCGAACTGGTCCGCTTCGAGCGCACCCTCGAAGCGATCTGGCAGGCTATCCTCAAGGCGGGCAAAACCGGCGATTTCCGTCCGAACAAAGGGAAACTGTGCGCCTGGTGCGACCACCAGGCACACTGCCCCGAGTTCGGCGGCACGCCACCGGAGTACCCGGGCTGGCCCGAACCCGACCCTGGCGAGGAATCGGCACTGGACCGGGCCGACTGATGGCCGGCGCCTTCTACCTCCCGCTCGGCGACGAGCGGTACGAGGCCACCGAGCACACCAACGGGCCGTGGAACCCGGGGTCGCAGCACTTCGGGCCGCCGTCCGCGCTGCTGGTCCGTGGCCTCGAACGGCTCGAGGCCACCCACCCGGCGCAGCTCGCGCGGGTCACGGTCGAAATCCTCGGCCCGGCGCCGGTCGGCGAGCTGCAGCAGCGGTCGTGGATCGAACGGCCCGGCCGTACGGTCGAGCTGCTGCAGTCCGAGCTGTCCGCGGGCGGGCGGGTGATCGCGCGGGCGTCCGGCTGGCGGATCGCGACGTCCGACACGGCGGAGATCGCCACCGACGGCGGGCCGCTGCTGCCGTCGGCCGACGCGGGCAGCGAAGCGGCCTTCCCGGACGGCTGGCACGGCGGCTACCTCGAAGCGATCGAGTGGCGGGCAGTCCGCGGCGCCGTCACCACGCCCGGTCCGGCGGCGGTGTGGGCGCGGCAGCGGTACCCGCTCGTCGACGGTGAGGAGCCCACCGGCCTGCAGCGGCTGTTCACGATCGCCGACTCGGGCAACGGCGTGTCGAACTTCCTGCCCGTCGCCGAATGGTGGTTCATCAACTCGGAGCTCACCGTGCACCTGCGCCGGATCCCCGAGGGCGAGTGGATCGGCCTCGACGCGGTCACCCTGGTCGGGCCGCACGGCGTCGGCACGGCCACCAGCACGTTGCACGATCGTTCCGGTCCGGTCGGTACCGGCGCGCAGGCGCTGCTGGTGCGGCCGCGACAGGCCGGGGGCGGATGAGCGCGCGGCGGCGCGTGAGTCCGATAGCCTTCGCGGAACGACCGACAAGGGAGCGCTCCGGCATGCAGATCACCTCGGTGGTCAACCAGAAGGGCGGGGTGGGCAAGACCTCGCTGAGCGTGGGCGCGGCCGCGGCCCTGGCCGAACGCGGCAGGCGGGTGCTGCTCATCGACCTCGACCCGCAGGGCCACGCCACCACCGAGATGCTCGGCCTCGCCGAGACCCCGGCCGACGCGCCCAGCCTGGCGAAAGCCCTCACCAAGCTGTGGAAGGGCCCGGTCGAGGAACTCGCCGTCGCGCATCCGCGGAGCAACCTGGGCCGCGGCGGCGCGCTCGACGTGGTCCCCACCTCGCCGGGGATGTTCGACCTCATCCGCAGGCTCGACCAGTTCCGCGTGCCCGGCTGGCAGCTCGCCCGGGTGATCCAGTTCGCGCACTACGACCACGTGGTGATCGACTGCCCGCCCGCGCTCGACGTGCTCACCAACAACGCGCTCGCCGCGTCGCACGGCATCCTCGTGCCGGTCCAGCCGGACAAGACGAGCATCCGCGCGCTGCGGCTGCTGGGCGACCAGGTGCGTTACGTGGAACAGACCACCGGCCGCGCGCCGATCGCGTGGTACGGCATCGTCCCCGGCCTCTACCGCAGGCCGATCTCGCACTACGCGGCCGCGGCCCTGCAGGAGATGTACTCGTTCGGCGTCCCGATGCTGTCGCACGTCCCGCTCGGCGTGGTGATGAACGAGGCCGCCGCGCACGGCGTCCCGGTCACCACGTTCGCGCCGGAAACCATCCAGGCCGTGTCGTTCCGCGAAATCGCCGAAACCCTGGACAGCCACCTGGCACAAAACCCAGGCCCCGCCGAAATCCCAGCAGACGACGAATTCGTCTTCGAAGACTTCATTTCCGAAGTAGCAGTAGCCCGCAACACAAACGACAACGGCGCCCGCAAGAAGCTTTACGATTTAATGCCCAAACGACCGCATCGCCCACGGTAGTCGACCATCCACTGTAGACCCAACGGCACCCAGCCGCGGGATCGCGCCGAGGTTCGGACCGGACGGCGTGCACGGCCCCCGGCCGGGTGCGCCGTCCGGTCCGAACCTCGGCTAAAAGCGATCCCGCACGCCTCGGCGAAGCCGAGGCCAAAGACACATTTACAACCGGCAGGACCTGATATCCGACGCCAGCACGGCTTTCGCCCCTGCCTCGGCAAGTTCGTCCATGATCCGGTTCACTTCCTTGCGCGGCACCATCGCCCGCACCGCGGCCCAGGACTCATCCGCCAGTGGTGCCACCGTCGGCGACTCCAGGCCTGGCGTGATGGCGATTGCCTTGTCCAGCAACGTGCGCGGGCAGTCGTAGTCCAGCATCATGTAGTGCTGCGCGAAAACCACCCCGCGCAGCCGCGCCGCCAGCTGCGCCTTGTCCCTTGCCGTGTCGCTCCCGGCTCGTTCCAGCAGTACTGCCTCGGACACGCAGATCGGGTCGCCGAATGCGACCAGGTTGTGCTGGCGCAGGGACCGGCCCGATTCGACCACGTCGGCGATCGCGTCCGCGACGCCCAGCTGGATCGAGATCTCCACCGCGCCGTCGAGCCGGATCACTTCCGCCTCGACGCCGTGGCGGGCGAGGTCGTCGCGGACGAGCCGTGGGTACGACGTCGCCAGCCGTTTGCCGTGCAGGTCCGCCGGTTTCCATTCGCGGCCCGCGGGTGCGGCGTAGCGGAAGGTGGACGCGCCGAAGCCGAGCGCGAGCACCTCCCCGACCGGGGCGCCGGAGTCGAGCGCGAGGTCGCGTCCGGTGATGCCGAGGTCGAGCTCGCCGGACCCGACGTAGATCGCGATGTCCTTCGGGCGCAGGAAGAAGAACTCGACCTCGTTGACCGGGTCGAGCACGGTCAGGTCCTTGCCGTCATGTCGCTTGCGGTAGCCCGCCTCGGAAAGCATCTCCGCCGACGCGGCGGCGAGGGCTCCCTTGTTCGGCACGGCAACACGCAGCATTTCGTTCTCTCCTCTGATCACCCGGTGCGCGTCACAGGTAGCGGTACACGTCCTCGGCCGAGATTCCCCGGCCGAGCATGAGCACCTGTACCCGGTACAGCAGTTGCGAAATCTCCTCGGCGAGCCGGTCGTCGGACTCGTGCTCGGCGGCGATCCACACCTCGCCCGCTTCTTCGAGCACCTTCTTGCCCTGCGCGTGCACTCCGGCGTCCAGTGCGGCGACGGTGCCGGACCCGTCGGGACGGGTACGCGCGCGCTCGGCAAGCTCCGCGAACAGCTCATCGAAGGTCTTCACGGTCCGGAATCCTTTCATCCCGCGCTCGCCTGCGCTGCCCCGGGTGACCGGGAAGCCGCCCATGTCACAACGGCGGCAGCAGCGCGGCCAGCGCCGGGACGTCGACCCCGGCCAGCGACGTGCGGAACACGCGCCGCGGCCCGTCCGGGACGTCGACGTCGTTCGGCACGACGAGCACGGTGCACCCGGCCCGCTCGGCCGACTCCGCGCCCGGCGGCGAGTCCTCCACCGCAACGCACCGCTCCGGCGCCACTCCGAGCAGTTCCGCGGCCTTCAGGTACGGCCGGGGCAGCGGCTTGTTCTCCCCGTCGACCTCGTCGCCGCACACGGTGACATCGAAGAACTCCCGCCCGATCGTGTCCAGCGCCAGCTCGGTCAGCGCCCGCTCGGTGGACGTGACCAGCGCGGACTTCAGCCCGGCTGCCCGTACCGAGGCGAGCGCCTCCTGCGCGCCGGGCCGCCAGGGCAGGGCGTCGTCGAACAAGCCGGCGGTGCGGCGGCGGATCCACTCCCCCGTCTCCGCGACGGTTTCCGGGGTGACCGGGCGTCCGGTGACCTCCAGCAGCACCGTCGCCGTGGCGTCCATGTTGGACCCCACGAGCGTCATCCGGATTTCCTCCGAAAGGGTTCCGCCGAGCGCCTCGGCGCATTCGTACAGCGCGACGTCCCACAGTTTTTCGGAATCGACGAGGGTGCCGTCCATGTCCCAGAGGACGGCGGCCAGTCCGTCCGAAGAGGACGGTGCAGTCACGGTTTCTCCTTGTCCGGCGTGGTACCCGGGTGCGGCGCCGGACCCGGGTGGTGACGGCACCAGCGTCCCATGGGCACCGGCGTGACCGGGGCCACGTCCGAGGTGACACGCGGGGTCGGACACGCTGCGCAGCGTAGGTGCCGGAGGTCGTAGGCTGGTCGGGTGAGTGAGCCCGTCGACGACACCCCGCGCCCCGGCGACCCGGATGGCACCGATGCCCATCGTCCCATCATGATCTTGGCTTTCGAGGGCTGGAACGACGCCGGCGACGCGGCGAGCCAGGCAGTCGAGCACCTCCAGCTCACCTGGGACGCCACGCCGCTGGCCGAGCTGGAACCGGACGACTACTACGACTTCCAGGTCAGCCGCCCCACCGTGCGCATGGTCGACGGCGTCACGCGCCGGGTCGAATGGCCCACCACGCGGCTCTCGGTGTGCCGTCCGGACGGGTTCGCCCACGACGTCGTGCTGGTGCAGGGCCCGGAGCCGAACATGCGCTGGCGGAAGTTCTGCGCCGAGCTGGTGGAGCACGTGCAGCAGCTGGACGTGTCGATGGTCGTCGCGCTGGGGGCGCTGCTCGCGGACACCGCGCACACCCGGCCCGTCCCGGTCACCGGGTCGGCCTACGACAAGGACACCGCGAGCAAGTACCAGCTCGAGGTCAACAACTACCAGGGCCCCACCGGGATCGTCGGGATCCTGCAGGACTACTGCGTGCAGGCGGGTATCCCGGCCGTGTCGATCTGGGCCGCGGTGCCGCACTACGTGTCGCATCCGCCGTCGCCGAAGGCCACGCTGGCGCTGCTGCACAAGCTGGAGGACGTCCTCGACCTCGAGATCCCGCTCGGCGCGCTGCCGGAGCAGGCCGAGGAGTGGCAACGCACGGTCACCGAGATGGCCGACGAGGACGAGGAAATCAGCGAGTACGTGCGCAGCCTGGAGGAACGCGGCGACGCGGAGACCGACTTCACCATGGAAGAAGTCTCCGGCGACAAGATCGCCGCCGAGTTCGAGAAGTACCTCCGGCGGCGGCGCCCCGGTCAGGAAGGTGGCGGCTTCGGCCTGCGCTGACCCCCTTACGAGGAGGTGAGCAGCTTCCGCAGCGGCACGGCGCCCCGTGCCCGCTTACGCCACTCACGCGGGTAGCCCAGCGACACCTCTTCGAAGCGCACGCCGTCCGCGGACGTGGTGCGCGGGATGTGCAGGTGCCCGTACACCGCCAGCTCGGCGCGGTAGCGGACGTGCCAGTCCTCGGTTTCCGTGGTGCCGCACCACAGCGCGAACTCCGGGTAGTACAACGGTTTCGTCGGGTGACGATGCAGAGGCCAGTGCGAAACGAGGATGGTGCGGCGGTCGGCCGGGATGGCGTCGAGACGGTCGCGGCTGATCTTGAGCCGCGCCTCGCACCAGGCCTGGCGCGACGGGTGCGGGTCGGGGTGCAGGTAGTACTCGTCGGTGCAGACCACACCTGCCTCGCGGGCCTGGGCGAGCGCCTCCTCGCGGGTCTTGCCTTCGGCGGCCGGGGTGCGCCAGCTGTAGTCGTAGAACACGAACAGCGGCGCGATCGTCAGCTCACCCCACGCCGGGAACTCGTCCTCCGGCGTGCGCACGTCGATGCTGCGGCACTGCTCCACCAGGAACTCGTAGCGGGCCTGGCCGCGGAGCTGGCATTCGTCGTTCGGCGTGGTCCACAGCTCGTGGTTGCCCGGGACCCAGACGACCTTCGCGAACCGCTCGCGCAGGGTGGCGAGCGTGTCCCGGATGACCGTGGCGCGCTCGGCGACGTCGCCGACCACCAGCAGCCAGTCGTCCGGCTCTTCGGGGACCACGAGGTCGAGGACCGGGCCGTTGCCCTCGTGGGTCACATGGAGGTCGCTGGTGGCGAAGAGAGACGGCACCCGTCCACCGTAACGACTTTCCGGTGCCGGGAGCGCCGGAGCCACCCCAGAACGAGCAAACCGGCCGTGACGTGCAGGCTCGCCTGTACGTTCAGCAGCACCGCCGGCCCGGTGACCGCCACGAGCGCGCCCGCGAGCAGCGACCCGGCCGCAGTGCCCGCCGCCATGAGCGCGTACACCGTGCTCAGGACCCGGCCCGCGCGGTCCGGGCCGGTCACCGCCTGCACGTGCGACAGCAGCCCGGCACCCGCGACCACTGCCGGCGCGCCGACCGCCATGAACAGCCCGACGTAAACCCCCAGCGCCGTCGTCGCCCCGGGGAGGTTCCAGATCAGCACGGACAGCAGTCCGGCGCCGACGAGACCCCAGCCCTGCAGCAGCATCGGCGCGACCCGGCGGGCCAGCGTCGCCACGGCGAACCCGGCCGCGAGCCCGCCGATCGCCTGAACGCCCCGCAGCAGCCCGGCGTCGGCCTCGCTGCCGCCCAGCAGGTCGAGTACGAAGACCACGAACAGGACCAGGAACATCCCTTGCGCCAGAGACGTGAGCAGGGTGGCGAGGCTGGTGACGCGCAGCTCGCTGATCAGGTCGCGGATCCCGGCGAGCCACTCGGTCCGCGCGGGTGCGGTCCTCCGGCTGACTGCCCGGCGGAACGGGCGCGCGAGCAGCAGCCCGGCGAACGCGAGCGCCCCGAGGTACCCGATGATCACCTGCGCGAGGCCGCCCCAGCCGAGCAGCGCTCCCCCGGCCCAGCCGCCCGCGAGCCGCGCGACGCTGCCGTTGACGCTCATCAGGCCGTTCGCCGGGGTGACGTCCTCGACGCCGGCCAGCTCGGGTACCAGCGCGTTTCTCGCCGGTTCGAACACCGACGCCAGCCCGGCCTGCGCGGCCATCACGACGTAGACCATGGCGACCGGCAGGTCCCCGGCCAGCAACGGAAGCACCGCGATCGCCTGTCCGGCGCAGACGAGCGCCATCACCACGCGCCGGTCCCAGCGGTCGGCGATCACTCCGGCCACCGGGCTCAGCACCACCGCAGGCAGCAGGCCGAGGACAATGCTCAACGCCGTGGTGACCGCCGAGCCGGTGCGGACGAACAGGTACACCGGCAACGCGACCTGCAGCATCCATTCGGCCGTCTCGCCGAAGAACGCGGCCACCCAGAGCCGCGCGAAGCCCGGGGCAGCCAGCAGCTGTCTCACGACGCCGGTTTTCCGTCGTGCCCGATCCGCCGGAACGCGCGCAATCCCAGGTACGCGGCGTGCGCGTCGGCGGGGGCATCAGTGCGGATAGTGCTGACGTACGGGCGGACCAGGTCGTCGATCGCCTTCAGCAACGTGGTGAGCTCCTCCGCCGACGCCTTCAGTCCGTACGACGCGAAGCCGCCTGCCTGACGCCAGTCCTCGTCGAGCTGTTCGACCGTGTCGAGGTACCGCTGGGTCAGCTCCTGTTCCTCGCCCAGCTCCGTACCGGTGACCGCCAGCTGGGCCGCCGTGAGCACGGGATCGTCGCCGAACTCGCCGAGGTCGAGCCCGACCTGGCAGGCGCGCCACGGCCGTTCCCGTCCGTCGCCGCTCTCCGCGCGCTCGACCAGGCCGTACTCCGCCAGGCGGCGCAGATGCCAGCTGCAGTTCGACGCCGTGGACCCGACTGCCTCCGCACACTCGCTGGCGGTCGCCGGGCCGAGCGCCATCAGGTGGTGGACCAGCGCCGACCGCAGCGGATGGGCGAGGGCGCGCAGCAGCTCGGCGTCGTCGATCCGCTTCCGCGGGGGCAGGTCGGGCATTGGTGGCTCATTTCTGAAAGGAGTCTTTCGAAACTGTTCTTTCAGAGTTGCAGCCGGGGCTGCCGCTGTCAACCGGGGTGCGCGGAAAATCGGTTGACGGGCTGGGCGGGGCCTGCGTTACGCTCCGTGCATCATGGACAGCTGAACCGAGCCCTTCCCCGTACCGCGGCCTGTGTGCGCCCGCCGGGGACTGTCATCCACCCTCTGGCCCGGTGATCACTCATGTCTCCTGTCCTCCACGCCACCGACCTCGTCTTCGGCTATGCCGCCCGGACTGTGCTCGACGGCGTTTCCCTCACCGCGTCGCCCGGACGGCGGATCGGGCTTGTCGGCGAAAATGGCGTCGGAAAGTCCACGCTGCTGCGGCTGCTCGCGGGTCTCGAAGTGCCGCGCTCGGGGGAAATTGTGCGCCGCGGCGACCTCGGGTTCCTGTTCCAGGAGCTGCCATTTGGCGGTACCGCAACGGTTTCCGACGTCCTCGACGAAGCGCTGTCCGATATCCGCACCGCAGCGGCGAAGCTGGACAAACTGGCCGCGGTCCTCGCCGAACGTCCCGAGGATCCGGCAGTGCTCAGCGAGTACGGCCAGGTCCTGGAATGGGCGCAGGCGCACGATCTGTGGGACGCGGACCGGCGCGCGGACCTGGTCCTCACCGGTTTGGGACTGGGCGATGTCAGCCACGACCGGACGCTGCACACGTTGTCCGGCGGGCAGCGGTCGCGGCTCGGGCTCGCCGCGCTGCTCGTCCGCCGCCCCGGCACGCTGCTGCTCGACGAGCCCACCAACCACCTCGACGACAACGCCATGGAGTTCCTCGAACGGCACCTCGCGGAACTGACCGGGATCGTCGTGCTGTCGTCACACGACCGGGTGTTCCTCGACGCCGTCTGCACCGACATCGTCGACCTGGACCCGGTTCCGGCCGACCGCCGCGTCGGCGGAGCCACCCGCTACGGCGGCAGTTACACCGACTACCTCGGCCAAAAGAAGGCCGAACGGGCCCGTTGGGAGCAGCGCTACGGCGAAGAGCAGGAGGAACTCAAGCAGCTACGGGAATCCGTCGACGTGACCGCGCGGCGGGTCGCGCACAACCGCGCCCCGCGGGACAACGCGAAGATGCTGTACGACTTCAAGACCGGCCGGGTGCAGAAGCAGATCTCGCGGCGCGTACGCAATGCGCAGGCGCGACTGGAGACGCTGGAGCGCGAGCAGGTGCGTAAACCGCCTGCGCCCCTTCGGTTTCGGGCCGTCCTCACCGCTGTTTTGGATGGCGAAGGCCCGGCCGTATCGTTGCGCGGCATCGCCGTACCGGGCCGCGTGACGCTGGACCGGCTCGACGTCGACCACACCACGCGCCTGCTCGTGACCGGCGGCAACGGAGCCGGGAAGTCCACCCTTCTGTCGGTGCTCGCCGGGCACCTCACGCCCAGCACCGGGACTGTCCACTTCGGACCGGGCGTCCGGGTTGGTCTGCTGGAACAGGACGTCACATTCCCCCGCCCCCGACGCACCGCGGCCGAGATCTACCACACCGCGGCGGGAGATACGGCTCCCCCGCTGTCGGCGCTCGGATTGCTGCCGCCGCGCGAGCACAGCCGCCCGGTCGGGGAACTCTCGGTGGGCCAACGCCGGAGGCTCGCGCTGGCCGTCCTGCTCGCCGAACCGCCCGACGTCCTCCTCCTCGACGAGCCGACGAACCACCTGTCCCTGAGCCTGGCCGAAGAACTGTCCGCCGCTTTGGACACCGCGCCCGGTGCGGTGGTCGTTGCTTCGCATGACCGCTGGCTGCGACGACGGTGGGCAGGCGACGAGCTGGGGCTGGAGGATGGGCGACGGTCTGTATAGGGCGTTATACAGTCAGGTTGAGCCTGCGCTCAGGCGACCGAACTGAGCCATGCCCTGACCCGCTCGGGGGTGATTTCGCCTTCCAGTACCGGATTGGCGAGCTGGTAGAGAAGTGTGCCGAGGACTTCTTCGCAGCCCTCCTCGCGCCCGAGATCCTCGCGGACCTCGATCGCGTCCGCCCACTCGTGGAGATCGTCTGCGGACAGCGATCCATCGAGGTACCGATTGAGAACCAGCCGCGCGTCGGCTCTCGTCAGATCGAGGACCTCCTCGCCATCGAAGGGGGAAAAGCCGGCAAGTGCGCTGACCGCTTCCTGGAGGGATACCCGCACCTGCACCAGGTCACGAAGGCGCTGCTCCCGCTCGAATGGCAACACTTCGGGGTTTCCGTTCATTTGTTCCCCCTGTCATTGTACTTGTCTTTGACGTGGGCTAGCGATCCGTCCGGCGTAATAGTCTCCTTGACGTATCCTGTCGTGTTACCCTCTTTGTCGCATAACCTTGCGATAGATCGCATATGATCCCGGAACCCGCCCCCAGGACTTTGCCGATAACTGAATCGACCCGTCCGGAAGCAGAAAAATCTGCGTAGGCTCGGCATTCGCCGGCGTCTTCTTCTCAAACCGCTTCAGATTGAGCTTTTGCACAGCTGAAAGTTGATCTCGAGATATCGGCAGTCCGCCCGAGAAATCAGAACTGGTCCACGTTTCCCGTAGTCTTCTGCTGTCATTCCGGGACCAAGCAGAAAATCGCCCACCTTTGCCAACCAGGTGCGACGTTCCGGCGCCATCGCCTTTCCGTCCTGCACAATGGAAGCCGCTTCGTCGCCGGCACTCGCAAGCTGACTCCGAGCGCGCCGGAGGGTGGCCTCCGCAGCAGCCCTCCCCGCCTCACCTGGATCCTTGCCTGGCAGTGATGGGTTGCCGCCAGTCGCCTGCGCCTGACGCTGTTCTCTTGCGGCACTACTCGCCACCTGGGCCGAGTTCCATTGCCGAATCGCATCTTCAGCCCGCCCCTGCGCCCACCTCAGGGTCTCTGCATAGCCTTCCAGTGCACTCGCCGACACTTCCATGGAATCGGAAGCGCGGTACCACTTTTGCGGCTCTCGCCCAAATTTGTCCCTGAATCGATCAGCCGCCTTACCTTGCCACCCAGCAAGTTCGATCGTTTCCAGATCGTCCGCAGCACGACTGATTGCGCCTGCACGCGAGCGGAGCACCCTGGCATTCTCTTCGATTGCCTCTGGGTTACCACGAATAAGCTCGCGTGGATCACCGGATTCGCCCAATTCAGCCATTTGCACTATTTCTCACGAACGTTCGACAGTCAAGGATTTCTTCTTCTCGACGTCTACGGCAGCGTACGCGTCGGCTATTTCCCTGAGCAGGTCGGCGACGCTCTCCGCATCCGCCGCAAGAAGATCGATTCCGTCACTCCATCGAACGCAAAAGTCCATGAGCTCGTCATGCAACCACGCGTGCCCATAAAGGCCGACGTCGCCGCACAGTCCACGCAGGGCAAAGTTGTCCTGGTCGGCAGATACCCGCCCGACGCTGGCCGCGGCCGCCGTCAAAGCACCGGGATCAAGCTGAAATCCATCCACAACGATCCCTCATGAGGCCTTCGTTTCCAGGTTCCTTCACCTCGAGCGGGGACCATGGTAGCGGGATTCGATCCAGCTTGCGTGGAACGAATCCCCGCGCGACACCAAAGGGCGAATGTCCGGTCGGAAATCGGCCGCACCTATGCCCGCTCGACTGCACATTTCGGCCGATCTCAGGTGCGCGTCCGGTCCTTCCTGGTCGGCTGCAGGCGGCTCGCCGGACTACCGCAACGCTCAGAGTGCAATCCCCAGCAGAGCGTCCACCGCTTCCCTCAGCACCCCAGGCGCTGCCTTGTCCGTCCCATCCCGGCGGAGGGCTGCCGTGGCCCAGGCGTCGACCGCGGCCAGCGCCTTCGGGGTGTCCAGGTCGTCGGACAGGTGGTCGCGCAGGCGGGTCACCGTGTCCTCCGCCGACGGCCCGGCATCGACGGCGACAGCCTCGCGCCAGCGGGCCAGGCGGGTCTCGGCGTCGGCGAACAGCGACGGCGTCCACGGGCGGTCCGAGCGGTAGTGGCCGGCGAAAAGGGCCAGCCGGATCGCGCCCGGGTCGACGCCGTCGGCGCGGAGGCGCGACACGAACACCAGGTTTCCGCGCGACTTGGACATCTTCTCGCCGTCCAGGCCGATCATGCCGGCGTGGACGTAGTGCCGGGCGAACGGGTGCGCGCCCGCGACTGCCTCGGCGTGGGCTGCGCTGTACTCGTGGTGCGGGAAGATCAGGTCGGACCCGCCACCCTGCACGTCGAAGCCCAGGCCCAGGCGGTTGGCCGCGATCGCGCTGCACTCGATGTGCCAGCCGGGACGTCCAGCACCCAGCTCGGACTCCCACGACGGTTCACCCTCGCGCGCGACACGCCACAGCAGTGCGTCGAGCGGGTGCCGCTTGCCGGGGCGGTCCGGGTCGCCCCCGCGTTCGGCGAAGAACTTCGCCATCGTCTCGGCGTCGTAGTTCGACTCGTAGCCGAAGCGGCCGGTGGCGGTGTGGTCGAAGTAGACGTCCGGGAACTCGGCGTCGTCGGCCCGGTACGCGCTTCCGTCGGCCAGCAGCTTCGCGATCACCTCGACGATCTCCGGGATCGCCTCCACCGCGCCAACGAACTGCCGCGGCGGGATCACCCGCAGCGCCTCCATGTCCTCGCGGAACAGCGCCGTCTCGCGCATGCCGAGCACGATCCAGTCGTCCGAATCGCGTTCCGCGCGCTCGAGCAGCGGCTCGTCGATGTCGGTGACGTTCTGCACGTAGTGCACGTCGTGGCCGTTGTCCCGCCAGATGCGGTTGACCAGGTCGAACGCAAGATACGTGGCGGCGTGGCCGAGGTGCGTGGCGTCGTAGGGGGTGATGCCGCAGACGTACATCCGGGCGGTGCCGCCGGGAGCCGTCGGGCGGACCTGCCCGGTCGCAGTGTCGTGGAGCCGGAGGGGGCGGGGCGTGCCGGACAGCCGGGGCACGGCGACGGAGGACCAAGTCTGCATACCCCCGACTGTAAGCGTGACACCCGTCCGCTTTCCCACCCGGTGGGAGCCCATGGTGGTGGACACGAGGTTTACGCGCGAGTAGGAACGACGGTATGGCCCTCCGCACGCCGACCCGCACCTCCCTGCCACCCGGACCGCGGCTGCCCATGGCCGTGCAGACGATTCTCTTCGGTGTGTTCCGGCACGCCCTGCTCCCCCGGCTGCAGCGGCGGTACGGCAACGTCATCCGGCTGCGGCTGTATCCGGAGCGCTCGGTCGTGCTGATCGGTGACGTCGACCTGATCCGCGAGGTGTTCTCCGGTCCCGTCGAGACGTTCCACGCGGGCGAGGGCAACGTCGTGCTCAAACCCGTGATGGGCGAGCATTCCGTGCTGCTCACCGACGAGGAGGAGCACCGCCGGGCCCGGAAGCTGCTGATGCCCGCATTCCACGGGGCGGCGCTGCGCGGGTACCGCGACCTCGTCACCGAGCTGACCGTGGCGGAGGTCGAGCGATGGCCGGTCGGGCGGCCGTTCCGGGTGCACGACCGGATGCAGGCGCTCACGCTCGAGATCATCCTGCGCGTGGTGTTCGGGGTGAGCGACGGACCCCGGCTGGCAGAGCTGCGGAGGCTGCTCGGGCACGTCGTCGAGGTGAACGCGCTCGACATCTTCGGGTGGCACAGTCCCCGGCTGCAGAAGTACGGGCCGTGGCGGCGGGCGCGGGAACGGCAGGATCGGGTGGACGAGCTGCTGTATGCCGAGATTGCCGACCGGCGGGCGGCGGCGGATCTGTCCGGCCGTTCGGATGTGCTGTCCCGGTTGCTGACCGTGCCTGGGGACGACCAGCTCACGGACGCGGAGTTGCGCGACCAGCTGGTGACGTTGCTGCTGGCCGGGCATGAGACCACGGCTACAGCGCTGGCCTGGGCGTTTCATGAGCTGGCCCGGAATCCGGCGGTGGCGGCGGAAACGGCACGGGCGGCGGATGACGGAGATGAGAAGTACCTGGAGGCCGTCGCGAAGGAGGCGATGCGGCGGCATCCGATCATTTCCGAAGTGGCACGGCGGGTGACCGAGGATGTTGCGGTCGGGCCATACGTGGTTCCGGCGGGGTTTACGGTGTTGCCGTCGATTTCTTTGGTGCATGGGAATGGCCGGTATCACCCCTTGCCGGAGGTGTTCGATCCGTCCCGGGAATTTGCCACGGGAACGTGGTTTCCGTTCGGCGGCGGGGCACGGAGATGCTTGGGGGCCGGGTTTTCGCTGCTGGAAGCGACGGTCGTGGTGGGGGAGGTTTTCCGGCGGTATTCCGTCAGTGCGGTGGATTCGCGCCCGGAAAGGACGCGGAATCGGCACATTACGCTGGTACCCGGGGACGGGGCGCGGATCGTGGTGCGGCGGCGGTCAGCGGCGGCGGGAACGTAGGTAGTCACCGACCACCGCGGCGCCCAGACCGTCCAGATCGGGTGCCACCACGCGGCCCCCGGAGCGGCGCGCGATGGTGTCCACGAAGGCCTCCAGCCGTGGGTCGTCGCCAAGGCGGAAGACGGTCACGGTGGCGCCCAGCTTGGCTATTCTGTCCACTTCGGACAGTGTCTTGTAGATGGTTGCCGGTTCCGGTGGGTAAGAGAATTCCGCTTCCCCATCAGGTTCCAGGTGCGCGGTCGGCTCGCCGTCGGTGACCATCAGGACCACCGGTTGCGCGTCCGGGTGGCGGCGCAGGTGCTGCCCGGCCAGTAGTAACGCGTGGTGGGCGTTCGTGCCCTGTTCCCACGTGCCTTCGAGGCCGACCAGTTCCGGTAGTTCCACCGGCATGGCGTAGCGGCCGAAGGTGATCAGCTGCAGGGCGTCGTTGCGGAATCTCGTGCTGATCAGCTGGTGCAGGGCCAGTGCGGTGCGCTTCATCGGCAGCCAGCGGCCCTCCTGGATCATCGACCACGAGGTGTCCACCAGGAGCGCTACCGCGGCGCGCGAGCGGTGCTCGGTTTCCACCACCTCGACATCTTCGACTTCCAGGCGGACCGAGCCGGACACCGCGGTCGAGCGCAACACGGCGTTGCGTACGGTGCGCGGGACGTCCCACGGTTGCATGTCCCCGAAGCGCCATGGCCTGCTCGCGCCGGTCGGTTCGCCTGCGGCGCCTGCTGATTCCGTTTCCCGTTCGCCGGTTTTGCCGCGCAGCGCATTGACCACATCGGACAGTGCGGTTTCGCCCAACCGGCGCAAAGCCTTGGGCGACAACCGCAACGTGCCGTCAGCAGCGCGTTCGAACAGGCCTTGCTTACGTAGTTCACGCTCCAATTCGGACAGTCGTCTCGCGTCGACGCCTGCATCCGGACCGAGCTGGCGCTCCAGTGCTTCCAGGTCGATGTCCTCCAGGCGGGCGCCCGGATACGACTGGCCCAGCTGCTCGGCGAGCGCGTCCAGCTCGGCGAGGTCGGCCATCGCTTGTGCGCCTTCGCCGAGGCCCAGCGGGTCCTGGCCGCGGAAGCGCTCGGACGACGTCCAGTCCTCCCCCGGCCGCAGCGCGCGCAGCTGGGAGTCCAACGCGGACAGTTGCGCGGCCAGCCTCGGGTCACCGAATGCCTGTTGCGACAGCTCGGCCAGTTCGGCGCGCTGCTCCTCCGACATCGAGTTCAGCATCCGCTGCGCGGCCGCCGACCGGGCCGCCAGCACGTCGATCAGCTCGTCGACGTTCTGCGGGTTCTCCGGGAAGAAGTCGCCGTGCCGCCGCATGAATTCGGCGAACCGTTCGTCGACGTCGCTCGCGCCCTGTGCGTGCGCGGACAGCAGCGCATTCAGGTCGGACAGCATCTGGTTGATCTGCTCGACGTCCTCCGGGCCGGCATTCTGCAACGCCTGCTTCATGCCCTGGAACCGCGCGTCGAGCATTTCGCGGCCCAGCAGGTCGCGGATCTGCTCGTACTTCTGCCGTGCCTCGCCCGAACGCCAGTCGTACTCGCTCAGCTCGCGCACGGCCGCAGCCGTGCCCGGGGGCAGCGCGTCGAGCTGGGCCTCGCGGAAACGGGCCTCGTCGTCCGGGTCGGGGAACAGCTCGCGGCGTTCGGCTTCGAGCGCTTCCTCCAGCAGCTGCTGGACTTCCTGCAGGGTGCCGTCGAGGCGGTGCCGACGCTGGATCTGTGAGCGGCGCTGCCACAGCTGCCGGGTGAGCTCGTCGAGACCGGCGGTTCGCTCAGTGCCGCGGCGCAGCAGTTCCTCCAGCGCCGATCGGGGTGACGAACCGCCCATCACCTCGCGGCCGATCTCGTCGAGCGCGTCCCGCAGGTCGGCGGGCGGCGCCAGCGGGTCCGGCCCGTCGTGCCACGGACCGTAGGAGTATCCCTCCGGAAGGAGCGGCATTACTGGCCGTACACCGTCGTGTGCTCGTCGGAGTCCTTGGCCAGCTTGCGGGCGAGGAACAGCGACTCCAGCGCCAGCTCGACCGCCGCCGCGATCCGGCCAGCCGGCTCGTCCGCGGACACCCCGGCACGCTGGGCGACCTCGTGCAGCACCGGCAGTTCGGGCAGCGCCGCGAGCACCTCGGCGCCGGGTACGCGCTCGCCGGTGGCGACCAGGTGGCCGTCGGCGACCGCGTCGGACAGCGGCCGCAGGTCCAGCCCGGCGAACCGCTCGCGCGCCGTCTCCGCGATCGCGCGGCGCATCAGGTGCACGAGGTGCTCGACCTCGCGGCCCTCCTCCCCCGGCTCGAACTCGACCTTGCCGCGCAGCACCGCGGGTACCGCGTCGAGGTCGACCGGACGCGCGACCGCCGGGTCCTCGCCCGTGATGGCGGCCCGGCGCAGCGCGGCCGCGGCCACGGTTTCCGCCGCTGCCACGGCAAACCGGGCGGAAACACCGGAACGCTGGTCGATCACCGGCGACTCCCGCAGGTTGCGGACGAACCGCGCCAGCACCTCCAGCAACGGCTCGCCGACCTCCGCGACGAGGTCCGCCTCCTGCCGCACGACCGCGACCTCGGACTCGACGTCCAGCGGGTAGTGCGTGCGGATCTCCGCGCCGAAGCGGTCCTTGAGCGGCGTGATGATGCGGCCGCGGTTCGTGTAGTCCTCGGGGTTGGCGGTGGCCACGAGCAGGACGTCGAGCGGCAGCCGCAGCGTGTAGCCGCGGACCTGGATGTCGCGCTCCTCCATCACGTTGAGCAGCGCGACCTGGATCCGCTCGGCGAGGTCGGGCAGCTCGTTGATCGCCACGATGCCGCGGTGCGCGCGGGGCACGAGCCCGAAGTGGATGGTCTCCGGGTCGCCGAGGCTGCGGCCTTCGGCGACCTTGACCGGGTCGACGTCGCCGATCAGGTCGCCGACGCTCGTGTCCGGCGTGGCGAGCTTCTCCGTGTAGCGCTCACTGCGGTGGCGCCAGGCGACCGGCAGGTCGTCGCCCAGCTCGGCGGCACGGCGGATCGACGCGGGCGTGATCGGCTCGAGCGGATGTTCGCCCAGCTCGGAGCCCTCGATGACGGGCGTCCACTCGTCGAGCAGACCGGCCAGCGTGCGCAGGAGACGGGTTTTGCCCTGGCCGCGTTCGCCGAGCAGGACGACGTCGTGCCCGGCGAGCAGGGCGCGTTCGAGCTGGGGCAGCACGGTGCGGGAGAAGCCGACGATGCCGGGCCACGCGTCGCGGCCCTCGCGCAGGGCGGCGAGGAGGTTGTCGTGGATTTCGCGCGCGATCGGGCGCGGGGAGTATCCGGCGGCGCGGAGCTCGCCGGCAGTGCGGGGAAGAGCGTCGGGAACTGCGTTCACTCCAACGACGCTACTGACCGTTCCGGCATCCGTCGATGTGGAGCGGCTCCAGCCCGGGCGGTGGTCGGCGAAGCCGCGCGGAACCGGTAAAATCGGCGGTCGTGTGCCGACCCAGTGCGACCCTCGCCGTCTGGTCCTCCGCGTGGCTGAACGGAACCGCGGCGTCCGACGACGTCCTCGATGCCCTGCAAGCCTGGGCCGAGGCCCACGACGTCGTCGCGGCCGACCCGGCCGCCGCCGACGCGTTCGACCTCCCGCTCGCCTTCCACCGCGCCGCTACGCCGGTGCAGCTGCTGCTCGCGCTGCGGGCGCAGGGAGCGGTGAGCGTCCAGCTGGTGCTGCCGGTACCCGGCGACGTGCGGGGCCTCGGCGGTGGCGGTCCCTTCGCGGAGGCAGCACTGCGCTGCGGCGACGCGGCGGTGCTCACCGGGCTTGGGTCCGGGCTCGGATTCGGCCTGGTGCCCGAGCCGATCGCCGAGGGCTTGATGCGCTGGACGGTGTACTCGCTGCCCGCGCCGGTTTCGCTGGAGTACCAGCCATTGCCGGACGCCGAGCACGGACTCACCGACGCGATCCGGTCGAGCGCAGGGGCGTTGCAGGCGCTGGATGTGGCGAGCGACCGGCCGGGGGTGCGCGCCGAGCTGTCCGCGCATTTGCGGTCGCGGCCGCAGGTCGAATGGCCGTCCGGGATGCCCACCCGGGCACTGCGGGTACTGCAGCGGGCCGAGGAGATCTCGGCGATCCTGGCCATCGCCGAGACGGACGATCCCGGCGGCGCGCTGTCGGCGTCTGCGGCGAACCAGCGGGCCGAGGCGCTGCGCCCGCTCGCGGAAGCGGTCCGAATCGCCCGTACCGCCTCGGTCAACGAGGCGGTACGGGTTTTCGCCGAGCAGGCCGACCGGCAGCCGTGAGGTCCGTGAAGGGAACCATCACGGAATCAGATTCCCTCATGGTTCCCTTCACGGACTTGGTCAGGCGCCGGGGCGGCGTGGGGGTTCGCAGCAGGCGACGGCGCACGGCGCGCCGTTGAGCGTGCAGCCCGCGGCCGGGAACGGGGACAGCTTGCGCGGCGGGACGTCTTCGAGGTGCTCGCGGACCAGTTCCACCACCAGCTCGGCGAACCGCGGGTCGGCGTCCGGGGTCGCGGCGCGGGCGAAGGCCATGCCGTGCTCGGCGGCGCGTTCGGCAGCCTCGTTGTCGAGGTCCCAGATCACCTCGAGATGGTCCGCGACGAAGCCGATCGGGCTCACCACCACGGATTCCACGCCCTGCGCGTGCAGGGCATCGAGATGGTCGACGATGTCCGGCTCCAGCCACGGGATCTGCGGCGGACCCGACCGTGACTGCCACACCACGTCGTACTCCGCGACCCCCGCCTCAGCTGCCACCAGCCGCGCGGCCTCGGCAATCTGGTGCGAATACCGGCGGCCACCTTCATCCGGGGGGCCGGACGCGAGGTCGGCACTCTCCGGGATGGAGTGGGCGGTGAAAACGGTCCGGGTACCCGGCCGGTTGCCGAGCTCGGCGTGGGCCGCGCGGACGGCGTCGGCGACCGCGGACACGAACAACGGGTGATCGAAGAACTGCCGCAGCTTCACCAGGTCCGGCGCGTCGTCGCCCAGCGCGGCGCGGGCGCGCACGATGTCCTCGTCGTACTGGCGGCAGGCGGAATACCCGCCGTACGCGCTCGTCGGGAACACCAGCGCCCGGCGCACGCCCGCGTCCTTCATCCCGGCGAGGGTGTCCTCGACCATCGGCGTCCAGTTGCGGTTGCCGAAGTGCACCGGAAGGTCGATCCCCTCGGCGGCGAGCTGCTTCTCGACCGCCGCGATCGCCACCCGGTTGAGCCGGTTGATCGGCGACACCCCGCCGAAGTGCTGGTAATGCTCGGCGACCTCGAGCAGCCGCTCGCGCGGCACGCCCCGGCCGCGGGTGACGTTCTCCAGGAACGGCATCACCTCGTCCGGCCCCTCGGGACCGCCGAAGGAAAGCCACAGCAACGCGTCGTAACCCACGGGCTCATCCTGCCCCTGTGGCGCTTCCCACGCGGCAGCGGCCTCATTCTGGATCGACCTGTCCAAAACATGGTAGCGTGACCGGCATGCCGAGACCACGGGAGTTCGACGAAACCGAAGCCCTCGAAGGAGCGATGAACGCCTTCTGGGCACGGGGGTATGAGGCGACGTCCACTGAGGAGTTGTGTGCTGCCACCGGTCTCGGGCGCAGCAGTATCTACAACACGTTCAGCAGCAAGCACGAACTGTTCCGGCGCGCGTTGGGCCATTACACGGAACGAGGAGTACGGCAACGGTCGGCCGTCGTCGGCCGTGCGCCGGACGGCCTCGGCGCCCTCCGCCTGCTCCTCACCGCAACGATCGACGACGAACTCGGCCACCACCGCCGGGGATGTCTGGTGGTGAACACGATCGCCGAGTTCGGGACGAGCGATCCGGAGGTGTCCGCGCAGGTCAGGGTCGATACGGAGGCACATTTGTCCGAACTGGCGCACGTCGCCCGAACCGGCCAGGCCGACGGCAGCGTGACCCGCGACCGCGATGCGGGGGAGATCGCGGACTTCATCCACAGCACGATTTCGGGGTTGCGGGTGATGTCCCGGAGGGGAGCCGAGCGGGCCGCGCTGAACGGGGTGGCGGAGATCGCGATCGCGGCGGTTGCGCGCCGGTGAACCGGGGCTGCGGCTGCGGATTTGGTCGGCGGCTGGCACGGGCTGCGGGTTGAGCAGGGCTGCGGGTTGAGCCGAGCCGTGGGTTGAGACGCTGGGCCGCCGAGTGTTGCCGAGCGGCGAAGTCGCGGGCGGCGTGACCTCGCGGGCTGCACGATTCACAGCAGCGGCTTGGGCCGCCGCGCAGCGGGTCGCCCAAGGGTCGCCGGGTGACGTGGCAAGCGGGCTCGCGGGAGGGCGATTCGCAGCGGCAGCCTTAAGCCGCCACGTCGCGCGTCGCGCGGTGCCGGGTTGCGAGGTGCCGAGTCACGGGCCGCCGGGTCACGAGTTGCGAGTTGCCGGGTCACGGGCCCCGCACGATTCGCTACAGCGGCCCGACAGGTCGCGGGGTCGCTGGGCCAGAGGTCAGCCGGGGTGGGCAACAGCGTCAACGCACCCGTGAAGCTACGAGCGGCGCCCTGCACACACCAACCACCCACTCGCCCACATTTTGGACCGAACGTTACAAAAGGAGACCATCCATGCCCCTCGCTGTCTGGGTTCTCGGGCTCAGTATCTTCGCGCTCGGGACCTCCGAGTTCATGATCACCGGCCTCCTCCCCGGGATGGCTGCCGACCTCGGGGTCACCATCCCCGACGCCGGGTTGCTCATCTCCGCCTTCGCCGTCGGCATGGTGGTCGGGGCGCCGGTGCTGGCCGTCGCCACGCTGAAGCTTCCCCGAAGGGCCACCCTGCTCGGATTGCTCACAGTGTTCGCCGCCGCGCACGTCGTCGGCGCCACCGGCACCGGGTACCCGCTCCTCTTCGCCACCCGGGTCGTGAGTGCGCTCGCCTGCGCTGGCTTCTGGGCCGTCGCGGCGGCGGCCACCGTCAGCATGGTCAGCGCAGAACAACGCGGGCGGGCACTGGCGGTACTCGTCGGCGGGCTCACGGTTGCGAACGTCGTCGGGGTGCCCGCGGGGACCTTCCTCGGGCAGCACGCGGGATGGCGGAGCGCGTTCTGGGCGGTCGCCGCGCTGACCCTCGTCGCGGCGGTGGGAGTCCTGCTGTCCGTACCGCGCACAGCAGAAAACGCAGCACCACCAAGAATCGCCGAGGAGCTGAAAGTGTTCCGCCGCAACCGGTTGTGGCTCGCGCTCGGCGTGATCGCACTGCTGCAGGCCATGGTCTTCGCGACGTTCAGCTACCTCGCTCCCCTGCTCGTCGAGGTCGCCGGGCTGCCCGAATCCGCCGTACCGGTGGTGCTCGCGTTGTTCGGCGGCGGCGCGATGATCGGCATCTTCACCGGCGGGAAACTCGCCGACGCCCATCCCTTCGCGACCCTCTACGGCAGCCTCGGCATCGCCGTCGCCGCGCTCGTCGCGCTGGCCTTCGCGAGCGACCCCGTCGTGGCCGTGACCGCGGTGCTCGTCCTGGGCGCAGCCGGATTCGCCGCGAACCCGGCGCTCAACGTCCGCGCATACGCCGTCGCCGGAGGCAGTTCGACGCTCGTCGGCGCGAGTACGACGTCTGCGTTCAACGTCGGCAACACCGTCGGCCCGTGGCTCGGCGGGACGACGATCAGCGCCGGGCTCGGGTTCTCAAGCGTGGCGTGGGTGAGCGTCGGGCTCGGGGCAGCCGCCCTCGCCGCGCTCACCTTCGCGCTCAGCCTCCACCACAGCGACCGGCGCACCGCCATCACACCCCGAGCGCGTGCACCCCACCGTCGACCATGATCATCGACCCGGTGGTGGCGGGCAGCCAGTCGGACAGCACCGCGCACACCGTCTTCGCGGTCGGCTCCGGGTCCGACGAGTCCCAGCCGAGCGGCGCGCGGGCGTCCCAGCCGCTTTCCAGCTCCTCGAAGCCGGGGATCGACTTCGCGGCCATCGTCTTGCCCGGACCGGCGCTGACCAGGTTGACCCGGATGCCGCGCGGCCCGAGTTCCTTGGCCAGGTACCGGTTCACCGACTCCAGCGCCGCCTTCGCAACGCCCATCCAGTTGTAGACCGGCCACGCCACACGCGCGTCGAAGTCCATCCCGACGATCGACGCGCCACGGTCCAGCAGCGGCAGCGTGGCGACGGCGAGCGACTTGAACGAGAACGCCGAAACGTCGACGGCGACCTTCACGTCCTCGCTTGGGGCGTCCAGGAATGGCGCGCCGAGGCAGCTCTGCGGCGCGAAGCCGATCGAGTGCACGACGCCGTCGAGGCCGTCGACGTGTTCGCGTACGCGGTCGGCGAGCGAGTCGAGGTGCTCCTGGTTCGTCACGTCCAGTTCGAGCACCGGCGCCGGTTCCGGCAGCCGCTTCGCGATCCGCTCCACGAGCGACAGCCGCCCGAACCCGGTGAGCACGACCTTCGCGCCCTCCTGCTGGGCGATGCGGGCCGCGTGGAACGCGAGCGAGGCGTCGGTGATGATGCCGGTGATGAGCAGCCGCTTGCCTTCGAGCAGTCCGGGCAACGCGTCCTCCAGGTCCTGGTATCGGTCGGGGGGGGTCAGTGGCCGAGGCCGAGGCCGCCGTCGACGGGCAGCACCGCGCCGTTGACGTAGGCCGCGTCATCGGAAGCCAGATACCGCACTGCGGCGGCGATTTCGGCCGGTTCGGCGTAACGGCCGGCGGGCACGTTCGCGAGGATCTTCTTCCGCTGGTCGTCGCTCAGCACGTCGGTCATGTCGGTGCGCACGAAGCCGGGGGCGACCACGTTCGCGGTGATGTTGCGCGACCCCATCTCCCGCGCGAGCGAGCGCGCGAACCCGACGAGACCCGCCTTCGACGCCGCATAGTTCGTCTGGCCCGCCGAACCCGACAGCCCGACCACCGACGAGATGAACACGAACCGTCCCCAGCGAGCGCGCAGCATCCCGCGCGAGGCCCGCTTCGCGACGCGGAACGCGCCGGTGAGGTTGGCGTTCAGCACCCGCTCGAACTGCTCCTCCGACATCCGCATCAGCAGCGTGTCGTCGGTGAGCCCGGCGTTGGACACCAGCACCTCGACCGGCCCCTGGTGCTCCTCGACGAGCTTGAACGCGGCGTCGATCTGCTCGGAGTCGGTGACGTCCGCCTGGACGCCGAAGAGCCCGTCCGGCGCACCCGATCCGCGGTGCGTGACCGCGACCTGGTGCCCCTGCTCCGCGAGATCGCGGGCGATCGCCAGCCCGATGCCCCGGTTGCCGCCGGTGACCAAGACCGACCGTCCCACTGCCACTCTCCTCGTCTTCGGTGTTCGCGCCCGCATGAGGCTATCGGCTGCGCAGCCGGTGCGCGCATCCGGCATGTATCCGGCACTGCCGTCCTAAGCGACGGTAAGGAACCGCGCCTCGACCTTGATGGTTACCCACCGGTTGGTCACCGTGAGTCGCAACACAGGAGGTCAAGGATGACTACCCGGATACAGAGCACGGCACGCGACGAGCGGCGCGTGGTCGGCAACGTGCTGCGCGGCTCGGTGGGCAACCTCGTCGAGTGGTACGACTGGTACGCCTATTCGGCGTTCACCGTCTATTTCGCGAAGTCGTTCTTCCCCGGCGGCGACGCCACGCTGCAGTTCCTCAACACCGCGGCGGTGTTCGCCGTCGGGTTCCTCATGCGGCCGCTCGGCGGGTGGCTGCTCGGCCGGTTCGCCGACCGGTACGGACGGCGGTCCGCGCTCGTGCTGTCGGTGTCGATGATGGCGTGCGGTTCGCTGCTCATCGCGGTGACCCCGGGGTACGCCACGATCGGCGTCGCCGCCCCGATCCTGCTGGTGTTTTCCCGGCTGCTGCAAGGTCTTTCCGTCGGCGGTGAGTACTCGACCTCGGCGACGTATCTGTCCGAAGTGGCCACTCCGGGCAAGCGCGGGTTCTACTCCAGCTTCCAGTACGTGACCCTCGTCGGCGGTCAGCTGCTCGCGCTCGGGCTGCAGCTGATCCTGCAGAGCGTGCTCACCGACAAGCAGATGGGCGACTGGGGCTGGCGGATCGCGTTCGTGGTCGGCGCGGTCGCGGCGGTGGTCGTGATGGTGCTGCGGCGGTCGATGGACGAGTCCGAGAGCTACGAGCGAGCCGCCGAAGGCAGTGGGAACGAACGCGGCACGCTGCGCCAGCTGGTGAAGTACCCGCGGGAGATCCTGCTCGTCGTCGGCCTCACGCTCGGCGGCACCGTCGCCTTCTACACCTACGCCACCTACACCCAGAAGTTCCTGGAGAACACCGCCGGTATCCCACGCCGCACAGTCACCGTGATCATGTTCCTGGCCCTGCTGGTCTTCGCCATCCTGCAGCCGCTGGCCGGACGGCTTTCGGACCGCATCGGACGCCGGAAGCTGCTGATGTTCTTCGGCATCGCAGGCACTTTGCTGACCGTGCCGATCATGACCCTCCTCGCGCACACCAGCCAGCCGGTCCTCGCGTTCCTGCTGCTGCTCGGCGCACTGGTGATCGTCACCGGGTACACCTCGATCAACGCCATCGTGAAGGCCGAGCTGTTCCCCACCCGGATCCGTGCGCTCGGCGTCGGGCTGCCGTACGCGCTCACGGTCGCGATCTTCGGCGGGACCGCGGAGCTCATCGCCCAGGCGCTGAAGAAGGCCGGGCACGAGTCGCTGTTCTTCTGGTATGTCGCGGGCTGTGTCCTCGTGTCGCTCGTCGTGTACGCCACAATGCGGGAGACTTCGCGTTCGTCCGCCCTCGAGCGCGGCGAGGACTGATCTGGAGGACGGCCGTGCGCGTGCTGCTGGTGGAGGACGACACCGGGGTCGCCAGGGCGCTCGCCGAAACGCTGGACGCGCGCGGCCATTCCGTCACCGCGGTCGGCCGCGGCGCCGATGCCCTCACCCGGCATCGCGACGCCGACCTCCTGCTGCTCGACCTCGGGCTGCCCGACCTCGACGGGCTGGACGTCCTGCGCAAGATCCGGCAGGTGTCCGGGGTGCCGTTGATCGTGCTCACCGCGCGCGACGACGAGCGGTCGGTCGTCCGCGCGCTGCGCCTCGGTGCCGACGACTACCTCGCGAAACCGGTGCGGCTGGCCGAATTGCTGGCCCGGATGGACGCGGTCGCCCGGCGCGCCGGGTCGCCCGCCACCACCCCCGAGGTGGTGCACGTCGAGGACGTCGAGATCGACCTCGGTGCCCGCCGCGTGCTCGTCGGCGGGCGGGATGCCGGGCTGACCACGAAGGAGTTCGCGGTGCTCGCGGTGCTGGCCGCGCGGCCCGGGACCGCGGTGAGCCGCCAGCAGCTGATGGACGAGGTCTGGGGCGACGCGTACCTCGCGGTGTCGCGGTCGCTCGACGTCCACATGACCCAGCTGCGCGCGAAACTCGACCGGCCCGGGCTGCTCACCACGATCCGCGGGTTCGGTTACCGGCTCGGCCGGGGCTGACCGGTGCGCACCCGCCTGCTGGCCGTTCTCGTCACGCTCGCGCTGGCCGTCGTGGCCGCGTTCGCCGTGCCGCTGCTGTCTGCGACCGCCGATCAGCGGACCCAGGAGCTGGTGATTTCGCGCAGCAGCGACGTCGACCGCTTCGTGGTGCTGGCCCAGCAGGCCGTCGATTCCGGTGACCCGGCCGCGCTCGCGGCCGATGCGCAGCGGTATTCGTCGTTATACAGCGAGAGTGTGCTGGTCGTGGACGCGCAGGGCACGCCGCTCGTGCAAACCGGCGGTCTCACCGCTGCCGACCCCAGCGCGCGGACCCTCAGCGACGCGACGCTGCGGAACCAGCCCGGCCCGCAGGTCGCAACGATCACGCCGTGGTCGGACACTCCGGTGCTGTTCTCGCGGCCGGTCGGCACGGGTACGCGGGTGTCCGGCGTGGTGTTGCTGCGGGCTTCGGTCGCGGCCGCGGCCTCGGACGTCGCCGCCGAGTGGGGCGCGATCGCGGCGGGGGCGCTGGTCGTCGCGGCGTTGTTCGTGCTGCTCGCGGTGTTGCTGGCGCGGTGGATGGTGCGGCCGCTGGTGGAGCTGGAAACCGGGGTGCTGGCTGTCGCGGGCGGGCGGCGGGCACAGGTACCGGAGCGGTCCGGGCCGCGTGAGCTGCGGTCGCTCGCCGCGTCGGTGAACCGGATGTCGGACGCCGTGGTCGAGTCGGCGAACCAGCAGGAGCGGCTCGTCGCGGACACCTCGCACCAGCTGCGCAACCCCATGGCGGCGTTGCGGCTCCGGCTCGATTCGCTGGGTACGGAGGTCGAAAACCGGCCCGCGTACGAGGCGGCCGTCGCGGAAGTCGAACGGCTGGAACGGATTCTCGACGGTCTCCTCGCCCTCGCCACCGCGGAAAGCACGTCGACCCGGCTCGCCGCCCGGGCCGACAACGAACCCGCCGACCTTGCCGCCGTCGTCGCCGAACGTGTTGATGCGTGGCGGTTGTCCGCCGAAGACGCCGGGGCGACGCTCCTCCCCTGCGCCGGGCACACCGAACCGCTGCTCGTGCGCACGCCGGAAGGCGAACTCGCGCAGATTCTCGACGTCCTCCTGGACAACGCCGTCCACCACGCCGGCCGCGGCGCGACCATCACCGCGAGCTGGGAGTCCACGCCGAGCACGGTCACCCTGGTCGTCACCGATGACGGCCCCGGCCTGCGACCCGAGGACCTCACCCGCGCCACCGAGCGTTTCTGGCGTGCGGGCGGCGACGGTGCGCCTCGGGGTACCGGGCTCGGCCTCGCCATCGCTCGGGAGCAAACCCGGGCCCGGGGCGGGATTCTGGACCTACGCGCCGTCGAACCGCACGGGCTCCAGGTGCGGATCACGCTCCCGGCGGTGGCCCCATGACCATCACCCGTCGGACCGCGCTTCTCGGCGGCCTCGCCTTCGCACTCGCCGGATGCGACGACGCGTACCGCGGCCCGGAACGCACGCTCACCATCGCGGCCGGGGAACCCGGTGGCTTCTACCTGGCGTTTGCCGAGGTCCTGGCCGCGGAGCTGACCCGCGCCGAGCCGCAGCTGCGTTGCACCGCAGTGCGCACCGAGGCGAGCGTCGAGAACGTCCAGCGGGTTCGTGACGGGACGGCCGACCTGGGCCTCGCGCTCGCCGACATCGCGCAATCCGCACTCAGCGGTGGTGCGCCGTTCGGGAAACCGGTGCCGCTGCAGGCGCTCGGCCGCGTTTACGAGAACTACCTCCAGCTCGTCGTCCGTGCCGAGGACCACCTCAGCGACCTGCAAGCGCTCGCCGGACGTCCGGTGTCGGTCGGCGCCGCGCGGTCCGGGGCGGCGCAACTGGGCGAACGGCTGTTTGCGGTGAACAACGTCCCGGTCGAGCAGCTGCACCTGCCCTTGGGCGACGCAGTCGCCGCGCTGCACGACCGGCGGATCGACGCCTTCCTGTGGTCCGGCGGAATTCCGACACCCGCGCTCGCGGACCTCAACCGCACCACACCGCTCGCGCTCATCCCGCTGACGTCGGTGCTTCCTCAGCTGCGGAAGATCTACGGACCGCTGTACGAGCAGGTGCAAGTCCCGGCCGGGGCGTACCGCGGGGTCGGCGCGCTCGGCACCATCGGGGTCGCGAACCTGCTGGTCTGCTCCCCCGCGCTGCCCACCGACGTCGCCGCCGCCGTGGTGCGCGTGCTCGCCGGACGCGCTGCCCAGCTCGTACCCGCGCAAGCCGTCGGTACGCAGTTCCTCGACGTCCGCACCCTGATCGGCACCCAGCCCGTCCCGCTGCATCCCGGCGCCGCAGCCACCTACCAGGCCCTGCACGGGTGATCTCTAGGATTGGTCCCGTGCCCGACCGCCGACCTGTCGCCGAACTGCCCCTGCGAGTGCGTTACCACGAATGCGATGCCCAGGGGATCGTGTTCAACGCGCATTATCTGGCGTACGCGGACATGGCCTCGTTCGAGGTCGAGAGAACACTGTTCGGGTCCCATGAGGCGATGCTCGCCACCGGGGTCGACCTGGTGGTTGCCGAGTCGAACCTGCGGTTCCTGGCGCCGTGCCGGTTCGACGACGAGCTGGTGGTCTCGATGTATCTGGTGCGTTTCGGGACGACGTCGATGCAGTTCGACTGCGAGATCCGATGTGGTGATGTGGTCACCACGGAAATCCGGATGCGTTATGTGTTCATCGACCCGGCCACGCTGCGGAAAACCGCGCCGCCGCCGGAAGTCCGCAAGGCCTACACGGCGTACCTCCCCGAGCCGGAGTGAGGCCGTCCGTGTTCCGCGTGCTCTTCTACCACCCCGAAATCCCGCCGAACACCGGCAACGCGATCCGGCTGGCCGCGAACACCGGCTGCGAGCTGCACTTGGTCGAACCGCTCGGATTCACCTTGGCGGACAAGCAGCTCCGCCGGGCCGGGCTCGATTACCACGACCTTGCGCGGGTCCACGTGCACGCCGATCTCGCCGCTGCGTGGGAGGTTCTGCTGCCTGCCTCGGTGTATGCGTTCAGTGCGTCGGCGACCCGCCTGTACACCGAGGTGTCCTACGCCCCCGGTGACGTGCTGATGTTCGGGCCGGAATCCGCTGGCCTCCCCGAGGAGGTCCAGCATGCTCCGGAGATCACCGACCGGCTCCGGCTGCCGATGCTGCCGACCAGCCGGTCGCTGAACCTGGCCAACACTGCGGCAATCACCCTGTACGAAGCTTGGCGGCAGAACGGGTTCGGCCGTCCGTGAAGGGAACCATCACGGAATCTGACTCCGTGATGGTTCCCTTCACGGACGTTACCTAGGGAAGTCTCTGGCCGACCAACAGCGCCGTGGCCGCGCCCGCCATCAAGACCAGCGTGCCCAGTACCACCCACGGTTTGCTTGCGTCGGCGTTCTTCAGCTCGAAGCCGATCTGCTCGCCGAGGTCGGCGTACACCCGTTTCAGCTCGTCCGCGCTTGCTGCCTTGTAGAACTCGCCGCCGGACAGCCGGGCGATTTCGCGCAGGGACTCGTCGTCCACGCGGACGTCCTGCTGTTTGCCCTCGATGTCGACCGACCCGTGCGTGGTGCCGAAGGAGATCGACGAGATCGGCATTTGCGCCTGCTTCGCCGCCTGCGCTGCGGTGTACGCGCCCCGTGGTGCGTACAGGTCTTCCGGCACCGTTTGCTTTCCGTCGCTCATCAGCACGATCCGCGCCGGTGGTGGTCCCTCTGCGCCGCCGACTACCGCGGAGAAGCTCTGGATCGACTGCATGGCCGCGAAAATGCCTTCGCCGGTGGCGGTGGACTGGGCCAGCTTCAGGTTGTCGATCGCCTTCGTCACGCCTGCGCGGTCCGTGGTCGGGTTGACCAGCACCGTTGCCGTCCCCGCGAACGAGATCAGGCCAAGGTTGATCCCCGGCGTCATGTTCTGCGCGAACTGCTTGGCCGCGTCCTGCGCTGCCTTGAGCCGCGTGGGTGCGACGTCGGTGGCCTCCATCGACAGGGAAACGTCGATCACCAGCATCACCGTCGCGCGGTTGCGCGGTACCTTCTGCTCGGCTGTCGGACCCGCCAGCGAGACCGTAAGCACCAGCAGCGACAACACGATCAGCATCGCGGGCAGGTGCCGGACCCAGCCTTGGGTCTTCGGGGCGATCTTGTCCAGCAGTTCGAGGTTCGCGAACCGCATCACGCGGCGGCGGCGGGCCCGCTGCGCCAGCACGTACGCCACCGCCACCGCGGCCACCGCGATCAGCAGCAGGAACCACCACGGCGAGCTGAACCCGGTGAGGCTCACGCGGCACCTCCCGACCAGCGGCGCTTACGGGCCACGACGAACCGCACCACGTCGGCGATCCAGTCGGAATCCGTGCGCAGCACCAGATGCGCCGCCCCGGCCCGGCGCAAACCGGACGCGACGGCCTGCCGGTGCGCGTTCGCCGCGGCACCGAATTCCTTGCGCAGCAATGCCGACGCGTGGACCTCGCGCTGCCGTCCGGTCTCCGGGTCGGCCAGCACGACCGTGCCGACGTCCGGCAGGTCGACGTCCCGCGGGTCGAGGATCTCGATGGCGATCAGCTCGTGCTGCCCGCCCAGTGCCCGCAGCGGACGTTCCCAGTCCAGCGGGCCGAGGAAGTCCGAGATCGCCACGGCCAGGCCGCGCCGCCGCGGCGGACGGCGCAGTTTTTCCAGCGCACCGGAGAAATCGCCGCGGACGCCCTCCGGCGCGCGCGGCGTTTCGGCCAGCCGCCGGACCAGCCCGCGGGCGTGCGCGAGACCGCCGCGAGCCGGTAGCCGCGTGATGCCCTGCCCGTTCGACACCAGCGCGCCGATCCGGTTGCCACCGCCACCGGTCAGGTGCGCGACCGCAGCGGTTGCACACACCACCAGGTCACGCTTCTCGCAGAGCGCAGTGCCGAAATCGAGGCTCGCCGACAGGTCTGCGACGACCCAGGTTTCGAGCTCGCGATCGGCCACCGTCTCGCGAATGTGCGGCGTGGTGGTGCGCGCGGTGACCGCCCAGTCCATCCGGCGCACGTCGTCGCCCGGCTGGTACGGCCGCGCCTCGCCGGGTTCGGAACCCGGACCTGGCACGAGACCGAGGTGGTTGCCCTGCAGGAGCCCGTCGAGACGGCGCCGGACGTCGAGTTCGAGCGTGCGCAGTCCCGCTTCCATCCGGTCGCCGCGGAGGATCGGCGGCGCCCAGCCCGGGCGCCCGTCGCGCGAGGTTTTGCCGGCCACGCCGCTACCTGACGGGCGCGCCCGCGGGCACCGGACCGGTGCCGCCCTGCGGCCGGGCCGAAACCTGCGGCAGCGGCACGGTCTGCAGCACGCGGGTGATGATGTGGTCCACCGGGACGCCGTCGGCGAGCGCGTCGTAGGACAGCACGAGCCGGTGTCGCAGCACGTCCGGCACCACGTCGACCACGTCCTGCGGGAGCACGTAATCCCGGCCGCGCACGAGAGCGAGCGCCCGCGCCGCGGCGATGATGCCGAGGCTCGCGCGGGGCGAGGCGCCGTAGGACACCCACCCGGCCACGTCGGCGAGGCCGTGGTCGTTCGGCGTCCGCGTGGTGAGCACGAGCCGCACGACGTAGTCGACCAGCGCGTGGTGCACGAACACCTGCGCCGCGACCCCCTGCAGCCGCACCAGCTCGCCCGGGCTCAGCACCTCGTGCGGGCTCGGCGGCGTGACGCCCATCCGGTAGATGATCTCGCGCTCTTCTTCGGCGGTGGGGTACTCGACCACGATCTTGAACAGGAACCGGTCGCGCTGCGCCTCCGGCAGCGGGTACACGCCCTCGTTCTCGATCGGGTTCTGCGTGGCGAGCACGAGGAACGGGTCGGGCATCGGGAAGGTCTGGCCGCCGATCGACACGTGCCGCTCGGCCATCACCTCGAGCATCGCCGACTGCACCTTCGCCGGTGCCCGGTTGATCTCGTCGGCGAGCACGAAGTTGGCCACCACCGGACCCAGCTCGACGTCGAAGCGCTCGGCACCCTGGCGGTAGATGCGCGTACCGAGGATGTCGGCGGGCACCAGGTCGGGAGTGAACTGCACCCGGGAGAACGATCCGCCGACGACCCGCGCGAACGTCTCGACCGCCAGCGTCTTCGCGACCCCGGGCACGCCCTCGAGCAGCAGGTGCCCCTTCGCCAGCAGCCCGACGAGCATGCGCTCCACCAGCCGGTCCTGCCCGACGATGACGCGCTTCACCTCGAACACGGTGCGTTCCAGCAGCTGGGCGTCCCGCGCCGGGGTGCCGGGCTGCTGCCCGTTCGCGCCCTCGGCGAAGCCGGGCTCGGTCACTCTTTCCTCCAGTGGTCGCACGTCTGCGGGCTGCCCCACGACCCTACTGGGTCACCAGCGTCCCGCACGGTAGCCAACCCCATCACCGGTGTGACAGCTGTGAAGCCGTTGTCAGTAGTGCTTACGGTGCTTTTCGAGGTCGTCAGGTGTGTCGATATCCGCGCTTTCGCCAGGCTCCGAGGGGACCTCGGCAATGCGCAGACCGCCCAGGGTGCGCCGTAGCGACGCGTTCTCGGGACTGGACGGCATCGCCGCGCGCAAGGCCGCGGTACGCCACGCGCCGACGAGCCACTGCCGGTGCCCGGTGTCGTCCACGAGCACCGCGCCGTCGATCTCCTCGGTCACCGCGGCGCGCAGCCGGTCCACTGTGGACTGCCGGATCCCGGGCAGATCCGCGGCCAGCACCACGACGGTGTCCTGCTCGATTGCCGCCAGCCCGGCTGCCAGCCCGGCGACCGGACCCGTGCCGGGCACTGCTTCCCGCGTCCAGACGACCCCGTCGTACCCCGGCCGCTCCGGCCCGCACACCACGACCGGACTTGCCCCGGCCAGTGCCTCGACCGCCCGCCCCAGCAAGGAAATCCCGCCGACCCGCAGCTCCGGCTTGTCCACTCCGGACAGCCGCCGCGCGGAGCCGCCGGCCAGCACGATCCCCGCGAACCCGCTCATCGGCCCAGGATGCCCGCCGCGGAACCCGCGCGCGCATCGGGGTCGCGCGGGTTAGGTTTCCGGGGTGCCCGACGCCGAGCGGCTGCTGGCCGCCTACGACCGCGAAGTCCGTCACGCCGAGCTCACCAGCCCCGAACCGGGGCAGCACCTGACCACCGACCCACCGCTCACACGCGCCACCGGCGGCCGCCGCGGATTCGTCTCCGGCCCGCCGGACCTGGGCGTGACCGGTCCCGTCCTCGACGCGCTCATCGCCCGGCAGACGGCGTTCTTCGCCGCCAGGGGCGAGGAGTTCGAGTGGAAGACCCGCAGCCACGACCGTCCCGCCGACCTGCCCGAGCGGCTGCTCGCCGCCGGATTCACCGCGGAGGACCCCGAAACCGTGCTGGTCGCGCCGCTCGGGCAGGTCGGTGCGATCGCCGTTCCGCCGCCACCAGCTGGGGAGGTCGTCGTCCGGGAGGCCGCCGGGCACGACGATCTGCTGCGCATCGCGACCCTCAGCGCGGCGGTTTTCGGGAGTGACGAGGCCGCCGTCGCCTCGGACCTGCTCGCCCGGGCGAGGGCCGACCCCGGCACGACCACGCACGTCGTCGCCGAAGCGGACGGCCGGTTCGTCGCGGCTTCGCGGCTGGAGCTGGTCCCCGGCACGTCGTTCGCCGGTTTGTGGGGCGGCGCAACGCTTCCCGCCTGGCGCGGCCGGGGCCTGTACCGGGCGCTGGTCGCCCGCCGGGTCGAAGCCGCGCGGACCCGCGGAGTCGCCTACCTGCAGGTGGACGCCCTGCCGACGAGCCGCCCGATTCTCGAACGGCTCGGCTTCACGCCGGTGACCGGAACGACGCCGTACGTGTGGCGCCCGGTCAGCCGATCAACCGGGTCGCGTACGGCATGATCCCGCCGTAGCGGACCGACGTCACCCGCACGAACGAACCCGACTGCGGTGCCTCGACCATCTGGCCGTTGCCCAGGTACAGCGCGACGTGGTGGATCCCGCCCGAGCCGCCCCAGAAGAGCATGTCCCCGCGGCGCATCTGCGACAGCGGCACACGGCGGCCGGACGTGTACTGGTACCCGCTGTAGTGCGGCAGCGACTTCACTCCCGCGAAGGCGTAGATCATCAGGCCGGAGCAGTCGAAGCCGATCTTGCGGTAGTCGCCGTAGCTGTCGGCCACGCCGCCGTCGCGGATACCGCGGGTCGGGCCGCTGCCGTTGCCGCCGCCCCACGCGTAGGGCATGCCGCGCTGCGCCAAAGCCCGCGCGATCACGGCCTCGATGGAGCTGCCCGCCGCCGGGGACGGACGCGCCCGGCCCCCGCCGTTGTCCCCTGGGCCATCTCCGCCGCCGCTCGCCTTCAGCGCGGCCTGGCGGGCGCGTTCCTCGTCCTCACGTTGCTTCTGCGCGAGCCAGTCCTGGTACCGCTGGCGCTGTCCCTGAAGCCCGCTGACCTTCGACTGCGCGGCGTACAGCTGCTGTTCGACGGAGCTCTTGCTGGCTTCGAGCTGGGTGTTCTGCGCGGCCTGCGTCTGCTGCGCGGAGACCGCAGCAGCTTGCGCGGCGTCGGCGCTGCCCTTCGCCCGGGTGGCCGCGGCCTGCTTCTGCTCCGCGATTTCCAGCGCCTTGCGGGCCGCGGAGTCCTTGTTGGACTTCTCGGTCTGCGCCTGTTCGAGCCGCTCCATCGCGTTGAGCCGCGACCCGCCGATGGCGTCGAGCAGCTGAGCGCGCGCGAGCAGGTCCTTCGGGCTGTCGGAGGTGAGGTACGCCGATACGGAGCCGATGGTGCTGCCCTGCTCGAAGCTGGCGGCGGCGAACTTCTTGGCGTCCGCACGGGCCTGCTCGATCGCGCCCGCCGCGGCGTCGGCTTCCCGGCGGGCCGACTGCGCGTCGCCCTCCGCCTGGGTGGCGGCGTCCTGTGCGGTCTGCAGGTCGACCAGCGCCTTCATGGCCTGTTCCTGCTTGAGCTCGACAGTGTCCTGCAGCGACGCGAGCTTCTGCTCGGCCTGCGCGAGCTGGTTGGTGAGCCGGCCGACCTCCCCGGCCTTCGCGTCGGCGGCCCCCTTGGCGGAGCTGAGGTCGGAGTCGCTGGGGTTGGGCGGCGGCGGGGGCACGGCGAGCCCGGGGCTCGTGATGCCGAGCAGCGCCACCAGGGTGACCGCGGCGGCCGTGAGACCACGCCGCGCCCAGGCCGCCCTGCGTCCGGTGCCGGGTGTGCCGTCCATGTCCGACGCGCTGTCGAGAACCGACCAGTCAGCCGTTCGCGCCATGCCGTCGATGCCGGACGTGCCGCGGGTGCCGAACGCGCAGTCAACGCCGGACTGGCCTTGGGCGCCGAACGCACCTTCGGTACCGGGCAAGCCGGACGTGCTTGCCGTGCCTTCGGCGCCGGACCGGTCGGCCGTGCCTGACGTGCCTGCCGTACCGGACCGTCCCCACCGGACCTTCACGACCCGCCACCTCCGCTCACCGGTGTGCCTGCGACCTGCCGGGTCCCCTGGTCCGGCCCGCATTCCGGGCCCTCCCCCGGCCCGGCACCTGCCGTCCCGGCTGGTCTCGGTCACACCCCGTGCCACTGTAGTCACACCACTATCACAAGCCTCAGGAAGAACTTACACACCGTAGACATCATTTCCCCTGATCGGGGGACCCGCGGGCCCCGGCGCGTCCCGGATGGCCCACGTCACCCCGCGTGGCGGCTTGAACGAAATACAGGACACGCGTACTGTTTGGGACGAAGAACGAGGTGTGCCCTCCCGGCTCCGGCCCTACGGTGAGGGTGCGCGACACTGCAGAAAACCCCGCCGCGCCCGGCCCGACGGTGCGCGGCGGCGAGAGCGACACACCGAACTGACCCGGGAGGCCACGCCAGGCGGCGTGGATTCCATGCCACTGGAGTTGGACGTGACTGCACCTGCCAGCAAGGACAGCTTCGGCGCCAAAGACACGTTGAAGGTGGGCGAGAACTCGTACGAGATCTTCCGCCTCGGCAAGGTCGACGGCGCCGCGCGGCTGCCTTACAGCTTGAAGATCCTGCTCGAAAACCTGCTGCGCACCGAGGACGGCGCGAACATCACCGCCGGCCACATCCGGGCGCTCGGCGGCTGGGATCCGAACGCGGACCCGTCGATCGAAATCCAGTTCACGCCCGCCCGGGTGATCATGCAGGACTTCACCGGCGTGCCCTGCGTCGTGGACCTGGCGACGATGCGCGAGGCGGTCACCGACCTCGGCGGCGACCCGGACAAGGTCAACCCGCTGGCGCCGGCCGAGCTGGTCATCGACCACTCGGTGATCATCGACGTCTTCGGCCGCGCGGACGCCTTCGAGCGCAACGTGGAGATCGAGTACGAGCGCAACCGCGAGCGCTACCAGTTCCTGCGCTGGGGCCAGGGCGCCTTCGACGAGTTCAAGGTCGTCCCGCCGGGCACCGGCATCGTGCACCAGGTCAACATCGAGCACCTCGCCCGCACCGTGATGTCGCGGAACGGGCAGGCCTACCCCGACTCCTGCGTCGGCACCGACTCGCACACCACCATGGTCAACGGGCTCGGCGTGCTGGGCTGGGGCGTCGGCGGCATCGAGGCCGAGGCGGCCATGCTGGGCCAGCCGGTGTCGATGCTCATCCCGCGCGTCGTGGGCTTCAAGCTCACCGGCGAGATCCCGGCCGGCGTCACCGCCACCGACGTCGTCCTCACGATCACCGAGATGCTGCGCCGGCACGGCGTGGTCGGCAAGTTCGTCGAGTTCTACGGCAAGAGCGTCGCCCAGGTGCCGCTGGCCAACCGCGCCACCATCGGCAACATGAGCCCGGAATTCGGCTCCACCGCGGCGATCTTCCCGATCGACGACGAGACCGTGCGCTACCTCAAGCTCACCGGCCGCTCGCCCGAGCAGGTCGCGCTGGTCGAGGCGTATGCGAAGGAGCAGGGCCTCTGGCACGACCCCTCGCACGAGGCGCAGTACTCCGAGTACATCGAGCTGGACCTGTCCACGGTCGTCCCGTCGATCGCCGGACCGAAGCGCCCGCAGGACCGGATCGAGCTGTCGGACGCGAAGTCGTCGTTCCGCAAGTCGGTGCACGACTACGCCGAGGACGAGCTGCCCACGCCGCACACGAACCTCGACGAGACGGTCGAGGAGACGTTCCCGGCTTCCGACCCGGCGGCGCTGTCGTTCAAGGACGAGGACGCCGTCGAGCTGCAGTCCGCGGCCAACGGCGCGACCGGGCGGCCGAGCAAGCCGGTGAAGGTGACGAGTGCCGAGCGCGGCGAGTTCATCCTCGACCACGGCGCCGTGGTGATCGCGTCGATCACGTCCTGCACCAACACGTCCAACCCGTCGGTGATGCTCGGCGCGGCGCTGCTCGCGCGCAACGCGGTGGACAAGGGCCTGTCGGTGAAGCCGTGGGTCAAGACGTCGATGGCGCCGGGCTCGCAGGTCGTCACCGACTACTACGAGAAGGCCGGGCTCTGGCCGTACCTGGAGAAGCTGGGCTACCACCTGGTCGGCTACGGCTGCACCACCTGCATCGGCAACTCCGGGCCGCTGCCCGAGGAGATCTCGGCCGCGGTGCAGGAGAACGACCTCACCGTGGTGTCGGTGCTCTCGGGCAACCGGAACTTCGAGGGCCGGATCAACCCGGACGTCAAGATGAACTACCTGGCGTCGCCGCCGCTGGTGATCGCGTACGCGCTCGCCGGCACGATGGACTTCGACTTCGAGAACCAGCCGCTCGGGCAGGACGCCGACGGCACCGACGTGTTCCTGAAGGACATCTGGCCGTCGCCGCAGGAGATCCAGGAGACCATCGACTCGGCGATCACGCAGGAGATGTTCACCAAGGACTACGCCGACGTGTTCGACGGCGGCGAGCGCTGGAAGTCGCTGCCGACGCCGACCGGCAAGACCTTCGAGTGGGCCGCGGACTCCACCTACGTGCGCAAGCCACCGTACTTCGACGGGATGGCCGCCGAGCCGTCACCGGTCGAGGACATCGCGGGCGCACGCGTGCTGGCGAAGCTGGGCGACTCGGTCACCACCGACCACATCTCCCCCGCCGGCGCGATCAAGGCCGACTCCCCCGCCGGCCGGTACCTCACCGAGCACGGCATCGACCGCAAGGACTTCAACTCCTACGGCTCGCGCCGCGGCAACCACGAGGTGATGATCCGCGGGACGTTCGCGAACATCCGGCTGCGCAACCAGCTGCTGGACGACGTGCAGGGCGGCTACACCCGCGACTTCACCGTCGAGGGCGCCCCGCAGGCGTTCATCTACGACGCGGCGCAGAACTACGCGGCGGCGGGCACCCCGCTGGTCGTGCTGGGCGGCAAGGAGTACGGCTCCGGGTCGTCGCGGGACTGGGCGGCGAAGGGCACGTCGCTGCTCGGGGTGCGCGCGGTGATCGCCGAGTCGTTCGAGCGGATCCACCGGTCGAACCTGATCGGCATGGGCGTGATCCCGCTGCAGTTCCCGGAGGGCGAGTCCGCGTCGACGCTGAAGCTGGACGGCACCGAGACGTTCGCGATCGCGGGCATCACGAAGCTGAACGATGGCGAGACGCCGCGGACGGTGCGCGTGACCGCCACGAAGGAGGACGGCACGAACGTGGAGTTCGACGGCGTCGTCCGGATCGACACCCCGGGTGAGGCCGACTACTACCGCAACGGCGGCATCCTGCAGTACGTGCTGCGCAAGATGACCCGCTCCTGATCGCAGGTTGGTGGCCCGCCCCGGCATCCCCGGGGCGGGCCACTTTTTGCTTACCGGGGAAGGAAACCGTGGACCTGAAGACGATCTACCTCGGCTACCTGGCCGCCCTGAACGAACGCCGCTTCGGCGACCTGGACGACTTCGTGCACGCCGAGGTCACCTACAACGGCGAGGTCCTGACGCGGCAGCAGTACGCAGCCATGATCGACGGCGACAGCCAAGCCATCCCGGACCTCAGGTTCGACCCCCAGCTCCTGACCACCGACGGCGACCTCGTGGCCTGCCGCCTGTGGTTCGACTGCACCCCGGCCCGCCCGTTCTTCGGCCACCCCCCGACCGGAGAGCGGATCTCGTTCGCGGAGAACGTGTTCTACCGCTTCCGGGAAGGGCGGATCGAGGAGGTGTGGTCGCTGATCGACCGCGAGTCGGTGGCCCGGCAGCTGGGTCAGGGGTAGGGCCTTCGCCCGGACTTTCCCGTTCGCGCACCCTGCTTGCCGAAGTCCGTGAAGGGAACCATGAGGGAATCTGATTCCGTGATGGTTCCCTTCACGGACCTCCGACCGGCCGGTGCGGGGACTCAGTCCAGGCAGAATTCGTTGCCCTCGACGTCCTGCATCACCAGGCACGACTCGTTTTCCTCGTCCGCCTCGAGCAGGTGCACGCGGGTCGCACCGAGTTGGACCAACCGGGCGCATTCGGCTTCGAACGCGGCGACCCGTTCCGCGCCCGCCAACCCGGTGCCGACGCGCACGTCGAGGTGTACCCGGTTCTTCACCACCTTGCCCTCGGGCACCCGCTGGAAGAACAGCCGCGGTCCGGCCCCCGTCGGGTCGACGCAGGCGAATGCCGCACCCTGGCGCTCGGGCGGCAGCGAGCGGTCGAAGTCACCCCATGAGGCGAAGCCCGGTGGGGGCGGCGGCACGACGTACCCGAGCACCTCGCACCAGAACCGGGCGACGCGCTCGGGTTCCGCGCAATCGAAAGTGACCTGGACTTGCCTCACCGACCCCATCCGGTCAGCCTAGCCGATCACCGCCCCGGTTTTCGGGTCGAGCTTCAGCGGTTTCGCCGCCGGGTGGGAGAAGTCGAACATTCCGGTGATCGGCGCGGCCAGCGCGTCGTACGATCCGCCGCCGATGCGGCCGAGGTGCCAGTTGTCCTCGATGAACCGGAGCACCGACGTCTGGTCGGTCAGCGTGTGGTCGACGTGGTTCACCTTGCTGTACGGCGAAATCACCAGCAGCGGCAGGCGCGGGCCGTACCCGCAGCGGTCGGCGGAACCGCCCAGCTTCACCGGGCGCGAACTGCACACCGGCGAGTCTTGCTGCGCGTCGTGCGAGCCGTTGACGATCGTCGACGGGACGTGGTCGTACCAGCCGTCGGAATCGTCGTACGCCAGGATGATCGCGGTGTTCCGCCACTGCGGCGACGCCTGGATACGGTTGATCTCGTCGGCCACGAACGCCTGCTCGTCGAGTGGGTCGGAGTACCCGGCGTGCCCGTCCTGGTACTCCGGCGCCTTCAGGAAACTCACCGCCGGCATGGTGCCCGCGGCGAGGGCGTCGTTGAAATCGCGCACGTCGTACTGGTGGTTCGCCTGGTCGTGCTGGCCCACCGCGCGCAGTGACGACGGTGGCCGGTGCTTGGCATTCGAAGTCGATCGGTAGTACTGGAACGGCTGATGGTGCGGGCTGTAGTCGACCGACGCCTGGCCGCCCACGTTCGGGTGCTTCGTGCCGCAGACGGCGTACCCGTTCGCCTCACCGGTCGGCCGGAAGCCGCCCTCGAACCAGCCCCACGTGACGCCGCGGGCGTTCAGCAGGTCGCCGACGTTGCGGCCCTCGAACGCGCCCAGGTTGTCGGTGGCGGTGTGGTTCTTGCCGGAACAGTCGTCGAACGCCGGGTCCGGGTCGGTGATCATCGTGCCGACGCCGCGGGAGTCCGGCGACGCCGCGGTGTGCGGGTCGACCTTCGGCTCCCCGGTGACCGAATCGACCGGCTGGAGGCCGTGGGTCTGCCCGGAAACGAGGTTGATCGCGCCCGGGCTGGACGGGCCGAAAACGGTGTCGAAGGAATTGTCGTTGAGCGCGTAATGCTGGGCGTAATTCCACATCGCGGTGACGGTGTTGCCGTCGAAATAATCCATGACCAGACCCGGCTCGCCGAAGAGAACGGGCTGCCCGGTGCATTTGCCCCGCTCGGTGTTCTCGACGAACTTGTCCATTTTGCCGCCGTTGAATGCGGCTTGCTCTTTGTTGTAGTCGTGGGACTGGTCGCAGGTGAGCGCCTGGTCCGGGCTGAGCCGCTTCGGGTTGTAGGCGTTCGGGTTGTGCTGCAGGAGTTCGGGGGTGAGGCCGTTGACCTTCGGCGTGTCCGGCTTGGCGTGGAATGGGGTGCCGTTTTCGTTGGTGGCGTGGGGATATGTGCCGAAATAGTGGTCGAAGGAAATGTTCTCGCCGAAGAGCACCACCACGTGTTTGATCGGCGTCGCCGTGGTGATGGTGTCGGGTGCGGGCAATGCCGCCGGCGGTGGTGCCGCCGAACTGCTCGCGCACGCCGCCGTCAAAGCTGCCGTCGCTGCCAGCGCGACCGCCCCGGTTGCGCGTCTCCTGGTCCGCTCCACCCCGTGCTCCCTTCAGTTCAGCAGTGCCTGGCCGTAGTGGTCGGCCGGGTCCGTCACACCGGGGAACAGGTGGAAGTACCCGCCCCCGAACGGCGAGACGTAGTCGGTGAGCGGCTCCCCTGCGAGCCGCTTCTGCACGGCTTCGAACTGCCGCTCGAGGTCGCGCTGGTAACACGTGAAGACGAGGCCCATGTCGAGGTTCCCGTTCGCATCGACCCCGCGGTCGTAGTTCACCGCGCGGCGCAGGATCCGCTCGCCATCGGTCTGCGGGGTGCGTGGGTTGGCCAGCCGGATGTGGCTGGTCAGCGGGATGACGGTGCCGACCGGGTCCTCGTCGTAACGGGGTACGTCGTGCTCGGCGGCGCCGTCGAGCGGTGCGCCGGTGTCGCGGCGGCGGCCGATCATGTTCTCCTGTTCGGACAGCGAGACCCGGTCCCAGAACTCCACGAGCATCCGGATCAGCCGGATCACCTGGTAGCTGCCGCCGTCGTCCGTCCACACGAGACTGTCCGGTTCGGGATTCGCGGTGCCATCCTTGAAGCCGAGGAGGTTGCGCGGGGTTCCGGCCGGTCGCGGTGGCGAGCTGAAGCCGTCGATCTTCCACCGCAGCTGCATCCCGCCCCTGGTCGCGCGGGCGATGTCGCGGAGCGCGTGGAGCACGGTGTCCGGCTCGGCCGCGTTGAGGACGAGGCTGAGATCTCCGTGGCACCATCCGGGATCGAGTACATCGTCGGGGAACGTCGGCATCGGCTTGAGCTTGGCCGGTTTGCGTGCGGCGAGGCCGTACCGCTCGTCGAAAAGTGATGCCCCGGCGCCGACCAGCACGGACAACTGTCCTTTCGGGACCTCGGGCCCGAGCACGCCGGAGTCCGCGGGCGGGCCGGTGATCCCCACTGCCGCGGGCGCGCCGCCGGTGGTGAGCGATCTCGCGCGGTCGGTCAGCTCGCGGAGCAAGGTGGTGAGTTCTGCGCGGTTTTCGGCGATGACGTCGAAGGCTGCGACGATGGAATGTCTCGCGGGTTCGGCCAGGAGGGCTGTTTGCCTGCTGCCATGGAAGGTTCCCGTGCGTTCGTACCGTGGCGGTGCGGCGGCACTTCCGGCGAGACCCGCTACCCCGGCACCAGCGGCCGCGGCAGTCCGGAGGAATGCCCGCCGCCTCAAGAGATTCTCCTCGGTTCCGTGATGGCGGCGATCGGGGCCAGGCGTTCGGTCAGCTCCGCGACATCGCCGTTCACGCGCTCCCGCTGCCGCCGATCCAGCGCGGACAGCGGCTTGCCCGCCACCGCACGAAGGTCCCGCTCGGTGCGGGTGATCCACGCGTCCAGGTCCGGCAGCCCCGGGAAGCGAGTGGTCAGCAGCGGACGCAGGACGTCGAGCACCGCGCGGGTACCGGAGAGGTTCGCTCCGGCGGTCGCGAGGTTGGAGCCGCTGCCGTAGTCAGTACGTCCGGTGAGTTCGAACTGCAGCGTGTTCTCCATGATCTCGTGTGCGCGCAGGCCGAGGTCGTTCTGGTCGATCTGGGCGTCGGCGAACGACGTGCGCAGCTGCCGCACCGCCTGGTCGAGCTGGGCCGCGATCGGCTCCAATTCGGGTAGCGATTCGTTGTGCCACAAGCCGTTTTCGAGCCGGTGGAAGCCGGTGTCGGGCTGGCCCGCGGTGGTGCCGTTGATCACGCCGTCGGAGTCGCCGAACGCGTCGTAGGCGGCGCCGAGCCGCTCGTACGTGAGGTGCGCGGTGAGCCAAGCCTGCTGGGCCGCGGATCGATCGCCCGAGTGAATCGTCTGCGCCAAGGCCGCGGTCTGGCCGGTGAGCGTGGCGAGCCCATCGGCGACGTACGCGTGGTACTGCTTCAGTGGCCCCAACAGGTCGGCGTTGGTCACCGGCACCACTGCGGGTCCGGGACGGTCGGTGCCGCCGGTGACCTGGACTGTCGGTCCCACGAACGGCGTACCGTCCTCGGGCGCGCAACGCAGGGCATACGCGCCGTTGCCGAAGTTCACCGGTAGCGCTCGCGTCGTGCCGGGGCCGACGCCCTCCAGCTCGCCGAACACCGTGCCGGTGGCCGGGTCGACGACCTCGACCTCCATGGTGACCGCGGCGTTGTTGCGAATCTGCAGCGTCTGCGGCCCGGCCGGCGGGGCGGTCCAGCCGTCCCCGCAGGCCGAGCGCGACACCGCAACCGGGCCGGCCGGCGCAGCACATCCGGCCAGCACGACGCCCAGCGCCACGCCGCTCACCCAGCGCCGCACGTCAACTCCCCTCAGGTGAACATCTGGCGGACACTTTCACGGATCCGTCGACACCTGACAAGAGCGCTGTCCGGTTATGCCCGGTTTACGACCTCAAGATCAACCGGTTCAGCCCTGTGCCGGATTGGTGAAAGGCTGCCGGTCGGGCTGGAACACCTGCCCGTCTGCGGGCACCTTCAGGTCGATCAGGTACGCGGCCGCCGCGTCGTCCACCCCTCGGGCGGCGCCGAGGATGCAGTGGCCGAACGCGTCCACCGACAGCAGCCGCGCGTTACCGAGCTCGTCGGCCATCCGCTGCCCGAACCGGTACTGCGTGGCCGGGTCGTAGAAGTTGCTGACCACCAGCACCGGCGTCGCGGTGCGCACGCGCCACGGCCCGCGGTACGGGTCGGACGTCTTCGCCGCCGGCCACACCGGGCACGCGGCAATGTCGGAAAACACCTGGTAGCGCCCGAAAGTCGGCGACTCCCGATCGGCCGCCGCGGCAATCCGCGGTACCTGTGCCTGGTCGATGCGCATCGGCTTGTCCGCGCAGTTCACCCCGAGATACGAGTCGTTGCCGGTGTACGGGCTGTCCGGCCGCAGGTCCACGAGCCCGCCGCGACCGGGGCGAAGGAGAGACGGCCCGGCCGACTGGCTCTGCGCCGACGGATGCAGCGCGTCGTACGCCTGCTGCAGGCCCTTGGCCAGCTGACCGAACCCATCGGGCGAGTACAGCGCCCCCGACACCGCGTTGGTGAGCGAGGCGAGGTCCAGGCGGCTGCCGCCGGGGAGCGTGATCGGCTCGGTGCGGACGTGCTCGCGCAGCTCGTCGAACTTCGCCCGCGGGTCGCCGCCCTTGCTGAACGCGCACTTGTCGCCGACCTGGGCACAACGTTTGAGGAACGCGTCGAGCGCGATTTCGAAGCCCTGCGCGCGCTGGAGGTCGTAGCTGACGCCATCGTTGGTGCGCAGCTTCGGGTCGACGTTCCCGTCGATCACGATCGCCCGCGTCTGCTTCGGGAACATCGCCGCGTAGGTCGAGCCGACGAGGGTGCCGTACGAGAACCCGGTGTAGGTGAGCTGCCGGTCGCCGACCGCGGCGCGCAGCTGGTCGAGATCACGGACGACGTCGCGCGTGGACATGTGGTCGAGCAGCGCACCGGCATTGCGGCGGCAGAACTGCCCGTAGTCCCGGTACCCGGCGAGCGTGCCGGAGATTTCCTTGCGGGACAACGGAAGCGGGAGCAGCTGGCTCTGTACGTCCTGAGCGTCCTCGGCGGTGGTGAAGCAGCGCAGCGGGTTGCTGTCGCCGACCCCGCGCGGATCGAACCCGACGAGATCGAAGCGGTCGAGCACCTGCGGGCGGAAGAGCCGGTCCCCCGCGATCGGCATCCGCAGCCCGGAGCCACCCGGCCCGCCCGGGTTGAGGAACAGCGACCCGATCCGCTGCCCGGGCACCTTGGCCGCCCGCTTCATCAGCGCGATGTCGATGGTGCCGAGCGACGCGTCATCGTGGTCGATCGGGACGCGGTACCGGGCGCAGCTGTACTGGGTTGCCTGTTCGGGCGGTACTCCCTTCAACTGGTCCTTACTGCACTCGGCCCATTTCACGGGTGTCGTCTGTGCGATGTCGGCAGCTTGGGCTTCCCCAGCCCCCGCTGGTGCCGCCGACGCTGTGCCCGCCAGCCCGGCCAGTGCCGTCGCGAGCGCGGTGACCAGCACACCCCCGCTAGTTCTTCTCGATCCCCGCACGTCGAACCTCCCCTGTTTGCGCACCCGCCCGATCACGGGGCGTCACCGAGACTCGCACAATCCCGCCAACCCGGACACCGGCCGAAAGGAGGAAGATCGACAGAGCCATCGAGGTGCGCGGTGCGGGCTACGAGTTCGCGCCGCTGATCACCACGGTGATGCGCTGGTCAGCCAAATCGCGAGCGTGATGAACGGCAGCCGCCAGTGCGGTGGCGCCGCCGGGTTCGACCGAGAGGCGGAGGTTGTCCCACAGGTGCTTTTGCGCATTGCGGATCGCCTGGTCGGGAACGAGCAGGACCGTGGAGCGCAGGTCCAGCGCGACTGCGGTGGCGATGGCACCGGCCCGGCGGGCACCGAGGCTGTCCACGGCGACACCGGTGCGGTCGACGTCGATATCGACCGGGCGACCGGCGGCGACTGCCGAGGCGAGCGAAGGCGCCGTTTCGGGTTCCGCGGCGATGACGGTGTTGCGCCCACGCAGGGCGAGGGAAACACCGGCGAACAGGCTGCCTCCACCGCAACTGACGATGACGACGTCACCGGCGGGGATTTGCTCGGCCAGTTCGGCTCCGACGGACGACTGCCCCGCGACGGTGGCGATGTCGTCGTAGGCGTCGATGTGGACCGCGCCCTGGTCGGCCGCGAACTTCTGGCTCGCTTCCAACGCGTCGGCGTAGAAGCCGTCGACAACGCGGAGGTCCGCGCCGTGCCGACGGATGGCGTCCTGCTTGATCTGCGGCGAGAACGACGGGACGAAGACGGTCGCGTGGACGCCTGCCCGGCGGGCGGCCCAGGCGACCGCGGCACCGTGGTTTCCACCGGAGGCCGCAGTGACGGAGGTCGCCGTGGCGGGCATGGTCAGCACGGCGTTCAGTGCGCCTCGGGCCTTGAACGAGCCGGTGTGCTGCAGTTGCTCCAGTTTCAAGGTAACCGAGCCCACGTCCGCCTGGTCGATGCACAAGATCGGGGTGTGCCGGATGTGGGGGCGCAGGCGGGCGTGGGCCTGGGTCAGGTCTTCGCCGGTGGGGATCACGCGACACTCCCCGCCGGTTGCCAGTCGCCCGCTGTCGTCGTGACGGGCGGCTTCGGGCTTTCGTCCACGAGGAGGCGGAAGACGTCGGGGCGGGCATAGTGGCCCACGGCGTCGAAGTCGTACTTGGCCCTGGCGATCTCGTCCAGGTCGAGGTCCGCGACCAGCAGCGCTTCCTCGTCGTACACCGGCCCGGCGAGAACCTGCCCGAGCGGACCGATGATGCTGCTCCCGCCCCGGGACACGACCTGCTCCGGCGTGGTGGTGGCAGCACTGTCGAAATGGTCGGCGGGGAAATCACGCACGCGGGTGACCTGGTTCGCCGCCAAGACGAAGCACCTGCCTTCCTGTGCGATGTGACGCATGGTCGCGTGGTGGCTCTCGCGTCCGTCGGCGGTCGGCGCGCAGTAGAGCTCGATTCCCTTGGCGTACATGGCAAGCCGGGCCGCCGGCATCAGGTTCTCCCAGCAGATCACCGCACCCAGCCGCCCGATCGGGGTCGGGTGGACGTCCATGGTCGAGCCGTCGCCGAAGCCCCAGATCATGCGCTCGGCGCCGGTCGGCATCAGCTTGCGGCGCTTGCCCAGCAGGTCACCGCCGGGCGAGAAGAAGAGCACGGTGCAGTACAGAGTTCCGCCATCGCGCTCGACGATGCCGATGACCAGGTGCAGGCCGGACTGCCGGGCCAGCTGACCCAGCCGGTCGCACTCGGGTCCAGGCACGGTGATGGCCGCCTGGAGGTAGCGGCGGAAGGCGTCGCGGCCGGCCGTCGTCCGGTCCCCGACGACGCCGCCGAAGGTACTGCCCTTGGGGTAGCCGCCGACGAACGCCTCCGGGAACACGAGCAGCCTGGCACCGGCTTCGGCGGCCCGCGCCGACCAGCCGGCCACCACGTCGAGCGTCGCCGCCGAATCGAAGATGACGGGCGTGGCCTGGGCGACTGCCGCCCGGACTGTCGCCCCCGCCGCTGTCAGAGCGTCCACGAATCCTCCCGGATGCCTACTTTAACGAACCATACGTTCGCTATAGTAGACACATGGAAGGTTCGAACTTGCAAGAGACGTTCGGCAAGCGGGTCCGCCGGCTCCGCGAGGAACGCGCGATGAACGCCGCCGAGCTGGCCCGCGCGTCCGGCGTCGCGCGAGCGACCCTGTCGAAACTCGAAGCAGGCCAGGGCAATCCCACCCTGGACACGATCGGTGCGCTCGCGGCCGCGCTCCGCCTGCCGCTCATCGACCTGCTCGCCGAGCTGACGACGCCTGCCGTCCGGCTCGACCGCAGCCCGCCCGCCTCCGCCCCGACGCCCACCCAGCACCTGCTCGCCCGCGTCGGCGGCAGCGGGATGACCGAGTTCTGGCGCCTGCGCCTCGGCCCGGGACAACGCCTCGACCGGCAGCCGCACGCCACCGGCACCACCGAGCACATCACCGTGATCACGGGAACCCTGAAGACCGGCCCGACGGACAACCTGCACGAAATGACCGCCGGGGACTTCATCAGCTACCGGGCAGACGTCCCGCACTCGTACGTCGCCGGACCCGACGCCGTCATCGCCGCGGTTTCCATGACCTATCTGCTGGCTCTGCCTGCCTTCATCGAGTGAACACTCGACGATTTCCGGATCTCTCCGCGGAGCAGGACCCGCTCGTACGACTCACCCCGGCGGACCGGCCAGCCCACCAGCCGAGAACAGGTCACCTGCTCGCATCCCGCCTGCATTCGAGACCGGCCACCGCCCGACGCCCTACCGGGACTCGGCATCAAGGCGAAGAGTGAGGACGAAAACCGGTAGCTCGCGCCCGGCCGCAGCGCGTTCCATCTCGTACCCCGGCCAGAATTCCAGCAGTTCGGCCCACATCCGGGCGTACTCGTCGCCTTCCAGCTCGCGCGCCTTCACCTCGACCTCGCGGCCGCGCAGGGCGACGACTGCCTGTGGGTTCGCGCGCAGGTTGTACGTCCAGGCCGGGTTCTGCGGGCGGCCCCAGTTGGAGCCGGTGAGCACGAACTCGCTGCCGTGTGGGTAGTACAGCAAGTTCGTGCTCCGCGGCAGGCCACTGCGGCGGCCGGTGGTGGTGAGCCGCAGCGAGGGGAGCCCGGCAAGGCCGACCAGGCTGATCCGGCCGCCGAACCACCGGTGCAGCCTGCGGTCGGTGGCGATGACGGCCCGCGACGCGCCCATCAGCCGGGGCTGGGTGCCGAGCTTGCGGGCGAGGGCCGCGAGTGGGTTACGCACGCACTGATCTTGCCAAACTCACCCCGAACCGCTGCTGCGAGTCGGTCCACCAGCGCGTGACCTCGAATCCGGCCGCGGCCAGTTCCGCTTCCACCCCCGACGGCCGGAACTTCGCCGACACCTCGGTGCGGATGTGCTCGCCCTCGGCGAACGACACCACGAGATCCGCACCCGGGATGTGCACCTCCAACCGGCGCCGCGCGCGCAGCCGCATTTCGATCCACTCGTGGCCGGGGTCCCAGTACGAGACGTGCTCGAACGCGTCCGGGTCGAAGTCCGCGCCCAGCTCGGCGTTGATCACCCGCAGCACGTTGCGGTTGAACGCCGCCGTGACCCCCGCCGCGTCGTCGTACGCGCGCTCCAGGATTTCGCGGTCCTTCACCAGATCCGTGCCGAGCAGCAGCCATTCACCCTCGTCGAGCACCTCCCGTACCGACCGCAGAAACTCCGTGCGCTCGGCAGGCAGGAAGTTCCCGATCGTGCCGCCCAGGAACGCGACCACCCGCGGCGCGGTGCCCGGCAGCAGCTGCAGATGCCGGGTGAAATCGCCGACGACCCCGCGGACTTCGAGCTTCGGGTAGTCCGCCGAGATCGCCGAGGCCGCCTCTGCCAGCGCGGTCTCCGACACGTCCATCGGCACGAACGATTCGAGCGTGCCGTGCGCGGTGAGCGCATTGAGCAGCAGCCGGGTCTTCTCGCTCGACCCCGACCCCAGCTCGACGAGCGTGTGTGCGCCGGTGAGCTCGGCGATCTCGACTGCCCGCGCGGCCAGCACCTCCCGCTCGCTGCGCGTGGGGTAGTACTCCGGCAGCACGGTGATCTTCTCGAACAGCTCGCTGCCCTCGGCGTCGTAAAACCACTTGGGCGGCAGCCACTTCTGTGCCGCGGTGAGCCCTTCGCGGACGTCGGCGCGCAGCTCGGCGGCGACGTCGTTGCGATGGCTCTCCAGGTCTGCTTCGGTCATCGGGCGGTGCTCCGTTCCAGGTTCAGGGGAAGGACGTCGACGCCGGCCGCGGTGACGTGCACCGCGTGGTGCTCCGGTACGGCGGTCCACGCCGGGTCCGGATCACACGGCTCCGACGCCAGTACGACGCCGGTTTCGGTGCGGCGCAACGACAAGGCGTGCGTCCAGGTGGTGCCGACCAGCGTTTCGCCGTCGGTGAGCAGGAAATTGAGCCGCGAGCCGGGGGCGACCGCCTCGACCTCACGCACGAGCGCGGTGACCGCGGCGAGCGGCTCCTCCCCCGCCCGCAGCCGCGCGCGGAGCAACGCCCACAGGAGCGCGGAATCCGTGGGCGCCTCCAGCGTGAGCAGCTCGGTGACGTCGACCCGGCCGGCGAGCCCGCGCATCGAACCCGGCCAGCCGCGGACGACGCCGTTGTGGCTGAACAGCCAGCGCCCGTCGGTGAACGGCGCCGCCGCGGCTTCGGTGACCGGCATTCCGGTGGTGCCATTGCGCACCGCCGCGACGAACGCCGTGGTGCGCGCCGAAGCGGCCAATGCGGGCAGCGTCTGGTCTGTCCACAGTGGCTCGCGGCGCCGGTACCGCTGCGGCGGCGCACCCGGCTCCGGATACCAGCCGAGGCCGAAGCCGTCGGCGTTCACCGAACCGCCGCCGCGCATGTCGAGCGGCGCGTACGACTGCACCAGCAGCGCATGCGGGGCGGCGAACATCAGCTCCGCCGGGGACACCGGCGCGCCGAGATAGGCGAGGTGACGGCACATCCGCTACCCCGCCTCGCCCGGACGCGGGTCTCGCGCGCACCGGAAACCGGAGAAGATCTGCCGCCGGATCGGGTAGTCCCAGTTGCGGAACGTGGCCCGGATGGCGGCCGCGTCGGTGCCGAACGACCCGCCGCGCAGCACCTTGCACTCCGGCCCGAAGAACACCTCCGAGTACTCCCGGTACGGGAACGCGGAAAACCCCGGGTAGCCGTGGAAGTCGGTGCTCGTCCACTCCCAGACGTCCCCGATCAGCTGGTGCACGCCCAGCGGCGACGCGCCTGCCGGATACGCGCCTGCCTCGGCCGGGCGCAGGTGGCGCTGGCCCAGGTTGGCGTGCTCGGCAGTCGGTTCCTCGTCACCCCACGGGAACCGGCGGGATCGGCCGCTCGCCGGGTCGTGGCGGGCCGCCTTCTCCCACTCCGCCTCGGTGGGCAGTCGCTTGCCCGCCCAGCGCGTGTACGCCTCGGCTTCGTAATACGACACGTGCACCACCGGCTCGTGCTCCGGCACCCGCTCCCGCACGCCGAACCGAGTGCGCCACCAGCCGTCCGGCTCGCGGTGCCAGAACCGCGGCGCGGTGATGTCGTGCTCCTGCCGGTACGCCCAGCCGGGTTCGCTCCAGAACCGCCGGTCCTGGTAGCCGCCGGATTCGAGGAACTCCCCGTACGCGCCGCAGGTGACCGGGGTGGTGTCGAGCACGAACGCGGGTACATCGACCTCGTGCGCGGGCCGTTCGTTGTCCAGCGCCCACGGTTCCGCCGTGGTGCCCATGGTGAAACGGCCGCCGGGGACGAGGACCTCGGCAGGCAGCCGGACGGCAGGCGCCCGTGGTGGCTCCGGCGCGTGCAGTACCGGTTCGCCCTGCCGGAGCTGGTGCGTGGCCAGCATGGTCTCGTCGTGCTGCTGCTCGTGCTGGGTGATCATGCCGAACGCGAACGCGCTCTCGGTGAGCCGCCGTCCCTCCAGCGGCGCCTTTTCGAGGACGTCGAACGCTTTCTCGCGGACCTCTTTGACGTACGCACGCGCTTCGGCAGGCCCCAGCAACGGCAGCGCCGGACGGTCGGCCCGCGGGTGCTGGAAGGCGTCGTACAGGTCGTCGATGTCCGGGCGCAGCGGCTCCCGGCCGCCGACGTCGCGGACCAGCCACAGCTCCTCCTGGCTGCCGATGTGCGCGAGGTCCCACACCAGCGGTGACATCAGTTTCGAATGCTGGCGCACCAGGTCCTCGTCGTCGACCGCGTCGGTGAGGGCCACGCTGCGCTCGCGGGCCCTGGTGAGCGCTTCGGCGGCGTGCGCCCGCAGGTTCTGCGGGCTCAGCTCCAGCAACGGGTTGTGCTCGGTGGTCATCGGTGCAGACTCCTCGATCCGGTGACGCGGGCCCGCAGCCCGGCGGTGATGTCCGTGACGGTGCTCGCCGGCAGCCCGGTGGCCGGGAGCGCGGCGATGCCGAGCTCCACCAGCTCCCGCGCGGTCGCGGCCAGCGCCGCATCGGCAAGGCCGCACCGGGCCGCGTCGGCCCAGCGCCCGGCGACCGGCGCACACACCCGCCGGACAGCGTCCACTGTGGACGGACTCGCCAGCAGCGCGGTGACCAGCGCGACCGGCGGCAGCCACTCCCCCGGCGGCTGGCCGTCGAGGTACCTCAGCTCGAGGTATCCCTGTGGCCGCACCGGGGTGAACATCGTGGTGAGGTGGTAGTCGAGGTCGGCGACCGTGGGACGGCGCAGCACCCCGGCCGCGCCGCGGCCGCCGATCCAGTCGGCGAACGTGAGCCCCTCCGGCGCGTCCCACGGCCGCTCGCCGCGCGGCAGCACCATGAGCGGCGTGTCCATCATCCGGCGGCCCCATTCGCCTGCCGGATCTCCCCTCGGAGGGGGCGACTGCGAGCGCACCGGTTCGGTTTCCAGCACCGCAAGCCACCGCGCCGACTCGAATCCGGTGTCGCGACCCGCATGGACGCGCGAATTCGCAAAGAGAGCCAGCAGCGGCGGACCCATCGCGTGCGCGGCCGCCCAGCGCGCCGCGACCTCGTGGGGTTCGCCCGCGTCCACGCAGACCTGCAGGCCCGCGGTACTGCACATCATCGTGATGCCGCCCTCGCCGATCGGCGCGAACCGGCGCTCCATCGCGGCGTAGCGAGGCGTGCGCAGGATCCGCCGTGGCGGGCGGTGCTCGTCGATCCCCGCCGTGCCCAGTTCGAGCCCGTGCCGGGAGAGGAGGGAAGTGAGATGGGAGAGGTCGGCCTCCACAGCCGCGTGCAGGACACGCAGCGAGGCCTGTGGCAGAGCGGAAATCTCCACCTGGCACCCGGGTTCGAGGCTCACCGGCGCACCGGCCGGGAGCGGGACCGCGGGGCTGTCGGGGCGCAGCGTCCGCGGGGTGTGCGGACCCAGCGCCGTGGCCAGGACATCGGGATCGAGCGGGCGAGCCGGGTCGTCGCCGTGGTGCACGGTGAACTCGAGCTCCACGCCGAGCAGTCTCGGCGGCCCGTGCTTGAAACACACCGAAGCCACGTACTGTTCCCCTTCCGCGCGGTCGGCAAGCACCCGCGCGGACAGGTTCGCCGCACTCCCGGATTTGTCCGGAAAGTCGTGCACTGCAGTCATCTGTCGCCGTCCACGTCAGGAGGCTCCCGGGGCGGGACCTCGTCGCTTCGCGACGCTACACGCGGGGTCTGACAAAAACAGGGCTACGAACGTCGGCCAGGGATCGATAAGAACCTCGTAAGGTGCGCTGACCTGGGAGTTCACGCATTCGACACACGGTGATGCGCTGCTCCATCCGGGGCACGGGGACTTCGACGGCAGCGCACCGGAACGCGGGAAAGCACCAGCTGCGGCCACGACACTCCAAGCAGCAACGAATCCGCTGTGCCAGAGCCGAGCTCACGGCAACGCAGCCTCCGTACCCAGCCCGAGCTCAGCGGCCGCGTCCTGCACCGCCCCGATCACCAGGTGCAACGCCGGACGGCGGATCTCCGTTCGGCGGTAGGCGATCGACACCGTTCGCAGCAACGGCGTCGTCAGGGCCACCACGTCGATCCCCGGGGGCCGCAGCAAGCGCAGGCCGAGGTCCGACACCAAGGTCACCCCGAGCCCGGCACCGACCATCGCCATCGCCGTCGACTGTTCCTCCACCTCGTGGTTGATCTTCGGCTGGAAGCCGTGCCGGTGGCAGGCCGTGCGGATCGCGCGGCCGAAGTGGGACTTCGGGCTCGCCAGGATCCACGGGTGCACCGCGAGGTCGTCCAGCGACACCCCGGTCGACGGCACCGCTCCCACCGGCACCGCCGCGTGCATCCGTTCCACTGCCACGACCGCGCGTTCCAGGCCGCGGTCCCACTCCATCGGCGCGTCGGAGTAGTCGATGACGAAGGACAGGTCGAGCGCACCGTCGCGCACGGCGTCCGCGGTGGCCTCCGGCGCCAGTTCCTTCGTTCGGACCTGGATTCCCGGGTAGTCCGCGGCCAGCGACGTGAGCGCGGTCGGCAGCAGACCGGACGCGACCGACGCCCACACGCCCGCGGTGAGCCGCGCGGACATGGTGCCCTGTGCTTCCTCCAGGGCGAGCGTCGCGCGTTCGACGCTGCCCAGGATTTCCTCGGCGTGCTCGGTGAGGAGGATGCCGAGCTCGGTGAGCTGCACGCGGCGGCCGAGCCGTTCGAACAGCTTCGCCCCGACGTCGCGTTCGAGCTGCGCGAGCTGCTGCGACACGGCCGACACGGTGTAGTGCAGCGCAGCGGCGGCCGCCGTGACCGTGCCCCGGCGGCGCAGCTCGCGGAGCATCCGCAAGCGGTGCAACGAAAGCTCCATGTACGAACCCTAAACAACTTCGTGCAGGTTCGGTAAATGGACGCGGACCCGGCCCCGGCCGCACTCTCGAAGGCAGGGGGCGACCGGCGCCGCCCAAGACCCGAGGAGGTGAGTGGCTCGATGGACCCGCGCAACGCCGAACCGCTGATGAAGCTCACGTGGACCGACCCCGTCACGGGCGCGCACGGCTACCTGGTCGTGCACAGCCTGGTGTCCGGCATCGCGACCGGCGGCACGCGGATGCGCGCCGGCTGCACGATCGACGAGGTAGCCGACCTCGCCCGCGGCATGGCGAACAAGACGGCCACGTTCAACCTCCCGGTCGGCGGCGCCAAGGGCGGCCTCGACTTCGACCCGAAGGACCCGCGCGCCACCGGCGTCCTCACCCGGTTCTGCCAGTTCCTCCGCCCGTGGCTCGAAGACAGCTGGGTGACCGCCGAGGACCTCGGGGTACCGCAGCACCTCGTCGACGACGTCTTCGCCCAGCTGGGCCTCGAACAGTCGTACCACGCAGCAATCCACCGCTCAGCCGATCCCGCGCGGACACTCCGGCGCGTGCAGGCGGGACTCAACGCCCCGGTACCGGGCGGCCAGCTGCTCGGCGACGTGATCGGCGGATACGGCGTGGCGCAAGCCTGCCTGGGCGCAGCGAACACGTGGGGCTGGACGGTCCCGGAGACGACCGTCGCCATCCAAGGCATCGGCACCATGGGCGGCGGAGCAGCCTGGTACCTGCATGAGGCAGGCATGAAGGTCGTAGCAGTCGCAGATGCGGCGGGCACTCTCTATGCCCCGGACGGCCTCGACGTACCTACCCTCCTCGACCTGCGTGATCGCTTCGGAGAGATCGACCGCGACCGCTTGCCTACCGGGATCCAGCTCTTGCCTCGGGAGTCCATCGTTTCGACAGCCGCCGACATCTTCGTCCCTGCAGCGATTTCGTATGCCCTGCGAGTGGACAACGAGAACCTGGTGAAGGCAAAAGTCGTGGTAGAGGCCGCCAACGCGGCGACGACCCCGGAAGCAGAGGCTGCATTGTCGGCCCGTGGAGTCGCAGTGATCCCGGACTTCATCGCGAATGCAGGAGCCGCCGCTTGGGCATGGTGGCTGCTACTGGGCGAAGTCGGCGCAGACCCAGCGGACTCATTCTTGCGGCTCCGCACGGAAATGCAGGCAAAAGTCGCCTTGGTACTGGCAGCGTGGACCTTGGACCGCGTACCCGCACGACTGACCGCACTACACTTGGCCAGCCAAAATCGGCCGACGTCGGACGTCGCCAGCACCACCCCCGCACTAACCATTCCGTGAAGGGAACCTTCACGGAAGCAGATTCCCTCATGGTTCCCTTCACGGACCTACATTCCGTGAAGGTTCCCTTCACGGACTTCCCCCACCACCCCACCGCAGCCGACGCACCCACCGGGACCGAGCACCCAGCCCCCGCCCTGCACCCCGATCCGAAGCCCGCACACGGCCTGAACGGCTTGTCAAGGCATCTTTCCCGCCTTGACAAGCCGTTCAGACCGTCGTGACACTCCACCTTCGGGGTGCCCCCACGCAACAGTTCCGGCCACCACAGAACCTCACGGAACACGGGCAAACCGATCAGTAGCACCAACCAGCACATCCTCCATCGAAGACGCCGTAGTCGTATGCCCCACACCGTCCACCAGCACCAACTCAGCATCCGGCAACGCAGCATCCAACAGCCAAGGCGTCCCAACGAGACTGCTCAAGTCCAGTAAACCCTGCGCAAGAACCGCCGGAATCCCCGCCAGCCGATGCGCCTCCCGCAGAATCCCCCCATCGGGCAGAAAACAGCCATTCGAGAAGTAATGGGTCACGATCCTCGCAAACGCCAGCCGAAACCGCGGCTCCTCGAACCGCGGCAACGGCGGAACCCCCGGCTGCATCGCCGTTTCCCAGTCACACCACCGTTTCGCAGCCGCCGTGTGCACCACCGGGTCCGGATCAATCAGCAGCCGATGATACGCAGCCGCCAGATCACCGTCCCGTTCCTCCACCGGGACCCCCTCGCGGAACTCCGCGAACGCCTCCGGAAACATCCCCCCAAGCCCACCCGTCAGAAGCGCGATCTCCTCCCGGCGGTCAGTCGCCAACCCCGTCAGAACCAGCTCACTGACCCGCTCCGGATACCGCTCGGCATAGGCCAGCCCGAGCACCGTCCCCCAAGACCCCCCGAACACCAGCCACTTCCCGATCCCCAGCGCACGACGCAGCAACTCCAGATCACCGATCACATGCGCCGTGGTATTGGCCGCAAGACCGGCAACGGAATCACCCGCATGCGGAGTACTGCGCCCGGAACCACGCTGATCCACCAGCACCACCCGATACCGCGCAGGATCGAAGAACTGCCGCATCCCCGGCCGGCACCCGCTTCCCGGCCCGCCGTGCAGCACCACCGCCGGTTTCCCGTCCGGATTACCGCACGTCTCCCAGTACACCCGGTGCCCGTCGCCGACGTCCAGCATGCCGTGGTCGTACGGCTCGATTTCCGGATACCGCAAGGCTTCCCCTTCAGTTCAGCGTGCGCTCCAGCATCCGCAGCGCCCCGCACAGCTCGGCCGGACCGGCGGGACCGATCCGGATTTCCGCGTCCGGCCCGGCGCCGACGGTATAACTCAAGTACCGGCCCCAATCCGTGTCCGCGTAATGCAGTGGTTCCTCCAGCCGCACATACCGCCCGACCTCGTCACGGCGGGCTGCGTACAGCTCGCCACTGCCGTGTACCGGCCGTTGGACCAGGGTGAGCACGTCGGACAGCACCGGGTCGAGCGGGTACGCCGATGCACCCAGACGGGCGGCGTCGGCGAGGTCCGCCACCCGGACGCTCCGGGCGAACCCGCCGCCCGGGCCGACCACCGGCAGCTGCTCGACCAGCGTCTCCAGTACGCGTCCGCGGTCGATCTCCTGCACGCCGACCTGCTCGCCGTCGGACACCGCGAGCACCGCCTGCAACCCGCTCGCCGCGGCCAGCACGCCATACGTGCGATCACCGGTGGCGACCCAGCCGTAGTACTCGACCACCGGCCGAACCAGCAGTGGCAGCCAGTCGAGGAAGTCGACGGTCGCCCGGCCGCGGGCATCGACGAGACCGGCGACGGCGAGCGCGTCGTCCACCCGTTTGGCGGCCTCGTCCCGCTCGGTTTCGGACAGCCACAGCGGATCGGGCCGCAGCGTGACGTGCAGCCGGCCCACCTGCTCGCGTTCGGCCAGCGCCGCGAGCGCTTCGACCGGGACGTCCACCCGGCCCGCCGGATCCGCCACCGGCTACTCCCCCTCGTCGCCGAGTACCGGCGGGGTCGCGCCGGGGCCGGGGCCGAACGTGCCCTCCGGATCGGGCTCGACGAGGTAGTCCGGGCGACGGTGCACCCCGTCGCCAGGGCCGGGCTGGGCACCCGGAGCAGCCCCGAACGCACCGCCGGAGCCCCGCGACGGCTCGCTCGCGGGAGGGGCCCACATCGCCGCCGCCGGGGTGCCGCGATCCTGCGTGGTGGCCGCCTGGGTGGTGGTGCTCCCCTCGTCCGTGCGGCGCACCAAGACCTCGTCCGGCCGGGCGGTGCCGTACAGCTTCGGCAGCACCCGTTTCGTATGGGTGGTGACGCCGTGGTACTGCTCCATCACGCGCACGTTGTTCTCGTTGGCGCCGTGGAAACGGTCGATTCCGTCCTGAAAGGACATCGGCACGACCGAAGCCGGCACCACCGCCTGCAGCGGCCCGGCCCACGGCTGCGGCCGCTCCGGGCGCGGCGGCACCTCGACGACCGCGTGCCGCGAGCTTTCGAAGCTGCCCGCCTGGGTGTCCATGGACGCGCTGGTGAGGTCGAGCGGGTCGGCGGTCTGCCGGAAACCGGCTTCGAGCGGCCCGGCACCGGCGTTCGCCGCGGCCGAGGCGTCGCCCGTCCACGACCGCGCCATCCGCTCCTGCAGCTCCTTCACGCTCCGCGCGCGCTCCAGGTAGGCCGCCGAAAGCTCCTGGACCTTGACCGCAGCCGCGCGCAGCCCGGACGTGTCGCCGCCGCGGAAGTTGTCGAAGATCTGCTTGCCGTCCACCTGGTTCCCTTCGTGCGCCCGCCGGGATCCGTTACCGGCCGCGGTGCAGGTCGGCGTGCAGGTCGGCGCCCGCCCGGTCCGCCTCGGCCGTCCGGTCCCGCGCGGTGCGCAGCTTGCCGAGGTAGCCGCTCGCGTACCGGTGCAGCGACTCGTTCTGGTCCCGCAGCGCGCGCAGGGAATCGACCCCGTCGGCGGCGTACTCCGCGCTCGCCGGGTCGGTGCCGGGCGCCGCGAAGACGGCGAGGATCTCGTCGATCGCGCGGCCGTCCGCGGTGATCGTGGCGAGCTGGTCCTCCCACAGCCGGATGACCGCGGTGAGCTCGGCCGCGTCCATCGCGAAGCCGCCCTGCCCGCGGCCTGCTTCGCCGATGACCAAGGCCGTTCCCTTTCCCCAGTGTCACTTGCCGTGATGTGCACAGCGTAGTCATCGGTCACGGCCGTGTCAGCTGAACACCACGGTGGTGGGACGGCGTGGCGAACCTGTTATGACGCCGCAGTACGTACGTACGGATTGCGAGAACCCGGTCCGCAGTGTCAGGATTTCAGGATGCCACGGGTCAGCCAGGATCACCTCGACGCACGCCGGCGCCAGATCCTCGACGGCTCACGCGTCTGTTTCGCCAGGTACGGCTACGAGGGTGCCACAGTACGGCGGCTCGAAGAAGCCACCGGGCTGTCCCGCGGGGCGATCTTCCACCATTTCCGGGACAAAGAGTCCCTTTTCCTCGCCCTCGCCGAGGACGACGCGGTCCGGATGGCCGACGTCGTCGCCGAACAGGGCCTGGTACAGGTCATGCGCGACCTGCTGTCGGACCGCAGCGAGCACCCGGCGGACTGGCTCGGCACGCGGCTCGAGGTGTCCCGGCGGCTGCGCACGGACCCGGAGTTCCGGGCCCGCTGGGCGGAGCGGTCGGAACAGCTGACGGCCGCGACCCGGGAACGGCTCGAATGGCAGCGCACAGCAGGCAACCTGCGCGACGACGTGGACGTCGATGTCCTCACGGCGTTCCTGGAACTGGTGCTGGAGGGCCTCGTGTCGCACCTCGCGATGGGCCTGCCGGGCGACAACCTCGGCCCGGTCCTCGACCTGGTCGAGGAAACCGTGCGGCGGCACCGGCCGGGCACCGGCGGCTGACCCGCGCCGCCGTCCTCCGGAGTGGGTTTCCGCCGGGGTGGGTTTCCGCCGGAGCAGGAGTCCGCCGGGTGGGAGTCCGCCGAGGTGGGAGTCCGCCTGGGTGTCCACCGGGGTGGGTTTCCACCGGAGCGGGAGCCCGCCGGGGTGGGATTCCACCTCCGGCGAGCCTGCCCGGGAGGGCCCGGCATCCCGCACGATCGGGCGGGTTCGTGTTGAATGTGCCCGTGGATCTCCTCGCCGCCCACGGCCGCGCGCTCGACGTGTTCGACGTGGCCGTGCACACTGCCGGTCCCGCGGACTGGGCGCGCGCCACGCCGTGCACCAGCTGGTCCGTCCACGATCTGGTGAATCATCTGGTCACCGAGCAGCGCTGGGTCCCGCATCTGCTGGCCGGGGCGACGCTCGACGAGGTCGGCACCCGCTACGACGGCGACCAGCTGGGCAGCGACCCGATCGCCGCCTGGGAGGAGGCCGCGGCCGCCGCCCGGTCCGCCTGGCTGGAGCCCGGGGCGCTGCGCCGCACGGTGCACGTGTCGTTCGGCCTCGTGCCCGCCGAGGAGTACGGCTGGCAGATGACGCTCGACCTGGCCGTGCACGGCTGGGACCTCGCCACCGCGCTCGGCGCCCCGAACCCGGTCCCGGCCGACCTGGCCGCCCGCCTGCTCGACGTCCTGCGCCCGATGATCGACGACTGGCAGGGGCTCGGCCTCTTCGACCCGCCGGTCGCGGTCGGCCGCACCGCCCCGGCGCCGGCCCGCCTGGTCGCCCTCCTCGGCCGCCACCCGCACTGACCCACCGTTTCGCGTCCTACCGCAGCGCTTGCGCCGCGACCCGGTACGATTGTCCGCATCGTCGCACTACAACCCTGCTTTGCCGAGGAGTGACTTCCATCCGTGCGCGCTGCGCCATCGCCCGGTGACAGTACCGGGCCGGGCCTTCGACCCGGCTTCCCGACCGCCTTCGGTTTCCGCCTGCCGGACGGTGCGGCATGATCCCCGTCCTGCTCTCCGTGCTCGGTGTGCTGCTGTTCCTTCTCCTCACGATCGGCACCGGCCTCGCCGTCGCTGCCGAGTTCTCGCTCACCGCGCTGGAACGCAGCACGGTGGACGCGGACGTCCGGCAGACCGGTGACCGCCGCTCGCTGACCGTCCAAAAGGCACACCGCACGCTCAGCTTCCAGCTCTCCGGCGCGCAGGTCGCGATCACGCTGACCACGCTGATCACCGGTTTCCTCGCCGAACCGCTGATCGGTGACCTGGTCCGCCCGCTGCTCGACGCGATGGGCCTGCCCGCCTCAGTGGCGGCCTGGGTCGCCGTGGCGGTCGCGCTGGTGCTGGCCACTTTCCTGTCGATGATCCTCGGCGAGATGGTGCCGAAGAACCTCGCGATCGCGCGCCCGCTGCGCACCGCCCGCGCGGTGACCGGGTACCACGCGCGGTTCTCGGCGCTGTTCCGCTGGCTCATCACGATCATGAACAACAGCGCGAACTTCCTCGTGCGCAAGCTCGGGGTCGAGCCGCAGGAGGAGCTGCGGTCGGCCCGGTCACCGCAGGAACTGGGCTCGATCGTGCGGTCCAGCGCGGAAAGCGGGAAGCTCGACACGTCCACCGCGGAGCTGCTGGACCGCTCGCTGCGGTTCGGCGACCGCACCGCCGACGAGCTGATGACCCCGCGCGTGCAGGTGGAATCGCTCACCGTCGACGACACGATCGACGACCTCATCGACATCTCGCGGCGCACCGGGTTCTCCCGGTTCCCGGTCTACACCGAGGACCTCGACGACGTGCAGGGCGCCGTGCACGTCAAGCAGGCGTTCGCGGTCCCGGCCGCGGAACGGTCGGCCACCCGGATCCGCTCGGCCATGCGGCCGGTGCCCACGGTGCCGGAATCGCTGCCCGGCGACGACCTGCTGAACCGGCTGCGCGATTCGCGGTACCAGCTGGCGATCGTCGTCGACGAGTACGGCGGCACCGCCGGGCTGGTCACGCTCGAGGACGTGGTCGAGGAGATCATCGGCGACGTCCGCGACGAGCACGACGAGCGCGAAGCCCCGGCCGCACAGCAGCTCGGCAGCGACAGCTGGCTCGTGTCCGGGCAGCTGCGGGCGGACGAGGTCACCGATATCACCGGCTTCCGGATGCCCGAGGGCGACTACGAAACCATCGCCGGGCTGATCCTCGAACGGCTCGGCCGGATTCCCGCCGAGGGCGACGCGGCCGAGGTCGACGGCTGGCGGCTCACCGTCACGAGCATGGACCGGCACCGCATCGCCGAGGTCCAGGTACGCCCGGCCGGACGCGAGGTGACCTCGTGAACGACTGGCTGAACATCGCCCTCGTCGTGGTCCTGCTGCTGGCCAACGCGTTCTTCGTCGGCGCCGAGTTCACCCTCATCTCGTCGCGGCGCGACCGGCTGGAAGCGTTGCTGGCACAGGGAAAGACCCGGGCGCGGATCGTGATCAACGCGAGCAGGCACGTGTCGCGGATGCTGGCCGGCGCACAGCTCGGCATCACCATCTGCTCGCTGCTGCTCGGCCGCCTCGGGGAGCCCGCGGTCGCGCACCGGCTGTCCGGGTTCTTCGACCTGCTCGGGCTTCCCGAGGCACTGCTGCACCCGATCTCGTTCGCGATCGCGCTGGCGTTCATCACGATGCTGCACGTGCTGATCGGCGAGATGGTGCCGAAGAACCTCGCGATCGCCGAGCCGGAGCGGCTCGCGCTGTGGCTCGTGCCGGTGCACGTGGCGTGGGTCAAGCTCGCGAACCCGGTCATCGGGTTCCTGAACTTCGTCGCGAACTCGTTGCTGCGCGTCATGAAAGTGGAGCCGAAGGACGAGCTGGAGACCGCGTACACGTCCGACGAGCTGGCCGAGCTGCTGAGCGAATCACGCCAGGAAGGGCTGCTGGAGCAGTCCGAGCACGAGCGGCTTTCGCAGACGCTGTCGTCGGTCGCGAAGACGGTCGCCGACGTGCTGGTGCCCACCGCCGAACTCACCACGCTCCCGTGCGGGCCGACGCTCGGCGACGTCGAGCGGGCGGTGTCCACCACCGGGTTCTCGCGGTTCCCGGTGTGCACCGACGACGGCACGCTCACCGGGTACATCCACGTCAAGGACGTGCTCGACCTCGTCGGCCAGAACCCGGACACGGTCATCCCGGACAGCAAGACGCGGCCGCTCACGGAACTGCGCTCGGACGCCCGGCTCGACGTCGCGCTTTCGGCCATGCGCAAGGAAGGCAGCCACCTCGCGCGGGCGCTCGACGCGTCGGGGGCGGCTGTGGGCGTGGTGGCGCTGGAGGATCTCGTCGAGGAATACGTGGGTACCGTGCGCGACGGCACCCACGTCGCGGCATGACCGCGCCGGTCGTGCTCGCCGAGGCCGAATGGCAGGCACGGGAGCAAGCGCATCTGGAGCGGATGCGGGCGTGGACCGGTCCGCATCAGGAGCGCCGGGGCCGGGGCGAGAAACATCCGGTGATCGATTTCCTGTTCACCTATTACTCGCACCGGCCCGGGCATCTCGAACGCTGGCAGCCGGGTCCCGGCGTGGTCCTCGAAGGCGCGTCCGCGCGGCGGTTCCTGGAGCGTCCGGCGTATACCGAAACCGCTGCCGGGGTGATGCTCGACCCGGCAGCATTCGCCGGGCGCCGGGCCCGCACCGCCGAGTTCGTGCTGCGGCTGCTCACCGCCACCGCGTCCCGGGCGCCGCGGCTGAGCTGCTTCGGGCTGCACGAGTGGGCCATGGTGTACCGCGAGCCCGCCGACTCGGTGCGGCACGCCCAGGTACCGCTCCGGCTCGGCTCGGCGGGTACCGACACCGTGGTCGAGTCCCTCGACATCCGGTGCGGGCACTACGACGCATTCCGGTTCTTCACTCCCCCGGCCCGGCCGCGCAACAGCGTGACGCCGACCCGGGAATCGCAGGTCAGCCTGGAACAACCCGGCTGCCTGCATACGAACATGGATCTTTTCAAGTGGGCTTACAAGCTCGATCCGTTCGTCCCCGCCGAGCTGGTCGGCGACTGTTTCGCCCTCGCCGCCGACATCCGCGAGCTCGACATGCGGGCCAGCCCGTACGACCTCAGCGCCCAGGGCTACCCGCCGGTGCCGATCGAGACCGCCGAGGGCCGCGCCGCCTACGCGCGAGCCCAGGCCGGGTTCGCCCGGCGGGCCGCGCCGCTGCGGTCACGGCTGATCGAGGTCTGCCGGCACCTGCTCGCCGCTCCCGAAGGGTGACCGGAACACTCTCCGTCACTATATTCACCGCGGGTCCTTGGCCTGTTAGAGTGATAACGGTTTGATTGCATGACCGTGTGTGTTGTGCACGTCACGAAAGGACAACGATGGGGCGACACAACCTGGCCGAGGAGCCGGTGCCGCACCCCCTCGATCCGCCGAAGCGGTCCCCCGGCCGCAGCGAGACGACCGGATCGCACCGGATCGTCGGCAAGAAGCCACCCCGCAGGCGGATCGCGAAGTGGCCCCTCGTGGCCCTCGGGCTCGCCGTGCTCGTCACGCTCGGGGTGGTCGGCTGGAACTGGGCCGACAGCGTGCTCAACAACCGGGCCGAAGCGCAGGCCGCGAGCTGCAACGGCGGCCGCACCGACGTGCGGATCGTCGTGACCCCGCAAATCGCCAAGCCGGTCGAGGCCGCGGCGGCGCGGTGGAACCAGGACCTCACCGTGGTGCACGGCAGCTGCGTGCACGTGGCCGTGGAGAGCAAACCGGCCGCCGAGGTGCTCGGCGCGCTCACCGGCACGACCCCGATCGACTCCATCGGCGGCCTGCCGGACGGCTGGATCCCGGAGTCGTCGTACTGGGTCGCGCAGCTGGCGAAGGCCAAGCCGGACGCGATCGGGTCACCCGCGATGCCGATCGGCTCGGGCCCGCCCGCCGACTACCCGTTCGTCGGCCTGTCCGGTGCCTCGATCGACGAGACCCAGCAGCGCGGTACCCAGAGCTTCCGGGCATTCCTCAAGGAACCCGCCCAGCTGGCCGATTTCACCGCGGCGGGGATCCGGGCGTCCTGATCCCCTGTCATGAATCGAGTTCGGCGAGGGCGAGGAGATCGTCGTCGGCGAGTTCGAAGTCGAAGACCGCCGCGTTTTCCCGGATGCGGGACGGGGTGGCGGATTTCGGGATCACTATCGTGCCCAGCTGCAGGTGCCAGCGGAGGACCAGCTGAGCCGGGGTTTTGCCGTATTTGGCGGCCAGTGCGGTGATGACGCGGTCGTTGAGGTGGCGGCCGCGGGCCAGCGGGCTCCAGGCTTCGGTGGCGATGCCGTGTTCGGTGTGGAAGGCCCGTAGTGGGGCTTGCTGCTGCCAGGGGTGGAGTTCTACCTGGTTCACCGCGGGGATGACGTCGGTTTCGTCGAGGAGGCGGCGGAGTTCTTGGATGCCGAAGTTGGAGACGCCGATTGCCCTTACCCGGCCTTCGTGGAGGAGGCGTTCGAGGGCTCGCCAGGTTTCCACGTAGAGGTTGTGCTGGGGTTGCGGCCAGTGGATGAGGTAGAGGTCGATCTCGCCCAGGGCGGCGGCGCTGCGGTCGAAGGCGCGGAGGGTGTTGTCGTAGCCGTGGTCGGTGTTCCAGACCTTGGTGGTGATGAAGAGGTCTCTGCGGGGGATGCCTGACGTGCGCAGGGCTTCGGCTACTTCGGGCTCGTTGCCGTACATGGCGGCGGTGTCGATGCTGCGGTAGCCGCTGTTCAGGGCGGTCGTTATTGCGGTGGGGATTTGGGCTGGGCGGATTTGGTATACGCCCAGGCCTAGCTGGGGGATTTTTGTGCCGTTGTTCAGGGTGAGCAGGGGTGGGGCCATGGGGCTCGTCCTCCACTGGGGATCCTGCGGAGGATCTTGCCACGGGTGGTGGGGATTGGTGCGGTGGGGCACCCCGAAGGTGGAGTGTCACGACGGTGCGAGCTTCGGATCGGGGTGCAGGGCGGGGGCTGGGTGCCGGGTCTCGGTGGGTACGTCGGCTGCGGTGAGTGGGTGGTGGGTGGTGGGTGAAAAGGGCTGTGAAGGGAACCTTCACGGAATGTAGGTCTGTGAAGGGAACCATGAGGGAATCTGATTCCGTGAAGGTTCCCTTCACGGACGTCGGGCGGGGGGTGGGTGGGGTTAGCGGCGGATGCGTTCCATGGTCGGGTCGAAGAGGGGTTCGGCGGTGACGGTGGCGGGGATTCGGCGGCCGAAGTAGGCGATTTCCACTTGGGCGCCGATGTCCAGGGAACTTGGGAGCCAGGCGTAGGCGATGGGGCGGCCGATGGTGTACCCGTAGGCGGCGCTGGTTACGTAACCTGCGGGGGTGTCGTTGGCGAAGACTGGTTCTTTGCCCAGTACTACGGTGTGGCCGTCGTCGATGGTGAGGCAGCGTAGGCGTTTCGTGGTGGTTTCTTCGGTTCGGTTTGCGATTGCGCTGCGGCCTGCGAACTCGCCTTTTGCCGGGCGTACTGCGAAACCTACGCCTGCCTCGTAGGGGTCGTGTTCGGTGGTCATGTCGGTGCCCCACAGGCGGTAGCCTTTTTCCAGGCGGAGGCTGTTGAAGGCGGCTCGTCCGGCGGCGATCACGCCCAGGTCCTGTCCGGCGTGCCACAAGGCGTCCCACAGGCGTTGGCCGTTGTCTGCGGTCGTGTAGATCTCCCAGCCCAGTTCGCCCACATAGGACAGTCGCAGGATGGTGACCGGGATTCCGGCGATCCTTGCCCGGCGGCCGCGGAAGTACTTCAGGCCGGTGTGCGACAGGTCCTCTTGCGACAGTGGCTGGACCAGGTCGCGGGCGAGTGGGCCCCAGACGCCGATGCAGCAGGTGCCTCCGGTGATGTCTTCGACGCGGACGGTCTCTGGGGCCTGCGAACGCAGGTAGGCGACGTCGATGTTGCCGTTGATGCCTACCTGGAATTGCGACGGTGCCAGGCGGGCGACGGTGATGTCACTGCGGATGCCGCCGGTGTCGTCGAGCATCAGGGTGTAGGTCACCGAGCCGACGGATTTGTCCAGCTGGTTCGTGGTCAAACCCTGCAGGAATTCCAACGAACCCGGGCCGCTTACCTCGACGCGTTTGAGTGGCGTCATGTCGTACAGGGCTACTCGATTGCGGGTGTGCCAGGCCTCGGCGGCCACGATCGGGGAATGGAACTGTCCGGCCCAGGCGTCGCGGGCGGGGGGTCGGAAGTCGTGCGGCAGGTCTTTCAGCAGGCGCGCGTTGGCCTCGAACCAGTGGGGGCGTTCCCAGCCGCCTGCTTCCAGGAACACTGCACCCAGTTCTCGCTGCCGGGCGTGGAATGGGCTCACCCGCAGGTCGCGTGGCGAGAGCCGGGGTTGCAGGGGGTGCAGGACGTCGTAGATCTCCACGAAGTTCTGCTGTGCGGTCTCGCGGACGTATTCCGGGGCGAGTTGTACGTCTTCGAAGCGGTGGACGTCCAGTTCGTGCAGGTCCGTCGAGGACTGACCGTCCACAAGCGACTCCGCGACCGCCTTCGCTATGCCGGCGGAGTGCGTCACCCAGATGGCTTCGGCGATCCAGAACCCGCGGACGTCCGAGGATTCGCCGACCAGGGACTGGCCGTCGGGAGTGAAGGAGAAGATGCCGTTGAATCCTTCCTCCACTTTGGTCCGGCCGAGCGCAGGCAGCAGCAGCTTGCTTTCTTCCCATGACGGGGCGAAATCGTCCTCGGTGAAGGGCAGCATCGACGGCATCCCGGGCCCGCCGGGCGCGGCGAACTCGTCGACCGGCATCGGGCGGTGGGCGTACGAGCCGATGCCGAGCTGGTCGCCGTGCTGGCGGAAGTACAGGTCCTGGTCCTGGTGCCGCAGGATCGGCAGGGTCGCCTCGGCCAGGCCCGCCACCTGTCCGGTCTTCGCGTACTGGTGGGCCAGTGGCAGCAGCGGTACCGGCATTCCGATCAGATCGCCGACCTCGCGGCCCCAGAATCCGGCGCACGACACGACGATGTCGGCCGGGACCGGACCGTCGCCCGTCTCGACGCCGGTGACGCGGCCGTGGGCCTGCAGGATTCCGGTCACGCGGGTCGAGCCGACGAACCGGGCGCCGCGTGACTGTGCCCGCCGGGCGAGTTCCTCGACGGCGCGGGAAGCGTCGGCGAGACCGTCCGTCGGCACGTAGAGCGCGCCGAAGATCTGCGACTGGTCGAGCAGCGGCCACCGGTGTGCGCAATCGTCCGGGTCGATGAGCTGTGCCGGGACGCCCCATGACGTGGCCCAGCCCTGTTTGCGTTTGAGGTCTTCCCAGCGCGCCGGGGTCGTGGCCACCTCCATGCCGCCGACCTGCGCGAAGCAGCCGAGGTCGAGCAGCTTGCGGACGGTGTACCCGGCGAACTCGGTCATCGACTTCGACGGGTTGGTCTGGAACACCAGGCCCGGCGCGTGCGACGTGGACCCGCCGGTGAGCGGCAGCGGTCCCTGGTCCAGCACGGTGACGTCGGTCCAGCCGCGCGTGGTGAGCTCGTCGGCGAGGTTCGCGCCCACGATGCCGGCGCCGATGATCACGACTCGGGTCATGCGAACTCCCTGTGGGTCAGCGGAAGACGACGGTCCGGGTGCCGTTGAGCAGCACGCGCCGCTCGCAGTGCCAGCGCACCGCGCGGGAAAGCGCGAGTGCTTCGGCGTCCCGGCCGACGGTGGCGAGTGCGCGCGGCGAGTGCGAATGGTCCACTCGCTGCACTTCCTGCTCGATGATCGGCCCCTCGTCGAGCTCCGGGGTCACGTAGTGCGCGGTCGCGCCGACGTACTTCACCCCCCGGTCGTAGGCCTGCGCGTACGGTTTCGCGCCCTTGAAGCCGGGCAGGAACGAATGGTGGATGTTGATCGCGCGGCCCTGCAGTTTCTGGCACAGCTCGTCCGAGAGCACCTGCATGTACCGCGCCAGCACCACGAGGTCGATCCGGTGGTCCCGCACCAGGTCCAGCAGCCGCTGTTCGGCCTCCGGTTTCTTCGCGGGAGTCACCGGAACGTGTTCGAACGGCAAGCCCGCGGCCTCGGCCATCGGCCGCAGGTCCTCGTGGTTGGACACCACCAGCGCGATCTCCGCGCCGAGCCCGCCTGCGCGCCAGCGGAACAGCAGGTCGTTGAGGCAGTGCCCGGCCTTCGACACCATCACCAGCAGCCGGTCCGGTGTGCGGTCGGAGATGCGGAACTGCATGGCGTAGTCACGCGCAACCGGGTCGAAGGAGCGGGTGAGATCGTCCACAGTGGCCGGTCCGGTGCAGGTGAACTCGGTGCGCAGGAAGAGCTCCCCGTGCACGTCGTCGTCGAACTGCTGGTGTTCGACGATGTCGCAGCCGTTCCCGACGAGGAACGTCGTGACGGCGTGCACGATCCCGGAGCGTTCCGGGCAGTGCAGGGTGAGGGTGAATTGGGTCATGGCGCCTCCTCCCGGTATTCGACCGCCGCGTCGGCGAGCCAGGCCGCGAAATAGGGCGCGAACGACTGCCGCACCAGGACGGTGTACTCCCCCGCCTCCCGCACCATCAGGATGATTCCGGTGCGGGCGAACAATGTCTGCACGCACGTCCCGGGCGGCGACACGCTCGGGTGCAGGTCGATCGCGCAGCCGTGCGCGAGCACGTCGCGGGCGGCCGGTCCGGCGAGGTGCACGGCGGTGCGCTGCGCGGAAACATCGGTGACTGCGCCGACCGCAACCGCTTCCCGCAAGGCCGCTTCGGTACCTTCGGGAGCGTCGATCACCAGGTACTCGTCCGGCCCCAGCCACAGGACATCGCCCGCCCCGGCGGCGAACGTGCACGGTTCGGGTAACGGAACGCCCAGCACATCCGCGACGACCTCGTGTCCCGCCCGGACCCGCAGGTTCAGCTGGGAAAGGAACGGCCGTTCCTCCGCGAGGACAGCGGGGGCGAGATCTGCCAGTCTGCCCGCGTACTCGGCGAGCGGCGCCCGGGCTTCAACCGTCACGACGGGTCCCCTCCTTGTCGTAGAGCACGGATTCCGTCACGGTCACCGGAACCACGTCGGAACCGACCGGGACGTACAGCGTCTCCCCGATCCGCTCGCGGCCGGAGCGCACCAACGCCAGCGCGAAGGTCCGGCCCAGCGCGGCGCTCGGGTAGCTCGACGTCACGTGCCCGAGCATGCGCACTGGCGGCCGCGGCACGTGGGCGGTCTCGATGATCTGCGCGCCTTCGGGCAGCAGCACGTCCGGATCGACCGGCAGCAAACCGACCAGCTGTTTCCGGTCCGGCCGCAGGTTCTCCGCCCGCGAGAACGACCGTTTACCCAGGAAATCGGGCTTCTTCTTGGACACCGCCCAGCTCAGGCCGAGGTCGTGCGGCGTCACCGTGCCGTCGGTGTCCTGGCCGATGATCGGGTACCCCTTCTCCGCGCGCAGGACGTGCATAGTTTCCGTGCCGTACGGGGTGATTCCCAGCGACTGCCCAGCGGTCCACAATGCTTCCCACTGCGCGATTCCGTACCACGACGGCACATTGATCTCGTACGCCAGCTCACCGGAGAAGCTGATCCGGCACACGCGCGCGGCGATTCCGGCCACTTCGAGGTCGCGCCAGGTCATGAAATCGAAGCCGTCGATGTTTTCCGATACAGCTGCAAGCACCTCCCGCGAACGCGGGCCGACCAGCGCGATCGTGGCCCAGTGCTCGGTGACCGACGTGGCGAACACGCGCAGGTGCGGCCACTCGGTCTGCAGCCACTCCTCCATCCAGTCGAGCACCATGGCCGCGTTGCCGGTGGTCGTCGTGACGAGGAACCGCTCGTCGGCGAGCCGGATCACGGTGCCGTCGTCGATCACCATGCCGTCGACCCCGCACATCACGCCGTACCGAATCCGGCCGACCTTCAGAGTGCTCATCATGTTCGTGTAGAGCAGGTCGAGGAAGGCGGCGGCGTCCGGGCCTTGGACGTCGATCTTGCCCAAAGTGGACCCGTCCATCATGGCCACGCCACCCCGCGCGGCCAGGCATTCGCGCCGCACCGCCGCGTGAAGATCCTCGCCCGGCTGCGGGTAGTACCACGGGCGTTTCCACTGGCCGACGTTCTCGAACTCCGCCCCGTGCTCGACATGCCAGGAATGCAGCGCCGTGACCCGCACCGGATCGTGCAGCTCACCGCGGTGCCGCCCGGCCAGCGCGGCGAAGGCGACCGGGGTGTACGGCGGGCGATACGTCGTCGGGCGGCGATCCGCGAGGTCGACGCCGAGTGCTTCGGCGGTAATCCCGGCGGCGAGCATGCCGGACGTTTTGCCCTGGTCGTGGGCGGTGCCGATGGTGGTGTACCGCTTCACGTGCTCCAGTGAGCTGAGGCCTGCGCCGGTTGCGCGCAGGACATCGGACACCGTCGCGTCGCGCTGCAGGTCGACGAACCGCGGTTCCGGGCCGGGGATTTGCCACTGCATGGCCGGGGGACGCTCGTTCGGGCGAGCGTCGGACACCGGGCGCTCGTCACCCGCCTCCCGGACGCATCCGGCGAAGTCCAGGGTTCCGTTCGCACTGCCCACGACCCGCGCGGTCGGAAGGTCACCGTCGGGGACGTACGCACCCAACGCCGGTTCGTACCGAAGCGCGCCGCGGAGCTGGCTGAACAGATGCACCGCAGGTGTCCAGCCGCCGGAGACCAGAAGCGTGTCACACGGGATGAGCTCGTCCCCGACCCGTACGCCGGTGACCCGCGAAGTCCCTTCCGTACCAACAACAGCGGCACCGGCCCGCACCTCGATCCCCCGCTCGGCGCACTCCGCGGCCCAACCCTCAGGTGCGACCGGGCGCACGTCCACCACCAGTGGCACGTCCACCCCGGCGTCCGCGAGGTCGATCGCGGACACATAAGCGGAGTCGTCCGTGGTGAACACGACGGCGCGGCGGCCGGGTAGCACGCCGTAGCGATGCAGGTACGTCCGCGCGGCACCGGCGAGCAGGATGCCCGGCCGGTCGTTGTCGGTGAACACGATCGGCCGTTCATGCGCGCCCGTCGCCAGCACGGTCTGCTTCGCGCGGATCCGCCACACCCGCTGCCGGGCGGCGCCGGACATCCGGTTCTGCACGGCGAGCACGAAACCGTCGTCGTACGCACCGAATGCGGTGGTCCGGGTGAGAATCTGCACGCCCGGGGCCAGCTCGTCGGCCATCGCGCGGGCCCATTCGACGGCGGGTTTGAGGTCGACGTACTCGTTCGACCCCAGCAACGACCCGCCGGGCTCAGGCTGGTCGTCCACCAGCACCACCCGCGCGCCCGACCGGGCTGCCGTACGCGCGGCGACCAGACCGGCCGGACCGGCGCCGACCACCAGAACGTCGCAATGCACGTGCTTCGCGTCGTACCGGGCCGGGTCCGGTTCCGTTGCCAGCCTGCCTTGTCCGCGGAGACTGCGGGCGACCAGACCGTCGACCAGCTCGACCGTGGTCGCCGTCAGCATCGGTTCCGGGAACGGCTTTTCCAGCTGTACCACGGCGTTCGGCTCTTCGACCCCGGCGGCCATGATACCGCGCGGACGACCGAGCTTTCCGCTCGTCGCAACTTGGTGGACGCCGTTCGCCAGCAGCGCGGACGCGAGCGTGTCGCCCGGATGCCCGGTGAGCTCACGGCCGTCGAAAGTGAAGTGCAGCAACACATCGCGGTCGACGTGGCCGCCGTGCGGGAGGCGGAAGGTCATGGGATCACCGGCCGGGGTTCGTCGAGGCGGTACACGGCCGCCAGCTGGTGGGTGCGGGTGTCGCGGACGGCGTTGAACCAGCGGCGGCAGCCCGCGCTGTGGCTCCACCGCTCGGCCAGCGGCCCGCTCGGGTTCGCGCGGAAGAACACGAACTTCGCCCACTCCTCGTCCGACAGCGCCGCCGGTTCGGCCGGGTAGGCGACATGGGCTTGTCCGCCGTAGTGGAATTCGGTCTCCTCGCGGGGACCGCACCAGGGGCAGGGAATCAGCTGCACGGGGGCACTCCTAATGCGCGACGGCGGCGGCGCCGTGCTCGTCGACGAGCGCGCCGGTGGTGAACCGGTCGAGGGTGAACGGCTCGGCGTACGGATGCGGCTTGCCTTTCGCGATGGTGTGTGCGAAGCAGTCACCGACGCCGGGCGTGGCCTTGAACCCGCCGGTCCCCCAGCCGCAGTTGAGGTACAGGTTCTCCACCGGGGTCAGGCCGACGATCGGCGACGCGTCCGGGGTGACGTCGACGATCCCGGCCCAGGTGCGCAGCAGGTGCGCCCGCGCGAACACCGGGAACAGCTCCAGCGCGGCGGCCATCTGGTTCTCGATGATGTGGAACGACCCGCGCTGCCCGTACCCGGCGTACGCGTCGATCCCCGCGCCCATCACCAGTTCTCCCTTGTGTGCCTGGGAAACGTAGACGTGCACGGCGTTCGACATCACCACCGTCGGGTGCACCGGTTCCAGCAGCTCCGACACGAGCGCCTGCAGCGGATGCGATACGAGCGGCAGGTCGATCCCGGCCATCCGGGCGAGCACCGAGCTGTGCCCGGCCGCGCACAGCGCGACCTTCCCGGCCGCGATCCGGCCCCGGCCCGTCTCCACCGCGGTGACCTTGCCGTCCCGCGTTTCGAGCCCGGTGACCTCGCAGTTCTGGATCAGGTCGACGCCCATCGCGGCCGCCGCGCGGGCGAATCCCCAAGCCACGTAGTCGTGTTTGGCGATCCCGGCGCGCGGCTGGTAGGTCGCGCCGAGGACCGGGTACCGCACGTCCGGCGAGGTGTTGACGATCGGGCAGAGCTCCTTGACGCCGTCCGCATCGACCCATTCCGCGTCGATCCCGTTGAGCCGGTTGGCATTCACCCGGCGCACGCTGTCGCGGACGTCCTGCAGGCTGTGCGCGAGGTTGAGCACACCGCGCTGGCTGAAGAGGATCGGGTAGCCGAGGTCGTCCTCCAGTCCCTCCCACAGCTTGAGCGAATGCTCGTAGATGCCGGAGCTTTCGTCCCAGAGGTAGTTGGACCGGATGATCGTGGTGTTGCGGGCCATGTTGCCGCCGGCGAGCCAGCCCTTCTCCAGCACCGCGACGTTCGTGATGCCGTGGACCTTGGCGAGGTAGTACGCCGTCGCCAGCCCGTGCCCGCCGCCGCCGACCACGACGACGTCGTACGCGCACCGCGGAGCCTGGTCCCGCCACAGGAAAGCGGGGTGCTCGGGAAGGTCCGTAGTCGTCATTCCCGCGTGTCTCCCTGGTCGACTACTGATATATCAATCTTCGATGTAGGGTAGGCGGGGTGCGCACCCAGGTCAACCACGTCATGCCGGCCACCGCCCCGTCGCTGGCCGATCGCGCTTATGCCTTCCTGCTCGACCGCCTCGTCATGCTCGACATCAAGCCGGGCGACCCGATCAACGAGGACTGGGCGGGCAGCACGCTCGGCATGGGCCGCACGCCGATCCGCGAAGCCCTGAAACGGCTCGAAACCGACCGTCTGGTGGTGGCGTACCCGCGGCGCGGCACGTTCGCCACCGACGTCAACATCTCCGACCTCGCCCACATCTCCGAGGTCCGGCGCACGCTCGAACCGACTGCCGCCGCGGCCGCCGCCACCCGCGCCACCGACGCGGATCGCGCCCGCCTGTCGCAGCTGCGGGACCAGCTCGATTCGGCGACGCCTGCCGACAACGCCGAACTGCTGCGGACCGATCTCGAACTGCACCGCGCGATCTACCAATGCGTACACAACCCGTTCTTCGAAGACACCCTGATCCATTACGACAACCTCGCCACCCGCATCTGGTGTGTGTTCCTGCCGCGGCTGCAAGGCATGGCGGGCCACGTGGACGAACACCTGCCGCTGCTCACCGCCATCGTGGCGGGCGACGCGAAGACGGCCGCCGCACTCACGCTCGACCACGTGACCGGGTTCGAGGCGGCCATCCGCGCGTTGATCTGACCCGCTAGTCCCCGGTTTGCGCACGTACCCAGGCATGGAACTCCCCGATGTGGTGTTCGCTCGGCACCAGCACCCCGCCGCGGGCGTACGCGCGTGAGCCCATCGCGAGCTGACACCGTTCGCACGCCTCGAAATCCTGCTGGTTCACCCGGTGGAACAGCTCCACCGAGCGGTCCAGATCCGCGCCGGACTCCACGACCTCCGGCAGGTACAGCCAGTCGCAGCGGACCAGGGTGCGGTCCGGGGCGAGCGGGAACATCCGGTGCACGATCACGTGGTCGGGCACCAGGTTCACGAACACCTGCGGCCGGATCGTGATCGCGTAGTACCGCCGGTCCTGGTGCGGCCCGACGCCCGGCAGCCGCTGCACGCCGTCGCCACCGTCCACAGTGAACCCGGCGACGTCCGCGCCGAACTCCGCGCCGTGGCCCACGTAGTACTGCGCGGCGTACCCGTCCGCGAACTCCGGCAGCACCTCGGTGAGCTCCGGATGGATGGTGGCGCAGTGGTAGCACTCCATGAAGTTCTCGATGATCTGCTTCCAGTTCGCGCGGACGTCGTACTCGATCCGCCGGCCGAGCGCGAGCCGGTCGATGCCGTACGCCTCGATCTCGCCCGGCCCGCCGAGCCGGGTACTCACGTCGGCCATGACCGTGTCCGCAAAGGACGGTGCTTCCCCGGCGAGGCACACCCAGGCGTAGCCGAGCCATTCGCGCAGGTGCACGCGGGTCAGGCCGTACTCGACGCGGTCGATGTCCGGCATCCCGGTGAGATTCGGGGCAGCGACGAGCTTTCCGTCGAGTCCGTACGTCCAGGCGTGGTACATGCACTGGAACGCGCGCTTCACTTCGCCCTTTTCGTCGGTGCAAAGCCGCGCGCCGCGGTGGCGGCAGACGTTGAGGAAGGCCCGCAGTGCCCCGTCGCGACCCCGCGCGACGAGCACGCTCTCCCGTCCGATCTGCACGGTTTCGAACGACCCGGCGGATGGCAGGTCGGCACAGCGGACGGCGCAGAACCAGCCCGCCTCGAAGATCCGTTCCTGCTCGCGCCCGAAGATCGCCGGGTCGGTGTAGTGCGGCCCCGGCAGAGTCGGCAGCAGGCTCTGCGGGAGGTCGGTGGTGGTCACCGGCGGGGCTCCTCTCGATGTTGCGTATGACGCGTCATGTTGCCCTCTACGGAACACGGTGCAGCTCCGCGCGGACGCTGTCAAGACGCGGCACCCGTTCTCCCGAACCGCCCCCGACCACGGCTTTCCCCCGGAACGGTGCTCCACAAAACTGGTCCCGCCAACCTCTTGACGGCACCCCTCCCGCGGTCCCAGACTCTGTTGCGTATCACGTCGTGTGTTCCTTAATACGCAACAACCACCGGTTTCGGAGGACGAGATGCTGCGCGCGTGCACTGTGGACGAGCTGCCTCCGGGCGAGTCCGTCCGGATTGCGGGGCCCGAGCCCATCGCCGTGTTCAACGCCGACGGCGAGCTGTACGCGATCGGGGACACCTGCACCCACCAGGACGCGTCGCTGTCCGACGGCTGGCTCGAAGGTTGCTTCGTGGAGTGCCCGCTGCACGCGGCGCTGTTCGACCTGCGCACCGGGGTTCCGTCGTGCCTGCCCGCGAAGCAGCCGGTCCGGACGTATCCGGTGCAGGTGGCGGACGGTGTGATCTACGTGCTCGCAGACGCCGCCGAGGACGCTGCGTGAAGACGGTCGCCATCGTCGGCGCGTCGCTCGCCGGTGCGCGCGCTGCCCAGGAACTGCGCGCGCAGGGTTTCGACGGCCGGGTCGTGCTCATCGGCGAGGAGCCGCATCTCCCCTACGACCGGCCGCCGCTGTCGAAAGCCTTCCTGGCGGGCACGGCGTCGCGGGAGTCACTGGACCTTCTCGACGCCGACGACCTTGCCTCGCTGGACCTGCGGCTCGGCACCCGGGTGGAACGCCTCGATCCGGGCGCCGGGCGGCTGGTGCTGTCCGACGGCGAACTCGCGGCAGACGGCGTCGTCCTCGCGACCGGTGGCCGCGCGCGGCCCTTACCCGGCACGGAGTCCGTGGCCGGGGTCCACGTGCTGCGCACGCTCGAGGATTCCGTTGCCCTGCGCGAAGAACTGATCCCCGGCGCGCAGGTGGTGATCGTCGGCGGCGGGTTCATCGGGGCGGAGGTCGCGTCGACGTGCTCGCAGCTCGGGCTCGACGTCACCGTCCTGGAGGCCTTGGAGATCCCTCTCGCCCGCGTTCTGGGGCCGCAGCTGGGCTCGATCTGCGGACAACTGCATGGCCGGCACGGGGTCGTGCTGCGCTGTGGCGCCACGGTGGCCGGGCTGACCACCGTTTCCGGCCGGGTCACCGGAGTGCAGCTGGACACCGGCGAGGAACTCCCCGCGGACCTCGTGGTGGCCGGGATCGGGATGGCTCCGGCGGTCGAGTGGCTGGATGGCTCGGGCCTGGCTGTCGCGAACGGCGTCCGCACCTGCGCGGGTCTGGTCACGTCGCTGCCGAATGTGGTGGCAGTCGGCGACGTCGCAGCGTTCGGCGCGGCGGGAACCCGGCACGAACACTGGACGAACGCCACTGAGCAGGCCCCGGTCGCCGTCGCCAATCTCTTGGCCGGACAGGTCGTCCGCCAGTACGAGCCGAGCGGATACGTGTGGTCCGACCAATACGGCGGCACCCTCCAGCTCGCCGGACATCCGTCGCCGGACGACGAGGTCACGTTCCCCGAGGGCAGCCCGGACGACGAATCGTTCGTGGCCACCTATCAGCGCGACGGCCGTATCGTCGCGGTGTTCGCTCTGAACAACCCGCGGACGTTCGGCCGCCTCCGCCGCCAGGCCCTGCGGCGCCCGGTGCCGGTGGGCTAACGCACGACCTGCACGACATCACCCGGCTGGAGCGTGTTGTAGAACGCGATCGCGTCGGCGCGCGAGAGGTGCACGCAGCCATGCGACTGCACCTTCAAGCTGCCCTGATGGAACGCGACGCCGGTGGTGGTGAAGAAGACGGAGTACGGCATGGGGCCGTTGAACTCCTTGCTGTAGTGGTCGATGTCCTTGTACTGCACGCGGAACGTGCCGACGGGAGTCGGGTACGCCGGTTTGCCCACGGTGATGCGCACCCCGCCGCGGGTGACCTTGCCGTGGTCCATCAGCCATGCGGTGTTGGTGGACAGGCGCACGCACGCTTTTGCTTTGCTCCCGCACGGCGCGCCCGCCGCGTCCGCGCTGGTCGCGAAGCCGACTGTCGCCGCCATTGCCGCGACACCGGCCAGAACTGCCGTGATCTTCCGGTTCATCCCGCGCCTCCCCGTGGTTTGGTCCCTTCTGTGACCATGCCCGGAAAACAGGGGTTCGAACCGTCTTTTCGTCCGTGTGGGTGATCAGCGAGACCGCCAGGCCAGCGGCGACGTCACCAGCGCCGCCTCGGCGATCCGGCGCGCAGTAGCGGTGAAGAGCCCCGCTTGCGCCGAGGCAATCCACTCGTCCACTGTGGACACCCCAGTGGCCCGGTATTCGAGAGCCTGCACCAGCATTTCGAGCTTGTCGGCGTCCTTGGCACAGCGAGCTTCGAGCGATTCACGGGTCTCGTACTCGTCGACGGCGTCCCGCACAGTTTCCGCCGAAGCAGGCGGCAGGCCGGCAGTCTGGTCCGCCGTGATCGCGCGGGGCTCCGGCTTCACGAGATACGGCGCGGCACTGTGCGGCAGGTCCCCGGTGCGGGTTTCCTGAGTGTCGTGCCACAGCGCGAGAAACGCGGCCCGCTCGGGTACCCCGCCTTCCTCGGCAGCCAGCAACGCCGCCAGCTGCGCCGCCCGAAGACTGTGCTCGGCGACCGACTCCGGGTCGCGAACCCCAGCCTGCCACCACCCCGCCCGCCGGACGCGCTTGAGCACCCCGAGCTCGTACGCGAAAACAGCCAGAGCTTCCATGTGCGGTCCCCTTTGTCTGTGATGATCGCAGCGTACGGTCGCGAGGTTTGGAGGATTCCGTGAGCACTGTCCTGGTGGACCACGACGGTCCGGTCACCACCATCGGCATCAACCGCCCGCACCGGCGCAACGCGGTCGACCGCGACACCGCCGACGCGCTGGCCAGGTCATTCCGGGAATTCGACGCTTCCCCCGACGCCGCAGTCGCCGTGCTGTACGGCGTCGACGGCACCTTCTGCTCCGGCGCAGACCTGAAGGCAGTCAGCGAAGGCACCCCCAACCGCACCACCCCGACCGGCGACGGCCCGATGGGCCCGACCCGCCTGCAGCTGACCAAACCGGTGATCGCCGCAATCTCGGGCCACGCCGTCGCCGGCGGCCTGGAACTCGCCCTGTGGGCCGACCTGCGAGTCGCCGACGAAACCGCAGTGTTCGGCGTGTTCTGCCGCCGCTGGGGAGTCCCCCTGATCGACGGCGGAACCGTCCGGCTCCCCCGGCTGATCGGCCGAAGCCACGCCATGGACCTGATCCTGACCGGCCGCCCCGTCGACGCCGCGGAAGCGCTGCACATCGGCCTGGCAAACCGCGTCGTCCCACCCGGCACCGCACTCCAGGCCGCAATAGCCCTGGGCAAGAACCTGGCAGCCTTCCCGCAAACCTGCCTACGAGAAGACCGCCTGGCGCTATTGGAAGGCGAGTCGTTGAACGAGAAAGCCGCACTGGAGAACGAATTCCGCCACGGCCAATCCTCACTGACCACAGACACCCTCGCAGGCGCCACCCGCTTCACCGAAGGCTCCGGCCGCCACGGCTCCTTCACCGACTGAGGCCGACATCCGTGAAGGGAACCTTCACGGACTCAGATTCCCTCATGGTTCCCTTCACGGACTCAGATTCCGTGAAGGTGGCCTTCACAGCCCTTTCACGCCCCACGCCCCACGCACCACCCACTCACCGCAGCCGACCCACCCACCGGGACCGGGCACCCAGCCCCCGCCCTGCACCCCGATCCGAAGCCCGCACACGGTCTGAACGGCTTGTAAAGGCATCTTCCCCCCCTTGACAAGCCGTTCAGACCGTCGTGACAATCCACCTTCGGGGTGCCCCCACGCAACAGTTCCGGCCAACACAGCCCCACTGCAACAGCTCCCCACCACAGCCCCACCGCAACGGTCCTCCGAAACGGCCCCCCGAAACGGCCCCGATCGTGGCCCCCCACGATCCCCATCCCCACCCGCACCTCTCGGTAACCTGACCCGGTGGCCCACCCCATCCCGCACACCCCCGGCGAACCCGACTCAACCCCCCAAAAGCCCCCGAAAAAGAAACGCCCCTTCTGGCAAGAACTCCCCATCCTCCTCGGCATCGCCCTCGTCCTCACCATCCTCATCCAGCAATTCGTCGGCAAGGTCTTCCTCATTCCCTCCGAATCGATGGAAACGACCCTCCACGGCTGCACCGGCTGCTTCGGAGACCGCGTCGTCGTCGACCGCGTCACCTACGACTTCACCAATCCCACCCCCGGTGACGTCATCGTCTTCCGCGGCCCGCAACACTGGACCGAGCACGAAATCGCCCCCCAGGACACCGGCAACTTCGTCACGAAGACCCTGCGCGGCTTGGGTTCCCTGGTCGGCTTCGCCCCGCCGGACGAGCGCGACTTCGTCAAGCGCGTGATCGCCACCGGCGGCCAGACCGTCCAATGCTGCGACCCGCAAGGACGCGTCCTCGTCGACGGCAAACCTCTCGACGAGCCCTACGTCCACTGGACCGACCCCGCCAACCCGGTACAGCAGCCGTTCGCGCCGGTCACCGTCCCGGCCGGGAGCCTGTGGGTGATGGGCGACAACCGCAACAACTCGTGCGACTCCCGGTGCCAGGGCGGCGGTGGCGTGAACGGCACCGTTCCGGTCGGCGACGTCATCGGCAAGGCCCGGTTCATCGTCCTGCCGCCGTCCCGCTGGAGCGGCGTCAGCGACTACGACGCCCAGCACCCCGCCGCGCTCGGGGCACCCGCCTGGCAGCAAGGACTTCCCCTCGGCGCGGGCGCGCTGCTGGCCTTCCCGGCACTGGCCGCCGGGCGGAAGCTGCGCCGTCTCGCTCAGCGGAACTGACCCGCCGGAAAGCCGTGACCTGCGGGTCTCCCGGACACCACCCTCCCGTCGCAACCCGCACGAACGACGGTGGCATGATGCCCGCACGGTCCGACCGGGCCGCCCGCCGAGGAGGAAGGTGACGCTTGAGCACGCGCACGACCCAGGTGGACGACCTCCGGCTCGTGGCGCAGCCGAGCGCGGTCCCGTGCACCGAACTGTTCGTCCGGCTGATCCTCAGCGACTGGTCCCTGCTGCCGATGCTGGACCAGGTCACGAACGCCGCCGTCCGGCTCGTCGGCGACATCGTCGACCAGAGCCGTCCCGCCGCGCCCGCCTTCGTCACCGTGCGGCTGCAGGTGCGCGGGGAGATGCTCGTGGTCGAGGTCGAGGACGACCTGCCCGCCCCGATCCCGCCCCGTGACACCCGCATCGGCGTGCGCCCGGGACCCCGCGGCGGCCGCGTCACGTGGTGCGAGCTGCCGCTGCCCGGCGGCATGTCCGCGGGCCAGGTCCGGCTCCCCCGCCGCGGTGACCGCCGGACCCTCGTCGACGAACCGGTGTCCGGCGACCCGGTGACCGCCGACCCGCAGGTGCTCGAACGCCTCCTCAACCGCCTCAGCTCCTGGTCGGACTGACCTCCCGGCGCCTGCTCCGGCCGACGTCCCCAGGCCTGCTCAGTTCGCGGTCCGGCCGACCTCGAACACGTCAGGTCCGGCTGGCGTCCCAAGCCTGCTCCAGCGCCTGCGTGAACACCTCCACCGGCTGGCCACCGGACACCCCGATCCGTCGGTCCAGCACGAAAAACGGCACCCCGGTCGCCCCGAGCTGCGCTGCCTCCCGCTCCTCGGCGCGCACCGCTTCGGCGTACTGCTGCGGGTCGGCCAGCACCGCCTCTGCATCCGCCCGCACCAGACCGGCCTCTTCCGCCACCTCGGCGAGCACTTCCGCCCGGAACACCGGCCGCGCCTCGGCGAAGTTCGCGCGGAACAGCGCCGCCACCATCTCGGCCTCCATTCCCTTCTCCCGCGCCCAGTGCAGCAGCCGGTGCGCGTCGAAGGTGTTGCCGATCTCCCGGTCCGTGCGGTACCCGAGCCCTTCCGCCGCGGCCAGCCCGGCCACCCGCTCCTCCATCGCCTCCGCCTGCGGCCCGTACCGCGCGGTCAGCATCTGCAGCAACGGTTCCGTCCCGGTGCGCGAAGGATCGAGCTCGAACGACCGGTACGTCACGTTCACCTCGCTGCGGTGCGCGAAACCGGCCAATGCCTTGTCGAACCGCGCTTTCCCGAGGTAGCACCACGGGCACACGATGTCGCTCCAGATCTCCACCTGCATGCCGCCAGCCTAACCACCGCGACGTTCAGACCATCGTCTTCACCGGTTCGCGCGCTCCGGTCCGCTCCGCGCCGATCCCTGCCGCCACCACGAACGCCACCCCGGCCCCCGCGGCGAGGTTCGGGACCTGGTGCAGCACGATCAGCCCGACCAGGAGCGCCAACGCCGGTTCGAGGCTCATCAACGTCCCGAAGGCGGATGCCGTCAACCGTTGCAGCGCAAGCATTTCCAGGCAGAACGGGATCACCGGCACGAGCACCGCGAGCCCCAGCCCGGCCAGCACCAGCGGCCAGGTCAGCTGCGAGATGGTGGCCGGTCCGTGTACGAAAGTCGCGACCAGACCCGCCACCGGCATCGACACTGCGAGCCCGCGCACGCCGGAAACCTCGTCGCCGACCCGTTGCGTCAGCAGGATGTAGCACCCCCAGCACACCGCCGACGCGAGTGCGCACGCGATACCGATCAGGTCCGTTCCGCCCTGCCACGGCTGGGTCAGGAGCACCACGCCCACTGCCGCCAGCACCGGCCACCACCGGGTCCCGCTGCGGCCGCGCACGATCGCGACCGTCAGCGGGCCGAGGAACTCGAGCGCGCTCGCCGTCCCCAGCGGCAGCCGCGTCGCCGCCACCATGAACAGGATCGTCATCCCCGCCGTGACGACGCCGAGCACCACACTCGTCTTCAGCACCGGGCGGCGGAACGTCGACGGCCTCGGCCGCACGAGTACGAGCAGCAGCACCCCGGCCCACGCAAGCCGCAGCCACGCGACGCCAGTCGGCCCGATTTCGCGGGCGAGGCCGACCGAAACCGCCAATCCCAGCTGAACGGACAGCATGGCGCCGACGGCGAACACAACACCGGCCCGGGTGGAGGAAGGGAGCACGTCCTCCAGGAGACCTCATCCGGACCGTTCGTGTCCACCTGCCGATGATGGACATACCGTCCGGAAATCCTGAACAATAGACCAGGTGGAGACCCGCCGGCTGCAATTCCTCCTCGAGCTGTCGCGGCTCGGCTCGATGCGGGCCGTCGCCGAGGTGCTCGGGACCACCACGTCCACCGTCTCGCAGCAGATCTCGGTGCTGGCCAAGGAAACCGGTGTCGTCCTGCTCGAACCGGACGGGCGCCGGGTGCGCCTCACCCCGGCCGGGCAACGGCTCGCCGAGCACGCCGTCACGATCCTCGCGGCCGTCGAGACGGCCCGCGTCGACCTCGACCCGGGCGCTGAACCCGCCGGTACCGTGCGGGTCGCCGGGTTTGCGACCGCCGTCCGCCAGTCGCTGCTGCCGGTCGCGGCTCTGCTCGCGCAGCGGCATCCCCGGGTCCGCGTGGTGATCAAAGAGCACGAACCCGCCGAAGCATTGGCGCAGCTGATGACCGACGACATCGACCTCGCCCTCACCTACGACTTCGACCTCGCCCCCGCGACCACCGAACCGTCGATCGCCGCCACGCAGCTGTGGGCAGCGCCGTGGGGCCTCGCCGCCCGGCGGGTCGACGCGAGCCGCGTGCACGGCGACGGAACCCTCGCCGTGTTCACCGCTTTCCGCGACCACGACTGGATCGGCAACTCCCGCAACGGCGCGGACGAGACCGTCGTGCGGACGCTGGCGTCGATGGCCGGTTTCGCCCCGCGGTTCACCCATCGCGCCGACAGCCTCGACCTGGTCCAGGACCTCATCGCGGCCGACGGCGGCGTCGGGCTGCTCCCGGTGGACTGGCCGACGCGGCCGAGCGTCACCGTGCTGCCGCTCACCGGTCCCGACGTGCGGTTGCGTGCCTTCACCTGCACCCGCCGCGGCCGGGACGCGTGGCCGCCGCTCGCCCTCGTCCTGGGTTTGCTGCACCACGGTTAGCATGGGGGTAACGCAGCGACGACGAAGGAGGCGGCATGGCCACGGAGAAGGCGGTCCTGGCCGGCGGGTGTTTCTGGGGTATGGAAGAACTGTTCCGCCACCAGCCGGGCGTGCTCTCCACCCGCGTCGGCTACAGCGGCGGTGACACGCCCAACGCCACCTACCGCAACCACGGCACGCACGCCGAGACGATCGAGGTCACGTACGACCCTGAGCAGACCGATTTCCGCGCCCAGCTCGAGTTCTTTTTCCAGGTCCACGACCCGACCACGAAGAACCGCCAGGGCAACGACCTCGGCACCAGCTACCGGTCGGCCATCTTCTACACCACCGACGACCAGAAGAAGGTCGCCGAGGACACGATCGCGGACGTCGAGGCCTCCGGGCTGTGGCCGGGGCCGGTCGTCACGGAGGTCACGCCCGCCGGTGACTTCTGGGAGGCCGAGCCGGAGCACCAGGACTACCTCCAGCGTTACCCGCACGGCTACACGTGCCACTTCCCGCGGCCCGGCTGGAAGCTGCCCAAGCGCGGCTGAACAACCGGCCCCCTCGCGACCGGACTGCGCGACCCCTCGCCCAAGTCCGTGAAGGGAACCATGAGGGAATCAGATTCCGTGATGGTTCCCTTCACAGCTCTCCACATTCCGTGAAGGTTCCCTTCACAGCCTCTGATTCCGTGATGGTTCCCTTCACGGAACGATCCCTCCTGCGCCGCGGCCCGGTGTCCCGCCTGACGGACGGCCTCGCCGAACAAATGCGCGCCGGTTATCGCGCGGGCGCGAGTCACGATTGCCGTTGCCGGTCAACGTGATTCCGTGCTGCGGCCGTCCCGGCTCACCTGCTGGGACGGGCTTCAGCGAACGGCTCCGACGGGGTGAGCTGGCGGTCCCGACCCGTCCACGTCCGGAGGAGCATCGTGCGCCGCTACGCCCTCACCCATCGACCTGCGCTCGCGTTTGCCGTGGCGCTTCCGCTGCTGCTCGCCGCCTGCGGCACCGCCGGCGGTGCGGGCGGGGGCGACGCCGGGCCGCCGCGGCCGGGTGGCACGCTGCGGCTCGGGATTTCGTCCAATCCGGACTGCATCGACCCGCAGCAGGCCAGCACGAACGCGTCGCTCAACGTGGGCAGGCAGCTCGTCGACTCGCTCACCGACCAGGACCCGAAGACCGGCGCCATCACGCCGTGGCTGGCCGACCGCTGGACCGTCAACACCGATTCGACCAGCTTCACCTTCCACCTCCGCTCCGGCGCGACCTTCTCCGACGGCACCCCGGTCGACGCGGCCGCGGTCAAGACCAGCTTCGACGGCATCAAGGCCCTCGGTGCGAAAGCCCTCCTCGGCGCCAGCTACCTGGCCGCCTACCGCAGCGCGACGGTCCTCGACCCGGCGACGGTGCAGCTCGACTTCAGCTCGCCCAGCGCGCAGTTCCTGCAGGCCAGCTCCACGATGTCGCTCGGCGTGCTCGCCCCCGCGGCGTACCGGCACACCCCCGAGGAGCGCTGCCAGGGCACCGGCCTCACCGGCTCCGGCCCGTTCGTGTTCACCAGCCTGCGGCCGAACCAGGAGATCGTGCTCGGCAAGCGCACCGGGTACCACTGGGGTTCGCCGCTGTGGAAGCACCAGGGCGAGGCGTACCTCGACCGGATCGACTACCGCGTGGTGCCCGAACCCGGCGTGCGCACCGGAAGTCTCGTGTCCGGGCAGCTCGACGCGGTCACCGACGTGCAGCCGGTCGACGAACCGCAGTTCACCGGCAACGGGTTCACCGAACCGGTACGGGCCAACCCGGGCATCGTGTTCAACCTGCACGCCAACATCACCCGCGGGGTGCTGGCGGACCAGAAGGTGCGGCAGGCGGTCGCGAAGGGCGTCAACCGGCCCGAGGTCACCAGCACCGTCCTCTCGCCGAACTACCGGCCCGCGACCAGCATCCTCGGCGCCGCCACGCCGCTGCACGCCGACCTGTCCAAGGAGCTCGCCTACGACCCGTCCGGCGCCGAAGCGCTGCTGCAGGCCGCCGGCTGGGTCCCCGGCGCGGACGGCATCCGCACGAAGAACGGCCAGCGGCTGTCCGCGTCGGTGCTGTTCTCCCCGGTGTTCAACCAGAACCAGAGCGTGCTGGAGCTGATCCAGCAGCAGCTGCGCAAGATCGGCTTCGACCTCAAGATCGAGCTGCACACCAACGCCGAGCTCGTCCGGCTCCAGCAGAGCGGTGAGTACGACTTCATCTGGTACAACGTCACCCGCGCCGACCCGGACATCCTGCGCCAGCAGTTCTCCACGAAGGCCGCCAACCGCAGCAAACTGCCCGCCGACAACCCGCTTGACCCGTCGTTGATCGAGCAGTCCGCCACCGTCGACGCGGCGAAGCGCAAACCCGCCGCCGAAGCCGCGCAGCGCACCATCGTGGAGCAGGCGTACGCGATCCCGGTCTTCGAGCTCACCCAGGTACTCGGCGTCGGGCCGAAAGCGCACGACGTCAACTTCGAAGCGTCTTCGCGGCTGCAGCTGTTCGACACCTGGGTTTCCGGCTCATGAGCGTGTTCCGGCGGGTTCTGCAGGCCGTAGTGGTGCTGTGGGCGGCGTTCACGCTGTCGTTCATCATCCTCTACCTGCTGCCCGGCGACGCGGTCCTCACCAAACTCGGCTCGGCCGAAGGCGGCCCATCCGCATCACCGCAGCAAATCGCCGCGCTGCGGGCCGAGTACGGGCTCGACGACCCGGTCCTCGTGCAGTACGGCAAACACCTGCTGGCGGCGCTGCACGGCGACTTCGGCACGTCCGTGGCCACCGGCGACGACGCCACCCACCAGGTCCTCACCGCGTTGCCGCCGACCCTCGCGGTGTCCGGACTGGCGCTGGTGCTGGCGATCGTGTTCGGCGGCGGGATTGCCGTGCTGGGCACGTACACCCGCGTCCGCACCGTGAGCCAGCTGCTGCTTTCGCTGCCCCCGCTGGGGACCTCGCTGCCGACGTTCTGGGTCGGCCTGCTGCTGATCCAGCTCTTCTCATTCCAGCTGCGGCTGGTACCCGCACTCGGGTCGACCGGCTTCGCGTCGCTCATCCTCCCGGCGATCACGCTCGCGCTCCCGACCGGCGCGATCATCGCCCAGGTACTGGCGAAAAGCCTGCGTACGCAGCTCGCCGAGCCGTACATCGAGGTGGTGCAAGCGAAAGGGGCGAGCCGCCGCCGAGTCCACTTCGGACACGCGCTGCGCAACGCCGGGCTGCCCGCGCTGACGCTGGTCGGCGTGGTCGCGGGCAACCTGCTGGCCGGTTCGGTGGTGACCGAGACCGTCTTCTCGCGCGACGGCCTCGGCCGGGTGACCGCGTCAGCCGTGACCGCGCAGGACGTACCGGTGGTGCAGGCGGTGATCGTGCTGGCCGCGTTCTTCTTCGTGGCACTCAACCTCGTCGTCGACCTCGTGTACCCGCTGCTGGATCCGCGAGTCGCCGAGCGGAAGGAGGTCACCGCTGATGTCTGACGTCGTTCTGCGCCAACGGTTCCTGGTGCGCAAGCCAGGTCTGACCCTGTCCGTGCTCGTCCTCGCCGCAGTCCTCATCGCGGCCTTCGCCCCGGCGTTGTTCACCGGACAGGACCCGATCACCGGCGTTCCGGCGGAGCGGCTGCAAGGTCCGTCACTCGGGCATTTGTTCGGCACCGACGAGACCGGACGCGACGTCTTCGCGCGCGTCGTGCACGGCGCCGGGCTTTCGCTGCGCGCGACCGTGCTCGCCGTCCTCGTGGCGTTCGTCGCCGGGTCTGCGCTCGGGCTGCTCGCCGGGTTCCGTGGCGGCTGGCTCGACGCGGTCGTGATGCGGATCGTCGACGTGCTGCAGGCCGTCCCGGCGATCCTGCTGTCGCTGGCCCTGGTGACCGCGCTCGGGTTCGGGACCACGAACGTCGCGATCGCCGTCGGGGTCGCGAACCTCGCCGCGTTCGCCCGGTTGATGCGCGCGGAGGTGCTGCGGGTGCGGTCCGGCGTGTTCGTGGAGGCCGCGCGGGCGGCGGGGGTGCGGTGGGCGGGAGTGCTCGGCCGGCACGTGCTGCCGAACGCGCTCGGACCGGTGCTGGTGCTGGCCACGGTGACGGTGGGTACCGCGGTGCTCGAAGTGTCGGCGCTCAGCTTTCTCGGCTTCGGCGCGAGCCCGCCCGCGCCGGAATGGGGTGCGCTCGTGGCCGGTGGACGGAACTTCCTGGCCACCGCTTGGTGGATGACCACGTTCCCGGGCCTGACCGTCGCAGCCGTCGTGCTGGCCGCGAACCGGGTCGCCCGGGCACTCGAACGGAGTTGACAGTGCTCGAAATCAGCGGCCTGACCGTGTCGTACCACACCTCGGGCGGTGTCGTGCCCGCCGTGCACGGGGTCGACCTGGAGGTAGGACCCGGGGAGATCGTCGCGGTGGTCGGCGAATCCGGGTCGGGGAAGAGCACCACCGCGCACGCCGCGATCGGCCTGCTTCCCCGGGGTGGCCGGATCCACAGTGGACGGATCAGCTTCGCCGGGCGAGACCTGACCGGACTGTCCGAAAAGGACTGGCGACAGGTCCGCGGCACCGGGATCGCCCTGGTCCCGCAGGATCCGACGGTGTCGCTCGACCCGGTGCAGCGGATCGGCGAGCAGGTGGCCGAGGTGCTGCTGATCCACCGGCTGGCCACCCGCCGGGAAGCCGCCACCCAGGCACTGGACCTGCTGCGCCGTGCCGGGGTGGACCGGCCGGAGCTGCGCGCGCGGCAGTATCCGCACGAGCTGTCCGGCGGGCTCCGGCAGCGGGTGCTGATCGCCATTGCGCTGGCCGGGAAACCCCGGCTGATCATCGCCGACGAGCCGACCAGCGCGCTCGACGTGACCGTGCAGCGGGAAATCCTCGACCACCTGGAGGAACTGGCCGCCGAATCGGGCACCGCGGTCCTGCTGATCACGCACGACCTCGGGGTCGCGGCGGACCGGGCCGCGCGGATCGCTGTGCTGTCCGAGGGCAGGCTGGTCGAGGAAGGTCCGGCGCAGAAGCTGCTCGCCGCCCCGGCGCACGATTACACCCGGCAGCTGCTCGCCGCCGCGCCGAGCCTCACCCGGGAGCCGCTGCGGCCGCGTCGTGCGGAAGGCCCGGACGTACTGCTGTCGGTGGACTCCCTGACGAAGACCTTTGCCTTGCCCCGCAAGGGTTCCGTACGCTCGGTCGACAACGTTTCCTTCCGGCTCACCCGCGGCCGCACGCTGGCCCTGGTCGGCGAATCCGGCTCCGGCAAGACGACGACCGCACGGATGGTCGCGGGCCTGGAAACGCCGTCGAGCGGGACCGTGCTTTTCGACGGCCAGGACCTCACCCGGCTTTCGGCCGGTGAGCTGCGCCGGTTGCGACGGCGGTTCCAGCTCGTGTACCAGAATCCTTACGCCTCCCTGAACCCGCGGTTCACCATTGCCGACGTGATCGGCGAGCCGCTGCGGGCGTTCCGCGCGGAGGGCCCGAACCGGGTCGCCGAGCTGGTGGACCAGGTCGCGCTGCCGTCGTCGGTGCTGCGCCGGAAGCCCGCCGAGCTGTCCGGTGGCCAGCGGCAACGGGCGGCGATCGCGCGGGCGCTGGCGCTGCGGCCGGACCTGGTGGTGCTCGACGAACCGGTGTCCGCCTTGGACGTCTCGGTGCAGGCGCAGATCCTGAAACTGCTGGTCGGCCTGCAGGACGAGCTCGGGCTGACGTACCTGTTCATCACCCACGACCTCGCGGTGGTCCGGGAGATCGCCGACCACGTCGGGGTGATGCGCCGGGGCAAGCTGCTCGAACTGGGACCAGCCGACGACGTGCTGCTCCGCCCGCGCGACCAGTACACGCGTGACCTGCTGGCGGCGATCCCCGGCAGCGAACGCATCGACGCCTGAAGTCCCCCGGAACAATCAGCGCGGGTCCGCTGTTTGTCCCGCCGACGTGTTTACCAGGGAGGAACCGCCGTGCCGACCGAAGCTCAACCACTGCGGAAACTGGGTTTCCTGACGATCGGGCTGTTCGACGGCGCCGATCCGGGTCCGGGGCACGAATCCACGCTGCGGGTGCTCGAACTCGGCGACGAGCTGGGCTTCGACAGCGCCGCGGTCCGGCACCGGCACCTGCAGTACGGGATCTCATCGCCGGTCGCGGTGCTCGCCGCGGCCACCCAGCGCACCAGCCGGATCGCGCTCGGCACCGCGGTGATCCCGCTGGGCTGGGAGAACCCGCTGCGGCTGGCCGAGGACCTGGCGACCGTCGACGTGCTGTCCGGCGGACGGCTCAACCCGGGCGTGAGCGTCGGGCCGCCGATGCACTACGACGCCCTGCGGAGCGCGCTGTACCCGGACACCGGCGACCAGGAGGACTTCAGCTACGAACGGGTGTCGCGGCTGCTGTCGCTGATCCGCGGGGACCGCGCGTCCACGTTCAGCGGGACCGAGGGCATCGAGCAGTTCTCCGACCATGTCCAGCCGCATTCGCCCGGCCTCGCCGGCCGGATGTGGTACGGCGGCGGGAGCACGCGGTCGGCCACCTGGGCCGGGGAGGCCGGGATGAACTTCCTGAGCAGCAACGTCGTGCGCGCCGAAGACGGGTCGACGGACTTCGAGAAGATCCAGCTGTCGCAGATCCAGGCATTCCGGGCGCACCACCCGTCCGGGGCGCAGGCTCGCGTGTCCCATGGCCTCGTGGTGATCCCGACCGACTCCGCCACCGCGGAACAGCGCGCGAAGTACGTGGATTATGCGGCGAAACGGCTGCCCCGCACGAAAACGCCGCAGGGCCCGGCCGGGGTGCTGTTCTCGCCGGACTACGTCGGGACTTCCGCGGAAATCGCCGAACAGCTGTACCAGCACGCCGCCTTCCGCGAGATCGACGAGGTCACCTTCGCCCTCCCGTTCACCTTCGAACACGAGGACTACGTGCAGATCCTCACCGACATCGCGACCCGGCTCGGTCCCGGGCTCGGCTGGAAACCGGCCGGTTTATTCCCGGGCTGACGAGAAATCCCAGCACCTGGTTACCCGTGCCCGCGCGGCGGGGTCCGGGCCACACTGCTGGCATCCACGGGAAAGGACGAACCATGACTGGGGTTACCGGACCACGGCTCGCCGTCGCGCTGGAGGGCGCCGGCTGGCATCCGGCCGCGTGGCGCGAACCGGACGCGCGGCCCGGCGACCTGCTCACCGCCGGGTACTGGACCGACCTGGTCCGGGAGGCCGAGGCGGCGCACCTGGACTTCGTCACGTTCGAGGATTTCCTGTCCCTGCGCGATCCGACGGAGGTCACCGAACGGTCCGGCCGCGCGCAGACCCGGCTCGACGCGGTGCTGGTCGCGTCCCGGGTCGCACCGCTGACGTCGCACATCGGACTGATCCCGACGGCAGTCGTCACGCACACCGAGCCGTTCCACCTGTCGAAGGCGATCGCAACACTCGACTACGTGAGCACCGGACGGGCCGGGGTGCGCGTGCAGATTTCGCCGCGGCCGGAGGAGTTCCGGCACTTCGGGCGCCGCACCCCCGGTTCGATCGAGGATCTGTTCGCCGAGGCCGCCGACTACGTCGAGGTGCTGCGCCGTCTGTGGGACAGCTGGGAGGACGGCGCCGAGATCCGCGACGTGGCCACCGGCCGGTTCATCGACCGCGACAAGCTGCATTACATCGATTTCGAGGGCCGGTGGTTCTCCGTCAAAGGCCCGTCGATCACGCCGCGGCCGCCGCAGGGTCAGCCGGTGGTCGCCGCACTGGCGCACGTTCCCGTGGCGTACCAGCTGGCGTCGCAGCAGGCGGACGTCGTGTTCGTGACACCCACCGATCACGCGAGTGCCGGGTCGATCCTCGCTGAGGTGGACGAGCGGGTGCAGGTCTTCGCCGACCTGGTCGTGTTCCTCGACGAAACCGCGCAAGCCGCCGCCGATCGCAAGGCCCGCCTGGACGACCGTGCCGAGTTCACGTCCGACGCGCACGTCTTCACCGGTACCCCGGCCGGACTCGCCGACCTGCTGCTCGACTGGCACGCCGCCGGGTTGTCCGGGTTCCGCCTGCGTCCCGGCACGATCCCGCACGACCTCACCGCGATCACCCGCGGCCTGGTCCCCGAACTCCGCGCCCGCGGCGCTTTCCGCTCCGGCTACGAGGCCGCGACCCTGCGCGGGCTGCTCGGCCTCCCCCGCCCGGCCAACCGCTACGCCGCCTGATCCCGGGAGATTTTCCATGCCGCTCAAGCAGATCCACCTCGCCGCACACTTCCCCGGCGTCAACAACACCACCGTGTGGAGCGATCCCGAGGCGGGCAGCCACATCGAGTTCAGCTCGTTCGTGAAGCTCGCGCAGACCGCCGAACGCGCGAAGTTCGACTTCTTCTTCCTCGCCGAGGGCCTGCGGCTGCGGGAGCAGAACGGGGAGATCTACGACCTGGACGTCGTCGGCCGTCCGGACACCTTCACCGTGCTGGCCGCGCTCGCCGCGGTCACCGACCGCCTCGGATTGGCGGGCACGATCAACTCGACCTTCAACGAGCCGTTCGAGGTCGCGCGTCAGTTCGCGTCGCTGGACCACCTGTCCGCCGGGCGGGCCGCGTGGAACGTCGTGACGTCGTGGGACGCCTTCACCGGCGAAAACTTCCGCCGCGGCGGCTTCCTGCCACAAGACCAGCGCTACTCCCGCGCCCAGACTTTCCTGCGCACCGCTTGGGAACTCTTCGACTCCTGGCGCGGTGACGAGGTCGTCGCGGACAAGGAGTCCGGCCGGTTCCTGGCCTCGGCGGGCGGCGCCTTCGCGCACCACGACGAGCATTTCGACATCTCCGGCCGCTTCCCGGTCCCCCGCAGCCCGCAGGGCCGCCCGGTCACCATCCAAGCCGGCGATTCCGAAGAGGGCCGCGAATTCGCCGCCGCCACCGCCGACGCGATCTTCACCCGGCACGGCACGCTCGAAGCAGGTCAAGCGTTCTACGCGGATGTCAAAGGCCGCCTGGCGAAGTACGGCCGGACGCCCGACCAGCTGGTCATCCTGCCCGCCGCCACCTTCGTCCTGGGCGACACCGACGCCGAAGCCCACGAACTGGCCCACGAGGTGCGGCTCAAGCAGGTGAGCGACGCGACCGCCATCAAGTTCCTCGAGCAGCTGTGGAACACCGACCTGAGCGACCACGACCCGAACGGCCCGCTCCCGTCGTTCGACCCGGTGGCCGGCGACCTGGTCGCCAAGGGCCGGGCGAGCGTCCGCATGCACCGCGACCCGCTTGCCACCGCCGCCGAATGGCGTGAGCTGGCCGAGGCCAAGCACCTGACCAGCCGGGAGCTGATCATCGAGGTCACCGGACGGCAGAACTTCATCGGCTCGGCAGAGACCGTCGCGGACACCCTGAACACCCTCGTCCAGTCCGACGCCGCGGACGGGTTCATCCTGGTCCCGCACGTGACCCCGGGCGGGTTGGACGAGTTCGCCGACGAGGTGGTTCCCCGGCTGCAGGAGCGCGGAGTGTTCCGGGAGGACTACAGCGGGCCTACCCTGCGGGACCACCTGGGGCTGGCGGGCAGCTGAAGCAACCCCCGGTCTCGTCAGAGGTTCTCGCGGTAATCACGGTCGAGACCGGCCCGCAGCAGACGTTCGTTCATCCCCACGTGCACCAACATCGAGGTCACCGGACGGCAGAACTTCATCGGCTCGGCAAAGACCATCACGGACACCCTGACCACCCTCGTCCGATCCGACGCCGCGTTCGCCGACCAGGTGGTCCCCCGGCTGCAGGAGCGCGGCGTCTTCCGGGAGGACTACAGCGGGACCACCTGGGGCTGACGGGCAGCTGAAGCACGCCAATCTCATCAGAGGTTCTCGCGGTAATCACGGTCGAGACCGGCCCGCAGCAGACGTTCGTTCACCCCCGCGCGCACCAGCTTCGCAGCCACCCCCGCGGTTTCGTTCAGCTTGACGTGGTCGGTCCAGATCGCCGACGAACGTGGCAGGGTGGCGGGATCGACGTGCCGGTCGGCGTCCCACAGCCGGGCGGCCTCGATCACCGCGGAGGGCGCGAGCCGGACGGTGGCGACGTCCACGGTCAGCACCGCTTTGGGCGTGCGGTTGCGTTCGGACATCGACTCCCGCAACGCGGATTCCGTGCTGATCGCCGCGGTTCCGGCGAGCTCCAGCGTCCGGGGGTCGCCGGGGACGACGGCCACGATCGCGACCGCGGAGTTTTCGACGACGTTGTGGAAAGTGTCGGTGCGCCGGTTACCTGGCCGATCGGCGAGAACGACCGTCCTCGGCCCGATCATCCGCACCACCCCGGGTGGATCGCCCTTGGGGCTCGCGTCGGCGTGCCCGGCGCCGTCCTGGGAGGTCACCACGGCGAAGGGCGCCGCGGCGAGAAAGGTCGCTGCAGCGGGGCCGAGTTCGGTGCCTTCCTCGGTGGCTCCGTCACCCGCCGAAGCAGGCCCCCACAGGTTCGAGCGGAGTACTGCTTTGCCGCAATGGAGGAACGCCTCCTCGACGGCAAGGCCGCCCTCGTCGAGGGTCCCGTTGATCCGCAGGGTCTCGCGCCACCCCGGGACGAGCACCAGCAGCGCGGCGCCGGTCCCGGCCGCGGCGGACGACGGCACCGGCAGCCGCACCCGCGACTCCGTCTCCGGCGCGGCAAACCCGGGATCACCGCCGATCATCTCGGCCCGCGGCCCGCCCCCGGCGCCGACGTACCCGAGCACACCCGCCGGGCTGGCGCCGAGCAGCGCTTCACAATGCCCGTCGAGCTGCCCGATCGACTTCATCATGACCGGCAGCGGCCGGTCCCCCACGACGCATTCCAGGTCCGCCACCGTGCCGATGATCCCCATGCACTTAGGTTACCCTAAGCAATATCGGGTCACCGGGCCAGCCGCTCCAGCAGGACGACGGTCACCGTGTCCCCGGCTTCCTTGCCGATGGCCTTCCGGATCCCGGCGTTCACGGGCAGCTTGTGGGTCCCGTCGCCGAGTGCCATGAACGAGCTGCGGAACGGCTGGCCGTCCACCGTCCCCCGCACCTTGACCAGCCCGCGAGTCCCGAAGAACGCGACCGACTCCGGCCAGATCAGGTAGGTGTGGCCGCCCTTCGCCGGGCTCTTGCGCAGGGTCGCGGTGAACTCTTTTTCGATCTTGCCGTCCATGGTCCGTGCTCCTTCTGCCGGGTCCGCAGGTCATCCTTCACCCCTGGGTACGAACCCGCGCGCACGATTTCGACACGGCCCTGTTCCCGGGATCAAACCCGCCGCCGATCTTTGAGCCCGCGCCGGTGGCCCCGGCCGGTCCGGCCGACGAATCATCGACCCCGGCGCATCCCGCCGCATCCCGCCGCGACAAGGAAGAGGGCAGAGATGGACATCGGCCTGTTCATGGCTCCGTACCACCTGGACTACAGCGCGGGAAGGCGCGGCGCCCAGGACGTCATCGAGTGGGACCTGCAGGTCAGCGAATGGGCGGACCGGTACGGCCTCCACGAGGCCTACTTCGCCGAGCACTACACGATCGGCCGCGAGCCGAGCCCCGCGCCGGACCTCATGATCGCCGCCGCGGCCCAGCGCACCGGACGGATCAGGCTCGGGGCCGCGGCCCACTTGCTGCCGTATCACCACCCGATCAGCCTGGCGCACCGCCTGATGTGGCTCGACCATCTCACCGGCGGCCGGTACATCGCGGGCTTCGCACCCGGGTCCTTCCCGACCGACGCCCAGCTGTTCGGCATGACGCTCGACCAGAACGCCGCCAAGCACGCCGAGGCGCTCGACATCATCTCGGCGATCTGGACCCGGCCGCCGCCGTTCCGGCTGGAAACAGCGAACTGGACCGTCGACCTGCCTGCCTACTCGGAGCAGTGGCACGGCCCGCACCTGAAGGCACTGCAGCGTCCACACCCCGAGGTCATCGTCTCCGGGATGCAGCCCGCCTCGCCGTCGTTCCAGGACGCTGCACGGCGCGGGTTCTCCCCGATGAGCCAGCAGGTCGGGTACGAAACCCTGTGCGCGCACTGGGAAACCTACCGCACGTCGGCCACCGATGCCGGCCTCGTTCCCGACCGCGCCCGTTGGCGGGTGCTGCGTGACGTGTTCGTCGCCGAGACCGACGAGGAGGCGCGCCGCCTCGTGCTCGAGGGTGCTGCCGGACGGACCTGGCGCGAGCATCTCCTTCCGACGTTCAAAGCCATCCGCAACCGCGGCACCAAGACCTACGCACTCGGCGAGCTGCTGGTCGACCCCGGCATGACCATCGACGACCTGACCCTGGAGTGGCTCGTCGACCACTTCTTCCTCGTGGGCTCGCCCGACACGGTCGTGGCCAAGATGGAAGCGTTCAACGAGCAGCTCGGCGGGGTCGGCACGGTGGTCAGCTTCGTCTTCGACTGGAGCGCGGACCCGGAGGCGTTCCGGCGCAACCTCGAACTGCTGGGCACCGAGGTCGCCCCTCGCGTCGCCAAAGTCGGGCCGAAGGGCTGAGCGCATGAACCCCAAGGAGACCACCGGCCTCGACGGCAAATGCGTGGTCGTCACCGGAGCCGGTACCGGTCTCGGCGCGGAGTACGCGCGGCAGATCGCGGCGGCGGGCGCGGCCGTCGTCGTCAACGACCTCGACCCAGCCGATGCCGAGCGCACGGCCAAGCAGATCCGCGCCGCCGGTGGCGAGGCGTTCGAATTCGCCGCCGATGTGTCCGACTGGGCCGCCGCCGGCCGCCTGGTCGGCGCCGCCGTCGAGCATTTCGGCGGGATCGACGGGCTGGTCAACAACGCCGGCATCATCGGCCAGGTCGGCTCCATGCTCGCGACGGACCCGGAGTCGCTCGCCCGCGTACTGCGCGTCAACGTCCACGGCACCGCCGGGCCCGCCGCCCATGCGGCCCGCGCGATGCTGGAGTCGGGACGCGGCGGGGCGATCGTCAACGTCTCGTCGGGCAACCAGAGCGGGCACGCCGGTTTCGCTTCGTACGGCGCTTCCAAGGGCGCGGTCAGCAGCCTCACCTACGCCTGGGCCGCCGAGCTGGGACCACGGGGCATCCGGGTCAACGCGATCTCGCCGAACGCGCACACCGCCATGATCGACGACCTCGAAGGCCAGCTCGGCAGCAACCCCGAGGCCCGCGACTATCCGTCGGCAGCGGACAACGCGGCCGTCGTCGTGTACCTGCTGAGCGACCGCGCCGCGCGGCTCAACGGGCAGGTCGTCCGGGTGGATCACGGACTGGTCAGCGTCACCTCCCATCCGGCGGTCGTCGCGCCCCGGGTCGAGGTGGAGTACTCACCCGAGAACGTGGCCCGGATCTTCGAGGGCGAGCTGTCCGACCGCCTGCAGCCCCTCGGCATCTCGCTGGCGGACATCCGGCACCGGCAGCCGCTCTACTGACCGCCGGATCCGCAGGAGCCCGGTCCGGGCATCGCCGGAGGTAGCCTGTGCCCGTGCCCGCAGAGTCCGGATTCGTGGTTCCCGAGGGGATCGCAGTCGGCGAGCTGATCAAGCTCGAAGAGCTGCGGACCCGGGTCGCGGCCGGCCGCGACGGGCTCGGCAGGCGGGTCGGCTGGGCACACCACACCGACACCGCGACGCCCTGGGACTGGCACGATCCCGGCGACCTGGTCCTGACCTCCGGCGCCATCGTGCCGCCCGACCCGGCCGGCCAGGTCGAGTTCGTCGAACGCATGCACGCCGCCTCGCTGGCCGGTCTCGTCGTGGGCGAAGACGCCTCCCGCACCGGCAGCACCATCCCGGTACTCTCCCCCGAAATGCTCGCTGCCGCGGACCGGCTCGGGTTTCCCGTCCTGATCGCCGAGTACTCGGTTCCCTACGTGCGCTACGTCCGGACCGTCGCCGCGGCCAACGCGTCCGAGCAGACCCGGTTGCTGATGCAGATCGTGCGCCTCCACAACGAGGTGCACCGCGCCATCTCCAACGGCTTCACCAGCGCGGAACTCGTCGACGGGCTCGCCGAAGCCCTCGGCTTCCCGTTCCGGCTCGTCGAACCGGAACGGTGGGAACCGGTGCTCCCGGGCTGCCCGGTTCCCGACCGGCGCTGGCAGTCCGCGCTCATCGAGCAGCTGACCCGGCGGGCCTGGAAAGTGCCGCACCTCATCCGGGCCGAGGTCGACCGGCAGCTGGCGATGGTGACGCCGGTGCCCGTGGCCCGTACGGTCTTCGTGGTGGTCGAAGCCGAATCCACCGCCGAGACCACGCCCAGCGTCACCGTCCTCCAGCACCTCGCCTCGGCCTGCGCCCTCGAAATCGCCCGCGTCGACGCCGAGGCCGAGCGCACCCGCCGATGGGGATCCGACCTCCTCACCGCCGCCCTCGACGGCCGCGTCGACCCCCATGTCTTCGAGGCCGGTCTTGCCGAGCACGGCTTCGCCGGGCCGTGGGTCTGCCTGGCAGTCGGCGGAGACCCGGCCATCGGAGCCGAAACGATCGACCGGATCGCCCGGACCTGGTCGCTGGGCGGCCTGCACTACCTCCTCACCGGCCGGGAGGCGCACGTGATCGCGCTGCTGGAAGCCGGCGCGGCGGAGGCGGCCGGCCTGGACCGGATCACCGCCGGGGAACACTGCCGGATCGGGATCAGCGACCCGTTCACCGGCTCCGTCCACCTCGGCGATGCGGTCCGGCAGGCCCGCTGGGCGCTCGAGACGGTGCCGCAGGGCGTCGGCCACTACGGCGACGACGGGGACGATCTCCTGCCCCGCACCCTCACCGAGGCGGCCCGGATCGCCGAGTCGATCCTCGGGCCGTTGCTCGCCTACGACCGCGAGACCGACTCCGACCTCGTCGCAACGCTGCGCGCCTACCTCGAATCCGACCGGTCCCCCACCGAGACCGCCAAGAAGCTGTTCCTGCACAAGCAGACCGTCAGCTACCGCATCACCCGGATCCAGTCCCTCACCGGCCGCTCGCTGCGGTCGACCCGCGACATCAGCGAGCTGTGGTTCGGCCTCCGCGCACTCGCCCTCAGCCGGACCGGCCCGCCCGGTTGATCGCCGGACCAAGCGGTCCCGGGTCGTTTAGCGTGCGGAACGATGGTGCATCCACGCACCCGGGACCATGCTCCCCCGATCACCCGCCCAGTGAAGGGGTCCGCATGACACACACCGGAAATTCCGGGGCGCAGCGCCGGCTCACCGGCAAGATCGGCGCGGTCGCGCTCATCCTCACAGTGCTGGCCTTCAACGGCCCGCTGACCACCGTCGTCGGGTTCGTTCCGGTGGTCATCGGATACGGCAACGGCATCGGCGCCCCGGTCGCGTACCTCGTCATCGGCGCCATCCTGCTGTTCTTCTCCGTGGGCTTCACGACCATGGGCCGCAAACTGCCGAACCCGGGCGCCTTCTACGCCTACATCACCGCGGGTCTCGGCCGCCCGGCCGGACTCGGCGCGTGCTACCTCGCCGTGCTGTCCTACCTCGTCATCCTGCTCTCCAGCGCGACCTTCTTCGGCCTCTCGATGGCCGCCATGGTCAGCGGGACGCTGCACGGGCCCAGCCTGCCCTGGTGGACGTACTCCCTTGCCATGGTCGCCGTCATCGGCGGGCTCGGCTACGCGCGGATCGACGTGTCCGTGCGCGTCGTCGGCATCATCATGGCCGCCGAGATCGCGCTCATCTCGATCTTCTACGTGGCGGTCATCGCGCGCGGCGGGGCCGCCGGACTGCACTTCGACTCGTTCAAGCCCAGCAGCATCATGTCCGGCTCGGTCGGCTTCGCCTTGCTCTTCGCCGTCCAGTGCTTCTCCGGTTTCGAAGCGACCGCGATCTTCCGCGAGGAGACCCGCAACCCGGGCCGCACGATCCGGCGGGCGACCTACGGCGCGGTCCTCGTGCTCGGTCTGCTGTACTCGGTCGGGGCCTGGGTCATCATCCAAGCGACCGGCGCGGGCGGGGCGGTCGCCGCGACCGCAGCCGACCCGTCGGGCACGGTCTACGCCGGGCTGCGGACGTTCGTCGGGGGTTTCGCGGTCGACATCGTCACGATCACGTTGTGCACCAGCATCCTCGCGGCCAACGTGTCGACGCACAACGTCATCGCCCGGTACCTGTACAACCTCGGGAAAGACCGCATCCTGCACCATCGGGTCGCTGCGGTGCACCCACGGCTGACGTCGCCCTACATCGCTTCCCTGTGCGTGAGCGCGGTCAGCCTCGTGGGCGTCGTCGCGCTCGTCCTCCTCCGGACCGATCCGGCCAAGACGTATGCGATTCTGGCCGGGGTCGGCGGGTACGCGCTCATCCTCCTGCTTCTCCTGACGAGCATCTCGCTGCTGGCCTACCTCCGGCTCAAGGACAGCCACGGCGTGACCCTCTTCCAATCGACCATCGCGCCCGTCCTCGCCATCGCGGGCCTCGCTACTGTCGCCGTGCTGGCCACCGCGAACATCCACGTCAACATCGGCGACAGTGGCACCCTGTCCCGGGTGGTGCTGGCTGTCGTCTACCTCGTCTGCGTGGCCGGGATCGGGCACGCGCTCGTGCTCCGGCGGCGGCAGTCGCCCGCCTACGCCCGGATCGGGCGGCAGGACGAACAGGGACCGGCCAAGAACCCCGGGGTACCGCTGACCACACCGGATGCCTGAGGAGGCCCGCACGATGGCAATCGACTACGACATCACCACGCGGGTGGCGGCCGTCCAGTCCGAACCGGTCTGGTTCGACGGCGACGCCACCGTGGACAAGGCCTGCCGGATCATCGACGAGGCGGGGCAGAACGGCGCGAAGGTGATCGGTTTCCCCGAGCTGTACGTGTCGGGGTACCCGTGGTGGCTCTGGGTCGGCAGTCCATTGTGGAGCAAGCAATTCCACCGTCGCTACTACGCGAGCTCGATGGAACTGGGCGACCGGCGCATGGACCGGATCAGGGAAGCCGCGCGGCGGAACGGCATGTTCGTGGTGATGGGCTACAGCGAATCCGCGGGGGCGAGCCTGTACATCAGCCAGGTGTTCATCGGCGACACCGGCGAGATCCTGGCCAACCGGCGCAAGCTCAAGCCCACCGACGTCGAACGCACGCTGTTCGGCGAGGGCGACGGGTCGGATTTGTTCGTGGTGGACACTCCGGCCGGGCGGATCGGCGGGCTGAGCTGCTGGGAGCATTACCAAGCTCTGGAGATCTTCACGATGACGGCCCTCCACGAGCAGATCCACGTCGCTTCGTGGCCCAGCAACGACGTCTTCCAGCACCCGGAACCCTGCTACAGCCAGACCACCGAGGCGGACCGGAAGCTGACGTCGGTCTACGCGGCGCTCACCCAGTCGTTCGTGATCTGCTCGACGACCCTGATCGGCCCGTCCGGCCACGAGGCATGGCAGCTCGACGCCGGCCAGAAGGCGGCTCTCCCGATCGGCGGCGGGTGGGCCGGAATCTTCGGCCCCGACGGCGACGAGCTGACGCGGGACCGCAGGATCGCGCCGGAGGAAGAGGGCATTCTGTACGCCGACATCGACCTGAACGACATCGTCGGGGTGAAGGCCGGGCTGGACCCGGTGGGGCACTATTCGAGGCCGGACATTTTCTCCCTGACCGTCAACACGCAAGGGAACTCACTGGTCCGCTATGCGGGTGCGGCCGATGACGGACGGCAGGTGGGTGTCGTCCGCCTTGACGGGAATGCGGATCAGGGTGAGCAGGTCTCGTCTCAGACGTAACCGGAAGCAGGTTGCCGGGCAAGAAACTCCGTCATCACCCCGTTGTACGTCTCGGCCTGTTCCCACTGCGGCCAGTGCCCGGCGCCCTCGATCAACGCGAACCGACCGTGCTGCAGACGGGACACCATGTCCAGCCCAGCCCGCGCTGGGCCGGACGGGTCGTCGCTGGTCCACACCACCAGCACCGGTCCCGGGAGCGACGCCAGTTCCTCGTCGGTCACCAGGTTGCGCCTGCGGACCACCGGGTCCTGCAGGCACAGCACGTGGCGCATCGACGTGGCGAACCCGGGCCGGGCGTAAATCCGGCGGCGGACTTCGACCAGTTCGGCGGTCACCGACTGCGGGTCGGCCATCAGCCATTCCAGGCGGCTGCGGATGCGTTCCGGGGAAGGGTCATCGGCCGCGGCTTGGCTCAGCGACCGGATCCTCGCCATGACCTCCGGCGTGGCCATGGTGCCGCCGGGGGTGTTCAGCACGAGCTTGCCCACCCTCTCCGGGAACGCTGCGGCGAATTTGATCGCGACCCAGCCACCCAGCGACTCGCCGCACAGGTCGGCGCGGGTGATCGACAGGACGTCGAGCAGGGCGCGCAGATGGTCGACGTAGTCGGCGATCTCGAGGTCGGCCGAGGCCGTCGTGGTGTATCCCTGCCCGGGGAAGTCGTATGCGATGACCCGGTGGCTGCGCGCGAGTACCGCGATGTTGCGGGCGTAGGCTTCGAGGTGCCCGCCGGTCCCGTGCAGCAGCACCAAAGGCGGGCCTTCCCCTGCCTCCAGCATCCGGGTGCGCCAGCCGTTCACCTGCACATAGCGCACGCCGAAGGAGAGATCGCCCAGCTCGGGCCAGATGGTCGTCACTGCGCCTCCACCGCGGTCGTCACCGCGAATCCGGTGAACCATTCGGGAATCGGCCGGTAATAGCGGGAGGTGACCGTGAATCGGCCCTGTTGCGCCAGTGCCGCGTAGGCCGCGATCCAGGTGCGGACCTCGTGCGCGGAGTGGCCTGCCTCGCGGACGAACCAGTCGGCGTCGTGCCCGTCGACTGCGGCGAAGTCACCGGCGGCGAGAGCGTCGAGAACGAGGGTGTCCCACGCGGGATTGAGCGGGCGGAAATCGGTGGTCCCGGCCGCGAACCGGGCTGCGGCGGCCACCGTGCCGGACTCTCGTTCCGCGCGCTGCTCCGGCGTCGGATTCCGACCGTGGGTGAGCCGTTCCGCCACCGCAGGCGGCGCTTCGGCGAGCCGTGGGACCGGCGGGTCGTGCGACAGGCCGCCGGACCCGATCACCAGGGTCCGGGTTCCCATCGCCGTGAGCGCCTCCCCGACCGCGCCGCCCAGCAAGCGGGACCGCACGGCCGGTCCCAGCGGTTCGGCCACGCAGTTGAGGAACAGCGGGACGACCGGCACGGCGTCGATCCGGTCGAAGAGGAACGTCAGCGGCTGCACGAAACCGTGGTCGACCCGCATGTCCTCGGACAGCGCCAGATCCAGCCCGGAAGCGAGGCACCGGCCGAGAATCGCGTACGCCGCATCCCGGTCGACGTGCAGTGGTCCCGCGGGCGTGCCGTAGTCGCCGATGGACGTCGCCGCCGCACCGACGCAGAACGACGGCATCACCTCGTAGAGGAAGCCGTTGTAGTGGTCGGGGGCGAACAACACGACGAGCTCGGGATCGAAAGCAGCCACGAACTCGCGTGCCGCAGCCAGCGCCTGATCGACCTCGGCCCGGACGTCCGGGTCCGGATCGTTCTTGCCCATCAAGGGTGAATGCGAAGTGGTGCACAGCGCGATGGTCATCGCGTTCCCCCTGTCGATGAGGTCAACGTCGGTTTGGCTTCGCGGTGGAAACTGCGGGGCTCGGTGGCCCAGAGCTCGGCGTAGGAGCCGTTGACGATCTCGTCGACGAGATCGGGATACGCGGGCATCCAGCCCAGGTCGGCGCGGGTGCGCGGCGCGCGGGTCCGGCTGTTGACTGCAAGGCCGATCGACACCCACCGCTCGCCCCAGATCTCCAGCGCGGTCTGGTAGTCGACGCTGCGCGTCCGGGTGTTCGTGACCCGCGCGACGGCTTCGGCGATGGTGCGGAAGTTCGCCTCGCCCGACACGACGTGGTACAGCGCCCCCGGCGTTCCCCGTTCCACGGCAAGAGCGGCCACCTCGGCGACGTCGTCGACATGTGCGTTCGAGTACAGGTTCAGCCCCGCACCCAGGTAGCAGGCTTCACCGGTGCGCAGCACGGAGTTGAAGAACTGCGGTACCTGGACCGAACCCGCGTGCCCCCAGATCAGCGGCGGCCGGACGACGAACGTGCGCAGCCCGCCGTCGGCCGCGGCCCGCACCAGCTGCTCGGTGGGAAGCCGCTCGCCGCGGTTCGGCAGCGGATCGTAGGGATACGGGTCGTCCTCGGCGAACGCGTCCTCGTTCCACTGGCCCTCGGTCGCGGGCACCGAGACGACGCCGGTCCCGGACATGAACACGAACGTCCGCGTCGCCGACCCGAGGGCCGACAGAATCGCGCCGACGGTCTCGTGTTCCGCGACGAACGGCATCATCGCCGAGAACGCGATCACGTCGTACGGCTGCAGCAACGCGCCCAGCGCACCCGGATCCGTGAGGTCACCCGGGACCGGCTCGATCCCGCGGCTGCGCAGGACAGCGGCCGACTGCTCGCTCCGGGCCAGGCCGGCAACCTGGTACCCCCGCCCGAGGAATGTCTGTGCCAGCCGGGAGCCCACGTACCCGGTCGCGCCGATGACCATCGCCCGCGTCATGCCGCACCTCCCGCGCGCTCGTCGAAAACGACGACGGACCGGATACCCGTGCCGTCGTGCATGGCGCGGAAGCCGTCGTTGATCTGGTCGAGCGTGAGCACGTCAGTGATCAGGCTGCCGATGTCGACCTTTCCCTCGGCAACCCAGCGGGCGAACTCCGGAATGTGGCTGCGGCCCTTCACATCCCCGGCCGGTGAGCCCTTGATCGTGCGGCCTTCGAGCAGCGCGTACGGGGGAATTTCCAGCACCTCGGTGGACGGCGCGAGCCCGACGATCGTGCACACGCCCCAGCCGTGCCGGGTCGCGTCGAAGGCCTGGCGCATGATCGAGGCCCGGCCGACCGCCTCGAAGGTGAAATCGGCGCCGCCGCCGGTCAGCTCCCGCAGCAGGGGCACCAGCTCGCCGGACGGGGTCGCGGACGCATCGACGAAACGGGTCGCGCCGAGCTTGGCGGCGATCGATTCCTTGTCCGCGTTGACATCCACCGCGATGATGGAACCCGCTCCGGCGATCCGCGCACCCTGCACGATGCTGAGCCCGACCCCGCCCATCCCGAACACGACAACGCTGCTGCCCGGCGTCACCTTCGCGGTGTTCAGCGCCGCGCCGAGGCCCGTGCTCACCGCGCAACCCAGACAGCACAGCTGCGCAAAGGGAACGTCCGCGTCGATCTTCGCGAGGCAGATTTCGCGGAGGACGGCGTGGTTGGTGAACGTCCCGAGTCCCTGGAACGGCAACAGCTTCGTCCCGTCCATTGTGGACCTGCTGGCCTGCTCGAGGTCGACGAGCACCTCCTGGCACAGATTGGTCTTGCCGCTGAGACAGCTCGGGCACGTCCCGCACTCGGCCAGGAACGCGACCACCCGGTCGCCCGGACGCAGGGTCGTCACCCCCGCGCCGATCTCCACAACGACCCCGGCGCCCTCATGCCCCGGGATTCCCGGGAATCCCACGTTGGCGGTGGCCAAGCCTTCGAGCGCGACCAGGTCCGTGTGGCACAGCCCGGACGCCTTGATCTCGACGAGCACCTCACCGGGACCCGGTGCGGCCACGTCGATGCGCTCGATTCTCAGCGGTTCCCGCGGCCCCGGTGCCACGGCGGCGATCGTCTGCATGAACCCAACCTCCTGGTGCCGGTTCAGAGCTGAACCATGACGGTCTTGGTTTCGGTGTACGCGTCGAGGACCTGCGTGCCGTGCTCCCGGCCGATGCCGGACTGCTTGAACCCGCCGAACGGCACGGTGCCCGCGCTCATCACGCCGTAGGTGTTCACCCAGATCGTCCCGGCCTCGATCGCTGCGGCGATCCGGTGTGCCCGGGACAGATCCCGCGTCCACAACGACGCGGACAGCCCGTAGACCGTGTCGTTCCCGAGGCGGATGACCTCGTCCTCGGTGGTGAACGTCAGCAATGCCGCGACGGGGCCGAAGATCTCCTCCTGCGCGATGCGGGACGCGTTGCTCAGGCCTTCGATCAGCGTCGCAGGCACGAACAACCCGCGTGGCGCCTCGGTGACCCGTACCACCGAGCCACCTTCTTGCTCGGCCACCTCGAAGTACGCGGTGACCCGCTCGTGGTGCTGCCGCGCGGCCAGCGGGCCCATCGTGGTGGCCGGGTCCAGCGGGTCGCCCAGGGTGCAGGCCTTCATCTGCTCCAGCAGAAGAGCGCGGAACTCGTCCTTGACCGATTCCTCGACGAAGATCCTCGACCCGGCCACGCAGCCTTCGCCGGAGCCCGCGGTGAACCCGAGCGCGGCGCCCTGCGCGGCGGCGGCGAGATCCGCGTCGGCGAACACGATCGTCGGCGACTTGCCCCCCAGTTCGAGCGTGACGCGCTTCAGGTCGCGGCTGGCGGTCTCCATGATGTGCTTGCCGACGGCTACCGAGCCGGTGAACGAAATCTTGTCGACCCCGGGGTGCCGGATCAAGGCTTCCCCGGTCACGCCGCCGTCCCCGGTGACGATGTTGACGACCCCCGGCGGTACGCCTGCCTCGTCGAGCAATTCGGCGAACCGCAGCGCGGTCAGTGACGACCACAGCGCCGGTTTCGCCACCACCGTGTTACCGGTGGCCAGTGCGGGCGCGACCTTCCACACGAGCTGGAGAAGCGGCCCGTTCCACGCGGTGATCGTTGCCACCACGCCGATCGGCTGCCGCACCACGTACGCGTGCATGCCCGGCGACGACGGCGCGGTCTGCCCGTAGATCTTGGTCGGCCAGCCCGCGTAGTGCCGCAGCACCTCCACCGAATGCGCGACCATCCACGTCGTGAGCCCGATCGGACCGCCCATGTCGGCCGATTCGAGCCGGGCCAGCTCATCGCTGTGCGCCTCGACCAGGTCCGCGATCCGCAGCAGCAGGGTGGTGCGTTCGTACGGCGCCACTCCCGACCACGAGGGGAAGGCTTGCCGGGCCGCTGCCACCGCCGCGTCGATGTCCTCCGGCCCGGCAACCGGGATGGCGGTCAGCGGCTGCTCGGTCGTCGGATCGATCGAATCGGCGTACGCCCCGGACCGGGGCTCGACCCACTTGCCGTTGAGGTAGAGCTTCTTGGGTCCGGTGGTGGCGAAGGCCGGGACCCCCGGCCGGGCGTCGGACACGGTGTCGGCTGTCATGCGGTTTTCCTTGCCTGGTCGGGTGTTCGGGGAACCTGGACGCGAGTGCGCTTCTCCGCTGCCTCGTTCACGCTGTCGAGGAGCTGGTGAATGCGGACGGCGTGGTCGAAGTCGAGCGGGTTGGGCGCACCGGCGCGCACCGCGTCGGCGTACTGCTGGTACAGGTGCGCGACGTTGTACGGCTGCCCTTGAGGGACGGCGTCCGGCACGCGCCGGTACGAGGTAGGCACCGCGAGGTCTTCGAAGTCCGCACCCTGGCCGGGCAGGCCGTAGACCCGCATGTCGCTGGGGATGCCGGGTTGCCGTTCCGCGGGCGGCAGCCGCTCTTTGCTGGTGACCGCGAGCAAGCCGGTGGACCCGCTGATTTCCAGGTGGAACGGCTTGTCCATGGCCGACGTCATCGTCATGTGCGCGGTCGCGACGCCGCCGTGTGCCAGCCGTCCCTGCACGAGGACGTGGTCGGGCGCGGTCACCGGGTAGTCGGCGCCGGCGCCTTCGACGGTGACGGTCGGCAGCAGCACCTCCAGGTAGGCCTGGAGGTCGCAGAACGGGCCGACGTAAGCGTCCATGATGTCCAGCGAATGCCCGCCCAGGATCGTGAGGCCGGCGTTCCCGCGGTCCCGGTCGACGATGTAGAGGTACGACTCGGGCAGTGCCAGCTGGGAGGTCTGGTCGTTGGCGCGCTGATGCACCACGGACATCACGTCACCGACGTAGCCCTGACCGATCAGATCCCGCACGTACGCGACTTCCGGTGCGCACCGGTTCTGCAGGCCGATGAGCGTCCGTACCCCGCGTGCCCGGGCGGCGTCGCGGAGTTCGATCGCCTGGCTCGTCGACGGGGCCAGCGGCCACTCGCAGAAGACGTCCTTTCCCGCCTCGATCGCCTGCCTGGTCAGGTCGAAGTGGGTCATCATGTTGGTGGTGACGCACACCAGGTCGAGGTCCGGATGACGGAGCATCCCGGCGTAGTCGCCGAACGCCAGCGGAATGCCGTGGGCATGCGCGGCGGCCTCCGCGCTGGATTGGCTGGTGGACGCGACGGCGACCAGCTCGAAGTCCGGCAACGCTTTGAGGGCAGGCACGTGGGCGACCGAGCCCCAGCGGAACCCGTCCGCCCGCGCACCCACGATGCCGACGCGGATCGGGCCCTGCCGATCAGGACGAATGTTCACTGCTGCCCCTTCAACCCGTTCTCGATGGCGAAATAGTCTTCGAGCCGCACGGCCTCCATCAGGGTCCGCACGTTGTGGTAGCGGCCGGGCCTCGCCACGATGAACCGGCCGTCGGTACCGTCCTGCTTGATCGCGGCGAAGGCTTCGGAGATCGCATTCGCGGCGGCGCCGAGCGCAGTCGCGGTGAACATGAAGAACGCGTAACCGGCGGCCGCCATGTCGTCGACGGTGTAGCCCTCCGGCGGCGGATTGCCCATGCCCATCACGGGTCCGTCGATGGCCTTCACCACCCGGCGGTGCAGCGCCATCTGTTCGTCCGGCGGGAGCGAGTCGTACGGCACGCCGTCGACGTTCATCAGCATCGGCATCACCATGTCGGCCCCGGCTTCGAGGTAGACATTGCAGCGCTCGATCACCTCGGCGAGCGAGACCGTGTCGGCATCCGTCCTTGCCACGATCACGAAATCGGGGTCGGTGCGGGCCGCACACGCCGCGGCGACCCGCTCGACGGCCTGCTCGCGCGTGACGATCGTGCGGGCGTCGAGGACCGGGCAGCGTTTCGGGAGCGGCTGGTCCTCGATGTGGATTCCGGCAATCCCCGCGCGCTCGAGTTCTCGCACGGTCCGGTGCACGTTCAGCACCCCGCCGAACCCGGTGTCGGCGTCGGCGAGGACCGGGATGTCGATCGCCGACGTGATCCGTGCGGCGTGCGAGGCGACCTCGCTCAACGTGAGCAGGCCGAGATCCGGCGCACCGAGCTGGGTCACCTCCATGCCGAGCCCGGTCAGGTGCACTGCCGGGAACCCGGACAGCTCCGCGAGCCGTGCGGACAACGGGTCGTAGCATCCGGCGGCGACGACCATGCCTTCGCGCAGCAGGCCGCGAAGCCTCGTGGTGGCCCGTTCGGCGGGCCGGGATTCGAGCTGGTTCACCGGGCCAGAGCTCCGTGCACCCGGGCGGCCGCCCACGGGGTGCTGCCGCCGGCTTCGAGGATGCCGAGCACGATCGGGCTGACCGGCTCGAATTCCCGTTCGGTGTGCCGGGTCAGGTTGACCGCGCGGCCGGCCCCGAGGTCGACCTCCAGCTCCTCCCCGGTCTCGGCGAAGGACGAGATCCCCGGAATGGACCAGACCGGTTTGCCCGCGTCGACGGCGGCCCGCAGGTACAACGCTCCCACGCTGTCCGCGAACATCGCGGCGAAACCGGCGTGGGCCGCGCCCTCGATCGCCGTCAGGTAGTAGTGCGCGTGCCCGGCCCCGAGGTTCTCGCCCGCGAGGAGCAGGTCACCCGGCCGGACGCGGCCCGCCAGCGACGGGTCGATGTCTTCCAGGACGTGCCGGGCGCATTCGGCCCAGTTCCTGGACATCCCGTACTCGTCGTACCGCGCCGGGACCAGATCGGTGGCCGATACGTGGTCGCCGACTTTCCAGACGGCACCTCGGAACTTCATGAGCGGGCTCCCTCGGGCAGGTAGGCGGCCGGGTCCGCGATGACCCCGGCGATGGCGGACGCAGCGGCGACGGCCGCGTTGCCCAGCAGGATTTCCGCGGCGGAGCTCCCCATCCGGCCCCGCAGCGTCTCGACCGAAGTGGACAGGCAGCGTTCCCCGTCGCCGAGCTTGAGCGGGGACAGATTTCCGTGGTAGCAGCCGCCGCAGCCGGGCTGGGTGACCGTCGCGCCCGCGGCGAGCAGGGTCGCGAGCGTGCCGTCGGCGGCTGCTTCCCGCGCCACCGCCGCGGAGATCGGGGTCACGACCAGCCGGACCCCGTCCGCCACCGAGCGGCCCCGCAGGATCTCGGCGGCCAGTGCGAGGTCCGAATGCCTGCCGCTGGAACAAGAACCGATGTTGACCGCGTCGAGGCCGAGCCCGAGGACGTCGTCCAGCTCGCGGACCCGGGTGATGTCGTGCGGGCCCGCGACCAGCGGCCGGACCGCACTGAGGTCGACGGTGTGGGTCAGCACGTATGGGGCATCGGCGTCCGGTGAGACGGGTTCGAACGGCTTGCGTGCGCGGGGACGCACGTAGGACAGGAGGCGGTCGTCAGGCGGGAAGATCATCGTGAGCGCACCCGTCTGCACCGCGCTGTTCGCGATCGCCATCCGGACGTCCACGGACAGGCTCGCGATGCCCGGTCCGGAGAACTCGACGACCCGACCGTTCACCACCCCGGCGAGGTCGCGCAGCAGCTGGTAGCCCACGTCCTTGCCGGTCACGCCCGGCGGCAGCTCCCCTTCGAGCCGCACGTCGATCGCTTCCGGGACCTGAAGCCAGACGTCGCCGGTGAGCAGGATCGCGTCGGTCCCCCACATCGACGGCATGGCGAAACAGTTCACCGCACCCATCGTCGAGCTCTGCGTGTCGAGGCCGATGACCACCGAACCGGGCAGTGCCCACCCGTCCTCGACCGGGATCTGGTGCGAGAGCCCGTTGCGCCCGAAGTCGTAGACCTGGCCGGGCGGAATGCCTTCCGCGGCGGCGAACTTGCGGATCTTCGGGTGCTCCCGTACCGCGGCGGCGGGCATCCAGTCGGGCTGGAAGGTGTGGTCGAAGCAGAAGATCACCTTCGCCGGATCCCAGACGTGCCAGCCGTTCGCCTCGAAGGTGTCGATGAACGTCGTGCCGTCCGGACAGGTCACCAGGTCGACGGCGGGCAGGACGATGGCACCCGGATCGGCCCGGCCGGTCCCCGCCGCCCGCGCGAGCAGCTTGCTGGTCATGGTCTGCGCCCTCGGGGCTGCCATCTGGACTCCTTCGGCCGGGCCTGCAATAATTGTTACACAATCGAACAATGAGACACTGGGTTTTACCACCCCGGTTTGACTACCCAGGGTCGTCGGCGACGAGGAGGGCATGATGAGCTCGGCAGGAACCGGACCGGCCGGAGACCCGGTGGTCCCGTTGACCGTGGTGACCACCGTCGACGCGGTCGCCGCGCACCTGACGGAGCGGATCCTCAACGCCGACCTCGAAACCGGCGCGCGCCTGCGCGAGTCGGCGCTGGCGGTCGACTACAACGTCTCCCGGCACACGCTCCGGGCCGCCCTCGCGCGGCTCACCAGTGCCGGTCTGCTCGTCTACGGCAGCAACAAGGGCTGGCGAGTCCGCGAGCTGAACAAGGACGACTTCGCCGACATCGCGTTTCTCCGGCTCGGCCTGGAACTCCACGCGCTGCGTGCGGTGGCCGAACGCGGCACCGGAATCGGCCCGGCGAAACAGAGTCTCGGCGAGATGCTCGCCATGACGGAGGACACCAGCTGGGTCCGCCGGCTGGTCGTCGACATGCAATTCCACCGCGAGCTCGTCGACGAGGCGGGCAGCCCCCGGCTGAGCGCCGCCTACCGCGACACGCAGCTTTCCCTGCACCTGTACCTGGTCCAGCGGCGCGACTGGTTCGAGCCGAAGTCGTTGCAGGAGTGGAAAGACCTGCACGAGCGGCTCGCCACCACCGTGGAGAGTGGCGACCCCGAACGCGTCGAAGCGGTGCTGCGGGCTCAACTTGCGTACTCCCTCAACGACTGACGGCCGAACTGCCCGGACAGGAACTCCAGCAACACCGCCACCGTCGGCTCGGGCTGCTCGATCTGCGGGCAATGACCCGCGTCGGCGATCCGCGCCGCGCGCGAAACCGGGATCTGCGTGGTGAGCTCGTCGGTCCAGCCGGTCGGCTTGAGCTTGTCCTCGGCACCGGCCACCACCAACGTGGGTACCCCGATCTCCCGGTACCCGATCCCCGGCGCGGGCCGACCCTCCGCTGCCGGGCGGCGGAACCGGGCGGCGGCAATGGCTTCCCACGCACCGGGCTCGATGCTGAGGCGATGCCGCCGCGCGACGTAGTCGTCGTCGGCTGGCCAGCGGTCTCCGTGGAACAACGCGGCGACGATGGCGCGCATCCCGTCGAGCGACCCGTCGTAGTCGAACAGCGCGTCGGTGTGCGGGGAGCTTTCCAGCTTCCCGCCTCCGGCGATCGACACGAGGGCCCGCGCGGGCAGCCGGGAGCGGCGCGAACCCGCGTCGGCCAGCGCCAGCATGCCGCCCATGGAATTGCCGATCACCGCGAAGTCGTGCAGACCGAGCGTGGCGCAAAACCTGGCCAGATGGGCGATCCGCCTGCCGCGGCCGTCGAGGAAGTCCACGATCTTGTCCGTCCGGCCGAAGCCGAGGAGGTCGGGCGCGATGACCCGGTAGTGCTCGGCCAGCGGGCCGATCGAGGACTCCCAGCAGATTTCCGCTCCGCCACCGAACTCGCCGCCGTGCAGCAGCAGGACCGGCTGTCCCTCTCCGGCGGTCAAGTAGCTGGTGCTGATTCCGTCGACGACCACGGTCGATCGCGTATAGGTATCCATCGGTCAGCTCCGTGGTCCGGTGGATTCGCGTTCGCGCAAGGACTGCGCGGCATGCCGGGCGGCGACGAAGCCGAACGCCATGGCGGGTCCGATGGTGGCCCCCGCTCCGGCGTAGCTCCGGCCCATCACGCTGGCCGCGGTGTTCCCGGTGGCGTACAGGCCCTCGATCACCGTTCCGTCCCGGCGGTACACCCGGGCCGAGGCGTCAGTGACCAGCCCGCCGTTCGTGCCGAGGTCACCGGGGACGATCTGGAACGCGTAGAACGGTGGCTTGTCGACGACGGCGAGGTTGGGATTGGGCAACGTGGCATCGCCGTAGTAGTTGTCGTAGGCGCTGTCGCCCCGGTTGAAGTCGTCGTCATGTCCGGACCGGGCCAGCGCGTTGAAGCGCTCGGCGGTCGCCACCAGTGCCGGGGCGGGTACGCCGATCTCGGCGGCGAGTTCCGGCCAGCTGTCCGCTTTCTTCACCACGCCCGAGTCGAGCCATGCCTGCGGAACGCTGCCACCGGTGGGCACCGGTGCGCCCGGAATCCGGGGCAGCGGCAGGTGACCGGCGAAGACGTAGCGGCGCCAGCTGCGCGTGTCGATGATCAGCCAGGACGGAATGTGCGCGACCCCCGAGCGCTCGCCCGCGATGACGGCGTGCCCGAAATCGGTGTACGGCGCAGCTTCGTTGACGAACCGCACACCCGCCCCGTTGACCACGAACTGGCCGGGGATCATGCGTTCGTTCAGCATGAACTGCATCCGCCCGTCCGGCCACGGGATGGCCGGGAACCACCATGCCTCGTCCATCAGGTCGGTCGCGGCGTCCAATGCCTGTGCGGCCTTGATGCCGTCGCCGGTCGCGCCGTCGTTGCCGAGGCTCCAGTCGTGGTCGATCACCGGTTCGTGCTGCATGCGCATCGGCAGATCGTGGTCGAACCCTCCGGTTGCAAGCACCACCCCACCGGTACTCCGGACCCGGACTGTCTCCCCGGAGCGCTCGACCGTGATCCCGGTGACGCTGCCGCCGCCGTCGCTGAGGAGGCCGGTCATCGGGCTGTCCAGCCACACTTCGACGCCGTGGTCGCGCAGCGCGAGCCACAGCCGGGCGGCGAGCGACTGTCCGATGGCGACCATCTGCACGCCGGTCACCCTTGCAACGGCCATGCGCCACAACAGTTTTGCGAGAATGCGCTTACCCCGCCAGCTCTGCCGGATGGTGTAGAAATCGTGCAGTTCCTTCGGGCCGAGCCAGATTCCCAGTGGGGCCAGGGCAAGAGGTTTGCGCAGCAGGGCCGCGTCGGTGCCGAGCGTCCGCAGGTCCAGGGGCGGGACATTGACCGTCCGTCCCAGCGCGGTCCCGCCGGGAAGATCGGGGTAATAGTCGGGATATCCCGGTTTCCAGACGAATTGCAGATGCGGGCTCGCCGTTTCCAGGAAATCGATCATCTCGGGGGTCGCCTCGACGTAGGCGCGCAGTCGCTCGTCATCTACCAGGCCTGCGGTGATCGCGCGCAGGTACTCCATGGCGTCGTGCGCGGTTCCCCGGTACCCGTCCCGCAGCAGTGCTTTCGCGCCGGGCGCCCAGATTCCCCCGCCCGACAACGCGGTCGTCCCGCCGAACACGGGTGCCTTCTCCACCAGCAGGACGTCGAGACCCGCCGCTTTCGCGGTGAGCGCCGCGGTCATCCCGCCGCCGCCCGACCCGACGACGACCAGGTCCACTGTGCGTTCCTCGATGCCGGTCATGCCGCTCCGTTCTGTGAACCGTCGATCGCCGTGGCGGTGAGACACGCCTGCCGGGTGACCAGCGTCGCGGCCCGCTGGAGCCGGCGGCGGATCGGCTGCTCCAGCCGCTGGAACTGGCGTTCGGGCATGGTCGCGCTCACCGCGGCCTGGACGAAACCGTCGGCGTCCCGGATGGGGACCGCCACGCAGCACACTCCGGGTACGGTCTCCCCGCGATCGTGTGCCCAGCCCTGCTGCACGACCTGCGCCAGCTCGTCTTTCAGCACAGCAAGCGACGTGGTCGTGTGCGTGGTGGACCGCGGTAAGCCGTGCTCTTCCGCAACCGCCCCGGCGTAACCGGCGGGCCGATCCGCGAGCAGCACTTTCCCGACCGCGGTGCTGTGCGCCGGGACAACGAGCCCCACACCGGACACCGACAGGGTGGGCGCGCCTGCTCCAGTGATCTTGTCGACGTAGACGACATCCCGCGTCCGGACGGCGGCTACGTGCACGGTGACCCGGGCCGCGTCGGCGAAGGCAGCCAGGACGGCGCGCGACGGGCCGAGGAAATCCGTGGTGGAAACCAAGGTGCGGTGCAGTTCGAAGACGCGCCAGCCGAGCCGGTAGCGACCCGAGCCGGTCCGGCGGATCAGCCCGATTTCCACCAAAGTGGACAGTAACGCGTGGGCACTCGACTTGGGCACGTGCATCCGCTCGGCGACCTCGCTGACTCCCCATTCCGGCGTACCCGGGGTGAACAGGTTCATCACGTCGCCCGCTTTGCAGACTGTTCCGAGCATGTCAGGCCACCACTTCCGCCACCGGCTGGTCCTGCGGGAGCAGCCGCAACGCCTGGACGAGCCGGTCCGACGTCAGCGTGACCGACTGCGCCACGGACGCGGCAGCCACACAGCGGTCCGGACGGAGGAAGAGCACCGACTCCTCATGCGTGTCGAACCACGCTTTGAGCTCTCCCTTGACGTCGCCGATGACTGTCACCGAGGGATCGTCGGAACCGTGCCACGCGAGCTGCGGCTGCGGCCGCGCGTCGATGAGGGTTGCGCCCATGGCACGCCAGGTGTCGGCAACCTGCTTGCCGAGCACGCGAAGCGGCGAGTTGTTCCAGGCGAGCACGGCGAACCAGGTACCGAGCACCTCGTCGAGCGGCACGCTGCGGCCGTCCCGCAGGGCGACCGTCGGCTGGATGAACAACGTGCCGACCGGCGAACGTTCCCGGTCGCTGCGCGGATCGTGCACGACGGCGCCCCGGTCGTAACGCGGCATGGGCTTGAACCGCATTTCGACGACGTACCGCTTGAGCGAAGGCAATCGCGAAGCGGCGAGCAGGAGTGCATCGCGCACCCCGGCGACGAGCCGGTTGGTCGGCGAGATCACCCGGCCGACGGCGGTCGACAGCTTGATCATCGCGAGGGCGTGCGCGCGCCGCTCTTCGTCATAGGTGTCCAGGAGGCCGTCGGCAGCGAGACCCGTGACGACCGCGGACAGCTTCCACCCGAGGTTCATCGCGTCGCGGATTCCGCTGTTGTAGCCCTGTCCCTGCCAGACCGGCATGAGGTGCGCGGCGTCTCCGGCCAGCAGGACCCGGCCTTTGCGGAAGACCCCGGCAATCCGGGAGTGATGGGTGTAGACCCGGCTGCGCATGATCTCGACGGCGGACGGGTCGGGCAGGAAGGGCCCGAGGCGGGCGGCGAGGAACTCCGGAGTCGTTGCCTCGTCGGTGCTTTCGCCGTCCTTGACCATGAATTCGAAGCGGCGGATGCCGTGCGCGATGGAGACGGACACGAAGGGCCGGAGCGGATCCGCGCCGACGTAGATGTTCGGCGTCCCCACCGGATCGTTCGCGATGTCCACGACCAGCCAGCGGGTGGGCGAGGTCGTGCCGTCGAACGTGACGTCCAGCAGCCGCCGCGTGATGCTGCGGCCGCCGTCGCAGCCGACCACGTACGAGGCCCGCATCTCGACCAGTTCGCCGGTTTCCTTGCGGAGCACCACATCGACGCCGTCCGCGTGCTGGGTGAAGCCGACCAGTGCGTGCCCCCAGGACACCGAAACGCCGGGAAACCGTTCGGTACCGGCGACCAGTTCGGCGTCGACCAGCGGCTGCACGAAACCGTTGCGGCGCGGCCAGCCGAACGGCTGCACGGCGGGCGCGATCTCCGCGATCAGCCGCCGCCGGTGGTTGACGAACCGCATGATCTGGTTCGGCACGGTGTGCGGAAGAACGCGGTCGGCCAGGCCGATGGACTGGAAGGTCCGGAGCGCTTCGTCGTCGAGCCCGACGCCGCGCGGGTAGTCGATGAGGGTGGCCCGCTCCTCGGCGACCGCGGTCCGGACGCCGCGCTGGCCGAGCATGTTCGCGAGCGTCAGGCCCACCGGACCGGCTCCGACGATGAGGACGTCCACCCGCTCTTGGCTCTGCATCTTCACCTCGGTGTGTAGATAACGCGCGGGGCGTTGCGATAACTGCGCTGGTCATCGTCGCAAGCGCCCGGGCGGCGTGTCAATAGATTGTGGAACTGTGTAACAATCTCTTCGAAGAGGTGAGGTCTGGTTCGGTTCTCACGGCAGGAATACCTGCAGCCAGGGTCGCCAAAGGGCGGCGGCCGGGTCACCCAGCCGCCGCCCTTTGCGCATCCCCCGGAACCGGCGGGAATCAGCTCTCGTGGCCGAAATACCCGCCGATCAGCGCTTCCTGGTCAAGTTCCGACGGCGCACCCGAGAACCGCACCCGTCCCTTGTCCAGCAGGTACACCACATCCGCGATGTCAAGCGCCCGACGCACGTACTGCTCCACGATCACCAGCGCGACCCCGTCCGCGGCCAGCTCGTGCAGCCGCCCGAAGATGTCGTCGACGATCTTCGGCGCCAGGCCCATCGACACTTCATCGAGCAGTACCACCCGGGGCCGCGCAATCCACGCCCGGCACAGGGCCAGCATCTGCTGCTGCCCGCCGGACATCGTGCCCGCGATCTGGCCGAAGCGCTTGCCCACTTCGGGGAACGTGCCGAGCGCGCGGTCGAGGGAAGCTGGTGCCCCGGGTGGCAGGTAGAGGGTCAGGTTCTCCCGGACGGTGAGGCCCGCGAATATGCCCCGTCCCTCCGGGATGAGGCACAGGCCCGCTTCGGCGCGCCGGTGTGGCGGTTCCGTGGTCACTACGCCGCCATCGATGGACACTGCGCCGTGTGTGGCGGGAACGGTTCCGGAAGCCACCCGCATCACCGTCGTCTTGCCTGCGCCGTTCGGGCCGAGCAGCGCGACGATGGAACTGTGCGGGACCGTCAGCGAGACGTCCCGGAGAACGGTGGTTCCGCGGTACCCCGCGGTGACATCCGTGAGGGCCAACGCGGCCGATGGTGCAGTCAAGCGCCTCACCCCTTCGTGACAAAAGTGGAGTCCGGCTCGTCGCTGGACACGTCGTCGCCGAGATAAGCCGCTCGCACGATCGGCGAGCCCATCACCTCGGCCGCGGACCCCTCGAAGATCAACCGCCCGAAATCGAGGACATAGACGTACTCGCAGACCATCTGGACCAGAGCCATGTCGTGTTCCACCAGCAGAATCCCGATGCCACGCTGCTCGACGGCGGCCCGCAGCACCTCGCCGAAGCGCCGCGTCTCTTCGCGGTCCAGGCCGGACGACGGCTCGTCGAGGAGCAGAAGCCGGTGCGGACCGGCGAGGCAGCGCGCCAGTTCGACGAGCCGCCGCTGCCCGGTGGACAACGCTGACACCGGATGGTCGCGGAGGTGGCTGATGCCGCAGGTACGCAGCACTGCCTCGGCCACCGCGGACGCCTCCCGCCGGGCCGACCGGGTCGCGGCAAGGTGGGTCAAGGGATTTCGGCCTGCTCGGCTGCCTTCGAAGCCGAGCTCGACATTCCGAAGTACCGAAGCGGAGTCGAAAAGCTCCATCTTCTGGAACGTCCGGCCGAGTCCCATGCGGGCACGAGCCGCGGGACCCATTGCCGACAGCCGGTGCCCGTCGAGCGTGACCTGTCCGTCGAACGACCGGTTGAGACCCGAGATGACGTCGAACGTGGTCGTCTTGCCCGCGCCGTTGGGCCCGATCAGCCCGGTGATCCGGCCGGTGGGCACGGACAGGGAAAGCCCGTCCACCGCGACCACGCCGCCGAACCGCACCCGGACGTCGTCCACCCGAAGCTGGGCGGGTACCACGTTCTCCGGCTCACGCGGTGGTACCCGGTCGCCGCTGCGGCTGCGACGGGGAACCAGCCGGTCGACGCGGCGGCTGATCGCCCCCGGTACTCCCCCTCGGCGGTCTGCGGGCATCAGTGCGTACCCGACTGCGAATACGCCGAACAGGAGCTCCAGCCAGTAACTCGTGTTGGTGCTGGGAAAGTACGCCGGGATGAGCGTCAGGCCGCCTGCGCCGAGAAGCGCGTACCACGGTTCGCGGCCGGGCTGGATCACGACCACGGCGAAGTACGTCAAGGACAGCAGGGGTGCATAGGAGTCGGCGGTGACGACGCCTTGCGCCGCACCGGCAAGTGCCCCGCCGATGGCCGCGAGAAACGCGGACAGGCAGAACACCAGCACGCGGGTGACATTCACGGACGTACCCACCGTCGCGAGTCCCCGTGGACTGTCGCTGAGTGCCTGCAGCAGGCGGCCGAGACGGCTGCGATTCAGCCAGACCACGACGAGGGTGCAGAGCGCGGCAAGCACGAGCACCAGACGGTAGAAGCCCGCATCGGTCGCCAGGAAATCCGCGCCCGGACGGGGTTCTTCCAGCCCGAGTCCCGAACTGCCGAACAGATACGGCTCGGTGTAGAACATGTACGCCAGCACGATCCCGAACCCCAGCGTGGCCAGTGCGAGATACAACCCCGACAGCCGGATCGCGGGGATCGCGAGCAGCGCACCGATCGGGACGGCAACAGCGCCCGCCAGGAGGAGCGCGACCACCCACGGCAGCCCGAAGTCCACCGCGAAGTGGGAGAACGCCGCCGCGCCGACCGCCATGAACCCGACCTGCGCCAGCGAAACCTGGCCCGACGTCCGGACGAGAAGCCCCAGCGAGAGGAACACGATCGAGGTCGCCAGGAAGAGCGTCCAGTCGTTCACGTAGTACCCGACCAGGTCCGGAACCAGGTACAGCGCGGCGAACAACACCACCCCGAAGACCGCTTGCAGCTGCCAGGGCGCGCGCCAGGCCCCGGATGCCGACGGACTCGCCGATGCCTTGTCCGCCAGGCGTTCCCGGCGGGAGACGAGGAGCACGACGAACAACGTCACGAACGGCAGGGCGGCGGGCAGCCCGGCAAGCAGGCCACTGGAGAAGTACTTGGTGGCCAGCGACGACACCACCCCGATGGCCAGCCCGCCGAGGTAGGTCATCGGCAGGCTCGCGAACCGGCCGATCGCCGCCGCCCCGAACGCCTGTGCCACCAGCAGGGTCAGCACGGTGGCGTCGAGCCGGATCATCGGCGCGATCAGGATGCCGGACAGCGTCGCGAAGCAGACGCCGATCATCCAGGCATACCGCCGGATCCGGACCGGGTTCGTCCCGGCGAGGCCCAGCAGCTCGGAATCGTTGACCACCGCCTTCATCGCGACGCCGGTCCGCGTCGTCTTGAAGAAGACGTACAACGCCGTCGTGGCACACAAGCCGATCGCCGCGACGATCAGGTCGCTCACCTTGACCGGCGTACCCGCGATTTCCACGGCGTGGTCAGGGAAATACTGCGGAACAGTCCGAGTTTCCGTCTCGCCGTAGACGATCACGATGACCGACTGCACGATCAGCAGAATCCCGACCGTGGCCAGCGTCCGCATGACGAGGCTGGCGTCGGCCAGTGCCCGCGCCACGCGTTCGAAGCCCAGCGCCAGCAGCGGCGCGACGACGCCGACGCACACCACTCCCGCCACCAGCGGCGGCAGTCCGTTCAGCACGGACAGCTGGTAGAAGAGAAACGCCGCCACCGTCGCGAGCGCCCCGTGCGCGAAGTTGAAGATCCCGGAGGTTTTGTACGTGAGGATCAGCCCGGCACCGGCGAGCCCGTAGACCGAGCCCGTCACGATGCCGGCGATGAGGAACGGAAGCATGGAGGACACCCTTCCCGGAAGAATGCAGCCGGCTCAGCGGAGCTTGGCGATCGCGGCCTCGACCAGATCGGCCGGCGCGCAGTTGGTCTTCAGCCCCTCTGGGGTCACGAAAGCACCGCCGCGGATGGCGATCGTGAACCAGCAGTTGAGATGCGTCGGCTTGCCTTCCGTGAAGGTGAGCGGCGACGGCACCAGCCCGCCCAACGTCTCGCCCTTCAGCGCGTACAGCCCCTTCTTGACGCTCTCCTTGGTCACCGCCGCGGAGCCGATCTGCTCCACTGCGGCGGTGAAGAGCTTGCCGCCGAGATACGCATAGGTGCCGTTGCCGCCGCCCGCGTCGCCGAGGCCGTTGTCCTTGAGCAGTTGCTGGTACGCCTTGGTGGCCGGGGTCGAGGTGTCGAAGAACGGGAAAGCGGTCTCGACACTCAGGGTTCCGTCGACGCTCGGATGCTTGAGCCATTCCGTCGACACCGTCCCGGCACTCCCGATGACCTTGGCCTTCACCCCTTGCGCGGCGCATTCGTCGGCGACCCGGACCGCGACCTGCGCGGCCTGGTCGATCATGTAGGACTGGACGCCCGCGTCCTTGATCGCCTGGCACGGCGCGGTGTAGTTGGGCGCGGAGGCCAGGATCTTCTGGATCACCGGCACCTCGATGCCCACCACCGGCGCGTAATTGCGGTACGTGCCCGCCGCGGTCGCACAGACCGGCGCTTCGGCGCAGTACAGGTCGCCCATCTTCTTCCCGAGCTTGGCGGCGGTCGCGACCTTGCCGTAGGTCTGCGCGACGTTGTTCGTGCCGATCGGGAAGAAGTTCGGATCGGTCATCATCGAGCTCGACGAGGTCATCCCGCCGATCACCGGAACCCCGGCCTGCGCCGCGACCGGCGCCCAGGTGTCGGCGTTCACGCTGATCTGCCCCACGATCGCGACGACCTTGTCCTTGCTGATCAGCTCGCGCGCCGCGGTGAGCGCCGTCGTGGCGTTCCCGCCGTCGTCCTTGACGACCAGCTTGACCGTGCGGCCGTTGATTCCCCCGGCCTTGTTCACCCCGGCCGCCCAGGCCTCGATGACGCCACGGGCAGGTCCGAGACTCGACGAGAGCGCGCCGGAATACGTGCCGATGTTGCCGATGACGATCTCGTCCTTCGCCGCGCTGCTTCCGCTGCCGCATCCGGCGGCCGCGCCGGCGACCAGCGCACCGGCGGCAACGACGCCCGCGAGCCTTCGTGTTTTCATGTGCACTCCAGGGTGTTCCCGACCGCGCTGACGGGTCCGCACGACAACCACAATGACCGTCGCACTCTACGAACCGGCGAGGGCCACCCCGGACCGTCGTTCGGCATACCCGAACGACCGCATCGGGGCCGAGAGACGAGCGGCCACAGTGAATTCCGTGAATCCCGTGATCCGCCACCTTCCCGGACCGGCCGCATGACCGGCGGCACCCGGCAGCCGGGCAGCCAGACCCTGGCGCGCGGCCTGCACGCCCTGCTCACCGTCTCGGCCTCGCCCACCGGCATTTCGAGCACCGCACTGGCGGCGGCGCTGGGCGTCCACCGCTCCATCGCGTACCGGATCCTGCAGACCCTGGGCGAGTTCGGGTTCGTCACCCGCACCGACGACGGGCTCTACCATTCGGGCGCGCAGCTGGCCGCGCTGTCCGGCAGCTATCTCCACCGCCTCCGCCACCTCGCGGTGCCGGTGATGCGGACACTGGCGGACGAGCTGGGCGCCACGATCTCCCTATTCGTCCGGGAAGGCCGGGAAGCCGTGGCGATCGAGATCGTCGAGCCGACGACAGTTTCCCACCATCTCGCGTTCCGGCCCGGCATGCGCACCCCGATCGACCGCGGCGCCGCGGGTTACGCACTCCTGTCCGCCGAGGACGCGGGACCCGGCGACGTGGCCGAGGCGGTCGAGGCACGCCGACGGGGTTACGCCAGCAGCCACGGCGAGATCGACCCCAACGCTTACGCCGTCGCGGCGAGGGTCCCCGGATGCACGCCCGCAGCTTGTCTGAACTTGATCACGTACCACCGGGAACAAGCCGAGTCCTCGCCGCCCCGGATCCGGGAAGCCGCCGAGGAAATCGGGGTCCGCCTCGCCGGGTGAGGCCGGTGTCCCTGCCGTGCGGCGCGGCCCCTGCGATGATGCCCCGGTGGAGAAGAAGAACCAGCCGGGTGCCGAGCTCGACGACCTGTCGTGGCAGATCATCGAGCAGCTGCAGGAGGACGGGCGGCGCTCGTACGGCGCGATCGCGAAGGTCGTCGGCCTGTCGGAAGCCGGGGTACGGCAACGGGTCCAGCGGATGATCGGTGCGGGCCTGATGCAGATCGTGGCCGTGACCGACCCGATGCAGGTCGGCGCGCACCGGCAGGCGATGGTGGGGATCAAGGTCGCCGGGCCGGTCGGGCCCGTCGCCGAAGCGCTCGAAGCGATGCCCGAGGCCGTCTACGTCGTCGAAACCGCCGGGCAGTACGACCTCATCTGCGAGGTCGTGTGCGACGACGACCCGCATCTCGCCGACCTGCTCTCCCGGCGGATGCGGGAGCTCCCGGGGGTCGTGAGCACCGAAACCTTCGTCTACCTGCGGCTGCGCAAGGACTCCTACCGGTGGGGCACGCGGCGCAGCGAGGACTGAGCCGCGCACTACTGGATCCGTCATCCCGGACGTCCAGAGCACTAAAACAGTGGACATCGGCGAGTTCATCACTATATTAGTGGCATGAGTCTCCCGGTCGCCACTGATCCAGTGCGCTCGCTGGTCGACGCGGAGCCCGCGCCGTTCTGGCTGGCGGACCCGGCCCGCCCGGCGCCGCTGCCCGCGCTCGGCGGGGAGGTGCACTGCGACCTGGTGGTGATCGGCGGCGGGTACTGCGGCCTGTGGACCGCGCTGCTGGCCAAAGAGCGCGATCCCGGCCGGGACGTCGTGCTGCTCGAAGCCCACGAGGTCGGCTGGGCCGCATCCGGGCGCAACGGGGGCTTCTGCGGTGCCAGCCTCACGCACGGGTTCGGCAACGGGCTGGCCCGCTGGCCGGACGAGCTCGCCGAGCTGGAACGCCTCGGCATGCGCAACCTCGACGAGATCGAGGAGACGATTGCGCGGTACGGCATCTCCTGCGAATGGGAACGCACCGGTTCGCTCACCGTCGCCACCCGGCCGCACCAGATCGCCGAGCTGCGGGAAGCCGCGGAGATCGGCAAGAAGTTCGGCGTCGCCGCCGATTTCCTCGGCACCGAAGAGATCCGCGCCGAGGTCTCCTCCCCCACCTATCTCGCCGGGCTGCGCGAGCCGCACGGCACGGCGCTGGTCAACCCCGCCAAACTCGCCTGGGGCCTGCGTGCAGCGTGCGAACGCGCCGGGGTCCGGATCTTCGAACGCACCCCCGCGACCGGCCTCCACCCGCGCGGCGCAGGCATTGCCGTGTCCACCGGGTACGGCCGGGTCGTCGCACGGCAGGCGGCGCTCGCGACGAACGCGTTCCCCTCGCTGCTGCGCCGCGTACGGACCTTCGTGATCCCGGTCTACGACTATGTGATGGTGACCGAACCGCTGTCAGCCGGGCAGCTCGCGTCGATCGGCTGGACCAGCCGGAGCGGGGTGTCCGATGCAGGCAACCAGTTCCACTACTACCGGCTCACCGCCGACGACCGGATCGTATGGGGCGGGTACGACGCGATCTACCACTACGGCGCGCGCCTCGCCGCCGACCTCGACCAGCGGCCCGCGACCTTCCGGGTGCTCGCCGAGAACTTCTTCCGCACCTTCCCGCAGCTGGAAGGCCTCCGCTTCACCCACACCTGGGGCGGGGTGATCGACACCTGCAGCCGGTTCTCCGCCTTCTACGGAACTGCCGCACGGAATCGCATCGCCTATGCGCTCGGATTCACCGGTCTCGGAGTGGCGGCAACCCGATTCGCCGCACAGGTGATCCTCGACCGGCTCGCCGGGGTCCGCACCGAACGCACCGAATTGGAAATGGTGCGGAAGAAGCCGATTCCCTTCCCGCCCGAACCCCTTCGCTGGCTCGGCGTGGAACTGACCCGCAAGTCATTGTCCCGCGCGGATCGCGACGGCGGTAAACGCAATCTGTGGCTGCGCACCCTGGACAGTATCGGCATGGGCTTCGACAGCTGACTTTCCCGGCACTGCAACGCATTGGGCCGATCAGCGGACGCCTGATCCGGCCTGTCCGAAATGGACGGCAAATGCGGCGGAAAAGCTCTCCAGATCCATTCGGAAACATTTCTGCGACACCGCCGCTTTGACATCGGTCGGAGCGCCGGAGCGAAACTCGCAACGATTGTCTGCTGAGCTGCCGGACGGCACGTGTGATACTCGTCCCGGGTCGTCAGTGTCCTCAATGAAGACGGCAACCGAGATCCGCCAGGAGGCGAAATGCCCGACTGCGATACGCGGACATTCACCCGGCGCACCTTTCTGCTCGGCGCGGGAGCAGCAGCCGCACTCACTGCCTGTGCACCCCGCAGCCCGGCCCCCGCCGCCCCGGAAGCCGGTCCGCCCCGGCGCGGCGGGCAGCTGCGCGTGGGCATGGTCGGCGGCGGCAAAGCCGAGTCGTTCAATCCGGCGGGCACCGCGTACGCCCTCATCAACATCGCCATGGTGCAGGCGGTGTTCGACCCGCCGATCCGGATCGCCGCCGATCTCAGCCTGCAGCCCGGCCTGTTCACCGAGTGGACGCCGGACCCGGCGGCGACGGAATGGACGTTCACCTTGCGCCCGGACGTCACCTGGCACGACGGGAAACCGTTCACCGCCGAGGACGTCATCTACTCGCTGCGGTGGATGGGCACGCCCGGCAACCGGATGGAGGACACGGTGCGCTCCGTCGACCTCGCGAACGTGCGCAAGGACGGCCCGCATCGCGTGGTCGTCCCGCTCAAGCATCCGTACCTCGAATTCCCGGTCGTGCTCGCCGCGGCCGCGTTCCTCGTGCAGGACGGTGCCGAGGACTTCACCACCCCGGTCGGCACCGGTCCCTTCGTGTTCCACGCCTTCGAACCGGGGCGCCAGAGCACGTGCCGCCGCAACCCGGACTACTGGGAGGAGGGCAAGCCGTACGTGGACGAACTGGTGATCCGCTCCCTCAACGACGACACCGCCCGGCTCAACGCGCTCACCGGCGGCGAGATCGACGTGATGGCCCAGGTTCCCTTCCACAGCGCCAAAGCCGGGCTCGGTGACAACGTCCGGCTGCTGCGCGCCAGCGGTCTCGGCGCGTACGCCTTCTACCTGGCCGTGGATCAGCCACCGTTCGACGACGTCCGGGTCCGGCAGGCCTTGCGGTTGCTCATGGACCGGCAGCAGCTCGTCGACGTGGCGCTGTACGGCTTCGGCAGTGTCGCCAACGACTTGTTCGGCAAGGGCCTGCCCGGTTACGCCGCCGATCTCCCGCAGCGGCACCGCGACGTGGAGCGGGCCAAGATGCTGCTGCGGGAGGCCGGTCACGGGTCGGGGCTCAAGCTGGAGCTGCAGACCGCCGCGATCGCCCCCGGTACCGTCGAGGCCGCGACCCTCTTCCAGCAGCAGGCCAAGGACGCCGGAGTCGAGGTCGAAGTGTCCCAAGTGGACACGGCCGCGTACTTCGATCCCACGCGCAACTACCTGCGCATGCCCTTCGCGCAAACCGTCTGGTCCGGCTACGCCACGCTCTCGAACTTCTACCCGTACATGCTCCAGCCGGACGCCGCGGGCAACGAAACCCACTGGAACAGCCCCCGCACCACCGAGCTGATCGACCAGGCGACGACGGCGACGACCCCGGCCGCTGCGGCTTCGGCCTGGGCCGCGGTGCAGCGCGAGCAGTGGGACGAGGGCGGATACCTGTGGTGGGGCACGGTCGACAACCTCGACGCCGTCTCCACCCGGGTCGCCGGGATCGTCCCGAACCGGCTCGGTCCGCCGACCGGGTTCGCCGACGCGTACTTCGTGTCATGACGGCGGCCGAGGCTCCGGCCGTACCGCTGCGGCTACGCCACCCCGTGCTCTGGTACGCGGCCCGGCGGATCGTCGCCGGGGTGGTCACGCTGTTCGTGCTGTCCGCGGTGGTGTTCTTCGCGACGTCGATCCTTCCCGGCGACGCGGCCAGCTCGCTGCTCGGCAAGAACGCGTCCGGCGAGGCATTGGCCTTGCTGCGCCACGAAATGGGTCTCGACCAGCCGCTGCTGCAACAGTACGGCGACTGGCTCGGCGGCCTGCTGCACGGCGACTTCGGCCGGTCCGCCGCCGGGTTCGCCGCGGGCGGCGAAGTCACCGTGTGGAGCCAGATCAGCGGGCCATTGGCGGCTTCGGCCCAGCTCGCGCTCGTGGCGTTCATCCCGATCGTCGTCGTCTCGGTCGCGCTGGGCATCCTCTCCGCGCTGCGTGCCGGACGCTGGACCGACCACCTCATCTCGGCGCTCACGATCGTGCCCGCGGCGGTCCCGGAGTTCGTGCTCGGCGCGGTCCTGCTGGTGGTGTTCTTCGGCTGGCTGAAGGTGCTGCCGCCAGTATCGCTCGTCCAGCCGGGGGAAAGCCCGCTGGCCAAACCCGAGCTCCTGGTGCTGCCCGTGCTGACCCTGGTCGGCGTCACCGCGGGTCCGGGCGCGCGGATGGTCCGGGCCGGGGTGATCGAGACGCTGGAGTCCGACTACGTCGCGGCGGCCCGGCTGAACGGCGTCCGCGAGCGCAAGGTCGTGCTCCGGTACGCGGTCCGCAACGCACTCGCGCCCAGCATCCAGGTCCTCGCGCTGGTCGTGCAGTACCTCATCGGGGGCATGCTCATCGTCGAGTACCTCTTCGGCTACCCGGGCATCGGCAAGGAACTCGTCGACGCCATCACCATCCACGACACCAGCGAGGTCCAGTCGGTGTCGATGCTGCTCGCCGCGATCTACGTCGGCGTCACCATCGTCGCCGACCTGATCGTGGTGGTGCTCGTGCCGAAACTGAGGACCGGTGCGCCATGACCACTTCCGTCCGTCCGATCAGGACAGTGCGCCGCATCGCCCTTCCCGCCACGGTTTCCGGCCGGATCGGCCTCGTGCTCGCCGTACTGGTGCTGGCCGTGGCACTGTTCGGGCCCTTCGTCACGCCCTTCGACCCGGACCGCACGTTCGGCACCCCCTTCGCCCCACCGGACGCGCATTTCCTGCTGGGCACCGATTTCCTCGGCCGCGATGTGCTGTCGCGGCTGCTGAGCGGCGGCCGGAGCGTGCTGCTGTACGCCGGGATCGCCACCGTGCTGGCCTACGCCGCGGCGTTCGTCATCGGGCTGGTGGCGGGCTACTGCGGTTCGTGGATCGACCAGGTGCTGATGCGCACGGCCGACATGCTGCTGGCGTTCCCGATGATGGTCTTCGTCCTGCTCGTCGCGGCGGGGGTGGGCCGCGACATCGGGCCGGTGGTGCTGGCGACCGCGATCATCCAGGTACCCTCGATCGCCCGGGTGATCCGGACCGCCACGCTGGAGCAGACCGTGCGCGGCTTCGTCGAAGCGGCACTGGCCCGTGGGGAAAGCACGTTTTCCGTGCTGCGCCGGGAGATCCTGCCCAACCTCGCCCGGCCGATCGCGGCGGACGCCGGGCTGCGGTTCACGTCGTCGGTGCTGCTCATCGCGGGCGTGAACTTCCTCGGGCTCGGGCTGCAGCCGCCCATCGCGGACTGGGGGCTCATGGTGTCGGAGAACCGGCCGGGCGTCGACACCAACCCGCTGGCAATGCTGATCCCGGCCGCCCTGCTCGGCCTGCTCACCGTCGCCATCAACCTCTTCGGCGACTCACTCGCCGAGACCGAACGATGAACCCACACCAGGAAAAGGAGATCCGATGCCGGAACCGAGTGCCGAAGCCCTCTACGCCTTCTCGGCGGACGAACTGGCCAAAGTAGATCAGTCCGAAGTGGAGCTTCCGTTCTCCGCTACGGAATACGCCCGCCGCCTGCGCACGGTCCGCGCCGCAATGGCCGCGGCAGGCCTCGACGTGCTCATCGTCACCTCGCCGGACATGCTGGGCTGGCTGCACGGCCTCACCGCCCGCGTGTACGAGTGGCGGCCGATCCCGGAAACCGTCACGGTCGTGCACGTCAGCGAAGATCCGATGTTCCACATCGACAGCGGCCTGCACCTCCGGCTGGTGCGCACCACCTCGTGCGTCCCCGACCTCCGGGTGCTCCCGTCGACCGGGCTCAGCGAGTTCGCCGGAGAGGACGACGTCCTGAGCTTCACCGTCGAGCAGCTGCGGGCGGAAGGCTGGCTCGGCGGCACGATCGGCGTCGAGCGCTGGAACGGGGTGCCGCTGGCCTCGGGCAGCGGGTACTTCGAAAACGGGCTGCGGGAGGCCGGGGCGAAAGTGGTCGACGTGCCCGCGAGCATCCGCGGTGCACGGCGGCTCAAGTCGGCCGAGGAGCTCGCGGTCATGGAGAAAGCCCAGGCTGCGGTGGACTCGGGCCTGCGCGCCCTCCAGCACGCCGCGCGGCCGGGAATGACCGGGCTGCAGGCGTGGTACACGTACATGGGCGGGGTGATCGAAGCAGGCGGGAGCCCGTCCGCGATCCACGAGACGGTGTTCGCCGGGCCGCCGGACGCGTTCGGCCACTCGCTCAGCTCGCACCGCCCGATCCTCGACGGCGAGTACTTCCACGCGGACGCCTCGGCCGCGGTCCACCAGTATCACGCCCGCGGCACCCGGGTGTTCTCCTTCGGCCCGCCGCCCGCCGAGCTACGCCGGTTCGTGTCGCTCGCGGCCGGCGCGTACGACGTCGTGCTCGAATACGGCACGGTCGGCAGGCCGTTCCGGGAGCTGAACCACGCGCTGCTGGACTACTTCGACCGGTACGGGCTCGACAAGGAGCTCTCCTTCGGCGGCGGGTACGAGCTCGGGCTGTCGTTCCCGCCCGATTTCGTCGGCGAATTCCTGTGGGGCACGCACGACGCGGACACCGACGAGCTCATTCCGGACGGGCTCGTGTCGAACTTCGAGAGCTGCGCGTTCGTCGCATTGATCGACACGGTGGTGTTCCAGGAGTCCGGCACGCGGTTCCTGTGCACGCTGCCGCGCGAGATCCTGCGTGCGGGTGCCTGAGCATGCGGCCGCCGGAGGAGCACGTCCTTGACGTCCGGGGCCTGCGCGTCGAGCTGGCCTCGGGCGCGCCGATCGTCGACGGGCTCTCACTGGGCTTGCGGCCGAAGGAGATTCTCGGCCTGGTCGGCGAGTCCGGCAGCGGGAAGACGACGACCGCGCTCGCGCTGCTCGGGTTCACCCGCCCGGGCGCGTCGATCGTGGCCGGGGACATCACGGTCGACGGGCACGAGGTGCTCGCGCTCGACGACCGCGGCAGGCGGGCACTGCGCGGCAACGTCGTTTCCTATGTGCCGCAGGAGCCCGGGCAGGCGCTGAACCCGTCGCTGCGGATCGGCGCGTCGATCACCGACGTCCGCGGCAGCCGCGACACTGATGTGCTCCAGCTGCTCGCGGCCGTCGACCTGCCCGCGACCGAGGCCTTCGCCCGCCGGCTGCCGCACCAGCTTTCCGGTGGGCAGCAGCAGCGGGTCACCATCGCGATGGCGGTTTCGTGCGGTCCCCCGGTGATCGTCATGGACGAGCCCACCACCGGGCTCGACGTGATCACCCAGTCCGGCATCCTCGGCGAAATCCGGCGGCTGCGCGACGAACAGGACGCGGCGCTGGTGTACGTCTCGCACGACCTCGCGGTGGTTTCCCAGCTCGCGGACCGGGTCACGGTGCTGTACGCGGGCCGGGTGGTCGAAGAGGGCCCGACGGCGGAATTGCTGGACCGGCCCCGGCATCCCTACACCCGCGGCCTGGTGCGGTCGGTGCCCGACCTGCGCCGCCCCACCCGCCCGGCCGCCATGCCGGGCACCGCCGTCGGGGTCGGCGACCGGCCTGCCGGGTGCGCATTCGCCCCACGCTGCGACCAGCGCACCGAGGAATGCGAACGCGAGACACCCGCGCTCGTGCAAGTCGGCGCGGCGCACCAGGTCCGCTGTGTGCATGCCACGGCGACGTGGCCGCCGGTCGCCGTCGAACCACGACCGGCTTCGGCCGGGACCGGCGCACCACTGCTCGAGGTCCGGGACCTCGTCGCCGGGCACCGCAGCCAGGGCAGGCGGGTGGTCGCGGCCGACCACGTTTCGTTCGAGGTGCGGACCGGGGAATGCGTTGCCCTGGTGGGACAGTCCGGCAGCGGCAAGACGACGATCGCCCGCTGCCTGGTCGGCCTGCACTGGCCCGACGGCGGGCGGATCACCCTCGACGGCGCCCCGCTGGACCACCGGATCCGGCGCCGCAGTGTCGAGGAGCGCCGCCGGATCCAGTACGTCTTCCAGAACCCATACGAATCGCTGAACCCGCGCCGGTCCATCGCCGACCAGCTCGCGCGGCCGGCCCAGGTCCTGCGCGGACTGTCCGCCGCCGACGCCCGCGCCGAGGTCTTCTCGCTGCTCGACCGGACGCGGCTGCCCGCGAGCGTCGCGCCGCGGTACCCGCGGCAGCTTTCCGGCGGCGAACGCCAGCGCGTCGCGATCGCCCGTGCCCTCGCCGCCGAACCGGAAGTCCTGGTGTGCGACGAGATCACCTCGGCACTCGACGTGTCGGTGCAGGCGGCGATCCTGCACCTGCTCGAGGAAATGCGGGAACAGCTGGGACTGTCCGTCGTGCTCATCACGCACGACCTCGGCGTGGTGTCGGTGGCCGCGGACCGGGTGCTCGTGCTCGAACAGGGCGTGGTCCGCGAATCGGGACCGGTCGCGCAGATCCTGCGCGACCCGGAAGACGCCTACACCCGGCGGCTCGTCGAGGCCGCCCCGACGTTGAACCGGCAGGTGAGGACCGCGTGAGCGAGATCGTCACGACAGCGGAAGGGTTCGGGCTGAGCTGCACGCGCACCGGCAAGGGCGATTCGCTCCTGCTCGGTCTGCACGGTGGCCCGGGTGGCGGCGGGGGCGGGTATCTCGAACCCCTGCACCGGCTCGCCGGGGACGACCGCACGGTGGTCACCTTCGACCAGCTCGGCACCGGCGAGTCCACCGTCCCGCCCCCGGATTACCAGTGGACGGTGGAAAAAGCGGCCGCGGACGTGGAAGCCGTGCGCGCGCACTACGGCGTGGACCAGGTCGAACTGCTCGGGCATTCCTGGGGCGGCATGCTGGCGCTGGAGTACGCGCTGACGTTCCCCGGCCGGGTCAGCCGGCTCGTGCTGTCCAACACCGGGGCGAGCGTTCCCCGGGTGGTCACCGAGTACTTCCGGCAGCTGATCGACCTCCTGCCGCCGCGCGACGCCGCGGCAGCGCTCACTGCGGACCTGCTCGGGGACCACGGAAATCCGCAGTTCACCACTGCAGTCACGCGATGGCTCGCGGCCTATGCCACCGCGGGTGAGGAGACCGCCGAGGTGCTCGACTCCGGCCCCGCAGGCACCGGATTGTGGGGCGACCGGCTGTGGTTCGCGACGGCTGCGCTGCGCGACTGGGACGTCGAGGACCGGCTCGGCGAGATCGCCGTACCGGCGCTGGTGATCCACGGCGGCCGCGATATGTCCACAGTGGACGTCAATCGGGTGATGGCCGAAGGTATCCCGGACTGTGAATGGATCACCCTGCAGCGCGGCGGCCACGACCTGGTCGACGAACCGTGCGTCGGCGCGTACCTCGCGATCCTCGGCGCATTCCTCGACGGATGGAACGACAAGGAGGAGACCGGATGACGACCCCGCTGCCCAGTGAAATCATGCGCGGCCAGATGGACCGGCAGGTGGGCATCCCACGTGAGCTGTACCTGTCGCAGGACTTGTTCGACCGCGAGGTCGAGGCGATCTTCCACCGCAGCTGGCTGTTCGCCGGGCACGAATCGCAGCTGAGCCGGCCGGGTGACTTCGTCACGGTCGACGTCGGCGCGGAAAGCGTGGTCGTCAGCCGGACCGACGCGGGTGCCCTCACCGCATTCCACAACCTCTGCCGCCATCGCGGCGCCCGGCTGGTGGACGCGGGCTGCGGGCACGTGCGGCAATTCGTCTGCCCGTACCACCAATGGACCTACCGGCGCGACGGAACGCTGCGGGGGGCGCCGAAAATGCCGTCCGGCTTCGACCCGGCCGGGTTTCCGCTGCGCCCGGTGCCGGTGGCCAGCTGGCACGGCCTCGTTTTCGTGCACCTGGCCGCGGAACCGGCCCCGCTGGCCGGGCTGCTCGGCGCGGGCGGCGAGCGGATGGCGCCGTTCGACCTGGCGGGCGCCGTGGTCGCGCACACCATCACCTACGACGTGGCCGCGAACTGGAAGATCGTGTGGGAGAACGCGCAGGAGTGTTACCACTGCTCGGCCAACCATCCCGAGCTGATCAAGACGCTCAGCCTCGCCCCGCTGAGTGAGCCGGAAGCGACGTGCGATCTGATCCGCAGCGCGGACATGCGGATGCAGTACACCCGGATGCCGTTGCGGGGCAACGCAGTCTCGCTGACCCTCGACGGCAGGCCCGCGTCCGCGAAGCTGATGGGCGACTTCGGCCGCGGCGCCGACCCGTACACCGCGGCGCTGCACCTGAAGCCGACCTTCGCCATCGTCGCCTCGCCCGATTACGCCGTCGTCGTCGACGAGCATCCGGTCGCCCTCGACCACACCCGGGTGCGCACGACGTGGCTCGTCCGCGCCGACGCCGAGCCGGGCGAGGACTACGACCTCGACACCCTGATCAAGGTCTGGGACGAGACCAACCGGCAGGACTGGGACCTCTGCGAACGCACCCAGCGCGGGGTCCGGTCGCGGCTTTTCGAGCCCGGCCCACTGTCCGGCGACGAACCGTCCGTGGCCGGTTTCCACCACGCGTACACCGAACTGCTCGCGGCTGCGGGCCTGTGACGGAAGGACCTTCATGACCACCATCGTCGTCGGCGCGGGAATCCTCGGCCTGTCCGTGGCCGTGCACCTGCTGCGGCAGGGAAATGACCGGGTCGTGGTGGTCGACGCCGCGAACCCGGCGGACGCCACCACCGGAGCCGGGGCGGGCTTCGTCGGGCTCTGGGCCGCCGGGTACGCGGATTTCTTCACCGCGACGGACCTGGCGCTGGAGCAGTACGGCATCGACTTCTACCGGCAGCTCGCCGAAGGGGCGGACATCGGCTGCCGGACCAACGGAAACCTGTACCTCGCCACCGACGACGACGGCTGGCGGCGCTGGATCGCCCCGATCCCGGACCATCCTTTCGCCCCACCGGAAACCCGCACCCTCGACGCCGCGGACGTCACCCGGGTCACCGACGGCGCCGTCGCGACCGGAGCCGTGGTCGGCGGAGTCCTCCACCCGGGCGGAATCCAGATCAGCGCCGGACGGGCCACCCGGGCGATGGCCGCACAGGCTCGGGCACTCGGCGCGGAACTGCGCCCGCATACCCGCGTCACCGGCCTGCTCACGTCCGACGGTGCAGTCACCGGCATCCGCACCGAGCACGGCGACCTGCCCGCCGACCAGGTCGTCCTCGCCAGCGGCGCCTGGACCAACGACCTGCTCGCCGAGGTCGGCTACCGGGTGCCACTGCTGCGAATCGTCGCGAGCCGGGTGGTGTCCCCGCGGTCGGGAGTGAGTGCCCGCTTGCCGACGATCATGGTGCCGGACCACTTCGGCCTGTGGGTCCGCGAACACCGCGGCGGCCTGACGTACGGCAACGGCGACGGTTACGCGCCACTGTCCGACCTGTCCGGACGCGCTCAGCCGACCGGCCGCCGTCCCGTCTTCCCCGAGCTGATCGACCGCCTCGGCACGAAGCTGGTCCCCCGGCTGCGGAAACTCCTGCCGGACGCCGACATCTCGGCCGGGTATTGGCTGCAGGGAATCCCGTGCATGACCCCGGATCGCCGCTTCCTGGCGGGCCCGGTCCCGGGTGCCCCCGGCCTGTCAGTGCTGGCCGGGGACAACGAAGCGGGGGTCACTCACGGGCCCGGGCTGGGGCGTGTGGTGGCCGGTCTTCTCACCGGGACGGAGTGGGTCGATCCGGGGAGCTATCGGCTGGAGCGCTTCGATCCGGCGGAGTTTCCCACGGAACAGGCAATCCAGGCAGCAATGCCCGCCCGGCGCTGAGACGGCGGCCGCCGGAACGTTTCGATCCGGCGAAAGGAGCCGCCAGCTACCGACGCAACGTCTCCGACGGCAACTCCCCATAACACTGGCGATAACTGGCCGAAAACCGCCCCAGGTGGGCGAATCCCCACCGCAGCGCCACATCCGTGACCGTGCACTCGGCCGGTTCGGCGGCCCGCAACGCCTCGTGGACCCGGCGCAGCCGGATCTCGCGCAGGTGGGCCGTCGGCGTGGTGCCGAGGTGTTTGCGGAACGCCGCCTGCAACGCGCGTACCCCCAGCCCCACGGCCTCGGCAACGTCCTCGACCGTGATGGGTTCTCCCGCATGCTCTTCCATCAGCTCGACCGCCCGCCGGACCGACCGCGGCGCCACGGCGTGCGCTGCGCCCCGCAGGGCCGCGGAGTAGTTGTTGGGCTGGCTGGTCAGCAGCTGCGTCATCAAGAGCCGCTGGAACTGGGCGGCCGGTAGGGGCTGCGCGAGCAGGCCGTCCGCTCGTTCTGCGTCGTCCGCGAACAACCTGACCAGCGTGACCCACGGCTGAGCCAGCGCGAGATCCATCCCCAGCGCGAACGACACCGGACGGCGGATCGGCCTCCCCAGCAGCGCGGCGACCTGCTGTTCCAGCCCGGTGCGGTCGATCCACACGATCAGCCGCGGAGAGCCTGCCGTCCACCGGGTCACCATCGGGCGCGCCGGGGAGACCACAGACGCCGTCGCACGGCTCGCGACCACGCGTTCGCGGCCCTGTGCCACCTCCGCCGACCCGGCCAGCGGCATCTGCACCGCGAAGAACGTCGAGATCTCCGCGACGGAAATCCGTACCTCGGTCCCGTAGTCGAGGTAGTTCAGCCCCACCTGTGACAGGTGGAACGAGTGGTGCCGTGCGGAGAACCGGCCGCCGACGACCTCCAGCGAATGCGGGCACAGCACCCGCCCCACCGACCGCCGGACCTCCTGGACGTCCTCGGTCCGCACGAGCTGGTGTGCCGCGAGCGGCAGCGCTGTTTCGGCCATGGCACCTCCGGCAGGTTCGGAATATGTATAGGCGCGACGCCGGGCGGCTGGCAAGCTCCCCGGCCGGAACCTAGGTTCCCTTGATACAGCCGATCCCCGCTGCGCCCGACCTCCGACTTGTGAGGGTGAAAGCATGACCCCACCGCGCCGCCGCGCCCACCTCGTGGTCGCGATCTGCTTTCTGTGCATCGTTTTCGACGGGTACGACCTCGTCTCCTACGGCACCGTCGTCCCCGTCCTGCTCGCCGGTCACGACTGGGTGCTGACCCCGGGCGACGTCGGCTGGATCGGCTCGATGACGTTCATCGGCATGCTCGGCGGCACCCTCATCGCCGGTACCGTCTCGCGTCTCGCCGGAATCCGCCGGACCTTGCTCGGCGCCGTCACCTGGTTCTCCTCGGCGATGGTGCTGTGCGCGCTGGCGCCGTCGGCGGAGGTGCTCGGAATCCTGCGGCTGGTCACCGGTCTCGGCCTCGGCGCCATCGCCCCCGCCACGATGGCGCTGACCTTGGAATTCGCCCACCCGGCCCGCCGCGGCCTCACCAACGCGATGATGTACTGCGGGTTCGCCGCGGGCGGCTTGCTCGCCTCGCTGATCGCGGTTCCGGTGCTGCCCGCGCTCGGCTGGCGCGCGATGTTCTGGATCGGTGCCCTGCCGCTCGTGCTGATCCTGCCGGTCGCCCTGCGCTACCTGCCCGAATCACCGCATTTCCTGCTCCGCCGCGGCGATCCCGAACGCGCCCGGCAGCTCGCCACCCGGTTCGGAATCCAGCTCACCGAGCAGCCCGCCGACCGCGTGCGCGACGGCTGGTGGGGACTTCGCACGGTGTTCCCCCGGGGCGAGCGGCTGGCCACGATCCTGCTCTGGTGCGCGATGCTGCTCGGGTTCCTGCTGATTTTCGGCCTGAACACCTGGCTCGCGCAGATCATGCGGGACGCCGGTTACTCCCTCGGCTCGGCGCTGGTGTTCCTGCTGGTGCTCAACCTCGGCGCCATCGCGGGCGCAATGACCGGCGGTGCACTGGCCGACCGGTTCGGCGACCGGGTCGTGACGGCGGGCATGTTCGCCGCCGCCGCGGCGGGGATCTTCCTGCTGAGCTTCCGGCTGCCCCTGCCGGTGCTGCTGCTCCTGGTCGCCGTCGCGGGCGGCGGCACCATCGGCACCCAGATCCAGGTCTGCACCTTCGTCGGCCGCCGCGCCGGCCCGGCCGCGGCACCGGTCGCGCTGAGCTGGGCGATGACGGCCGGCCGGACCGGCGCCATCCTCGGCCCGCTGTACGGCGGTCTGGTGCTCACGTCCGGCTGGGGATTCGCGGCCAACTTCTACGCCTTCGCGGTACCCGCCCTGCTCGGCGCGGCCGTCGTCGGATGCGTCCCGAACCGCCGCCGCGCCACCCCGGCGCAGCAGGCCGTCCAGCCCGAGAATGAGGAGGTTCCACGATGACAGTCACGAACCAACGGCCGGTGTCGACCACGTTGTTCGTCCCGGAGAAGGCAAACCACGGGTTCACCATGTTCACCCCGCTCGCCGCCGACCCCGGCGTCACCTGGCTGATCGACATGCACGGCAGGCTGGTGCACCGCTGGGAACTGCCCGCCCAGGTGCGGCTGCGGTCCGAGCTGCTCACCGGCGGCACCATCCTGACCGGGCTCGCGCACAAGTCCGGGTACGCCCATCTCCCCTTCTCCGGCGGCGAAATCGCCGAGATCGGCTGGGACGGCGAGACCGTCTGGAGCTACCTCGACGACCGCCTCGACCTGCACGACTGGGTCCGCCGGGACAACGGGAACCTGATCGTGCTGAAGTACACCGAGGTACCGCCGAAGATCGCCGCCACCGTCCAAGGCGGACTGCCGGGTACCGAGGAGGACGGCACCATGCTGTCCTACGTGATCCAGGAAATCACCCCGGCCGGGAAAGTGGTCTGGGAATGGGTCGCGCACGAGCACATGGACCCGGTGCTGGACGCCATCGACCCGGTCGGCATCCGCGCGATCTGGCCCGGCTGGAACGCCATCGAGGAACTTCCCGGCGGCGACCTGATGCTCAGCTCCTACAACACGTCCACCGTCGTGATCGTCGACCGCGCCACCGAGGACGTCCGCTGGCGCTGGGGCAAAGGCCAGATTTCGTTCCAGCACAACCCGACCTGGCTGCCCAACGGCAACATCCTGCTGTTCGACAACCAGCGCTTCAACACCCGCTGGATGCCGCCGGACTACAGCCGCCTCATCGAGGTGGACCCCGAATCGAAGGAAATCGTCTGGGAATACAAGGAAACCAACCCGGTCGACTTCTACAACACATACATGGGCAGCGCGCAACGGCTGCCGAACGGCAACACGATGGTGTGTGAAGCCGCCCTCGGCGGAATCTTCGAAATCACCGCGGCGGGCGAACGGGTCTGGGAATACGTCGTACCGTTCTTCCACGACTCGGAGTTCTACGGCCGCAGCAACGCGATCTTCCGCGCGCACCGGTACCAACCCGGCTATCCGGGTCTCGCTGGACGCGACCTCAGCGGAGCGGCACTGAGCACCTGGAACGAGTTGTACGGCCGCCAGAATGGACGGATGCTCATGGAGTCGCGGTGACGGCGGGAAGGGCACCGACCCCGAGTGCCTCCGCTGCGGCGCGGACCGCCGCGCCGAACTCGGCCACTTCTTCCGCCGCGGCGCCGAGGGCCAGCAGTTCGGGGGCCAGCGCCGCGATGATCGCCAGGATGCCGGCCACCAGCCGGACCCGGTTGAAGTAGCGGACGTAGTCGCCGCGCAGGCACAGCCGGTAGAAGAGCAGGCCGGGCAAGAGGCGCCGCACTTCGCAGACGAGTTCGAGCCGCTCGCCTTCCGGGGTGACGAACTTGCCGAGCGAGATCGCGCCGCTGGGCCGGTACGTCTTGCCCGGCCGGTAGGGCAGGCCGTTGGCGGCATAGGTCGTGACGAGGGTGTTGCCCTTGGTCAGCCCCGCGGCGACCCCGGCCGGGGAAAGCGGCTTGATCTCGTACCACTCCGGGGTGGCGCCGGGCCGGTGGCTGATGATGTCCGGCCGCTGCCCGGCGCCGACGGCGTCGATGACGGGGCCGGGGATCGCCGGGTTGTGGGCGGCGAGGAACGTGGTGTACGGCCCGGCGCTGTTGGCCAGGTCGAAGAAGTCGTCGACTGGGCTGCACGGTCCTGCGCTGAGGCAGAAGTCGGCGGCGATCCGGGGCTCCACGTAGCGGCCGACGAAGCTCGCCAGCAGCGGGGCGTCGAGCACGGCCATCGACATGGAGAAGCAGAACTCGTCGCCGAGTTCGAGGATCTCCAGCACCTTCTGGGCGATCCCCAGGTCCGGGTGGAGGGCGTCGAGCACCCCGGCCGTGAACGGTTCCCGCGCGAGCAACGCCCGGTCGCCGGCGAACGCGGGGTCGTCCACACCCTCCAAAAAGGACAGTTCGCGGTCGAGACCGCCGATCGTGCCCCGGCCGACGATCGGGTTGCTCGGGAGGATCACGCGGTCGGCTTTGAACGCGCTGACCGCGGTGCCGGTCTCGGCGCCGAAGATGCCGTCGGCACCGGCCTCGGGCAGCTCGAACCCGAGGGACGCCAACGCCTGCTGGATCAGCGACACCGAGTCCGAGGACTCCGGTGCCTGGATCGTGCGCCCGCCGTCGGCCACGGTACCCAGGTCGCCGTTGCCCGCGAACAGTGACGAGACCAGTGCGCTCATCGCATCTTCCCTTTCGTTCGCACCTAAAGGCCGAGCTGGGGCAGGCGCACGACATCGAGGAACACCGTGCGTTCTGCCAGCGGCGAGGTGGCTGGCCGGTCATTGAACTGCTCGATCTCTTCGACGACCAGGCGGCACCGGCCGGGGTCCTCGACCGCAGGGAGGGTCAGTGCGGTGCCGAGCTGGCCGGTGACGGTGTGCACGGTGCGCCAGGCAGGCCGCGCGTCGGGGCCGTCGTGAAGTGCGGTGGCCTCGACGACATCGGGGTCGGCGCCCGGGGAGACCCGTTCGATGGTCGCGCGGACCAGGTTCGGCCGGGACCCGGCCGGGCCGGTTCCGGTGACCTCGACCTTGATGCCCGAGGCATCCGCGGAGCAGGTGAGAGTGCGGTCGGGCATCAGCGGGATCGGTTCGGTGCGGACGACGGAGGACGCCTCGAGCCCGGCCACGCTCGCGCGCTGGAAACGTACGACGGCCAGCTGCACGAACGGGCTGTACGAGTCCGAAGCGAGGTCGAGGCCGACGTCCGCGTACCAGTAACCGGCCTGCCCGCTCTCGGGCTGGTGATGGACGTCGTGGGCGAGGAGCACGAACGGATACGGGACCTGGTGGGAGGTGATCGGCTGCTTCCCGGCGGCCCGGGTGACCATGCCTGCCACCAGCCCGGCGGGCGGCAGCGGGGTCGCGTGGATCGGGTCGCGGCGGACGTCCGAGACGTACGGGCGGGCGTCCACCGGTACCGGAGTGGGCGCCTCGCTGAAGACGAGCACGCCGAGCTGTTCGCCTTCACCGGTGGTATGCCACGGTTTGGCCAGCTCGACCCGGATCAGGCCACCGTGCCTGACCTTGCGGTAGCGGGTGCCTTCGCTCTGGTCCTCCCAGCGGAAGGCAGGCAGCGCAGCCCGGACGAGCGGCGGGGCGGGGCGCGCGGAACTGGGCACGGAGACGGAAAAATGGCTCTGCCGTTGGAAAGCGCTGTTCTCGCCGGGCTGGAAGTACGCCCGGAAGCGGCTGTTAGCGGTCAGCGTGTAGTCGACGATGCGGTGCCGGGTGTCGCCGAACTCGTGCCGGATCTCCGGCAGCCCGCGCGCGGCGGCGTCGAGGGCGTAGGTCCCGATTTTGTGCGTTCGCTGCCCGGCGGGTGCGTCGGCGCCCATCGGGTCCCACTCCGGCCAGGTGGCCTCGACATCGACCTGGGCAGTGCTGGGTGCATGCAGCCCGAGCAACGCGTTGCGCGGATCGGGGTCGGCCAGCAGGGCGCTCGTCTCGCCTTCCTGGCGCCCGGCGACGAGGGTTCCGCCGGGCGCGGTGAGCGGATGTTGCACCGCGTGCACGAACCGGACCGTCCGGGCCGGGCTGACCAGCGGATGCCGCCCGGCGCGCACGAGATCCCGCAGCTTGTCCAGCACATCGGCGTTGGCCGGGTCGAGCGGGTGCGCCAGGCCGGCCCCGGTGCCGAGCCAGTTCGTCATGGCGAAGAGCCCTTCGTCCGCCACGCTGCTGCTGACCTCCACGGTCAGCGATTCCGCCGGGGCGAGGCGGACGAAAGCGGTCTGCGCGTCCTTCCAGTCGACCGGTTTCTCGCCCTCCAGCCGAGCGACCAGCCGTACCGTCTTGGGCAGGAAGTCGGGCCACGCCCCGGTGGGCACGCGCCACGCTTCGCTGGCCGGTTCGCCCGGCGCGGGGCCAGCGGGGTCCGGTCGGCCGTAAAGCGTCACGCCCTGGGCCGAGGGGTCCGGGAGCCAGCTGTAGCGGCCGTCCGGGGTGTACGCAGGCGGGCTCGTGCCGCGCCGGATCCATTGCGTGTACGTGGAACCCGGCACTTCGGCGTCAGGATCGACGCGGTGCTCGCCGTCGTGAAGGCGATCGAGCGCCCCGCTTTCCCGGCACAGCACGAACGCGGCCGGTGGCGGAAGCAGCATGCGGGTGTCGTTGGCCGGATAAGGGTGCGCGGCCGCGTACTGCTCGACGTCGAGCGCATCCGGCTCGCCGGGATCGCTGCGGATCACGACGACGTCCAGCAGGCCACCCGGGCCGAGCGCGTCCCCCGGGTCGGCGACCAGCCCCGGGGGCGGCGGCAGTTCGGGCGGCGGCACCGGATCGTGGCGGCCGTAGAAGGCCGGCGGGGTGGCGGCTTCGGTCTGGTCCGGATCATCGGGCGTCAGGCCACCACCGGCCAGGTCCGCCACCCGCAACCGCATCCGGTAGCTGGTGCCGAACCGGAGCCGGGGCAGCTCCACCGGGGCGAAATCCCAGGACAGCAGACCTGCCTCGGCACCGGCCGGTGCGGGCGCCCGGCGGGTCAGCAGCCGGGGTTGCGGGCAGACCATGCTCCACCCGTCCCAGCGGACCACGGTCTCGTCGGCGACGAGGTCGAACGTCCCGTCGTCCTCGCGAACGCCCCGTACGGACGCACCATTCGCCTTGACGTGGCCCTCTTCCTCGCCGGTGACCCCGATCTGGACCTGCCTGTCCCCCGTCCGGTACGTCGCGACGCGGCGGCACACGCTCGTCCAGTTGCCGTCGGCCGCACGCACATCGACGCGATACCCGAGGACCAGGTCGTCAGCCCACAGCTCGAGATCGGCGGCCGACGGCACGGTCGCGTTCACCGACGCTGCCTGGTTCCGCGCACGCAGCACCGTTTCCCGCCCGGCTTGGAGCAGAGACAGCCCGGTGGAGCGCAGCGCAGGCAGGGTCGCGGCGCCGCCGGACGCGGTTTTCGCCTTCGCCAGCCGCAGCCGGTCCATGCTGCCCACGGCGTCGAAGGTCGCCACCTTCCAGGGGTCCGCGGCGAGATCGACCAGGCCCAGCCGGAGGTCCGACCCCTCCCGCGGGGCCGGCACGAATCGGTTGCCCGCGTAGGCGAAATGGGTTCGCGGGCTGTCCACCGTCAAATCCGGCGGCGCGTCCGCGGGGAGTGCCAGGTCCAGCCGGATCACTCCGGCAGCCGCCGCGCGCAACGGTGCCGGGTCGGGAATGTCCAGTTCGAGGATCAGCCCCAGGGCCCGCAGCACGGCCGGATGCTCCCGGAAGAGCGTGACCAGCCGGTGGAAGTCCGGTTCCTCGCCCCGGCGGGCGGGTCCGGGCGGAACCCTCGGCGGTTCCGGTGCAGCGTCCGGTACCGCGTCCAGCTGCGCCGCCACGGTGTCCGCACCGCCGCCCGCGAGCGCCGCGTTCGCGTAGATCCCTTGCACCGTCGTCACCTGTGCCGCGGTCGGCGCCACCGTGGGGTCCGGATAAGCCGCCGGAGTACGCCACGGCCGCACCGGCACCCCGGTGAACATGCGCGACCACAAGGCCGAATCCGCCTGCGGGCGCAGGGACACCGCCAGCTCGGTCTCCGGCGCGGCGGCATCGGCGGAGTGCCGGAGCGTGATCGTCGACCGGCGCAGCAGGTCCGGCCAGTCCGCGAGGCCGTGGGACTCGAGCGTGGCGGCCCCGTCCAGCCGCGGCACGAGCACCGCGCGCACGACTGTCCCGTCCCGGGTGGACCCGCCCGGGACCGCGACGACGAGCAACTGGCTCATGAGCGGAACACCTTCCGGTACTGCTCGGCTTCCTCGATCTCCGAGATCGACGGGACGGGCAGCAGGTCCGCCTCCTCGACGGCCAGCTGCGCCGGGGTGGCTTCCTCGCCGCCGCTGATCACCCATTCGCCGCTGTCCAGCTCGACCGAGTCCGACCACAGGGTCAGGTCCAGTTCGAGGACCAGGGTCGCGCGCCCGACCAGGCGGTTGCCCGACGTCTGGTAACCCAGCTGGACGAACAGCTCGACCGACACCGAGACCAGGCCGAGGATCTCCAGCGAGCCGCCGATGCGCAGGAATCCGGCGAGGGTGACCCCGCCACCGGCTTCGAGCTCGTACCGGATGCCGCCGAGCACGTGCGCCTCACCGCGCGCGACGACGAAGTCGATGGCCACTGCGGCCCCGAACTCCAGAACAATTTCCAAGCGGCTGAGGGCACCGTCGGTGAACTCGACGTCGACGTACCCGCCTCCGCCGAACATCAGCACGCTGAGGTTGAACGGCTTCTCACGGCTGGCGAATCCGATCGCGACCGCAACGGCCCCGCCCCGGAACGGCACCCTCACCTGAGCCGTGAACGCGGCGTTGCGGATGACGAAGGCGCCCACCGCCAGGTCGGGCACTGGCAGCACGTAGCGCGCGACGATGGCGCTGCCGGTCACCCGGACCTCGGGCAGCGACTCGCCCAAGCCCACCTTCTCCTGCAGTCCCTGCAACAGATCTAGCGCACCGAGGAACTCCGCCCGCAGCCCGCTGATCTTCAGATCCGGTGGCTCACCGGCCCGCTGGAGGTACTCGACGCGGTCGAACAGCAGCCGCAGCACCGGCGACTTCCACGGCAGCGCCAAAGCGAAGTCCGACACCGTGCAGGTGGTCTCGGCGACGGTGCCCGACGTGACCCGCATCGTCAGGCGTGGCTTCGGCCGCCCGTCGATCGCCTGCAGCGGCTGATCGCCGGGCGGGGTGAGTTCGACGTCCGGCCATTCCATGCTGACCAGCGGCACGCCGGTGGCCGACAGCTCCGAGACGATCGCCGGTGGCGTGGACACCCCGGCCAGCAACGACCGAAGCCCCACGCCGAGGATGGTGGCCTCCTCGGTCACCATCCGCAGCGGGTCGGCCAGACCGTCCACATTGACCAGTCCGGTTTCGCGCCCCAGCCCGGTCGCCTCGATCACCGGCGCGATCAGGCCACCCGACCGGCCGGTGTCGTCGTGGAAGTTGACGTCGACGTGGCCCTCGATGAGGAACGGCACCGCGAGGTCGCTGCCGCCCGGCTCGGCGAACCCGTCCGCGAACCGGACCAAGGCGGTATGCGTGTCCGGCCGGTCCGGCAGCAGCGAACGCATCTCGGGCAGCTCCGCCTCGAACGCCCACGACGCCGCGTAGTGGCCCGGGTTCCCGTCCGGCGGCGGACCGAGACGAGCCCGGTACCCACGGCCGTCGCGCACGCCGACGAGGTTGAGGCGGCGCACCACTTTCCGGTCCTTCGCCATCGGTGCCGGGCTTCGCACCATGTCGAGCACGGCGCCCTGGAGGTCGACGATCCCCGCCCGGAGCGTGGCCCAGCGCGCGATGAGGTCGTCGGCCACGTCGGCGCGGTCGAGCGAATCGAACGCGCGCATCGTGCCGGTTTCCGGGAACCGCGCGTCAGCGACGAAGATCATCGGCAGCTCGAAGGCGACCTCGCCGTCGGCGGTCCGGCCGCGGACCGAGAAGGTGACCGGCTGCCCGCTCCGGCACGGCACGAAATGGCTCGGAACCGGCTGGGTACCGGCTTCCCGGACGGCGGCGATCTGCTGGCGCAGCGCGGTGATCCGCTCGAAGAGCTCCAGCGTCCGGGCGGCTTGCCGGGCCTGCTCGGCCGACAGCTCGTCCACCTCCGGCTGGTCCGCGAGGTCCTCCACGATCGGCGGGCTGCCCACCCAGTCCCCCGGCATCTGCGGCAAGCCGTCAAGTTCGGCCTGTGCACTGTCCAAAGCGGACGTCAGCTCGTCCGGGTCCAGCGGCAGGCGGTCGTAGGAGTGCCAGTGCCCTGGCGCGTCCTCCGGTCCGGCATCCGGGTCGTCGAGCGAAAGCTGGACGGTGGTGGTGATCTCCAGTTCGTCGAAGGGCAGCACGCGGGCCAGGCGCTCGTCGGCGGCGCGCGAACGCACCGGCTCGGTGACGAGCAGGTACCGGTTCGTGCGCAGCACCGCGATCGGCGTGTCCTCGGCCGGGCCCGGGATGCGTTCGGTGATCTCGACGTATTCGGCCCGGTGCCCGGTCGGGTACAGCAGCCCGCGCTGCAGGGTCCGGACCTTCATGTCGCGGCCGAGCGTCGTCTCGTGGTCCCATTCGAACGACTCCCACCGGCCCGCGACGGTGACCGACCCGCCGAGCGCGCTCAGCTCCAGCCTGCCGATCGCGGCGGGCGAGCCCTGCGCGACGATCAGCCGCCGCCGGGAAAGGCCCAGCGCCGACGAAAAGCCGTCGTCCTCGCCGGACGCGAGCCCGCGCAACCCCAGCTCCGTGCCGGGCGCGGCGACCAGCCGGGTACGCCACAACCCGACCACGTCACCCTGCCCGAGCGGTTCGGTCTCGTGGACCGCGACCGGTGCACCGTCCACTTCGGACACCAGGCCGGTGGTCAGCTCGACGACGCTCCGGTCCTCGCCGTCCTCGGGTACGGCACCCGCCGCCCACGCGGCCAGCACCCCGGCGACCGACAGGTCGACCTCGGCAGCGACCTTGACGGCCAGCCGGCTCGAACCCGCCAGGCGGCTGCGCCAGACCGGGAATCCGGCGTCTTCGGTCGCCGGGACCAGGCCGGTACCCGACGCGTTGACCTCCTCGCCGACGTGCTGCGGAGGCAGCGTCACGCCGAGAATCGCCGAGCCGCCGTCGATCCCCAGTACGACGAGATCCTGCGGGCGGCGCACCACGAAGTCCGGCGGCGGCACCGGAACCGGCGCCGGCTCCACCACCGCGCTGGTGTCCGGCCAGGCTCGTGTGCTCCAGCCATGGGTCCCGTCGAACCATTCGAGGAGCGAACCGTCCTCGCCCCAAGCAAGGAAGGTCGGCCCGCGCCCGGCGAGCCCGGTCAGCATCGCGATCTCCGACGCGACCCGCCCCAGGTCGCCGCTCTTGCGCCACACGTTGTGCGGCGAGAACCCCAGCGAACCGTCCCAGCTCCACGACTCCGCCGTCCCGTCGGTCCGCGTGGCGATCAGGCCGATCTGGTCCTGGGTCCCGGTCACGTGCAGCGCGCCGGTGAACGGTCCGGTGACGATCGGCCCGTCGGAGTACCACCGCCCCTGGTGCACCGGCCCGTCGTGCTCGGGGTTGTCCCAGTACTGCGCCCGCCCGGACCAGCCCCAGTGGTTGATGTCGCCGCCGTCGCCGACCGCGAACACGTCGATGCGGTCGGGGCCCCACCGCTCGGCCACCGGGCGGGCGGCCACGCTGCCGCCCAGGTACTCCGTCCGCCTGCCCTCCCCCGCGTGAAAGGTCCCCGTCGCGGCCAGCTCACCCGAGCGTGCACGGACGAAGAACTCGGGCTCCCCACCGGGAATCACCCAGGGCTGACCGGCGGCCTCCACCCCGAGCTCCTCCGGGACCGCCCAGTCGTTCTCCACCGTCGACCATCGCCGGATGCCATCGCCCACCGCCCGCGCGAACACGTCCACACGAGCCGGGTCGAGCACGACCGCCACCGGGTCAAAGGCACACCGCCACCCCGGCCTCGGCGGCTCCGGCCCGGCCATCGCCCCCGCACCGGCGTCCCACCACCAGTGCAGCAATGTGCTCCCGGCACCCCGGGCAAAGACGTCGACCCGCCCGTCCCGGCGCGAAACCGCGACCGGATCGGACCGCAGCACGCCGCCGAGGCTTTCGACCCCGCTCGCGGGACCGTCCTCCCACCAGTGCACCAGGGTGTCGTCCGGCGCACGGGCGAACAAATCGCGCCGGCGCCCGTTCATCGTCACCGCAGCAAGCCGCCCCGGGCGGCCGTCGAAGGTCACCGCCACCACCGGCGGCGGGCACTGGCACACCCCGGACAGGTCATGGCAGCCGCCTCCCACCTGCGGGCGGTCCCGCAGTTGCCTCGAGCTCGCCACGCGCGGATCAGCGCGACCTACGCCATGAAGGGTCGCGGCGCCGCTGATCTCCGTTACGGCAGGAGGCCCACTCCGTTCGGGTGAACTCGCTCAGGGACGTTGCCGTACCAGCGTCACCATGTCACCGGACTGGACGACCTCGCCCTCCTGGTTCACCACCTCGACGCGCTGCACGACGACACCGCGGCCGGGCTTGCTGCTCGCCCGGGCCTCGACCACCTCGTTGCGGGCGTGGACGGTGTCGCCGATGAAGACCGGGCGGCGGAACTGCCACGACCGGATTTCGAGGAACGCGATGAGGGTGTCGTCGAAGCGTCCGGTGCGTCCGCGCAGACCCACCGCCAGCGACAGCACCAGGGCTCCGTGCACCACCCGCTGCCCGAACGGCGTCGCCTTCGCGTATTCGGCGTCGGTGTGCAGGGGGTGCATGTCCCCGGACAGGCCGGAGAACGTCACGACGTCGGCTTCGGTCACGGTGCGCGCAACCGTCTCGAACATCTCGCCGACAATGAAGTCTTCGAACCACATTCCCACCGTGGACTCCTACTCTCCTCCGTCATGAGGTCTGGCGGCGGCGCTGTGACCACATCTGGGTCGCGCGCTCGAAATGCAGCGCCGCCTCCCAGCCGATTCCGGGCGGTCCGGCCTCGGTGCGGAACGAACGCACCGCCTCGCGCGCCAGCTCGGGATCCTTGGCCGGGCGGGATGCCAGGCGCAGGGCGACCTCTTCGACGTCCGCGTCGTCCACGGCGGTCCATGCGAAACCGATACGTACAGCGTGTTCCCCGTCGATTTCCTCGCTGAACAGGCCCATCGCCGCGGTCGCCTCCCGCCCGGCCGTCCGCGCGGCGATGGTGAAGAAGCCGCCACCGGGGTGCAGGCCGATCCGCAAGAACCCGGCCAGCAGGCGAGCGTTGCGCCCGACGACCCGGAGATCGGTCGCCAGCGCCAGGTTCATTCCGGCGCCGACGGCCGCACCACGAATGGCCGCAACAGTCGGTACCTGAAGGGAACCCACCCGCATGAACGCGGAGTAGACGCGGCCGAACTCCTTGAACGTCGTGTCCTCGGCCTGGTCTGCACCGGGAATCCAGCGGCGCCGATCCGCACCGGAACAGAACGTGCCGCCCGCTCCGCGGATCACAGCCGCGCCGATCGACGCGTCGGCATCGATTTCGTCGCACAGGTCGGACAGTTTCGCGCCCAGTTCGGGGGTGAGCGCATTCTTCACCTCGACGTTGTCGATGGTGAGCACGGCTACCCCGCCCGTGCGCTCAAGCGTGACATCTCCGCCCATCTCGCTCATCCCCTCGGCCCGCCGGCCACGTAAAGCACTTGGCCCGACTCCTCACCGGCGAAGAACGAGACCACCGCCGCGACGTCGTCCGGAGTCCCGATCGGCGTCCTCGTGAACCCCCGCAATCCGGCCTTGGCCGCCGCGTGCCCGCGGTTGCCCAGCCCTGACGCACTGGACATGGTGACGATCCGCCCCCAGCCCTGCTCGCTCGTGTGCGCTTGGGTGGCCCGGGCCTTGAGGAATGCGCCACGCAAATGGACTCCCATCACCTGGTCCCCATCACCGGCGCTCATTTTCGCCAGCAGATTGTCTCGGATGGTCCCGGCATTGTTCACCAGAATGCCTGGCACACCGAGGCCGTCGGCGACCGCCTCGACCCGTTCCCGGCTCACCACATTTACCTCCTCACCGGTAGCCACCACGTTCCGGATCGATCAGAGACCGACCAGTTGGTATGTTACCAAGGTAGTGAAGCACCGGCCGTCATGTCAACGAGTACCGGTGGCTTGCCCGCTGCCCTCTTCTCAGTTGTCCGTACCCGGCAGAACGAAGAGGACGGGCCTTCAGCGCTTGCGGGTTTTCGCCGGGAAAGAACCGTCTTTGAGGCCGTCGACAACCAAGGTGCCGAACATCTCCCCGACTTCCCGCGGCGTGAGCTCACCGCGCGGGTCGAGCCAGTTCTGCGTCCAGGCGCCGACCCCCAGGAACGCGAAGGCGAGCGCCTTCGGCGGGCCGAGCACGTCCACCCGCCCGGCCGCACCGGGCACGAGATCCTCGACCTCCTGGACTCCGCGGGCGCCGACCTCACCCGCGTGGTACTCGGGCACCAGGATCCGTCGCTCGCGCATCCGGACCTCGAGTTCGGCCGGGCCCTGGACTATCAGCGGTCCCTCGCCGACCGCGGCTGCTACCGGCTGGTTCAGCGAATACCTGCGCCGGGGAGGCGTGACGCAGGACCAGATCGACCGGATGACAATCGGCAATCCCCGCCGCCTGCTGACGATTCCCGGGTTACGACCCGATTCGGCTGAGCCGCATCAGTCCACACTGGACTGATGCCACAGATTGATCCCCAGATCAACAGCTTCCTTGTCGATCGCCGCAAGTTCGGCCGGGTCGAACTCCAGATTGGCCGTCGCAGCGAGGTTGTCCTCCAGTTGCCGCACGCTGGACACTCCGACGAGCACCGACGTCACCCTCGGGTCCCGCAGTGCCCACGACAGGGCCAGCTGCGCCAGGGATTGGCCGCGCTCGGCGGCGATCGTGGCGAGGCTGCGGATCCGGGACAACGCGTCGTCGGTCAGCATCGACGACTTCACCGAACCGTTGCGGGACGCGCGGGAACCGGCCGGGATGCCGTCGAGGTAGCGGTCGGTCAGGAGTCCCTGGGCGAGCGGGGAAAAGGCGATGCACCCGGTGCCCAGTGCGCGCAGGGTGTCGAGCAGCTCGTCCTCGATCCAGCGGTTGAACATAGAGTACGACGGCTGGTGGATGAGCAGCGGAGTGCCCATCTCCCGGAGAATCCGGGCGGCCTCGGCGGTGCGTTTCGGGGAGTAGCTGGAGATCCCGGCATACAGGGCGCGGCCGGAGGTGACGGCGGTGTGCAGTGCACCCATCGTCTCTTCCAGCGGGGTATCCGGGTCCGACCGGTGGGAGTAGAAGATGTCCACATAGTCCAGTCCCGTCCGGGCGAGTGACTGGTCCAGGCTGGACAGCAGGTGCTTGCGCGACCCCCATTCGCCGTAGGGGCCCGGCCACATGTCGTACCCGGCCTTGGTCGAGACGACGATCTCGTCGCGGTACCGGGCGAGATCCTCGGCCAGGATCCGGCCGAAATTTTCCTCAGCGCTGCCGTACGGCGGGCCGTAGTTGTTGGCGAGATCGAAGTGGGTGACGCCGAGGTCGAAGGCGCGCTGGAGGATGGCGCGCTGGGTGTCCAGCGGGGTCTCGCCGCCGAAGTTCTGCCACAGCCCCAGCGAGATCGCCGGAAGGGACAGCCCGCTGCGGCCGGCCCTCCGGTACGGCAGCTGTTCGTATCGTGCGGGTGCCGGCTGGTATTCCGTCATTTCACGCCCTCTGCTTGTGGTTCGGTGGCCGGTTGGGCCGGGACGGTTTCCTGAGTGCGGACGGTGGCCCGGCCGAGCAGCACATAGCCGGCGAAACCGAGCGCCAGTGCGATCACGACCCCCAGGTTGGCCGCCGCCCACTGCCCGGACGTGCCGCCGAGGCCGAGCGGGCCCAGCAGGTAGCCCTGCCACGCCAGCCACGGTGCGACGCTGTTGGTGACCAGGCCCCAGCCGATGCCGGACGGCACGACCACGAGTGCGACGGCCAGCCACCGGGTGCTGCCGTACCGGCCGCGGTTCGTGAAGAGGTCGGCTTCCACGTAAGGCCGTTTGCGCAACAGGAGGTCGCCGAGAAACACCCCGCACCACGCTGCGACGGGAACGCCGAGGGTGATCAGGAACCCTTGGAACGGCGCGAGAAAGCCGGTGGCGAAGAAGATCACGTAGATCGACCCGGCGAGCATGATGCAGCCGTCGACGCCGACCGCGGCCCACCGGGGCATCCGCAGGCCCACGTTGAGCAGCGCGAGCCCGGACGAGTAGATGTCCATGACCGCCCCACTGGCCAGGCCGAGCACGGTCACCACGGCGAACGGGACCGGGAACCAGGTGGGCAGGATGGTGGTCAGGGCACCGACCGGGTCCTGCGCGATGGCCGTGTTGAGGTCCGCCGACGAACCCGCGAGCAGGATCCCGAACACCAGCAGCACGGCCGGGCCGAGCGAGCAGCCGAGCACGGTCCACCAGACCACCCCGGCGCCGGAAGCCGAACGCGGCAGGTAGCGCGAGTAGTCGGCGGCCGCGTTGACCCAGCCGAGGCCGAACCCGGTCATCGTGAAGATCAGGGCCCCGACCACGGCCGGCGCTCCCGCCGAGGGCAGCTGGCCGAGCTTGCTGAAGTCGATGTGCCCGGCGGCGAAGGCGATGTACAGCACGGTCAACGCGCCGGCGATCCAGGTGATCCATTTCTGCATCCGCATGATGAGGTCGAACCCCAGGGTCCCGCCGGACACGATCAGCCCCACGACGATCGCCAGCGCGACGATCTTCGTCCCGGCGCCGCCGTTCCAGCCGAGCCGTTCGAAGATCGTGGCGGTGGCCAGCACGGCCACGACCACGAGCGCGGTTTCCCAGCCCACCGTGAGCAGCCACGACACGGTGGAGGGAAACCGGTTCCCGCGCACGCCGAACGCGGCCCGGCTGATGGTCATGGTCGGTGCCGACGCCCGCTTCCCGGCGATCGAGACGAGCCCGCACAGCACGTACGACGCGACCACTCCCGCCAGCGAGACCAGGGTGGCCTGCCACCACGAGATGCCGAAACCCAGCAGGAACGATCCGTAGCTCACCGCGAGGACCGACAGGTTCCCGGCGAACCAGGGCCAGAACAGGTCCCGCGGCTTGCCTTTCCGCTCCGCCTCGGCAATCTGGTTGATCCCGTTCAGCTCGACGCTGAAACTCGGGTCCCGGTTCGTGGACATCAGGCCTCCTCGGCAGGGGCGGGCCGGTCGCCGGCGGGCCGGAGCCGCCGGAACGACGAGCCGTGGAACACCAACGGGTCCGGCCGGGGATCCGCTCCGCAGCGGAGCACTTCCAGCAGCGCGACGGTGTGGTCGCCGGCCGGGAACTCACCGGCCACCGCGCATTCGAACCAGGCAGGCGCCCCGGCGACGAACAGCGCCGACGTGCCGGCGCTGCGCAGCGGGACCTCGGTGAACCGCTCGGCGCGGTCGGCTGCCCCCAGCCGGCGGGCGAGCCCGCCGTGGTCCGCGGCCAGCACGGAAACCCCGATGACCGCAGCGGATTTCAGCACCGGCCAGGTCGCCGAAACCCGTTGTACCGCACAGGACACCAACGGCGGATCCATCGACACCCCGACCGTGAAACTCGCTGCCACCATGCCCTGCGGTTCCCCCTCGACCCGCGCCAGCAGCGCGACGATCCCGGACGGGAACGACGAGTAGACCCGTCGCAGCTCCGCGGCGTTTCCCTCGTACCGGGCCAGGGAGGCGGGCATCAGGCGCCCGCTTCCCGGCCCGGCCGGAACTGCGCCGCGGGATGGTCGGCAGGCAGGTGCGCCGAGCCGAACAGGCGCTCCCGGAACGTGCCCCGGCCGTAGTTTTCGCGGACCAGGCCGAGCTTCTGCAGCTCGGGGATGACGTCGTCGACCAGGTCCGCATACGAGCCCGGGGACACGAACGGCGTGTAGTTGAATCCGTCGAGCCCGGTGTCCTCGACCAGCCGGCCGATCTCTTCGGCCAGTTCCTGCGGGGTCCCGGTGAGGATGAACTCCCGCATTCCGCGGCGCAGGAAGTCCGCGGTGGCCTCGCGGACGGTGCTGTCCTTGTACCGCTCCACCTGGGTCCGGCCGCCTTCGGTGCGCACGGTGGAAAAATGCGCGTCCGGATCGAGGGCGGCCAGGTCGATGCCGGTCATGCTCGCGTAGTAGACGCGCGCCGCCTCGGGGTCCACATAGGACAGATAATCGTCGAGCTTGCGTTCGGCCTCTTCCCGGGTGGGCGCGGTGACCACGGACAGGCCGGAGATCGTCTTGACCGAATCCGGGTCGCGCCCCTGCTCCCCCGCCCGGCGCCGGAGGTCGGCCACCTGCTCTCGCAGCATCGGCGCATCTTTCCCTTGCAGGAAAACCAGTTCCGCGTTGGCCGCGGCGAACGCCCGCCCGGTCGCGGACGCACCGGCCTGGACGAGCACCGGAACCCGCTGGGGCGAGGGTTCGCAGTTGAAGTACCCGGTGGACCGGTAGTACGGCCCTTCGTGCACCACCTGGTGGATCTTCGCCGGGTCCGCGTAGCGCCGGGCCGCCTTGTCGGCGAGCACCGACCCGTCCTCCCAGGATCCTTCCAGGAGCTTGTAGCTGAGCGTCAGGAAATCCTGGGCCATCGCGTACCGCTCGTCGTGCGCGACCGGCTCCCGGCCGAACAAGTCCGCCACGACCGCGCTGCTCGTGGTCACGACGTTCCAGGCGATCCGGCCGCCGGTCAGGTGATCGAGCGTCGCGAAGCGGCGGGCGTTGGCGTAGGGCTGCTCGAACGTCGACGACGACGTGACGGCGAAGGACAGGTGCTCGGTGGCCGCGGCCAGCGCCGGGATCAGCAGCATCGGGTCGTTTTTCGGGATTTCCACCGCCTGCCGGAACGCCACCTCCGGCGTTTCGCCGCCCAGCGACGGATAACCGTAGGAATCCGCGAGGAAAAGGAAGTCGAAGAACCCGCGTTCGAGCAGCCGGGCGAGCTCGATCCAGTAGGACAGGTCCTTGTAGCGGTGCGTGTGCTGGTCGGGGTGCGCCCAGACGCCTTGGCTGGTCAGGTTCACCCCGTTGATCTCGAAAGCCCCGAGAATGATCTGTTTCATGGTTTCTCCGTGCACGAGAAGGGACGCGCTGGTGGGTGGCGGCGCGGGAATGGCTGGTACCCGGGCGAAATCAGCCCGGGGACGCGGCCAGCCACGCCGCGAGTGCGTCCTGATACCGGCTCCTCGTGGCGTCGCTCATCCCGGCCACCAGCAGGCCGTTACGGGCGATGCCGGCCAGGTCGGCGTCGCTCATCCCCCACTGCTCCCGGGCGACGCGGTACTGGTCGACGACGCTCGCGCCGAACCAGAGCTCGTCGTCCGCATTGAGGGTCACCGGAACTCCGGCCCTGATGAGCGCGGGCGCCTCGTGCTCCGGCAGCGAACGGCTCACCCCGAGACCGACGTTGGAAACCGGGCACACGTCGCACGCGATCTGCTGGTCGGCCAGGCGCTTGAGCAAGTCGTCGCTGGACACCGCACGTACTCCGTGCGACAGGCGCGTCGCCCCGAGCTCGTCCAGCGCTTCGAGGACACTGTCCGGGCCGCCGGTCTGCCCGGCGTGCGCCACGACCTGGAGTCCCGCGGCGCGCGCGATGTCCGCCGCCCGCGCGAACCTGCCGAGCCCGGCCGGCTCCTCGAAGCCCGCCGTCCCGAAGGCAGTCACCCCGTGGCCGGCGTACTGCGCCGCGAGCCGCGCGAGATCGTCGGCGATCGGCAGATCCTGGTCGGTGTTGACGGTGAGATTCGCCCCGACCTCGATCCCCGTTGCGCGCCCGGCATCCTGCAGGGCCGTCACCATCACGTGGGTGACCTCCGCCAGGCTGCCCAGCCGGGGCGCGTACAGCTGCGGCTCGATCGCCGGCTCCAGGTACCAGACTCCCTTGGCCGCTTCGGCGCGAACCAACTCCGCGCACAGGCCGGCAAGGTCGGCCAAGTGGTCCACCAAGGCGGGCATCGTCACGTACGCGGCGAAGAAAGACCACACATCGGGAAAACTCCGCGGCACGTCGAAGTCGATCCCGCGTTTCGCGGCGAGCGCGCGGACGGCCGCCAGCGGATATGAGCCGTCGAGGTGCACGTGGACGTGCGCCTTGGGCAGCGCCACGAGGTCCCGCCCGGCTACCGGGTGCTCGGCCGACCGTTCGTTGTCCACGGGACTCCTCGGGATTCAGGCGGTGCTTTCCTGCATTGCCGACCGTAAGCCGCGCCCGAACCCGGCGGCAAATACGCTTTGCGACTGTGGTTATAAGATGCTTGAATAACCTGCGCTGGCCCCGGTGAAGAGGTGATGGCACGGTGGAACTTCGGCAGTTGCGGTACTTCGCCGCGGTCGCGGAGGCACGCAGCTTCACCGCTGCCGCACTCGAGCTCCACGTGTCGCAGCCCGCGTTGAGCCAGAGCATTCTGCGCCTGGAACACGAACTCGACTGCACCCTTTTCCTTCGCAACAAGCAAAACCCCGGCGTCGGCCTGGTGCTGACCCCGGCCGGGCGGTCCCTCCGCGAAGACGCCGCAGGAATCCTCGAGGCCGCCCGCCGCGCCGAAGGCCGCGCCCGGCGAGCGGGTCACGACGTCGAACGCATCCGGGTGGCCATCGGTTTCGCCTCGAGCACCCCGAGCCACCTGACCCTCGCCGCGGTGAAAGTGCCCAGCGTCGAGGTACTCCCGGTGCACCTGGTGTGGGGCGAGGAACACGCAGCGCTGCGATCGGGGCGGGTGGACGTCGCCTTCATGCAATACCCCGTCGGTGCCGCGGCGCCGGACTACGCCGCCGTCGGAATGGCGCTTTCCCCGCGGGTCGCCCTGCTGCCCGCCGGCCACGCCCTCGCCACGAGGCCCTCGGTGTCGGTCCTCGACATCGCCGGTGAGCCCATCCTGGACCCCGGATTCGGCGACACCCCGGAAATGAACCGCGACTACTGGCTCGGCGAACCCCGCCCCCACCACGGCGACGGCCCGGTCGTGGTGGGGCCCCCGGTGCGGACGGTCGAGGAAATGTGCGCGTTCGTGGCCGCGGGCAAGGGAATGGCGATCACGTCGGGAATGCTGGCCGAGCATTACCAGCGCGCCGACCTGGCGTTCGTGCCGATCGAGGACCTGGAGCCGGTGGAAGTGGGTCTGGTGCGGCTTCGCGACGATCGGCGTCCGCAGGTGGTGGAGGTGTTCGAGCAGCTGAAGAAGTATTGGTTACCCGGCCGTCATCCGTGATGCGGCTCAGTTCGTCGCAGGTGCCGAGCCGGTGGCGCATGCGGTGAGTGGCGGACATGAACCGAGACCCAGCCGCCGGTTCCGGTTCGTCGGAACGTCGCGGTTTCGTAGTCATCGGCGTAGACGTCCGGTGTTAGGCGGCACCGGTGTCGAGGGCGATGGCGGGTTTCCTGACCTTCGTGACGTACCGGTAATCACTCGCGATGTGCCCGGCAAGCCCGACCGCGTTCACACCCCGGACGCCGTTCCGGGCGATGTGCTCGTCGGTCAAGCCCAGAACGTCGATAACCGTGATACCGACCCCAGCCCGGTAGGACAACGCGCCGTTGGCGAAGGTGGCGATGGTCGCGCCCGGGGCAAGCGTCCGCTTGACCCAGTCACGTGGTCATCCTTCTTCCCCCGCCTTGCTCTTGCCCGCGCCGACGACGGCGAAGAAGACGTCCTCCAGCGTCGGCTGCTTTTCGACGTATTCGACCTCGGCAGGAGGAAGCAGCCGCTCGAACTCGGCGAGGGTGCCGTTCACGATGATCCGGCCCTCATGCAGGATCGCGAGCTGCTCGGCCTCGTCGAGGTGCCGGGTCGTCAGCAGCACCGTGGTCCCGCTCGCGGCGAGGCCCGTCACGACGTCCCACACCCGGTCCGCGCCGCCGGATCGAGCCCGGTGGTCGGCTCGTCCAGGAAGATCACCGGCGAACCCCCGATGAGGCTCATCGCGATGTCCAGCCGCCTGCGCATGCCCCCCGAACAGGTCGCCACCCGCCGCCCGCTCGCGTCGGCCAGCGAGAACCGCTGCCGCAGAGTGTCCGCGACCGCGCCCGGATTCCCGAGGCACCGCAGCCGGGCGACCAGGACGAGATTCTCCCGGCCGCTGAGGATCTCGTCGACCGCAGCGAATTGCCCGGGGAGGCTGATGGACTCCCGCACCTTCGCCGGCTGCGTCGCGACCTCGAAACCGTTGACCCCGGCCGTCCCCGCATCGGCGTTGAGCAACGTCGCGAGAATCCGCACCGTCGTGGTCATGCCCGCCCCGTTTGGACCCGAGCAACGCGAAAATGCTGCCCGCGCCCCGCAAGACCGGCAGCTTCCCGTACGACTTCTCGAGACCCCGGACCCGGATAGCCGGATCAGCCGCCGCCCGGGCCGTCATGCTCCTCCCCCGGAACCGCCCGTGTACATCCCCATCGCCATTGTCCTCCGCCTCCTGCTCCGGCCGGCTGCCGGAGGCTTCCGCCATCAGCCACCGGTGCCCATCGCACCGGGACGGTCTTGCCCGCGCCCGGCCGCCACTGCGAATCCTGCCGCCGACGCGGCGAGCCACCGTCGCGTCGCCCAGGCATCTCCGACTCCACATCGTGTTCACCGCAACGATTCCCGGAAACACGGGCTACCCAGTGGCATCCGGCCTATCATCTACAGATGGAACTTCGGCATCTCGAGGTCTTCGTCACTGTTGCGCGGGAGCAAAATGTCACCAAAGCCGCTGCAGTGCTGGACTTGACTCCTTCACCGGTCAGCCGGACTGTGCGGGAGCTTGAGCGGGAGCTCGGGAAAGTGTTGTTCGAGCGGCGGTACCACGAGCTGGTCATGACCCGGGCCGCGGAAGAAATCCTCCCGACTGCGCTCGAGATGCTTCGCCTTGCCGGCGTCGTGCGGGATGAGGAGCCGAAACCGCTCCGGCTGGGCAGTACACCTTGGGCCGCACAGCGTTTTGCCGATCGGCTGCGCAGGGCGGCGGCCGAGGTGCAGACGCAGTTCGAGATCGACGAGGCGATGTCCAGTGAGCTCATCCGCCGGCTGCAGTTCGGGGAGCTGGATCTCGCGCTGGTTCATCTGCCGCTCGATGTGCCGGGGATCAAGTGCCGGGTGGTCGCGGAGTACCGGCATTATCTCGCCGGATATCCGCTGCCGGACCGAAACCGGCAGGACCGGCCGGTGCTCGTGCTGCCCGCGGTGCTCAACGCCGACGCCACGGAGCGGATGGTGCGGCACCTCACCGAAGCCGGGCACCGGCGCGTCGGGCAGATCGAGTTCGCCGAGCTCGTGACTGTCCAATCGCGACTGCGCCGGACGGGCGAGCTCCTCGTCATCCCGAAGGCGAAGGACACGGCGACCGGCGCGCTGCTCGATCTCGACGAACTCGAATTCACCGAACTCGACGACCACGGCGAGCGCATGCAACTGGGCGTCGCATGGCGGGCGACGGACGCCTCGAAGACCGGGTGCCTGACGACTCTCGCCGACACGCTCGCCCCGCCGGGCCGGGCACCCGCCGTCGTCTGATCCGACGACCTCGACCCGGACCGGCCGGCGTGAGCCCAGCGATCGCCCCATCCCGGGCCGGGTCCGGACCACCCACCCGTCACCTGAGCCAAGACCTCGACCCGCGTCGACCGGCATGAGCCCCGTGACAGTCCATTCCCCGCCCGAGCCGGGGGCCCGCCGTCGTCCGATCCGACAACGTCGGCCTTGGTCGGCCGAAGTGAACCCGGGGATCCCCGGCCGGGCCGGGGCCGCTGACCGTCTCCTGCCCCAACGCCTCGACCCGCGTCGACCGACGTCAGCCCGGCCATCGTCCGGCCCCCTGCCGGACCGGCCGCCCGTCACCTCGGCTCGAGCCGGCCGAAGTGAGGCCGGCGATCATCCATTCCCCACCCGGATCCGGGCGGGCAAAGGTGTACAGCACATCGAACCGCCCGAAGACAACCCCGTCCTGATCATGCCGGGTGCCCCGGGCTCGTACCTGCGCGAGAGTCCCGTCGAGCGCGGTCACCTCGAGCGTCTCCATGAGAGACGAACGGTAGCCACGGACGGCGAGGCTTTCCCCGAAACTCCGCAGCCAAGAACACAATTCCCACCGCGTGGCGAAAACCGTGACCCGACCCTGCGCCACCCGGAAAACCGGCACCGTGAAGTACCGGCCGGCGGAGGGCGGATCGCGCTGGAAGGCGGCGAAATACTCGGCGTAAGTGGCTCGCACGCATCGGTCGATCTCTTCCCCCGTGGTCACAGCGTGAACACGAGCCCGGCGTAGTCCCCGGTGGACCGCCAGTTCTCGAGCAACCGGCTGAACGGCAGGATGCCTGCTGCATAAGGACCATTGCGGCGGAACAGCGCGACGTTCGGCCTGCCTTCGTTGTTGTAGTACGAGGGCGTGCACGACTCCAGGAACTCCGCCGAAGCGGTGGACGATGCGACCACCGTCCGGACCCAGTCGTCCTCGGCGTCCTCGGTGATGTCGACCGTGCGGGCATTGCGGTCACGAGCCTCACGGACCACCGTCGAAATGTGCTGCGACAAGACATCCAAAGTATGCGCCTGGTTCGACGCGATCCCGGACTGGAAATAGGAAACGATGAAGAAGTTCGGGAATCCGTGGGTCTGCGTGCCGAAAAGCGTCGAAATCCCGTCTTTCCACTTGTCGCTCAGCGCCTGCCCGTTCGGGCCGTGGACGTCGTAACCCAGGCGGTCGCGCAGGTTCTGCCGGATGCTCGCGAATCCCGTGGCGAAGATCAGGCAGTCGAGCGGGTATTCCTTCCCGCCGACGACGACCCCGTTTTCGCTGACCGCGTCCGGGCCCTTGCCTGCAGTGTCCACCAGGGTCACGTTCGGCCGGTTGAAGGCCTGCAGGTACTCGTCGTGGAAACACGGGCGCTTGCACAGAAAACGGTAGTACGGCTTGAGCGCCTCCGCCGTCGCCGGATCGTCGACGAGACCCGCGATGCGGCCGCGGATCGTCTCCATGTGCCGGAAGTCGATCAGTTCCATCGTCTCCGCTTCCGATTCGGTCACCGACCTCGTCTTGCGGAAGTTGTGGAACACCCGCGTCCAGGCGTCGTCCACCAGGTCCACCTCGGGGCTTTCCCCGGCGATGCAGGCGGAGAAGTTCTCGATCCGCTCGCGCTGCCAGCCCGGCGCCAGTGCCGCGGCCCATGCCGGGTCGGTGGGACGGTTTTCGCGGACGTCGACGATGGCCGGCGTGCGCTGGAAGACCACCAGTTCCTTGGCGTCCTTGGCGACCATGGGCACGACCTGCACACCCGTTGCGCCACTGCCGATCACGCCGACCCGTTTGTCGCGGAGATGCTCCAGGTTGCCGTAGCTGTCCCCGCCGGTGTACCCGAAATCCCAGCGCGAGGTGTGGAAGCTCCTGCCTTTGAAGTCCTCGATCCCGGGGATGCCGGGAAGTTTCGGGTGCAGGAAGGTACCGAAAGTCATGCAGACGTAGCGGGCCCGGAACCGGTCGCCGCGGTCGGTCGACACGATCCACACCGCGTCCTCCTCGTTCCACCGCAGGTCGGTGACCCTGGTGTGCAGCAACGCGTCGCGGTAGAGGTCGAAGTGCCGGGCGAACCGGCGGCAGTACTCGAAAATCTCCGGCCCTTTGGCGTATTTCTCCGTCGGGACGTAGCCGACCTCCTCCAGCAGCGGGAGGTACACGTACGATTCGACGTCACAGGCCACGCCGGGATAACGGTTCCAGTACCAGGTGCCGCCGAAATCCCCGCCTGCCTCGACCACCCGGACCCGCTCGACGCCGATCTGCCGCATCCGCGCGCCGAGCAGCATGCCCGCGAACCCGGCCCCGATCACCGCGACCTCGACCTCGTCGGTCACCGGCGCCCGCTCGGCACGCTCGGCGTAGGGATCCTCGGCATACTTGCCCACTACCGGATCGCCCGCGACCACGCGGTACTGGTCCGGCCCGTCCGCGCGGACCCGCTTGTCCCGTTCCTCCCGGTACTTCCTCCGGACGGCTTCGGCGTCGTAACCCTCCGCCGCCCACGACGAATCGGGGTTACCGGCTGCCATGTGCACTCCGTTCTTTCGTAACCGCGGGAGAACCCGCTAGACCGACAGCCCGCCGCCCATTTCGATCATCACGCCGTTCATCGCGCTGCTCGCGTCGGACGCCAGGAAGGCCACCATGTTGGCGATCTCCTCCGGCAGCTGGAACCGTTCGAGCGCGGTGCGGGCCAGCGGCGCGAGCGATTCGGGTACCTCCGGCGGCAGCGGCCGTCCCGGCCCCCACATCGACCCCGGCGCGACGCCCATGACCTGGATCCCGTGGTGGCCGACCTCCCGGCCGAGGAACCGGGTGAACTGGGCGACACCGGCCTTCAGCGAGCCGTACAGCGTGAGCCAGGGGACGTGCGTGCCACCGGCGTCGGAGCCCACGTTGATGATCCGGCCGCTGCGCTGCGGAATCAGGTAGTCGAGGGCGATCCGCGACGAATACAGGGTGCCTCGCAGCGTGCCCCGGATCGTGCGGTCGATGTCTTCCACCGAGAGGGTTTCGAAATCGCCCACCGCGGCGTCGATCGCATTGTTCACGACGATGTCGATGCCCCCGAGCCGTTCCGCGACTTCGCGGTACACCTGGGTGAGCGAGTCCCATTCGAGCACGTCGCCCTCGACGGCGATGACCTTCGCCCCCCACTTCCGCGCCGCGGCATCGGCGACCGCCGCGGCGTCCGGCGGCTCCCGGTGGTACGTGCGACCGGCGGCCTTGACCGCGGCGGCGGACAGGTCGACCACCGCGACGTCGGCGCCCGAACCCGCCAGGCGGTTGACGCAGGCCTGCCCGAGGTTGATCCCGGCCCCGCCGGTGACCAGCGCTTTCTTACCGCGCAGATCGATCAGGTCGGACAGCCGCCGGTCGATGCTGCCGAGCGGGATGCGGGACTCGTCCCACCACCGCCCGACCGACCAGTCACCGGCGTCGATCCGATGCTGCAGGACTTCCCGGAAGACGTCTTTGGCCACCTGAAGCTCCCTAGAACGTTTCACCCGGCGGCCGGACCGGCCGTGGCAGCCACGCGGGCCGCCTCCGGGGACAACTCTGACCTTACACGTTTAAGGCCTGGCTACGACCATAACCGCCGGACCGCGTGCCTGTCCATCACAAGCGCCGGGAACTGCCTGCGCCACCGGTTGGCAAGCGCTCCGGTCGCGTATTGCCATGCGCGTTCGCCATGTCGTAGCGCACTCAGCGCGTTTCCGTTGCTACGATGGCGTCGTGCCAGCTCGCGAAGCGTCCACCCGGAAGACCCGCGCCACCCCCCGCAAAAAGGCGGCAACGCTGCGGGCCGTCGCCGAGCTGGCCGGGTGTTCCACGGCCACGGTGTCGAAAGCACTCAACGGCCTGCCGGTCTCCGCCGAGAACCTGCGCCGCGTATTCGCCGCCGCCGAGGAGCTCGAGTACGTCCCGAACCTCGCCGCGCGCGCGATGCGCAACGAAAAGACCATGACCGTCGGCATGGTCGTGAACTTCGAGGGCCATCCGCACAGCGAGCTGCTCAGCACGTTCCAGGACCTCATCGCGCAGATGGAGACCGAGGGCTACAGCGTGCTGCTCTCCTTGGTGCGCAACGAAGGTGTCGACGTCGACACGCTGCTGCAGCGTTTCCTCGCGCACCGGGTCGACGGGCTGTTCTACTGGAACGCCCGCCCCATCCGGTCGCTGGCGTGGTACGAACGCTCCGGAATCCCGGTGATCGCCGTCGTTTTCCGGCACTCGGCCGTGGCTCAGCTGCCGCTGGTCACCGTCAACGCCGAGCCCGCGTTCACCGCGGCCTGCCGGGACCTCAGGTCGCTCGGGCACCGCGACCTCGCCGAGATCGTCGTCGACCGCACCGAACCGCTGTTCTCGATGTACCCGCGCCTGCGCGGCATGAAATGGCACGAGATCCGCATCAAGCACGGCGACGAGCTGCGGGAGATCGTGAAGGAGCGGCTCGTCGGCCCCGGCGCGCCCACCGCGGTGTTCGCCGCGCCTCCGGTGTCCAACCAGCTGCTGGCCGTGGCCGGCGAGCTGGGGCTGCGCATCCCGGAGGACCTCTCGGTCGTCTCGTACTACGACCCGGAAGACGCTTCGCTGTTCCGCATTCCGCTCAGCAGCATCCGCACCGACTACGACAAGCTCGGCAAAGCCGCTGCCGTCGCCATGCTCGACGCGCTGGCCGGCAAGCCCGTCGAGGACGCCATCGTCGAGGACTCCGCGCAGTACCTTCCCCGCGCCTCCACGGGTCCGGTGCCGAAGCGCTGATTCCCGTTGGGCCCGTTGGTCTCAACGGGTGGAACTACCCTCGCATCGGGATGTTCTCGCTTACTCTCTCCTGAGTCACGGGGACGCTCCCCCACTTCCGGCCTGTACGCCCCGTCTGTGCACAATGGACGATCGGCGTCGCGGAACTCCCGATGAAGGACCACGAGATGTCTGCTCACCCCATCCCTTTCCGGCGCGCCGTCGTGGCGGCCGGCTTGCTCCTCGTCCCGGTTCTCGCCGCCTGCTCGGCCGGGGAAGCCGATGGCACCAACACTGGCACCGGCACCCCGGTCTCCGGCGGGGAACTGACCTACCTCGTCGACCAGACCCAGCTCACCCTCGATCCCGCGGTCAGCCCGGCGACCGTGACCGGCCTGGTCACGCGCCCGATTTTCGATTCACTCGTCGAGCAGACCTCGCCGACGACCTTCGGCCCCTGGCTGGCGACGAAGTGGGAAATCTCTGCCGACGGCCGGGATTACACGTTTCACCTTAAACGTGGTATAACGTTCACCGACGGCACGCCGTTCGACGCCGCCGCCGTCAAAGCGACGCTCGACCACGTGGTGGACCCGGCGAGCAAGTCGCAGTACGCGGCGTCGCTCATCGCGCCCTACGAGAGTACGACCATTGTGGACGATCTGACCGCGAAAGTACGGCTGAGCAAGCCTTTCCGGCCGTTCCTGCAGGCCCTTTCCACGCCGTATCTGGGTATCCAGAGCCCGAAAGCGCTCCGCGTTCCCGCGGCCGACTACAAGCCGGTCGGCACCGGACCGTTCTCGTTCGTCTCGTGGGAACAGCAGAAGGACATCACGCTCACCCGCAATCCCGCCTACGCCGCCGCGCCCGCCGGTGCACCGCACCCGGGCCCGGCCTACCTCCAGACGCTGAAGTTCGGCTACGTCGCCGAGGAAACCACCCGTTACGGCGCACTCACCAGCGGTCAGGCACAGGCCATCGCCGCGGTGCCGTCCGGCCGGGTCGATTCCCTGCAGGCGGGCGGGAAGTTCCGGGTCCTCAAGAACGAGCTGCCGGGCACCGGCTACAACCTCTACTTCAACGTCCGCACGGGGCCGACGAGCGACCCGTCGGTGCGGGAGGCCGTGCAGCGGGCGATCGATGTTCCCGCACTCGTCGCGAACATCTACTCCGGGCAGTACGCGCCGGCCAAGAATGTGTTGTCCCCGACGACCCCGGGCTACGACCGGGCCGCCGAGGGGTCGTTGCCGCAGTTCGATCCGGCGAAAGCCGCGGAGCTGCTCGACCGGGCAGGCTGGACCGGGCGGAACGCGGAGGGCTACCGGACCAAGGACGGCCGGGAGCTGACGCTCACCTGGCCGTACCTCGGGCTCATCAACCGCGACCGGCGCGACGTGCTGGGGCAGGCCATCCAGGCCGAGGCGAAGAAGGCGGGGATCCGCATCGACCGGCCGAACCTCGACGCCGGTGCCTACACCGATCTGGTGCTGAACGGCGGGTACCAGATCCTCGACACCGGCAACGTCCGCGCCGACGCCGACATCCTGCGCTTCAGTTTCGGTTCGCAGGCGACCTTCGCCCGCGGCGGGGCCAACCTCTCCCTCGCCGCCTCCCCCGAGCTGGACGGCTGGCTCGACGAAGCGGCCGGGACGGCCGATCCCGCGGTCGCCACGCGCGACTACGCGCAGGCCCAGGCTTACGTGCTGAAGAACGGCTACGTCCTGCCCGGCTACGTCCAGACCTCGCTCGTGGGCACGACGGCGAAGCTTTCCGGCCTCACCGTCGACGCGCAGGGCATCGCCCGGTTCGCCGGCGCTTGGCTGGCCAAGTGATCTCCCCGCTGCGCTGGTGGCTGCGCCGGGCAGGGCTCGGTGCCGTCGTCCTGTGGGGCGCGGCCACCCTGTCCTTCCTCGGGCTGCATCTCGTGAAGGGCGATCCGGCACGGGTCATCGCGGGCACCGGCGTGCTGAGCGGCGCGTCCCCGCAGCTGCTGGCGCGGATCAGCAAGGAGTACGGATTCGACCAGCCGCTGATCGTCCAGTACGGCCGGTTCCTCGGCCGGCTCGTGACCGGGGACCTCGGCACGTCGTACCAGCGGAACCAGCCGGTCTCGACGGTCATCGCCGAGCAGCTCGGCCCGACCGTCTCCCTGGCGGCCGGTGCCGCGGTCCTCGGCTTCGGCCTGGCGCTCGCGCTGGCCGTGAGCACCGCGGGACGCCCGCGAGCCCGGGCGATCTTCTCGACGCTCGAACTCGCGCTCGTCTCGACCCCCGGCTTCTGGATCGGCATGCTCCTGCTGACCGTCTTCTCGTTCCGGCTGCACTGGTTTCCGGTGCTGGGCAACGACGGCATCGGCGCGCTGATCCTCCCGTGGGTGACGCTGGCCCTGCCCATCGCCGGCACCCTCGCCCTCGTCATGCGCGACGGCCTCGAACGTGCGCTCGACGAGCCGTTCGCCCTGACCGTGCGCGCTCGCGGGGCCACCGCAACCAAGCTGCGGCTGCGGCACGCCCTCCGGCACGCGCTGCTGCCGGTGCTCACCCTGTCCGGCTGGACGCTGGGCACCCTGCTCGGCGGCGTGGTCGTAGTCGAAACGGTATTCGCCCGCGGCGGCATCGGACAGGTCGCAGTCACAGCGGTCACCGGCCGCGACCTCCCCGTCGTGACGGGGGTCGTCCTGGTCGCCACCACGGCCTTCGTCGTGATCAACACCGGTCTTGATGCGCTGTATCGCGTCGTCGACCCCCGGCTCCGGGAGGGACCAGCGTGACCGCCACCACCGGGCTCCCCCCGACAACCAGCGCGCGACGCCTCGCCCCGGCACTCGCCGTCCTGTTCCTCGTACTGGTCGTCCTGGCCGCCGCCTTCCCGGACCTCTTGGCGGGCCACGCCGACGGGGTAGACCCGCTAAACGCCTTGCGCGGCCCGGGTGCCGGTCATCTCTTCGGTACCGACCAGCTGGGGCGCGACATCTTCACCCGCGTGATCCACGGAGCACGCGCGTCACTCGCGCTGGGCATCGGCGCCACCGCGCTGGCGGCGGCCGCGGGGATCGCCTGGGGGCTGGTCGCGGGGCTCGGCGGGCGGTTCGCCGACGAGACCGCCATGCGGGCCGCCGACGTCTTCATGTCCGTGCCCCCGGTCCTCCTGGCGCTCTTGGTCGTCGCCATCCTCGGGGCGGGCGGGCCGAGCGTCGCGGTGGCCATTGCGGTGTCGCTCGCGCCGGGATTCGCCCGGATCGTGCGGGTGCAGACGCTGGTCGTCAAGGAGGCCGGGTACGTCCGGGCGGCCACCGCGCTCGGCCTGCGCCGCCGGGAAATCATCGGGCGCCACATCGTGCCCAACGTGCTGCCGCCGATGCTGGTGCTCGCCACCATGAACGTCGGCCAGTCCATCATCGCCGGTGCGTCGCTGAGCTTTCTCGGGCTCGGGCCGCAGCAATCGTCGGAGGAATGGGGATCGCTGCTCGCGCAGGCCCGTGACTACCTCCAGGACGCGTGGGCGCCTGCTGTGTTCCCCGGGCTGGCGATCACGCTGACCGTGATCAGTATCAGCGTGGCCGGCCGGGCCGTCCAGGCCCGCTTCGAAGGACGAGACGACCGATGACCGCACTGCTGTCCGTACGCGATCTCTCCGTGCACTTCACCACTCGCCACGGGCCGGTCACGCCGGTCCGCGGGGTGAGTTTGCGGGTACCGGCCGGCCAGTGCCTCGCGATCGTGGGCGAGTCCGGCTCGGGCAAGAGCGTGACGGCCCGTTCGCTGCTCGGCCTCGCCGGCCGGAACGCGACGGTCGAGGCCTCGTCGATGACCTTCGAGGGCAGGCAGCTGCTCACCCTCGACGAACGGCACTGGCGCCGGTTGCGCGGTGCCCGCATCGGTTTCGTCGGGCAAGACGCGCTGACGTCGTTGAATCCGCTCCGGCGCGTCGGGGACGAGGTGGCCGAACCGATCGACATCCACACCGGGCTCGGGCGCGAAGAGCGCAGCGAACGGATCCGGACCCTCCTCCGGGACGTCGGAATCCCCGATCCCGGACAGCGGGCCCGCCAGTATCCGCACCAGCTGTCCGGCGGGCTCCGGCAGCGCGCGCTCATCGCGTCGGCCATTGCCGCGGGGCCGTCGCTGGTCATCGCCGACGAGCCCACCACCGCCCTCGACGTCACCATCCAGGCCCAGGTGCTCGACCTCCTCTCGGCCATGCGCGACGCCGGTACCGGGGTCCTGCTGATCAGCCACGACCTGACCGTCGTCGCCCGCATGGCCGACCACGTGGCCGTCATGTACGCGGGGCTGATCGTGGAGGAAGGTCCCGCCGCGCAGGTCCTGGACAAGCCCGTCCACCCCTACACCCGGGCACTGCTGGCCGCCGCGCCCACCATCCACGCACCGCAGGCAGCGCCCCGCCCGGCCGGTCTCCTCGCCCCACCGGCGCCCGGTCCCGGCTGCCCGTACCGCAGCCGGTGCCCGATCGCCGACAGCCGGTGCCACGAGGAGCTGCCGCCGCTGCACGCCGACGGAGCATCGCTCACCCGATGCTGGCACGCCGGGGAGGAAAGCCCAGCGGAGCTCGTACCACTGCCCCCGGCCGCAACGCCGCCCGGTCCGGTCGTGCTCCAGGCCGAGAGCGTCGCCAAGCGGTTCCGTACCCCGGACGGGAGCAGGCAAGCAGTCGACCACGTCTCGTTTTCGCTGCGGTCGGGCGAAGCTCTCGGCGTCGTCGGAGAGTCCGGCTCCGGCAAGTCGACGCTGGCACAGCTTGTCCTCGGCCTGCTTCCGCCCGACGACGGACACGTGCTGCTCGACGGCGGCCCGTGGTCCCGGCTACCGGAACGCGAGCGCCGGGCGCAGCGCTCACGCATCCAGCCGGTCCACCAGGACCCGCTCGGCTCCTTCGATCCGCGGTTCACCGTGGAGCGCATCATCGGCGAGGCGCTGGGCCGTCCCGGCCGCCGCGGTGCTGCCGCCCACCGGTCCCGGATCGTCGAGCTGCTGCACCGCGTCGGGCTCGACCGGACGGTGCTCGGCAGGCGGGGCAGCCAGCTTTCCGGCGGACAGCGCCAGCGCGTGGCGATCGCCCGCGCGCTGGGCCCGCAGCCGGAGATCCTCGTCTGCGACGAACCGGTTTCCGCCCTCGACGTCTCGATCCAGGCGCAGATCCTGGAACTCTTCGACGCGCTCCGCCGCGACCTCCGCGTCGCACTGCTCTTCATCTCGCACGACCTCGGGGTGATCAACCAGCTGTGCGGGCGCGTGCTCGTCATGAAAGAGGGCGTCGTGGTGGAGGAGGGCGCGACCGGGGAGCTGCTGCGCTTCCCCCGGCACCCCTACACCCGCGAACTGCTCGCCGCCGTCGCCCCGGACCACTCACCGGCCGGGCACCCGCCCGCGCCGGTCCGCCACCGCCCCGAGGAGGCACCGCAATGACAACCGCAACGACAACGGACCCGGCCGCCGACGCTCCCAAGTGGACGTCCGAAGCCATGAACACGCCCGAGAACACCACCGAGATGGCGCACCGCATCCGGACCGCGCTACGGAGCGGTTTCGAGATGTACTCGAGCGTGCACCGCACTCTGTTCGCCCCGGTGATCCAGGTGGCGCTGGCGCACTGGGAGCAGACCCCGGACCAGCACCAGTACCTCGAACTGGACCACGACGGCGTCGCCGGAAGCGGCAACTACGGCGCGTTCCTCCGGCGCACCATCCCGGACATCGACGTCGCCGGAACCGCCACCGCCCGCACGGAGGAGACGCTCGTGGCGGACTACACCATCACCGGCACCCTGCCCGACGGCCCACTGCACCTGCACAGCGAGGCGACTTACACGGTCGAAAACGGCCTGGTGGTGCGGTACCTCGTGCGCCACGATCCGGCGGAATGGCAGCGGTTCCTCCGCGCCACCGGCAACCCCTACGAAGGGGGCGGCCTCCCGGACGCCGAACTGGACTGAACCGCGGGGGCGGGCGTGCGGCCCGCCCCCGCGCGTCATCGGGCCGTCGTGACGTAATCCGCGAGGTCGTCGGCCAGCGTCAAAGCGTCGTACTCGGTCGGCGGGTACGGGCACTGCGTCACGACGCGGCCCGACGGGGCGCGGAAGTACCGGCTTCCCTCGACCCGCCACGCCTCGACGCGCTCCAGATCGATCGCCAGCTGCTTGTTGTACGCCGTCACCGCGTCGCTGCTGACCTCGAGCGCCGCCAGGTCGTGTTCGAGGAGGTGGCAGATTTTCCCGACGGCGTAACGGGATTGGCTCTCCAGCTTGTCGATGATGGAGCCGCCGTTGGTGTTCGGGCCGTAGAGCATGAAGAGGTTGGGGAACCGGTCGAGCGTGATGCCTTTGTAGGCGTACGCGCCGTCCTCCCACACGCTCGCCAGGTCCGTACCGTCTCGCCCGGCGACGTCGATCACGGACAGAAAGCGGTGCGCGGCATAGCCGGTCGCCAGGAGGAGCACGTCGACCCGGTGTGCCCCGGCGGACGTGACGACCTCGTCCGGCCGGACCTCGGCGATCGGGTCGGTCACGAGCCGGACGTGGTCCTGGTTGAAAGCCGGGTAGTACTCCGACGACAGCAACGTGCGCTGAGCGCCGATCGGCAGCACCGGCGTCAGCTTCTCGCGCATGCGCGGATCACTCACCGCATCGAGGTTGCCGAGCCCCTTCTCCCGCAGCTCGGCCATGAGCGTGGCGTTGCCGAAGTCGCACAACCGGTCGACGAAGTCGGTACTGGCCACGCGGAGTCCGGCCACAATGGACGGATCCGCCCGGCGCTCCGCCCGCACCGCGTCGTCGTACACCTGGTCGTCCTTCGGGAACACCCACTGCGGGGTCCGGTGGAACACCGACAGCTCGCCGACGACCGGCGCGATCGCCGGGACCAGCTGCACGGCGGAGGCCGCGGCGCCGATCACGCCCACGCTCTTGCCTTCCAGGAACGAAACGTCCGCGTCGCCGGGCCATTCCGCGGTGTGCACGAGCGGCCCGCCGAAGCTGTCCAGCCCGGGAATCTCCGGCCGGGACGGTTCGTTGAACATGCCCACCGCGCCGATCACCGTGCGCGCCCGATAGGTCCCGGCCGCACTCACCACGACCCACTGCGCAGCAGCTTCATCCCACCGCGCGGATTCGACACCGGCGTTCAGCACCACGCGGTCGGCAACCCCGAAGCGCTGTGCGGCTTCCTCCACATAACGGCACATCTCACTGCGCCGGGCGAAGGCCCGCGACCAGTCGTAGTCCTGGAAGAAACTGTACGAATAGAGGTCACTCGGGACGTCGCACGCCAGTCCCGGGTAACGGTTGTTGTACCAGGTCCCGCCGATCCCCGCGGACCGCTCCAGGACGACCACATCGCGTACACCGCGCTGTTCGAGCATGATCGCTGCGCAGATGCCACCCGGACCGGCTCCGATGATGACGACGTCGTGCACAGCGTCGGGGTTGGTCAGGTTCATGTGCTCCTCCGGGACCTCGGCGGTTGGGACGGCGGGCAAGTCGGCGTTACGCGATCACGCGGCGGAGCCAGGCGATCCGAGCGGCTCGCGCGGCGCGGCCCAGCTGCGACTCCGGCGCCACGATTTCGAAGCAGTGATAGGCCCCGGGCCACACGTGCAGTTCCGCGGCGCCCCCGGCTTGCCAGATGCGGCTCGCGTAGTCGGCGACTTCGTCGCGGAACACCTCGGCCGAACCCACATCGAGGTACGCCGGTGGCAGTCCGGCCAGGTCGCGGGCGCGCGCCGGGGCCGCATACGCAGGCACGTCCGGTCCACCGCGCCGGTCGCCGAGGAGGGCGGTCCAGCCGGTCCGGTTCGACGTGCGGTCCCACACCCCATCGCCGTCGAGCTCGACGCTGGAGGGCGTGCGTTCCCGGTCGTCGAGCATGGGACACATCAGCAGCTGGCCGCGCAGAGCCGGACCGTCGGTGTCGCGGACCCGCTGCGCCAGACCGGCGGCCAGGCCCGCGCCCGCGCTGTGTCCTACGAGCACGATGCGGCTCGGGTCGGCATCGAGTTCACCCGCATGGGCAAGCACCCAGCGGAGACCGGCAAAACAGTCCTGCGCGGGAATGGGATCGGGGAATTGCGGTGCAAGGCGGTAGTCGACCGACACCACCAGCGCGCCCAGCTCGACCGCCCACGGCAGCACGAGGTCCAGGCCGAACACCGCACTGCCCATGATCATCCCGCCGCCGTGCACGAAATAGAGCACCGGCGCTCGCGGCCCCGCCTGGGGCGGACGGGCGACAACGACTTCGAGCCCAGCCTCGACCGGGTAGCCGCGCAGGCCCACCCCGAACCGCGCGGAGAGGTCGGCCATCGCCTGTTCAGTCCGCGCGGAGGTTTCCTGCAGGAGCGGAATGAGGTCCGGGGTGATCGTCGCGGGCAGTTCCGCCCGGGCCAGGTCGAGTGCAGCGCGCAATTCGGGATCCCAATAGGTGGTGTCCGTCATGACGTCCCGGACAACCGCAGCGTGTGGTCCATGCGATCGCGTTTCGCCACGAGATAAGCGATGTTGGCCGGGGTGGGCGCGGCGGGTACCGGCTCCTGGGCCACGACCTCCACACCGGGGCCGGACAATCCGCTCAGCTTGGCCGGGTTGTTGGTCAGAAGGCATACCTCGCGGACTCCGAGGTCCCGCAGAATCCAGGCGGCGGCAACGTAATCCCGCGCATCGACCGGGAGCCCCAAAGCCAGGTTGGCGTCCACAGTGTCCATGCCACGGTCTTGCAGCGCATACGCCCGCAGCTTCTGCGCCAGCCCGATGCCCCGGCCCTCATGGCCCCTCAGGTAGACGACCACCCCGCGCCCTGCCTCGGCAATGCGTTCGAGCGAAGCACGCAGCTGTTCCCCGCAGTCACAACGCTGGGAGCCGAACACGTCCCCGGTCAGGCATTCGGAGTGGACGCGCACGAGGACCGGTGAGCCGTCGGCCCGGCGCTGATCCACGTCGCCGAGAACGAAAGCGACGTGCTCCAATCCGTCCGGAGTGGACTGGTACGCCACCGCACACCAATCGCGACCGGCCAGCGGTACCCGTCCGGCCGATTCGCGGCGGACGAGCGATTCACTGCGCCTGCGGTACGCCACCAGGTCAGCAACGGTGATCATCACGAGTCCGTGTGCCGCCGCGAACGAGCGCAGATCGTGCTCGCGCATCATGGTGCCGTCGTCGTTCGTGAGTTCCGACAGCAGCCCGGCCGGGGCGAGCCCGGCGAGCCGGCACAGGTCGGCCGCGGCCTCGGTGTGCCCCGGGCGCTGCAGCACTCCCCCGCGCCGGGCCCGCAGCGGGAAAATGTGCCCCGGGCGGGTCAAGTCCGCCGGTTCGGTGGCCGGATCGACCAATGCCCGTACGGTCGCCGCGCGATCGGCGCCCGAAACGCCGGTCGTGGTACCGGCGCGCTTGTCGACCGACACGGTGAATGCGGTGCCCCGCGGGTCGGTGGCGGCATTGGTCATGAGCGGAAGGTCCAGTTCGTCGGCACGTTCCTCGGTGATGGCAACACACACCACCCCGCTCGTGTGGCGGATCATGAAGCCGAGCGCCTCCGGCGTGGCGAACTCGGCGGCCATGATGAGGTCGCCCTCGTTCTCGCGACCCTCGTCGTCCGCGACGACGATCATCCGCCCCCGTCGCAGTTCCTCGAGGGCGGCCGCAACGCCGTCCCCGGCCCGGACCCCCGTAACGCCGTCCATGGCGAGACCTCGCTGTCTATCCGGAAAAGCTTGTCACCACTGAGGGTAAAACGTTTAAGGCTGGAGCGCAACGAGCTGCCGCGCGATCACGTTCTTCTGGATCTCGTTGGCGCCCTCGCCCACGATGAGCAGTGGCGCGTCGCGGAAGTACCGCTCGACGTCGAACTCGGTCGAATAGCCGTAGCCGCCGTGCACGCGCAGGGCGTCGATCGCGACACTCATCGCCGTCTCCGAGGCAAAGAGCTTGGCCATGCCTGCTTCCATGTCCGACCGCGCGCCCGTGCCGTGGCTGCGCGCAGCCTGCATCGTGAGCGCCCGCGCCGCGTGCAGGCGGGTGGCCATGTCGGCCAGATGATTGCCGACGGACTGGTGCTGCCAGATCGGACGGCCGAAGGCCTCGCGCTGCTTGCTGTACCGCACGGCGTCGTCAAGGGCGGCCTGACCGAGGCCCACCGAGCAAGCCGCCACGAGAATGCGGCCGAGTTCGAGCGCGTTCATCATCTGGGCGAAGCCCCGGCCTTCCTCCCCGCCGAGCAACGCCGACCGCGGGGTGCGATAGTCCGAAAAGGACAGTTCGCTGCTGTCGACGCCCTTGTAGCCGAGCTTGGGCAGCTCGCGCGAGACCTCGAAGCCCGGCCCCGGTTCGATCAGCAGGACGCTCATCCCGCGGTGGGCAGGCGAGGCGTCCGGATCGGTGCGGCACAGCAACGCGGTGAGCTGGGCGCGGCGGGCGTTGGTGATCCACATCTTGCTGCCGTTGACGACGTAGTCGCCGCCGTCGCGCCGGGCGGTCGTCCGCAGGGCCTGCAGGTCGGACCCGCCACCCGGTTCGGTGAGTGCCAAGGCCACCCGGATCTCGCCGGTGGCGAGCCGCGGGAGATACCGGTCCTTCTGCTCCGGGGTCCCGAAGGTCGCGATGAGGTGCGACACCACGGTGTGCCCGCCCATGGCTCCGGAGAGCGTCATCCACCCGCGGGCCAGTGCCTCCGATACCGCGGCACAGCAGGGCACCGAGACGGGCGTGCCCTGCCATTGCCCGGGGACCGCAAGGCCGAAGATCCCCATGTCCTTCATCTGCTCGAACAACGCCGCGGGATACGTGTTGGCGTGCTCCAGTTCCCGGACGACGGGACGGACTTCCCGGTCGACCCAGACCTCGACCAGTTCGGCGATGGCCCGTTCTTCCTCAGTCAGTTCGAGCATCCGCAGGTCCCTTCGTGATGTCCTCGACGACTTCGATCTCGCCCGATCCGCCGGGATCCCGGACGAAAAACCACCAGACGGCCTCGCCGTGCGCGATCGGTTCCGACACGCATTCGAAACCGTCGGCGACCAACTGCGCGTAGGTCGCCTGCGCATCATCGACCTGGAACGCCAGGTGGCTGCGCCCGACCGCGGTGACCGGTGGCGCCGCCTGCTCGGCCGTGGCTCGCTCGACCGCGACCGTCACGCCGGGTGCGGTGAACCTCCCCGCGCTCAGCTCGCGGACGCCGATACTCCGGAGCAGAGCAGACGTCCCCTCGATATCCCGTGCGGTCACCGTGACCGCGGGGCCTTCCCCGATGGGCGCGGCCGAGACTCCGGGTAGCCGACAATCGGCGCCGCCGGGCAGGATCGGCCAGCGCTGGAACCCGCTGTCTCCTTCGGCGGGTCCGGGAGTGCCGGTGCCGTCGAGATGCTCGATGAGTTCGAGGGTGTTCGGGCCATTGCCGACGAACGCGACCCGCATGCGGACCGACTCCAGGCCGTTGCCCCGGGCGGCGTCGGCGCCGGTCAGCTCGAACGCGGGTCCGCCGGTGAACCCGCACGCGGCCAGCCCGGCCCTGGCCCGGCCGAGGTCGGCCACCGAAAGCCCGAAATGGTGTACGCCCAGCACTGTCATACGCCGCTCCAGGTTTCGAGAATGCGGTCGGCAGTCCGCCAGGTCAGCGCCTCGACGGTTTCGGTCGGGTTGACCCCGCCGGAGGTCGGGAACGTCGACGCGCCCGCGATCACCAGCCCCGGTACCTCGTGCGAGAAACCGTAGGGATCGACCACCGACGTGGCAGGATCCTCACCCATCCGCGTGCCGCCGTACGCATGCGTGGTGACCGGTGAATGGGCGATCGGCGAGTGCCAGAACTGCGCGGCACCGGCTGCTTCGAACCACTCCCGGGTCCGGGCGAGGAGGAACTCGTACTGGCGGATCTCGTTGGGGCGCAACGACTGGGTGACCCGGACGACCGGCAGGCCGTGCTCGTCGGTCACGTGCGGGTCGAGGTCGAGGTAGTGGTCCTCGTACGGCAGTTCGTCCGGCAGCGTGTAGGTCCAGCCGAGCGAGCCGAGGTTCTCGGCCAGCCAGCGTTTGCGCTCGCGGCCCCAGCGCGGGACCCCGGGCGGCGCGAAACGGTGGTGCAGCATCGGGCGGATCTCGTGCCCGGCCATGATCACGCCACCGCCGACGAAACCCGGGTGGTCCGCGTTCGCCGCGTCGAAGTCGGCGACCGCGGTGCCCTGCGCATTCGAGCCCGACCAGGCGTTGAGCTGTTTGCCGGGGAACCGGCCGAAGCCCATGAGGAAGGTGTGGGTCATGAAGTGCTTGCCGACCTGGCCCGAGCCGTTGGACAGCCCGTGCGGGAAACGCGCAGATTCCGACAGCAGCAGCAGCCGGACGTTCTCGTAGGTGAACGTGGCGAGAATTACCAGGCGCGCGTCGATCCGGTGAGTCTGTCCATTCCGGACATACGTGACCCCGCTCGCGGCGCCGTGCCGGTCCACGTCGATCGAGACGGCGCGCGCGCCGGTGCGCACGTCCAGGCGTCCGGTCTCGACCGCTTCCGGGATCCCGATCGACGACGGCACGGCTTTGGCGTCGGCCCAGCAGCCGTTCCACGTGCAGAATCCGCAGTACTGACAAGCTTTCTTGCCGCCGCGCTCGACGCTGCGGATCGAGGCCGGAGTCGGGAACGGCGACCAGCCCAGCGAGGTAGCCGCGTCTTTCATCAGCTCCGTCCAGCCCGAGCGGCGCAGCGGCGGGCTCGGGTAGGCCTCGCTGCGCTTGCCTTCGAACGGATTGCCCTCGCCGGTCGGGACTCCCCCGACATTGCCGGCCACGCCCGATACGCCGTACCACCGCTCGACGCGCGTGTAATACGGTTCGAGATCGTGGTAGCCGAACGGCCAGTCCACCAGGGTCGAACGCTCGGGGATCGCCTGGTGTCGCTCGATCGTCTCGGACCGTGCCCGGAAGTTCCACGGCGAGAGCCGCCAGCTGATGTTGGTCGAATGCGTTTTCGAGCCGCCGACCCCGTTCATCATCAGGTTGCCGACGTTGAGCAGCGCGCGTTCGGCCTCCTGGCCGGGCGCCTGGCGGAACGTCGGCACTTCGCCGTTGACCTTCGCCGCGCCGAGTGAGTTCCGGCCGAGCTGGGCGATGTCGTCCATCGCGAACTCCCCGGCGTGGTGCCAGTCCCCCGCTTCGAGGCCCACGACGTGCAGCCCGGCCAAGGCCAGCTGTGATGCGCAGAGACCGCCCGCCGCGCCCAGCCCGATCACCACGACGTCGGCCTGCCGCGCGCTCATGCGGGCCTGCCCGCGGCGAACAGGGTAAGCGCGTAGATCGAGGTACCGGAGGATGGCCGGACATGGCCGAATTGCTGTTCCTGAGCCGAAACTACCGGCTGCGGGCCGGGATAGCCGACGAGCCGCCAGCCGGCGCCCTGCGCATTGCCGCCGTAGGCCGGGTCGCCGAAAAGCCCTTCGTAGGCGTGCTCGATGAGGAGGTCGAAGAACTCGGGTTCCGCGCCGAGGGCCTCGAACTCGCTCAGCACGGCTTCCTGTCCGCTGGGGGCGAGGTCGGCGAACGGCTTCCCGGTCGTGGTCCTGGCATGCCGATCGAGCGCGGACAGGCCGGTGACGTACCAGGGCACGAACCGCCGCAGCGGCCCCTCCAGCTGGCCCAGCAGGTAACCCGGCAGGCCCACCTCCGTCGCCCCCGGCCCCAGCTCGTCGGCAGGATGGAGGCACTCCAGCACCGCCTCAAGCACGGCACGAGCGCTGCCCGTCAACGTGGTCACGACTGTGCCTCAAGGCGACCGCGGTCGTTCGTCTCCCACGGCAGCTCCGCCACGCTGGGCGACGGTTCGAGCAATTCGACGATGTAATGCGTGACGGCGTGGTCCTCGAGATTGCGGATCCGGTGCGGCGTCAGCGGTTTGGCGGAGCCCACCGTCTTGAACATGACGAAACCGGCCTCGGCGGTCTGGGTGAGCCCCCAGTCCTCATCACCGTAGGTCTGGCCTTGTGCTCGTCCGGGATCCGGCCAGATGACCAGGTGGTCGTGGTGGTGCTGGTGGAAGTCGAACATGCCGCCGTCCGGGCCGAGGGTCATCGACCACACGCGGACCCGGTCGTTCTCGAACAGCAGGGTGTCACCGGGGGTGGGTGGGATGGCGGATTCGTTGTCGGTCATGGCACTCCTCGAACCAGTCGGATGACAGTCACGGCTGCGGCAGGACGAACACCGGCAGGGTCGCGTGCTCGGGCCGCGGTCCGGATTTGACGAACGCCGCCCGCACCCGCCGCCCGGAGAGACCGGTCCACGGCTCCGGGCCCCGGAGTTCGACCCACAGCCACGGCCCCTCGTCGAGCTCGACGATGCCGAACAACGTGCGCTCCACCCCGTCCGCGGCCCGGCGGTGCGCCACCGACCAGGACACGATCGTCGCCTCGCCGCCTGCCGGGCCGGGCAGGTACCGCGCCGGGTCCTGCCGCGGGTCGACCGACGGCTCGCAGCAGGCACCCGTCCGCAGGTCCCGGGTGATGCGCAGTTCGCCGCGGGCCGCACCGGCCAGGTAGTCCGCGGTTTCCGGGGTGCTCGTGATCGGGAGCAACGGCATTGCGGCCTCCTAGAGGGTTCCGACGACGAGAGTGCCGTGGTAGTCGAGCGTTCCGCCGTTGCCCGACACCAGCACGCGATCGTGCCGCTCCGCCTGCCGCGCACCGGCCTGCCCGCGCGCCTGCAGGACCGCCTCCGACAACGGCGTCATGCCCCACAGGTAGTACGACGAAAGCTGGCCGCCGCCGGTGTTCAGCTTGAGCGACCCCGACGGGCCGAGCACGCCGGGCTGCGCCACGAACGGGCCGCCCTCGCCTTTGGGGCAGAAACCGTAGTCCTCCAAGGTGATCAGGGCCGTGAAGGTGTAGCAGTCGTAGAGCTCGACGACGTCGATGTCGGACACGCTCAGCCCGGCCATCGCCAGCGCCCGCGGTCCGGCCTGCGCCGCGCCGGAGACGATGCCGAAGTCGTCGTTCCGGCGGAACGTGCGCCCGGGGTGCGCCTGCGCCCACCCGTAAACCCCGACCGGCGGCTGCCGCAGGTCCGCCGCCCGTTCAGCACTGGTGACGACGAGCGCGGCACCGCCGTTCGACACCAGGCAGCAATCCAGCAGCCGCAATGGCTCCGAAATCATCCGCGACGCCTGATGGTCCTCGATCGTGATCGGCGCCCGCATCTGCGCGAGCGGGTTCAGCGCGGCCCAGTCCCGCTGTGCCACCGCAATGGCGCCGAGCTGCTCGCTCGTGGTCCCGAAGCGGTCCATGTGCCTGCGGGCAGCCAGCGCGTAGTCGTTGTTCGCGGTGAACGAGCCACCGGACCGGGTAATGGCCCGCCATCCCGCACCGGCCTCCCGGGCATGCTGGGCGTAGGCCGCTCCGGCGCCGCGGTCGTTTCTCAGTGGCGCATCCGCCCATACGACCGCAATCGTTTCTGCGGCACCGGCCTCGATCGCCATGGCGGCGTACTGGACCATCTGCACCGCGGTCGACCCGTAGCCCTGCATCACGGTGAGGAGCTTGAGGTCCCGCAGATCGAGGTCCGCAGCCAGACCCGGGGTCATCGCGTGTTCGGGGCCGAGCAGTTCGCTGAGCCCGCCGCTGAGCAGGAGACCGTCGAGGTCGGAGAGCGCAAGCCCGGCATCGGCAACCGCCCGGCGCACCGCTTCGGCCGCGAACTCCGGCGCCGTGCGGCCGTAGACCTTGCCGAGTTCGGTGAGGCCCAGACCAGCGATTGCCACCTGCGGCGCGGTCATCGCCCGCTCCAGACCGGCGCTCGCTTTTCGGCGAACGCCCGCAGCCCTTCGTGCAGGTCCGCACTCCGCGCCACCACCGCCGTTTCCGCCGCCGTCCGCACCCAGTCCCCGTCCTCCTGCGGGGCCTGTCCTTCCGAGATACCGCGCGCAATCCGGCGGGAAGCCTGTACTGCCAACGGTGCATTGGCCGCGATCCGCCCGGCGAGCGCGAGCGCAGCGGGTACGACCTCACCATCCGGCACGACGTCGTTCACCAGCCCCAGCGCGAGCGCACGATGCGCCGTGACCATCTCGCCGGTCAGCAGGATCTCCATCGCGACCTTCGGCGGAATCTGCCTGCCGAGCCGGAAAGCGCCGCCCGCACCGGCGACGACGCCGTTGGTCACCTCGGGCAGACCGAACCTCGCCCCCTCAGCGGCAATCGCGAGATCGGCTTGCAGCACCAGTTCGGTCCCGCCGCCGAGTGCGTAGCCGTTGACCGCCGCGATCACCGGTTTGCCGATGAAGTGCCGGGTGAACCCTGCAAACCCCCATCCGCGCACTTGCGGGTCCAGCCGGGCGAATTCGTCGCGGGCCACGGCCTTGAGGTCGGCTCCGGCGCAGAACGCCCGGTCGCCCGCGCCGGTGAGGATGACTGCCCGGACCTCGCCGTCCTGGTCGGCGAGGTCCAGTGCCTCGCCGATCCCCACGCAGACGTCGGGGTTCACGGCGTTGCGCACTTCCGGGCGGTTCAGGGTGATCAGGACGACCGCCCCGCGCTTCTCGGCCAGTACCGCGCCGTTCCCGCCGATCTCCATCGGCTCCCGTTCCACCAGAGCTGTCACCGTGTCTCCTCGAAAGCCGGACGTCTTTTCGCATCTTGACCGGCAACCCGCGGCGCGTACATCGCATTCTCCAGTGGTCTTCGGTGCCCCGCCGCCACGGAAACACCTGCCCCGGATTGGCACGTGTTCCCGGCGCGGGATGCCTCGTTCCCAGGCCGGGAACCGGCGTGACGTGGCGTCCGGACTGCGCTAGGGTGACGATACCTTAAACGTTTACGACAAGGACCGGCATGACAGACACCGAGACGGTCGAGGCCGCGAAGCGCTCCCTCGGACCCGTCGGAGCACTGCTGCTCAACATCCCGTTCGCGGCCCAGCCCGCCGTCGGTGCGCAACGCGAGGCGGTGCGCCGCCTCGAACGAGCCGGTTATCCCACGGTGTGGACGAACGAAGGCGTCGGTGGCCGGGATGTGTTCACCCAGCTGGCCATCCTGCTCGCGGCGACCGAACGCCTCACGTTCGCCACCGGGGTCGCGAACATGTGGGCCCGGCCGCCGGAGACCGCGCACGGCGCAGCCACGTTCCTCGCCGACGCCTTCCCGGGCAGGTTCGTCCTCGGGCTCGGGATCGGGTACCCGTTCCAGGCGGAGGCGGTCGGCCGGGAGTACCGGCGGCCCGTGGCGACCGCCCGCACCTACCTCGACGGGATGGCCGTCGTCCCGCCGATCACCCCGGCCCTGGACGCGCCGTACGCCACCGTCCTCGCCGCCAACGGCCCGAAAATGCTCGAAGCCGCGCGGGACGGTGCCGACGGGGCACTGCCGGTGATCCACCCGCCGTCCTTCACCGCGCAAGTCCGCGAGATCCTCGGGCCGGACAAGCTGCTGGCGGTGGGTATTCCCGTGGCGCTCGCCGACGATCCCGCTCAGGCCGAGGACCAGGCCCGCGCGTTCCTCGGCCGGCTGCTGGCACTCGACGGGCCCTATGCGGCCAAGCTGGCACGCCTCGGGTACTCCGCCGCCAACCTGGATACCATCGCCACCGAAGACCTCGTCGCGCACGGCACTCCCGCCGACATCGCCCGGCAGGTGAAAGCCCACCTCGCCGCCGGTGCCGACCACGTACGGCTCGACCCGATCGACCCCGGTTTCGCCGAGGGCGTCGACCATCTCGTGCAGATCGCGCCTGCGCTCGGCTTGGCGGGTGCCGGGGCATGACCGCCACGGCCCGGGTGGGCGAGCTCGAACTGTGCTACGAAACTCTCGGCGACCCCGGCGATCCGGCCTTGCTGCTGGTGATGGGGTTCGGGGTGCAGATGACGGAGTGGGACCGGGCTTTCGTCGCGGCGTTCGCCGATGCCGGGTTCCACGTCATCCGCTACGACCATCGCGACACCGGGCTGTCGGCGAAACTCGACGGACTCTCGTACGGCCTGGAGGACATGGCCGACGACGGGATCGGTCTGGTGCGTGCCCTGGGCATCACGCAGGTGCATGTGCTGGGCGCGTCCATGGGCGGCATGATCGCACAGCTCATGGCGATCCGGCACCCTGACGTCGTGCTTTCGTTGTGCTCCATCATGTCCACGACCGGGGCACCCGGGGTCGGCAGTCCTCGGCCCGGAGTGCTCGAAGCGATGGCCGCCCCCGTACCGGCGAGCCGGGCGCAAGTGGCGGACCAAGCCGTCCGAAACCATCACCTGGTGTCCGGCGGGGGCTACCCGGTCGACGAGGAAGCCGCCCGCCAGCGCGCGCAGGAAGCGTATGACCGCTCGTACTACCCGGAAGGACGGCTTCGGCAGCAGCAAGCGGTCCGGTCCGCGACCGATCGCACGGCGGCACTGGGCCGGTTGCGGATCCCGGTGGTCGTCGTGCACGGGGCCGACGACCCGCTCGTTCAGCTCAGCGGCGGGGAGGCGACCGCCGCCGCGATTCCCGGCGCCGAACTGGTGGTCTTTCCCGGGATGGGGCACGAATTCCCGGTCGAGCTGCACGGCCGGATCGTCGAGGCGTTCGCCCAGAACGCCCGTAAGACAGGGAGAACCGGGCGATGAGAGTCACCATGACCATCGGCGGGCAGGCCGTGGACACGCCGGCGCATCTGGACGTGACCGATCCGGCCACCGAGCGCGTCTGCGGCCAGGCGCCCGACTGTTCCGCGGAACAACTCGACGCGGCTTTTGCCGCCGCCGCCACGGCTTTCCCGGCGTGGCACCGCCTGGGCAGCGCCGAGCGCGGCATCTGCCTGACCGCGGCCGCCGGCACCCTCGAACAGGCCACCGACGAACTGACCCTCCTGCTCACCACCGAGCAGGGCAAGCCGCTCGCGCAGGCCCGGGCCGAGATCGGCACGGCCGTGCGGTGGCTGCGCCATTTCGCGGGATACGAGGCCCCGCCCGAGGTCATCCAGGACGACGACGAAGCCCATGCCGTCGCGGTCCGCCGCCCGCTCGGGGTCGTCGGCGCGATCACGCCGTGGAACTACCCGATCAGCCTCGCCGCGTGGAAGATCGCGCCCGCGCTGGCCGCCGGTAACACCGTTGTGGTCAAGCCCTCGCCCTATACACCCCTCACTACGCTCCGGGTCGGCGAGTTGCTGCGGGGCGTGCTGCCCGACGGCGTGCTCAATGTGATCAGCGGCGGCGACGCGCTCGGTGCGCTGATGACCCGTCATCCGGTACCCCGCAAGATCACGTTCACCGGTTCCACCGCCACCGGCCGGAAAGTGTTCGCCGCCGCCGCGGACGACCTGAAACGGGTCACGCTGGAACTCGGCGGCAACGACCCGGCGATCGTCCTCGACGACGCCGACCTCCCTGGCACCGCCCGCAAACTCTTCCTGACCGCCTTCGCGAACAGCGGACAGGTCTGTGCCGCGGTCAAGCGCGTCTACGCGCCGCGGCGGCTCTACTCCGACCTCGTCGACGCGCTCGTCCACGAGGCCTCGACGGCGACAATGGGTGACGGGCGCGATCCGGATGTGCTGCTCGGCCCGATCAACAACCGGCCGCAGCTCGAACGCGTCGCCGACCTCGTGGCGGACGCGGTGCGCCGCGGTGCCGTCGCGGCCGCTGGCGGCTCCCGGCTCGACCGCGCCGGGTACTTCTTCGCGCCGACCGTGCTGGCGGGCGCTTCTGACGGCATGCCCATCGTCGACGAGGAGCAGTTCGGTCCCGCTCTCCCCGTCGTCGCGTATGACGATCTCGACGAGGTCGTGCAGCAGGCCAACACCTCGCACTACGGCCTGGCCGGATCCGTCTGGGGCGACGATGTGGAGCGGGCCGCGGAGGTGGCATCCAAGCTCGACTGCGGGACCACCTGGGTCAACTCGCATCTCGCCCTCGCCCCGGCGCGTCCGTTCGGGGGCGCGAAGTGGAGTGGGGTGGGCAGCGAGGGCGGCCGGTGGGGTTATGAGGAGTTCACCCAGCTGAAGGTCGAATACCTGGCGCGGAGCGGGGTCCGCTGATGGAAACGTTCCGGGAAATCGGTGCCCGCCTCAGCAACTGGGGCCGCTGGGGTGCCACCGACGAGAAGGGCACCACCAACCTCATCACGCCCGCCGCCGTCGCCGCCGCGGCCCGGTTAGTCCACGATGGACGGATCTTCGACCTGGGCATCCCGTTCGCGGCCGACGGCCCGCAGCTGGGCAACCCGCGGTCGAATCCGGTCCACCTGATGCGGGAAACCGGGGCAGGACAAGACTTTGCCAGCGGATTCCGGTACGCCGACGACTACATCTTCATGCCGTTGCAGAGCGCCTCGCAATGGGACGGACTGTCGCATGTGTACTACGACGACCGGCTGTACAACGGCTATCCGGCGTCGGCGGTCGGCCCGGGCGGTGCAGAGAAACTCGCCATCGACAAGCAGGGCAAGGGCATCGCGGGCCGCGGAGTCCTGCTGGACCTGGCGCGGTGCCAAGATGTCGAGTGGCTGGAGCGAGGCCAGGTGATCACCCCGGCCGACCTGGATGCGGCACTCGAGGCACACCGGGTACGGCTCGGGTCCGGAGACATCGTGCTGCTACGCACCGGCTGGCGCCGCATGTACACAGTCACCGGCGACGCCCACAGGTTCATGGACGGCGAACCGGGAATAGGCCTGGAGTGCGCCGAATGGCTCCACGACCACGACGTCGCAGCGCTGTGCGCGGACAACTGGGCGGTGGAAGCCGTTCCGGCCGCGGACGAAACGCAGAAGTTCGCGGTACATTGCGTGCTGATCCGCGACCTGGGCATGACCCTGGGCGAGATGCTGGACTTCGAAGAACTCGCCGAGGACTGCGCTGCCGATGGGCGGTATGAGTTCTTCTTCACCGCACCACCGATCAAGTTCGCCAAAGCCGTCGGATCGCCGATCAACCCGCTCGCCATCAAATGAGGAGCGGGAGGTCAGATCCCGAGCGCGCGACCGACCAGGTCCCGATGATAATGCGGGCTCCCCAGCAAAAACTCACTGCTCTTCGCCCTCTTGAAATACAAATGCGCCGAATGCTCCCAGGTAAATCCGATCCCCCCATGCAACTGGATCGCCGCCGCAGCCGACCGGTAATACACCTGCGAGCAGAACGCCTTCGCGACGCTCGCCGTCAGTTCCACGTCCGGGTCCCGTTCCGCAACCGCGCGCGCAGCGTCGTAGGCGGCGGACTTCGCGGCCTCAATATCGACCAGCACATCGGCCAGCCGGTGCTGCACCGCCTGGAAAGACCCGATCGCCCGGCCGAACTGGTGGCGCAGCTTCGCGTACTCGACGGTCATCTCCAGCACGTGTTGCGCACCACCGACCTGCTCGGCCGCCAGCGCGACCGCGGCGAACCGCAGCGCGCGGCGTAGACCTGGCGCAGCCTCCCCGCTCACGCCGATCAACAGGGCCGGGGTTTCGTCGAAGCGGACCCGCGAGAGCTTGCGCGTCAGGTCCATCGTGAGCTCGACCTCCACCGAACAACCCGGTGCACCGCGCTCAACAGCGAACAACGAGATACCATCAGCGCTGCGCCCGGCAACCAGGATGAGATCACTGACGTGCGCATCGACCACGAATCGCTTCGCGCCGGTCAGCGTCCATCGGTCAGCACGCTGGTCCGCGAATAGTTCGCTCTCCGACGCGTCCCAGCCGCCGTGCTCCTCGCTCACCGCCAGGGTGGCGAGCAGGTCTCCGCTGGCGATCGCGGGCAGATACCGGCCCATCGCGTCGCGGTCGCCGCTTTCGAGAAGCGCATTCGCGGCCAGCGCGATGGTGGCGAAGAACGGCGACGCGACCAGCGCTGCGCCCATCTCCTCGAACACGATGCACAGTTCCTCGTACCCGAAGCCGATGCCGCCGTACTCCTCCGGGATCGCCAGCCCGGGGAGCCCGAGCTGCCCGGCCATGATCGACCAGACGGCGGGGTCGTACCCGCGCTCGTCGTCCATCAGGCGGCGAAGGTCGGCCTCGGTGCAGTGGCGGCCGAGGAACGTGCGCAAGGTGCGCCGCAGTTCGGCGCGTTCGTCGTTCGTGCTCACCGGTTCGTCCTTGGTGGGTGGGAAGCTCGGGGCAGGCCCAGGGTGCGTTCGGCAAGGATGGTCCGCAGGATCTCCGACGTGCCGCCCTCGATCGTGGTGGCGCGCGACCGGAGAAAACGGCGCCGGACATCGTGTTCGACCCGTCCGGCGAAGGTTTCCTCGGAATACGCTGTCATGGCGTAGGAGTCGTACAGCATGCTCTCGTCCCCGAGCAGATCCAGGCAGAGTTCGTAGGCTTCCTGGATCAGGTGCGTGTAGGCCAGCTTGCCGGTGGAACCCTCCGGACCCGGCGTGCCCGCGGCGAGGTTGGCGGCCGCCCGTGCGGTGCCGAGCCGCTGCACCCGGGCCCTGATCCACAGGTCGATCATCCGGGTCCGCAGTTCGGGATCGGGCACCGCGCGCTGCCGGTACAGGTCGAGCGCCTCGTCGACCGGCCCCTTTTCCGGGCGTTCGCGGTTGAACAGGACCCGCTCGTTCATGAGCGTCGCGAGCGCGACCTGCCAGCCCGCCGAGACCGGGCCGATCCGCGCCGAATCCGGAATGCGGACGTCGGTCAGGTACACCTCGTTGAACTCCGCCTCGCCGGTCATCTGCCGCAACGGGCGCACGTCCACCCCCGGCGACCGCATGTCGACCAGGAAGTAGGTCAGCCCGTGGTGTTTCGGCGCGTCCGGATCGGTACGGGCGAGCAGCATGCCGACCGCGGAGATGTTCGCCATCGAGCTCCACACCTTCTGCCCGTTGACCACCCATTCGTCACCGGACCGCACCGCGCGGGTCGTCACCGAGGCGAGGTCCGATCCGGCGCCGGGTTCGGAGAACAGCTGGCACCACCGCTCGTCGCCGGTGAAGATCGGCCGGAGAAAGCGTTCCTGCTGCTCGCGGGTCCCGTAGGCGAGCAGAACGGCTGCCCCCATCGAGTACCCGAGGCGGTTGGCCGAAGCACCGTCGGGCGCGCCCGCCGCGGCCAGCCGCGTGTCCACCTCGCGCTGCAGGGCGCGGGCCATCCCCAGCCCGCCCAGGCCCTCCGGGAAGTGCACCCACGCCAATCCGGCCTCGTACTGGGCGGTCAGGAACGCGTGCCGTCCCGTAGTGCCCGGCGGGTGGGTCCGGAGCAGGTCCTCGGTCCGGTCGGCGACGAGCTTGGCGGTCATCAGGCGAACCCTTCCTTGCGGAAGGCCCCGTCCCGCCATTCGAGCGCGCTCGGCAGACCGCCCTGTTCGAGCTGTTCCCGGAACGCACTCGCGCCAGGGCGCACGTTCCCGCTGAACGAACGCCACGACCACGACTGGTCCAGATGGGTCTTCATCCCCTGGATCTCGTAAGCCTGGTTGACGCAGTGCTTGTTGGCCGCCAGCAACGCCGGCGCGATGGACGAGATCGCCCGCAGCTCGCGTCCGGTCTCCGCCTCGAGCCGGTCGGCCGGGAACGACTTCACCACCCAGCCGAGGCGCGCGGCTTCCGCACCGGTCACCGAATTCCCGGTGAGCTGCAGGTACTTCGCGTGCGCCATGCTCATCTTCCACGGGAAATACGGGACGTCCGGGGTGCTCATGCCGCGGACCGGCGGGTACCCGATCCGGGCGTCGTCGGCGACGAACACGATGTCGCACATCGACATGAGCTCGGTGCCCCCGGCCACGCAGTGCCCGTGCACCATCGCCACCACGGGTTTGAGGAGATTCCAGATCGTGTACCAGTCACGCACGCAGCTGCGGGCCCACTGATCGGTCCAGCCGTTGAACTCGGCAGCGTTGACCCACCCCTCGGGCCGGACGCCGTCGTCGCGGTAGTAGTGCGCACCCGACCGCGCGCCGGTGTCCGTTTTCGGGGCGGTGGTCAGGTCGTACCCGGCGCTGAAGGACGGCCCGTTCCCGCGGATCAGGATGACCGTGACGGCGTCGTCCTCCTCCGCGCTGCGCAACGCCTGGATGATTTCCCGACGCATCAGGTAGCTGATGCGGTTGCGCTTCTCGGGGACATCGAGCGTGATCGTGGCGACCCGGTGGGCGACCGAGTACTGAATTTCCTGGTAGGTCGGCTCGGTCATGTCGGCGTTCCTGTCTCTTTCGGATGAATGCGGCGGAGTTCGCGCTTGAGTACCTTGCCCGCGGCATTCCGCGGCAGCGGACCGGTCTGCAGCGCGATCGTGGTCGGAACCTTGAACCGCGCCAGCCGGTTTCCGGCGTACTCGCGCAGTTCGGCTGCGGTCACCGCGCGGCCGGGCCGGACCCGGACGACCGCCGCGACCTCCTCCCCCCACAACTCGTGCGGAATCCCGAAAACGGCACTCTCCTCGATCGCGGGATGCCCGCTCAAGGCCTCCTCGACCTCGGTGCAGTACACGTTCTCCCCACCGCGGATGACGATGTCCTTGATCCGGTCCACGATCGAAAGAAAACCTTCGCTGTCGCGCTTCACGAGGTCGCCGGTCTTCAGCCACCCGTCATCGGTGAAGGCGTCGCCGGATCGGTTCCAGTACCCGCGCGCGAGGCTGGCGCCCCGGAACCACGCTTCCCCCACCTCATTCGTGGCGGCCTCACGTCCATCCGCGGTAACCACGCGTACCTGCGAAGCCGGCAGCGGGCGGCCGACCGACAGCGGACGCCCGAAGTAGTCCCGCGAGCCGATCATCACCATCGGGCCGCAGGTCTCGGTCATCCCGTACCCGGTGCCCACGGCCGTGGGCACCTCGGTGCGGATCCGGTCGATCAGGGCCGCCGTCGACTGCGCTCCGCCCGTGCTGAGGGTGCGCAGGGACGGCGGAACGGTTGCGCGGCGTTCGATCTCGTCGAGCAGCTGCCGCATGACCGTCGGCACCGCGATCAGCCCGTCGACCCGCTCCCGCTCGATCAGCTCGACTGCCCGCGCCGCATTCCACTTGTACATCAGCACGAGCTGGGCTCCCGTCACCGCTGCCCCGATCACCTTCGGCAGGTAGGAAACGTGGAACAGCGGGCCCGGGATGAGCGTCACCGGCCGCGCGGGTGGCTTCACGGGCTGCTCACCTCGCCACTCCGCCATCCGCGCTTCGACGACGCCGTGCACCCGCACGTTGACCAGATTCGTGAGGTGCGCGCGATGGGACGCGACCGCGCCCTTGGGACTGCCGGTGGTCCCCGAGGTGTACAGGATCGTCACGTCGTCGTCCGGATCGAGCGGGACCGACGCCGGGTCGAACTCCGGGCAATCGTGGTCGAGCAGAGCGGTCCAGGCGACATCGCCCCGCGTGGCCGTCCCGGGCCGGACCTCGACGACGTACTGCAATGCAGGCAGGTCCGCCCGGCGGGGCAGGATGCTCTCGGTGCGCTCGCGGTCGGCGATGAGCACCTTGGCCGCGCAGTCGGCGAGCACGTGCCCGAGTTCCTCGCCGGACCACCAGGAGTTGAGGGGAACGCAGATCGCGCCGATACTGGCCGCCGCGGTGAAGGCGATGATCCACTCGGGATAGTTGCGCATCGCGATGGCGACGCGATCGCCTTTGCCGACGCCGAAACCGTGGTGAAGCGCGGCGGCGCACGCGGCGACCGCCCGCGTGAGCTCCGCCCAGGTGTACTGCTCGTCCTCGTACGTGATCGCGGGCCGGTCGCCCCAGCGGTCCCCGAGCGCGAACACTTCCCGCAGGCTGCCCGGCGCCGCGTCGTACACCGGCAGCTCGATCCCGCGGACTTCGATCGTCCGCAAGGCGAATTCGCCGCCCGGACCGGTCAGCTCACGCACGATCTCCGCTCGCCGCGTGGTTTCGCCGCTCTGCGTCACTGGTCACCTCATCCCAGTTCGCCGGGTCGTGGGCGGCCAGCTCCGCGAGCCCGGCCGTGTCCTCTTGCAGGACCCCCTGTCCGAGCAGGGCGTCGATCTCGGTTCCGGTCAGCTGCAGCAGGTCGCGGGCGATCTCCCGGGTGTGCTGGCCGAGTACCGGCGCCGGGGTCACCGAGATCCGGGGCAACCGCCGGAACAAGGCCGGTGCCCCCTCGCTCGGCATGGGATCGCGGACCAGCGGATGCCGTTCGACCCGGAAGGTCCCGCGGGCCACGAGCTGCGGGAGGCCGAGCAGATCCTCGGCACGGATCATCTTCGCGGCCGGTACCCCTGCTGCCTGCAGAACGGCCATCGCGGTATCAGGGTCCGTTTCGGCCAGCCATGCGCGCACCGCGTTTTCACCACCCGCCTCTGTCGCCTGTTCGAGTGCGATCTGCTGGTCAGGTGTCCGGACATCGACCACCACCCATTCGTCGTCACCCCGCGCGGCGAACACGCCACGGACGAACGGACCGTTTCCCTTGGAGCGCAAGAGCTTTTCACCCGACCCCGCCGCAGCGAAGAGGTGCGAATGTTGCCACAGCGAGACCTCGGTCTGGGCCACGTGGACGCTTCCGCCCAGCCCGGTGCGCCGCCGTGCGATGAGCCGCGCGAGGACCGAAATCGCGACCACACGTGCGGCAGCGTGATCGGGATAGGAAGTGACGTCGTCGCAGAACCGCGACGGGTCGTCGGGGTAACGCCAGAGGTGCGAAACCCCGACCGCCGCGCGCACGATCGGCCCGTAACCCGGATTCTGCGCCCAGGGACCGGTATGCCCGAATGCACTGGACTCGACGACGACGATACCCGGGTTGAGTTCACGCACCTGTTCGTAGGTGAGGCCCAGCTTGCCGAGCGTGCCCGGTTTGAAGTTCGAGAGAATGACGTCGGCATTCTTGACCAGCCTGCGGATGAGCTCAGCCCCGGTACCGGACTTCACGTCGATCCCGATACTGCGCTTGTTCCGGTTGCCCCAGGCGAAAAGCACGTTGATGGTGGAGCCGTCGAGCGACTGCCGCGACCCGTCCGGAATCGCTTTGTTCTCGACCTTGATGACGTCGGCGCCCAGGTCGGCCAGCAGCCGCCCGGCTTCACCGCCCGCCACGATCACCCCGAAGTCGAGCACGCGGACCCCCGCCAGCGGGAGTGGTGCCGAGGCCGGGACGGACCCGAGCGCGGTGCCGCTCTCGTGCCGATCCGGTGCCGGAGAAGAGAATTCGGAGAGTACCTCCTCGGTGTGCGCGCCGAGAGCCGGTGCGCACGTCCGGATGCCCGCACGCCGCTCGTCGAGTTCCACCACGCCGTCGGGGCAGGTCAGTTCACCCTGTCCGATCGTGCGCCGCACGAAGAATCCGCGAGCCGCGAAATGCGGCTCGGCCAGTACTTCGGGCGGAGTCAGGACCGACGCAGCCGGTACCCCGAAGCGAGCCGCTTCGGTGATCACCTGCTCGCGCGGGAGGTTTCCGACCAGCGCGGCGATCGCTTGCCGCAGCGGCTCGAAGTGGTCGTACCGGTGTGCCAGCAAGGACCAAGCCGGGTCGGCGAAGGCGGGCGGCTTGCCGAGCCATGCGTACATCCCGGCCCACTGCCGCGGGCTCAGCACGGCGATCCGGACCCATCCGTCAGCGGCTTCGTAGTACGGGTACCGGAACGAGTAGTCCACCCGGCCCCGGGGCCCGCCCGCAGTGGGCAGCCCGCCCGCCGCCGAACCGGCCATCCCGTACGGCGGGTCCGACACCTGCACGACTGCCTCCAGCACGGCGACGTCGACGAGATCGCCGTGCCCGTGGACCAACCGCTGCGCGTACCCGACGAGGGTGGCCCAGGCCGCCTGGACCGCCGCGTTCTGCAGGGCGATGTCCATCGGCGGTACCAGCGGTTCCCGCCCGGGCGCGCCGGACCGCGAAAGCCCCGTGCCGAGCGCCGAATGCACCCATTCCGACCCGGTCCAGTCCCGCCACGGGCCGGTGAGGCCGAAATGCGTGAACGCCGTGACCACCAGGTGCGGGAAACGCTCCGGCAGCGCACCCAGGTCCAGCCCGGCCGCGGCCAGCTCGCCGGGTTCGAGGGAGCAGAACAGGATGTCCACTTGGGACAGCAGCCGGTCGAACGTGTCCCGCTCGGCGGGCGTCTTGAGATCGAGCAGCACCGACCGTTTGTTCGCGTTGAACGTCTCGTGGCAGGTGTGCAGATCCCCCGACCGGCGGGCCGGGGAACCCGCCGGGTCCTCCACCAGCACGACATCCGCGCCCAGATCGGCAAGGCACCGCGTGGCGAGTTCGCCTTTGCCTCCCCCGAGTTCCAGGACGCGGACGCCCTGCAGGGGCAGTGAACACCCGGCCACCGGCATTCCCTCCTCACCACTCGGGGTTACACGTTTAATTCGATTGCGTATCGCCACGCTACCCGGGTCTGCAGATGGCCGTCCATCGCAAGCAACAGAACCTGCCCATGTCGTCGATTGGCACGTGTCACGCGTCCAGCTCGCGGGCGAGGGCTTTGAGGCGCTGCAGTTCGAGGAGGATTTCCTGCGTTGCCGGGGGCATCTGCGCGATCGTCGGCAACTCGAGGTCCGGCCGGGACAGGCCGTACGCGTCGCACACCGGCACCTCGTCGGCCGCCGGAGCGGAGACCGTGCGCTTTCTCTTCAGCGCCGCCTCGATGTACGGCGCCAGCTCCTCGGCCCTCGCCCGGCGCCGGTCCTCGCACTCGAACCGGGGCAGCACGCGTTCGGCGAACAGGCGCAGAGAGCCGGTCACCTGCTCATGGGTCATCGCACCGGCCGCGTGCAGCAGGATGGTCTGGTCCACTCCGGCGGCGGCGAGCGACTCCAGCCGCACCGCGATGTCCTCGGGCGTCCCGATCGAATGCCCGCCGCGGATCGGGACTTCCCCGCCGAGCGCGGCCTCCACCTGCTCCTTGTTCCGGGAAACGTCCGTGTAGCCGGGGCGGTGCCTGCCGAACACGTAGTAATGGCGGACGGCGTAGGTGAAGAACCCGTGCGCAGCCCGCCCGACCTGCCGCGCGATGTCGGCCGATTCGTGGCAGTAGAACGGTTCGAGGGTCGCGACCGCGGGATTCACCGTATGTCCGATCGGGACACATTCGCGCTTGAATGTCTCGTAGTACTCGGTCACGACCTGCCGCGCCTCGTCGGCGTCGAAGAAGGTGTGGATGAGCGCGCCCACCCCGAGCCGGGCGGCCAGGCGTACCGATGCGTCGTCGGAACAGGCCATCCACAGCGGCGGATGCGGTTTCTGCACCGGCTTCGGCACCACGTTCCGGGCGGGCATCGTGAAGAACCGGCCGCGGTGGCCGGGATACGGCGTCACCGCCATCATGTGCGCGATCTGCTCGGCGGCTTCGAGGGTCATGTCCCGGCGCAGCGCCGGATCGATCCCGAAGCCCTCCAGCTCCATCCGCGACTTGGAGTCGCCGAAGCCGAACTCGATCCGGCCCCCGGACACGAGATCGAGCGCCGCAATGCGTTCGGCCATCCGCGCGGGATGGGTGTAGCCGGGCGGGAGCAGCGCGATCGCATGGCCGAGCCGGATCCGCCGGGTCCGCTGGCTCGCCGCCGCCAGGAACACCTCGGGTGCCGAGGAATGCGAGTACTCCTCGAGAAAATGCTGTTCGACGACCCAGGCATAGGCGAACCCCAGCTCGTCGGCGAGCTGCACCTGGTCGAGCGAGGCCGCGAAGAGGTCGTGCTCCGCGCCGTCGTGCCACGGGCGCGGAAGCTGGTGGGTGAACTGGAGGCCGAAGTCCATGATCGCGCTCAGCCCGCGGCCGGGATGTCGACGCGCACCGTCTCGATCACGGAATCGCTCGTCATCGTGGCGAGGGTCGACGGGTCGGAGGTGACGCTGCAGACGAACAAGGTACGGCCGTCGTCTCCGCCGAGGCACGGCGCGATCGGCATCCGGCCGGGAGTGGGGATCACGGCGGTGACCTCTCCCCCGGCGACCACCCGGCGCACCTCGGCTTGCATCGGTGCGCACACCCAGATGCCGTTCTGCTCGTCGATCGTGATCCCGTCGGGTCCGGCCGGGCTCAGGTCCGCCCAGACCCGCCGCCCGGACAGCGTGCCGTCGGAGGCCACGTCGAACCCGGTGAGCTCCTGGGCCGGTAACGACGCGACGACGTATTGGGTGCCGTCGGGCGAGAGGACGGGGCCGTTGGGCGCATCCATCCGCTCGGCCACGATGCGCGCCGAACCGTCCGGATCGACCCGGATGATGCTGCCCGTCCCGCTCAGCGGCCGCGCGGCGGTGATCTCGTCGGTGCCGCTCGCCCCGACGTACGCCCGCCCTTCGGGGTCCACGACCATGTCGTTGAGCGGGCCCACCGCGAGCCCGGCGAGGTCGGCGTGGGTCACGACCGACCCGTCGGGCTCGACGCGCAGCAGCACCGGCCGCGCCATATCGGCGATCAGCAGGCGCCCGTCGGGGAGGAAGCCGAGCCCCGCGGGCAGATCCCCCTCGCCGAACTGGACTACGACGTCGGCTTGGCCATGGCTGTCCACCGTCATCACCCGGCGGGCGAAGATGTCAGAGAACCACAGCCGTCCGCGGTGCCACCGCGGACACTCGGCGAAGCTGAGACCGGTAAGCAGGGGTTCGAGTGGCATAGGTGGCACCTTTCGCGTCGGGCCGGGAAATCTGTTCCGCTCGGAGCCTTAAACGTATAAGGTACCGCACACGGGAGTCCCCGCGCACGTTCGACGAGGAGCAGCGGTGAAACTTGGCGTTCATTTCTACGTGACGGGATACACGATCGACCCGGTCACGATCGCACGCGCGGTGGAGGAGGCCGGGTTCGAGTCCTTCTGGGTGCCCGAACACGCGGTGCTGCCCACCAATCCGACGACGCCGTTCGCGATGACCGGCGGGGAGACGCCGCGGCTCTACGGCGAGATGGCGGATCCGTTCGTGCTGCTTTCGTTCGTCGCTGCCGCGACGACGGAACTCAAGCTGGGCACCGGCGTGTGCATCATCCCGGAACGGCACCCGCTCCTGCTGGCAAAAATGATCGGCACCCTCGACAATTTCTCCCGCGGCAGGCTGCTGCTGGGTGCCGGGCTCGGCTGGATGCGCGAGGAAATCGAGCTGTTCGGCGTGGACTTCGCGCAACGCTGGTCCTTCACCCGCGAAACGATCGAAGCGCTGAAAGCGTTGTGGGCCAACAACGGGACGGCGGCTTACGAGGGTGACCACGTCAATTTCCCCGAAGTCATCGTCGACCCGCTGCCCGCGCAGAAGCCGCATCCGCCGATCGTTCTCGGCGGGCTGCCGTCGGACCGGCTGTGGAACCGCATTGCCCGCTATGGCGACGGATGGATCGCGATGGGCGCGGGAGTCGACGACGTGCGCGCGGCCCGGCAAGGCCTGACGCGGGCGTGCGAGCAGATCGGGCGGGACCCGTCGGGTATCGAGATTTCGGCCGGAGTGTGGGAACTCGACCCGGCCCTGCGCGAGGCCTACGAGGAGGCGGGGGCGGATCGGCTCATCGCCCTGCTGTACGGCCACCCCGGTGATCCGGTCCCCGCTGACAAGTACTACGAAGCAGCTTTGCAGGCCTGCACGGGGAAACCGCCGACCCCGGCCGAGACGTTGTCCGCACTCGACCGCATTGTCGCCCGGGCCCGGCTGTGAACTCTGCACCCGCTTCGCCACGAAGGAGATCACCGATGAGCGAATTGCCGACCCAGTCCGTCCCGGTCGACGACCAGCTCGTCGCCGACCTCGCACCAGCACAGCTGCGCCACCTTTTCGGCGCCTTCCCGAGCGGCGTCACCGCCCTCGCGGCCCTGGTGGACGGCCAGCCCGTCGGACTGGCGGCGAGCTCGTTCACCTCGGTCTCGCTCGACCCGCCGCTGGTGTCCGTCTGTGTCGCCCACACGTCGACCACGTGGCCCCACCTCGGCACGGCAGCGCACCTCGGACTGAGCGTACTGAGCGACGACCAGAGCGACTTCTGCCGCCAGCTGGCCGCAAAAACGGGCGACCGCTTCGCCGGAGTGCCGTGGTGCGCCACCAGCACCGGCGCAGTCCTGCTCGGCGAGGCGAGCGCGTGGCTGGACTGCACCGTCGAGCAGCTGATCGAAGCCGGTGACCACGACATCGTCCTCCTGCGCGTGCACACCCACCGCGTACACCCGGACCCGGACCGCGCCCCGCTTGTCTTCCACGCCAGCCAGTTCCGCCGCCTCCGGTGCTTGTGACCGCTCCGGTCTCCGGGGATGGGTCCGGTCTCGGGCTCGTCCCCTGGGCCGGATCTGGCAAAAGCTGTGGTGTGTTGTCGGTCGTGTCGCGGTTTCGTTTGCTGCCAGAGGCGCAGCGGCGTTGATCGAGGATTTGCTGCCGGTTCACACTGGCAGACGGGAGCGGCCGTTCTCTGATGCCCGGCGATGGGGGAACCTGGCATCGCCGGACGCGGCCGGACACGCACCCGCCCCGATCGGCTGCGAGGTGACAAAGTCTTTGCCGCGGGCGATCCGCGGGCGCACACCCGAGCGATCATCCCCCAGCCACGGAAAAACGGGCCTGGCCCCGGCAGTCCACCCTGCCGGGGCCAGGTCTGTCTCCGCTAACTCAGCCAGCCGTCCCATCCGTCGCACCAGTCAGCCGGGCGTCGAAAGACTGCAAGCGCGGCAGTACTTCCTGCGCGAACAGCCGCATCGACCGCTCCGCGGTTTCCACCGGCATCGTGCCGAAGCGGAACGTCAGGACGAACTCCGCCGCACCGGTCATCTCCTGGATGTGCAGCAGCTGCCGGTAAACGTCGTCCGGCGTGCCCCATGCCTGCGGGCGCGCGGCCATCTCGATCATCTGCTCATCGGTGATCTTGACCTCGGCGGCCGCCGCGTACTGTTCGTACCCCTTCGTCGCGCGGAATCGTTCGGCGTCGTCGAACTGGTAGTGGTTGGTGCTCGCGTACTGCGCCTCGAGCACGTGCTTCGACATCACCCGCCACGCCTCGTCCGCGTCCTCCAGGCAGGTCGCCCGTACCACCACGGTCGGCTGCTGCGGGACCCAGCCGTTGTCCCGCCGGATCCGGTTGAAGTCGCTCACGTCCTTGCGGTAGTCGGCCCAGCTCTTCTGGTTGGTGAGCAGCATGCCGACCCCGGCGTTGGCCGCCAGCGGAAGGCTCTGCGGGCTGGCCCAGCCGGACTTGATCCCGGCCAGGATGCGCTCCGGGTTGCGCAGTCGCGGCCGCACCGACGTGGGCGGGATGGTGAAATGCTTGCCCTGGTAGGAAAAGAACTCCTCGCTCAGCGCAAGCATGATCACTTCGAGCGTCTCGTCGTAGCGGTCGCGGGCGTCGCCCATCGGGATGCCGAACGTGTCGAACTCGCGTACCGCCGCGCCCCGGCCGACGCCGAGTGTGAGCCGTCGGCCCTGCAGCTGGTTGTCCAGTGCGCTGATCGCGTGCACCACGTGCATCGGGTGGTACCAGGGCAGCACCAGCACCATCGACCCGACGTCGATGCGCTTGGTCCGCCCGGCGATGTGGGACAGATGCTGCAACACGCCACCGGTCATGCCGTACGGCGTGACGTAGTGGTCGACCGCCCAGTACGAGTCGAAGCCGAGTGGCTCGACGAGGTCGGCGAGGTGGAGTTCCTCGTCGTAGATCTGCGCGTCGGGGACCGCGGGAGGCTCGGGACTGCGGGCCTTGAACCGGTCCCAGTCCAGCGTGTTCTGCCAGTTGAAGAAGGCGCCCACCTTCATGACGACGTCCTTTCGAAAGTTCGAGTGTTGCCCGGGCCCGTCGGCCCGATTGCCTATGACGTTTAACCCTGTGCCATGCCACCCCTCCTGAAAACCGGGCCCGCTAGCCCGCGGAATCGGCCCGCGTACCCAGATAGCTGTCGAGCAACGCCTGCTCGTCGAGCTCCCCGGCCGGCCCGGACCACGCGACCTGCCCCTTGGACAGCACGGCAAGCGAGTCGGCCAGTTCGACGATCCGCTGGACGTACTGCTCCACCACGAGCAATCCCACGCCCTGGTCGTTCAGCAGCCGCAACGCGGCGTAGATCTCCTCGATGACCTTCGGTGCCAGGCCCAGCGACAGCTCGTCGGCCAGCACGACGGCCGGACGGCAGAGAAACGCCTTCGCGACGGCCAGCATTTGCTGTTCCCCACCGGAAAGCGTCCCGGCGCGCTGGTGCATCCGGCGGCCGAGAACGGGAAACGCGTCCACCGCGGTCCCGAGGTCCGCCTCCGCGCCCGAGCGCAGGAACATCCTGAGGTTGTCCCGCACGCTGAGCGACCGGAAAATCCCGCGGCCCTCGGGAATCAGGCAGACCCCGGACCGCGCACGCTGGTGTGCGCCGAGCCGGGTCACGTCCGCCGTGCCCAGGCTGACCTCCCCCGCCGCCGGACGCACGAGCGCGGCCGCCACCCGCAGCAACGTCGTCTTGCCGACGCCGTTGGCGCCCAGCAGTCCGACGATCTTGCCCGGCGGAACGGTCAGGCTCACGCCGCGAAGCACCTCGGTCCGCCCGTATCCGGCGTGCACGCCCGCCAGCGCGAGGGCCGCCCGTACGCGGCTCATCGGGCGAACTCCGGGTCACTCGCGGACGTGTCCGGGGGCAGACCGTCCTCCTCGTGCTCGCCGCCGAGGTAGGCCGCCCGGACGAGCTCGCTGGCGCGGACCTCCTCCGGCGTCCCTTCGAAGAGCACCGAACCGAACTCCATCACGTAGATCTTGTCGCACACGTTCATCACCAGGTTCATGTCGTGTTCGACCAGCAGGACGCCGATTCCCCGGTCGCACACGGCTTCCCGCAGCACCCGGCCGAACTCCGCGGTCTCGTGGTGGTCCAGTCCGCTCGACGGTTCGTCCAGCAGCAGCGTGCGGTAGGGACCCACCAGGCACCGGGCGAACTCGACGAGCCGCCGCTGCCCGGTCGACAACGCCCCGACCTGGGCATCGAGCAAGTGGGTCAACCCCACCCGGTCGGCCGTGTCGCGGACGCGCGCATCGATCCGGCGGCGTTGCGCAGGCGTCACCATCAGCTGGCTGAGCACCCCGGCACCGGCCATGGCACCTTCGCACCCGAGCTCGAGGTTTTCCCGTACCGTGCGGGTTTCGAACAGCTCGATGTGCTGGAACGTCCGCCCGATCCCGAGCCGGGCCCGCGCGGGCAGCGCCGTACGCCGGAGCGAACGGCCGCCATAGACGACCCTCCCCCGGTCCGGCCGCACCAGCCCGGAACACACGTTGAGCGCCGAGGTCTTCCCGGCTCCGTTGGGACCGATGAGACCGGTGACCCGGCCAGGATCCACGCGGAAGGAAAGGCGGTCGTTCGCGACGAGCCCGCCGTACCGCACGACCACGCCGCGCACCTCGAGCGCCGCGGCTTCGCTTTCCGGCTCCACCACCGCGACCAGCGGGCGTTCCCGCTTGCGCCGCGGCCGGAACCGCCGGTCGATCCACCGCTGGGCCGCGGCGAGGGAAGGTTGCCCGTTCAGCGCCACGAAGACAACCGAGGCACCGAACAGCAACTGCAGGTACTGCAGCGTGCCCGGAGCGTCCACATAGACCGGTCCGAGCACCAGCGGCACGGCGGCCACCAGGGCGTACCACGGCGCACCACCGACGGAGATCATCAGCACTGCCAACGCCACCAGCGACTGGAACGGATCGAAGTTCGCCCCGGTCACGATTCCCAGCACCCCGCCGCCGAGCGCACCCGAGAGCGCCGCCAGGAACGCCGACAGGCAGAACACGAGCACCAGCGTGACGATCGTGCTCGTCCCCTGGGCACGCAAGGCCAGCGGGGAGTCGGCAATCCCGCCGAGCAGACGGCCCAGCCGCGTCCGGGTCACCAGGATGACCAGCGCCGCACACGCGACGGTGATGCCGAGAACGGTGTAGTAGTACCCCTCCGGCGTCGCCAGCGCAGCAATCCCGGGGAGGGGTATCTGCAGGCCGGAGCCGTCGGCGTGGAACATCAGGTCGGTCTGGAAGAACATGCTCTGCACCAGCAGCCCGAAGCCGAGCGTGGCCAGCGCCAGGTACAGGCCGGAGTGCCGGATCGCGGGGATGGCCAGCACGATTCCCACCGGGACCACGGCAATCCCGGACAACAGCAGCGCCAGCAGCCACGGCACCCCGGCATCGACGGTCAGCCGCGAGAACACCACCGCGCCGATGGCGGCGAACGTGACCTGCGAGAGGGAAACCTGTCCCGACGACCGGACGAGCAATCCCAGTGACAGGAACAGAATCACCTGGGTGAGCATGAGCGTCCACTGGTCGATCGCGTCCGCGGCGTACAGCGGGGCCAGCGCCAGCACTGCCACCACGACGACCGCCAGCAGCAGCTGTGCGCGGTTCGGCGCCCGCCAGGCGAGTGGGCGCCGGTGTACCGCCATTTCCTTCACCGCGAGCCGGGCCCGCGGCGAGAACAGCAGCACCGCGAACAGCACGATGAACGGAAGACTCGGGGGCAGGCCGCCGAGCACTGAACCCGGTGCGCCGCTGTACTTCGTCGCGATCGCCGTCCCGACACCGATCACGAGCCCGCCCGCGTAGGTCAGGGGCAGGCTGGAAAACCCGCCGACGGCCGCCGCGCCGAACGCCTGTACCACGAGCAATGTCAAGACCACCGGGTCGAGGTTGACGCTCGGGGCGAGCAGCAAGCCGGACAGTGTCGCGAAAGCACAGCCGATGACCCAGGCGCTGCGGCGCACCGTGTTGGGGCTGATCCCGGTGGTCGCCAGGGTGTCGGGGTCGTCCACGAGCGCACGCATCGCGATCCCCGTTCTGGTCAACCGGAAGTAGCCCCACAGCCCGATGGTCGCGACGAGCGCGGTGACCGCGACGATCAGCTGCTCCCAGGTGATGTTCGCGCCGGCCACGCGGAAGGTCGAGGTCGGCAGGAAGTGCCCGAACGGGCGGACATTCGGTCCGTGCAGGATCGAGAACAGTGCTTGTACCGACACGAGAATGCCGACCGTGGCCGCGATCCGCCACTTCATCGGCGTCCGCGACAGGCCCCGGCTGAACCTCTCGAAACCGAAGCCGAGTGCCGGGCCCAGCAGGGCGACCGCGACCAAGGCGGCGAGCGGCCATGGCAGCCCGTTCTCGACGTGCAGGGTGTAGAAGACATACGCCGCAGCGGTTCCGAGCGCGCCATGGGCGAAATTGAACGTGCCGGAGGTCTTGTAGGTGAGGACCAGGCCCACCCCGGCCAATGAATACACCGAGCCCGTCGCCAGTCCCACGATGAGGTACGGAAGCAGTTCGTTCACGGGTCAACTCCTCATCCCGGTCGGGGAAACCACGGCGTCAGGACGCCGGCGGGCAGACCGGCTTGGTGCCGAACGGATCGGCGAACTTGCCGTCCTTGATGGACACCACGAAACCGCACGACACGGTCCGGTTCCCGTTGGTGAAAGTCAGCGGAGCGGTGAGGCCGTCGACGGTCTCCCCGGACAGCTTGTCGAGCGCGGCAGCGACGTCCGTGGCAGTGGGCGCGTCGGCGAGCTTGCCCGTCTCGGCCGCGCGCTTGAACAGCTCACCGCTGGCCCACACTGTCGCGCTCGTGTCCGGGTGCCCGGTGTAGGCGTCTGGTGCTTCGGCCTGCATCACGTCACGGAAGGTTTTGAGCGCCGGAAGATCGGCGAAATACGGCGCAGTTTCGGTCAGCCCGACGAACCCGCCGAGATTGCTGTTCGTGAGGAACTTGTTCGACAGCTGGCCTGCGACGTACGCGGGCCGGTAGTTCTGCTGGCCGCAGGAGTCGATGATCGAAAACGTGGTATCCGGTGGGGCGATGGCGAAAACGAGTTCGGCGTGGGCGTCTTTGAGCGCCAGACACGGTGCGGCAAAGCTGGGTGCACTCAGCGAGGTCGACTGCACGACCACCGGGACACCCGCCTTTTCGCCGGACTCCTGCATCGCCTTCGCAGTCTGCCCGCACACCGGTGCCTCGACACACGCCACGACACCGATCGACCGGTACCCGCTTTGCAGTGCAGCCTTCGCGATCAGGCCGGTCGACGTGGCAGCGCTCGGCACACACGGGTAGAAGTTCTTCTCGGTACCGTAGGGCGGCGACGCGGCCGGTGCGCCACAGATCACCGGGATTCCCGCCTGGGCCAGCGGTTTCGCCCACGCGCTCGCGACCAGCGAACCACCCTGGACCAGCGCGATGACCTTGTCCCGCACCAATTCGCCCGCCGCCTGCAGCCCCCCGGCCGGCGTGCTCTTGGAATCCTTGAGGACCAGTTCGAGCTGGTGGCCGTTGATCCCGCCCTGCTGGTTCGTGTGCTTGACCCACGCCTGCAGAACCTGGGCAGTCCCGGCATAAGCGGCAGCCCCCGGCCCGGTCTGGTCGACGATGGCCCCGATCTTCCACGTCGAGCCCCCACCCGAAGCGGCACCACTACTGCCCGAACAGGCAGCGGCAAGGAACAACAACATCACCGCGCCGACGGCAGACAACCTCCGGCGGACGCGCAAGGAAACGGCGGAACCCGCCGAACAGGACACGAGTCTCATGATGACCAGCCTCTTTGCTGGGGGGACATTCGTTGGTGACGCAGACCGTAATCGTTTAAGGCTGGGTGCGCAAGAGGCCGGGGAGAGACCCGCCGAGGGCGATGATGGGGTTGGGGCGGTTACCGGACGGGCGAATGGAGGGCGGGCGGAGCGGTGCTGAGCGGGCGGGCGGAGCGGTGCTGGGCGGACGGCCGAAGAGGCGGCGGGAGCAGTGCTGGGCAGGCGGCTGGAGGAGTGACTGGAGGGGCGGCCGCAGGGGCGGCCGGAGCGGTGCTGGGCAGGCGGCCGAAGAGGCGACCGGAGGGGCAGCCGGAGCAGTGCTGGGCAGGCGGCCGAAGAGGTGGGCTGGAGGGGCGGCGGGAGGAGTGGCGGGAGGAGCCGGATGGGTGGCGGCTAGGGGGCCGGACGGGGGCGGCCGGAGCGATGACTGGTGCGGCGGCTGGCGCAGTGCTGGGCGGGTGGGCCTTAGGTGGCCACGGTTAGTGGCCACGGTTCATGGCCACGGTTCATGGCCACGGTTCATGGCCAGGATCTGTGACGGTGCCGTGAACCGTCGCCTCCCCTGGGCCAGATTCGGGGCCATCGGCCCCCGAATCTCGCCCCCGGCGTCCATCCTCGGGTCCCCGGTCCCGGGTCTCCCACACCGGCCGCATCGCCGGTCCCCGGTCCCGGGTTTCCCGGCTCCGGCCTCCCTCGCCGGTCGCCGGATCTCTCCGGTCTCCGGTCATGCGGCGCTGATGTCGAAATCGTTTAACACGATGCCTGTGGCCTTGACCGCGTCGGAGCGGGAACCGTTGTGCCGCAGCGGCTTCCGGACTGACGTCCGAGCTTCGTATGGCAAGACCGACCGGCACCCAGCCCGCGCGTGGACCATCACACCGCGTGCCTCGTCGACGATCGTGGCTGGGTCCTCGCGCGACGTCCGCCCGCAAGGAGGCACCGCGCGAGTCATCGTCAGCTCGAGAGCCCCTCCGCCCACCGCAGAGCCTCGTCCACCAGTGCGGTCACCGGTGGGCTCGTCGTCTGGTGGTGCACCAGCCACAGCGGGACCCGGACCGGCGGGTCGAGGCCGACCATGTGCGCGCCGGCGGCGGTGGCCAGGCTTCGCCAGGCTTTGGGCAAAAACGACACCCCGATTCCTTCCACCACGAGTGGCAGGATCGCTTCCCGGTGCCCGACCTCCACGGCTGCCTGCAGATCACCCACTTCGACGCTGAACCGGTCGAACAGACCCCGCATCAGGGTGTCCGGTGGCGCCACCACGAAGCGCCGCCCGCGGAGCATCGGGGCGGGGACCCTGCCGGTGCCTGCGAGGTCGGAATCCGGGGGCAGCAACAACATCATCTCGGCGTCCCCGAGCTGGGTCGCCACGAGATCCTTGCCGGTCGGGCGGGCCTCGTGGCCGAGGATGCCCGCATCGCAGCGGCGGGAGAGGACCTGCGTGACCACCTGCCGCGCGTTCTCCGCGCTGACCTCCTCGACCGTGACTCCCGGATGGCGGTGCTGCAAGGACTTGATGATGGGGACGAGCGGTTCGATCGACGGGGCGGACGTCACCGCCACCGAGACCCGTCCGGCGACCCCGCGGACGCCGGCCGCCAGTGACGTCAGTGCCTCGATCTCCCGCAGCACGACGCGGGACCGCGCCGCCATTTCCTCGGCCAGCTCGGTGGGGATCAGGCCCGTGCTGGTGCGGCGGAAGAGCGCCGAACCGCATTCCCGTTCGAGCCGCCGGATGGCTCGCGTGACCGCGGGCTGGGACACCTTCATCGCGGCCGCGGCCCTGGTGACGTTGCGATGCTCCACCAGCGCCACCAGGTAGCTCATCTGATACCGCTCCACGACGCACCTCTCGTAATACCCACCGGTTATGCACAGGCCTACCAAACGGCATTAGACGTTATCCCGGACCGGCTGTCTACTGGGCTCCACTGCAAGGAGGCACGAATGACAAGCAGCGTGGATGCGGCTCGCGCGCTCACCACGAGCCGAGCACAGCCCTGGCCGTCCGGGCAGGTGGGACGGGTCGCGCTCACCCCCGCCGACCCGGTCGTGGCCGGTGGGTTCGCGACGTGGACAGTGCGCTACGAAGTGGGTCCGTACGGGATGGACGACGGTGGCGGGCTGAAACTGCTCTTCCCGATCCCGTCGGACCGGGGAGTCCCCCAGTTCACCCGCCCCTCGGGGCCGGACTACACGACCGTCCGCACTTCGGGCACCGCCCGGGTCCGCGCCCGCTACGCCACCAAACTGCACACCCGGCCGTGGGTGAAAGGCATCGCGGTGGACGTCGAGGACGGTCCGCTCGCTCCCGGCGACATCATCGAGGTCGTCATCGGGGACACCGGCCAAGGCAGCCCCGGCGCGGCGGTCCAGAGCTATCGCGAACCGGCGGCCACGATCAGGGTGATGGTCGACCCGTTCGCGACCAACGTCTACTACGACGTCCCGGGCAGCACCGGGCACCCGGTCGTCGCCGGTCCGGCCACGGCCCTCGTGGCGATCGCGCCTTCCCAAGCCCGCCAAGGGGAATCGGCCGCCGTGTCCGTCCGGGCAATCGACCGTTACGGCAATGTGGCGGCCCAGGTCTCCGGCGCGCTGACGGTCCGTGCCGGCGGTGCGGTGGTCGCCACCGGCACCCTCGTGGACGGCATGACTCGCGTCGAAGTACCGATCTCGGCGAGCGGGGTGCTCCGCCTGCGGGTCGACCATCCCGGCTCGGGGCTGACCACCGAGACCAATCCCCTGGTGGTCGGCCGCGAAATGCCCCTCCGCTGGGGAGACACCCAGGGACAGACCGGGGAAACCGTGGGCTCCGGCTCGCTGGACGACTTCTTCCACTACGCCAAGGATGCGGCCGCGCTGGACTTCGTCACGCACAGCGCGAACGACTTCCAGGTCGAGGACGCCTTCTACGCCGAAGTACTGCGCACCACCGACCGGTTCACCGCCGCTGGGACGTTCGTGGCCTTCGCCGGATTCGAGTGGTCCGGCAACACGCCGGTCGGCGGCGACCACAACGTGCTCTACGCCGACAACCAGCACGCGCCGCTGCTGCGGTCCAGCCGGGCGCTGGTCCAGGACAGCCCGGAGGACGGAACCGACCGCCGCACCATCGGCGACGTCGCGAAAACCCTGCGGCGCGACGGGATCCACGCCATCTGTGTCGCCCACGTCGGCGGCCGCGTCGCGGACCTGGCCCAGATCGACCCCGCGGTCACCCCGGTGCTGGAGATCGTGTCCGTGCACGGCTGGTTCGAGTGGTTCGCACTCGACGCACTCCGGCTGGGCCACCGGGTCGGGTTCGTGGGCGCGAGTGACGACCACTCCGGGCGGCCAGGGGCGAGCTTCCCGAGCCTGCCCCTCTTCGGCGTCCGCAGCGGGCTCGCCGCCGTCCGGGGCGGCGACCTCACCCGGACCGGGATCCTCCGCGCACTCGAACAACGGCACTGCTATGCGACCACCGGAGAACGGATCGTCCTCGACGTCCGCCACGGCGGCCACCGCATGGGCGACGCCTGGGACGCGCCGTCGGACCAGCCGCCGCGGTTCGACGTCACCGTGCACGGCACGAGCGGGATCGAACGGATCGACCTGATGGATGCCGGCGGGGTCGTGGACACCTGGCGGCCTGGCCCGGGTATCCGCGGCGGGCGCCTGCGCGTGTCCTGGCGAGGTGCCCGCAGCCGCTACCGCAACCGGGTCCAGAACTGGGACGGCACCCTGCACGTCCGCGGTGCCCGTATCACGAGCGCCACCGAATGGGCCTTCGACCATCCCGACCACGGCATCGTCAAGCAGGACAACGAAACCGTGTCGTGGCGCAGCTCGACGAACGGGGACCACGACGGCCTGATCCTCACCTTCGACGAGGTACCCGAGGACATCCGTCTCCACGCCGGTGACGTCGACCTGACCGTCCCGATGGCCGAGCTGGGACCGGATCCGGTGGAGTACGCACTCGACGGCGGGGTCGACCGCGCGGTCGAGGTGTGCTGGCTCCCGGAGCCGTCGTCCCCGGCGGACGTCGAAACTGCCCTCACCCCGTCCCGCCATCGCGCGGGCGGCAATGCCTGGCTGGTCCGGGTCACCCAGGAGGACGGGCACCGCGCCTGGAGCAGTCCCCTGTTCGTCGACCTCCGTTCCGCGGATGGGAGTTCCCGATGAACCGACACCGCCGTTTCGCGTTCCGGCTCGCCGCGGGAACGCTCGCCACCGCAGTGCTGGTGTCCGGCTGCACTGCAGGCAGCTCCGGAAAGGACCCGGTCACCCTCTCCGTACAACCCGGGACCGGCGTGAGCACCCTCATCGAAATCGCGGCCCAGCAAGGGTTCTTCACCGACGCCGGCCTCGACGTCGAGCTCACCACCGTCGAGGCCGGGCCCGGCGCGGCGACGGCACTCGCTTCCGGCAGCGTCGACGTGGCCACCAACGCACCCGAGGTGTTCACCCCGATGGTGGACAAGGGCACCGACCTCCAGCTCGTGGCAGGCCAGACCCGCACGGTGGGAATGCTGGCCGCCACGAAGAACGTGATCGGATCGGAGAAATTCCCGGCGTCCGTTCGCGCGTTGAAGGGCAAGAAGGTCGCCGTCACCGCGCTCAGCTCGACGACCCAGCGGCTGGTCGAAATGCTGCTGAAGGCGGCCGGGATGGCGCCGGACTCCGTCGACTTCGTCGCGGCCGGCGCCTCGGTCGACAAGGCGCTGCTGGCCGGCCGGGTCGACGCCGCGCTGGTCACCGGGCCGCAGATCCAGCGGGTCCTGCGCCCCGGGACGGTCCCGGTGGTGGACCTGCGGACCCCGCAATCGTGTCCGGCGGGTGTTTCCCCCTGCGGGATCGCCCAGGTCGGCATGTGGGCCAAAGCGTCGTGGGTGAAGGGGCACGGCGAGCAGGTCACCAAGATCCAGGGAGCGATCGCGCGGGCCGACGCCTGGGTCCACGATCCCGCGAACCGCGCCGCGGCGGTCGGGTTCATCGGCCGCCAGCTCGGGGACGGAGCGCCCGCCGCCGAGCGCGAGGAGTACGCAAGCAGCCAGCTCGACGTCCTCACCTCGGTCTTTCCGCGGAACGACCTCGCCACCTGGCTCCGGTTCGACGCGGACAACGGCATCACCAAGCAGCACCTGGACGTGGCGAAGCTCCTGGCCGACGGCGTCGCGCAGAACGCCGGGGATGTCCGTGCGCAAGTATCGGCAGGCAAGAAATGACGCAATTTCTCAGCCACTCCAAGGAAACTGCCCGGGACACCGCCGGGCAGCCTGCCGTGCACGCGCACGACGTCGGGCTCACCGTGCCCGGCCACGACCTGCCCATTATCAGCGGCGTGTCGCTCGACGTGCGGAAGGGCGAGTTCGTCGCGCTCGTCGGACCCAGCGGGTCCGGCAAGACCACGTTCCTCAACATCGTCGCCGGTCTGCAGGGCTACACCTCGGGTGAGGTGCTGGTGCGCGGCGAACCTCCCCGCCGGGGGCGCCCGGACGCGGCGTACGCGCTGGCGCGGGACGCACTCCTGCCGTGGCGGACCGCGCGCGGCAACGTGGAGCTTGCCCTGCAAGTGCGCGGGATGAAGAAGGCCGAACGCCGTGAGCGGGCCCAAGCGGCGCTGGAGCGCGTCGGGCTCGGCGATGCCGCCGACCGGTACCGATCCCAGCTCTCGCAAGGGATGCGGCAGCGCGTGGCGCTGGCCCGGACCCTGGTGACCGAGCCGTCGTTCCTGCTACTGGACGAACCGTTCGCCGCACTCGACGCGCAGACCCGGCTCTTGATGCAGCAGCACCTCCTGGAGCTCCTCGAACAATTCGACGGCACCATGCTCGTGGTCACCCATGACATCGGCGAAGCCATCACCCTCGCCGACCGCGTGGTCGTCTTCTCCCAGCGCCCCGGGCACGTCATCAAGGAGTACCCGGTCGGTTTCCCCCGCCCTCGCAACGCTGTGGAGCTGCGCGCCGAACCCAGGTTCGGCGAACTGTTCGAAGAGATCTGGTCCGACATTTCCGCGGAGATGAAGCCATGAGTGACGTCAGGACACGAGAGCCCGGCTCGGTGCGCGCCCGCCGGACAGCCGGTTCCGGACGGGTATGGGCGTTGCGGATCGGCCTCGTCGCGGTGTTCGTCGCGGTCTGGCAGGCGGCCGTTTCCTGGGGACTCGTCGACCCGACCTTCGTCGGCACCCCCGGCGGTACGCTGCGCGAGTTCGTGGCCCAGTTCGGCACCTCGACCGTGACCATCCACCTGTACACCACCTTGGTCGAGACGATCGTCGGGTTCGCGCTGGCGGTGACGTCCGGGTTCCTCGTGGGCGTGGTGCTGAGCCGCATCCGTGCGCTGCACCGGGCGGTCTCCCCGCTCATCACCGCCGCCAACAGCCTGCCGCGCGTTGCGCTGGCCCCGCTCTTCATCCTCTGGTTCGGGCTCGGGCCGTCCGGAAAGATCGCGCTGGTCGTCAGCTTCGTCTTCTTCGTCATGCTCACCACGACCATCGCCGGATTCACCCAGCCCAACGCCGACTTCGAACTGCTCGCCGGGAGCCTCGGCGTCTCCTGGCGGCAACAGGTGCTGTGGTTCATGCTTCCCGCGGCGCTGCCGACCCTCCTGGCCGGGCTGGAACTCTCGCTCGTCTACTCCTTCCTCGGGGCGGTGTCCGGTGAGATCATCGGCGGGAAAGCAGGACTCGGGGTCTTGCTGACGACGTACTCCAACGCGTTCGAACTCGACAAGTTCCTGGCGGTCCTGCTGCTGCTCGTGCTCATCTCGACCGCGGCCGTGCAAGCCATGCGCCTGCTCACCGCTCCCCTGGTCCGCTGGCACCAGGCCGAAACCATGAACGCCGAGGCGTAACCCCATGCAGCCCAGCGATCTCCTGCTCGTGACCGACATTTCCACGCACGCCCTGAGCCCCGACGGGACGCAGGTCTGCTACGAGACCCGGACGCCCCACGAACACGGCTACCACCGGCGGCTGTGGCTGGCCCCGGCTTCGGGAACGCACGACGCGACGCCCCTGGACACCGGCACGGACGCATGGGCACCGTCGTTCTCCCCCGACGGGTCCAAGATCGCGTTCTACCGCAACGGTGACCAGGCCGCGGTGACCGAGCTGTGTGTCGCGGACCTTCCCGGCGGAGTCATCGAGGTGCTCGACTCGAAGCCGTACCCGCTGGGATTCGCCGTCAGCGACCGGCATCTGCGCGGCACCACCCCACCGGCCTGGTCCCCCGACGGCACCCGGATCCTGTACCCGGCGCTGGTCCCGAACACCGAGCCCGGCGCCTGGCATCGGGCGGCCCGCGGGCATTACCTCATGGACGGACGCGGGTTCCTCAGCGACGCGACCGTGCACCTGTTCACCGTCCCCCATTCGCCGGAAGCAGTCCGGGTCAGCGACGGGCACCGAGACCACTGGGATGCCAGCTGGCATCCCGACGGCACTTCCGTGGTTGCCGTCCGGCCGTGCGCGGGCGACCCGATGCTGCAGGAACTCGTCCGCTACCACCTCGGCGATGGCTCCGAGTCTGTTCCGGCGACCGGCCTGCCCCACGCAAGCCTGCCCACCTTCAGCTCCGACGGCACCATCCTGCACTTCCTCGGCATGGACCCGGCGCACGGCTACCGCACCCGTGGCCGCAACGTTTCGCTGCTCCAGGTACCGCTGTCCGAGGATGCGCAGCTCCACTCGCTGACGGACCCCGAGCCGGTCGACCTCGACGATCCACAGCTGCGCCCGCTGGCCCCGGCCGACGAACCGCTCGTGGCCGCTCACCGGCACGGCTCCACCCTGCTCGTGTCCGCGGCCCACGATCCGGATACGCCGGTTGCCCCGTCCCGGCACGGAGCACAGGTCCTCTCGCACGACGCACACAACGGCACGGTAAGCGCCGTGCTGGCCACCGCCATCTCCGCCGGTGACCTCTATGCGAGCGCCCAGAACGGAACCACCGCACGGATCACCCACTTCGCGGACGCGTACCACGACCTCACGGTGGCTCCCGAAGAACTGTGGGCCGGGCAGGTGCACTGCTGGCTGTACCTGCCGCCAGCCGCCCGCGGCCCGGTGCCGCTCGTGCTGCTCGTCCACGGCGGCCCGGACACCCAGGTCGGCCATTGTCTCGACATCGACGCGCAAGTGCTGTGCGGACGCGGATATGCGGTGCTCATGGCCAACCCGCGGGGCTCGGCGGGGTACGGACAGTCGCACGCGACCGCAATCAACGGCCGCCTCGGCACCTGCGACGTGGACGACCTGCTGACCGCACTCGGAATGGCCACCGACCGGCCGGAGGTCGACGGGTCGAGGGTCGGGGTCACCGGCCGGTCGTACGGCGGGTTCATGACTGCCTGGCTCAGCGCCACCCGCCCGGAGCTGTTCCGCGCCGCCGTCCCCGAGTGCGGTATCTATTCCTGGGACTCGATGGTCGCCACGAGCGACATCGGCCACCAGATCACCGAACTCGTCGGCGCGAACCCCGAGGACTGGGCGCGGTGCTCGCCGCTGCGGCTGGCGAAGAACGTGCGGACCCCGTCGCTGATCATCGCCTACCGCAACGACCTCCGGACACCGGTCGAGCAGGCCCAGCGGTACTACCACGGCCTCCGCGCCCACGGCACCGAAACCGAGCTGCTCGTGTTCGACGGCGGGCCGCACTCATTCTCGGCCAGCGGCCCGCCGAGGGCCCGGGTCCACCGGCTGGAACGGATCACCGGCTGGTTCGACCGGTATCTCCCCGGCACCGAGGTACTCAAGTTCGTCCAGTGACCGCCCCTTGGTCTCGGGTGCCCACCGGATGAGTGCGGCGACGACCGCGAAGACGACCACGGCAAGCACCGCAAAGGAAATCGCGGGCGCCGCGATGAAGAGCGTCGGGAAGAGCGCGACCCCGGCCACGCTGCCGAGCTTGCCGATGGCGTTGGTGATGGCCAGCGAGCGTCCCCGGATCCCGGTGGCGAACAGCTCGCTGCCCCACGCGTAGTAGACCCCGGCGAGCATGCCGGACGTCGCAATCGACACCACGGCGAACCCGGTCGCGATCACGATCGGGTTCCCGCTCGCCGCCGCGACCGCGATCAGCGCGAAGGCCACCACGACGCTCGGGACGATTGCCAGCGGACGGCGGCCCGCCCGGTCCACCACCCACAGGCTCGTCGCGACATTCACCACGACGACCACGACATTCACCACCGTCGCGAAAACCAGCGGGGTGAAGACGCCGCCCTTCGCCACGGTCTTGATCACGGTCGGCGTGTAGATCAGGATCGCCGATCCGACGATGTTGCTGACGAGCCAGAATGCCGAGACCAGAAGGAGCAGGGTCCGGGGCCGTCCCCGGCGCAGCAGCGAAGAGAGACCCGGCCGGGACCCCGTTGGTGGCGGAGTTTCCCCGACCGCAGCAGGGAAACCGCATTCCTCGAAGACCCGGTGGGCTTCCTCGGTCCGTCCCCGGCTGAGCAGCCACCGCGGGCTCTCCGGGACCTCGCGGCGGAGAAAGACCAGTACCGCTGCGGGAACGAGCGGGGTCATCAGCAGGTAGCGCCAGGCCTGCGCCGGGTCGGCGAACTGGTACACCACGATCGAGAGCGCCCCGGCGACCACGAATCCGGCCGGCCAGAACGCGTTGCCCAGCGCCAGCACCGTACCCCGCCGGGCGCGCGGGGAGAATTCGGCGATCATGGCCAGTGCCGCGGGCATGTCGGCACCGATCGCCACCCCGGCGAGCACCCGGAGAACGATCAGCTGCGCAGGGGTTTCGGCGAAGAACATCAACGCCGAGCTGACGATGAAGAGCAGCATGTCCCCGAAGAAGACGATCCGGCGGCCGAACCGGTCGGTCAGCGGCCCGGACGCGAGGGAACCGGCGACCATGCCGGCGAACGCGCCCGCACTCACCAGTCCGACCTGCCCCGGGCTCAGTCCCATCGCCGGCACGAGCCCGAGCAGGGCCCCGGAGACGATGAGGATGTCGAAGCCGTCGATGAAGAGGCCGAGCAGTGCGGTGATGACGATGTACCGTTGCCGGGACGTGAACCGTCCGTCGTCGGTGTGGTGTCCGGCAGTCACTTCGGTACCGCCGTTCGTCCTGGCGCCGGCCGCGAGCCGAGCTGCCCGAGAATCTCGCCGGTGGTGGCGAGCCGGGCGTAGGAATCACCCAGCACCCGCAACGACGCGTCGTACATCTCCTTGCTGAACGCAGCGGTGGCGTCGGGGACGAGGACGCAGTCGAAGTCCCGGTCGGCCGCCTCGCGGACCGACGTCTCGACACAGTTGGTCAGCGCGACACCGGTGAAAACCAGTGTCGTGACCCCGATCCGCCGGAGCGTCGCCTCGACCGCCGTACCCGCGAACATGCCGGACGTGGTCTTGTCGAACACCAGCTCGCCCGGCACCGGCGCCACCGCGGCGACGAACTCGGCGTCGCGGCTGTCCGGCGGGATGAGCATGCCCCGCTGCCGGTGCCGCAGCCCGCGGTCGCGCCCGTCGGCCACCTGGCTGCGGATCCGGGTGTGGATCACCTCGGCGCCGGCGGACCGGAACCCGTCCTGCAGCCGGCGCACGTTGGGCAGCACCGTGGTTTCGAGCGCGGCGAAGTACTCCGGAAAAGGATCGGGTTCGCCCGCGAAAAGCCCGCCGGCCGGGTCGGCGTCGAAGTTCTGCAGGTCGATGCAGATCAGCGCGGTGGTGCCGGGCCGGACCGCCACCGGTTCGAGGGCACGGACATAGTGACCGGCGAGCGGGTCGCCGGGCGGCACTGGAAGTTCGGACATCGGTGGTCGTCCTCTCGCGTCGTTGCGTGGGCTCGATCCGGCTCAGGCGGTGCCGGTGGGTTCGGGAAGCTCGTCGAGGTGGTCGCCGGGCCGGGTCGCGAGGAGGTTCTCCAGGTCCTCGCGGACGGGTTTGTGCTCCGGGGACTCCGCCAGGTTGACCATCTCGTGGGGGTCGGCGGCGAGATCGTAAAGTTCCGCAGCGCCGGAAATGCGGTCGACGACCAGTTTGTGCGTCGTGGTCCGCACCGCGCGCAGGTCGAGCTCGACTCCGCAGCGCGACGGATGCAGGGTCCACTCGCCGAGTGCGTGGGACCGGGCCGCGCCGTCGAGAACCGGTTGAAGCGGCTGGGAATGCAGGGCCTGTTGGGCCGGTACCGCGGCCCAGTCCAGGAAGGTCCCGGCGAGATCGACGGTCGACACCGGGTCTTCGACCACCGCACCGGCCGGAACCGTGGGTCCGGACATCAGCAGCGGGACCCGCCAGAGCCCCTCGTACAGCATCGGCCCCTTGAGCACCAAGCCGTGGTCGCCCAGCCAGTCACCGTGGTCCGAGGTGTACACGACATACGTGTTCTCCAGCGCACCGGTGGCGGCGAGTTCGGCGAGGATCCGGCCCACGTTGTGGTCGATCAGCGAGACCATGCCGTAGTAGTTGGCGATCAGCTGCCGCAGCTGGTCGTCCGGCTGTTCGGAGATCCGCGAGTAGTTCTTGCGGAGATCGACCAGTTCGGCGTTGTCCATCGCCGGTTCGTTCAGCTGCGACTGTTCGTGCCACCACGGCCGTCGCTCGAAATCCCGGCCGCGGTGCGGCGGCAGGTCGACTTCGGCGGGGTCGTGCAGGCTGCTCCACGGCTCGGGGCAGTCGAAGGGGTGGTGCGGGTCGGGGAACGAAGCCCAGGCGGCGAAGGGTTCCTCGGCGCAGTCCCGGAGGAAGGAAATGGTGCGGTCGGCGACCCAGGTACTGGAATGCCACGCCGCGGGAAGGGCGGACGTCCAGGTTTGCGCCGCCGTGACGTCCGGGTCGAGATTCCGGAACACCAGGTCGTCGATTTCCTGCTGCCCCGCTTGGGCGGCAAGCCAGCGTTCGTAATGCAAACCGCCCGGCGGCCGCAACGGCGCGTCGAGGTTGTGCGGCATCACCGCGAGCTCGACCTGCTCGAACCCCATGTACGGGCCGGACCATTCTGCGCCGTAGTGCACGCTCCCCGATTTCGCCTCGGGGCGGTCCGAGGGACCGAAAGGCAGGTAGTTCGAAAAATGCGCCTTGCCGAACAGCCCGGTGCGATAACCGGCTCGCCCCAGCACCCCGGCGAACCCGCGGTCGGCCACCGCCTCGTCGAGCTCGACGCCGTTGTCCCAGACCCCGTGGGTGAGCGGAAGCAACCCGGTCAGCACGGAGGCCCGCGCGGGCTGGCAGACCGGGCTCGGCGTGACGCAGGAGGTGAACCGTGCCCCGGACCCGGCGAGCCGGTCGAGGTGCGGCGTCGAGACTTTCCGCCCCTCCACCCCCAGTACGTCGGCCCGGTGCTGATCCGCGGTGATCAGCAGGATGTTCGGTCGCATCGGCATAGTGCGTCTCCTCGAGCGGTCTTGCGCGGTGCAGGCGGACCTGCGCACGCATCGAGCCTTTCAGCCGAGGAGACCGTCGTCCACGAGGTGTTTCCTCTCCGGTCATAGGCGGAGACTGTCAGCCGTCATCGTCCGCGCGCAGCGCGAGCCTTTCGGCGGCAGTGAGAAATGCCTGTGCGGCCGGGGTCATCGGCCCGGTCCTGGCCATCGCCCACATGCCGTACGGCTGCGGCGGGTCGAGCCGTCGCACCTGCACTCCGACCCCGGCGGCGATGGGCGCCCAAGCCTGCGGCAGAAAGGCATAGCCAACCCCGGCGTGCACCATCGGCAGAACGCTCTCCCGGTGCGCTGCCTCCACCACCTTGACCAGCCCGATCCCGCTCTGCACCAGAGTTTCGTAGAGCTCGCGGACCTGGCTCCCGGCCGGCCCGACGATGAACCGGGCACCGTCCAGCGTCTCCATCCGCACGCGGCCCGCCGCCGGTGGGTCCACCTGCGGCGGGATCGCCAGGATCACCTCGGTCCGGCCGAGCCGGATGCGCCGGACCCCCGGAATCTCGCCGCCGTCCGGCCCGGCGACGAGGCCGACCTCGCACAGCCCGGTCCGGACTTTCTTGATGACCTCGGCGGTCGTGACGGACTGCTGGATCCGCACCACGACCCGCGGATGATGCCGTTGCAGCTCCCGGATCACCTGCGGCAGCGGAGTCAGCGTCGCCGCCGGGCTTCCGGCCAGCTCGACGGTGCCCGCGAGGTCGGCCGCGTCGGCGGACACCGCCTGCCGCGCGGTCGCCACGCTCCGGAGCACCTGCCGCGCCGGGTCGACCAGGGACCGCCCGGCGTCGTTGAGCACCGTCCCCCGCTTGCTGCGCTCGAACAGCGGCGTCCCCACCGACGATTCGAGCCGCCGGATCGCCTGCGACAACGACGGCTGCGCCAGGTGGAGCGCCTCGGCCGCCCGGTTGAACCCACCGTGGTCGACGACGGCGAGAAAGTACTCCAGCTGGTGCAGTTCCATCGTCGGCCTCCCGGGGCACCTGGCGCGAATCGGTCCATCGTGCAGGTCTCCGCCCGCGATCCGCCAGCCGGGCCGCGCCAGGGTCAGTCCGGCTGCCCTGCGGATGCGCGTCGCAGCCGGAGCCCGCCCCGGATCATGTTCGCTGCCGGTGCGGGAGACAGCGGTTCAGGCAGTTTCCGGTCGCCAGCGGGCGATCCACAGGCGCAACGAGGGTCGGTCCTCGATCGCCAGGAAGACAGCCGGAATCCCCGCAGTCGCCCTCGTCCGCGACGCGAGCGGCTGCCTGCCCCGCCAGGTCGCCCCGGACACCGACCACATCGGTCACCGATCTGCTCGACCACCTCGCCGCCGCCGGTGCGCGCGGGTGACCGTGCTGGATATGCCATGGGAGTGGACCCGCCCGATCGCCGGATACCACCGGTGGTGCGCCACCCACGACGTCGGACCGGATGCGATCCTCGTGCGGCCGCTCTGCCCGTGCTCCGGGATCGCCCACCGGACGCAATTCAGGGACTGTGCCTGGGTTTCGCCACCGGCATCACCAGCCGCCTCCGGCATAGAGGCGGCCGTCGGAATTCAGCGTCAGGTGCAGCGCCCCGGCCCGGGTCGGGCGTTCGGCGAGCAGAACCACAGACGGACCACGGCCGTACAGTTCCCACGCCGCGGCCGCGCCGATGATCAGGATCGGGTCCGGGTCGAGGAGCAGCATCGACGGCGCGGTGCGCCGGCGCACGCATTCGAGCAGCGTGCTCGCCGACGAGCTGGACCCGCGGCTCACGCCGGTAAGCAGCGCGACGTCCGCCAGTTCCGTGCCACGCTGCGAGTGGTGCGGATCGATGATCCGGCCGGTGTTCTCGTCGACCCCGCCCCAGAAGCTGATCGGTTCGGCCAGCGCGACGAGGTCGCCGGATGCCGGTCCGCCGACGAGCAGCTGCCCGGCCGCCCACAATGGCGCGTCACCCATGCGCGGACTCCAGGACGATCGTGCCGCGGACCGCGCTTTCCACGCAGTCGCGCCGCCCGGCCAGTACGACGTCGTACCCGAGGTGCGCGGGCGCGTAGTAAGCCCATTTCGCCGAGTTGGTCATCATCGGCCCCTCGGGGTCGATCACCTTTGCCGGGCCGTGAATGCAGGTGTCGAGGACAACCGTGACGCCCGACGCCGCGGACCGGCTGGTCGTGGCGTAAGTCGGCACCTTCATCGTGCGCCCGGCCAGGTCGTCGGCGAGGACGGTCAGCTGGGCCGCGGACAGGTGCGGGGTGCCGAGGCTGACCCCGCCCAGAAGGGTACCGGTTGACGCAGTCGCCGAACGCTCTGCCCCTGTCGTCGTCGACCGGGATCGGCTGCAGTGCGTTCAGCGCCGGGATCGCAGTGCCACACCTGCCGCTGACGTGGTACCCGAGCAGCGCACGCAGGAGATCCTCGTCGATGCGGCAGTGCATCCGAACGTGCACCGGGACAACGTCGGCAGGCAACCGAGCCCGGTGTACGCCTCCATCAAGCCGACGTTGAGCGTCGTCCGGGACCCGGACCCGGACGCCCCCGGTAGGCGAACCGCCGGACGAAGTCCAGACTCGACGGCCCGTGGTAGAGACAGCTGTCGACGTGCGCGGCACTGATCGGGATCAGCCTCGCCGTCCCCTGCGCTGCGGGCCGCGACCAGCACGACCCGCAGCGCGAGCGCTCCCGCCGGGCCGCTCGCCCTCTCGCCTAATCTTTGCAACCTCAGTCCAGTACCGCGATCGCTTCCACCTCGACCAGGTGCTCCGGGATGTCCAGCGCCGCGACCCCGATCAACGTGCCCGGTGCCCCCGGCACGGCGAAGCCCAGTTTCGCCGCCGCCCGGCCGATCCCGTCCATCAGCGACGGCATCTTTTCCGGGCTCCAGCCGACGACGTAAAGGGTCATCTTCGCCACGTCCGCGAAGCTCGCGCCGACACCTGCCAGCGCCGCACCGACATTGACGTAACACTGCTCGATCTGCGCCGCCAGGTCACCTTCACCGACGACCTTGCCGTCCTCGTCCCAGGCGACCTGACCGGCCAGGAAAACCATCCGTGACCCGGTCGCGACCGCGACCTGCCGATAGGCGTCGACCTCCGGCAGCCCATCCGGGTTCACCAGCGCAATGGACATCTCAAGTACTCCATTCTTTGTCATGGAAGAAAACCGACCTGCTGCCAGAAGGCGGCGAGCGCACGGGCGGCCCCCGCCGGGTCCTGGGTCATCCACCAATGCCCGAGCCCGTCCAGGACTTCGACCCGGGCACCGGCCTGCCGCGCCGCGCTCCGCCGCTGCCGATCGGTCCCGACCATCCGGTCTTCGGTGGCCAGAAACGCCAGGCCCGGCCGCTGTGCCGCGCGCTCCAGGGACCGGCCGAGCTCCGCCATCACCGGCTGTGCGGCAGAACGGTAGAGCGCAAGAATGGCGCGGCCCATGGCTTCGTCGTGCGCCGGCACGACCTGCTCGGCCACCCGTTTGCTCATCCCGGCCGCGGCAAGACGGGCGACGCGCAACCCGGCAGGTGCGTGGAACCGCACGGCGACATCGGCTTCGCCTGCCCCCGGCGTCTGCCAGCGCAGCGCCAGCTCGTGCCACACGTAGTCCGGGTGGAAGATCCCCACCGTGTCACTCGCCCAGCTCCGCAGGAGGTCCGGCCGGGACAGCGCCACATTCAGCACGTGCAGGCCACCCCAGTCGTGCCCGACGAGGTCGACCGGTTCCCCGATGGCCTCCAGTGCGGCAATCAGCCAGTCCCGGTACTCGTGGACGGTCGCGCCGAAACCGGCGGGCAAGCGGGCCCCGAAACCCGGTGGCGACAAGCAGATCAGCTTGTTCCCGGGCACCAGGTGGACGAGTTCGAGGAGCAGCGGATCCCAGATCGCCGCCGTCTCGGGATTGCCGTGGACGAATACCGCAGGCACCGGTGGTCACGCCTCCACGGGGGTGGCCGGCCGCCCGGCACCGAGCAGGAAGTCGAGCACCCGGGCGATGACCCGGTCCGGGGCTTCGATCAGCGGACTGTGCCCCGCGCCCTTGATCCGCCACAGCTCGGCATCGGGAATGGCGTCGAACATCTCGTCCGACCACGCCGCCGGGCGGACGAGATCCTCCACCCCGGACACGATCAGGGTCGGCGCGCTGATCAAGGGCAGCAGAGACGTCACATCAGGGCGCTCCACCACTCCCCTGGCGGCGTGCACGAGCCGGGGTTCGAGCTCGGTGAGCCGGGTGCGCCAGACGACGTGCACATCGTGCCGCGCCGGGTCGTCGAGCACGGAGCGGGCGAAGAGAATCCCCATCAGCTCGTCGACGGTTTGATCCTCGAATCCTTGCGCCGCAACGGAATCCGCCATCGCGCCGAAGGCGGCAGCGTTGTCCGGCGACTCCGCGCAGGCCGACGACCCCATGAGCACCAGGCGTTCGACGAGCCCGGGCACGCGGGCCGCGATGCGGACCGCGACGTCGCCCCCCATGCTCTGCCCGACCAGCGCGATCCGGGTGAGGCCGAGATCGCCGGCCAGCCCCAGCACGTCCTCGGCGACCTCGTCCATCGTGATCGTCGAATCGGCTTCCCCGACCCGGCCCGCCTGACCGGGCAGGTCCGGGGCGACGAACCGGAAACGACCTCGCCCGGCTTCCGCCAGCCCGTCGAACGCACGCGGGTCGAGGAACAGCGAGTGCAGGCACAGCACCGGGAAGAGGTGTGGCTCACCAGTGTCGAGCACGAGGTCTCCTTCGTCGTCGGGGCAAGGACATTCCGGCGGAGGACGGCCCACCCGACGGGCAAGCTACCCAGGCCGCCGCGAGATGTCAATATCTGACATCGATTTCAAATAACGAAATTCAATATTTGACATGAGTTTCGGAATCTGAATAGCCTGGGCGGGTCAGTCACGAGGGGAGCCTCATGGTCAACACGGTCGCCGACGTCATCGCTGCCACCTTGCGCCGCCACGGCGCCGAGGTGATCTTCGGGCAGAGCAACCCCACGGCGCTGCTGCTTGCCGCGGAGCGCCGGGGGATTCGCCAGATCCTGTACCGGACCGAGAATGCCGGTGGCGTGATGGCCGACGGCTATGCGAGGGCGGCCAACCGGATTTCCGTCCTCGCTGTCCAAAATGGACCTGCCGCAGCACTCGCGGTCGCCCCGATGGCCGAAGCGCTCAAGGCGTCGATCCCCATGCTCGTCCTGGTCCAGGACGTGCCCGCGGCGCACCGTGACCGCAACGCTTTCCAGGAGATGGATCACGTCGCGCTGTTCTCCGCGGTTTCGAAGTGGACGCGGCGGATCGACGCGCCATCCCGCGCCGCCGACGCGGTCGACCTCGCTGTCACAGCCGCGAACAGCGGACGTCCGGGGCCCGTGGTCCTGCTCCTGCCGAAGGACGTGCTCCACCTCCCGGCGGAGCAGAACGCCTTTCCCCGCACGGCCGATCTCGGCACCTTCCCCCTCGACCGGCCGCGACCGGCGCGCGCCGCCGTCACCCGCGCGGCCGACCTGCTGGCCGCCGCCCGGGCTCCGGTCGTGATCGCCGGCGGCGGAATCCACGCGTCAGGTGCGGCGACGGCGCTGGCCCGGCTTCAGCACGTCGCGCGCCTTCCCGTGGCGACCACCAGCATGGGCAAAGGCGCCGTCGACGAGACCGGACCGCTGAGCCTGGGCGTCGTGGCCAACCTGACGGGCGAGCGTGGCCGAGCCCATCACTACCGGCGGCTTCTCGCCGAAGCCGACGTGGTGCTCCTGGCCGGCACCAGAACCAATGAGAACGGGACCGACGGCTGGGACCTGACTTCGGCGGATGCCACGTACCTCCACATCGACGTCGACGGCGTCGAGATCGGCCGCAACTACGAAGCAGTCCGGCTCGTCGGCGACGCGCAGTCGGCGCTGACCGACCTCACCGACGAGCTGCAGCTTCGCGATCTGACCCGCAGGCAGGAATTCTCGACGGCATTCGAGACCCGGATCAAGATCGGCCGGGAGCTCCACCGCACCTCGGCCGTCCGGAGTGCCGAGCCGGAGGGCACGCCGATCGCCCCGGAGCGAGTGCTGGCGGAAATCGACGCATTGCTGCGGCCCGACGACATCGTCACCGCGGACGCCAGCTACTCGTCGTCCTGGGTGGCGGCGCTGCTCACCGCCCGTCGCGCGGGCCAGCGCTTCCTGCTTCCCCGCGGGATCGCCGGGCTCGGCTGGGGATTGCCGCTCGCCATGGGCGCCAAGCTCGCCCGGCCCGGGCAACGGGTGCTGGCTCTCGTCGGCGACGGCGGGTTCGCGCACGGGTGGTCCGAGATCGAAACTGCAGTGCGGGAGAAGATCGCGGTGACCGTCGTGGTACTCAACAACGCGGTCCTCGGCGCCCAGCGGCACACCGAACTGCTGACCTTCGGCGAGACGACGACTGCGGTCGACTTCGCTCCGGTCGACCACGCCGCCGTCGCGCAAGCGGCCGGAGCCATCGGGGTGGTCGTCACCGAGCCGGCCGATCTGCACGACGCACTGGCGACTGCGCTCGACGCGGCCACCACCACCGTCCTCGATGTCCACGTCGACCCGGACGCCGTACCGCCCCTGCGCGGCGCGAACGTCCTCGAGCTGCCGATCCCGGCGATCCGATGACGACGGTGAGTAGTCTCCCGTCCATGGATGACGGACCCAAGCCCACCATGCTGCAGACCGTCGAGCGGGCGCTCAACTTCCTCGAACACGTCGCATCGGCACCGCAGCCGCAGACGGTGAAGGAAGTGGCGGAGGCATTGGGGATCAACCTCGCCACCGGCTACCACCTGCTGCGGACGCTCAGCGCGCGCGGGTACCTCGAGCGCCGCCCGGACGCCACGCTCACGCTGGGCAGCTCGGTCGGGGCGCTGTTCCACGCCTACCAGTCCACGCTGGACGTCGACAGCGAACTGGCCGGCATCGTCCGCCGGATCGCCGCCGACACCTCGGAGACCGCTTACCTGTCGACCCTCGACGGCAGCAACGTGATCGTCAAGGCGTGCGTCGAAGGCACGCAACAGCTGCGGGTCAGCGCGCTGCACGTCGGCCGGGCCGGGGACGAAATGCGGCGCGCGTCCGGCAAGGCGGTCCTGGCCCACCTGGCGGCACCGCGCCGCGACGAGATCATCAACCGCAACCTGCGCGACCACCCGGCTCGCGAGCGGGCGAAGCTGCGCGCGCAGTTCGAGGAGGAGCAGGCGGCCATCCGTGCCCGCGGATGGGCCGTCGACGACCAGGAGTCGGTACTGGGCGTCACCGGGATCGGAGCTCCGGTCTTCGCCGCAAGCGGGGAGATCCACGGGGCGATCGGCCTGGTGACCCCCACCTTCCGGATGGAGCGGTCGCACGACGAATTCGTCGCCGTCGTGGCCGAAGCAGCCGCCACGGCGAGCCGGCTGATGGGCGGCACCCCGTGGACCTCGGAACCGGAGAAGACATGAGCACGATCCCCACCGCGGCGGGAGCCATCGATTCGGCACAGCTGGGCCGCACCCTCGTCCACGAGCACGTCTTCTGCCTCGGCGAGGAATACCGCGTCAACTACACGGAATGGAACGAGGAAGAAATGGTCGCCAAGGCGGCGGCCGACCTCAACGGGCTCAAGGCACTGGGGATCGACTCGATCATGGACCCCACCGTGCTGGGCCTCGGCCGCTACCTTCCCCGGATCCAGTCCGTGGCCTGGCGCACCGACCTCACCATCATCGTCGCAACCGGGCTGTACACCTTCAACGACCTGCCGTTCCAGTTCGCCTACCGCGGCCCCGGCGAAACCCTGGACGGCCCGGAACCTCTCACCGAACTCTTCATCGACGACCTCACCAAGGGCATCGGCGGCACCGGCGTCCGCGCCGCGTTCCTGAAATGCGCCATCGACGAACCGGGTCTCACCCACGGCGTGGAACGCACCATGCGCGCGGTGGCGCAGGCGAGCGTGGCAACCGGCGCCCCGATCACCGTCCACACCCATGCCGCGTCCCGGTCGGGTCTCGTGGCCCAGCGTCTATTCCTCGAGGAGGGCGTGGATCCGGCCAAGATCATCATCGGCCACTCCGGGGACTCCACCGACCTCGGCTACCTCACCGAACTGGCCGACAACGGCTCGCTGCTGGGCATGGACCGCTTCGGGCTGGACGCATTCCTGCCCTTCGAACCACGCGTGAACACCGTCGTGGAACTGATCCGCCGCGGATACGCCGGGAAAATCGTCATCTCCCACGACGCGTCCTGTTACCTCGATTTCTTCGAGGACCCGACGGCACTCGGCGAAAACTGGAACTTCCGCCACATCAGCGAAGACGTCCTCCCGGCATTGCGGGAAGCGGGCGTCAGCGAAGACGACATCGACACGATCCTGGTCGATAACCCGCGCCGGTACTTCGAGTAATCCCGGACCGCTCGTAAACCTCGAATCGCCCGCCGGGAATGCCTTCGAAAAGTTCCGGCGTCGGCGGGACCATGAAAGCGTACCTACCGAGTGCGGCGAAGCCGGAACACGGGAGGCTCGGCGTGTTTCGGCCAGGCCGGAATCGAATTCCTCTTTCATCTCCTCGTTGAGGGAAACAACCCCCGTACCCCCTGGTTTCGAGGCGGATTTTCGTGCCATCGCTCAGGTCGCTGCCTGGCTCATCCCCCTCGACACCGGCCGAGTGCGGGGCAGCAGTCGAGGTCAGAAAGGGCACGTGCGGGAGCAGTTCGTTCAGCAACCGCTGCCCCGTGATCCATCATCTCCACCACGTTGACGGTCGGCTCACCATCCGGCCGAACTCTCACGTCACCGGCGATACCGGAATCTTGCCATTCGGCGCAATGGAGGAAACAAGTGTCACGAACACGAATCAACCAATTCCTGATGCCGGCGGCCGCAGCCATGCTGCTCCTGACTGCGTGCGCGGAGCGCGGTGGCACCGGCGGGAACACCACGCCGGTTCCACCGGCGCCCGCTCCTGCCCAGGCCGCCGACCCCCGCGGCGACGGTAAGGCGCAGTGCCCCGCCGCCACCGCAATCGCCTACGCCGGCACCATCAACGGGGACAACGCGGCACTCGGACGCAATGTGCTCAACGGTGTGAAGCTGGCGGTACAGCAGCACAACCAGGCCAACCCGGGCTGCCAGGTGCGGCTACGCGAGTTCGACACCGAGGGTTCGCCCGACCGGGCCCCCGGTGCCGTCACCCAGATCGTCACCACGCCGGAGATCATCGGGGTCGTCGGCCTGCCGTTCTCGGGTGAGTCCAAGGCGACCGGCAAGCTCTGCGACCAGGCCGGGCTGGTCCAGCTGACCCCGTCCGCCACCGGGCCGGCGCTGTCGGCCAACGGCTGGAAAACCTTCTTCCGCGGCCTCGGCAACGACAACACCCAAGGCCCGGCCGCCGCGAAGTTCATCACCGAACAGCTCAAGGCCGACCGGGTCTGCGTCGTCGAGGACGATTCCGAGTACGGGGTGGGCCTGGCGGCCGCGATCAAGCAGGCGCTCGGCCCGAAGGCCGTCTGCACCGAAAAGGTCAAGTCCAAGCAGAGCGAGTTCTCGGCCGTCGTGAACACCATCAAGGGGAAGGCACCGCAGGCCATTTTCTATTCCGGCTACTACCGCGAGGCCGCGCCCTTTGCCCAGCAGCTGGCCGATCGGGGCGTCGAAGCCCGGTTCATCGCACCGGACGGGGTGAAAGACGACGAGTTCGTCAAGGGCGCCGGCGACGCGGCGGCGAAGGCGTTCTTCACCTGCCCGTGCGTCCCGTCCGACCAGTTCGCCGCGTTCACCGGCGCCTACCGGGAGCTGACCGGCAAGGAACCCGGCACCTCGTCGCCGGAGGCCTACGACCTCGCCACGATCCTGCTGAAAGGCATCGACAGCGGCAAGCACGACCGGGCGGCCCTGCTCGAGTTCGTGCGCACCTACGACGGGCCGGGCCTCACCAAGAGGTTCAAGTGGGACGACAAGGGCGAGCTGACCCGGACCACCGTGTGGACCTACCGGGTCGAGAACGGGAAGATCGTCCGCAACACCGAGATCAAGTAGGGACGCACCGGCGCTCTTCGGCACGGATTTCGGCGGCCGGTTCCGGATCCTGTGCCGGAGAACGCAATTCGGTCAGATACATCGCGCCGACCACCAGAATCGCACCGATCACGATGCGGGGGGTCATGGTGTCGCCGTCCACGAGAATGCCGAAGACACCGGCGAAAACAGGTTCCAGCGTCAGTACGACGGCGACCGTCGAAGCCGATACCCGGGTCTGCGCCCAAGTCTGCAGAAGATACGCCGCAGCGGTCGCGATCACGGCAAGCCCGATCACCGGAAGCCAGAACTCCCGCTCCGCGGGGAGGACGATGCCGTCGGACCCGCCCAGCACAAGGCACAGGAGGCCGACCACCCCCAGCTGTACCACCGCGAGCCCGTACGCGTCGCGGCTCGTCGACCATTCGCCGACCGCGACGATGTGCAACGCGAGCAAGAGCGCGCTGAGCAAAGTCAGCCCCTCGCCGAGGCCGATCGAAAAACCGTGAAGCGACATGACACCGAGGCCCGCCGTCGCGATCGCGCCTGCGGTCCAGGTCGCCGGGGTGATCCGCTGCTTCAAGAGCAATCCGGCGGCCAGCGGCGTCAGCACGACCGCCATTCCGATGATGAACCCCGACATGGAGGAAGACGTGTACTGCTGGCCATAGGTCATGACGATGTAGGCAGCACCGAGGGCCAGCCCGAGAAGAACCCCGCGGATCAGCTGACTCCGGTCCAGCCGGAACACTGCGCGGGGCCGCAGGACTGCCAGCGCCGCAGTCGCGATCAGAAACCGCGCGGCCAGGAAGTCCATCGGAGACACATCCCGGGTCACGTCTTTGACGACGACGTAAGTACTACCCCAGACAACCGCAACCATGACCAGCGACGCCAACGCCAGTAATCTCAGCCTGCGCTTACGGACCGAGCGGGAGCCGATCTCAGCAGACAGCATGCGTCCATCTCCGTTCATCATCATTACCCGAACCGGCGGTCGCGGAAAATAAGAATCCAGCCGATTCCCGGGGAAAGAATCAATCCTCGACCCGAAGGGAACCGGTCATGAAAAACTTCTATCAGACTGTTCCCCGGCCCGGCCCGGACTTGATGAGCAAATAAGGTTGCGACGCGCATTCGGGCACCTCGCAGGGTACCGGCGGCACGGGCGGAATTCACCCGGCATCAGGGCGCCGGGTTTCTCCGCGCCGGTCGTGCAGAGGCGTTGCCTCCGGACACCACAGGGCACCATGCGCAAGCCTTCCGGCCGGAATGCCGGTGAGAGGATCCGACGGTGCGCATACATGACGTTCTCCGCCGGGCAGCGGCAGATGCGGTGGGCTGGACGGCCGAAGGCCGGGACATCCGGTTCGCGGAGATGGACGAGCGTTCGGACCGGATCGCCTGCGGGCTCCTGCGGAGGGGCATCCGCCGCGGCGACCGGATCGCGGTCAACGGCCGCACGACGCCCGGATGGCTTGCGGTGTACTTCACCGCGGCCAAGATCGGCGCGGTCGTGGTGGGGCTGAGTGTGCGGTACCGGGAGCACGAATTCGCCCACCTGCTCCGCGATTCCGGTGCCCGGCTCGTGGTGACCGAGCCGTCCGGGGACGACGTCGACTTCCTCGCGCTGCTGGCGGACCTGCGGGAGCGCTTGCCACACCTGGAATCCGTCGTCAGTTTCGCCGCGGACGGCACGCTTCCCGAACTGGAGTCCGAGCCGGTGGAGGGCGGGCTGCTCGACGGCGCCGGGAAAGCGGTCACCGGCGACGACCCGGTCATGATCATCTACACGTCCGGGACCACCGGACTGCCCAAGGGCGCGACGCTGACCCATCGCGGCCAGCTCGCGGCGGCCACCGCGCAAGCCGAGCACCTGCGGCTCGGGCCCGGCGACGTGCTGCCGGTCACCGTTCCGCTCAACCACGTCAGCGGCATCACCTGCTGCGTACTGGCCGCGCTCGCCGGCGGTCCTGGTGCCGTCCTTCGACGCGGGTACCGCCGCTGATCTGGTCCGCACCGCCGGGCTCACCGTGTGGGCCGGGGTGCCCACCATGCACACGCTGCTGCTCGGCCACCCCGGCTTCGCCGATGCCGGCACTTCCGCGATCCGGCTCGTGATCACCGGCGGCGCCAACGCGGAACCGGCTTTGGTGCACCGGCTCACCGCGGCCTTTCCGAATGCCGCGGTGATGAACCTGTACGGGCTCAGCGAGGTTTCCGGCACGGTCGTGATGACCCCGTGGGGCGCCGGTACCGAGCAGACCGAACGCTCGATCGGGAAACCGCTGGCGGGCGTGCAGGTCAAGATCGCCGGCCCCGGGGAGACCGGCGAACTCCTCGTCCGCACCGCATCGACGATGGCGGGCTATCACGGCCTGCCCGCCGAAACGGCCGCCGCCATCGACCCGGACGGCTGGCTGCACACCGGCGACATGGCCTGGCTGGACGAGGACGGCTTCATCATCCTGCACGGCCGTGCCAAGGACATGTTCATCCAAGGCGGATTCAACATCTACCCGATCGAGGTGGAAAACGTCCTCGCCGAGCACCCCCAGGTCGTGATGGCGGCAGGCATCGGCGTCCCGGACCCGGTACTCGGCGAAATCGGCCGCTACTACGTCGTGCTCACCCCGGACGCCCAGCTCACCGGCGACGACCTCAAAGCCTTCTGCGCAAGCAAGCTCGCCGACTACAAGGTGCCCCGCGAGGTCGTGCTCCGGCCGCACCTTCCCCTTACGCCGTCGGGAAAAGTACAGAAGGCGGCCCTGCGCGAAGACCCGCCTAACCGATAAACCTCGTCACGTTCTCTCCGACAGCAGTCAGCGGAAGTGCGCCCGCCGCCAGCACGACCTCATGGAAGGCGCGGAGGTCGAAAGCGGGGCCGAGCGCGTCCGCGGCGCGGTTGCGCAGTTCCCGGAACTTGAGGCAGCCCAGGCGGTAGCCGAGTGCCTGCCCGGGCATGTCGGTGGAGTAGCGCAGGATTTCGGTGCGGATCTGCTCCGGCGACTCCATGGTCGTCGACGCCATGTACGCGGCCGCTTTCCCCACGGACCAGCCGAGCGCGTTGAGCCCGGTGTCGACGACCAGCCGTTGCGCGGTGAAACGCTGGTGGACGTAATGGCCGTACCGGTCCCACGGGTCCTCGTAGAGACCCATCTCCATCCCGAGCGACGCGGCGTACTCGGCCCAGCCCTCCGTGTACGCCCCGAGCAGCTCCGGGGCGAACACGCCGCGGACCGGGTGCAGCGCCGCGTCTTCCGCCTGGCGGGCGAGGTGGAAATGGTGCCCGGGCACGAGTTCGTGGAAGATCAGGCTCGCCGCGTTGATCTGCGACCTGGTGTCGAGGCCGGAGCCGTTGTAGCGGTACCGGCCGACCGGGCCGGCCGGGCCGGGCACCTCGTAGTAGCCGTAGGACAGTCCGGCTTCGAGCTCCGGATCGAGCCGCTCGATGTCGTACCCGGCTTTGGGCAGCACCGAGAACCATTGCCCGACCACCGGTTCGATGGCGGCGAGGTGCTTCCGGTAGGTCGCGGCGACGTCGGCGGCGGAGCGGGCGTGGAACCGCTCGTCCGCTTCGAGTGCCTTCCGGTACGCAGCCTCGCCGCCGTCGAACCCGGCCTCCGCCCGGACCTTCGCCATCTTCTCGGTCAGCTCCGCGACCTGGGCGAGCCCGAGTTCGTGCACCTCCTCCGGCGAGATGTCGAACGAGGCGTACTGCCGCACCAGTTCCCGGTACGCCCGCTCACCTCCGGGGTACTGGCCGAGCCCGGCGCCGTCGGCCGCGGTGTCGCGGCCCGGGCCGTCGAGGTAACGCATGAGCGATTCGACCGCCGGTGCCAGCTCGTTCGTTTCGATGCGCCGCAGCCCGTCCTGCAGCTTGCCTCGCAACGCAGGCGACAGGGGTTCGAGGCGTGATTCGTCGAGGGTGAGCAACCGGCGCATCGAAATGCGCACGCCCTCGACCGTCGACCCGAATCCCGGCAACGCCTCCCGCGGCATCACCCAGCCCCGTTCGGCTTGGGCGCGAAGCTTTTCCTCTGCTCCCCGCACCCGGCGCGCGAGGTCCGCGGCGAGGGAATGGAACCGCTCGACGTCGGCGGCGGGGTCGGCAAAGGAAATCGCCCCGAACGCCTGCGGCGCCGTGAGGCTGAACTCGTACATCTGGTACGGCGCCACCGGAAAGTGCCACCACCACGACTCATCGCCGCGCGCCCAGTCGTCGGCGATGAAGCGGAGCAACGCGGCCGTGTCCCGCTCGTCCTGGTCGAGCGGGACGGCCTCGGACAGCGCCTCCCGCACGGACCGGCCCAGCGCGGCCCGTTCTTCCGCCTCGGCGAGCGACCCGCTCGGCAGCCGGTCGACGACCTGCCCGGCGCGCAGTGCGTAGAACGGCTGAGTACGGAGGACGTAGTCCCACACCCGGTCGGCGAGGGTTGCGATGGTCGGCACAGTGGTCGGCTCCTTTGCTGGTTCAGTGGGCGCGGTTCAGGCGGGCGGGGAGCCCGAAGGACACGACGGCGACGAGGGCCCCCACGGCGGCCGCACCGAGGAACGTCCAGGTGATCGCGTTCCAGCTCGGCAGCGGGATGCCGGGTACCAGATCGAGCGCCATCACCGTGGCCGCCACCTGGACGCCGACCGCGCCACCCACGGCACGCATGACGTAGGCGACTCCGGAGACACTCGCGACGCGGTCCGCGGGAAGGGTGAGCGCGATGATGTTGATGCCTTGGGTGAGCCCGAGACCCACCGCCACGCCGACCAGGCCGGCGCCGGTGCCGAGGACGACCGCGTTCGCCCGGCCGCCCATCATGACCAGCCCCGCCACGAGAAGCAGCACCCCGGACAGGACCATCACCAGCCGCGACCCCACCAGGTTCTCCAAGCGGCCGGTCAGCGGGGAGGCGATCGCGCCGAGCACCCCGAGCGGGAACATCACGAGCCCGATGACGGCCGGGCTCGAACCCAGCCCGTACCCGGTCATCGCCGGTGCCGCGACGATCGTCGGGATGGCGATGGACAGCACCGCCGCGGAGATCCCGGCGACGAAGGCGGCCACGTAGACGATCAGCACCGCCCGGCCGCCCATCCGCAGGTCGACCAGCGGGTCCGCGACCCGCCGCTCGACCAGGACGAACGCGCCCAGCGCAACGACGGTCAGCGCGCCGAGCCCCAGTACGGGAGCCGAGGTCCACCCGGTCGTCGCGACCAGGGTGAGGCCGAGCAGCAGCGCGACCAGCCCGGTGCTGAGCAGTGCGGCGCCTGCCCAGTCGACCCTCCCCCGCGCCGCGGGCGGGTACGACGGCATCACGAAAATCGCGAGCACGACCAGCGGAACGAGCACGATCAGCGCGATCCAGTACAGCCACGGGTACGAGAGCACCGCGAGGATCGGCCCGGCCAGCAGCACCCCGCCCGCGTTCGCGACGGCCATCCCGCCGACGAGCAGGCCGTTGGTCCGCCGCAGCCGGTCGGGTGGCTCGGTGTCGCGGACGATGCCGATGGCCAGCGGCACGAGGCCGACCCCGGCTCCCTGCAGGCCCTGGCCGATCGCGAACATCCACACCGAGGAGGCCAGCCCGGCGATCGCGATCCCCACGAACGTGACCGCGAGGACCCCGAGCAGCACGATCCGGCGGTCGCGGACGTCGGCGAGCCTGCCGACCACCGGCGTGGCGACCCCGCCCGCGAGCGCCATCGCCGACAGGATCCAGCCGGCTTGCGCCGGCGAGGCACCGATCCCCTGCTGGATGAGCGGCAGGGCGGGCGCGATCATCGATTCGAGGAGGCCGTAGACGATCACCGAGCCGATCAGCAGCACGCTCACCGAACGCGCGCGGCCCCGCACCACTGCCGGAGCACTCACCGCAGTCTCGTTGCTCATCGGACCGGCACCTCCGCCTCGGCCAGCCGCTTGAGCTCGGCGAGCTCGGCGTCGAAGCGGTTCCGTTGCGCGGCAAGGTAATCGTCCGCAGTCATCCCGGTGCCACCGGCGTCGTGCCGGCTGTAGACGTCGTAGCTCACGAGCGTCGAGGCCCCGAGCGGGACGAGCTGCCACGCCGCCCACCCCGGATCGCCGGAGGAACCGGTCAGGAGCTTCACGACCTTACGGGTGGGCGGTTCGAGCACGACGGTCTCGATGGTCAGGGTGTATTCGACGCCGTCGACCACCTGACGGGCGACCCGGATCTCCCCGACTGAGTCGGGCTCGCCGGACTCCCGGACCGGTTTCGCGCCTTGCTTCCAGCTGTCCGTGTCGAGCAGGAACGGCCAGATCGTGGCCGGCTCGGCGACAATCTCGACGACGTTGCGGGTGACGAGGTCGATCGGGCGGGGCACGGTGGTGCCGGGTACTTCCGGTGCTGCCATGAATACCTCCTGGTGACGACGAACGCGGGCGCCGTTGCCGGCGACGTCGAAGCTCGTAGCAGCTTGAGCGGCGGCGTCGCGAATGGGAATTGGGCGAACGTCGCGCGATTCCGGGCAGGGGCCCCGACATCTGTCGCATGCGACAGATGTGCCGGCGCTGCGCGAGGAACACGCAACCGTTGTCGGTGCCGCACCGGCCACCGGGACGGATAGGTTCGGGTACAGCTCGAACGCCGACCGTCCATCCCGGACTTGCCGGCGCACCACGTAAGGAGAATGCCGATGCCCACCGGTCACCCGGGTTTCGACCGATTCCTCGACGGTCTCGGGGAGCTTGTCACCGGCGGAGCGATCCTCCCCGTGTGGTCCCCGGACGGCAAGTCGCTCGCCTTTCTGGAAGGCCCGGCGGACGACCGGCGCGGCTGGCAGGTCGACCTCGAATCCGGGGCCAAGACTCCGCTGATCGCCGACGTCGCCGCGCTGCGCGAGGCGGTTCGCGAGGCGACCGGGCAGACTCCCGCCGGGCGCGGCTTGCCGTTCGACCACGTCGCCTTCGCCGGGCCCCGGCTGCTGGCCGCAGTTGCCGGTCCGACCCGGCTGATGGTCGACCTGGATGGCGGCGCGGTCACCAAGCCGCCCGCGGAACGCGCGGCCGACCTCCACTATGGACTGTCCGACACCGCCCGGCGCACCCCGCGGGAATTCCTGCGCACCGCTCCCCTGATCGATCCGCAGAAGGCGGACGAACTCACCTCGCCGGACGGGGAACTGCTCGTCTCCACCGCCGAGGGCAACATCATCCTGCGCTCGGCCGCCGACGGCCGTCCCGTGCCGCTGACCACCGGCGGCAGCCCGGAGCACGAGTACCGCTTCGACCTCGTCGACCCGGCCTTGACCGCGCTGGGGATGGCGTTCCCGGTGTGCAACTGGTCGCCCGACAGCTCACGGCTCGCGGTGTACCAGGTCGACAACCGCGGGGTGCACCAGGCGCCCCAGGTGCACTACCTCAAGCGCGAGGACGAGCTGGTCCAGCGATACCACGCGCAGGCAGGCGGCCCCCTCGAACGCACCACGCTGCACGTCCTCGACGTCTACGGCCGCCCGCCGGTGCAGCTCGACCTCGGTGACACCACTGACAGCTACCCGGTGCACGCGGCGTGGCTCCCGGACGGCTCGCAGCTCGTCGTCTTCGTGCTGAGCCGCGACTGCCGCCGGGTCGACGTCCTGCTCGCCGACGCGGCCACGGGCGCGACCCGCCCGGTGTTCAGCGAGGAGGGGGAAAGCTTCCTCCGGATCCACCACGACGTCTACTTCGGACGGAAGATCGGCCTGTTCCCGACCCCGGACGGCACGCAGCTGCTGTACCTGTCCGAGCGCTCGGGCTGGAAACACCTGTACCTGTACGGCCTCGACGGCACGCTGGTCCGCCAGCTGACCGAGGGCGAATGGCCGGTCGACTACGTGCACCGCGTCGACGAGCACTATGCGTACGTGAGCGCACGCCTCGACCAGGCCCGTCCCTACGACCTCCATCTCGCGCGGGTACCCCTTGCCGGTGGCCCGATCGAGCAGCTGTCCGAGCAGCCCGGTGTCCACTCGATGATGTTCGCCCCGAGCGGCGAGGCGCTCGTGGACACCTGGTCGACCCCGGCGGACGCGCCGCGCAGCGTGTTGCGCCGGTCGGACGGATCGCTGCTGTGCGAGCTGTCGGCAGCCGACACTTCGCAGCTGGAATGGACACCGCCACAGCAGTTCACGGTCACCGCCGCCGACGGCGAGACCGAGCTCTGGGGCGTGCTTTTCTTCCCCGCGGACTTCGACGGGACAAAGCAGTACCCACTCGTCGAATACGTCTACGGGGGACCGCAGATCGCTGTTGCGCCGCACAGCTTCCTCGGCCATTTCGGCAGAGCCGCGCACGCACTGGCGCAGCTGGGCTACGTCACGTTCGTGGTCGACGGGCGAGGCACCCCGGAACGGTCGAAAGCCTTCCACGACACGGCCTTCCACGACTGGACGGGCGGCCTCGTCCCGGATCATGCCGCCGCTGTCGAGCAGCTGAAACAGCGTCACAGCTTCCTTTCCGATGCCAAGGTGGGGGTGATCGGGCACAGCTGGGGCGGATACTCCGCATTCCGCCTGGCCGCCGAACGCCCCGACCTCTACGCTGCCGCCGTGTCGTCCGCGCCGGGGTTCGACCCGTACTCCTCGGTGCTGTACGAGTGCTACCTGGGCTTCCCCCAGACCGACCGGGACGCCTACCGGAAGGCCGAGACGTACCCGCTGGCGTCGTCGATGGAAGCCGAGTTCCTGCTCGCCTGCGGCACCTCCGACCACGCCACCTGGACCGACAGCATGAAGTTGAGCGAAGCCCTGATCCGGGCGGGAAAGGCACACGAGTTCGTCGTGCTGCCGGAACAGTTCCACGGCTTCGACGGGGTGCACGACGCGTATTTCTGGCGCAAGGTCACCACGTTCTTCCGCACACATTTGCAGAAGGGCTGACCTCGGCCCCGGTCCGCATTGGGAGCTGGGCACCAACCCGACGCCCCAACCTTGTCCTCCCGTACCTCAGGTCCCGGCGCCATTTCTGCCAGGATCGAGCGGAAACCAGGAGGGCAGATGTCGTTCAGTCTCGTAGTCCGGGCCGGGATCGTCGTGGACGGGACCGGGGCGCCGCCGTTTTCCGCTGACGTCGCGATCGACGGCGACCGGATCGTGCGGGTCGGCACGGTTCCCGAGGGCGACGGGCCCGAGCTGCGGGCGGACGGCTGCGTGGTCGCGCCGGGGTTCGTCAACGTGCTCAGCCATGCCTACTATTCGCTGCAGCAGGATCCGCGCGGATTGTCCGATCTGTACCAGGGCGTCACCACCGAGGTGTTCGGCGAGGGACATTCACCGGGGCCGGTGTCCGGGCGGCTGCCCGCGGTGCTCGACGGCAGGCCGGTGGCAGCCGGGGTCCGGACCGGCTGGCACCGGCTGCGGGACTTCCTCACGCACCTCGAATCGACCGGAGTCGGGCCGAACGTCGCCAGTTTCGTCGGGGCGGAGAATCTGCGGGCGATCCACGCCGGGGCTGACCGTCGCGCATTGACCGAGGACGAACTCGCCAAGGCGTGCGCACTCCTCGACGACGAGCTCTCCGACGGCGCACTCGGGCTGGGTTCCGCGCTCATCTACGCGCCCGGCAGCTACGCGTCCACCGAGGAGCTCGAAGCGTACGCTCGCGTGCTCGCCAGCCACGACGCGCTGTACATCTCCCACATCCGCGACGAAGGCGACCGCATTCTCGACGCCGCAGGCGAACTGGTGGGCATCGCGCGGCGGACCGGCGTCCGGGCGGAGGTCTACCACCTCAAGGTGACCGGGCGCGCCAACTGGCCACTGATGCCCGCAGCCGTGAAGCTGATCGAGGAAGCACGGGCCGAAGGTCTGCAGGTCACCGCCGACGTCTACCCGTACGAAGCCGGGTGCACCGACCTGGCCGCCTGCATTCCGCCGAAATTCCACAGTGGAGGGATGGCGGAACTGCTGTCCCGCCTGGCCGATCCGGCATCCCGGCGCGAGATCCGCGCGGCAATCGCCGCACCGGCGGCCGATTGGCAGAATCTCTACCGCGATTCCGATGGTGCGGAAGGGATCGCCCTGCTCGGGAGTGCGCACCAGGGCGCCACGCTCGCCGAGGTCCACGAGCGGCGCGGCGGCGGGGATCCGATCGAAACACTCCTCGACCTGGTCGTCGAGGAGCCGGGTCTCCTGGCCGCGTACTTCGCCATCTCCGAGCCGAACATCCGTCTCGCACTCGCACAGCCCTGGGTCTCGGTGGGCTCCGACGCCGATGCGCCGTCGGCTGTCCCGCCGTTCACCGACGCGCCCACGCACCCGCGCGCGTACGGCACGTTCGCCCGTGTGCTCGGCCATTACGTGCGGGCGGGCGTGCTCTCCCTCGAGGAAGCGGTCCGCCGGATGACCAGCCTCCCCGCGCACCACCTCCGGCTCACCGACCGCGGCCAGGTCCGCGAAGGCGCCTTTGCGGACCTGGCGATCTTCCGGCCGGAAGAGGTGCGGGACCTGGCGACGTACGAGAATCCGCACGCCTACGCCGCCGGGATGCGGCACGTGCTCGTGAACGGGGTGATTGCGTTCGCCGACGGCAAGCCGACCGGCGAACTGGCCGGCCGCGCCCTGAGGCGCGGCCGGTAAGCTCAGTGGACCTGCTTCGCCAGGTCTTCGACCGCCTTGATCACCACATCCGGCCGGTCGAGCGGGACGTCGTGGGAACTGCGCTCCGCGAGCACGTAGTTCCGGTTCGCCGCCGCGTGCACGAAATCCTGCTGCGCCTGCCGCCACAGCTGCGCGTCCTCGGGCGTCGGGAACGGCGTGTCCGCGGAACCGACCACGGTCACCGGGATCGCCGACGGCCAGGTCAGCTGGTGATAGGCGGTGTGCACCGGGCCGTAGCCGTCAGCCTGGGCGATCAGCTGCCGCGTCTGCCGCGTGGACGGCGCCTTCTTCACCTCTTCCAGCTGCTTCTCATTCAACGCCACCAGCTTCGCCGTTTCCGCAGGCGTGAAGAATTGCGGCAGATTGGCGTCGACCAGCACCGCTGCGGCAACCGGATGGCTGCGGGTATACGAAAAAGCGACTTCCCCGGCCAGCGAATGCGACACGAGGATCACCGGTTTCGTGACCCCGAGCTGCGTCAGCCCGGCCGCGAGGTCGGCCGCGGCATTGTCGGCCCGCCACGGCCCCGGTACCTCGTCGCTCTTGCCTTCCCCGGCCCGGTCGTACGCAATCACCTCGGCCCCGGTTTTCGCCGCCAGTTCCGGAGCGACCTTCTTCCATTCCGTCGAATCCATCCCGCCGCCCGCATCCAGGACGATGGCCGGTTCGTGGCCTGGCGTAACGGAAAACGCCAGGTTGTGCCCATTCACCGGGACGACGTGCTCCTGGGGAACCGCCGGCGCCGGAGCAGGTGCGGGTCCGGCTTCGGCACTGCAGGCGGTGGCCCCGGCAGCAACGGCCACCACCACCGAGGCCACCACGGGCCTGCGCAGCCACTTCCGCCGGGGATCAGAATCAGTCACCGAACTCCCTTTCACACCAGGAAAACTTCCTTGATCAGCATCGCAGCGCTTACGCGGGAAGACGATGCCGCTGCCCACCTATTGCGCGGTAGGGACAACCCCACCTCGTTTGCGTCATCCGGCAAACACCAGCTGGTCCGCCCGGCGCGGGACGCGTAACGCCAGCCCGGCCGACACCAGACCCGCCGCCGCGAGCAACCCGAACCCGGCCGCGAACGAGAACCGGTCCGCGAGCAGTCCGATGAGGAACGGCGCGGCGACCCCGGCGACCTGGCCGCCGAAATTGAAGACACCCATTCCGGCACCCACGTGCGCCGACGGCAGCGTGCGCATCGGCATCGCGAGCAACGCCATCGTCGCCAGCCCGCCGATGGTGATGGCCAGCGTTTCGTACACCACGAACTCGGTGGTGGTACCCGCGAACGTCATCAGCACCAGCATGGCCGCCGAGCCGAGCATCGTCAGGAAGAGATACCAGCGGGCCCGGGCGTGGAAGTACCGGTCGAACAACCAGCCACCGGCAATCGACACGAGAAAGTTCGCCAGCATCGGAATTGCCGCCACGATCCCGGTTTCGCCGATCGAGAGCCCGCGGCTGTCCATCAGATAGCTCGGTACCCAGGTCATCAGCCCGTAGGAGGTGAAGTTCAATCCGCAGAACATTCCCGCGAACAACCACACCTTCGGCGACCGCAACACTGCCCGGCGCGCCGCCCGCACCGGCACCTCCGGGTCCGGCTGCCGCGATTCCCGGACCGCGCTCGGCAGCGGCCGCGGAATGAACGCCCACAGCAGCACCCCGATGACGGCGCCCCCGCCGGCCAGCCAGAAGAACGAGCCCCGCCAGCCGAATGCGGCCAGCAGCGGCGCGACGAGCAAGGGCGCGACGACCCCGGCGATCCCCGAGGACGACATCACCACGCCGAGCACGGTCGCCCGGTTCTGCGGCGAGGTCCGCTCGGACACCACCTTGAACGCCGCCGCCGGGAAGAATCCCTGGCACGCCCCGAAAGCCCCGCGTACCAGCAGCAAGAGCGCGAACGTCCCGGCGATTCCGCTCACCGCGGTGAAGCCCGACCAGAGCACCAGCGTCACCAGCAGGACCAGCCGGGACCCCACGCGGTCGGCGAGGATGCCCGCCGGAATCTGGCAGACCATATAGACCACGGCGAACACCGTGACCAGCAAGCCCTGCAATGCTTTCGACACGCCGAACTCCGTGCCGATCGCCGGGAGCAGCATCGCGATGCCCGCCCGGTCCACGTAGTCGATCGTGTAAGCCAGGCACACGATCACCGCGATCGTGATCCCGGTGCGCCGGACCCGGTGTGTTTCCGGCCCGGTCCGGCGTCCGCCGCCGAGCAGCATGTCGTTCATGATTTCGGGCGGCCTTTCCTCGAACCTGACTCCGTTGTCGGATCCCGGAGGGGCACCGCGCAGGTGCCGTCGATGGAATTCCAGGCTAGAGGCGCAGCGGCACGGACGGTTCGGCGTGCCGGGAGAACCGGGCGGCCGCGGTTGGTGACCGGGAACGAACCCCGGCTATCCGCGCAGGACCCGCAGTTGCAGCATCGCGGCGAACCGCTGCTCGCTGTCGGTCAGGTCGATCCGGCCGACCTCGGACACCCGGCGCAGGCGGTAGCGGAACGTGTTCGGGTGGATGTGCACTGTTTCGGCGGCCGTGTTGACCTCGCCGAGCGCATCGAGCCACGCGGCGAGCGTCGCCACCAGATTGCTGTGATGACGCTCGTCGTAGGCCTGCAGCAGCGCGATCGCGCCGGTGGGCACGTCGCCCTGCGCGACGGCGGCGTCGCGCGCTTCGAGGATCACCACGTCGGCGTGCACCTCGCTGAACCGGGCGACCACGCCGCCCTTCCCGCGGGCCCGCAGGACCCGGAGAACCCGTCCGGCCCGGCTCCGCGCGGCCGCGAGCTCGGTGAACCGGTGGGCACACGGTCCGACGGCGAGCACGGCCTCGCCACTCGTCCCGAGACGGCCGAGAAACGTCCGCGCGATGCCCGCCGCGCGGTCCTCCGGCTCGGCCACCTCGTCCCCGACCGGCAGCAACCCGTACACCACCTGCTCGACCAGCGCGACCGCGCTGCGCGGATGCACGCCCGCCAGGTACATCGCGAACCCGTCGCTGAGCCGCTGCCGCTCGGCCTCCCGCCGGGTCTCCGCGACCACCGACGACGCACCGTCCTCGAGCAGCGCGAGCGCCAGTACGACGACCGGGCCGCCGGCCAGCCCGAGCCGGTCGAGCGCCGCCCGGCCACCGGCGCCCCCTTCCAGCGCGGTGCTGAGCAGGCCCGCCCGCAGCCTGCGGTGCACATCGGACCCGGCACGCACCCTCAGCAGGTGCAGCGCAGCCAGTTTCGCCGCGTCGGTCAGTGCGGCGCTGCGCTCGGCCGACAACGGCTCGTGCACCGCGGCCCAGATCGACCCCAGCACCTCGTCCCCGGCCCGGACCGCGATGGCCGCGCGAGGCATCAGTCCCGGCGGCAGCCCCGGCAGCCCGGGGTCCACGTCGACCGGCCGGTCGCTGCCGAAAAGCTCGTCGAACACGCCGTGCCGGGCAAGCACGTCCAGGTACCGCTCCGGCACCTGCCGCCCCAGCACCGTCTCGACGCGCGACTGGTCCAGACCGAGCTGCCCATCGGAAAACGCCAGCAGCCGCGACTCGCGGTCCTCGATCGTGACCGGCGCGTCCAGCTGCGCGGCAATGGCATTCGCCAGCGCGAACAGGTCACCGGCCGGAAGCCCGCCGAGTGTCTCGGCGTCCATCGCGGACAGTCCGCCGCCACCGAGCGCCGCCTGCAGCCGTTCGGCCAGCTGCATCCACGGCACGTCCGCGGCCGCGACGAGCAGCACGACACCGGCTCGTTCCGCCGCCCCGCGCACTTTCGCGCCGGCCGGTGCCCGGACCACCACCGCCGCGGCGCTGCCGATGTTCCCCAGCATGGACACCATCTCGTCCGGGTCGTGCACCCCGACCGCGAGAACCACCGCGCCCGGCGGGATCTCCGGCTTCTCGGCGGCGTCGTAGATCACCAGGTCGCCGACCTCGCCGACCTCGCCGACCCGCTGCGGCTCCCCCGCCGCCGGCTCGAACAGCGTCCCGCCCAGATCTGCCAGGACCTTCGGCAGGCTCACCCTCGTCACCCGGTCACGATAGGTGCGGCCGCGCGACGCGAGCAAGGTCGGCAGGTCAGCCCGCCACGGCAAAGCGGCCCGCCCCGACCAGGTCGAGCGAAACCCCGGCCGCGGCGACGTCCGCGGGCACCGCCTCGCCCCGCAGGACCGCCGCCCCGAGCCGGGCCAGCGCCGGGGCCGTCTGCACGCCGAAACCGCCTTGGCCGGCAAACCAGAAAAGCCCGTCGGCGCGCTCGTCGAAGCCCACGACCGGATGCCCGTCCGGCGCGAAACTCCGCAACCCGGCCCAGGAATTCCGGACATGCCGGACGTTCAGCACGGTGGCTTCGTTGATCGCGTCGAGACCACGGGCGATGGCGACCTCGTCCGGCCGCGCATCACACGGCGCCATCGGCGTCTCATCCGCCGGGGAACACAGCAGGTGCCCGCCTTCCGGTTTGAAGTAGAACTCCTCGTCGACGTCGGCAGTCAACGGCACCCCGGTGACGTCGCCCGGCCCGCTGACAAGGAAAATCGTCCTCCGCAGCGGACGAACGCCGATCGGGGCGGCCCCCGCCAGCCGCGCGACCCCGTCCACCCACGCCCCGGCCGCGTTCACCACCACCGGTGCCTCGTAGCTCTCCCCCGCGGCGTCGGTGACCGTCCACACCGGACCCCGGCGTACCAGGGAAACCACCTTCGCGCGAGTCCGGATGATTCCGTTGCGCTGCCGCAGCCCCTGCACATAGCCCTGGTGCACCGCATGCACGTCGATCTCCATGGCGTCCGGCTCGAACAACGCCAGCTCGGCGTATCCGGGCCGCAGCAAAGGATTGAGCTCGCGCACCTCTTTGTCGTCCACCAACCGAACGTCCGGGGACCCGATTCTGATCTCCGCCTGCATCCGCTGCAGCACTTCCGCCCGCCCCGGAACCGCCGTCAGCAGCAGCGCCATCGGGCGAAGCAGCTGCTGCCCGAACGGCAGTGGAGGACTCTCGTAAAACACGCGGCTCGCCCTGGTGAGACCCCGGATCTGACCGTCCCCGAGGCTTTCGACGAACGTCGCCGCCGACCGGCCGGTGGCATGCGCCGCGAGCGCCGGTTCCCTCTCCAGCACGCCCACCGCCCGGTCCGCCGCAAGTTCGTACGCGAGCGAGACCCCCGCAATCCCCCCGCCGATGATCAGGACGTCATACGACCGCACAGGTGCCTCCGTCTCCGCCGGTTCCCCCCAGACTGCCGCCGGCGCCGGAAAGCCGCATCGTACCCCGCGATGAATCCCCGGGCCGGAATTCGGTGCCGGTCACCAACCACCTCGGCCGCGGCAGCGAACTGTACGACGTCCCGGTGGACCACCTTCGCGACCTGCTCCAGATCAATGGTGACGAACTTGCCGAAACGGGTTTGCATCTTCGAGAACGACGATCCACACCAGATCACGTGCTGTGTCCAAGCGGGCGAAGAACCCATTCGAACCGAGCGGCCCTTCGCCGCACACCAGCCAGCCGTCCGGAAGCCGGACCTCCGCGGAGGCATCAATTTCCATGACGTAGTCAGGGTCTTTGAGGATGTCGTCGAGATCGAGAAGTGTCCCGAAGGTACCCTTGCGCTGAACGCGGTACGGAGCGCATCCCCGGTGCCAGGCGGATGTCTACCGGTGATCACGCGTGGCGCCCTCGCCATTGGGATTCCGGTACGAGCGATCCGAGCCGAAGCAGGTGATCGGGTCAGCGGGCATGAAGAACCAGTGCCGGTCGATGCAGTGCACCTTGGCGTGGAGGACGCCGCCGATCCGGGATTCCCATTCGATGGTGGCGACATTGCCGCATTCGGGACAGGTCACCAGGTGTACCGCCCAGTGACAGTCGGCCGCTGGCTCGCGGGCAACTGTGCTCGCATACTTGTGCAGTTCGTCGTCCATACCGGGTAGACGAACGCCGCGGCCACAACGTGAGCACTGAGTTCGCCGCCGCTACCGCAGCCCGGACCGGACAAATGCGTCCATCACCTGCCTCTGCAACACCAAATACAACGCAAAAATCGGCAAGCACGCAATCCCGGACGCCGCCATCACCGCGCCCCAGTTGTTGCCCTCCGCGGACAGGAAGCCGCGGATTCCGATCTGCAGCACGGAATCCGCGCGCTGCAGGACCAGGGCCGGCCAGAAGTAGTCGTTCCACGCGGAGATGAACAGCAGGATCGTCAGCGACGCCAGTGCGGGCCGCAGGTTCGGGACCACCACCGTCCACAACGTCAGCCACGACGAGCGCCCGTCCATCCGGGCGGCGTCCAGCAGTTCGCGCGGGAATGCCTGCAAATGCTGGCGCAGCAACATGATCCCCATCGTCGAGCACAGGGTCGGCACCACCACCCCGGCCAGTGCGTTGAGCAGGCCGAGCTGCGACAAGTACACGTAGTTCGGGATCATCGTGACCTGGAACGGCACGAGCCACGCGCCGACCAGCAGCAGGTACAGCAGCTGCCGTCCGGGGAAGGTCCAGGCGACGAACGCGTACGCGGCGAGCAGGGCCACCACCAGCTGCAGCACACTCGTCGAGGCCGCCACGAGGAACGTGTTGCCCAGCATTTTCGCGATCGGGAGGACTTTCCAGACGTACTCGTAGCTCTGCCCGGACAGCGGCCACGGCAGCCACGCCCCGTCGAGCACGTCGGACGGGCGGCGCACCGACGTCGAGTACATCCAGTAGATCGGGAACACCGCGAACACGGCCAGCGCGAGCAGCACCAGATGCCCGGACCAGGAGCGGCGGCGAGTGGTCTCCCCCACCGGCCGGTCGTCCGGCGGCGCCAGTTCCGGCAGGGGGTCCAGTACGGCGAGAGGCATCGGTCTTCCTCAGTTGTCGTAGAAGCTGAGCTTGTCGGACAGCCACACGAAAAGCAGTGCGACGAGCCCGAACCCGGCGAAGAACACCGTCCCCGCGGCGCCCGCGAACCCGGCGTCGAAGTTGCGGAAACCGGATTGCCACAGCAGGTAGTAGACGTTCGTGGTGGCTCCGTCCGGGCCGCCCTCGGTGAGCAGGTCGATGAGCGGGAAGGTGATCTGCACCGACAGCAACGTGGTGGTGAGCACGAGGAACAGCACGGTCGGCGACAGCAGCGGCAGCGTGATCCACCGGGTGATCTGCCAGCGGGACGCGCCGTCGAGCGAGGCGGCGGCCGGGTAGTCGGCGCTGATCCCGGTGAGCCCGGCCGAAATCACCAGGGTCGCGAACCCGAGGAGGCTCCACCCGGACACCACGATGATCGCACCGATCGCCGCGTGCTCGTCGCGCAGGAAGTTCACCGGCGCCATGCCCAGCAGGCCGAGCACGCCGTTGACCGGACCGCTCTGCGGGTCGAACAGCCAGCGCCACACCGCCGCGCTCGCCACCGGGGTGACCAGCGTGGGCAGGAAAATCAGTGCCTGGTACACCGTCTTCGCGCGTCCGCGGACCCGACGCGTCAGCAGCCCCGCGATTGTGGGGAGCACGACCGTGAACGGCAGCAGCCCGACGATGTAGACCAGGGTGTTGCGGACGGCCTGACCCAGCTCGGGCATCGACAGCACCCGCGTGTAGTTCTCCGTACCGACCGGGGTCATCGGCGAAGTCGGCAGAAGATTCCAGTGGTAAAAGGAAAGCTGGAAGGTCTGGAGCAGCGGCCGGTAGGTCCACAGGCCGAGGAACACCAGCGCAGGCGCCAGGTACAGCAGCGGGACGAGCCAGCCGCGCAGGCGCCCCGCCGCCGAGGGCCGCGAGCTGCGCCCCTCGGCGGCGGGCACCGGCACGGAGTCCGGAGCGACGACGAGCACGGCGCTCAGTGCGGCTGACCGGCCAGGGTCAGCAGCTCGCTGACCTTGACCTCGTAGACGGTCCCGGCCGGGGACACCGGGACCGAGGTGGCCGTCGCCAGGTCCGGGTAGACGTCGACCCGCGTGCACGCCGCACCGACGACGCCGCGGAGCACCTCCGGGCCGGCGAACCCGTCCTGGGTGTAAGCGGTGGCCCCGCTGATCCACACCGGGATTCCGGCCAGCACCGTGGCCGCGGCGTGGTGGGCGTGCCCGCTCAGCACGATCCGGACGTCGGTACCCCGGATGACGTCGGCGAGCTCGCTGGTGTGGCGGAAGCCCAGCTCCTCCATCAGCGGTACGGCCATCGGCATCGGCGGGTGGTGCAGGGCGAGCACGGTCCCGGCGGGTGCCGGGGTGGCGAGCTCGTCGCGCAGCCAGTCCAGCTGGCCGGTGGTGAACTCGCCGTGGTGGTGGCCGGGAACGGTGCTGTCCATGACGATCACGCGCAACCCGTCGTACTCACTGCTGTGGTCGTACGGCTCGATGCTCGGCTCTTCCCCGAGCAAACCGGTGCGGAACGCGGCCCGCTCGTCGTGGTTGCCCATCATGAACAGCACCGGAATGCCGGTGCGTGCCGTGAACTCGTCGACGATCGCGCGCAGCCGCCGGTACGCAGCCTGGTCAGCAGTGTCGGCCAGGTCGCCGGTGAGCACGACCACCTTCACCGTGCCGAGTGCCTCGACCCCGGCGAGCGCCGCGGTGAGGTTCGCGGTGGTGTCGACCTTGTCGTGCAGCAGTGCGCCCTCGGGAACGATGTGGGTGTCGCTGATCTGGACGATGGTGTGCGTAGGGGTGCTCATGATGTCCTTTCCGGTCACAGGTTTTCGACCAGCGCTGTCCGCAGCGCGGTCAGTTCTTCAGTGGGCACACCGTGCGTGTACAGGTAGTTCTCGACGCTGCCGTGGGAGCGGTCGATCCGGTCCAGCGTGCGCAGGATCAGTTCGGGCGGGCAGGAGATCAGGTTGTCCTGCACCCGTTGCGGTACCCCGTATCCGGCCAGCCGGGCCTGCGCCGCTGCGACGAACTCGCGGCCGAGATACTCGCCGGTGAGCGCGTAGTCGGCGGCGATGACGTCGCGGTCCACCCCGGCGATCGTGAGGACGAGCGCGACCAGGACACCGGTGCGGTCCTTGCCTGCCGTGCAGTGCACGAGCGCGGGCAGCGCGCCCGGCCGCGCGAGGTCCCGTACCACCAACGCCAGCTGCGCGCCGAAGTCGTCCACCATCCGCTCGTAGACGGTTTCCAGCTCGGGATGGCCGCCGGAGCCCATCCGGCCGTCGAACACCGGCCGCGCCAGCACCCGGGGCTGCGGACCGGAGAAGGGATCGGGCGCGTTCTCGCGTTCGGCCGGTTCCCGCAGGTCGATCACCGTGCGCAGGCCACGGCGGATGAGCTCGGCGACGCCCGCTTCGTCCATTCCGGACAAAGCGTCGGCGCGGAACAGCTGCTGCCAGCGGACGGTACCGCCGCCGCGGGTCGGGTAGCCCCCGACATCGCGGACATTCCAGGTGCCGGCCAGCGGGAGATGCCGGGAACTGTCCACAGTGGTCATTTCGCCATCAGCTCCTGACCACGGACCTGTGCCGCGGTCAGGGTGCTGCGCACGTCCGCGCCGCGGTACACCACGTTCTCGACCGCCTGCAGCATCAGGTCGCGGACCTGCACGTAGTTGTCCCCGGGCAGCGATACCCACGGTTCCAGCCGGTCCAGCTGTGCCAGGTTCGGCTTGATCATCGGATGCTGGTCGGCCCACGGCTTGAGCGTCGCCGGATCGTCGACGAGCCCGGTGCGCAGCGGCAGGTACCCGATCTTCGACGAGATCTGGGTGTAGGCCTCATCGCTGGTCAGGAACGTGATCAGCTCCCATGCCGCACGCTGCTTCGCCTTGTCCTCGGAGAAGATGAACAGCCCGGACCCGGAGTTCGTCGGGATGGCGGGACGGGTACCGAACGAGGGTTCCTGCGCTGCCCGCAGCTCCCATTTCCCGGTCGATTGCTGCTGAAGCGTGCCCTGCAGCGCGCTCGACTCGAGCAGCATGCCCAGCTGCCCGCGGCCCATCGCCTCCATTGCCTGCGCCTGCGTGAAGTCCGGCGTCGCCCCGGACTTGACCATCTGCTGCATCGTGGCGAGGGCGTCCGCGGCGGGCCCGTCGGCGAAGCTGAGCTTCTTGCGGTCGGCCGACAGCACCGCCCCGCCGTTGGAGCGAATGACCGACTGCAGGCACCAGTCGCCCGAGGTCTTGGTGAAGCAGTCCGCGTACGCGCCTGCGGAACCCGTCGCGTTCTTGATCGCGAACGCCGCCTGCTGGACCTCGGCCCAGGTCGACGGCGGTTTGGCCGGATCGAGCCCGGCCTTGCGGAAGAGGTCGGCGTTGTAGAAGAGCACCGGCGTGGAGAAGACGTACGGGAGCCCGTAGGCCTTGCCGTCCATCGACGCGAGGTTCCGGGCGCGCTCATGGATCGGATGCGTGCCGCCGAGGGCGTTCTGCACCGCATCGGCGCCCACCAGATCCGCCAGTGGCTTGGGTTTGAGCTTCGAGACGACGTAGTCCAGATCGCCGAAGGTCAGCTGGGCGACGTCCGGCGCCTTGCCTACCATGAGCTGGCTCTGCACGCTCGATACGGTTCCGGTGGCCGCGCTGCCCCCGCCCTGCGGCGGCTGGCCGTGCACGGTGATGTTGGGGTGCTTCCGCTGGAACCGCGCGAGCAGGTCGTTGACGGTGGTGGTCCAGGTCCCGGCGGTGGCGAGGTTGTAGCTCTCGAAGGTGAGGTCGACGTGCTGGCTCGCGTCCAGTTCCGGGACCGGCGCGACGGCGTTGCTGCTGCTCGCGGTCGCGCCGAGCCCACCGCAGGCAGTGGCGGACAAAGCCACGGCGGCGAGCAGTCCGGCCGCGCGGGAGCGGCGAAGGGATCTCATGGAATTTCTCCTCAGACAGGGGTCAGGCGGCGGCCAGGACGGTTTCCGGCTGCCAGACGAGCCGGCGTCCGCTCGGCGCGTCGAAAAGGTGGATCCGGTCGGCCGCGGCCGTCAGGGCGACCGGCTCACCGGGGACGACTCCGAGCGGGCGCGGGCCGCGCACGGCCACGGTGGCGTCCCCGACGGCGCAGAGGGCGACCTCTTCACTGCCCAGGTTTTCCAGCGCAGCCACGGTTCCCCGCAGCAGCGGGCGGGTACCCGGCTCCTCGGTGAGCGGGGCGAAGGACAGGTGCTCGGGCCGGATGCCCAGCACCACTTGCTGTTCCGGCGTGGTTCCGGTCCACAGTGGAACGTCGACGGCGTCGGCGAGCACCCGCACGCGCTCGCCCATCGTGCGCGCGGTGGCCGGCAGAAGATTCATCGGCGGCGACCCGAGAAACCCGGCGACGAACACCGACGCCGGCTCGTCGTAGACCTCCGCCGGCGTGCCGACCTGCTCCAGCCGCCCGCCGTCGAGCAGCGCGATCCGGGTCGCCATCGTCATCGCCTCGACCTGGTCGTGCGTCACGTAGACGAACGTGGAACCCAGCCTGCGGTGCAGCGCAGCCAGTTCCGCGCGGGTGGCGGTGCGCAGTTTGGCGTCCAGATTGGACAGTGGCTCGTCCATCAGGAATGCACTGGGTTCCCGTACCAGAGCCCGGCCGAGGGCCACGCGCTGGCGCTGCCCGCCGGAAAGTTCCTTGGGGCGACGGCGAAGCAGCTCGGACAGGTCGAGCTGGGCGGCCACTTCGGCGACCCGGTCGCGGATCTCGGCGCGCGGACGGCGCCGGACCCGCAGCGGGAACCCGATGTTGCCGGCCACCGTCAGATGCGGGTAGAGCGCGTAGCTCTGGAAGACCATCGCCAGGTCACGCCGTTTGGGAGCCAGATTCGTCACGTCCCGGCCGTCGACGGAAATCCGGCCGGCACTCGGCGCGAGCAGCCCGGCGATCATCCGCAGCAGCGTCGTCTTCCCGCATCCGCTCGGGCCCAGCAGCGCAACGAAGTCGCCGTCGCCGATCTCCAGGTGCACCCGGTCGACCGCGGTGACGGCGCCGAACCGGCGGGTGAGGCCCTCGAGCTGAATCTGTCCCACGACGCTCCCTCCATGAATCCGCGTTCCACAGATTTTACGATCTCTGGTACGCGCTTACACGGGAAGTGTCGGCGAAGGACGTGAACAGCGGGTGGCGCGCGGCTGAGGATTCCGCGACGCCCCGGACAGGATTACCCCGGCCCGGGTGAACCTCAGCTACGCCGCGTGTCCGACGTGATGACCTGCCACACCTCGTCGAGGACCTCCGACGACCGGTCCGGGCGGCGGAACCCGGCCGCGAGCTGAAGGGAAACCAGCAGCGCGAGCTGCGCCATCGGGCCCGCGAACACGTCGTTGCGCTGGAAGGGCGCGGTACCGGTGACCAGGGTGAGGTCAGCGAGCGCGGTCAGCGGTGAGTGCGTCAACGAGGTCACCCCGACGAGCGTGGCCCCGGCCTTCGCCGCGGCTTCGGCAGCGCGCAAGGTGACTTCGTTGACCCCACTCGAACTGATCGCGACGCAGACATCCTCGGCCGTGAGCAACCGGCAGACGATCTGCTGGCTGATCGCCTCCGCCGGCGCCTCGGCAATGAACCCGTTGGCAGTGAACCGAAACGCCGCCGCCTGCGCAACGAACCCGGACCCGCCATTGGCGACGAACACCACCCGCCGAGCCGCAACGAGCACGTCGACCGCCTTGCGCAACGCAGCAGGCTCGACCGCCCCCATCCCCCCGGCGAGAACCCCACCGGCCGTGGCGAACACCGCCGCCGCAATCGTCTCCGGCGAGTCCCCCGGCCCGAACTCCGGACTGGCCGGCTGGGCCGCGTTGCCGGCGTCCCGTGCCAGCAGCAGCCGCAACTGCTGAAACCCGCGAAAGCCCAGATGCTGGCAAGCCCGCACCGCCGTGGCCGACGACGTCCCCGCCGCCGCCGCAAGATCGGCCACCGACCAGTCGATGACCTCGGCAGACCGGGCCAGCACCACCTCGGCGACCCGCTGCTCACTGGGCAGCAAGGCGGGCAACGCAGCCCGGATCACGGCGAGGGTGCTGCCTGCAGGCTGGTCACTCATGGCACATACATACCACCGTGGAGGGACGTGGGGGTGGCGATTGCGCGGGGATGTGTACTGCGGGAGATCCGGCACTCACCAGACCAACCTGACGAGAGCACCGACGATGCCGACGAGCAACACGGCAATCAACCCGATCCCGACGAGGATCATGAGATCCCGCAATCGGGTCCGCGGCCACCGGCCGGGGACTCTCCGACGAGATCGGACCGGGATGCGGGAACCGTCCGGCTTCCATGCCGCGTTACAACCGGAGCCGTCCGGAAGCCACCTGGAACAGCCCAGGAAAAACCCGTGCCGCCCCGCGGTCCGGCGCACCATGCCACGTCGGCACCACGGACACCGGCCTCCGGCTCGCACCCTCCGCCCCATGACAGCAATGATGCCAGCCTTGAGGGCGCCAGCGTCGCGACGGTGTCCCGGAGATCGTCTTCCGGCAAACCGCCACCTCGCACCGAGGCCAGGACCCGCGCACGCGGCATCCGTCCCGACTCCGAACCCGTCACCGAAATCGTCGGGGACACAGTGGTGCAGCTGAAGGACGGACGGCAGGTACCCGTCGACGCCGCCCGGGCATCTGCTCATCACCTCGCACGCGGACTTGCCGCCCTGGGGCAACGTCCCCCGCGACCTGTACCGCTTCCTCAGCACTGACGAGGAAAGCACGCAGCTCGCACTCGACCCGGAACAATGGGACATCCCGCACGCCGAAACCAGGCCACGGGAAGCAACCGGACCGGACGGACAACGCGATCATCCTGGCCCGGCGCCGGTGATCCCCGCTGCCGCGGCTACTCCGGAGCGGGAAAGCTTGTCCCGCTTGATCGTCAACCGGTCGAACCATGACACAGCCGCCGACGGAAAGCGCGCAACGCATGCAGTCCGCCCCTGCCTCCACAGTGGACGGCAAGGTGGCCGTGGTCACCGGCGCCAGTTCCGGCATCGGCGCCGAGATCGCCCGGGAGAGGCACCGGGCGGGTACGAAAGTCCTGCTCGTCGGCCGCAATGAGCAACGACTCGAAGCGTGCTCGGCGGAGCGCGTCGACACCCTCAGCGTCGGCCTTGCCGGCGATGCCGCACCGGACACCATCATGGAGCACCCGTCGGACCGTTTCGGCCGAGGGACAGGTACTCGCGGCCGCCCCGGCAGGCAGGGTCGGCGACATCGCCTCCGCCGTGGTGTTCCTGGCCTCCCCCGCCGCCTCGTACCGCCAAGGCTCGAGCCTCGTGATCGACGGCGGATGGATCGACGGCGGATCCGGAATGATCGCCGGGGAGATGGCCGGGGCATCGAGCTGATCTTCGGCGCCGGGGACTCGGCGTTGTCCACAAAGGAGGTCGTGGCCGCTCAGGTCGAGAACGTCCTTTGTGGACAGCTGGGTACCGCCCGCCGAAGCCACTTCACGCCCGGCAGTGGGATCGCCTCGGCCGCGGCGAAGACCGGGACACGCCACAGCCGATATAGGGCGGCGCAAGGGACGGGCCCGGCGTCATTCCAGGCAACAGAACCGATGGTGTGGACGTTCATCACGCTGGTGGCCGGCTGCACTTGCCCCGAAGGCAGTGCCACCCGGGCAAGCCGATTCCGTGCGGACCGGGGTATCCGGCCGGTCCCGGGGCTCACGGAACGGTGCGGCGCGTTCCACGAAGAGCTCAGGAACTCGATCGCCTGCCCGCACTTCCGGTGGCGGCCATCATCGGCCCAGCGGCAGCACCTGAAGGTCACTCCCCACGATGAGCCGCCCCGAAAATCCGCGCTGGGCGTCCCGCCAGCGGTGTTCCGGGGTGGTGGCGGGGACGAGGTGGTTCAGTACCAAGGTGCGGACCGCGGCCGGTTCCGCGACGTGCGCGCCGACCTGGTCGATTGTGGTGTGCGCGGCGAGGAGGTGTTCGCGCATCGGCCCGGCTCGGTCCGGGGGCAGGCGGGTCACGAGTTCGTCGACGAACCGCGGGTCGATCACCTCGTGCACGAGGTAGTCGGCGTTGCGGGCGAGGTCGATCAGGTTCGGGCTGACACCGGTGTCGCCGGAGATCACCACGGAGCCGTCCGGCGTGTCGAACCGGTAGGCGAAAGCCGGGGCGGCCGGGTGGTGGTCGACGAGGGTCGCAGTGACCGTGACCTCGCCGTCCTGCCACACCCGGATCGGGGTGCGCAGCCGGGGCGGCCGTCCTTCGGGGTCCGGGGTCCAGATCCCGGCGAGGTCGATGTCCTGGACGTGGAACACGCTTTCCGGGCCGGCGAGGGCGCTGTCCCGTGCGCGGTCGTTGAGGTCGGCGGCAAAGGCCTGGCCGAGATGGTCCGTGAGGTCCGTGATGCCGGGCCCCGGTTCGGCGGGGCCGACGACCGGCGGCGCCGGGCGCCCGGGCGGGAACACCCGCGGCAGCGCCGGGCGCGCGGGAGGGCCCCAGACCTGGATCGGCGGTCCGGTGCGGCCGATCGCGTTGGACACGCCGGTCACGTACAGCGCCGGCCAATCCGCGACGTGGTCGCTGTGCAGGTGGGTGAAGAAGATCCCGCGGACGTTGCCGAGCAGGTCCCCCGCCGCCGGCCCCGGTGCGAGACCGCTGCGCACCAGCCGCCAGTACGCCCCGATCCCGAGGTCCACCAGGTAGATCCGGCCGTCGTGGACGACCGCGGTGGACACCCCGGCCCGGTCGGGAGTCAGCACGGTCGGGCCGCCCGCGGTCCCGAGCAGCACCACGCGGGTCCGGGCCGCGAGGCGCGCGGGTGTCGCGGCCGCCAGCGTCGTCGCGGCCGCCGCAGCGCCGACCAGATGGAGAAACCGGCGGCGACCGGGGATCCGCGTGGCGGCACGCAGGAACAGGTCGGCCTTCGAAGAACCCGTCGAGATCACCGGCGGCGCCGCCCGGCCACTTTCGACGGCGGCAGCCGGCCGGCTTTCGACGTCCCGGCAAGAACATCGCCGTCGACTGTCACGTCGAAGGCGAGGTTCAACCGCAACGGGCGATTGACGGCTTGCCGCCAGGTGAGCCGGTTGCCGTCGCGGACGAGGTCGGTGAGCTCGACCTCTTCACCGGTTCCGCTCGCGGTGCCGCGCCACCTGCCGTCCTCCTCGAACAGGTCGATGTTCGCGGTGATCCGCCCGATCGGCGTGGAGATGGTCAGCACCCAGATTTCCTTGGGAGACAAGAGCTATTCCCTTCCAGAGAGGTTCAGAAGCCGGCCGGCTCGGGTCCGGTGTTGCGCCACACGATGCCGCGTCGCTCGTGCGCGAACAACTCCTCGACCGCGTGCGCCACCCGGGGCCCGATCTCGCGTTCAAGCAGGTACAGACCGAGATCGAGCCCCGACGTGACCCCGGCGCCGCTGACCAGATCCCCGTCGTCGACGACCCGCGCCCGCACCGCATGCACCCCGGTCGCATCGAGGAGATCGAGCCCTTCGTGGTGCGTGGTCGCATACCGGCCCTCCAGCAACCCGGCCATGGCGGGGATGAGCGAGCCGCCGCACACGGTGGCGAACAGAACGTCCGGCTGCGCCAGAGCTGCCTTGAGCAGCGTGGGCAACGAGGTTTCCACCGCCCGGCCGAGCAGGACCGGAATGGTTTCCTCCGCACCGTCCACATCGGACATGTCCCCGATCGGGCCCGCCGCGCCCGGAACCAGCACCACCCCCGCCCGAGCGGGATCGAGCACGCCATTCGCCCGCAACGACAACCCGCCGGTACCGCTCACGACCTCACGGGCACCCTCGGCGGAAACGAGCTCGACCGTGACCACGCCTCCGCTCGCCATACCCCCGGCATGGAACACCTCGAACGGCGCGATGACATCGAGCGGGTCGAAACCGTCGAACAAGACAATCTGAACGTGCACACTGCCCTCCATGGCGGACCGGACTACGCCATCGACGGTAGAGCCGGCCGCACCACCCGGACACGCTGATTCATGCCAGGATCCGGCGGAAACCCGCCACCGGGAAGGCCACGCCGGCGCACGGGACCCTCGGCCGGATGCAAGACCCCGTCGACGCGGCGCGGAATGCCCCGGTGACCGTCGTGCAATTCCGCGGGGAGGACGTCCGCGATCCCGGCCGCGGGCCGGGCGGCCGTCGTGACGTAGGCGGCTGACCGATCAAGGCGCCGGGAACGGTGGCCGGCCGTCAAGACCGAGCTGATCTACTGGCCCGGCGACCTCCCGGAGTCCTTCCACGATCTCGCCTCGGCCGAACGAGCCGGCGCCGACATCGACATCCCTAGGTGCGGGCTCGGGCGAGCTTGCGTTTCACCGAGGCGCCAGCCGATCGCACCGGGAAGAGCCCAACGATCCGTGCCACTCAACGGAATCGGCGGTGTGGCTTTCGTCGACGGCGCGCATCATCGCGACGTCGGCATCGGACACTGCCGATGTGGACTCACCGTGACCGATGAACGTGGCCGGATTCGTGCCCTGCACGCGAAGGAAGTTCACCCGTTACCGGCTTCGTGGTCCCCGAGGCGGGGACCGTGGTCGCCGGGTTCGGCATGACTTTGTCCCCCTGTTGCAGGCATGATCCGGGGGTGGTGTCCCCGGGCCTGGTGGCATCGATCGACCGCTGATAGGGACAAGACCGCCGATGGCAGGCCTCTTCGCAGGCGTGGGTGCCGGCGCTCGATGCCCGACTGGCGATCACCACGGCCCTGGCTGAATGGCATGGTGCATGAGCAGCGATTTCACGGTGTTCCTCGGCTTGGACGTCGGCAAAGGCGCCCATCACGCAGTCGGTGTGACCGCCGAGGACGAGCGGCTGCACGACGGGCCGCTGCCCAACAGCGAACCGAAACTGCAGTCCCTGTTCGACAAACTCGCCCGGCACGGACGACTGCTGGTCATGGTCGACCAGCCCGCCACCATCGGGGCACTGCCCGTCGGGGTCGCCCGCGCCACCGGGCACCAGGTCGCCTACCTGCCCGGACTCGCGATGCGCCGCATCGCCGACCTCCACCCGGGCCGCGCGAAAACCGACGCCGCCCGATCGCTGCCGCACCCGCTCCGCCAGGTCGATCTCGGCGACAACGCCCTGGCCGAACTGGAGGTGCTCGTCGGGTTCGACGACGACCTCGCAACCGAAACAACCCGGATCAGCGATCGCCACCGCCCACGCGCCCCGCATAGGCAGCCAACTGGTCGACGCGATCATCTCCGCGCTCGGCGAGCAAACGGCCACCGCCCCAGCGGACCTGGTCTTCCCGCGACTGGCCGACAGCCGGAAAACCGTCCTGCAGCAACGGAAACAGATCGCCGACGAGGTCGAGAGGATACTCGATGCGCACCCCCTCTCCGAGGTCCTGCCATCGCTGCCCGGCATCGACGTCAGGACCGCCGCCCGCATCCTGCTCGAGATCGGCGACGCCTCGAACTTCAAGTCCACCGCACACCTGACCGCCCACGCCGACATCGCCCCCGTCACCCGCAGCTCCGGAACCAGCATCAAAGGCGAACACCCCGCCAGAACCGGCAACCGCGCCCCCAAACGCGCGTTCTTCCTCGCCGCGTTCGCCTCGCCGGCAGACCCAACCAGCCGCGCACTGATCTGCCTCGCCCGGCGCCGCTGCGACGTCCTCTACACCATGCTCCGCAACCACACCCACTACCAACCCGACCGGACAGCACACCTCACACCACCCGAGCCGACCGCCCCTTGACCAAACTCATCGGGACACCCCCCGCTGTACCCCGACGGCGACCGCGGAATTGCCGTGGACCAGCCCGCTCGAGGCACTGGATCGGAACGCAAGCCAGGACCTCCATGCCCTGACGTGATCGCCGAACTGGATCGGCGGTTCGGCGATGGTGCTCGAATCTATGCGGTTCACGAGCACGGCCAGGCTCCCGGCCGGGTCCTCGGCGCCGCCCTCACCGACAGCGAGTTCACCACCGCCGCGGTCGCCGCGGCCCAGCAACGGGAAAAACGCGGGAAACCTGCTTCGTCCACCAATTCGATTGGCGCGCCGGACCATTCGGCGCGCGCCACTGCGTCGAGCTGCCGTTGTCTTCGGCACTGCGGAAGCCTGGGCCGAGGCACCGCAGTTACGCGGCATCGACGCGGAATTCGTTCGGCGACCGCCTCGGCCGTTTCGTCCGCGACGGAGACCCCGGCTGGTCACCCTTCACCACCACCGACCCGACCGTTTTCCGGCTGTCCTGAACGGAGCAGCGGCCACTGCCGCAAGGAGAATTACCGGGATTTCCCCTTCACCGCGGCTTTCGGATGCCGGGCGAAGGCGTCGACCATCCGCTCGATCGCCGACAGACAGCGGTTCCGGTCCGCGAAGGTCGAATAGACCAGCCGGAGATGGTCACTGCTCCCCCAGGTGTCCCCTTCGTTCAGCAATACCGACGCTTCCCGGAGAAGGTACTCGGTGACCTCGCGGGCGTTGCCGAACGCGGAAACGTCAAGCCACAGGTAATACCCGCTTTGCGGTTTCGTATACCCGAGATCCGGGACAGTGTCGAGCATCGCGCAGATCGCGTCGGCTCGCTTGCGGTACTCGGCGCGGTAGGCCTCGACGAACTGCGGCTCGCGAAGCGCCGCCACCGCGGCCGCCTGTGCCGCCGTGCTCGGGGCGCCGAGAATGTGTGCCGCCGAGGAATGCAGGACGTCGGTGATCTCCTCGGACGCCACCACGTACCCGATCCGGTACCCGCACAGCGCCATCCCCTTGGACAGCGAGCTGATCAGGATCGTCCGCTCCGCCATTCCCGGCAACGCAGCGATCTCGGTCATCTCGCAGCCATCGAAAACGGTGTCCTCGAAAGCCTGGTCGGTGACCACGATCAGGTCATTCTCCCGGGCGAACGCGGCAAGCTGTTCCAGCGCCCGGCGGCTGTACAGCGTGGCCGTGGGATTGTTCGGGTTCGCGATCAGCACGAGTTTCGTGCGCGGGGTCAGCCGACGTGCGAACTCGTCGATGCGCAGATCGTACCCGTCCTCGGGATACGTCGGCACCGGGACCGTCACGCCGCCGGCAAGCGGGCCGATCTCGAAGTTCGTGACCCAGGACGGCGTCGGGGTGAGAATCTCGTTCTGCGCCCCGGGTTCGAGGAACGGCCGCATGGCGTGGACGAACAACGGCACCGACCCGCCGGCGACGGTGACGTTGCGATCCGGATCCACCTCCAGGCCGTTCACCCGCGCGACCCGCTTCGCGATCTCCACCCGCAGCGCACGCTCCCCGATCGGCGAACTGTAATGCGCGCCGTCCGCCTGCAAGGATTCGATCGCCGCCGCCCGGACGTGCTCCGGGGTGCAGTCGTCCGGCCAGAACGGGTCCGCGATGCACAGCATCGCCACCTTCGCCGTGTCAATCCCACCCCAATGATCGTCGGCCTCCGTGGCCCGCCGCGCGGCGTAGGCGGGATCCATGAGATGGCGCACCGATGTCATCTGACCTCCAGTCTGCAAGGGAAACGCTCGGGTTGCGATCATCGGCCGGGCCCGGCCACAGGGTGCGGGCCCGGCACGTCGTTCGCCGTGAGGCCCAGCCCGACTTCGATCGCGGCCGGCGGCGGCTTCGAGGTGACCAGGCTGACGAGCACCACCACCCCGGTGTTGATCAGCAGCGCGATCAGGCCGGCGTCGACGGAGGGCAGGTGCGTCTTCCAGAACCCGGCGGCGAACGGCGTCAGCAACGACACCGACCCGGCGACCAGCCCGGCGAGGACGCCGATCGCGGTGGTCCGCCGCCACAGGAAGCCGAGGAACGCCGCCGGAGCCAGCATTTCCAGCGCTGCATTCGCCTGAAGCAGCACGGTCACCAGCGAGCCGGAGTTGTGCAGCGTCACCCAGACTGCAATCGCCGTGATCACCACAAGGGCCACCCGCGAAACGCGAAGGTTGCCGCGGTCCGGCATCGCCGGGCGCAGGGGCTGCGCGACATTGCGCGCGAAGGTGGAAGCCGCGCTGAGCAACGTCACCGAACCCGGTCCGAGTGCGAGCAGCAATCCGGTCGCTGCCAGCAATCCGACCACCCACGGCGGGTAGGAAGCCGTGACGAAGGTCAGTAGTGCCGCGTTCGGATCGCCCCCCTCCGGCCGCGTGCCTGCCGCGAGCGCGGCCGCACCGAGAAGGATCACCAGGAAACAGGACAGTCCGTAGAGCGGCATCCAGACGTTGGTCCGGCGGATCGTCGTGGCCGTGCCTGCGGAGTAGCAGTACTGGAACGCCTGCGGCACCATCCAGCTGCCCAGCCCGACGCTCAACGACGACGTGATGAGCCAGCCGGCGGTCATCCCCGAGTGCGGGTCGCCGCCGGGCAGCTGCCACCATCCCGGATGCTCCTGCCCGGTCGTCCTGAAGACATCGGACAGCGAGGTCGCACCGACCTTGCCGGCCACCGAAACGACCAGGACGACGAGCACGACCACCATCAGGATGTCCTTCACCGTGGCGGCGAAAGCGGCGGAACGGAGTCCGGTCACCGTCACGAACGCGAGCATCACCACCCCGGCAATGACCACCGCGAGGTCCGGCGCGACGTCACTCACCGCCAGCCGCACGATCATGCTGACGCTGATCAGCTGGATCTGCACGTAGACGATCAACGCCGCGATGCCAACCATCCCGGTCACCACACCGAGCCACTGCGCGTGGTACCGCGCCGCATGGAAATCCGCCTGCGTGACATGACCGAATCGCCGGCCACTGCGCCAGATCTTCGGCATGATCCAATAACCGGCCACATACACCGCGGGCAACGTGGTGAACGCCAGGTAAGCAGGCGCACCGGCCGCCCATGCGTAGCCGGAGATGCCGAAGACAGCTGCCGTGCTGTAGGACTCGCCGGCATTCAGGAACCAGAAGAGCACGTTGCCGAACCGCCGCCCGCCGACGGCCCATTCGGTGAAGCTCGCGGAGCGAGCGCCCTTCCGGGCCGGCATGATCGCCCCGAAAGCAGTGCCGAGCACGATGGTGACGACAATCGCCTGAATCACGATGCGGCTCCCTCGCCGACGTGATCACCGGTGGTGGTCCGGGCGAGAAACTCCGCCTCTTCCCGCTCCAGGCCGCCCCGCCGGTCGAGCACGAACACCAGCCTCAGCGCCCCCACGCAGACGAGGACACCGGCCATCTGCCAGACCATCGGAAACGGCAGGCCGAGCGGGGCCCACGGGACGTCGTTGACCACCCCGGCCATCGCCAGCTGCCAGACGAGCGGCACGAGCAGCAGCCAGCGGTGCCTGCTGCTCGCTCCGGAACTGCGGGATGCCATGAGAAGTCTCCTTTTCCCGCGCGGGAAAGCTGCTCGGTACCGGGCCGGATGTTCTTTCGCCGCAAGGACTTCCGCCATGGCCGAAATCCCTCGCCCTGGCCTGCCCGCGCCAAGTTGCGAACGAACTCTCGCTGTCATCCGCCCGCGCAGCGACGGTGGATCCGACAGAATCGCTGCCCCTCACCAGAAAACTAGAGAGCAGACTTGTCGTTGTCAACTACTGCGAATATTCGCTCGCTCCAGGAAGATCCGAGGTCGACCGGTCCGCGCGCCCGGTCGTTGCCGGAATCCCACTTGCGATCAGGCAGTCGCTAATCTAGTCTCAGATACTACGAGGTAGAAGCCCTTGTCACGAATAGTCATTCGCATATTTTCACTGCTCCCTTCCACTTCGGAACACGTCCGTTCACCCGAGAGCGAGAACGAAAAATGGCAACCGAGCCCGGCAGTTACGACGAAGAAACCCTCGTCAAGGCCAAACGAGCCCAGCACATCCGCAAGGCGGATCGCGACTCGCTGTGGTTCCTCGGCGACAACGTCCAGATCATCTTCGACGCCTCGCACACCGAGGGAAAGCTCCTGCTCGCCTGGCAGCAGATGGCCCCCGGCGCGACCCCGCCGCTGCACGAGCACGCCGTCGAGGACGAGATGTTCTTCGTCCTGGAAGGGTCGATCACCTATTGGTCGGTCGGCCGCGAATTCACCGCGGGCCCGGGTGATGCCGTACTGCTCCCGGTCGGCGTCCCGCACACGCTCCAGGCCGACCCCGAAGCCGGCGTCACGTATCTGCTGCTCACCTCGCCCACCGGATTCGAGAACTTTCTCCGCGAGGTGTCCGAGCCCGCCGAATACGACGGGCCGAAGCGCGGGTGGCAGATGGACGAGGAAACCGCCCGGAAACTCACCGCTGCCGCCGAGAAGGCGCAGATCAACATCATCGCGCCGCCTGGGGTCCGGCCCTGACCGGGACCCACTCGGGGCTGCCTGCCCGGCTGCGGGGTACCGCCGGGCGGGCGGAACGGGATGGGTCCTGCCCGGCAAGCACCTCGGCCACCTCGTCAGGGAAGTGATCGCCGCAGGAACCTGATCAGGTTCCCGTGCAGTACATCCTCCACCTGGGCGGCCGGAAGGCCGGTCTCGTGCAGTGCGGAGACCAGCGTGCCGTAATCCTCGGGCCCCGCCAGCCCGTCGAGCGCGCCGACATCGGTTTCGGCACCGGGCTCGGCGGTAGCCGCGATCGCGGCTACCGCGGCAGGCATGGAGCGAAGCAACTGCGCGAAGAAGTCTCCGCCGAGGCAGACGTGCTCGGCGCCCATCACCTCGACCGCGTGCCGGATGTGGCCGACCATGACCGGCAGGTCCCGGGAATCGGCGGAAAGCATGTGCGGTACAGCGGCGATGCCCATCACCCCGCCCGCCGCGGCCAGCCTCCTGAGCTGATCGTCGGACAGGTTGCGTGGTTCGTCGAGCAGCGCCCGGCAACCTCCGTGGCTGCACAGGACATTGCCGCCGTGGGCACTGACGAGGTCGAGCACGTCATCGAAAGTGCCTTCCGAAGCATGCGCGACATCGAGGATCACACCCCGGTCGAGCAGCCGGGCCACCAGCTGCCTGCCGAAGGTGCTGAGTCCTCCCGCAGGCGGCTCGGCAGCGCCGTCCGCGGCGTCGTTGCGGAACTGCCAGGTGAGGCCGACCATCCGGACCCCGAGGTCCACGAGTGCGTCGGCGACTCCGAGATGCCGGCCGACCGCGTCGACTCCCTCCAGCGCGAGCACCATGCCGATCCGGCCGGATTCGAGAGCGGTGTCGAGATCGGCCCGGCAGGCGACCATCAGGACCTGGCCGGAGTTGCGCCGGCAGGCCTGCCGGAACGCGGCCGCCTGGCGCAATGCCTGTACGAGGTTCGCGCCCGGATTCACCCGGTCCTCACACGCGACGGCGCACACCTGCGCGGCCACGCCGCCGGCCTGCAGCTGTGGCAGCCAGTCCCGCGCGAACACGTCCGGATCCTGGTCGCGCAGGGAAAGGTCCTGCAGCAGGTCGAGGTGCGCATCGGCGATCACCGGTTACCTCCTTCGAACGCGTGCGGATAGTCACGGCGGGCGGCGCCTTCGCTGACGTACCCCTCGCGCACGTCGGCGCGCACCGCTGCCGGATCACGTTCCCGCGGTGGACCCCAGCCGCCACCGCCGCCCGTGGCAACCTCGACCACTGCCCCGGCAGGCAGCGGAAAGGAGCTCAGCTTCCGGCCACTGTGGACAGTACCGTCCGGAAGGTGGACCCGATAGCCGTTGAACCCGCCGTCACGCCCACCGCGCAGTCCCCACGCCGGAGTACGGGTCTGCTCCCACAACATGCTGAGCGCGCAGTCCTTCTTCGCCCGGTAGGCGCCGTCGATCCCCAGCCCGCCCCGATGCCGGCCGACCCCTCCCGAGTCCTGGGCCAGCTCGTACCGGTCGACCTGCAGGGCACCGCGGGCCTCGATCGCTTCGGGGCAGCAGGTGAGCACCCCGGACGCCATCGCGTGCATGACGGGTGCGCCCTGGTCACCACGGGCCGAGGCGCCTTGGCCCACCCCGTGATCCATGCCGTCCATCCAGAACTGCCCGGTCGCGCTGTCCCGGCCGATGAACACTGTCGCGCAATCGTCGCCACCGCTGCGCGCAGGGACCTGCTCGGGCAGGACATCGGCGAGCGCGCGATGGATCGCGTCGTACGTCGCCGTCGCCACCCAGCCTGCGACGAACACCGGAGCCGGCGCGACGGCGTGATAGATCGTGCCGGGCGTCGTCTTCACCCGGAGCGGGCGGAAGAAGCCCTCGTTGCACGATTCCGCACCGCCGGCAAGCGACATCACGGCCACCCGCGCGGTCGACACGGTCATCGCGTAAGGGGAGTTGATCGGCCCTGGCTGCATCGGGGGTGCGTCGGTGAAATCGACGGTGAGGTCGCTTCCGGAGACCTCGACCGCGACGGTGAGCGGAACCGGTTCGCTCGTGACCGCATTGTCGTCCAGTGCCGCATGCGCGACGTATCGTCCGTCGGGGATCTGCGCGAACAGTTCCCGGACAATGGCTTCACCCCGGTCGAACATCGCAGCGACGGCCGCCTCGAACGTCGCCGAACCATGTCGGTCGATCATCCGGCCGAGCTCGTCGAGCCCCATCCGCGCGGCTGCCAAGATCGCGGCGACGTCCCCGGCGAGCGCCTCCGGTGCCCGCGAGTTGGCGAGCAGGATGCGGTAGACGTCGTCCTGCCGTTGCCCGGCCCGGTGCAGGTGGACGCCGGGCAGGATCAGGCCTTCCTGGAAGATGTCGGTCGTGTCGGTCGCCGCGGCGTCCTTGACCCCGAGATCGGTGACGTGGGCCTTGACCGCGCAGTACCCGATCAGCCGCTCTCCGGCGAACCCGGGCAGCACGAACGTCACGTCCGGGGCGTGCGAACCGGTGTCGTAGGCGAGGGTGGACACGAGGACGTCGCCCGGCGCCAGTGCCTCCTCGCCGCCGACCGCGGCGACCACTGCCTCGATGGCGACGCCCAGCGTGCCGAGGAACGCGGGCACCGAACGCGCCTGTGCCAACAGCCGGGCCTGCCGGTCGAACAACCCGGCGGCGAAATCGTTGACCTCGTGGATGACCGGGGAGAACGCCATGCGGCGCAACGTGATGCGGAGGTGTTCCGCAGCGGCGGTGAGCCCATGCCGGACCACCTCGGCCAGCACCGGGTCGGCAGTCATCGGTTACCTCCTTCGAACGCGTGCGGGTAATCGCGGCGTGCGGCGGCTTCGCTGACATACCCCTCGCGCACATCGGCATGCACCGCCGCCGGATCGCGCTCCTGCGGCGGACCCCAGCCACCGCCACCGCCGGTGCGCACCTCGACCACGGACCCGGCGGGCAGCGGATACCCGCCGAGCTTCCCGGACTCGTGCACACTGCCGTCGGGCCGGACCACCCGGTAGGCGTTCACTCGCGCGTCCCCGCCGCCGTGCAGTCCCCAGCCCGGGGTGCGGGTCTGCTCCCACAGCATGCTGAGCGTGCAGCCGGTGAGCGTGCGGTAGACGACGTCGACGCCGAGCCCCCCGCGATGGCGGCCGGCGCCGCCGGAGTCGGGGGCGAGCCCGTAACTCTCCACCCGCAGCCCGCCGCGGGCCTCCATCGCCTCCGGGCAGGCCGTCAGCAGGCCCGAGGTCAGGATGTGGATCAGTGGCGCGCCCTGGTCACCGTGTGCCGAGGCGCCTTGGCCGACACCGTGATCGGTCCCGTCCATCCAGAATCGCCCGGTCTCCGGATCACGGCCGATGAAGACGGTCGCGCAGATGTCCCCGCCGCTGCGCCCGGGGATCCGTTCGCGCAGCCCGGTGGCCAGCGCCCGGTGCAGCCCGTCGGCGACCGCGACCGCCGCCCAGGCGTACAGGAACACCGGGGCCGGGCTCACCGCGTGGAAGATCGTCCCCGGGGTGGTCCGCACGTGCAGCGGCCGGAAAAAGCCTTCGTTGACCGACTCCCCTCCGCCGACCAGGGACATGACCGCGACGCGCGCGACCGACACGGTCATCGCGCGAGGGCAGTTGATCGGGCCGCTCGCCGCTGCGGGCGCGCCGGTCAGGTCGACGGTGACGTCGCTGCCGGACACCTCGACCGTGATCCCGAGCGGGATCGGTTCGTCGGTGATGCCGTTGTCGTCGAGCTGGGCGTGCCCGGTGTAGCGCCCGTCGGGAATACCGGCGAACACGTCGCGGACCACCTTCTCGCCGTGGTCGAACATCACCTCGGTGGCTGCGGTGAACCCGGCGGACCCGTGCCGCGTCACGATCCGGCACAACTGGTCGATGCCCATCCGGGCGGCGGCGACGATGGCGGCCAGGTCACCGGCGAGTGCCTCGGGCGCCCGCGAGTTGGCGAGCATGATCCGGTGCACGTCGGCGCGGCGTTCCCCGGCCGCGAAAAGCCGCACCCCGGGCAGGATCAGCCCCTCCTGGAAGTTGTCCGTGGTGTCCGTGCAGGCCGTGTCCTTCGCGCCGAGGTCGGTGACGTGCGCCTTGACCGCCGCGTACCCGGCAAGCTGCCCGTCGACGAACCCGGGGACCACGAACGTCATGTCCGGCGGGTGGGATCCGGTGTCGTAGGCGTAGGTGGAGACGAGGACATCGCCGGGGGCCAGCGTGTCCTCCCCGCCGCAGGCCGCGACGATCGCCTCGGTGGCCATGCCCAGCGTGCCGAGGAACGCCGGCATCGAGCGGGCCTGTGCCAGCAGCCGGGCATGCCGGTCGAGCAGTCCGGCCGCGAAGTCGTTGGCCTCGTGGATCACCGGGGAGAACGCCATGCGCCGCAACGCAAGCCGCATCTGTTCGGTGGCACTGCCGAGCCCGTGGCGGATGACTTCCGCGGCAATGGCACCGGCGGTCATCGCGGCACCTCGAGATTGCGGATCAGCAGGGTGGCATCCGGCTGTGCTTCGACGGTGAAACCGGTGTCCACATAGGTCGTCGTGGTCTGCTCGGTCACGATCAGCGGGCCGGGAACCGGTTCGCTCACGCGCAGCGCCGCCCGTTCGACCACCGGGAAATCCACCCGCTCGGCCTTGCGGAACGAGTACGCCCTGACCGAGGCAGGTGCGGCGGTGACGCTTGCCCCGGCCGGGACCGGAACCTCGACCAGCGCCGACCGGGTGGTGGCCCGCACCGCGACGATTTCCACCGGTCCGGGCAACGTGTCGCCGAACGTGGCCGCATAGCTCGCGGTGAACAGGTCCACGACGCCGTCGGCGCCGGCGCCGGGCAGCCCGTGCACGTTCGGCACGCCGATCGTCAAGGTGTGGTACTGGCCGGCGTAGCGCATGTCGAACGCCAGCTCGCGCTCGTCACCGTCGGGAAGCGCCGCGAACAGGCCGGCCGCGAGTTCCCCTGCGCGGCTCAGCGCGGCGGGGCCGAACGGCGCGATGAACGTCCGCGCCGCCGAGCGGGCGATGCCCTGGCCGAGGAGCCCGACCGCGGAGAAGTTGCCCGCGTGCACCGGAACGAGCGTGTCCCGGATCCCCAGCTCGTCCGCGAGAAGGGCGCCGAAGAGCGGTCCCGCCCCGCCGAACGCGATCAGCACCGCCTCCCGCGGATCGATGCCCTGCTCGACCGTGATCGTGCGGACCGCCGCGGCCATCTCCGCGTTCGCGATGCGGATGATGCCCGCTGCGGCGCTGTCGGCGTCCAGCCCGGTCCGGGAACCCAGTCCGGCGACCGCAGTACGGGCCGCTGCCTGGTCGAGGATCAGGTCACCGGCGAGCTTGCCTTCCCCGAGCATGCCGAGGACCGCCGCGGCGTCGGTGACCGTCGGTTCCGTACCGCCCCGTCCGTAACACACGGGTCCCGGCACCGCACCCGCACTCTGCGGCCCCACCCGGAGCAGGCCACCGGCATCGACGGACGCAAGCGACCCGCCCCCCGCGCCGACCGAGCGCACGTCCACCCACGGCGACTGGATCGGCATGCCGAGCACTTCACCCTGGTACTTGGTCTGCGGCCGGCCGTCGACGATCAGGCAGGTGTCGAAACTCGTGCCGCCGGCATCCGCGGTGATCGCGTACTTGATTCCCCTGCCCGCACCGAGGCTCGCCGCCCCCATCGCGCCCGCCACCGGCCCGGAGATGATCGTCTCGAACGGGCGGACCCCGGCCTCGGCGAACGGCAGCGCACCGCCGCCGGAGCGGGTGATCAGGCATTCGCCGCGCATCCCGGACTCGCCCAGCTCCGTTGCCAGGTCCCGCAGGTAGGCCGCCATCAGCGGACGGACGTAGGCATCGATCACCGTCGTCGACGTCCGTTCGTAGAGTCCGAGTTCGCCGGACACCAGGTGCGACAACGAAATCTCCCCGGCGAAACCGGCCTCGCGCAGCGCTTCCGCAGCCGAGACCTCGTGTTCTGGTGCGGCGTAAGCATTCATGAACGTGATCGCCACGGATTCCACCCCCTCTTCGGCGAACACCGCGGCAGCCGCGCGTACGTCGGCGAGATCGATCGGGGTGAGCACCGAACCGCCGGCCGCCACGCGTTCCCGTACCGGGCAGCGCAGCCGACGCGGTACCAGCGGTTCCGGCGTCCGCCACAGGATGTCGTAGGTGGCCTCCCCCCGGTCACCGCGCCGGATCTCCAGCGCGTCGCGGAACCCCGCGGTGGTAAGCATGCCGACCACCGCGCCGGTGCGCTCGAGCAACGCGTTGATCCCGACCGTCGAGCCGTGCAGGAAATGCGACACGGCGGCGAGCTGGGCGGTGCTCAGGCTGGATCGCACGAGTGCGGTGATCCCCTTGTCGGGCGCCCCCGGTGTGGTCGGCCCCTTGGCGACGACGGATACCCCGCTTTCCTCGTCGCAGTACATCAAATCGGTGAACGTACCCCCGACATCGACACTGAGCCTTGCCGTCACTGCTGCCTCCACTGGTCGGGTTCGGAATGGATGCGCCTCGGTCCGGTCGCGGTCACCGGAGGGCCCCGGTTTCCCGGCCGGGGATGTCGAAACCCGGGAAGCCCGCGTCGGCTTCCCCGGCGATCCGGGCGAAATAGCCTGCGGCGTGCCCGACATAGAGCTGCGGAGCGATCGGCTTGCCCGGAATGTTGGCGCCCACCAGCCAGGATCGAGAACTCGCGCCGTGTTTGAACGCCGTCGAGTAGTAGGCGTCCGCCACGTGCCGCACCCAGCTGTCCACAGCTTCCGGCGTCGGGGTCATCCGCTGGTACCCGTGGTCACGCAGGTAGCTGATCGCCCTGCCGATCCAGCGCGCGGTGTGCTCGCTGACGACCGGAGCGTTCGCGAACAACGACTGCGGCCCGAAACTCATGAACAGATTGGGGAACCCTTCGGCACCGAGGCCGAGGTACGCGCGGGGCCCGTCCCGCCAGGCATCCCGGAGCAACCGGCCGTCGGTGCCTCGGATGTCGATCGCGTTCAGGGCGCCCGTGCCGCCGTCGAACCCGGTCGCGAAGACGATGACGTCGAACCCGTACTCCCGCCCGCTCGTGGTCCGGATCCCGGATGCGGTCACCTCCGCGATGGGATCCGCGCTGACATCGACCAGCGAGACGTTGTCCCGGTTGAACGTCTCGTAGTAGAAATGGCCGAGTTGCGGCCGGGTCAGGCTGTTCTTCGGGCACAGCAGCTCGGCGACCGCAGGATCGTCGACGATTGCCCGGATCTTCTCGCGGACGAATCCCGCGACGGCCTCATTGCAGGCCTCATCGGTCATCACATCGGCGAACGCCTCGAACATCAAGCGGAACCCGCCGAGCTCCCATGCCTGCTCCATGACCCGGTGCTGCTGTTCGGGGGTGCACTCGGCAAAGAGCCGGTCGGTGTCCTCGATCGCCAGTGCGAAGGTCTGGCGGCTGGTCCGTGCCCAGATCGCGTCGTAACCGGCCTTGATCTCCTGCTGGGAAACCGGGTCGTGCGCCCGGTTGCGAGCAGGCAGCACGTAGGGCGCGGTGCGCTGGAACACCGTGAGCCGAGCGGCCGCCGCCGCCACCATCGGCGTCATCTGGATGGACGTGGCGCCGGTGCCGACGATCGCGACCCGCTTGCCGGTGAACCCGACCGGTTCGGCAGGCCAGCGAGCGGCCGGATACAGCTCGCCCCCGAACGAGTCCAAGCCCGGGAACGGCGGCGTGAACACCGAGGACAACGGGCCCACGGCGGTGACCAGATACGTGCACCGGTACTGCTGTCCGTCCGCGGTCTCGACCAGCCAGCGATTCTCCCGCTCGTCGCGCACGGCCGAGCGCACCCTCGAGTCCAGCCGGATGTCGCGGCGCAGATCGAACATCTCGGCCACGAAATGCAGGTACTCGAGGATCTCCGGCTGGGTCGCGTACCGCTCGCTCCAGCTCCATTTCTCCTGCAGCTCTTTCGAAAAGGAGTAACAGTAGGTAAACGAATCACTGTCGCAGCGTGCCCCCGGATAGCGATTCCAGTACCACACCCCGCCCACGTCGCTGCCCGCCTCGAGCAACCGGACTGAAAGCCCGACCTCGTCACGCAGTTCGTACAGCGCGCGAAGGCCGCTGAACCCCGCACCGATCACCACGGCATCGACTTCGACGGCATCGGCTCGCACAGTCGGCATCGCTTCCTTGTCCTCTCGCCAGGGACGGCAGGGTGGTCTGCCGCAGGACCCGTTACCGCAGCCGGTCCGTGCGGATGGCGGCGCAGGTACCGCGCCACCTGCTCGTTCTTCCCAATGTGGCAGACCGAAGCGCGGTGAACTACCGTCTCTTGCCTTGCTTACCCAAGGGAGTTCCTATGCTTTCCCCCCATCAGCTCCGGTGCTTCCTCGCCACGTACGAGTGTGGATCCTTCACCTCGGCGGCCGTCCACCTCGGGTTCAGCCAGCCGACTCTCTCCGAACAGGTCCGCCAGCTCGAACGGGTCCTCAAGACCCCGCTCTTCCTGCGGCGGGGACGCAGGATCGTCCCCACCCCGGCGGCAGACGCACTGCGCCCGCACGCAGAACGGACGCTGGCCGCATCCGAGGACGCGGAAAGGGCGGTCCGGAGCGCGGCGACGCTGGAATCAGGCACCCTGCGGTTCGGGCTCTTCGGCACCGCACCCCTTTTCATCGAAGCCGACTTGATCGCCGACGTCCTGCGCCAGCATCCGGGGCTGCGCATCGAACTCGTCGGACGCAGCACCAGGGAAGCACTCGACGCGGTCCGCCGCGGGCACATCGAAGCAGCCGTGGTCGCCCTTCCGGTTCCCGACAGCGATCTCGCCGTCCGGCCGATCGGACGTCTCGAACACGTCTACATCAGCAAGGACCCCGCCCACCTGGCCGCACCCGTCACGGCTCGGCGGCTTGCCGCCGCCCGGCTGATCCTGCCGCTTGCGCAGTGGCGCACCCAGGACCCGTACCGGCTGGCGCTGGCCAAGCGCGCGCAGAACCTCGGGATGACCCTCGACATCCGCGCCGAGGTCGAGGACATCGAGACGGCGATCAAGCTCGTGGGAAGCGGGTTCGGGGACTCCGTCGTGCCGAAGATCCTGCTGCACGAGCAACTTCCCCGGCTCGCTCCCGGCGTCGGATGGGTGCCCATGAAACCACGCCTCCACGACACCCTCGCCGTCGTCCACTGGCCCGACGCGCCCCTTTCCCCGGGTAGCAAGCTGATGATCGACCTCGCGATCCAGCACCTGAAGGACCTCGTCGCGCGGGTACCGGACCAGCCTGCGCACCTGCGGAACGGGTCGTGAACGCACCCGTCGGCGCGGGTCCTTCGGGCGCGGCACCGGCCGCGAGCCGAAGACGCGTGTCTGCCCAAGCAAGCCCGAACGATCTGCAGACCTCGAAGGTCTTCGGGACAGACGCCGCAGCATTTCTCCAAAGGGAACGGAGCCGCCATCGAGTCCGTCCGGGGGATCCGTGTTCTCCATGATGATGTGGCCATCGAAATTCCGCTGTACGTCTGCATGGAATTTCGCGGCGACGCCCGCGTCGAGAATGTCCTCCGTGCGGTCATACCGCACACGGTCGGCATCCGGTACGCCCCAGGCACGCAGGCGGGTCGCGATCCCGTTGGAAACATCGGCCGACGCAGGCCTGCGGCAGCAGTCACCGTCTCTTCACGAGCGTCTGTCTCCAGGTCTGTCTTCAACGTACGCAGTTGTCGATCTGCTCGTGCGCGACGGGTGGCACCCAGCGCCTACCCCGCGGCCGAGCCGTCGGCTGCGGAATCTGCGTACTCCGGGTCATCGGCGGTCCGTCTCGATCGACGGTGCCCTCACGATCTTCGCCTGCGCGCCCTGGCTCGAAGAGCACACCGCCGACCGGTCCTGGCAACACCAACCATGGGCACCCGCCCGAGCGACGCCCTCGGATACCGCACCACCGACAGCCGGACCCGCACGGCGCCGGAACCGGGCAACGAGCTTCCGCCACGAAACTGCGCTGCACCCGGACGGCGGTGGTGAAGCCGGAATCCCTCGTCGACCGGACGCCGCTCCGTGTCGTGTGACGGCTTCCACCAGCGCACGCAACATCCGGAGTGGGTGCCATCCCTTGACCGTGTGCGGGCCCAGGCGAGCGCGGCGACGGCCGCGGGTTCAGCGGCTTCCGCAGCCAGCCCCGATTCCGATGATCTTGATGTTTTCTTAACGGCCGGATCCATCGTCGTTCCGGGAAATGACGGGGGGCACCGGTAACTTCCCGGAAGCAGACCGCCGCTGGGCTGCGTCGAGGGAGGAAACGGTGAACGATCTGCGGGATGCGCCCGCGGTGTCCCCGAAGCTGTCGACCCGCGGCGCGGTGCGCCTGGCGATCGTGGTCGGGGCCCTCGGCGTGGTGTTCGGGGACATCGGGACGAGTCCGATCTACACGTTGTCGACGGTCTTCAACCCTCGTGACCCGCATCCGGTCCCGGTCAGCGTCGACAACGTGTACGGGGTGGTCTCGCTCATCTTCTGGTCCGTGATGATCATCGTCACGGTCACGTACGTACTGCTCGCGATGCGCGCCGACAACGACGGCGAGGGCGGCATCATGGCCCTGATCACCTTGCTGCGGCGGCGGACCGCGCGGCGTGGCAGGCGCGCGGCCCTCGTCCTGGCCGGGCTCGGCATCTTCGGTGCCGCATTGTTCTTCGGCGACAGCATGATCACCCCGGCGATCTCGGTGTTGTCCGCCGTCGAGGGGCTCAAGGTCGTCGACGAGTCCTTCGAGAGTCTCGTCGTGCCGATCACCGCGGTGATCATCGTCGTGCTGTTCCTCGTGCAACGCCGTGGCACAGCCGCGGTCGGCCGGGTGTTCGGCCCGGTCATGATCGCCTGGTTCACCGCCATCGGCGTCCTCGGCGTGACCGGGATCGCCGGTCATCCGGAGATCCTCAAGGCACTGTCGCCGACGTATGCGCTCGGCTTTCTCGCCGGCCACTTCGACATCGCGTTCTTCGCTCTCGCCGCGATCGTCCTCTCCGTCACCGGCGCGGAGGCCCTGTATGCCGACATGGGGCACTTCGGCCGCCGGGCGATCACCCGCGGCTGGCTGTGCCTGGTGTTCCCCGCCTGCACCCTGAGCTACTTCGGGCAGGGCGCACTGATCCTCGACGACCCGGCCAACGTCAGCGCCCCGTTCTTCCTGCTCGTGCCGGAATGGGGCCGGATCCCGATGGTCGTGCTGGCCACCGCCGCGACCGTGATCGCCGCGCAGGCGGTGATCACCGGCGCGTTCTCGGTCGCCTACCAAGCCGCTCAACTCGGCTACCTGCCCCGGCTGCGGATCACGCACACGTCCGAGTCGACCATGGGGCAGATCTACGTCCCCTGGGTCAACTGGCTCCTCATGGTTTCCGTGCTCACCCTGGTCTTCGCGTTCCGCACCTCGGCGGCGCTGGCGTTCGCGTTCGGCATGGCGGTGACCGGCACCATCACCATCACGACCCTGCTCTTCTTCTACGTCGCCCGCATCAAATGGGGCACCTCGCGATGGATACTCGGCACCGGTGCGACCATCCTGCTGACCGTGGACGCACTGTTCCTCGCGGCCAACCTGACCAAGCTGGCCCACGGCGCCTGGCTGCCGCTGCTGATCGGGCTCACCGCTTTCACCGTCATGATCACCTGGCAACGCGGCCGGGCGATCGTCACCGCCGACCGCGAGCGACGCGAGGGCTCACTGCACGAGTTCATCGGCGGGCTCCGCAACGGCACGGCGCCCGCGCAAGTCCCCGGAACGGCCGTGTTCCTCAACCGGGGCAAGCAGACCGCGCCGCTGGCCATGCGCGCGAACGTCGAGCACAATCGCGTGCGGCACGAGCACGTCGTCATCGTGTCGGTGGAAACCCAGCCGGTGCCCCGGGTCCCCGACGGCGACCGCGTCGTGATCGACGAACTCGGCTACCCCGATGACGGCATCACCCACGTCACCGCGAAGTTCGGCTACGTGGAAAAACCCGACGTACCGGGAGCGCTGGCGATGCTCGACCCAGCCGCCACCGAGGGCCGCCTCGACCTCGACGAGGCGACCTACTTCCTGTCGAAAATCGAACTGCAGGCAGGCGACGAGCCGACCATGGCGGCCTGGCGCAAACACCTGTTCATCGCCACCGCCGGGATCGCGGCCGACGCCGCGGACAGCTTCAACCTCCCTCGCGACCGCACCATCATCATGGGCTCCCACATCGAGGTCTGAGCACTATCGAGCTCGACGAGGCACACCGGCGAGCCTTGTCGATCACTGGAACGCGGGACTCGACTGCATCGCCACTCCCCTGCCGAACGGCAATGACCACCTCAGGCGAGCCGGCGGCGGAGTCGACGAGGACGGCTGGAACAAACTGGTTCAAAGATGCGGTGAGTGACGGGGGCCTGCTTTTGCGCGCTCCACTGTCGACCGTCAGCGCGACTGCGTTAGCTCGCAACGGTGGTCACGGAACGGCGCGCCTGCTCCGGCGGTATCTCGCTGCGCTTGCCGTCTCCGATGGGCGAGTTGCAGGACGACCGTCTCCGCCCGCATGGCGTCCGGGTCCTGCTCAAGCGCGACGACCTCGCGGAGGCACGTGCACGGGGCCACGACCGGCTGTTGACCTTCGACGACCGCCATGGGATCGCGCTCGACTGGGTATACGAAGCGAAAATGATGTACGGCCTCTTCGCCCGAATCGCCGCCGGGACCTTCGCGCCAGGTAGCACGATTGTGGCGGTGCTGTGTTAGCTAGGCCTTCTCGCACCACGTCGGCCGCCACTCGCTCGAATTGATCGTGAAATCGCGGCCGAAACCGAACCACCTGCCCGACGTCCGGCGACCGGCGATCAGGCGGTGATCATGGTGTCGCACAACAACATAGTGCCCACCGGTGAAGCTCTTGCCTCGGCCCGTACTGGGGTACACATAGCGGCTGCGCCAGATCCCCGACAGATCACCGTTCCCCGCGCCCGTGCGTCCGTGCGCCCAGGTCGTTGCCATCCTGGCCAGCTCGTGCACATCGGCTACGTCCGCCAGGAGATCCGCGACCCGGCACTCATAGAGCTCGGCAAGCCGACCGAGAGGCGGGGCGTGCCCCGTCGCGGCGGGCCGCAGTTCCCAGTACGAAAGCGGCAGCACCGTGCCGAGCGGCGAGCAGAGTGCGGGCACCTCGACCCTGCACCCACTGGCACGACAGCGCATTGCCGATTTCCGTCGAAAATTTGCGCAAAATCATTCAACACTTGTGAACTCTTGTCCGAAATCGGTATGATCACCGTCGCACGCTCTCACCGCCGCCGTCCGCGCACCCCGGTCCGGCGGATCCTGCCGTTCTCCAGAAATGTGAGTGTGATCGATGATGTCTTCCCTTCCCCACCGGCTTCGCGGTCCGGTTCTGCTGTCCGCGGCCATCCTCGTGTCGTCCGGGCTGGCCGTGGCCGCCGCCGGGACCGCCGCGGCCGCGGCCTGTCCGGCCACCGGGTCCGGCGGCGCCACTACGGCGTTCCGCACCGTCGAGGCCGAATGCTCCACCACTACAGGCACTGCCCTGGGACCCGACTACACACAGGGCACTGTCGCTTCCGAGGCATCGGGACGGCAGGCCGTCCAGCTCGGACAGGGGCAGTACGTCGAATTCACCCTGCCCGCGGCAGCGAATTCGATCAATGTGCACTTCAATCTTCCCCGTGGCAGTTCGGGCCGGATGTCGGTGTATGTCGACGGAACCAAACTGGCGAACGGCCTACCCGTGACGTCTCAGTACACCTACACCGACACGCCGTGGATCACCGGTTCCACCACTCACCATTTCTTCGATGACGCCCGGCTGTTGTTCGGCATGGACGCCGCCCCGGGAGCGAAAGTGCGGGTCGGGCTCGACCCGGGTGATGTCGGGCAGGCGACCATCGATCTCGCCGATTTCGAACAGGTGGCGCCCGCCGCCACGCAGCCGGCGGGTTCGATCTCGGTCACCGACTACGGCGCCACCCCAGGCGATGCGACGGACGATTCGGCGGCGTTCGGCAAGGCGCTGGCGGCCGGGCAGGCGCAGAACAAGACAGTGTGGATACCGCCGGGCCGGTTCGAGATCGGCACCGCCCTGCACATCGACAAGACCACGCTCCGCGGCGCGGGGCCGTGGTATTCGGTGCTGCACGGCAACAACGTGTTCAACAACGGCAACGCGTCCGGAAACATCACGCTCGCCGACTTCGCCGTGTTCGGCTCGGTTTCCCAGCGCAACGACGGCAGCCCGGACAATGCGTTCCACGGCGTGCTGGGCACCGGTTCCACGGTGTCCGGGCTGTGGATCCAGAACACCAAATGCGGACTGTGGCTGATGAACGGTGCCTCCTCGAACCTGACGATCGAGAACAACCGCATCCTCGACACCCAGGCAGACGGCGTGAACTTCGACGGCGCTGTCACGAATTCCCAGCTGCGCAACAACTACTTGCGCAACAACGGCGACGACGCGCTGGCATTGTGGTCCAACGGGCAGGCCGATGCGAACAACACCATCGCGAACAACACCGTCGTACAGCCGAACCTCGCCAACGGAATCGCGCTGTACGGCGGCGCGGACAACACGGTGACCGGCAATCTGGTCCAGGACACCAACGCGCTCGGCGGCGGCTACGCGGTGGGGAACCGCTTCAACTCGGTTCCGCTGTCCGGCACTGTCACGCTGACCGGCAACACCGCAGTGCGGGCGGGCGCACTGGATCCGAACTGGAAGTTCGGGGTCGGCGCGCTGTGGTTCGACGCCCGGGATCAGGCGATCAGCGGCGTCACGATCAAGGTGAGTGACTTCACCGCGATCGACAGCCCCTACGAGGCCATTCAGTTCATCGACGGCAACGGCGCAGGCAAGCCGATCGGCGGAGTCACCATCGACGGCGTCTCGGTGCGCGGTACCGGTACGTTCGTCGCCCAGGCGCAAACACAGGGGACGGTGTCGATCAGCAACCTCACTGCGTCCGGGGTCGGGGTGACCGGGACCTACAACTGCCCGTACCCGACGTCGATCCCGAAGATGACGTTCACCGGTTCCGGCAACAGCGGCTGGACCGGGACCTGGGCCGACTGCTCCTCGTGGCCCGCCCCCCGCTCCGGACCGCCGCAGCCACCGCAGCCCGGGACGAACATCGCGCGCGGCAAGGCCATCGCGGCGACCGGTTCGCAAGGTGGGTTCCCCCCGGCGAACGCGGTCGACGGCGACCCCGGTACCTATTGGGAGAGCACGAACAACGCGTTCCCGCAGTCCCTGACCGTCGACCTCGGCGACCCGTCCGCGGTGAACAAGGTGACGATCAAACTCCCGGGTTCCCCGGCGTGGACCGGCCGCACCCAGACGCTCGAGGTGGCGGGCAGCACCGACGGCAGCACGTGGACGACCCTCGTGCCGTCGCGCGGATGGAAGTTCGACCCGGCCTCCGGCAACACCGCGTCGGCCAGCTTCGGGACGACGGCGGCCCGTTACGTGCGCCTGACCGTCACCGCCAACACCGGCTGGCCTGCCGGGCAGGTCGGCGAACTGGAGGTCGCCGCGGCATGACCCGGGTGGCCCGGCCCGTGTCCCGGAGCGGGCCACCCGGCTCCACCTCGTTCGCTGCCATCGAAGCCATGCACTGGGACCACCTGTTTCGCCCGGGGCCGGTGCGGCGACCGGCACCAGGTGCGTCGTTGCTGCGAGCCGATTCCCTGACCTGTCCGCCCCTGATCAGCTTTTTGCAGCGGCTTACCGTAAAATTTCGGCCATGACGCGTCGACTTGCCGAAGTAGCCCGCCAGGTGGGGGTCAGCGAAGCCACAGTCAGCCGGGTGCTCAACGGCCGTCCCGGGGTGTCGGCAGGCACTCGCACCGCGGTACTGACCGCGCTGGACGTGATGGGCTACGAGCGGCCGACCCAGCTGCGCGGCGACCGGGCCCGGCTGGTCGGGCTCGTGCTGCCCGAGCTGCAGAACCCGATTTTCCCCGCACTGGCCGAGGTCATGGGCAACGCACTGGCGCAGCAGGGGTTCACCCCGGTGCTGTGCACGCGCACCGCGGGCGGGGTGTCCGAGGCGGAATACGTGGAGCTGTTGCTGCAGCAGCAGGTGTCCGGCGTCGTCTTCGCCGGTGGACTGTTCGCGCAGGCGGACGCGGTGCACACCCATTACCACCACCTCGTGGAGCGGAAGCTGCCGACGGTGCTGATCAACGCCGCCGTCGACCACCTGGGCCTGCCGCAGGTGTCGTGTGACGACGCAGTGGCGGTCGAGCAGGCGGTCGGACATCTCGTTTCGCTCGGGCACGAACGGATCGGGCTGGTACTCGGGCCGTCCGACCACGTTCCGTCGCGGCGGAAACTGGCGGCGTTCCAGTCGTACGCGGCGAAGCTGGGGCTGCCGGTGCGCGACGAACTGGTGGAACACGGCATGTTCTCCATCGAGGGCGGCCACGCGGCCGCGGCTCGGCTGTACCCGAGAGGCGCGACGGCGGTGCTGTGCGCGAGCGACTTACTGGCCCTCGGCGCGATCCGGGCGGCACGCCGGCAGGGCCTCGCAGTTCCGGGCGACATCTCGGTGGTCGGCTACGACGATTCCGCACTCATGAACTGCACCGAACCGCCGCTGACGACCACCCGCCAGCCCATCGAGGCGATGGGCCGTGCCGTGGTGGAGCTCCTGGTGAAACGCATCAACGGGGGCGAGGTGGCTGCGGAGGAGCTGCTGTTCGCGCCGGAACTGGTCGTCCGCGGGTCGACCGCGCGGCGGGCGCCCTCGACAAGCTGAACCTCCAGGAGCCCCGCGGCGAAAACAGCCGGGCGGCCAGGGAAGCATCCGAAAGTTGCATAATCACGTTCAAATCTTGCAGTGGTTCGTCTCACACTTTAGAGTGACTGCCGTCGCCCCGTAAGCCCCCGCGATCGCGAGGAGAGGCTTGAGATGAGCAACCACTGGTCCAGAACCATGCTTGCCCTGACTGTCCTGGGCGGGCTCGTCGCCTGCGGGAGCCCCGGCGTCGATCAGGCCGGTGGCAAAGTCCAGATCACCGTCACCGGGCAACCGCCCCTCACCCAGCAGTTCGAGCGCGCGGTATTCGACCGGGACGTCGCCGAGTTCGAGAAAGCCCATCCGGACATCGACATCGTGCCGCACGAAGGGTTCATGGACCCGAAGACCTTTTCCGCGAAGCTCGCCGGCGGGCAGCTCGAGGACGTCTACTACGTGTACTTCACCGACCCCGCCCAGCTCATCGCCCGGCACCAGGCAGCCGACCTGACCACGGCAGCCGGGAACCTGCCCGCCGTCAAGGACATCCGGCCGGAACTCCTCGACACCTTCCGCGACGCCGCGGGCCGGCTCTACGGCCTGCCCACCGCCAACTACACGATGGGTCTCGTCTACAACCGCAAGCTCTTCCGGCAAGCCGGCCTCGACCCCGACCGGCCGCCCACGACCTGGGACGAGGTCCGCTCGGCCGCCAGGAGGATCGCCGCGCTGGGCAACGGCATCACCGGGTACGCCGACTACAGCAAGAACAACCAGGGCGGCTGGCACCTCACCGCCTGGCTCTACTCGATGGGCGGCGATGTCGCCCGCCAGGACAACGGCAAGTGGCGTGCCGATTTCGACAACGACAAAGGCCGGGCTGCGCTGAACCGGCTGCACGCCATGCGCTGGGACGACAATTCCATGGGCAGCAAGCAACTGCTGCAGGACGTCGACGTGCAGCGCATGATGGGCGCCGGGCAGCTCGGCATGTACCTGGCGGCGCCGGACAATGTTCCGGTACTCGTCAAGCAGTTCAACGGGAAGTACGAGGACTACGGAATCGCCGGCATGCCCGGCGGACGGGGCACCCTGCTCGGGGGTGAGGGCTACATGGTCAACCCGAAGGCGTCGCCGGCGAAGATCAAGGCCGGGCTCACCTGGATCCAGTGGAAGTACCTCAACCCGGATCGCTTCGAGCAGCACGTCAAACAGTACGCCGAGGGCAACCAGCCGGTCGGTCTGCCTGCCGAGCCGACGCCCGACATCTGGCAGGGTGCGGTACGCGACCGGCAGCTGGCGGTGAAGAAGAAGTACGCCAACGTACCCGCCGAGAACTACCAGTCCTATGTGGACACTGCGAACCGGATCAAAGGCAGCGTCGAACCCCCCGCCGCGCAACAGGTCTACGCTGCACTCGACAGCGTGATGCAGGCGGTGCTCACCGATCGCGAGGCGAACATCGATCAGCTGCTTTCTTCGGCCAGCGCAAAGGTCGACGGTGTCCTCGCGCAGGTCAAGTAGCGTGCTCGACTGGCCGGCAGCGTCCGCGAAAGCCAGTCGAAGCACCGCAGCGCGGGAGCGTTCGCGGCTCCGGCGGACGGTCCGGGAGAACGTGACGGCGTACGGACTGCTGTCCGCGGCGCTCGTGGTGTTCGCGTTGTTCTCCTGGTACCCGATCGTCCGCGGAGTAGTGCTGAGCTTCCAGCAAGTCGACTTCGTGAACCCGCCGTCGTGGGTGGGTTTCGCCAACTTCAGCCGGTTGCTGGCGGACCCGCTGTTCGGCGTCGCGTGGCGCAACACCCTCCTGTTCACCGGGTTCGCGCTGGTCTTCGGCTTCGCCGTACCGTTCTTCACCGCGGTACTGCTCAACGAGATCAGGCACGCGCGAGCCTTCTTCCGCCTCGCCGTCTACCTGCCGGTGATGTTGCCGCCGGTGGTCACCGCGTTGATGTGGAAGTGGTTCTACGACCCGGGTCCCGGCCTGTTCAACTCCGCGCTCGGCGTCGCCGGCCTCCCCGGCCTGCCGTGGCTCGACTCCAGCACGACCTCCATGCTGTCGCTGGTCCTCGTGTCCACCTGGGCCAACATGGGCAGCACCACGCTGATCTACCTCGCCGCGCTGCAGACCATCCCGGGAGAACTGTACGAGGCGGCGGAACTCGACGGCGCCGGATTGTGGCGGCGGCTGCGCCACGTGACCCTTCCGCACACGCGGTTCGTGTTGCTCGTCCTCCTGCTGTTGCAGATCGTGGCGACGATGCAGGTCTTCACCGAACCGTACGTCATGACCGGTGGCGGGCCCGACGACTCGACGGTGACTGTGCTCCTCCTGCTGTACCGCTATGCCTTCGTCTACAACGACTTCGGCTCGGCCAGTGCCATGAGCCTGCTGCTGTTCGCGGCTCTCGGAGTCTTCTCGGTGATGTACGTGCGGCTGACGAATCGGGGGGACGCGTGAGAACCCTCGTCTCCCCCGGCGCCCTGCGCACCCGCCGCGGCAAGATCGCGTACGCCGTGGTCTTCACCGGCACGCTCGTGGTCTTCACGTTCGCTTTCCTGTTCCCGCTTTACTGGGCGGTGACCGGTGCGATGAAATCCCCTGCCGAGCTGGCCCAGTCACCGGCCACGCTGGTCCCCCGCGAGTGGCATCCGGAATCCTTCGGACAGGCGTGGGACCGGATGGACCTCGGCAGGTACTTCCTCAACACCGTGCTCGTCGCGGGCGGCGCGTGGCTGGTCCAGCTTGCCGTCGACGTGCCGGCCGCGTTCGCGCTGTCGAAGCTGCGGCCCAAGCTGGGCAACGTGGTACTCGGGCTGATGCTCGTCACCCTCATGCTGCCGGCCGCGGCGCTGCTCGTGCCCACCTATGTGACGGTGACCGACCTGCCGCTCCTGCACGTCAACCTCATCAACTCACCGGCCGCGATCTGGCTGCCTGCCGCGGCGAACGCCTTCAACATCTATCTGCTCAAGCGGTTCTTCGACCAGATCCCGGACGAACTGGTGGAAGCCGCGCGCATCGACGGCGCCGGTCCCGTGCGGACCCTCGTGAAGATCATCCTGCCGATCTCCCGGCCGATCCTCGCCGTGGTGTCGATTCTGGCGATCGTCGCGGCGTGGAAGGACTTCCTCTGGCCGCTGCTGATGTTCCCCGACCCCGGCAGGCAAACGCTCAGCGTGATGCTGCAGCGGGTCGCCCCCGACCTGCCGCTCAATCTGCTCGTCGCAGGCATGGTGCTGGCGAGCGTCCCGATGATCGTGCTCTTCCTCGTGTTCCAGCGGCAGGTACTGGCCGGGCTCGGCGCGGGATCGGTGAAGGGCTGAACCACCCATCCCCAGCGAAGGGACGAACACAGTGACCGTTTCGGAAGCCGATTGGTGGCGCAGCGCGGCGATCTACCAGGTCTACCTTCGCAGCTTCGCCGACGGGAACGGGGACGGTGTCGGCGACCTCTCCGGGGTCCGGTCCCGCCTCGGTCATCTGGCGCACCTGGGAGTGGACGCGCTCTGGTTCACCCCTTGGTACCCGTCGCCGATGGACGACGGCGGCTACGACGTGGCCGACTACCGCGACATCGAACCGGTCTTCGGCACGCTCGCCGAGGCCGGGCACCTGATCGCCGAAGCGCACGAACGCGGAATCCGGGTGCTCATCGACGTGGTACCGAACCACTGCTCCGACACGCACCGGTGGTTCCGCGACGCACTGGCCGCCGGACCGGGATCGCCTGAGCGGCAACGGTTCTGGTTCCGTCCGGGCCGGGGCCCGGACGGGGACGAGCCACCGAACAACTGGCCGTCCCGGTTCGGCGGATCCGCCTGGACCCGCGTGACCGAGGCCGACGGCCGCCCCGGTGAGTGGTACCTGCATCTCTACGGTGCGCACCAGCCGGACTTCAACTGGGACAGCACGGACGTCCGCACCGAGTTCGAAGACGTGCTCCGGTTCTGGTTCGACCGCGGCGTCGACGGGGTCCGCATCGACGTCGCGGACGGGCTCGTGAAGGATCCGGCGCTGCCGGACACCGCGCCGGGCGACGAAACGCCGTACTCCGATCAGGAGGCGCTGCACGACATCTACCGATCGTGGCGCAAGATCGCCGACTCCTATCCGGGCGGGAAGATCCTCGTCGGCGAGATGTGGCTGCCGGACATGACCCGCGTGGCCCGCCACCTCCGGTCCGACGAGCTGCATTCGGCCTTCACCTTCGACTTCCTGGTGTGCCCGTGGACCGCGGGACGGTTCCGCGAGATCGTGACCCGGACGCTGCGGAGCCACGAGGAGGTCGGCGCACCGGCCGCTTGGGTACTGTCGAACCACGACGTGACCAGGCACGTCACCCGCTACGGACGGTCCGGCGAGACAGGGTTTTCCTTCGCCGACCGGCGGCACGGCACGCCGGTGGATCGCCTGCTGGGCACCCGCCGCGCCCGGGCGGCGGCCTTGCTGACACTGGCCCTGCCGGGGGTGGTCTACCTCTATCAGGGCGAAGAACTGGGTCTGTGGGAAATCGAGGATCTTCCCGACGAGCTCAGGCAGGACCCGGTGTTCACGCGCACCGCAGGCGCCGACCCGGGCCGCGACGGCTGCCGGGTACCGCTGCCGTGGTCGGGATCGGCACCACCGTTCGGATTCGGGACCGGCACCCCATGGCTGCCGCAGCCGGCATCGTGGGCGGACCTGAGCGCCGAGGCGCAGGCGGACGACCCGGACTCGATGCTCACGCTGTACCGGACCGGCTTGCGGTTGCGGCCCGGTCTCGGCGCCGCAGCGTTGACGTGGCTCGACTTCGCGCCCGACATCCTGGCATTCCGGCGAGAACCGGAATTCACCTTCATCCTGAACTTCGGCGCGGTACCCCTTCCGCTGCCCGCCCACGAAGAGCTGCTGCTGGCGAGCGCTCCACTTGCCGACGGCAGGCTGCCGTCCGACACCGCAGTCTGGTTGCGAGGCTGACCCGCGCAGATCGCTTCGGTGCCCCTCGGGCGGTGTTTCTCAGGACGTCGGCGGCACGTCAACGTGCCCGATTGTGCAGTCAAGGCGCACTGATGAACCTCGCATGGTTCGTGGCCGGCGCGATATGTTGCAAGAGTGGATCAGCCGGTCGATCCGGTGACGGCAAGCCGATGAATGCGTTTCAGGCGACGACATCGCTGGCACGAAGAGTCGGCATCTAGCTGATACCCCCGGTTACCGTGGAGACCCCATGTCCGAAATGCCCGCCGGCAGCCGGGAAGCTGCGGCGGTGACCCAGGTCGATGCCGTGATCGTGGGCGCCGGCTTTTCCGGGATGTACCTGCTGCACAAGCTTCGCGGCGCCGGTCTGAACACGGTGGTACTGGAAGCCGGTGACGGAGTCGGCGGCACCTGGTACTGGAATCGCTACCCCGGCGCACGCGTCGATGTCGAAAGCTTCGACTACTCGTACTCCTTCAGCGAGGAACTGCAGCAGGAGTGGGAGTGGACCGAGCGCTACCCCGCGCAGCCCGAACTCCTGCGCTACCTCGACCACGTCGCCGACCGCTTCGATCTGCGCCGCGACATCCGGCTGGGCACCCGCGTCACGGCCGCACACTACGACGAGGCGGCGGCGCGGTGGACGGTGCGCTGCGAGCGGGGCGAGGAATACCGGGCCACCTGGTGCGTCATGGCCACCGGCTGTCTGTCGTCCGCCCAGCTGCCCGCCATCGACGGCATCGGCTCCTTCTCCGGCGACTCGTACCACACCGCGAACTGGCCGGTCGAGGGCGTGGACTTCACCGGCAAGCGCGTCGCGGTGATCGGCACCGGCTCCTCCGGCATCCAGTCCATTCCGGTCATCGCCGAGCAGGCCGCTCGGCTCACCGTCTTCCAGCGCACTGCCTCTTTCGCGGTTCCGGCACACAACCGCGCCCTCGAACCCGGCGAGGTCGAGGAAATCAAGAACCGCTACCCCGAGCTGCGCGACCACACCCGCCGCAGCATGGCCGGCGTGTCCAGGGTCCGGATCGGACGCTCGAGCGTGCTGGAGGCGACCGCCGACGAGCGGCAGGAGGTCTTCGCCCGTGCCTGGGCGGCAGGCACCCTGTTCGGCCTGGTCACCAGTTACCGCGACGTGATGACCGACCGGGTGGCCAACGACCGGGTCGCCGACTTCGTCCGCGGCAAGATCCGCGAAATGGTCGACGACCCGGACACCGCCGAGTTGCTGTGCCCTCGCGGCTTCCCGTTCGCGGCCAAGCGCGTCTGCCTGGACTCCGGCTACTACGCGACCTTCAACCGCGGCAACGTCCACCTGATCGACGTGAGCGAGAACCCGATCGATCGGCTCAGCGAACACGGGGTGGTCGTCAACGGCACCGAGCACGAGGCCGACGTGATCGTGTTCGCCACCGGGTTCGACGCGATGACCGGCAGCCTGGCCGCCATCGACATCCGTGGCCGCAACGGGCGCAGCCTGCGCGACAAGTGGTCGGCAGGGCCGATCACCTGTCTCGGCCTCCAGAGCGCCGGGTTCCCCAACCTGTTCTTCGTCGCCGGGCCGGGCAGTCCATCCGTGCTGAGCAACATGGTGCTGTCGATCGAGCAGCACGTGGAATGGATCGCCGGGTGCATCGGCTATGCCCGCGAACGGGACGTGATCTCGGTCGAGGCGACCGGACAAGCCGAGCAGGACTGGGTGCGCCACGTCAACGAGGTAAGCGCGGCACTGCTCTACTCCGAGGCGAACTCCTGGTATCTGGGTGCCAATGTGCCCGGCAAGCCGCGCGTGTTCATGCCCTACGCCGGGGGCGTCGGCGCATACCGCAAGCGGTGCGACTCGGTTGCTGCGGCCGGCTACGAAGGTTTCGTCCTGACCGGCGGTCCGGCTCGCTCCCACCAGGTAAGGTGAAATTGTCTTGAAAGCACTGCAGTATCGCACGATCGGCCTGGCTCCCGAGATCGTCGAGATCCCCGATCCCGAACCGGGTCCCGGCCAGGTACTGGTGAAGGTCACCGCGGCCGGCCTGTGCCGCTCCGACCTCTCGCTGATGCGCATGACCGCGCAGCAGCTGATGTTCCCGCTGCCGATGACCCTCGGCCACGAGGGCGTGGGCACCGTGGCAGCGCTCGGCGAGGGCGCGACCGGAGTGACGGTCGGCGATCAGGTCGCTGTCTATGGGCCTTGGGGCTGCGGTGCCTGCCCCGCGTGCGCGGCGGGCCGGGAGAACTACTGCCCCCACGCCCGGCGGCTGGGAATCCGTTCCCCGGGGCTGGGCGCCCCCGGAGCCCTCGCGCAGTACCTGCTCGTCGACGACGCGCGCCACTTGATCCCCTGCGCGGGGCTCGACCCGGTCGCCGCGGTGTCGCTGACCGATGCCGGCCTGACCCCGTACCACGCCGTCAAGTGGGCATTGCCCGCGCTGGCCCCGGGATCGACCGCCGCGGTGATCGGCGTCGGCGGCCTCGGCCACATCGCGATCCAGCTGCTGCGCGCACTCACCCCGGCGCGAGTCGTCGCGCTCGATGTGAACGAGGGCAAACTCGCGCTCGCCCGGGAAGTCGGCGCTCATGAGACGCTGGTATCCGATGAGTCCGCGGCACCGGCGATCCGCGCGCTCACCAGTGGCCTCGGCGCCGCGGCCGTGTTCGACTTCGTCGGGGTGGAAGCGACCGGCCGGATCGCCGTCGCATCCGCCGCCGCGGAGGCGCGAGTGCTCAATGTCGGGCTCGGCGGCGGCGCGATGCCGATGGGCTTCCTGCTGGTTCCACCCGGGATGAGCGCGTACGCCCCGTATTGGGGTACCCGTGGCGACCTCATCGAGGTGATCGCCCTCGCCGAGGCAGGCGCGATCACCGTCCGGACCGAGACCTACCCCCTCGACGAGGCCCCGCTCGCGTACGAGCGGCTGGACGCCGGAAAGGTCCATGGCCGCGCCGTCATCCTGCCCAACGGCTGACCGTTCGGGGGCGCACCTCGTCAAGGCGTCCCGGTCGGAAACTGCGGGACATGGTTCTGGACGATGGCCGGGGACGGGGAGACCGCCCGCGCGACCTCGGGTGGCTGCGGGCCTCGCCGCTCGGAGAACGAGCCGGCTTTCGCCATCCTGCCCTCGACGGGCAAACGGCGCTGGGTCAATGTCCGGGTGCGTGGGTGATGAGCTTGCGGACCGCCGCCGTGACGGCCGGAAGTACCGAGGGCTCAAGGGAATGACCGCTGGTGAGGGTCAGCACCTCGGTCCGGTCGGTGGGCATGCCCGAATGGGTGGCCGCATGGATGGTGCCACTCAGCACGGTGGCGAGGTCGAAGTAGCCGCCGATGAGGAGGGCCCTTGCCTGCGGCCGTTCCTTGAGAAGTTTCACCAGGTGCGTGGTCTGGTTGACATAGAACGCCTCCTCTCTGTCGGCGCTGCGCCAGTCGAAGCGGAAGCCGAGCTCGAGCGACAGCGAGACGTACGGTCCTTCGGCTGTCGCGCCGGCGTGGGTGCGGAGGTAGTCGGCGAGCGCGTCGGAGTGCCTGACATTGGTGTCGATCATGCCCAGCGCCGGGTCGTCGACAGTGGGCGGCCCGTCAGGGTCCGGCGGTGGCGGCATCGGCCCGGTGACTCTGACGTCCAACCGGCCGACCAGCTCGTCCCGGTCGGCGAGCAGGCGACGCAGGAAATCCTCGCTGTCCACCCGCAGATCCGCGTCGAGCACAACCTCGACCGGCAGTCCCAGCAACGCCGCGAGCCGCCCGCCGACGCGGTGCCGCTCCGCGGGGTCGAGCGCTGAGCCTTGGTGCAGCGCACGCAGGTAGTCATCCCGTGCGAACACCTCAGCAGTGTCGAACACTTCCGCGGCATCGGCGGCATTCGGAGACGCCAACCCGTGGAACCACGCGGCAACGGCCATCGTCGGCAGCTCCAGCGCGTGCGTGAGGTCGTTGCCCGGTGCGGTCGCCGTGGCGTCGAGCAACGGTGAGATCAATACCAGCCCAGCCACCGGCAGATCGGCGATACTCGCACACAGCGTCGCGAGCCGGAACCCGCCGAAACTCTCGCCGACCAGATGCAGCGGCGAATGAGCACGGCCGTGCTCGGTGAGCCACCGCCGGATCAGGCCCTCCACACTGGCCGCGTCGCCGTGGACGGTCAGGTACGGCGCCCCACCGTCGGGTGCGAGCTCGCGACTGAAGCCCGTTCCCACCGGGTCGACGAAGACGAGGTCGCTACAGTCGAGCAACGTGTGCGGGTTGGGCACTATCTCCCGGCCACCGTCCACAGTGGTGCTGAAGATGTTCGGTCCGAACGCCCCCATGTGCAACGGTGACGAAGAGGCTCCCGGCCCCCCATTGAACAGAAACGTGACCGGACGGGCAGGGTCAACCGGCTCCGCAACATACGCAGTGGCGGAAACAGTGGCGATCGCCTCACCATCAGCGCCGAGAACAGGGTACGACGTCCACCGCGCGGTGTAGTCGATGGGTTTTCCGGTTGCGGTGACACACATATGACGGTCAGCCATGTTTTGCCTTCCCGTCCCGGCGGCTGTCCGCGGAATGTCCGGTGATGAAGTCGTCCAGATCACCGGCCAGCCGGAGTGCGGCGTCCTTGTCGGTGTACATCAGGTGCCCGGCTTCGTACCACCGTTGCGTGATCCGGTCGGCCGGGAGGCCGTACTGGGTCACCAGGTGGTTGGCCGCGCCGACCGTCGTGAGCGTGTCGTAACACCCGGTGCCGACGAACAACCGGCAGTCCGCGATCTCCTTGAAGTACGAGGAAAGCACTCCGACGTGTTCGAACGCGTTGAACGGCGACGGGTTACGGCTGCCGTACCCGCCGGCCGAAACCCCTTCGTCGGACCATCGCCACTCGCCGAACGCACGCTGGTCGAAGCTCCGGTACCCACCGTCGGTCGGCACTCCGAGCTCCTCGCGCAGGTACTGCTCGACAGCCGCCACGAACGCCGGTGCGGTACGCGCGTGCGCAGGATCGATCGTCCGCTCGTTGAAAGCTCGGTCTTCGGCGTCGGCGACGTATCGGGCGTCCATCGTGCCGACAATTTGGCCGCGCTCCTTGAGGACGAGGGTGCGATACTCGGCTTTGGTGAGCTGCAAGCGCTTTCGCTTCCACGTATCCGCGGGTACGCCGGTGATCTCCGCCAACCGGGCGGCTGCGGTGGCCACCTCGCCGTCTGTCGCGAGGCTGCCGCGAAGGAGCACTGACGCATAGTCGCCGTAGGCGTAATCCAGTGCCGCCTTCGTGGCGCTCTCGGCGGTGTCGTGGCCGCGCGAGCCGACTCCGTGGTACCAGGCAGTGGTCGCCATGAACGGCAGCGCCGTGACCCGCGCGGTGATGTTGCCCGCGCGCCCTACTGTTTCCTGAAGGTTGACCCCCTGCGACAGCAGAATGATGCCGTTGATCGCAATGGGACTGCGGCCGTGCAGAAGCTCACGGGCAAGGAACGCGGCCCGCACCGTCCCGTAGCTCTCGCCGAGAAGGTACTTGGGCGAGCCGATCCGGCCTTCCTCGGCGAGCCAGGTGTGGACCACCTGTGCGAACGCCCGTGCGTCGCCGGTGATCGAGTAGACCCTCCGCTGTGCGTCTTCGTCGACCGCACGGCTCAACCCGGTGCCGAGCGGATCGAGGAAAACCAGGTCGGCGACCCCGAGCAGCGACGACTGGCTGTCCTCGAGGTGGTAGCCGGGCAGCGAGCCCGAACCGGGTCCGGGCAGCGCGACCCGGCGCGGGCCGAGACCACCGAGATGCAGCCATTGGGAACTGGAGCCGGGACCGCCGTTGAACAGGAACACGACGGGGCGGTCGCCGGGCCGGTCGTCGTGCAGGAGATAGGCATAAGCATGGAGGTGCCCCTGGAGTTCACCCGTGTCGTCGACCAGCGGAACTGCCCGCACTCGCGCCGTATAGGACTGCCCGGTCCCTCCGATGTGGACGGTATGCGTTGACGAAACCGGCTCTGACATGCTCACCTCTAACCTGGGATTGGTGCAGGATGACGCCGTTTCGGGACGCTGTCCCCCGGTCGGCAGGTTCACCGGGTGGCTCTCACCGGCGAGGCAGCGCGGCGAAGCGAGCTCATCCGCGTTTTTCCTGCCACTGCAGGACATGGATCGGCGGTCCCTCCCCCGCGTACTGCACCAGCACCTGCTCCCCGCCGCGTTCCAGCGTCAGGTCGACGAGTCCACCCGGGTTCTCCATGAGCTCTGTCCTGGCCGGTGCCGAGACGATCCGGTCGCCGTCGCGGACGCCTGCTTTCGCCGCCGGGGACCCGGGTACCAGGCCGGAGACCACGCCGCCGGTGAGGCTCGTGAAGTCGAATCCGAGCTCGGTGCCACGCACCTCGACCTCGGCGGCGGTGAACTCGTCGCCCAGCGCATCGGGCCGGATGGTCAGCGGCTCGCCGTCGGTCATGGCGGCGAAGTCGGCGCTCCCCCGCTCGCCGAGCTCGCGGACGACGAGCTCGACCCAATCGGAGGTGGTCACCGCCTCTCCGGCGCGGTGCCGGCGCAGGACCTCGAGCACCAAGTCGTCGACACCCCGCTCGCCACCGCTGGCCTCCAGCAGCTGTGCATTGAGGTTGAGCAAGTACGCGAGGCCGCGCCCGTAGGGCAGCCGCAGGGCTCGGCTGTCGGTCCAGAAAAGCCCTTCGGCATCGTCGTTTCCCAAGGCCCGCAACGGGTTCGTGCAGTACGCCCGGATCCGCTCGTTCACCAGGCGGGCGAACTCCCCGGCGGAGATGATCTCCGCGCGGTACGGGATGACGAGCGAGTAGTATTCCGCAGTTCCCTCGGTGTACCAAGCGGTTTCGCCGTGGCCGCCGTCCATCCGCGGCCAGGTGTGCGCCGTTTCGTGGGCGAGCAGCGCGGACAGGCTTTCGACGGTCGGCTTCCCGTGCGGGCCGTAGCCGAAAGCGAACGACCGGTGGAACCCGGTACCGCCGTCACCGTCGTAGGGATGCCGCCGCACGAAGACGCGGTAACCCTCCTCCCGGTCGTCGAAAAACTCGCTCATCGCACGGAAGATCCGGTCGACGTGGTCCGCGACCGCCGCCGCATCGAACGGCGGAGTGCTCAGCCAGTGCATGACCGCCGCCTGCTCCGGCCCGGGCTCAGGCCACTGCGACACTTCACCCGCCATGTAGAAACACTCCGTCAGCCGGGTCAACGGCGCCTGGGTGAGCACAGTGCCGTCGCCGAGGCTCGACACGCCACGGGCCGAGGGCGGCATCCGGGTGAGGTCCCAGGACACGGTCAGGGCGAACTCGTCGTCCAGTTCGGGCAGTGCCAGGAAGGTGATCCCGGAGCCCTCGATCCCGGCGGAGTCACCGCGCAGGTCGAACAGCGGTCCATTCACGGTCCACGCGTCGACGGCACGCACCGGCGCGAAATAGCTTACGTGGAGATCCCCGTCCGTCTCCTTGCGGGCGATCCAGTTGCGATAGGTGTAGGACGAGTTGGCGGCACCGGCTGCTTCGGACACCGGGACAGTGCCACCCCGGTCGGCGACCCGCAGCCGCCTGATCTCGGCGCCGGGGATACCGACGATCACCTTGGGCAGCCGGCAGATCGTCGCACCGGCGGCAAAGCTCACCCCGGCAACGGTGTACGAGACGGCCACTCCGCTGCGGGGGGCGTCGATCACGGGTTGCAGGACCAGGTCGAGCCTGCGTCGGGTCATGCTGGGTCCCTTCCGAGGGCGCTGCCGGGCTCATCGGCCGCCACTTCGTTCAAATAGTTGTAGATCGTGGGACGGCTGACCGAGAGGTGCTGAGCCGCGAGGTTGATCCCGTCGCGAATCGTGAAGAACCCGCGGCTTTCGAGTTCGCGGACGACGTCCAGTTTGTGGGTCTTCTTCATCAGTTCGACCGGCACGCCGACCCCCGCGATGGCATCCTGGATCAATCCTTCGGCGAGCGCGTCGATCGAACCGGGAAAGGTCTCCGCATCGATCGGAGTCGGGCTGCGAGTCTTTCCCGGCGTGGCGATCGCGGTGACGGCGCTCAGCATGCGCTGTGCCTCTTCGAAAGCGGCGATGTCGGTGTTGATGCACAAGCACACGACCGGATTTCCGGATGGAGCGTCGAAGAAGATGCTCGACGAACGCATCGCCATGCCGTCCATTTCCGTCCGGTACCGGATCAGGTGCTCGACTCGTCCGGGGCGGAACGCACGCAGCCCGAGGTCGGTGACCGGCCCGCCGACTTCCCTGCCGGTGATCGTGCCCCCGATCGCGGCGATCGTCGCGGGCATGCGCGTGAGGTCGTGGAGAACCACTTCGGTCCGGGGTTCGAGTGCTTGGGCGAGTACCGGCACGATCGGCCCGAGAAGCCCGACCACCAGCGCCGCGTGCGCCCGTTCGGCGGTGGTGTATCCCGAACGGCGTGGGCCGCGATCAGGTTCCGCCGGCTTGTCCCTGTTGTGGTTCGTCCTCGACATCCGTCCCCATTTCCCTGTCCGATGTGGTGCTCGTCACGACCGTGGAAGGCCGAGCGCGGCCCTGAGTTCGTCGTCGCCCTGGCTCGCCGGCCCGGGTCCGGCGGTGCAGGCGTGCGCGGCGACCCGCTGGAGTGCGGCGTTCACGGGCGTCGGTACTCCGTGCATCCTCCCGAGGAGGACGATCTCACCGTTGAGGTAGTTCGTCTCGACCGAGGCGCCCCTTGCCAGGCTTTGCCAGGTCGAGTTGCCCTGCCAGCCGTCGCGCCCCGAGTCCGCGGTGCCGGACACCGCCGACAAGCCGATCCGTTCCGCCGCAGCCGTTTCGGCCAGCCCGATACCTGCGGTGGCGAACACCTCCCGCGCCTCCTGCACGGCCTGATGAGCGACTTGCTCGCGCAGTTCACTGGCGCGGTAAAGCGCCACCAGGATGTTCATCAGGTTCGTCAGCAGCTTGGCCGCCTTCCAGCCGAGGATGTCCGGTACGGGCCGGACGGAGAAGCCCGCTCGCGCGAGATCGGCAGCGATGCCGGCAGTGGCCGCATCGATCCCGGCCGGGTATTTCCCCAGCCAGATGCGTCCGGCGGATTCGCCGTGCGAAGACACCTTGCCCGGCTCCAGGAACGTCGCCCGCACCGCGATGCTGGCCCCCACGACCGTGGTGAACCGGCGTAACGCTGTCCGCTCGCTGTCGATGCCGTTCTGCAGCGTGACCACCGGCAGCACCTCCGCAGCGGTGCCCCGGCATGCGTCCGCCGTCTCGACCGGACGCCATGCCCACTGGTCCGCAGCCGCCTCGACGTCCTGCGCCTTGGTCGCAAAGACGAGTACGTCGCCGGACCGCAGTCGCGCCACCTCGTCCGGATGGCCGACGGCGGTGAGATCGAGCTGGTGCCGCACGGTCGGCCGCGTATAGGTCAGGCCCCGCTCCCGCAGTGTCCGCAGGTGCTCGCCACGCGCGACGAGCACGACCTCAGTTCCGGCGAGGTGCAGCTGCGCGGCCAAAGTCGAGCCGATGGCACCGGCGCCGACGATCACATATCGGATCATGGCCGGTGCCTCGGGTGCTGTCGCGCCAGCCCGGCCAGCGAAGCGAGCAGCACCTCGACGTCTTCGTCGCTGTTGTAGAAATGCCCGGAGATCCGCAGCCGCGAACCGCGCGCGGCCACGTGAACACCCTGTGCCGCCAGCCGGGCCGTGGCCGCTTCCGGGTCGAAAGCGGTGTCGAGGCACACCAGCGTGCCGGTGCGCTCGATCGGCGCGACCGGCGGAAGACCGAGCGAAACGCAACCCCGGTGAATACGCGCGGCCAGTTCCCCTGCCCGGGCCGTGATCCACTCGGTACCGATCTGCTGCCGGACTTCCAGTGCCGCACCGAGCGCGCACACACCGGGGACGTTGAAATAGCCGTACGCCAGCGCCGCCGAGAACGAGTGCCCCGCGCGGATCCCCAGATGGCGCAGCGTCTCCTTCCTCCCCACCACCGCGGCGACCCCGAACCCGGCCAGCAGCCACTTGTACCCGGTACACACGTAGAAGTCGACGTGCTCGGCTTCCGCGGGCAGGCATCCGCCCGCCTGGGCACCGTCGACGACGAGCAGGACGCCGGCCTCGCGGCACGCCCGCCCGAGCGCGACGAGGTCGAGCCGCGTTCCGGTCGTGGAGTTGACGTGGGACACGGCGACGACCCGCGTATTCCGTCCGATGGCCGCCAGCAACGGGGTCAATCGCTCGTCACCGGCCAGTGGCGCGACCTTCCGGACGCGCGCACCGGGCCCGGCGTGATACCACGGCATCACGATCGAGGGAAAATCCTGCTCCAGCACGATGATTTCGTCTCCGCTGCGCCACGGGATCAGGCGGGTGATCGCCGCGACCGCGTCCGAGGTCGACGACGCGACGGCCGTTTCCGGCACTGTCACCCCGAACTCCGCGGCCAGCAGTTCATAAGCCTGGGCAATTCGGCGGTTCAGCTGCGCGGTGCCCAGCCTGCCGTGTTCCAGCGCCGAATAACACCTGCCGACCGCTTCCCGGACCGCGGCGGGGACCAGGCCGACCGAAGCCGTGTCGAAGTACCTCGCCTCCTGGGGGCGTCCCGGGAAATGCGCGGCGAGGACGCCTGCCGGCGCGACCTCGCCGCTCCGTGGGTCCGGCATCTCAGACCTCGCTTCCGGGGTCGGACGATCGATCTAGACGAATAGTAAAAGTATTCTCGCTCTTGTCAACCGATCCACCCTTCTCGACCGGGCGACCGGCTTCGGCGGATCAGCCGGTTATCCCTTGCACAACCGCATTTTACGGCCGACCGAGCCAGCCGAGCCCACCCGCGTCGAACCACTTGGTTGAGACTGGTTGTCAATGAGCGCGATGGATCGTATAGTCCCCCGATATGCAGTTGAGGGCAGCACCTCTCCCTTGGCTACGGGCACGGCGCGAACGCGGGCCCGGCGACGCCACCCCTTCGCGAGTCCGGAGCTCATCATGCGAATCCCGCTGAGAAAGCACGCAGCGCTCACCACTGCGGCAACCGCCACGGCCGTCCTGCTGGCAGCCTGCGCATCAGGTTCGCCCGAGAACGCCTCCCGCAAGCCGCCGTCCGATGCGCCGATCGCCTCCTTCACTTACGCGGCAACCCAATGGCCGACCTCGTTGAACGGCAGGACCACGAAGATCGCGACCGCGCAGATCAGCACGCTCGTGACGCAGCCGCTGGAGCGGTTCTCCTATGCCGACGGCCAGGTCCGGTTTGCGCCCAACCTCGCGGTCTCCGTGCGGCAGACAGACCCGCAAACCGTTGTCTACACCCTGCGTGAGGGCGTCAAGTTCTCCGACGGCACTCCGCTGTCCCCGGCGGACGCGGTCTGGAGCATCACCGCGGCCGCGGCTCCCACCGCCGAAACGGCCGCAGTCATGCAAGGCTTCGCGAGCGCGGTGAGTTCCGGTGCCCACGAGCTCACCGTGAAGTGGCAATGGCCGATCGGCTTGCCGGGACTGCGCGAGAAAATTGCCGGCACCGTCGAAATCCAGCAGGCGAAGTTCGCCCAGTCGCACCCCGACGACCTCGGTACCCCGTCCGCGCTGCCGATCGGCACCGGACCCTATCGCTACCAATCACAAACGGCTCAGGACATCAAGCTGGTGCCCAACGACCAGTACTGGGGCGAGAAGCCGAAGGTGCAGAACCTGACCTTCACCCGGTTCACCCAGGACGCCAGCGCGCAGCTCGCGATGCGCTCGGGCTCCGTGCAGGCTGCGCAGCCGATCGACGTCAAGACGGCGCCGCAGTGGGAGAAGATCGAGGGCTCGTCGCTCTACGCTGCGCACGACCCGTCGACCAGCTTCTTGTCGATGGATCTGAACACGCCCCCCTTCGACGATGTCCACGTGCGCAAGGCCATCGCGTACGCGCTCGACCGCGAGAGCATCGCGCAGGCCGCTTTCGGTGGACGCGCCGACCTGCTGAAGGGACTGCTGCCTGCCGCCGGGTTCACCGGCGCGGCGCCATCGCTGACCGCCGCGCAGCAATTCCTCGACCAGCTCCCCTCCACCGGCTTCGACCTCGGCAAGGCGAAAGCGGAGCTCGCGCAGTCGAGCCGCCCGCACGGATTCGCCACGACGATGACGTACAGCAGCGGCGCGACCTGGCAGCAGATCCTGCTCCTGAGCCTGCAGGAGAACCTCAAGCAGCTGGGCATCACGCTCGAGCTCAAGCCGGTCAGCGCGCAGGAGTGGTTCCAGACCTTCTTCAGCCACCGGGCGACCGGAATCCAGGTGTTCCCCGACATCGCCATTCTGAGCGGTGAGGTGACCGCGCCGCTTCCCGGCATCGTCGGCAAGGCGAGCATGCGCCCGCAGATGCTCAACAGTGCCAACTTCACCTCGCCCGCGATCGAGTCGGCGTACCCGATGATCGACGCCAAGACGGCCGGCGCGTACCCGAAGGACCGGCAGTGGGAGGCGACCAAGACGGTGCTCACCGAGGTCGCGAACCAGGTGCCCTACGTCCCCCTGTTCTCGCAGCACAACGTCTATGTCGCAGGCAAGGGGTTCGTCTTCACCACCACGCCGTCGTTCTTCGACCTGCTCAGCGGTTCCTGGATCGACTACGTGCGCGCGACCCGGTGAGCAGAGCCAGGGACGGAAGCGAAGGAGGTTCCCGATCGTGACCATCGCCGTGTTCCTCGGCAAGCGGCTCCTTGGCATGGCCGCCTTGCTCCTGATCCTGAGCCTGCTGGTCTACTCTCTCCTGACGATCAGCCCCGGGTCGCCGATCCAGGCGCTGATCGGCCCCCGGCAGGCGACCCCCGAGCTGGTCTCCGCACTCACCGCGAAGTACCACCTGGACGACCCGTTTCCGGCGCAGTACTGGAACTGGCTGACCAGCGTGGTGCAGCTCGACTTCGGCCGGTCGATCTCGGTGGAAACCGACTCGGACGTCCTCGGCCTCATCACCGGCCGGATCGGGCTGTCGGCCGGGCTCGCGGGCTACGCACTGCTGATCGTCGTGGCGTTCGGCATCCCGCTCGGTCTCCTCGCCGGCATCCGGCGCGGCCGCGCGGAGGACCGCACGGTGTCGCTGTTCGCCACGGTCGGGATCAGTGCGCCGTCGTTCGTCATGGCGATCGTGCTGCTGTACGTCTTCGGTGTCGCACTCGGCTGGTTTCCCGTTTACGGTGTGGGCAGCGGGTTCGCCGATCGCGTCGCGCACCTGACCCTGCCCGCCCTCACGATCGCGATCTTCCTGTCGGCGATCGTGATCCGCCAGACCCGGGCGGCGAGCCTCACGGTGATGACACAGGACTACGTCACCTTCGCCCGCGTGCGCGGGCTCAGCCGGGGCCGGATCATGCTGCGCTACGCACTGCGGAATTCGTCCTTGCCGGTCGTCACGAGCGTCGGCATCCTCCTGATCTCGGCCGTGTCGTCGGCGCTGTTCGCCGAGCAGGTGTTCTCCGTGCCCGGAGTCGGTTCACTGCTGCTGCAAGCCGTGACGAACAAGGACGTGCCCGTGGTCCAAGGACTGGTGATGCTGCTCGGCTTGCTCGTCGTGATCGTCAACCTCGTGGTGGACCTGCTCGCCCTCGTGCTCGACCCGCGCACCCGCTCCGCGTCCCGAGGAGGCGTCTGATGGCCGGCCTCGCCGCATCGGCCACGCCCCGCGCCGCCCGCCGATCCCGCCCGCCTGTCCTGGTCCTGATCGCCGGCTTGTTCATGGTCGTGACCCTCGTCCTGATGGTCTTCGGGCCGTTGCTCACCCCGTACGACCCCTTCCGGCAGGACCTCCTGCTGAGCGCCTCCCCGCCGACGGGCAGCCACCTGCTCGGGACTGATCAGCTCGGCCGCGACGTGCTCTCGCAAATCGTTTACGCGGCGCGGATCGCGATCGTCGGCCCCATCGCCGTCGCACTGGGCACCGTGGTGCTCGGCGGCGCGCTCGGGGTGCTCGCCGGTTACCGGGGCGGCATCCTCGACACGCTGGTCAACCGGTTCGCCGACCTGATGTACGCGCTGCCGGCGCTGCTGGTGATCATCGTGATCGTCGGTGTGGTCGGCGGCGGCTACTGGTTCGCCATCGCAGTACTGGCCGTGCTCGGCATCCCGAGCCAGGCCCGGCTGTGCCGCAGCGCCACGATGGTCCAGGCGCGGATGCCCTATATCGAGTCCGCGCGGACGCTGGGCCTGTCGTCGGCCCGGATCATGACCCGGCACGTACTGCCCACCATCATGCCCACGCTCATCGCGACGTTCCTGCTCGATTTCGTGATCGCTCTCATCAGCCTGTCCGGGCTGGCGTACCTGGGGCTGGGCGTTCCGCCCGGCACCCCGGATTGGGGATCGATGCTCCAAGACGGACGGAATTTGCTCGACACCAACCCGTGGCTGTCCCTCGCCCCCGGTGTCATGATCGCGCTCACCGCCACGAGCGTGACACTGATCGGCGATTGGCTCTACGACCGGTTCTCGGTCACCGGTGATCGCGCGTGAACAGTCTGCAACGGCCGGGCACCGCCACGCTCGTACCCGGGCGCACCCCGGCGCTGCTCTCGGTCGACGACCTGAAGATCACCGCGCGCACCCGCAAGCACAGCCGGGTACTCGTCGAGGGGGTGAGTTTCGAGCTGCGGCCAGGGCAGACGCTCGGGATCGTCGGCGAATCCGGCAGCGGCAAGAGCCTGACCGCCCGCGCGCTTCTCGGCGTCCTGCCCGACGGCGTCCACGCCGAGGGACAAGCCCGGTTCGACGGCAGGCCGCTGATCGGCTCGTCCGAACGGGCCTTGCGCCGGCTGCGCGGGCAGCGCCTCAGCATGGTGCTGCAGGATCCGTTCACCTCGCTCAACCCCCTGCAGACGATCCACGAGACACTGCGCGAATCGTTGCCGAAGGTGGTGCGCCGCGACCGGGCGGCCACCCGCGCCGAGGTCGCGGCCCGGCTGAAGGAGGTCGGTCTCGACCCGGAACAGGTCGCCCGGTGCTACCCGTTCCAGCTCTCCGGCGGTATGCGCCAGCGCGTCGCGATCGCGGCGGCACTGGCGGGCGACCCCGAGGTGCTCATCGCGGACGAACCGACGACCGCACTGGATGCGACCACACAGGCCGAGGTGCTCGACCTGCTGGCCCGCATGCAGCGCGAACGAGGCATGGCACTCGTCCTCATCACGCATGATCTGCGAATCGCCTTCTCGCTCTGCCACGAGATCGTGGTCATGTACGCCGGCTCGATCGTCGAATCGGGACCGGCCGGCGAACTCGCCGGTTCTCCACGGCATCCCTACAGTCTTGGCCTGATGCTGGCAGAGCCGCCGGTCGAGCACCTGGTGGAGCAGCTCAGCTCCATCCCGGGAAACGTGCCCCCGGCGGACGAGGTCAGCGATACGTGCCCGTTCGCGGCCCGGTGCGACTGGCACCGACCATCCTGCTCCGAGGCGCGGCCACCGCTGGTCGAACTCGGCCCCGCCCGGCGCTCCGCGTGCCGCCGGGCCGGGGAAATCGCAGCCGAGCTGATCGCCCGCCGGGACACCGCGATCGTGCCGATCCCGCCACCCGGCCGCCCGCCCGCGCCGGCCGCGATGTCCGTGACCGGCGTGGCGAAGAGCTTCCGGACCACCTCGCTGATCTCGCGGGCACGCACCATCCACGCCGTCCGAGACGTCTCCTTCAGCATCGACGAAGGGGAATCCCTCGGCGTGATAGGGGAAACCGGGTCCGGCAAGACCACACTGGCGCGCTGCATCCTCGGCCTGGAATCCCCGACCTCCGGCACCATCACGCTGGGCAAGCACGATGTCAGCGACTACCGGCGGCTCTCCGCCTCGGCGCTGCGCGAGGTGCGACGGTACGTCCAAGTCGTCTTCCAGGACCCATACGCGGCCCTCAACCCGATGCGCACGATCGGCGCGACATTGCGCGAGGCGGCCGCCGCACGCGGGGAACCGGGCGGCAGCAAAGACGAAGTGGGCGAACTGCTCGGCTTGGTCGGCCTGCCCGCCACCCATGCCGGACGCCGGCCGAGCGCCTTGTCCGGCGGTGAGCGCCAGCGCGTCGCGATCGCGCGAGCCCTCGCGGTGCGGCCGAAACTTCTCATCTGCGACGAGCCGGTCGCAGCGCTCGACGTGTCGGTGCAAGCCCAGATTCTCGAACTGCTGCGCGAAATTCGCCGCTCGCAGGGAATGAGCATGCTCTTCATCACCCACGACCTCTCCGTGGTGCGCCAGATGACCGACCGCACTGTCGTGCTCCGGCACGGCCGAATCGTCGAGGACGGCACAACGACAACCGTCCTCGACTCACCCCGGCACCCGTATACGAGCCAGCTGGTGCAGTCGATCCCGGGGCGAGGAGGCGCGCGCGACCCGGCCCGAACCTCGCGCGATTGAGCACCTTCCGGCTATCACCGACATCGTGCCCAGGAATGCCATGGCCTGGCCGCTGGCTCGCACCACGTCGGCTGCCACTCGCCCGAATTGATCGTGAAATCACCACCGAACCCGGGCCACCGTGCCCGTCATCCGGCTACCGGGCGGATCGACGACCAGTCGCGCGAGGAGACGCAGGTCAATTCGCCGGGAGCCGTGTTGCGGGTACGGCCTCGCCGCCGGATTGCGTGCGGAGGCCAGATGTTGCTGGTGGCGCTCGTGAACGAGGGTGTGCTGGTGGTGTATCCGCACGACAGGTTGGCGAAAATGGTTGGCACGCTTCATGCGCGAGTCCGGAGCTGACGTCGGCGCGCGCGCCGGACCGCGTCGTCCGCTCGCGGAAGCCTGCTCATCCGGAAACATCTCGGTGGAGGACTTCACGCAGGCTCAACTGCTGCGTCGTTCCAAAGCGGCCCGCTCGCAAGACCGAGCGATCCGCCCGCGCCGTCAAGCACCGGTACCTGTTCCGGGGCCTGATTCGCTGTTCGGCGTGCGGACGGCAAATGGAGGGCAGTCCGCGCAAGAACGGCATGTACTACCAGTGCCCGGCCCGGACGCTCGCCTCGGGCTCCCCGGCCTTGGCGAGTCAGCCCGCCGACGATCTACCTAAGAGTTCCTAACAGAAGGTTTTGATGTGGCGGTAGCAGATCACGCATGTCGCCAGACCGAGGAACGCTTCGTGGATGTCATCGCGGCGTTCCCAT
>NZ_JNYZ01000002.1 GCF_000717335.1 Amycolatopsis jejuensis
GTGACAATTGCTCTGTCGCAAGAACAATCATCCCAGGCCAGAGGGCATCTGCCCGTCCAGACACGGCCTACAACACCACAAACACCGGTGGATCCAGGTTGGAGTCCGTGAAGGGAACCTTCACGGACTGATTCTCGGTTGGGTGTCCGGCCTCGGCCGCTGGTTCTTGGTTGGGTGGCCGGCCTCGTCTCGCTGATCTCCGGTTGGTGTCCGGCCTCGGCTCTTGCATCCCTGGTCGGCGCTGTCTGGCCCGGTCTGTCATGTTCCGTCGCCCGCGCCGCTCGTGCTGGGTCAGCCCGTCCTATCCCGGCCCGCCCCGGTCAGCCACGCCCCGCCCCGCTCGGCCCTGGCCCGTCCAGCTCAGCCCGGTTGGCCCCTCCCGGCCGGTCAGGCCAGCCGAGTCCTGCCAGCCCAGCCCTGCCCTGCCCAGCCCTGCCTGGTTCAGCCCAGTCCTGGCCAGTCCTGCCTGCCTGCCCGCCCAGCCGAGCCCAGCCGAGCCCTGCCCCGTCCAGTCCCGCCTGGTCCAGCCCAGTCCTGGCCAGGGGAGCCCCGCCCAGTGCGGCCCAGCCAGCCTCTGCTCGACCCGGTCCAGCCGGTTCAGTTCGGCTCCGGCCAGCCCACGAGCCCTGGCCGCCCAGTCCTGGTCAGCCCAAGCCCAAGCCCAAGCCCAAGCCCTGGCCGCCCAGCCCTGGTCACCCAGCTGTGGCCAGCCCACTTCACCCCTCCCCTTGCCCCTTGACGTGCTCGGTCCTCAGACCTAGCCTGCTAACGATTGCGCAATCGTTAGCGCACCTCCCATCTCAGTGTGGTGAGGGGTAAGTTGCCGCCGTCGGGGCGGAGGACTGGAGGCCGTCGTGGGCAAGGGTACGGAAGCCGGGTTTTCGCTGGAGGAGGAGTTCGAGCGGGAGCCTGTGCCGGAGGCGCAGCGGAAGTCGCTGCTGTCGGTTGCGGCCGTGTGGTTCGGGTTTCCGCTGAATCTGGTGCCGGGCATTTTCGGTGGGGTGCTCGCTGCGATGATGGGGTTCCGGCAAGCCCTGCTGGCGATTCTCATCGGCAGCGTCGTGCTGTTCGTCTACGTCGGTGCGCTCAGCTACCTCGCGGGCAAGACCGGCTGGAACTTCGCCATGCTCGCCGAGCGGGTGTTCGGGCGGGTCGGGTACCGGATCGTCGCCGGGTTCCTGGCTACCGTCGTCATCGGCTGGTTCGCCTTCAACAGCGGCGCCACCGGCTCTACGATCCACGAGACCTTCGGCTGGAACGAACGGCTCGTCACGCTCGTGGCGTGTCTCGTGTTCGTCGGGATCACCGTGCTCGGCGTGCGTAGCCTCTCCGTGCTCGGCATGCTCGCCGCGCCGTTGTTCGTCGTTGCCGTGTGCGTCACGCTCGCGCTGGCCATGCGCGGGGTCAGCGGCACGGACATCTGGAACTACCCCGGCGCTGGCGGCGGCACCATGAGCCTCGGCGCGGGGGCGACGCTGGTCATCGCCACCTTTGCCGACTCCGGCACCATGACCGCTGACTTCACCCGCTGGTCCAAGAACGGCCGCCACGCGCTGCTCGCCACGGCCACCGCGTTCCCCTTCGCCAACATCTGTGCGTTCGTCGCGGGGGCGGTCGTCGTTTCGTGCGGGGTGATCGGCAACCCGGCGGTGACCGGCGGCAACTTCGTGCCCGTGATGGCGCACGGCCACGGCGCGCTCGTCACGATTCTCGCGCTGGTGTTCGTGCTGGTCAGCCTCGGTTCGGTGTGTGCGCACTGCCTGTACAACGGCGCGCTCGGCTGGAGCAACCTCGTGGGGCGCAAGATGCGCACGCTGTGTCTTGTGCTCGGCGCCGTCGCGACAGTCGCCGCGGTGGCGGGCGTCTGGAGCCACTTCGTCGACTGGCTGAATTTGCTGGGTGTCTTCGTCCCGCCGATCGGTGCCGTGATGATCATCGCAACCCTCTGGGCGGCGAAGCGCCGCGAAACGGTCAGCTCGGCGATTGCCTTTGCGGCGTACGCGATCGGCGCAATCGCGGCCGGATTGGTGCACTATCTCGCGCCCGAAGCCGGGGAAACCGTGGTCGGCATGGTCGCCGCGGCTCTTGCGTACGCCGGGCTGGCGGCAGTCACCACTGCCCGCGTACCCGCCGAACTGTCCACAATGGAGGAAGCGCGATGACCGCCGAGCTGTGGCAGCTGTCCGCGGTCGAGCAGGCGAGGCTCGTCGCGCGGCAGGACGTTTCCCCGACCGAGCTGGTCACCGCTGCGCTGCACCGCATCGAGGCCGTCGACCCGGTGATCCACGCATTCACCGAGGTCGACGCGGATGCCGCGCTGGCCGAAGCGCGCCGTCAGGAGGGGCTGCTGGCCGCCGGTACCGGCCCAGGACCGATGGCCGGCGTGCCGATCGCGGTGAAGGACCTGCTTTTCACCCGCGGCCTCCGCACCACCGGCGGTTCGAAGCCGTACCGGGATTTCCTTCCCGGCGAGGACGACGTGGTGGTCGAGCGCGTCCGCGCGGCCGGGGCGATCGTGGTGGGCAAGACGAACGTGTCGGAGTTCGGTTTCACGGCGCTCAGCGACAATCCGCTGCACCCCACCACCCGGAACCCGTGGAATCCGGACCTGACTCCGGGCGGGTCCAGCGCCGGTTCCGCGGCCGCGGTCGCTGCCGGGGCCAGTCCGTTCGCGCTGGGCAGTGACGGCGGGGGATCGGTCCGCGCTCCGGCCGCGCACTGCGGAATCGTGGGCTTCAAACCCTCCATGGGACGGGTTCCGCTGTACCCGGGCTGCCGCGACGAACGATATCCGGGCTTCTCCGGCTGGGAGTCGATCGAACACATCGGACCGCTTGCGCGCAGCGTCGAGGACGCGGCGTTCCTGATGTCCGTGATAGCCGGCCCGGACCCGCGTGACCGGCACAGCATCCCGTGCGACGACGTCCGCTGGACTTCCGCGCCGGAGTACCGCACAACGGGCCCGCGCATCGCCTATTGCCCGGATTTCGGTTACGTGGCAGTGGATCCGGAGGTGCGGGCCATCGCAGGCAAGGCCGCCCGCACCCTCGCCGACGCGCTCGGCGCCACCTTCGAGGAGACCTCACCGGGCTGGGCCGATCCGTTCGAAGCGTTCTGGGGCACCGTCGCGCTGGACACCGACCTCACCGGCCTGCGCGGCCTCGACGCGAGCGCACTCGGCCCGGACGTGCACGACGTGATCGGCCGTTCGTGGACGGCCGAACAACTCACCGACGCGATCGTCGGCCGCAAGGCCTTCGCCAACGCGATGGCACGGTTCATGCGGGACTGGGAATTCCTCGTCACCCCCACGCTGACCGTCCCGCCGTTCCCGCTCGACGTCCGCGGGCCGGAGGTAGTGGACGGCGTCGCGGTGAGCCAGTTCGCGTGGACGTCGTTCACCTTGCCGTTCAACCTCACCGGTCAGCCCGCGATTTCGGTACCCGCCGGACGGACTTCCGACGGGCGTCCGGTCGGCCTGCAGATCGCCGGGCGGCACCTCGCCGACGCCTCGGTGCTCGGCGCCGCGGCCGCATTCCAGGACGCCGCCGACTGGCGCGGGTCCTGGCCCCTGACCGGGCACTGACCCCTCCGATCCACCGGCACTTCCCGCCAAGCGCCGGTCGCATTTGCTGGCATCGGCTGCCGGTGACAGATTCACCGCACGACGCATAGTTTCTGCAGGATGTCGCGGAATGTGCGCATTCCGCGACATCGGACCGACGGGAACAGCGGCGAGGAGACCTCGGAAATGGACCCCACGGAACCCGTATCCGGCACCGCCGGTGCAGCGGGAACGACCCGTCCGGCCGACGGGGAAAAAGGCTGGACCGCACTCACCGGCGCACTCGATTCGATGGGCGTCACCCGCGCCCACAAGACAATTCTGTTCCTCGTTCTCGCCGGCGGGTTCTTCGACGTGTGGGAACAGGACAGCATCGGCGCGGTCGGGCCGAATCTGCAGCAGGCATGGCACATTTCGACCACGCAGATCGGATTGCTCGTCACGGCGACGCTGTTCGCCATGGTCGTCGGCGGAATTGTCGCGGGAATGCTCGGCGACGTCAAAGGCCGGCGGTACGTGATCGTCGCCAACCTCGCGCTGTATTCGCTCGGCGCGCTGGTGTGCGCGCTGGCCCCGAATCTCGCGGTGCTGATGATCGGCCGCGTGGTGGTGGGCATCGGCCTCGGCGGGGAGCTCGCCATCGGGATCACGCTGCTCGCCGAGGTTTCGCCGACGAAGTTCCGCGCGAGCTCGGTGGCGATGTACAACGTGGGCGCGGGCGGGCTCGGCAACCCGACCGCGTACGGTTTCGGTGCGCTGGTGCTCGGGGTGTTCGGCGAGTTCTTCGGCGGGACGGCGACCAGCTGGCGATGGTTCTACGGGCTGCTGGTGATCCCCGGCATCCTGATCCTGTACTACCGGCGGTACCTGCCGGAAAGCCCGCGCTACCTGCTGTCGAAAGGCCGGGTGCAGGAGGCGAACCTCGTCCTGTCGCGGCTGGCGAACGGGAACCTGCGGGCCAGGGACATCCCGGTCACGCCGTATCTTTCCGAGGGTGCTTCGGCAGTTCCGGAACGGGAGAAGGTCCGGTTCCGGGAAATCTTCTCCCGGCGGCTGCTGCGCGGAACGCTCACCGTGGGAATTGCGGCGTGGATGACCTTCGGTGCGCAGAACATCGTGCTCAGCCTGCTGCCGACGGTCCTTTCCGACGAGGGGTACGACATCGCGAACAGCCTGCTGTTCACCATGGTGATCAATTTCGGCGGATTGCTCGGCGCGATTGCCGCATCATATCTCGGATATCGCGTCCGCCGCCGGATGGTCGCGATTCCGGGTGGTATCATCGCGTGCATCGCGGCGATCGGATTCGGGCTCGCCCGCGGATCGGTCGCCATCATTCTCGCCGGTTTCGCTTTCCAGTTCTTCGTGCTCACGCTCAACACCACCATCTGGGCGTGGTCGCCGGAACTGTTCCCCACGCGGATTCGCGCTTTCGGTACCTCGGTGCTGCTGGCCGTGAATCTCAGCGCGGGCGCGATTCTCGTCCCGATCGCGGGCGGGGTGTTCACCGGGCTCGGCAAAGCCGGGCTCTTCGGGATGGTCGCGGTGATGTACGGCGTGATGACCTGCCTGGCCGTATTCGCGCCGGAAACGCACGGCAGGCCGCTGAACGAGGACGCCGCCCACCGGGCGGCCTGACGAACGGCCCGGCTCGGCCGGGCAGGAGGAGAACGGACTGTGCAGGATCAAGGAAAGTGGTTCGTGGGGATGCAGATCAACCCGGTGAGCCTTGCCGACGAGGGTGTCGACGTGGTCCTCGACGCGGCGCAGGAGAAAGCGGCGGCGACCGCGGCAGTGGTCACCGTGCACACCTTCAACCCGGAGCTCATGGAGCGCCCGGCGGAGTATTCCGGGCACGGCGTCCGCGGGCCGCACGGCAACAGCGGCGGTACCTTCGTCACCACGCACGACGAGTACTACCGCGGCCTGCCGGTGTCCGGCTTCCGCGCGTCCGGTTCGCTGTTCGACGGGCTGGACGTGCTCGACGCGGTCGGCCCGGGCGCCCGCAGCCGCGGCCTCGACCTGTACGGCTACATGCTGGAGACCACCAGCACCGGCGGCACGCAGACGCACGTCCCCGGCTTCTCGCGGCTCCTCGAGATCGACCCGTGGGGCCGCGTCGGGCAGCTGCCGTGCGTCAACAACCCGGACTACCGGCTGTGGAAACGCTCGCTGCTCACCGACTTCTACGCCACGCACGATTTCGACGGGTTCGCCTGGGGCGTCGAGCGCTGGGGCCCGCTGCATCGCGCGCTGATGGGGGAGTCCGTCGGGTGCTTCTGCCCGTACTGCAAGGAAGTCGCGGCCGCGGACGGGATCGACCTCGACCGCACCGCCACCGCGTACCGCGCGGTGCTCGAAACCATGTGGGGCCAGGTGGATTCGAGCACCGAACGCGACGGGTTCGCGCTGCGGATGATCGACGGCCTGCTCCAGTACCCGGAGGTGCTGGCCTGGGAACGCAGCTGGACCCGCGCGTACCTCGGCCTGCACCGCGAGATGTACGGACTGGCCAAGTGGCTGGCGCCGGACCGGCCGTTCGGGCTCGGCCTCTGGCACTACTACTTCATCGACCCGCTCCTGCGCACCGAGTGGAATGCCTGGGACTGGACGAGGTCCGCGGACTTCCTGCGGCCGATCCTGTACCACCTCGCCGAAGGCCACCGGATCCAGGACTTCGCGACCAAGCTCAGCCAGGGCCCGCTCACCGGCGCGACACCGGAGGAAGCCTGCAGCTGGCTGATGCGCATGGTCGGCCTCGACCTCGACGTCAAGTTCCCGGCGATGGGCGACGGCCTGCCGGCGGACTACGTGCGCACCGGGGTCGAGATCGTGCGCAACAGCCTGGCCGGTGACCTGCCGGTGTACGCGGCGATCGGCGTCGACATCCGCGAAAAGGGCTGCCCGGCAACGACTCCGGAGGACGTCGAGGCAGCCGTCGAGGCAGCCGTCGACGGCGGCGCGGCCGGAATCACGGCGTCGCGCAACTACGCGGAGATGACGATGCCGAACCTCGAAGCGGTGGGCACGGCCGTGCGCCGCCTCCGCGGGGCGGGTGCCTGATGACCGCGCCGATCGACGTCATCGTCTTCCCGTTCACCCCCGACACGCGGCCGATCTACGAGCGCACGCCCGGCCTGATGGAGGTGCAGACCGGGCTCGGGATCTGGGACAAGCTCTTCACGTCGGACCAGCTCGTGGCCGCCATGGACGACGCCGGGGTGGACAAGGCCATCGTCTGCTCGCAGGCGGGTGGCACCTGGGAGGTGCCCGCGGAGTACACGCGCGACTTCATCGCCGGCTGGCCCGGCCGCCTGTACGGTGCGTGCGGCATCGATCCCCGCGACATCACCGAGGGCGTGCGGAAGCTGGAACGCGCGGTGACCGAGTACGGGTTCCTTGGCGCGCACAGCTATCCGCACTGGTTCGGGCTCGCGCCGGACGACCGGAAGTACTACCCGTTCTACGCCAAATGCGTGGAGCTCGGCGTGCCGATCGAGATCCAGATCGGCGAGGCACTGCAGCGCAACCTGCGCAACGTCGGGCGGCCGGAAACCCTCGACCGGATTGCCGTCGACTTTCCCGATCTGCGGATCGTGGCCATCCACACGGGATACCCGTGGGAACGCGAACTGGTTGCGGTGTCGGCAAAACACGCGAACGTCCACATCGGAGCGGACGCCGTCCACCCGCGGCTCTGGCCCGCCGAGCTGACCCGGTTCATCGCCGGGGAAGGCCGTACGAAGGTGTTGTGGGGCACCAACAAACCCGCACTCGACCAGGCGGATTCGCTCGCCGGAGTCGCCGAGCTGGGCTTCGCCGACGACGTGCTCTACCTGCTGCTGCGGGGTAACGCGGAGCGGGTCTTCGGGTTCCCGGACGTCCGCAGCACACCGGAGAACCGGACCCGGGAGGCGATCGCATGACCGGCTACAGCGTGCTCAGCGGCGGCACGGTGGTGTCCAGCACCACCACAGTGCGCGGTGACGTCCTGGTCAAGGACGGCAAGATCGCGGCGGTAGGGGAATTCGGCGACCTGCCGCTCGACGGCGTGGAACGGGTGGACGTCGGCGGCATGCTGCTGGTGCCCGGCGGGGTGGACGTGCACACGCACATCGACTCCCCGATGATGGGCACCGTCACGGCCGACGACTTCGAGTCCGCGACCATTGCCGCGGCTGTCGGCGGTACCACCACGGTGGTCGATTTCGCCATGCAGCCCAAGGGGAACGGCCTGCTCGAATCGCTGGAAGCGCATCACGCCAAGGCCCGCGGCAAGGCAGTCGTCGACTACGGGTTCCACATGTGCATCACCGACCTGTACCCGGGTGCGGTGGGCGAGTTCGGCGAGATCGTGCAGTCCGGGGTCAGCAGCTTCAAGGTGTTCATGGCCTACCGCGGCACCTTGATGCTGGACGACGGCCAGATGTTCGACGTGCTGCGCCAGGCGCGGCACACCGGCGGCCAGGTGTGCGTGCACGCCGAGAACGGCGACGTGATCGACCGGCTCGCGGCCGATCTGGTGGCCGCTGGCAAGACCGGACCGGAGTACCACGAGGTCGCGCGGCCGCCGTCCACCGAGGTGGAGGCGGTGCGCCGGGCGATCCGCATCGCGCGGATGGCCGACGCGCCGCTGTACTTCGTGCATCTCTCCACCGAGGGCGCGGTGGAAGCGGTGGCCGAAGCGCAGTCGCGGGACTGGGCGATCGCCGGGGAAACCTGCACGCACTACCTCACGCTCGGCCGCGAGTTCTACGACCGGCCGGGTTTCGAACCCGCGAAGGTGGTGCTCACGCCGCCGCTGCGCACGCAGGAACACCGCGACGCGCTGTGGCGCGGCCTGCGGGCCGGGTCGCTGGGCGTCGTCAGCTCCGACCACTGCCCGTTCTGCCTGGAGGAGAAGCGGCGGCTCGGCGAGCACGACTTCCGGCTCGTCCCCAACGGCGGTCCGGGCGTCGAGCACCGGATGCTCGTGCTGTACGGCGAAGGGGTCGCCCGCGGGCGGATCTCGCTGACCAAGTTCGTCGATCTCACCGCGACCACCCCGGCCCGGCAGTTCGGCCTCACCGGGAAAGGCCAGCTCGCGCCGGGTTTCGACGCCGACATCGTCGTGCTCGATCCGCAGGGGTCCACCACGATTTCGGCCGCGACGCAGCGCCAGCGGATGGACTACACGCCGTACGAGGGCTGGACCGTCCCGGGTGCGGTGAAGGCGGTCTATTCGCGCGGCGAGCTGATCTGCCGTGACGGCGTCTTCGTCGGTTCGGCCGGGCGCGGCCGGTTCGTCGAGCGCGCTGCGCTTTAGCGCGTCCCGGCCGGGGCGCGGGAACGGAGGGGCATCATGACACAGGGAATCGCCCGGCTCGAGCCGGTGCGGGAGCGGATTTCGCGGGATCTGCACGAGCTGGCGGAGATTCGCGAACCGGACCACCTCGGCTGGACCCGACGGGTGTTCAGCGAGCCGTACCGGCTGGCGCGCGAGTGGGTCACGGCGCGGATGCGCGACGCGGGCCTCGAGGTCCGCCGGGACGGTGCGGGGAACCTCGTCGGGGTGCTGCCGGGACGGTCCCCGGCGGCTCCGGCGCTGATCACCGGGTCGCACACGGACACCGTGCAGGGCGGCGGCCGGTTCGACGGCATCGTCGGCGTGCTGGGCGCGATCGAGGTCGCGCGGCTGCTGCGGGAGTCCGGCAGGCAGCTCGATCGCGACCTGGTGGTGGTCGATTTCCTGGGTGAGGAGTCCAACGACTGGCGGCTGAGCTGCCTGGGCAGCCGCGCGCTGGCCGGGGAGCTCACCCGCGCCGACCTCGACCGGCAGGACGGCACCGGAGCAGCGCTCGGCGGGCAGTTCGCCGCGTTCGGGATCGATCCGTCGGCGGCGCTCGGCGAGGACTGGCTGCGGCGGCGGCCGGTGCACGGGTACGTGGAACTGCACGTCGAGCAGGGGCCGGTGCTGGAACAGCGCGGGGCGGCGATCGGGGTGGTCACGGCGATTGCCGGGATCGAGCGGCTCCTCGCGACGTTCCGCGGCCAGGCGGATCACGCGGGGACCCGGCCGATGGGGGACCGGCGCGATGCACTCGTGGCTGCTGCGGAGGCGGTGCTCGCGGTGGAGCGCACCGGATGCGGGGCGCCGGTGCACGGCGTCGCGACGGCCAGCGAGGCCGCGAACGTGCGGGCCGCGCCCAACGTGGTCCCGGAGCTGATCGAGCTGCGCGCGGAAATGCGCAGCGTCGACACCGGATGGCTCGGTACGGCGCGGGAACGGCTGGCCGGTGACATCATCGCCGCCGCGCAAGCCCGCGGGGTCGATGTTTCCCTCGACTGGATCACCGACAACGAGGTGGTGCAGGCGTCGAAGCCGATCCAGGACGTGATCGCGGAGGAAGCCGGCGCGGCGGGGATAGCCTGGGAAGCCGTGCCGAGCGGGGCGACGCACGACGCGGTGCACATGGCGCGGTGGTGCCCGATGGGGATGATCTTCGTGCCGTCGAAGGGCGGCCGGAGCCACTGCCCGGAGGAAGCGACCGGTCTCGGCGACATCGTGCACGGCGTGCGGCTGCTGGCCGCCACGATGTGCTCGCTCGACGCCCGCCCGTGAACTGCGCAGCGGCTGGCAGGGTGCGCCGGGATCTCCGCGGTGACGATTGGCAATTGCTGCCGATGACGCCGGGTGCGGTCCCGGCCATAGTGGGGCAGATGACGGCCCGGAACATCGTTTTCCCGAATTCGTATTTCGACTCGGTCGTTCTCATGCGGACCGCGGCCACGCTCGGCGCGCGCCCCGGGGTACGTGCCGCGAGCCTGCTGATGGCGACCGAGCCGAACCGGCAGGTGCTCGCCGACGCGGGGTTGCTCGCCGCGGAGGCGGGCGCGGCGGGTCCGAACGACCTGATCGTCGCGGTGGACTGCGACGACGACCTGGTGGACTCGGTACTCGCCGCGGCGGGCGAGCTGCTGGAAGACCGGCCCGCCGTGGTGCCGGGGGACCTGCCGGCGCCGCGCACCCTTGCCGCGGTGGCGGATACCGCCGACCTGGCAGTGATTTCCACTCCCGGTCGGTATGCCGCAGCCGAGGCACTCAAAGCACTGCGGCTGGGTCTGCACGTGTTCTTGTTCAGCGACAACGTGGACGTGCGCGACGAGGTCCGGCTCAAGCGGTACGCCCACGAACGAGGGCTGCTGGTGATGGGCCCGGACTGCGGGACTGCCATCCTGAACGGGGTCCCGCTGGCGTTCGCCAACGTGGTGCGGCCGGGCCGGATCGGGCTGGTCAGCGCTTCCGGGACCGGGTTGCAGCAGGTGTCCACCTTGCTGGACGCCTGGGGTGCCGGGGTCAGCCAGGTCCTGGGAGTCGGGGGACGGGATCTGTCGGCGGACGTCGGTGGACTGTCCACTTTGGACGCTCTGGACGCGTTGGCGGCCGACCCGGGCACGGACGTGATCGTGCTGATCTCGAAGCCCCCGGCGCCTTCGGTGGCCGACCTGGTGCTGCGGCGGGCTTCCGGGCTGGGGAAGCCGGTGGTGGCGACGTTCCTCGGTGGTGCGGCTTCGGTGGCGGGGGTGACCGTCGTGTCCACTTTGGACGAAGCTGCCGGGGCTGCCTTGCGGCTGGCGCTGGGGGTGACGCCGCCGGCAGCTCTGCGCCGCGACGTCGTGCGCCCGGCGAACCGCCGCTTGCTGCGGGCGCTGTTCGCGGGCGGGACTTTCGCCTGCGAGGCGAGGGCGATCCTGGGACCGGTGCTGGGGGAGGTCGCCTCGGCGGTCGAGCGGTACCTGCCGGGGACGCCGCCGGTACTGCCGGATTCGCACCTGATCCTCGACCTCGGCGACGACGCGTTCACCGTCGGCCGCCCCCATCCGATGATCGACCCGACGAGCCGCTTGGACTTCCTTCGTGCGGCGGCGGCCGATCCGGAGACCGCGGTGGTCCTGCTGGACGTCGTGCTCGGCCACGGGGCCGGTCCCGACCCGGCGGGCGCGCTGGCCCCGGCCATCGCGGCGATGACGCCGCAGGTGGTCGCGTTCGTGGTCGGTACCGCGGGTGACCCGCAGGGGCTGGCCGAGCAGCAACGGAAACTGACGGATGCGGGTGCGATGGTGGCGCGGAGCAGCACGGAGGCCGCGCAGCTAGCCGGGGAGCATCTGACGGAGGCGGCCATGGGGGCGGCTTCGTGAGCGTCGGTGATCTCCTGCGGGCACCCAGGCTCACGGTGGTGAACGTCGGCCTCGCGGAGTTCTCCGCACCGGCCCAGGCCGCTGGAGCCGAGGTCACCGAGCTCGACTGGCGGCCTCCGGCGGCCGGAGATGCCGCGCTGGGGTGGAAGCTTGCCAGTCTGGTGGGGGACCCGGCGATCGACGACGCCAACCGGCGGGTGCTCGAGCGGGTCCTGGCGGTGCAGCCGAGATGGGTGGACGTTCGGCCGGCGGCGGAGGTGCTGCCCTCGCTGGCGGAGCAGCGGCTGTTGCTGCACGCCGGGCCGCCGATCGGCTGGGAGCGGATGTGCGGGCCGATGCGGGCGGCCGTGCTCGGGGCGGCCCTGCTCGAAGGGTGGGCGGACACGCCCGAGCGGGCGGAACTGCTTGCTGCCACAGGGAAGATCGAGTTCGCGCCCTGCCACGACTTCGCGATGGTCGGGCCGATGGCCGGGATCATCTCGGCGTCACAGCCACTGATCGTGGTCGAGGACGCAGTCACCGGGCTCCGGGCGTATTCGAACCTCAACGAGGGCCGCGGCCGGTGCCTGCGGTACGGCGCGCTCGGCGACGACGTGCTCCACCGGTTGCGCTGGATGAGCGACCGCCTCGGGCCCAGCCTGCAGGCCGCGGTGCGGTCGCTGGCCGAGCCGATCAACCTCAAGACGGTGATCGCGCAAGCCGTCCAGATGGGCGACGAGTGCCACAGCCGCAACAACGCCGCGAGCGCGCTGCTCACCCGTCAGCTTGCGGCGCCACTCGCCCGGCAGACTGACCTCGGCGGCATCGAGGCTCTCGAATTCCTCGCGGGCAACGACTACTGGTTCCTCAATTTCTCCATGGCTGCAGGCAAACTCGCCATGACCGCCGGGCACGGGGTCGATCGGTCCACTGTGGTCACTGCGTACGCGCGCAACGGCGTCGAGGTCGGGCTGCGGGTGAGCGGCCTCGGCCAGGAATGGTTCACCGCGCCCGCGCCGCCGGTCGACGGGCTGTACTTCCCCGGCTACGGCCCCGGCGACGCGAATCCGGACATCGGCGACAGTGCGATTGCCGAGGTGTACGGCCTCGGCGGGTTCGCGCTTGCCGCGGCTCCGGCGATCGTCGGGTTCGTCGGCGGGACCACTCAGGACGCGGTTCGCACGAGTGTGGACATGGGAGCCATCACCGTCGGGCGGCATCGGGACGTCCAGCTGCCCGCTTTGGAGTTCGCCGGGAGCCCGGTCGGGATCGACGTCCGCGCGGTCCTCGACTCCGGCATCCGGCCTGCGATCACCACCGGCATCGCGCACCGGACCCCCGGTATCGGGCAGATCGGCGCCGGGATCACGCACATGCCGGTCGACTGCTTCCTCGCCGCCCTCCGCGCGTTCCCCGGTGAGAGTTGACATGCCTGCGCGTGGCGGTTCGGTGAGTGCGGCGATGCTGCCGCTGCTCACCGGGCCGGTGCGCGCGGCGCGGGTCGCGGGGGCCGGGAGGCTGGCGGCTTACCTCGACGCCGGGTCCGAGATGCTCGCGTTGCTGGCGCCGGACGCGGTGCGGGTCCCGAATGGATTGGTACTGCGAGCGGGGGAGCTGATCGCCCGGCTGCAGGTCGGCGCGAAGGCGACGGTGGGGGCCGGTGCGGTGCGGGCCGGCGATGTGGTGCTCGGCTGGGAGTCGGTGTGGCCGCCGGGGCAACCGGTGATGGCCGACCCGGACCTGGCGCGCCGCCGGGCGCCCGGATTTCAGGCGGCGGTCTCGCGGGAAGCCGGTGCGCTTCCGCGGTACCTCGAAGAACCGGTCGCCGCACTGGCTACCGGCGACCTCCGCGCAGCGGCTGAGCGGCTGCTCGGCCTCGGACCGGGGCTGACGCCGTCGGGTGACGACGTCCTCGCCGGGTTTCTCGTCACCCGGCGCAGCCTCGGCGTACCGGCCGGAGACGTCACCGCCTTGGCCGCGCGGCGGACGTCGGCGATCTCGGCCGACCTGCTCCGGCACGCCGCCGCCGGACGATGCATCCCGCAGCTCGCCGACGTCGTCACTGCACTCGGCAGCCCCGGCCGCGCGCCGCAGCTGGGCGCGTTGCTCGCGGTCGGCCACCACTCCGGTGGCGACCTCGCGCGAGGTGTGGCACTCGCATTGACAGCGACGAAAGGGAACCGCTGATGGAATGGACGACCCGCCCGGTCACCTTGGCCCGCAACGGGATGGTGAGCTCGCCGCATTACCTCGCGTCCGCGGCCGGGCTGGCCGTCCTGCGTGACGGCGGCTCCGCGGTCGACGCGGCCATCGCCGTGAACGCGACCCTCGGCGTGGTCTACCCGCACATGACCGGTCCGGGCGGCGACGCATTCTGGCTCGTTTACGACCGGAACGCCGACCGGGTACGGGCGCTCAACGGGAGCGGCCGCGCGGTTGCCGGGGCGAACCGGGAGCTCTTCCGCTCCGCCGGCCTGCGGGAAATCCCGGCGCGCGGACCGCTGTCGGTGGTCACCGTGCCGGGCGCCGTGGACAGCTGGTGCACCGCACATGCCGACCACGGGCGCTTGCCCCTCGCCCGGCTGCTGAGCCCGGCGATCGACTACGCGCGCAACGGATACCCGGTCAGCGCCGGACAGTCCCGGTACACCGCGGGCGCCGCGCAGGTGCTTGGCGCCGACCCGCTCACCGAGCGCACCATGCTGCCCGACGGCCGCATCCCGCGCCCCGGAGACCTGCTGCGCCTGCCGTTGCTGGCGGACACCCTGCAGACGGTCGCGGACCAGGGCCGGAATGGGTTTTACGAGGGTGCGGTCGCGGCGGAGATCGCGGCCGCGGTCCAGCGAGCCGGTGGGCTCCTGACGGCTGCCGACCTGGCTGCACACCGGTCGGTGTGGAGCGAACCGATCAGCACGACCTATCGGGGCCACCAGTGCTACCAGCACCCGCCGAACTCGCAAGGCCTCGCGCATTTGATGGTGCTGAACATCCTGGAGAACTTCCCGCTCGCGGACCTGGACGACCGCGGTGCGGAGTACGTCCACCTGGTCGTCGAAGCCACGAAGCTGGCCTTCACCGAGCGGGACCGGTATTGCGCCGATCCGGAGTTCGGCGAGTTTCCCGTCGGGGACCTGCTGTCGAAGGAGTTCGCGGCCGATCTCGGCGGGCGGATCGGTGCGGTCGCCCGTCCGCCGCACGGGGTTCCGGCGCGGATCGGGCAGGACACGACGTGCACGGTGGTGGTGGACGGCGACGGGAACGCGGTGTCGGTGATCCAGAGCCTGTACCATGAGTTCGGGTCCGCGGTCACCGCCGGGAGGAGCGGGGTGCTGCTGCAGAACCGGGGTTCGAGTTTCTCCCTGGACGACATGCAGCCGAACCGGCTGGAACCGGGCAAACGGCCGTTCCACACGCTGATGCCGGGCATGGTTTTCCGTGGTGGCAAGCCGTTTCTGGTGTACGGCACGATGGGCGGCGAAGGGCAGCCGCAGACGTCGACGGCTCTGGTGACGCGGGTGGTCGACTTCGGCCGCGACGTGCAGTCCGCGATCGACGCGCCGCGCTGGCTCTACGGCCGCACCTGGGGTGAGCAACGCCGCGACCTGCGGCTCGAATCCCGGTTGCCGGTGGGGGAAACCCTTGCTGCGCAGGGGCATCCGGTGCGCACGGTGGCCGCCTTCGACGACGTGATGGGGCACGCCCAGGCCATCCGGGTGAACGACGACGTGCTCGCCGGTGGCGCCGACCCCCGTGGGGAGGGCCTCGCGCTGGGCTGGTGACGCGGCGAGGGTCAGGCTTTGGCCTTCGCGGCCAGTACCCGATAAGCGTGCACTGCCATTTCCAGCTGCAGCCGGCTGGTCGGATTCCGGTCGATTCCGCCGGTGAGCCGCTCGACCTGGTCCAGCCGGTAGCGGAGCGTGTTGTAATGCACGTTCAACGCGCCCGCGGTGGCGACCCGGTTGCGGTTGCAGCGGAAATAGCATTCGAGGGTTTTCACGAGTGATCCGCTGCGGCGGTGATCGTAATCGAGCAGCGGGCCGAGTTCTTCGGCGACGTTGCGTTCCAGTTCCGGCACCGGCACCTGGTAGAGCATCCGGTAAATGCCGAGCACATCGTGTCCGAGCACGAAATCGTCGCCGTAGATTTCGCGGCCGAGGGTGAGTGCTTCGACGGCTTCCCGGTAGCTTTTCTGGAAATCGGAGAAATCGGTGTACGGGCGGCCGGTGGCGACCATGACGTGCAGCCCGGATTGCACCCGGGCGATCCGGTCGTGCAGTTTCTGGCACAGGTCGGCAAAAGTGCGGTCCGGAGTGGTGAGCATGGCGAGCCCGGACCGCAGCGCCCATACGATGGAATTCTCCCCGGCCACTTCCTTGGCAATCCGGACGAGACGGTTTTCCACCGGCTGATCGGCCACCCGCAGGGGGCCGGCGGCGGACCGGATGTCGACCAGCACCGCCGCGCGCGGGCCGTCGAGGTTCCAGCCCATCGCGTCGGCCCGCCGGGTCATTTCGGCGCGGTCGAGCGCGCGGCCGGACACGAGTTCCATCAGCAGCAGCGTGCGGTGCCGCTGCTCGCGGCTGACCACGGCGCGCTCCTGGGCGATGGCCATCGCGGCGATCGTCGCCGCCTGTTCCATGGCCATGAGCTGGTGCGGAAGGGGTTCACCGGTGGTCCAGGCGACGACCTCGCCGTGCAGGCTGGTGCCGACCTTGATCGGGCGCGTGAGGTCGGGCTCGCGGGAGCCGAGCGGGGGAGCACCGGCCTCGGCGACCACGTGCGCGTGGTCGTCGACGATGGCGGCCGGAAGGTGGATCAGGTCGGCGAGCGCCTCGAGCAGCTCCTGGTGCGACCCGCCGGCAAGGGCGATCGCGGTGAGCCGCTCGTGGATCGTGTGCGCCCGTTCGAGCTCGATGGCCTGGCGGTTGAGAATGGTGCCGAGGACTTCGGAAAGAATGTCGTTGAAGATCAGATCCGGCGGGATTTCGACGATCGGGAATCCGAGCCGGTCGGCCGCGGTGAGCATTTCCCGCGGAAGGGCGTCGAGATACGGCCCGATCTTGATCCCGAGTGCGGTGAGTCCCCGGTCGGCGAGCTGCGGGATCAGCCGGGTGAGCGCCGAGAAATCCTCGCGCACCGGATAGGCCGTGGTGAGCAGCAGTTCCCCGCCGCGCATCCAGCGGACGATATCCGGCACTTCCATGATGTTGACGACGCGGATTCGGCGCCCGCTTCCGGTTTTTCCCGCCGCGACGCGCGCACCGCTGAGACACGGCAATCGCAATGCCGCGTCGAGCGTGATCCCGAACGGAGTCCGGGCCGTTCCTGCCGAAGTGGTCAAGCTCCGATTATCCCTTCCGGTGTCAGAAGTTGTCAACGAAACCTTGAGTGTTCCGGCGGGCGGCGCCGGTGACGCTCCGCGAAAATGTCCCTACCGTCGGAAGATATGAAAACTTCCACGATTGTCGTCGCGGTCGGCGGAAATGCACTGGTGCGCGGCAGCGGGCCGGCGACCATCGGAGAGCAGTTCGCCGCCGCCCGCCGGATCGCGGTCCCGCTCGCCGGTTTGGTGCGGGCAGGGCGGCGCGTGGTGCTCACCCACGGCAACGGACCGCAGGTCGGCTACATCCAGCGCCGGTCGGATCTGGTCGCGGCCATCGCGCCGGACCTGCCGCGGCTCGCGCTGGACATGTGCGTGGCCGATTCGCAGGGCAGCCTCGGGTACATCCTGGCCTCGGCACTGGCCGGGGAACTGCGGGCGCGGGGCCTGCCGGACCGCGTTGCCGCGCTGGTGACGCACACCGTCGTCGACCCGGCGGACCCGGCGTTTTCGAAGCCCAGCAAGCCGATCGGGATCGCGTACCCCGAAGCGCAGGCGCGGGAACTCGCCGTCCGCAACGGCTGGACGGTGGTGGAGGATTCCGGCCGCGGGTGGCGCCGGGTCGTCCCGTCACCCCGTCCGCGCCGGATCGTGGAGGAACCCGCAGCCGCCGCCCTCCTCGACGCGGGATTCGTGGTGATTGCCGCCGGTGGCGGCGGGATCCCGGTGGTCGAGGAACCCGACGGCCGCTACCGCGGAATCGAAGCGGTGATCGACAAGGACTTCGCGTCCGCAGTGCTGGCCGACGACCTGGATGCGGACCTGCTGGCCATCACCACCGGCGTCCCCCAGGTGTCGGTGAACTTCGGCAGGCCGGACGAGCGGTCCCTCGGCGAGGTCGACGTCGCCGCCGTCCGCCGCTACCTCGCCGATGGTCAGTTCCCGCCCGGGAGCATGGGGCCGAAGATGGAAGCTGCGGTGCAATTCCTCAGCGCCACAGGGGTTTCCGCACCCCGGGAGGTGCTGATCACCTCACCGGATCGCCTGGAGGACGCGTTGCGCGGCGAGACGGGGACCCGCGTGCGTACCGCGCGGGAGGTGGACCTGACCGCCCGGTGACCTCCAGCCGGCGCAACACCACCCCGGCCCCGGCGGCAATCGCGGCCGCTGCACCGAGTACCAGAGCCGGGGGATGCCCACCAGCGACCGCCGAGGCGACGAGTGGTGGTCCGGCCAGCTGCCCGATCGTGATGCCCTGGGACGCGAAACCCATGGCAGTGCTGAGGTCGGCCGGATCGGGCACATACCGGGGAACTCCAGCGGTCACGATCGACGGGATGAGACCGCCCGCAGCCGAGAACACCAGGATCGCGCCGTACCGCACCAGGCCGGGTGGCCCGTCCGCCGACGCGATCGCCGCGGCACCGGTCATCAGCACACTCGCCACGATCACCACGAACCCGCGCGATCGGCCGTTGCGCTGCAGCACCCCGCCGAGCACGGAACCGGGGATGTTGGCCAGAAACGCGCCCGCGGTCAGCCATCCCGCGGCTTCGGCGGGAATTCCGAGCCGGTCCAGCAACGCCGGAAGCAGCGCGAGCAAGCCGATGAACTGCGCGGAGTACGCGGCCCCGGCGACTGCGAGCGCGCCGAGACCGGGTGACCGGAAGCAGCGGCTGATCCCGGCGAACACACTGGTCGGCATGGGGGAGCGCGGCCCGTCCGGGCGTACCACGAGGGCCACCGCAAGGACGCAGCACATCGTGAGCGCCGAGCAGAGCAGCCACAGCCAGCGCCACCCGACGCCGGTGCTGATCGTCGGGCCGATCACCAGCATCACCGAGGAGCCGACCGGCATCGCCGCTGGCCACGACCCGAGGATCAGGCTCCGCGCCGGCGGTGCGACCGCGTGGGTGACCAGGCCCGGCGTCGCGACCGAAACCAGCAGGAACCCCGCGCCTTCGGCCGCGCGGGTGGCGAGCAGCACCGCGCCGTCCGGGGCGAAGGCTCCAGCGGCCGACGCGACCGACACCAGCGCGAGCCCGGCCAGTACGACCCGCCGTCGGCCGAACGAGTCGGCGATCCGGCCGACGACGACGCCCACCGCGGCACCCAGCACACTGAACATCGCGACGACCCACGAGGACTGCGCGAGCGTCAACTGCAGGTCACGCGCAACGAACGGCAACGCCGACGACGCCTTGCCGACCTGCATGGCCGCCACCACCCCGGCGGTCATCAAGACGGCGACTGCGCTGTGGCGCGCGTTCACCGATCCTCGAGCGGCGGCAGCGAAAACCACGCGCCATCCTGCGGCACGAGCGGCGACGGGAACGCGATCTTCGAATGGCTCAGCCGGAGTTCGACGAGCGATTCGGCCAGCTTCAGCGACACCGGCCCGGGATTGACGACCGGCGCCTCCAGCCGCGCGGCGACGAGACCGGCCACCTGGTGCATGGTCGTCGACCCGAGGAGGACGACGTCCGCGCCGTCGCGCGTGATCGCTTCCTTCGCCGCCGCCAGCACTTTCTCCGCGGGAGCTTCGATCTCGGTGCCGAACAACGTTTCCGGGTCCGGCGTGACCCCGGTCGGCCGGATGGACGCACACCACCGCTCGACGCCGTAGCGGACGAGGGTCCGTTCATATGCCGGACGGTCGCGCTCCAAGCAGGTCAAGACGGAAAACCGGCGGCCAAGGAGCATTCCGAGCAGGTAGGCGACCAGCCCGGGCCCGACAACGGGAATGCGCAACCTCGACCGCAGCGTCTCCACCCCGGCGTCCGAGGTGGTGTCGACGACGAGTGCGTCGTACCCCTCCTCCTCGGCGCGCAGCCCGGCCTCGGTCACGTACATCTCGGACAGGCTCCGGCCATACGGCGAACCGGGCCCCTGCGGATGATTGCGGACCGCGACGCAGTCGACGTGCGTATCGGGTTTCAGGGCGGCTTCGGGGATCTGGAGTGCCCGGTTCGCGATCCCGGCCTCTCCCATCGCATACGGAACCAGGTACTTGATACGCATCGGAACTCCCGTTTTCGCGGCGGTACCAGGGAAAGCGGGTGCTCCGCCAGGAACGGCGGAGCACCCGCAAGCGGGGCGGCTACTCGATCGCGTCGAGTGCCTTCGTGTCGACGAGGTCGTCGAACGGCACCGGCTCCTGCACCAGACCGGCCTGGTGCAGCATCCGGACCCACCGGTCGCACGCCTCGCGCTCCACGCGGACCCCGGACCACAGCCCGCTTTCGATCATCCGGGCGACCCCGTCGTGGAGGACGTCCGGATGCGTGTCCGGCCAGTGCCGGGTCAGGACGTCGTCGAGTTCGGCGGGCGCGGATCCGGTCGTCTGCGCCATGCCTTCGCTGAGCGCGGCCAGGAACCGCTCGATGACGTCGCGCCGGCCGTCGAGGGTGTCCCGGTTGAGGTAGTACACGCTGTTGGGCATCGCGCCGCCGCTCTGCGCGAGGTCGCACGAGACGGTGCCGGTGCCGGCGTCCTGCAGGCCGGTCGCGGTGGCGAGGTCGATCAGCAGCGCGTCCCCGAGCCCCGCGGTGAAGAGCTCGGTCATCACGCTCTTCGGGAAGTCGCGGACGAACCGGGTACCGGCCGGGTCGACGCCCGCCTCCCGCATGAGCCCGATGGCGAACTCGTTGGGACCCGCGCCGGTCGCGCCGGGCGCGAGGAGGGTGCGCCCGGTGAGCCAGCTCCACCGGAAGTCCGGGACCGGTTCGCGCGTCACCAGCCCGGACGGCAGCCGCCCGTTGAGCTGCCCGACGACCACGAGGTCCCGGCCCCGCCCGGCATACATGGCCGGGACGAACATCCCGCTGAGCACGAGGTCGGCCGAACCGTCCGCGAGGTCGTCGAGCACGCCGTCCCACGGGTCGCGGACGGTGATGCGCACTTCGAGGTCGCGGGCGGCGAAGAGTCCGCGGTCGGCGGCGACGTACTCGGGCAGGAAGTTGAGGATGTGCGCGGTGGTGGAGATCCGGATCAGGTCCATGAAGATGTCCTCCCGTGGGTTTCAGTGCTGGGGCGCGGGTTGTTCGGTCACTTCTTCGAGCGTGCGGCCGAGGGTTTCGGGGATGAACCGCGACGCGATGATCAGCAGCGCGTACATCACGCCGATGAGCACGAACACGCCGGCCGACCCGGACCGGTCGAAGATGAACGCGGCTGCGATGGGCATCACCGCGCCGCCGACGTTGCCGATGGCGTTCACCGTGGACGTCCCGAGTGCGCGGATGCGGGTCGGGTACAGCTCGGGCGACCAGCTCATCAGCACCGTGTTCACGAACAGGTTGAAGAACTGGAACACGAAGCCCAGCACCAGGATCAGCGCAGGCCCGTCGGCGATCGCGCCGAACAGGATGGCCGAAACACACGCGCCGAGCCCGCCGACGAGCGCGCTGACCTTCCGCGGCCACCGCGACGCGACGAGCATCGCCGCACCCGAGCCGAGCAGGCTGCCGATGTTGATCAGCAAGGTGTACAGCAGGCTGCTGGACACCGAGAAACCCTTGGACACCAAGAGCGTCGGCAGCAGGACGAGCAGCATGAGGAACGCGCCGATCGCGACCCACGAGGCGATCCCCATCATCACGGTGCGCCGGCCGGGTGCGCCGCGGAAGACCTCGAGCGGCGACCACTTTTCGCGCTCGGCGAAGGACTCGGACGCGTCGAGATACGGGGTGACCTCGTCGCCGGTCGGCCGGTACCGCAGCCGTCCCGCGGCCAGCCGCGTGAGCACCTGGTTGGCCTCGTGCACCCGGTTGGTCGCGACGAGGAACCGCGGCGATTCCGGCAGGTAACGGCGGAACACGACGATCATCAGCGCCGGGACGGCCAGGAAGACGTACAGCCAGCGCCACGAGTGGGTGTCGCCGCCGAGCGGGCCGTTGAGCGGACCCAGCACCAGCAGGAACAACGCGAAGGCGAACACGTTGCCGACGCCGCTCGACACGAAGTTCACCGACGCGACCGCGGTGCCCCTCCGCCGGGTCGGCACCATTTCGCTGATCATCGCGAGGCCGACGGTGAGCTCGCCGCCGGTGCCGATGCCGACGATGAACCGGCTGATCAGCAGCACCAGGTAGTGCGGGGCGAACGCGCTGATGAGGCCGCCGAGGGTGTAGATGAGGAGGTTGTAGCTGAGCGCGAACCGGCGTCCGTACCGGTCGGCGACGTAGCCCGCGAGCATCCGGCCGACGAGCCCGCCGAGCATCGTCATGGTGTTGATGAGCGCCAGCTCGGAGGTGGAGATGCCGAAGGTGGTGGAGAGGTAGGGGCCGATCGCGCCGCTCGTGTCCTGCTGGAACGTGTCGAAGAGCTGCCCGGCCAGGATGAGCGCGATCACTGCCTTGTGTGCCCGGGTGATGCCGATCCGGTCCATCGCGTCCACGAGTGACCGGTGTGTGCCCGGTGGCCGGTCCGGGGCCAGTGACGCCGGGTCCTTGCCGGGACGTGCGTCGCCGGAGGCCGCCGCGGGATGGGGAGTGGTCATGCCGAGTTCCTCCCTTCCGGAGGCTCGCTGAAACCGAAGGTGCACCTGGCTCCCCGCCGGGGAGCGCAGGGCCGGGACGGGTCGTGGCCCGGTGCGGAACACCCGACAGGCTGGGCTCTCGGGCGGTGGGTCAGCTGATGGTAGGGCCGCGTGGAACGGCCGGGCACCGGCAAGAACTGCCCAAGGTCACCGGCCCGGCACCGGCACGGTTTGCCGACGGGACACCGCGGACTGAACGACGGAACCGGTCCTGCACCTCCGTGGTGTGTGTACGGCGGACCCGGCGGTATTGGCCGGCTTCGAGCACGTGTACGTACCAGGAAGTCTTGCAGCCGAACAGTTTCCGCGAGGGGATGACCCTGCCGCCGGCCCCGGCGGGTGGGACGGCGGCCTTCGCCGCGCTGAGTTCGGCGCACGCCAGGCCGACCCGGCAGCCGACGCCGTAGTGTTCGTCGCGGGACAAGGTCGACGTCCGGACCGCCGTGGTGGACCGCGCACCACGCCCGCGCCGCGCTGGAGCACGATCCGGACACGCTCGACGCGGTACAGATTTCCCGGCCGAGGCGTGTCGATCCGGTCGGTCCTCGTTCGACGTACCGGTATGACTGAGAATCCGATCGCCACCAAAAACCTGGACGGTTACGGCAACGCACCGCTCCCGTGGAGCCGTGCCCGCACTGTCCTGATCGAAGACACTCCGACCGCCGACCTGACGTTTTTCGTGTCGACGGTCCGCCCGGACGGCCGCCCGCACTCGGCCGGCGTGGGCGCCGTGTGGGTGAACGACGCGCTGTATTTCGTCGGCGGACCGGGTACGCGCAGGTCACGGAACCTGGCGGCCAACCCGGCGTGCAGCGTGTCGGTCCGCCTCCGCGGCCTGGACCTGGTCCTCGAAGGGGAGGCCCACCGCGTGACAGACGCGGCCACCCTGGCCGAAGTCGCTGCGGTTTACCGTAGCGGCGGCTGGCCGGCGACGGTCGAGGGCGACGCACTCACGGCGCCGTTCAGCGCGCCGAGTGCTGGTCCGCCGCCTTGGCACCTGTACCGGCTCACGCTGCGCAGTGCGGTGGGGGTCGGCTCGGCGGAACCGCATGGCGCAACCCGGTGGGACTTCGCGGCGGATTGAGGGCAACTCGCGGCGATCAAGCAGGGGTAAGGACCCGCAATGATCGCCGAGGCAGCCGTGTCCGCCCCGCATCATCACCGCCCCGGCACACCGTTCGACACGACTTCGCCGGGCACCGGGGGCTGCCCTGCTGTTCGCATGAGCAAAGAGCTCCGTGTCGTTTCAGCGGATCCGGGCTTAGGTTCGGGCGGTGGCGAACGAACTGACCATTCCGCTCCTGCCCTGTCCCTCCATCGACGAGATCGCGTCGTTCTATCAGATGCTCGGCTTCGAGATCACCTATCGGCAGACCCGGCCGAACCCGCACGTCGCGGTGCGGCGGGAAGACCTCAACCTGCACTTCTTCGGGATGGACGGCTACGATCCGGCGCAGTCGTACAGCACGTGCTTGGTCGTCGTGGCGGACACCAGCGCGCTGTTCGAGGCGTTCGCGGCGGGGATGCGGTCCGTGCACGGGAAACTGCTCCTCTCCGGTATCCCGCGGATGACCCGGCCGCGGCTGCGCAACGACCGGTACACCGGGTTCACCGTCGTCGATCCGGGCGGCAATTGGATCCGGATCCACCAGGCCGCCAAGGAACCCGAGGCGCAGACCAAGCTCGCGAAAGCGCTGGAGAATGCAGCGAGGCAGGCGGATGCGCGCGGCGACGAACGCCAGGGGCTGAAGATCCTGGAAGGCGCGTTGAAACGGGCGACCGGCGACGAACCGGAGTTCCAGGCGGTGCGGGAGTATCGCGACGAGCTCGTCGAACGGATCAAGGGGGTCTGAGCCGCGTCCAGGCGCGGGATCGCAGGTCGTCCGGAACGGGGCCAGGCGGCCGTATCCGCCCTACCTCGTCACCGGCGTTCCCAATCCAGCAGCAGCCGCCGGAGGTTGTCGTTCAGTTTGCCTTGTGCGGCAGGGGAGAGGGCGGACAGCAGGCGCGTCTCCGTTTCCGTCTTCGTCCCGAAGACCTCCTCGGCCCGGCGCAGGCCCTCGTCGGTCAGGCTGACCAGGATCTGGCGCCGGTCGGCGGGGTCGATGTCGCGGCGGACCCAGCCCTTGCGCTCCAGCCCGGCGACGCGCTTGGTGATCCCGCCGGACGTCAGGCGCATGCTCGCCACCAGCTGACCCGCCGACACCCGGTACGGCGCCCCGGCGCGCTTGAGCTCGCTCAGCACCTCGACCTCCCACAGCCCGATGCCGTACGCCCCGAGCTCGCGTCGCAGCTCGGTTTCGAGCAGCCGGGTCGCGCGGAGCAACCGCAGGCTGACCGCCTTGGTGACTTGTTCGTGCTCGGTCAGACCGGGGATCTGGGCCATCACGCCGTCGACGTGGTCCCGCTCGGTGGACATGGTGGAGTATCTTAACACCGGTCATTATCTTACCGGTCTCGAATCTCCAGGACTGCCCGTGCCCGCTTCCTCCCCGCCCGCCGCGGACCCGCAGCGCTGGCGCGCGTTGTGGGTGTGCCTGATCGCGGGGTTCATGACCCTGCTCGACGTCAGCATCGTCAACGTCGCGCTGCCCTCGATGGAACACGGCATCGGCGCGACCCCGGCTGACGTGTCCTGGGTGGTTTCCGGGTACGCGCTCACGTTCGGCCTCGCGCTCGTGCCGTCGGGACGGCTGGGCGACGAATACGGGCGCCGCCGGATGTTCCTGCTGGGCCTGGCGTTGTTCGTCGTGACGAGCGCGTTGTGCGGCGCCGCCCCGAATGCGACCTGGCTCGTCGCCGCACGGTTGTGCCAGGGCATCGCGGGCGGGATGCTCAACCCGCAGGTCATCGGCATGATGCAGCAGCTGTTCTCCGGACGTGAGCGGGGCAAGGCGTTCGGCGCGTACGGCGCGGTGGTCGGGCTGTCGACGGCGGTCGGGCCGGTGCTCGGCGGTCTCCTGATCCAGGCCTTCGGCGTCGACGAGGGCTGGCGTTACGTGTTCTTCGTGAACCTGCCGATCGGCGTCCTCGCGATCCTGTTCGGCCTGCGGTTCCTCCCGCGCGACGTGCGCAGCGGCCGCAAACGGGCCCCGGACCTGCTGGGCACGGTGCTGCTCGGCGGCGCCGTGGTGCTGGTGATGCTGCCGCTGGTGGAGGAAGAGGAACAGGCCGCGTCGCCGCGCTGGTGGCTGATGGGCGTCGCGGCCGGGCTGGTGGTGGTGTTCGTGGCGTGGGAGCGGTGGCTCGGCCGCCGCGGCAAACAGCCGCTGGTGAACCTGAAGCTGCTCACCGTCCGGAGCTACGCGATGGGCTCGACCCTCGGGCTCGTGTACTTCGCCGGGTTCACTGGGATCTTCCTGGTGCTGACCCTGTTTTTCCAGCAGGGCCTAGGCTATTCGGCGCTGCAGTCGGGCGCGGCGATGCTGGCGTTCGCGCTCGGCTCGGCGATTTCGCCTGCGCTCGGCGGGCGGTTCGTGCACCGCTTCGGCCGCTCGATGGTCGTGGCCGGCAACCTGCTGGTCGCGCTCGGCCTTGGCGCGACAGCGTGGCTCGTGTGGGACGACGCGGGCGCCAACACGGCGCTCATTCTCGCCGCGCCGCTGTTCGTCGCCGGTTTCGGCAGCGGGCTGGTGATTTCCCCGAACCAGACGCTCGCGCTGGAAGAAGTCTCCCCGGCCGAGGGCGGCACCGCGGCGGGGGTGCTGCAGACGGGACAGCGGATCGGCTCGGCAGTCGGTACCGCGCTGGGAGGTTCGCTGTACTTCGGCCACCTCGGCCGCTCGCACGGGGACTACCAGGCCGCGACCGCACTCGGCCTGCTCGGCTCGACCGCGCTGGTCACGCTCGCACTGCTCATCGGCGTCGTCGACGTGCTCCTGTCTCGCAAACCCCGCGTCCCTGCGCTGTCGGGCGCGGTGCACGGTCTGGCGCCGGGCGAAGAAGCATCGGTGACCTCGACGTCGTTGGAAACCCACGAAGTCCGGCGCACCACCACCTCGGGCGGCCGATTCGCGTTGCCCGGCCCCGCCGGTACCTACCTCCTGCTGATCCAGGCACCCGGACGGGAACCGGTGGCGCGGCACGTGACGATCGGCTCCGGGCCGGTGCGCGAGGACGTCGAGCTGCCGCGCGCGGTCCGCTTGACTGGCACGGTCCGTGGGTCACGCGGCCCGTTTTCCGGCGCGCAGGTCACCGTGCTGGACACCGCGGGCGAGGTCCAGCGGGTCACCGTCACGGACGAGTCCGGCCGCTACTGCGTGGATGACCTGCCGCCGGGGGAGTACACGGTGGTCGTGACGGGTTACGCGCCGGTCGCGGGCCCGGTCCAGCTGACCCCCGGGGGCCCGGCGCGTTTCGATCCGTTGCTGCGGCTGGCTTCCGGGAGCCGCTGAGCGAGGCAAGTGCACGCCGGGAGAAGGTTCCGGCTGACTTTTGTGCACCGTGACCCCGGCGGGCTGGCGGTTCAAGTGCCGCACGGTGGTGTACCAGCGGCGCAACTGGCCGTCCTGAGCTCACGCCGCTGCCTCGCTTCGAAGCTCGTGTTGCGGATACAGCTCCGGTGGATGGTCCCCGCCGCCGGGCCCGGGTCATGATGCGGCCACTGGACTTCGGGCGAGTGATCGAGAGGGTGCGATGCTTCGAGTAGGGGCCGCCACACAGGGCTACATCCGCAACGACAGCACCGTGTACGACCGGGTCAGGGAGGTCGTGCGGGAAGGGCAGGCGGCCGACGAGGCCGGCCTCGACCTTTTCGGGATGTCGGAACAGCATTTCAAGTTCCCGACCAACGCGACCGGCGCCATGGAGGTCTTCTTCAGCGCGCTCGCCGCGACGACGTCCCGGATCCGGCTGCAGCCCGGCGCCGTCATCCCGCCGCTGCATCACCCGCTCAACCTTGCCGAGCGGTGGGGCACGATCGACATCCTTTCGGGCGGGCGGCTGGACTTCGCGGTCGGCCGGGGCAACACTCCGCTGACCGCGCAGGCTTTCCAGGTACCGCTTGCCGAAACGAACGACCGTACGCGCGAATCGCTCGAAATCATCGTGAAAGCGTGGACCAGTGAGCATTTCGAGCACCACGGGAAGTTCTATTCCTTCCCCTCCGTACGCGTGAATCCGCCGTCGTGCCAGCGCCCGCATCCGCCGCTGGCGCTCGCCGCGACCAGCGTCGGAGCTGCCCGGCTCGCCGGGAGCATGCGGGTCGGCCTGATGATCACCACGAACGGGTTCTCGTGGGAGAACGTCCAGGACCGGATCGACGCCTACCGCGCGGCCTGGGAAACCGGCGAGACCATCGCCGGTGCCGCGCCCAACCGGACGATCTGCGCGCACGTGCCGGGACATCTCGCCGCGTCCTTCGAAGTGGCGCGCCGGCAGGTTGAATTCGGGGTCGTCGAATACGCGAATCGCGCGATCAAACAGCGGCACGAGGTCCACCTGAAAACCTACGGCTCGACGGACGGGATCGAATCGTCGGCGCAATTCGTCGACAACTTCGATTCCATCGCCCTCGGGGCGCCGGCGGCGTTCGGCAGCCCGGACGACGTGCTCGAGAACCTGGTCCGCCTGCATCGGATGGGGGCCGGTGAACTGGTCGTCCACCACGATTACGGGCGGCACGAGGAACTGCTCGAATCGATCCGGTTGCTCGGCACCGAGGTGAAACCGGCGCTGCTCGCGGAGGTGGCCGGAGTTGCGGCCGGCCGGTAGCGCCCCGCTGGACCTCAGCGCCCGGGAGCTGATCGGCGCCGTCCGGTCCCGAACGGTGTCCCGCGCGGAAATCGTCGACGACCTGGACCGGCGCATCGCCGGTGACCCGCTGCACGTGTTCCGCAGCTGCGACCTGAACCAGCCGGGACAGCCGGGCCCGCTCAGCGGATTGCCCGTCGCCGTAAAGGATCTGGAACCCACCGAGCACCTGCCGACCACGTACGGCTCACCCGTGCCGAACGACGGACCTCGCCGTGACGGCTCGCTCGCCCAGCGTCTCAAACAGGCCGGTGCGCTCGTCTACGCCAAGACCAATACGCCTGCCTTCGGCCACAAGGACACCACGGACAACCTGCTCGGACCGCCCACCCTGAACCCGTGGGACCGCACGCGGACACCCGGCGGTTCGAGCGGTGGCGCGGCGGCTCTCGTCGCGGCGGGGATCGCCCCGGTCGCGCACGCGACGGACGCGGCCGGATCGGCCCGTATTCCCGCGGCGCTGTGCGGGGTGGTCGGTTTCAAGCCCACATTCGGCGTCGTACCGCGGCTTCCGACCGGCGATTACTGGACCGCCAAGGCACACCACGGTTTCGTCGGCCGGCGGGTCGACGACGTGCGGGTGGTCTTCGAGGCGGTGCTCGGCGGCGATCCTGGTGACCCGCTCAGCCGGGCGCTCGTGCCGCCCGAGCGGTCCGGCACCGGGCCGGTCGCGTACACCGAAAGCCTGTTCGGAGCGCCGGTGGACAGCGCAGTGAAGGCGACGATCGACACGGCGCTGGACCTGCTGGAAGCGGCCGGGATGCGGATCGTCCGGCTCGACCACCAGCCGTGGCCCGACCCCGTCGACAGCAACCGCCTGGTCACCGCGGCGGGTTTCCACCGCCGTTTCAGCGAGCTCAGCCGGAAGCGCCCGGACCTGTTCGACGACACGCTGCAAGCCATCATCGACGCGGGCAGCGCCGTGACCGCGGCCGATCTGTTCGAGGCCACGGAAATGCGAGCGGACCTGTACGACCGGACCGCCCGGTTGTTCGAGCAGTACGACCACGTCCTCACCCCGGCGATGCCGGTGGTCGCCTGGCCCGTCACCGACGGCAAACCCACCGTGAACGGGCAGCCTTGCCGAACCCGGCCGGGTGGCCGCTGGCCGGACCTGCTGCTGGCCAACCTGACCGGCTGGCCCGCGGCGTCGGTGCCGTGCGGGTTGTCCGGCGGGCTCCCGGCCGGAGTGCAGATCCTGTCACCGCAGCTTCGCGACCGGAAATGCCTGGAGTTCGCGGAGATCGTCGAGGCCGCGGTGGCGTTCGGCGGACCGTTGGAGATGCAGCAACGAACCCGGGATTTCGCCGGACCGTCGTGAGACGATCCGGCTCCACGACGCAGGCAGCGCACCAAAAACGCACGGATATCTGTGGAGGTCGGATGGCCCACGTGGAAACGCGCGACCAGGACGCCGAGGTGCGCGCCATTCCCCCGGCGCATTCCGCCGGTACGTCGATCGAATTGCGCGGTGTCGGGAAAACGTACGGGACGGGGGATACGCAAGTCCAGGCACTCACGGCTACCGACCTGGAGATCGGCAGCGGGGAATTCGTCACCTTTCTCGGCCCTTCCGGGTGCGGAAAGACCACCTTGCTCCGGATCATCGCGGGTCTGCTGCCGCCGTCCACCGGTACGGTGACCATCGGCGGGAAATCGGTCTGGGACGGCGCAGCGCAGCGGTCCGGTGAAGTGCCGTCGGCCGCGAATATCGGGATGGTCTTCCAGGAAGCCAATCTTTTTCCGTGGCGTTCGGTACTCCGCAACATCACTCTGCCCTTGACCATGCAGCGGGTGCCGAAAGCGGCTGCGGTCAAACGGGCGCGCGAACTGTGTGCCATGGTCGGGCTCGAAGCTTTCGAGAATGCACTGCCGCGGCAGCTTTCCGGCGGTATGCGCCAGCGCGTGGCCATTGCCCGCGCATTGAGCACCGAGCCGGACATCCTGTTGATGGACGAACCGTTCGGCGCACTCGACGCATTCACCCGCGACAAGATGAATCTGCAACTGCAGGATCTCTGGATGCGGCAGGCCCGCACGGTGATCCTGGTGACGCATTCGATTTCCGAGGCGGTGGACGCATCGACGCTGCGGCGCGGCCTGACGATCCTGGCCCTGCTGGAAGGCGGCCAGCGGCTCGGCACGAACGAGCTGGCCCGGCTCATGGACGAGGACAAGAGCCAGGTGTCGCGGACCCTGCGCGTGCTGGCCGAAATGGGCCTGGTCGAGCGGGACGCCGAAACGCGCAAGTACAACCTCGGCTGGGAGATGTACCGGATCGGCATGCGTGCGGTGGACCAGGCGCTGCTGCGGGCCGGTGCGCCGGTCCTGCACGCGCTGGTGCGGCAGGTGAAGGAACGGGCTTTCCTGGTGGTCCGGCACGGGGTCCGCGTGGTCACCGTGTGGGCCGAGGATTCGCCGGAAACCATGCGCCGGTTCAACAACATCGGCTTGGTCTACCCGATCCACCGCACCGCGACCGGCCGCGCGCTGCTGTTCGGCACGGTGAACGAAGAAGTCGACGAAATCATTGCGCAGGCCCAGCGTGGCGGCGGCTCGACGGATCTCGCACGGTTCCACCGGCGGCTGGCGGCCGACCGGGCCCGCGGCTATGCGATTTCGGAAGTCGAGCTGGGCGGCGGCGTGGTGACGATCGCGGTGCCGGTGCGCGGGGTGACCGGGCACGTCGAGGCTGCCATCGGGCTGGCCGGACGGGCGGAAAGCGTGATCCCGCGCGTCGACGCGATCGGCAGGTCCGGAATGCAGGCGTCCTTGCGCATCACCACGCGACTCGCCGAATTGCAGCAGCCGTAACGGTTGTGAATGGCGCAACGGCCACTTCGCCCGATCCGGAGATCCCCGTAATCTCCGGAAAATACCCGAACTTTGCGAGGAGACACGCACATGTCCGCAACGGATGAGTGGGGCGGCCACGCGATCGGCACCGGATCCGGGGTCGTCGCGTTTCTTCCGACGCCGTTCCAGGGGGACCATCTCGAACTGTCCGCACTCGAACGGCAGGTCGAATACGTTGCCTCGAACCGGGTTTCGGTCGCTCTGCTCGGTGGTCTCGGGGAATTCTACGCCGTCAGCGCGAAAGAAACGCGGGAAATGGCCGAACGCGCGACGGCAACGGTGAACGGACGGGTCCCGGTATTCCTGGGCGTCGGGCATGCCACGCGGGAAGCGGTCGAGATCGCCCGCGGGGCACGGGATGCCGGAGTGGCGGGTCTGGTGATCAACCCGCCGTATTACGTGTGCCCGGATCCGGCCAGCATGTGCGAGCACGTACTGCGGGTGACCGGGGAATCGGGCCTGCCGGTGGTGATCTACAGCAGCAGTTTCTGCCCGATGACGGACTTCCATCTGGAACGGCTGGTGAACGTGCCGTTGTTCCGGGCGATCAAGGACGAGGTGTCGTCGCCGATCGAGTTCGAGCTGCGCGCCGAACGCTGGGGCGACCGGGTGAGCTGGTGGACGGTCGGCGAGCTCCCGGCCGCCGAGTACATCGCGTCGGGCGCCGACATCGTGACGTCGGCAGTGGCGAATTTCGCCGCGGGGGTGAGCGTCCGGGCGGTCGCGGACATGATGGCGACGCCCGGCCGGTCGATCATCGGCAGCCCGTTGCTCGACGACTGGGCGGCGCTGACCGAATCGGCCGCCGACACCCAGCCCTCGATGCTCAAGCACCTTCTTTCGCTCGTCCGCGGTTTCCCGACGCAGGTCCGTGGCCCGTCGAACTCGGTGTCCGCCGAGGTGCGCGAGAAACTGGCGCAGTTCGTCGCGAAATACGAGGCGGAACTGTCGGAGTGACGGGTCAGGCGCTTTGCGGGGCGAAGGCGGCCGGGTCGGGGGCAGGCAGCGACCCGAGCTGGATGCGGGCGGCCAGTTCGTCCCGGACGCCCCAATGCTCGGCGAGCAGCGGACCTTCCGTGCGGTAGATGTGCGTGGTCGTCATCCGGTACGGCTTGCCCGCGGCTCCCGGGCCGTGGATCGCGTCGACGCCGATGCCGGCGGCGGTCGCGCGGATGACGACGCGGTCTTCGGTGTCGAAGACGTCGTCGAGGGTGTAGCGGACGGCCAGCACGTGGTGCACGAAGGTGAGGATCTGGCGGTAGCCCGCCGGGCCGGGCGGCAGCGGGAAGGGGGACCCGTGGTCGACGAAATCGCTGGTGACCAGGTCGTCGAGGACCGAGAGCTCACCGGTGTTGATGGCGTCGAAGACGGCGAGGGCGGAGGTGCGGGCGGGGTTGCTCACGGCTATGCTCCATTCCGGGAGGTTCGCTGGAACTCGAATCCAGTGGAATCTGAATCTAACGGAATGAGAGGGCAGTGGCAAGGCACTACAGCGCCCCGCAGCGGGCCGAGCAGGCCAGGGCCACCCGCGCGCGCATCGTCGGCGCCGCGCGTGACCTGCTGCTCGGCGGGTCCGGCTATGCGGGCATGACGATCACCGGGCTCGCCGAGGCGGCCGGGGTCAGCCCGCAGACGGTGTACAACTCCGTCGGCGGCAAGGCCGAGGTCATCAAGGCGGCGTACGACACGATGCTCGCCGGTGACGAGGACACCGTCCCGATGAGCCAGCGGCCCGAGTTCCGCCGCGTCACCGAAGCGACCGACGTGCCTTCCTATGCGGCCGCGTACGCCGCGTGGGTCCGGGTGATCTCCGACCGCGTCGGCCCGCTGCTCGGCGTTCTGCTGGCGCACGGCCCCGGCGGCGACCCGGTCCTGGAAAACTTCGTCGCGACCATCGACGGCGAACGGCGCCAGGGCAACACCAACAGCCTGCGCGGCCTGTCCGGACACGGCCATCTGCCGCCGAGGAGATTCGACGCCGCCGTCGACGCCGTGTGGACCCTCACCGCACCCGAGGTCTACGACCGGCTGGTCCGGCGCAGCGGCTGGACCTCGGCCGCCTACGAAAGATGGCTGACCACCCAGCTGGCCGCGACGCTGTCGGCCTTCGGCTCTTCGGGTGATGCTCGCCCGGCCGGGTAAACCCCGGAAGCACCGGCCCGCGTCACCACTCCAGACGACCGGAAACCTAGGGGGAGAACATGGGAATCCTGAGCGGACGCGAAGCACTGCCGATCATCGACCTGCCCGAAACGCAGGTGCAGCCGGAGGAAGCCGCTGCCGCCTTCGATCAGCACCAGCGGTGGAGCCGGCTGGTCGGTGGCGGCGACGGCGTGATCTACGGCGTCCAATCCGACGGATTGCTTTACTGGTACCGGCATCGCGGCTGGCCCACCGCCGCGTTCGACTGGGCGAACTCGGGGACCGGGCTGGCGATCGGGTCCGGCTGGCAGGATTTCGTCACGGTCCTCGGCGACGGGAACGGCGTCCTCTACGGCGTGCGCGGGGACGGGACCGTGCTGTACTACCAGCGGATCGTGTCCAATATGGACACTGGCGCGGGCACCTGGGCGAACAACGCGACCGGGGTCGTCGTCGGGACCGGTTTCGACGCTTTCCCGCGGATTTTCGGCGGTCCCGGCGGCGTCATCTGGTGCGTCGACGCCGACGGAATCCTGTACCGCTCGCGCCGGATCAATGGCACGTTCGAAACCCCGCAGCCACTCGGCAGCGGATTCAACGTCGCGCGGTATCTGTTCGCCGACACCGGAAACGTGATCTACGCGGTCAGCGGCACCGGCGGGCTCACCTGGTTCCGGTACCGCGACGGCGCCGGCTGGGCGAACAACGGCCAGCCCATCGCGATCGGCGACAACGACTGGTTCGAGCTGTTCCGCCGCGACCTGTTCGCGGGCTGCGGCACCGGCGCCGTCTACCTCATCCGGATCGACCATTCGACCGTCCCCGGCGATGACGGCGACCTCGTCGCACTGCGGCTCACGAACTCGCAGACCGTCGACACCGACGGCGGCGCCCGCTGGATCAACAATGCGACCGGCAAGGTGGTCGGGCTGGGTTTCACTGTCGAACGCAGCGCCGGGCTGCAGGGGTACCCGCAGCAGCAGAGCGTGCCCGCAGGTGGCCGGGTGTCGATCGCGCTGTCGACGGCGTTCACCTCGGTCACCGCGCAGCTCGTGCGCGTCGCACCCGGTGGCGACACTCCCGTCACCGGCTCGACCACCGTCACCGGCGGCCTCCAAATGCTGCCCGCGAACTACCGCTCCGCCGGATGCGGCTGGGCCGAGCGCTACGCCGCGGACATCCCGGCAGACTGGCCATCCGGGGTGTACGCCGCGCGCTTCACCGGGCGATTCGCTCGAGTGCAGCACGTCCCGTTCGTGGTGCGACCGGCCGCGCCCGCGCAGAAGATCGCCGTTGTGCTGCCGACCAACACCTACCACGCCTACAACGGCTGGAGCGGCCATGACCAGTACTCCGAGGGCCAGGCCGGGGTCCGGCGCACGATTTCCTTCCTGCGCCCCAGCTACAACTGGCTGATCGCACCGAAGGGGCAGTACGACCTGGAGCTGTTCAGTGACCTGGAATTGCTGCGCTGGCTCGCCGCCGAGCAGATCGGGTTCGACTGCTACACCGACCACGACCTGCACACCGGCGGCTGGCTGTCGTCGTACAACGCCGTCGTGCTCGGCTCGCACCCGGAGTACTTCTCGATGGCCATGCGCACGAATCTGGCGAACTACCTGGCCGCCGGTGGCTGCCTGATCGGCACCGGCGGCAACCAGATCTACGAGCGCGCGGAGTTCGACGCCGGCGGCACCACGCTGACCTTCCGCGCCGCCGACGGCAGCCGCGACCTCTTCCTCGACCACTACCAGCTGCCGGAATCGCAGCTGCTGGGGGTGAACTTCGAATACGAGGGCTGGATGACGTTCGCGCCGTACCGAGTCCTGCGCGACCACCCGTTCCTGGCCGGGACCGGCCTTTCGGCAGGCGACGAATTCGGCGCACACGGCCGCAATGGCGCGGCGAGCGCTTGGGAATTCGACACCCTTCAGGGCTTGGACGGCGAGGTGGCACCGGAAGGGGTCATCGCGCAGGGCACGAACCCGACGTCGCGCTCCGGCGCGGCGATGGTGTGCAAGGAATTGCCCGGCGGCGCCTTCGTGTTCAGCGCGTCCTCGATGACGTTCAACGGGGCGATCCGGGTGGACCCGGTGGTGCAGCGGTTGTTGCGGAACGTGTTCGATCGCGCGCTGAGCCGCCCCGCTGGTTTGTCCTCCAATACAGTCTGAACACAGCAGTCTGTGCTCCAAAACAGGAGCCCTTGTGCTTTCGCGGGCTATCATCGTGCAGTGACAGGGATCGACGGCCGCCAGCTTCGTACCACCGCCGTGCCGGGCAGTGTCACTGTCCGGGATCTCGTCGAGCTCCGGCATCTTCAGGCGACGCTGCTCGCCGGGGAGGCCGGAGCCGACCGCCGGGTGTCCTGGGCGCACGTCAGCGACGCCTTCGACCCGTGGAACTGGCTCGAACCCGGCGACCTCGTGCTGACCTGCGGCTACATCGTCCCGGAGGAGCCGGCCGCGCAGGCGCGGTTCGTGGAGCAGCTGGCCGAGGCGGGGCTGAGCGGCCTCGTCATCGGCGAGGACGAGCGCCGTCCGCACCTCTCCGCCGAAATGCTCGCGGCCGCCGACCGGGTCGGGTTCCCGGTGATCGACGGTGCGCATCCGGTCGCGTTCGCGCAGTACGTGCGGTTCGTCGCCGCCGCGAACGCCCGCGGCGAGGACCAGTCGTTCACCCAGATCGCCCGGGTCAACGGCGAGGTGATGGCGAGCCTGCGGGAAACGGTCGCGGGGACCGAGTTCGTCGACCGGCTCAGCCGCGTCGTGCACTGCCGGCTGCACATCGTCGACCCGGACAGGTGGGAGGCGCTGATCCGCGGCGGCGACCTCCCGGGGAAGGCGTGGAAGGCCGCCTACGACGCCGAGGTCGGCCGCGCTTCCGGCCGTGCGCCGTTCGTGATGAACCTGGTCGTCGGCGACGAGACGGCGCTGACCATGCCGATCCCCAGCGAGCGATCCGCCTGCCTCGTCGCCTTCCCGCTGGCCGATTCCCGGCCCCGGCTGGCGGTTCTGCAGCAGGTTGCCGCTGCTTGTGCGCTGGAGATCGGCCGCGTCGACACCGCGGTCGAGCGCTACCGGCGGTCGGGCGCGGGCTTGCTGAACGACGCACTGAATGCCCGGCTCGAACCGGCAGTCCTCAACGCGCTTTTCCACGGCCGCCATCTGGAAGGCGACCTGCGCGCGCTCGCCATCGACGGCGACCAGGCCGCGGTCGACCGGCTCGCGCGCCGGATGCTCATCCGCGGAATTCCTTTCCTGCTCGGCGAAATCGGCCAGGTCGCCATTGCGGTGGTCCGCGCCGGTGACCTCCCGCAGGCAGACCTCGAAGAGCGCACCACGCTGGAACAGTGGCGTGCCGGGCTGAGTGATCCGTTCGCGGGCGCCAGCAACCTCGGCGATGCTGTCCGGCAGGCGAGGTGGGCGCTGGAGACTGTCAGCCCGGACGGCGCGGCGCTCGCGCTCTACGGCGACAGCAGCCCGTCCTTCCTCCCGCGCACCCTCGCCGAGTCCAAGATGGCGGCCGACCGCGTGCTGGGTCCGCTCATCGAGTACGACCGGGTGCAGGGCACCGAGCTGGTCAAGACTCTCGAGGCGTACCTGGAATGCGATCGTTCGCCGAGCCGGGCCAGCGAACTGCTCTTCATCCACACGCAGACCGTCAACTACCGGATCACCCGGATCCAGGAGCTGACAGGCCGCTCGATGCGGTCCACCGGCGATGTCAGCGAGCTGTGGTTCGCGCTGCGGGCGCTGGCGCTCTCGCAGGCCACGTAGCCTGGTTGTGCGCATAATTCGTGACCTCCGGGTCATATCGGCGCACAGTGGGCAGTGACCGGGCCGGATTGGCAGACTGCGACGGATGACGACCCAAGTGAAGAGGGCATTCGACGGCCGCAACGTGATCGTCACGGGGGTGGCGTCCGGTCTCGGGAGCGCGCTCGCGCGGGAGTTCGCCGCGGAGGGTGCGCAGGTCCTCGGCTGCGATGTGAACGACGAGGCCGGAGAGCCGGTGATGGATGGGATCGGCGTGTACCGGCACACGGACGTCTCCAAGGAGGCCGAGGTCGAGGCGCTCGTCGACGATGCGGTACAGCGGTTCGGCCGGCTCGACGTCATGGTCAACAACGCCGCGATCCAGGTCGAGCAGGAGCTGGCCGACACGACCGAGGAACAGCTCGACCGGGTGCTCGCCGTCAACCTGAAAGGCCCGTTCTTCGGGTGCAAGCACGCGATCCGGGTGATGCGCGGCGCGGGTGGCGGTGCGATCGTCAACGTCGCGTCTGTGCTCGCCCTCGCCGGAGACCCCATGCTCGCTGCTTACGGTGCGGCGAAAGGCGGGGTAGTCGCGTTGACCAAGTCGGCGGCGGTGAAGTACGGGCGCGAGAAGATCAGGTGCAACGCCGTGTGTCCGGGCGACATCCAGACCCCGCTGGTCGAGGCGTACTTCGCCGCGGCGGACGACCCGGCTGCCTTGCGCGCGCAGGCCGAGGGTGAGTATCCGCTCGGCCGGATCGGTCAGCCGCGCGAGATCGCGCGTGCGGTGCTGTTCCTCGCGTCGGACGACGCCTGCTTCATCACAGGTGAGGCGCTGGTCGTCGACGGCGGACTGCTGGCCGAGTGCTACTGATGGGCGTCCGTTTCGATCCACACTGGCGCTACCACGGGCTGGAGTGCCTGCGGGTGGAGAACGAGCACGTGGCGCTCGAGATCCTGCCGGACGTGGGAGCGAAGATCCACCGGATCGTCGACAAGGCCCGCGACCACAATGTCCTCTGGCACGCGCCGCGGGTCGCCCCGCATACGGCGCCACTGGGCTCGAACTTCGACGACCACTGGGCAGGCGGCTGGGACGAGGCGTTCCCCGGTGGCGAGGCCTCGGCGACCCGCTACGGCGACGCGATCCCGTACATGGGCGAGTTGTGGACCCAGCGCGCGGAATGGCACGTCGAAGAGTGCTCGGCCCAGCGCGTCGTCCTGGTCTTCTCGATCCTGACGCCCATCACCACGGCCCGCTGGCAACGCCGGCTGACGGTGGAGGCGGGGGTTTCGGCGTTCACCGTCGACTACCGGATCGAGAACATCGGCTTGCGCCCCTTCGATTTCAACTGGGGTCTGCACCCGGTACAGGCCATCTCCCCGGCCCACCGCTTCGACGTCCCGGCCCGGCAGGCCGAGGTCGCCGAGGACGGTGGTGGGGTGCTCGGCCGGGTCGGCGATCGCTACCGCTGGCCCCTGTTCGGCGACCGCGACCTGTGCCGCGCCCTCGGCCCCGAAGCACTCGATTTCACCCTGCACTACCTGACCGAACTCGACGACGGCTGGCTGGCGTGCACGGATACCGCCGCCCGGCGGGGTTTCGGCCTGACCTTCGACCGTGAGGTCTTCCCGGTGGTCTGGCTGTGGGCTTCGTACGGCGGATGGCGCGGGGCGTACCACGCGATTGTCGAGCCGTGGACCGGATATCCGAGCTCGCTGGCCGACGCTACCGCCCTCGGCCGGGCCCGGGTGCTCGCGCCGGGCGAGGCCCTTGAAACGTCGCTCTCGGCGGTCGTCTACGGCGGCGTCGAATCCGTGTCGAGCCTGCAGGCCGATGGCTCGGTCAGGCCGTGAAACCGCCCCACGAAAGGAGATCTCGTGCAACGACTGGGCTTGATCCACACCGTCGCCAAGCTCGCGCCGACGTTCGCCGAACTCGCCGGTGAACTGCTTCCCGGGGTCGAGACGACCGTCATCGCCGACGAACTCCTCCTCAAACGGACGATCCGCGACGGTGCGGTCGACGACCTGACCCGTGACCGCCTGCGTGGCCATGTCGCGATGCTCGCCGACTTCGGGGTCGACACTGTGCTCGTGACCTGCTCGTCGGTGGGCGCCGCGGTGGACGAGATTGCGCCGGAGGCCGGGATTCCGGTCCTGCGGGTCGACCGTGCGATGGCCGAACGCGCCGTCACGCTCGGCTCGACCATCGGCGTGCTGGCCACCTTGCCGACGACGCTCGTGCCGACCACCGACCTGGTCGAGGCCGCCGCGCGCGAGTCCGGCCGTGCGGTCGAGGTCGTCTCGCGGCTCTGCGACGGCGCGTTCGCCGCGCTGGATCGCGGCGACCGCGCGCGCCACGATGCGATCGTCGCCGAGGAACTCGACCGCCTCGCCGCCGAGGTCGACGTCGTCGTGCTCGCGCAGGCTTCGATGGCGCAGTTATCGGACGGGACCCGGGTGCTGTCGAGCCCGCGGCTCGCGATGGAGCAGCTTGCTTGTACCGAGCGATAAGCGCCCGGCCCGGATTGGTGCCGGGCACTACTGGTGAAGGGCAGGGGAGTCCTTGAGCATGATGGACGTGGAACTCGACTGGAAGCCGCGAATCGTCGGAATGGGCGGCACGACCCGTCCGGGCTCGTCGTCGGAGCGGGCGCTGCGCGCTGCGCTGGACCTGGCCGAGCGCGCCGGAGCGGAGACCCATCTGCTGGCGGCCGGCGACCTCGAACTGCCGGTGTACGCGCCCGAACGCGGGGCGCTCGATCCGCGGGCCGCGCGTCTGGTGGACCTCGTCCGGCGGGCGGACGGGGTGATCGTGGCCAGCCCGGGGTTCCACGGCGGGCCGTCGGGCCTGCTCAAGAACGCGCTGGACCATCTGGAGGAGCTGCGCGAGGACGAACGCCCGTACCTCGACGGCCGCGCGATCGGCTGCATCGTGTGCGCAGCGGGTTGGCAGGCGACGGCGACCACGCTCGCGGCTTTGCGGTCCACCGCGCACGCGCTGCGCGGCTGGCCGACCCCGCTCGGCGTCACGATCAACTCGACCCCGGGCGGCGAGGTGGATCCGATCGCCGCCGCTGCGCCGCAGATCGGCGTGCTCGTCGACCAGGTCGTCGGATTCGCCCGCTGGCAGCGAGCAGCCGAGCTGGAGCACGCCTCGTGACCTCGACCGGCATCCCTGCGTCGGTGATCGGACCGGGGCTGCGCACTGTGGTCGAAGGATTGCAGCACCCCGAAGGCGTGTGTTGGTCCCCCGCTGAGCAGATGCTGTACGCAGGCGGCGAGGGCGGCCAGCTCTACCGGTTCGGTCTCGAAGGCGGCACCTTCGAGACGGTCTGCACAGTGCCCGGGGGCTCGATGCTCGGCCTCGCCCTCGACGGTGCTGGTGCGGCGTACGTCTGCGACGTCGGGAACGGCTGTATCCAGAAAATCGCACCAGACGGTCACATCAGGCAGTACGGCGCTGCGATCGGGTACCCGAATTACCCGGTCTTCGACGGCGACGGGCGGCTGTGGGTCTCGGACTCGGGGGAGTGGGACCGGGCCACCGGTGGGATTGTGCGGATCGACCCCGACGGTGCGACCGAGCGGGTAATCGACGGGCTGCACTTCGCGAACGGCGTTGCGCTGCAAGGAGATTGGCTGTACATCGTCGAGTCGACGTGGCCGCGGATCGTGCGGGTTCCGCTCTCCGGCGGCGAGCCGGAGCCGGTCGTCACCCTCGACCGGGTGGTGCCGGACGGGCTTGCGTTCGATGCCGACGGCGGCCTGTGGATCGGCTGCTGGCAGCCCAACCGGGTGTACCGGCTCGCTCCGGACGGCACGCTCGGCATCGTCGTCGACGACTGGTCGGGGGTCTACGCCCCGACGCCGACGAACCTGGCTTTCGCCGGGCCCGAACTCGACCTCCTGGCGCTCGCCTCGCTGGGCACGCTGGCCGTGAATGCTTGTGCGCCCGGGGTCCGCGGGGCGCCGCTGAACTTGCCCGCCGGCCTGGACTGAAAGGACTTGCAGATGAACGGGGACACCTACGACGTGCTGGTGCTCGGCGCCGGTTTCGCAGGGCTGACGGCCGCGCGTGACCTCGCGGCGGACGGCAAGCGGGTGCTGATCGTCGAGGCGCGGGACCGGATCGGCGGACGCGCCTGGTACCGGCCCTTCGCCGACACCGGTTTCTCCATCGAGCTGGGCGGCAACTGGGTCGATCCGGACGGCAACACGGAACTCATGGCGGAGGCCGAGCGCTACGGCGTGGCGCTGTCGCAGAGCCCGCATCCGGAGCACCACGTCTCCCTGCTCGACGGGATCCTCCGCCACGCCGCCTGCCCGATCACCGACGACGACCGGGCCGCACTCGACCAGCTGGTCAAGGAAGTTCTCGTCCAGGTGGAGCGGATCGACCCGGAATTGCCGTTGGACCAGCAGGACGTCGCCGACCTCGACGTGCCACTTCACGACTACCTCGACCGGTTCGGCCTGTCCACGCCGCTCCGCGGGCTCATCGGCGGATGGATCCGGGAGAACACCGGCTGCGCCGAGGCACAGATCTCCGCGCTGCACCTGATGTCGTGGATCCCGAACCTGAACGGCGACGTCCTCGCGCTCGGGCACACCCCGACGCACCGCTTCGCCGCCGGAACGATCGATCTATTGCAACGGATGCTGGACGATTCCGGCGCCGAGCTGCGGCTTTCGTCGCCGGTGGCGGCGGTGACGCAGTCGGCCGACCACGTCGAGGTGCGCACACACAACGGCGAGGTACTTCGTGCGCGTGGCGCGGTGATCGCTCTGCCGCTGAACTGCTTGACCGACATCGCATTCGAGCCCGCGCTGTCCCCGGAGAAGGCCGCGGGTGCGGCGATCGGGCAGTCCGGCGCTGCCAAGAAGTTGTGGGCGCTGGTCACCGATCTGCCGCCGAAGGTGCTCGGGGTCGGCTGCCACGAGGCGCCGATCGACGTCTTCTTCACCGACTACCCGGCCGCCGAGACCGGCCTCGGCGGCGACCTCGTCGTCGGCTTCTCGACGCAGGAACGCCCGCTCGACATCCTGGACCGCGAGGACCTGGAAGCGGCGCTGCGGCGGTACCTCCCGGAGGCGAGTGTCCTGAAGGTCGACGGCCACGACTGGCTCGCCGACCCGTATGCCAAGGGAACATGGTGCGCGGCGCCCGCCGGTCTGCTGTCGAAGTACGCCTCCGCGCTGGAGGCCACCGAGGGCCGTCTCGTCTTCGCCGGGTCCGACATCGCCCACGCGTTCCGCGGATGGATGGAAGGCGCGGTCCGCACCGGCGCCATCGCCGCGACCCGGCTGTCGGCCATCCTCGCCGAGCGCTGAGAAACCCCACTACGAAACCCCACTACGAAAGGAAATTCCCGGTGAGCCTTGCTCGCGACCTCCAGGCGTCCGCTTGGGACGCCGAATGCCGCCACGACCTCGACGGCCTGCTGAGCCACTTCCTCCCCGACGCCACGTTCCACGCGTCCGGCCAGCCTGCCAATCAGGGCCACGCCGCGATCCGGCGGCTGACCGAGGACTTCTACCGGTCGTTCCCCGAACTCGAGGTCGACATCCTGGGCGAATGGGGCGACGGTGACACGAGGGCGGTCATCGAGTTCCGCGCGCGCCTGAAGGATCCGCAGGGCAACCGTTTTGCGTTGCAGGGCGTGAATGTCGTCGAGATCGAGGACGGGAAGTTCAAGACGGTGCGCTCCTACGAGGAAGCGCCGATGCCCGACTGAGGCCGGTGCCGAACCCAGGGTGGCGTCCGTTTCCGGACGCCACCCTCTCTGTCGTTGCTACTGGTCGCGCGCCGTGGTCCAGATCGTGTAGACCTTGCGCACCGTCTCGCGGATGTCCCAGGTCCCGCGCCAGCCGTCCGGGGCGACCAGTACGACGCCCGGGCCGATGTCGTGGACCTGGCCGTCGTCGGTGGTGATCGTGCCTGCCCCGGCGAGGAAGTACATCAGCTCCGTATCGCCGTTGCGGGCGGAGGCGAATCTCCCCGGAGTGCACTCCCATACGCCGCTGCGCCCGCCGGAATCCTTGTGCAGCACGCGAAACGCCTCGACCGGGGCCCCGGCGAGTGCCGGGGTCCGCGGGCCGAGGACGGTCAGCTCCAGAGTCTCGGGGTGGGCGTCGGAGACGATCTCGGTCATGCGGTGGCCACCGCGCGGGCGCCCAGCTTGGCGATCCGCGGGCCGACCTCGCGGCCGAGGAGCTCGAGGTGCCGCCGGTAGGGCTCGGGGTCGCGGCTGAAGTCGAAGGTGAACGACAGGATCGCGCCGATGCCACCGAGATCCTCGTCGAACTGCGCGATCTTCTCGACGACCGTGTCGGGCGAACCGACGAGGAAGAAGTGATCGACCATCCACTCCAGCGTCAGCTCGTCGATGGTCATGCCGGGCTCCAGGAGCAGCTCGCCGAGCGCGTACGGCTTGCCGCCGCGGTCGCGGACGACGCGGAACGTCGGCAGCACGAGCTCGTCCCAGGTCCGCCCGGCCGGGCCCTCGAGGAACAACCGGCGGGCCTCCTCGTCGGTGTCGGCGACGAAGACGTCACGCATGACGCGCCAGTTCGCCCGGTCGGGGGTGTGGCCGGCCCCGACCGCAGCCTCGGAGTAGGTCTCCCACTGCTGACGCAGCGCCGCCACGGCGACCTGCTGGCTCATCGGCGAGAAACCGCGCCGGGCGGCGTCGGCGAACGTGGGCGAGGTGGGCTGGACACCGGTCATCACGACCTCGGGCCGGGGCCGCTGGAACGGCTTGAGGTGCGGCCCGTTCCACTGGTCGGAGTGCGCGGGCATGTCCACGGTCCAGAACTCGCCCTCGATGCGGAACGGTCCCGGCCGGGTCCAGACGGCCTCGATGATGTCGATGGCCTCGTCCATCATCTTCGCGTTGTCCTGCCCGGTGCCGAAGAGCTGGCCGTCGGTCGGGAACGAGCCGGGGGCGAAGCCCGCGATGTAACGCCCGCCCGTCATGTGGTCGAGGTACATCAGCCGGTCGGCGAGGGCGACCGGGTGGTGGTAGGGCAGCAGGTGGGCCGCGGCGCCGAGCCGGATCCGCCGGGTCTCGCGGGAGGCCGCGGCGATCATCAGGTCGGGAGCGGGGCTCGGTTCGTGCCCGATCGTGTGGTGCTCGGCGAAGAAGAGCTCGTCGAGGCCGTATTCGTCGGCCCATCGCGCGACCTGGAGGTCCCACTCGATCACCTCCTGCAGCGAGCGCCGTCCGGCGACGTATTCCTGGGCATACGGTGGGCTGAAGAGTCCGAGATCCATGGCTTCGTTCGATTCCTTTGAATGATCCGGCGATTCCTCCCCCAAGGTCGGGCAGAGCGCGTCTCCCGGCAATTGCCGCCGGGCTCAAACAACCGGCCTCGGGTTGTCGATGGACACAAGCGCCTGGATTCCGGCTCAAGCCGCCGTCCCCGGTTCAAATCGGCATACAGTGGCGTGCCGCCGGGCGGGCCGGAATGCTCTCCGCCATGGTTAGCAGGCTGGAAGGCAAGGTCGCGCTGGTCACCGGCGCCGCACAGGGACAGGGAGCGGCTCACGCGGATCTGCTCGCTCGGCAAGGCGCCCGCGTGATCGCGACGGACGTACTCGACGAGCAGGGGGAGGCGCTGGCCGAGCAGCTCGACGCCGAGGGGCTGCAAGTCGTCTACCGGCACCTCGACGTCGCGTCCGAAAAGGACTGGGCCGAGGTCGTCGCGGGCGTCGACCCGGCATGGGGACCGATCACCGTGCTGGTCAACAACGCGGGGGTCAGCTCCCCGGCGGCTGTCGGCGACGTGGGGATCGACGAGTGGAACCGGGTCGTCGCGATCAACCAGACCGGGATTCTGCTCGGCATCCAGGCCGTCCTGCCGGGGATGACGGCCCAGCGGACCGGGTCCATCATCAACGTCGCCTCGTCCTGGGCCCATCGGGGCGGGACGGAAAACGGGTTCATCGCCTACGTTTCGACGAAGGCCGCGGTACTGGGCATCACCCGGAACGCCGCGATGAACCTCGGCCGGCACGGGATCCGCGTGAACTCGGTGTCGCCGGGTTACGTGCGGACGCCCCAGGTCGAGTACGCGGAGAAGACCGAGCCCGACCGGGTGGCCCGTGATGTGGCGAAGATCCCGATGCGCCGCATGGCGCGGCCCGCGGAGATCGCCAAGACCGTCGCGTTCCTCGCGTCGGACGAGTCGTCGTACACGACCGGCGTCGACCTGCTCGTCGACGGCGGCATCAACCTGACCTGAACCCACGCCCGGCGCGGCGAACGACGATGGAGTGGTGCGCATGTCTGCCGGTTGCCCACGGAGGCCGGTCGGTTTCATCGCCGACGACATCACCGGTGCCACGGACCTGGCGAGCGCGCTGTCGGCTCGCGGGCTCGACACCCGGCTCGCGTTCGGCAGCGCCGCGGTGCCGGACGACGGCGGGGATGCGATTGTCGTCGCCCTCAAGGTCCGCAGCGTGCCCGCGGCCGAGGCGCGCGCGGCGGTAGGCGAGGCGGCCGAGGCATTGCTCGCCGTCGGCGTCGAGCAGTTTTTCTCCAAGTACTGCAGCACCTTCGACTCGACGCCCGACGGCAACATCGGGCCGATCGCCGACGCGCTCGCTGACGTCACGGGCGCTCCCCGTGTCGTGCATTGCCCGGCGTACCCGGCGAACGGCCGGACTGTCTACTTTGGTCACCTGTTCGTCGGCGACGTGCTGCTCAGCGAGTCCCCGATGCGGGACCACCCCCTCAATCCGATGCGCGATTCCCGGCTGCCGCGCGTGCTCGCCGAGCAGACGCCGCGCCCGGTGGGTGCGGCGCGCATCGAGGAGATCAGCGGGGGAGTTGCGGGTGTCCATCACGTGATCGCGGACGCCGTCCGGGACTCGGACCTCGAGGCGCTGGCGAAGGCCACGGCGGGCGATCGGCTGGCCGCGGGCAGTGCGGCTTACGGTGCTGCTTTCGCCGCGGCCGCCCAGCCTGGGCCTCGACCACCGGCCCAGCGCCCGTTGCCCCCGCCCGGACCGGCCGCCATTCTCGCCGGAAGCCTTTCGCGCGCGACTCGTGAGCAGGTCCGCGCGTTCGACGGACCGACGCTGACCCTGGAGGTCGACGACCTCCTGGACGGGGACACTGCCGTACACCGCTCGCTCGAATTCGCTGGTCGGCTGTCGTCGGACCCGGTGCTGATCGCCACCGGCGCTGCTTCGACTTCGGCGGAGGTTTCGCACCGGATCGAGAGGACCATGGGCCGCATCGGGTCCGGGCTCCGCGAGCTCGGTGTCCGGCGGCTGATCGTCGCCGGGGGCGAAACGTCCGGCGCGGTGGCCGACGCCCTTGCCCTGCGGTCGGCGCGGATCGGCCCGGACATCAGCGTCGGGGTCCCGTGGATCGTCGCCGACGACGGTGACCTGGCGCTTGCCTTCAAGTCGGGCAACTTCGGTGGGCCGTCGTTCTTCCGTGATGCGCTGGAGGTGGCGGGATGAGTTTCGGCGATGCCGTCCGGGCGCAGCTGGTCCAGCTCGGCGCCGCGCTGTACGACCGCGGCTTGACCCCGGGCCGGACGGGGAACCTCAGTGTCCGGACGGAGGACGAAATCATGATCACGCCGACGAACACCTGCCTCGGCCGCCTGGACCCGGACCGGCTGGCCGTGACCACTGTGGACGGCAATCATGTCGGGGGTGATCCGCCGTCGAAGGAACTCGTGCTGCACCAAGCGCTTTACCGCCGCCACCCCACCTGCACCGCAGTGGCACACGTGCATTCGACCTCCGCAGTTGCCGTGTCGTGCCTGCCGGGCCTCAGTTCCGATGACGCGCTGCCGCCGATCACGCCGTACTACGTCATGCGCGTCGGCCGGCTACCCCTGGTCGAGTACGCGCCGCCGGGCAGCGCCGAACTGTCGGAGGAGGTCTCGCGGGCGGCAGAACGGTCGCGCTCAGTGCTGATGCGCAACCACGGCTCGCTCGCCACCGCGCCGTCGCTCGAGAGTGCGGTCGATGCGGTGGAGGAGATCGAGGAGACCGCGCGGCTGTACTTGCTCTTGGATGGCCGCTCGCCCGGGTACCTGGGGGAGGAGGCCGTGGCGGAGGTGCGCCGCCGCTTTCCCTGACCCTGCTGTAGTGCTGTTCGCCCGTCGAGAAGTTGGAGTACAACGATGTCCTCTCCCGATCTTTCCACCAGAGCCACGCAAAGCGAACCTCGGCTGGGCGGCAGGATGGGCGTGATCAGCCTGGTCTTCACCGTGATGGCCTTCAGCGCGCCGGCCGTCGCTTTCCTGGGCTTCATCCCTGTCGCTGTCGCGCTGGGCAACGGCGTCGGCACCCCGGTCGCCTTCCTCACCGGCGGGATCGTGGTGGCCCTCGTGGCCGTCGGTCTCACCACCATGGCCCGCCGGCTCCCGAACCCGGGCGGCTTCTACGCCTTCATCAGCGCCGGCCTGGGTAAAATCGTCGGCCTTGGCGCCGGTTTCGCCGCAATCATCATCTATTACGTCGCCTGCATCAGCACGTACGCATTGGGTGGTATCGCCGCGAGGTCGATCATCACCGGCATCTTCCACGGCCCTTCAATCCCGTGGTGGGTGTTCGCCGTCGCCCTGTGGGCGATCGTCGCCGTGCTGGGCTACCTGAAGATCGATTTCTCCGCCCGGGTACTCACGGTGTTCTTGGGCCTGGAACTCCTGCTGATGATCGCGTACGACGTTTCCGTGCTTGTCCGCGGCGGCGCCGACGGCCTTTCCTTGGATTCCTTCCACCCCTCGAATATCTTGTCGGGCTCGGTAGCCATCGCCTTCATGTTCGGCGTCGGCCTATACGGCGGCTTCGAAGCAACAGTCATCTTCCGGGACGAGGTCCGCAACCCCACCCGAACCATTCCCCGCGCGACGTACACCGTCGTAGCATTGCTGGCTCTCATGTACGCCACAACTGCGTGGCTGTTCATCAACTCTTACGGCCCAGTCGCGGTCATGACTGCAGTAACCGCGGATCCGACTGCCGCAGCCGCCAGCAGCATACAGCAATACACCGGCCAATTCGCCTACACCGCGTCCACAGTTCTCCTGCTGACGAGCGCATTCGCCTCGACGCTGGCCGCGCATTCCATTGCCACGCGCTACGCTTTCAACCTCAGCGCCGACAAGATCCTGCACCACTCCCTCAGCCGGGTGCACAACACACATCTCTCCCCGCACCGCGCCTCGCTGGCCATGAGCGGTGCTACCCTGGTCGGCCTGGTGCTGGTGGTACTGGCCCAGGTCCCGGACAGCATTGTTTACGGCCGCCTGTCGGGCATTTACACGTACACCATGCTGTTGCTGCTCGCCTTGGTAGCGCTGGCGATCCTCGTGTATCTGGTCCGGAACCGAAACGCCCCCGGAGCAATCGCCAAGCCGGTCGTGGCTTGCGGCGTGGTTTTCGTGATCCTGTGTGTCGCGTTGTACCTGGCGACAGCGAACTTCGAAGTGATCACGGGCGCGACCGGGATTCTTTCGGTGATTCTGCTGCTGCTGATCTACGGGATCGTCGCCACCGGAATGGTGATGGCGTCGATCTACCGGCGAAAGCGGCCGGAGGTGTACGCCCGGATCGGCCGGGATGATCTTGTCCCCTCGGAGGGATGACTGGTGCTGTGGAGCTCGTTGCTTGACGGGTTCCACCGGTAGTATTTGCCGAGGGATCGGTGGCTTGTGCAGCGCCCCCGCCACCGGGCAACACGAGTTCACTTTCCGGCGGAACCGATCCCGCTGTTCAGCCGGGTGAACAGGATGTGTGAGCAGTTCAGTTCGAGTCCCGGCCAGGCTTCACGGGAGTGGCGTGTACGCCACTCCCGTTTTTCTTGCTCCCGCGGTAAGCGGATGGCGGCAGACCACTCACGGACGTGACGCCCTCTTCTGATCTTCTCCGAGCCCTGCCCGCCCGGCGAGACGCTCTCTGTCCGGTGGCTTTCGGGGTAGCCGCTGGGCCAGGTACATGGTGGCCGGACGTGCCCGGCCCGGCAACGTGCCGCCCCAGCGGGCGCCAAAAAGCCACGTCCACCTGCGTGGACGTGGCCGATCCGGTCGGGCTGACAGGATTTGAACCTGCGACCCCTTGACCCCCAGTCAAGTGCGCTACCAAACTGCGCCACAGCCCGGACCCGGCACTCCCCGGGGAAGCCCCCGTGGAGTGCGATGTCAGTACTCTAGCGGGTCCCCCGATCCGCCCCGCAACGAGGGGCCCCTTACCTCCTGACCTGGGTAAACCCTGCGCCGTGAACTCAAACCCGGCAGAGTGCGGAGAACAGGGTGGACAGGGGCACACCGGAAAAGACCAGGGGGGCCGATGGAGGACGACGCCGGCGTGATCGGGCGGTCGGTGGGGGAGCCGGAGGTGTTCGCGGTGATCTTCGACCGGCATGCGCGTCTCCTGCACCGCTACCTTGCCCGGCGGCTCGGGCGGGATCTTGCCGATGACGCGCTGGCCGAGACGTTTCTCGCGGCCTTTCGAAGGCGGGATCGGTACGACCTGGCCCGCCCGGACGCCCGGCCGTGGCTCTACGGCATCGCGACCAACGTCGTCGCCGGGTGTCGGCGGGGGGAGGTTCGTGAGTACCGGCTGTTGCGGGCGGTCGGGCCGCAGGCGGCGGCGGAGGCGCACGACGAGCACGTCGCCGCGCGGGTTTCGGCTCAGGCTCGCGGGCCGGAGCTCGGGGCGGCGCTCGCGGCGCTTGCCGAGGGGGATCGGGACGTCGTGCTGCTGACTGCCACCGAAGGGCTGTCGTACGAGGAAGTCGCCGAGGCGCTGGACATTCCGGTCGGCACTGTCCGTTCCCGGCTGAATCGCGCCCGCCGCAAGTTGCGGGCTGCGCTCGGCTCTGATTCCGAGGAGGTTTCCGTTCATGGATGAGTTGCAGATGCTCCGCGCGCGGACTGCGCACGTGCCGCTTCCGTCGCTCGACGACCTGGCGCCGGTGCGGGAGAAGCTGCTGGTCGCGGCGCGGGAGGAACAGGGGATGGCCGCCCGGACCACCACCGCAACCCGAGCCGAAGCAACACGAACGACAGCAGCCCAAACGACAGCAGCCCAAACGACAGCAGCCCAAACGACAGCAGCCCAAACGACAGCAACCCAAACGACAGCAAACCAAACAGGACCCAACACGGCGAAGCGAAGCACAAAGGCGCGGATCGCCGCCACAGCAGGGATCGCCGCCGCCGTCGCCGCGGCTGTCACGATCGCCCCCCTCGGCGGCCCCCAACCCGCCGCCGCCGACCCCGTCCGGGTGCTGCACGACGCGGCCGCTGCGGCTCTCCGTGGGCCGGACCACCCGCCGAGGCCGGATCAGTTCCTCTACGTCAAAACGCAAACCCCGGACGGCACAAAGGAGGAGTGGCGGTCGGCGGACGGGGAGCACGACGGGTACGTCCGGCAGGACGGCAAGGGGATGCCGGTGCCCGGATGCGTCGATGGGAAGTACCACCGCGCCGGCGAGAAACTGCCCGAAACCAAGCCCTGCCGGAAATCGCCCGCATACCGGACCGACCTCCCCGACACCACCGGCGCCATGTACGAGTACCTGGGCGCCGGAGCGATGGCGGACGTCGACCGGATCGTCGGGGAAACCTACGTCCGGCCGCAGACCAGGGCGGCGGTCTTCGACGCGGTGGCCAGGGTACCGGGGTTGCAGGCCGTCGAGAACACGACGGACGCGGCAGGGCGGCCAGGGGTCGGCGTGCGCTGGGAAGGGGCGACGCTGGTATTCGACCCGATGTCCCACGCCTACCTCGGCACAAACGAAGCAGCCGTGGTCGGTTACGGGATCGTCGACCGGCCCGGTCAACTCCCCGCATGAACGTCAGCGGCCGGTGAACGCAGCCTTCCCAGGCCCGTCAGCCAAGAAGGACCGAACCCCGCGACGCAGATCCTCCGTCTCGTACAACCGAGCTGCGATGCCGGTGACGGCAGCGTCCGCCGCCGCGACCCCACCGCGGGAGAAATGCGCCAGTACCTGCTTCGTCGCGGCGTGGGCCCGGGTCGGCCCGGAGGCGAGGTCGGCGGCGAATTCCCGGGCGGCGGCGGCGAAACCGTCGTCCGGGAGGACGTGGTTGACGACGTTCCACCGCTCGAGCGCGGCAGCGTCGTACAGGGCGCCGGAAAACACGAACTCCTTGGCGCGCGCAACGCCCGCCCGTGCGGCCAACCGCTGCGTACCGCCCATGGTCGGCGTCAGCCCGACCACCTTCTCCACCAAGCCGAACTTCGCCGCCGACGCGGCCAGCAGGAGATCGCAGGCCAGGGCCAGCTCGAACGCCCACGTGAGGCACAGGCCGTGCGCGGCGAAAACGGTCGGAAACGGCAGCGCGGCAAGGCGTTCCGACACCGCGAGCATCGAATCGAACAGCACCCGGGCCTCGGCCGCCGAATCCTGCGCTTCGAACAACGCGACATCCACCCCGCCGCTCATCACCCGCCCCGAGGCGCGGATCAGCAACGCCCGCGCGGGTTCCGCTTCGAGCGAGCCGAGAGCGTCGAGCAGGGTTTCCTGCAGGGCCAAGGTGTACAGGTTCAGCGGCGGCTCGTCGATGGTGAGCACGGCGAGGCCGCCGTCGCGTTCCAACCGCGTCACGCGCGGTCCTCCGCGGCAGTGAGCTCGTCCCAGTACGCCTGCGCAGCCGGTCGCCACTCGACATGTTTGCGGTGGAACAGTTCCGCCGCCTTCGCGCCGCTCCATCCGGCGGGCAGCAGCTCGCCGGGCAGCTGCGGGTCGAGGAACGGGAACCGCCGCCATTCGTGCACCAGTTCGGTCTGCGCGCGCAGCACCGCCTGCCCGCCTGAAGGCGCCAGACCGGTGAACCGGTCGATGAAGTCCTCGTACCGGTCGGTGAGCTCGGACAGGTCCCACGACCGCTCGACCATGCCCTCCTGGTCACCGATTTCGCCGTACGCCGAGGTGAACGACATCGCTTGTGCGTCGAGGCCGAGCTCGGCGACGATCTGCTGGGCTTCCAGCTCGCGGCTCGGGTCCGGGCTCACCCACACGCCGGCGACCGGCGAACCGAACCCGGCCCAGGTGAGCCGCGTGCGCAGCCGGTGCCGCAGGTCGCGCTTCGCTTCCGGGACCGACACGATCAGCATCAGCCAGCGGCCTTCCCACCCGCGTGCGTCGCGGCCGAACGCGTAGATCCGCTCGGCACCTTCGGTGAGCAGCCGCCGCCCCGGTGGGGTGAGCGACCAGCGGACCCGGCGGCCGACGCGTTCGGACACCAGCCAGCCCTCCGCCGACGACCGCGCCAGCGCCTGCCGGGCCGACTTCTCCTCGATCTCGAGCATGCCGAGCGATTCGACGAGCAGGGACGTCCACACCGGATGGTCGCGGGGCAGGACGTACTCGCCCAGCACGGTCATGAGCAGCGACCGCGCGCTCGCGTGGCTGACCTCCCGGCGCCTGCTGACGGTGGGCCGGGGCGCGCGGGGCTCCCGCGGTTTCGCCCGGTGGCCGAGGGCGACCGGGGCGGGTTCCGCCATTGCTTTCACCTCCATTGGACCCGGCAACCCGCCCAGGGTACCCACTCCCCGTGACCGTCACGACACACGGCACGCGGGCAAAAGCGCGCCCCGTACACTCGGGCCCGACATGAGCGCCACACTCGTCGCGAAGGACCTGGCCGCAGGCCACGGTGACCGCGTCCTCTTCTCCGGTCTCGATCTCGTCGTCGCACCTGGCGAGGTGCTCGGCCTGGTCGGCGTCAACGGCGCCGGCAAGTCCACCCTGCTGCGCACGCTGGCCGGGCTCACCCGCCCGGAGTCCGGCGAGGTCCGGCTGAACCCGCCCACGGCCACGGTCGGGCACCTCCCGCAGGAGCCCGAGCGCCGTCCGGGTGAGTCGGTCCGCGCGTTCCTCGCTCGGCGCACCGGCGTCGCGACTGCCCAGACCGTGCTCGACGCCGCCACCGAAGCCCTGTCCGCAGGTGCCGATGGCGCCGACGATGCTTACGCCACCGCCCTCGACCGCTGGCTCGCGCTCGGCGGCGCCGACCTCGACGACCGCTCCGGCGAGGTCGCCGCGGACCTCGGCCTTGCCGTCGACCTCGACCAGCCGATGGCCTCGCTCTCCGGCGGGCAGGCCGCGCGCGCCGGGCTGGCGTCGCTGCTGCTGAGCCGGTACGACATCTTCCTGCTCGACGAGCCCACCAACGACCTCGACCTCGACGGGCTCGCCCGGCTCGAGCGGTTCGTCACCGGCCTGCGCGCGGGAACCGTGCTGGTGAGCCACGATCGCGAGTTCCTCGCCCGCACCGTCGACCGCGTGGTGGAGCTGGATCTGGCCCAGGGCCAGGTCCGAACCTACGGCGGCGGGTACGAGTCCTATTTGGACGAACGAGCAGTCGCGCGGCGGCACGCACGGGAGGAGTACGAGGAATACGCGAACACCCGCTCGTCGCTGGAAGCCCGCGCGGGGATGCAGCGCGCGTGGATGGAAAAGGGCGTCAAGAACGCGCGCCGCAAAGCCACCGACAACGACAAGGCGGGACGCAAGTTCCGCAGTGAGTCGACCGAAAAACAGGCCGCGAAGGCTCGCCAGACCGAGCGGTTGATCGAGCGGCTGGACGTGGTCGAGGAACCGCGCAAGGAGTGGGAGCTGCGGATGGAGATCGCCGCCGCTCCGCGCGCGGGTGCGGTGGTCGCGACGTTGCGGGGAGCGGTCGTGCGCCGCGGCGAGTTCACGCTCGGACCGGTGGATCTGCAGGTCGACTGGGCGGACAAGGTGGCGATCACCGGCGCCAACGGCGCGGGCAAGTCCACGCTGCTGGCCGCGCTGCTCGGCCGGTTGCCGCTCGACGAGGGCAACGCGGCGCTGGGTCCGGGAGTCGTCGTCGGTGAGGTCGACCAGGCTCGACGGCTGTTCCTCGGCGACGCGCCGCTCGCCGACGCGTTCGCCCGCGAGGTCCCGTCGCTGCAGGACGCGGAGGTCCGTACGCTGCTGGCGAAGTTCGGCCTGAAGGCAGCGCACGTGCTGCGCCCGGCCGAGACGCTGTCGCCCGGCGAACGCACCCGCGCGGCGCTGGCGTTGCTGCAGGCCCGCGGGGTGAACCTGCTCGTGCTCGACGAGCCGACCAACCACCTCGACCTGGCCGCCATCGAGCAGCTGGAGTCCGCTTTGGACAGTTACCCGGGCACGTTGCTGCTGGTCACCCACGACCGCCGGATGCTGGACGCGGTCTCGGTGACCCGCCACCTCGAGGTGGACGGCGGCAAGGTCACCGAGCACTGACCCGGGTCAGCGCCGGTCGGTGAGATAGCCGCCCATCGTCGTGAAGTAGTCCGCCGCCGCGAGTTCCGTGCCGTCCGCGGTCCGGACCCGCTCCACCAGCAGGCCCGGCGACTGGCCCCGGCGCGCCGCAGGTCCGGCCACGATCACCACGCCGTCGCCTTCGCGGATGAAGATCCGGCCCGGCGTGCCGCCGTAGTGCCCGGCCGACACCGACGCGCGCACGATCCGCAGCTGCGCACCCCGGTGGTAGGCGAACGCGTTCGGGTACGGGTCGGACTGCGCGCGGACCAGGCGCTCGATGTCCTCGGCCGGCCAGGTCCAGTCGATGAGACTGTCGCGCGGCGCACGTTTGTGGAAGAAGCTCGCCTTCGTCCGGTCCTGGGGGATCGGGACGACGTTGCCCGTTTCGATCAGCCGGATGGCCTCGGTGGTGAGCGGTGCGATGAGGTCGACGGTGCGGTGGAACAGGTCGGTCGCGGTGTCCTTCGGGCCGACCGGGACCGCGCGCTGGGCGACGATGTCCCCGGCGTCGAGTTCGGCGTTCATCAGGTGCGCGGTGACGCCGACCTCGGGCTCGCCGTTGATCAGTGCCCAGATGATGGGAGAAAAACCGGCATACGCGGGTAACAACGAATCGTGCACATTGAGCGTGCCGTGCCGGGGGAGGGCGAAAATCTCCGGCGGCAGCCAGGTGCGCCAGTTGTTCGCGACGATCAGGTCCAGCTCGGCCGCCTTCAGCTCGGCGAGCAGTTCGGCGTCGTCCGGGCGAGTACGCAGGAGCGCACGAATGCCGTGGTCACGGGCCAGATCGGCGACCGAATCGCCCCAGATCCGCTCGTACGCGTGGTCGCTCGGCGGGTGCGTCACGACCAGCCGGACGTCGTGTCCCGCGTCGATGAGGGCCTTCAGGGTGCGGTGACCCCAGGTCTGGTAGCCGAACAGGGCCACGCGCATCGGAAGTGCACCTTTCGTGGTCGGGACGAACATCACCCACACGGTACTAGTTGAGCCTGGCCTAAGTTAGGTTAGGGTTTCCTGAGTGCAAGCGGTCGGTAATCGCGATGCGGCAGTGCCGCGCTAGGGGACTTTCATGTCACGAGCAGGGGCCGGGAACCGAGTACCGGTGTACGACGTGGTCGGGGTCGGGTTCGGGCCGTCCAACCTCGCACTCGCGATCGCCCTCGCCGAGCACAACACCGGCAGGGCGGCGCCCGTCACCGCGCACTTCCTGGAGCGCCAGCCGCGGTTCGGCTGGCACCGCGGGATGCTGATCGACACCGCGACCATGCAGGTGTCGTTCCTGAAGGACCTGGTGACCATGCGGAACCCGGCGAGCGGGTTCAGCTTCCTCAGCTACCTGCACGAACAGGGCAGGCTGGTCGATTTCATCAACCACAAGAACCTGTTCCCGCTGCGCGTGGAGTTCCACGACTACTTCGAGTGGGCCGCGGCGAAGGTCGACGACCTGGTGTCCTACGGCAGCGAGGTCGTCTCGGTGGAGCCGGTGCTCGACGGGGACGAGGTGGCGTACTTCGACGTGCGCGCGGAGCTCGGCGGCGAGCTCACCGAGCTGCGGGCGCGGAATCTCGTGCTGGGCACCGGATTGCGCGCGAAACTGCCGGACGGTGTCGTGCCGGGCGAGCGGATCTGGCACAACAGCGAGCTGCTGCACCGGGTCGAGGGGCTGCGGGATTCGGACGCGCGGCGGTTCGTGGTGGTCGGCGCGGGGCAGAGCGCGGCCGAGGTCGCCGCCTTGCTGCACGACGAGTTCCCGCGCGCCGAGGTCTGCGCCGTTTTCGCGCGCTACGGCTACAGCCCGGCCGACGACAGCGCGTTCGCCAACCGCATTTTCGACCCGGAAGCGGTCGATTCGTTCTATGCGGCGAGCGAGCCGGTGAAGGACCGGCTGATGCGGTACCACGGCGCGACCAACTACTCCGCCGTCGACCTCGACCTCATCGACGAGCTGTACCGCAGGCGCTACCGGGAGAAGGTGCTCGGCGAGGAGCGGTTGCGGCTGTTCAACGTCTCGCGGCCGGTCGAGATCGCCGACCTTGGCACGCACGTGCGCACCACCGTCGAATCGCTGGCGACCGGGGAGCGGGCGGTGCTGGACGCCGACGCGGTGATCTACGCGACCGGGTACCTGCCGGCGGACCCGACGCCGCTGCTCGGGGACCTGGCCGCCCGCTGTCACCGCGACGATGAGGGCCGGCTGCGCGTCGAGCGGGACTACCGGATCACCACCGACCCGGCGGTGCGCGGTGGTCTGTACCTGCAAGGCGGCACCGAGCACACCCACGGCATCACGTCCTCGCTGCTTTCCAACACCGCGGTGCGGGTAGGGGAAATTCTGCAGTCCATTGTGGACCGGAAGGCCGCGGCTGCCGACCGGCCGGAGTACGCCGTCTCCGGCACCCGCTGAGTCCACCACCAGCTTTGGAGGATCGCAGATGACCGGCGCCGAGCCCGGTTTCCCGCTGACCGCGGCGCAGGCCGGGGTCTTCTTCGCGCATTCGCTCGCCCCCGGCGACCCGGCGTACCGCATTGCCTGGTACGCGGACGTGCGCGGCGACGTGGAGCTGCCCCGGCTGGTGTCCGCCGTGCGGGAGACGGTGCGGGAGGCGGAAAGCCTGCATGTCACCGCTGCGGTCGGCGCTGACGGCGTGCCGCGGCAGTATCCGGCTCCGCCGGTCGTCGACGTGCCGGTGCTGGACCTCGCCGGGGACCCCGATCCGGAGGCGGCGGCGCTGGCGTGGATCGAGGTCGTGCGCACGGAACCGGTCGACCTGGCGCGCGGGCCGTTGACCACGCATGCGTTGCTGATCCTCGGTACCGGGCGAGTGTGGTGGGCGCAGATCTACCACCACCTGGTCATCGACGCGCACGGGCAGGCGGCCATCACGCGCCGGGCGGCGGCCCGTTATGCCGGTACCGAATCCACAGTGGACTGGGGCTTGGCGCCGCTACGGGCGGCGGACCAGGTTTATGCCGGGTCGGCTGAGCAGGAACGCGACCGGGCGTACTGGCGGGAGAAAATGGCGGGGCGGCCGGATCCGGTGCGTCTCGCGAGTGGCTATTCCGGTTCCGGCCGGGATAGCCACCCTTACGATGTCGCGGCTCTGCGCAAACTTTCCGGCGATCACGGTACCCGTCTCTCGCGGGTGGTCCTCGCCGCGCTGGCCGCGTATGCGCATCGGGTGACCGGCGTCGAGGATGTGGTGCTGGGCTTGCCGGTTGCCGTGCGCTCATCGCCGGAGGTTCGGGATCTTCCTGGGATGCAGTCGAATCTGCTGCCATTACGGGTTTCCGTGCGGCCGGGGATGACGGTGGCCGAGCTGATCGACTCGGTCACCGGCGAGGTTGCCGAGCTGCTTGCCCATGCCCGTTACCGCGGCGAGGATCTGGCGCGGGACTGCGGATTGTCCGGCGGGATGCCGGAATTGACCGGCCTGACCCTCAATTACCTGCCCGAGGTGACTGTCGCGTTTGGACCGGCGACCGCGACTGTCCACAGTGTCTCACTCGGCCCGGTCACCGATCTCGTGGTCACCGCACACGAAGGGACCGAGCTGCGGCTGGAGTTCGCCGGTGCCGCTTCGGTGGCGGAGCACGCTCGCCGGTTCACCGCGGTCCTCGACGCGATGGTGGCGCACCCGGATCGTCCGGTGGCTGCGATCGACCTGCTCACCGAAGCGGAACGGGAGCAGGTGCTGATCGAGTTCGGCACCTCACCCGCGGAAGCCCCGGAAGCCTCGTGGCCCGCCGCGTTCGCCGAGGTGGTCGTCCGTCAGCCGGACGCCATCGCCGTCGTGTGCGAGGACGTCCGGCTCACCTATGCCGAACTGGACGCGGCGGCCGACCGGGTTGCCGCGCTGCTGATCGGGCGCGGGGTCGGTGTCGAGGACGTCGTCGCGGTGGCCTTGCCGCGGTCCGCGGACCTGGTCGTGGCGCTGTTGGGCGTGCTCAAGGCGGGCGCGGCGTACCTGCCGCTCGACCTCGACCATCCCGAGGACCGGCTGGCCTTCATGCTCGAAGACGCCCAGGCCGCCGTGGTGCTGTCGAGCCGCGAGATGCTCGCCCAGCTTCCGGCCGGCGTGCCGTCGGTGCTGGTGGACGAGCCCGCCGAGCCGGTGGCGCTGCCCAGCCTGCGTCTGGGTAACGCCGCTTACGTCATCTACACGTCCGGTTCCACCGGGAAACCGAAGGGCGTCGTGGTCTCGCACGACGGAATCGGCAGCCTGATCGCGACCGCCACCGAGCGGATCGGTATCACGCGCGACAGCCGGGTCGCGCAGTTCGCGTCCGTCGGATTCGACGTGACCGTGTGGGACCTGGTGATGTCGCTGTGCGTGGGCGGGCGCGTGATCGTGGTCCCCGCGCACCGCCGGGTCGCCGGGGCCGAGCTCACCGGGTACGTCGAAGAACACGGCGCGACGCACATGATCCTGCCGCCGTCGCTGGTCGCCGCATTGCCGCCGGAATGTGACCTGCCGCAGGGCGCGGTGCTGATCGTGGGCACCGAGACCGTGCCGCCGGAATTGATCGCGCGGTGGGCGAAAGACCTGCGAGTCGTGGCGGCGTACGGGCTCACCGAGGCGACGGTGAACTCCACGCTGTGGGCTGCGGAGCCGGGTTGGACCGGGCCGATCCCGATCGGCCGCCCTGACCCGAACACCCACGCCTACGTGCTGGACACCGCGCTCAACCCGGTGCCGGTCGGGGTCGAAGGCGAGCTGTACGTCGGCGGTCGCGGCCTGGCCCGGGGCTATGTGGGGCGGTCCGGGCTCACGGCGGAGCGGTTCGTGGCCGATCCGTTCGCCGGGCCGGGCGAACGGATGTACCGCACCGGCGACCGGGTCCGCTGGCGTGCCGACGGGAATCTCGACTTCCTCGGCCGCGCCGACCACCAGGTCAAGATCCGGGGTTTCCGGATCGAACCGGGGGAAATCGAATCGGTGCTGGTGGCGCATCCCGGGGTGGCGCGGGCGGCCGTCGTGCCGCGCGAGGTCAAGCCGGGGGACCGGCGGCTGGTCGCGTACGTGGTGGCCGAGGCTTCAGTGCTGCCGCAGCTGCGCGCACACGTCGAGGAAACCTTGCCGCACTACATGGTTCCGTCGGCTTTCGTTCCGCTCGGCGAGCTTCCGTTGATGACGAACGGGAAACTCGACCGCAGTGCGCTGCCGTTACCTGATTTCGGTGCGCTGGCACAAGGTCGTGCGCCTCGGACGGCTGGGGAACGTGCACTGTGCTCGGTGATGTCGGACGTGCTCGGCGTTCCGACGGTCGGTGCGGACGACGATTTCTTCGCGCTCGGCGGCGACAGCATTTCGTCGATCCGACTGGTCCTCGGCGCGGCCGCGCAGGGGCTGGCGATCACGCCACGTCAAGTGTTCCAGCACCGGACCGCGGAAGCGCTGGCCTCCTGCGCGGGGGACGTCGTCGTGTCCGAAGTGGACGACGAGCCGCTGCTGGAGTTGTCCGATGTGGACCGGGCGGCGATCGGTCCCTGCGCCGAGGTACTGCCGGTTACTCCGCTGCAGCAAGGATTCTTCTTCCACTCCGCTTACGAGGACGACGACGTCTATCTGGTGCAGGAGGTCTTCGACCTCGACGGGCCGGTCGATCCGGCTGCCTTGCGCCGGGCGGTACAGGACTTGCTCGACCGGTACGCCACATTGCGGTCCGGCTTCCGGCAGCTGGCCGACGGTCGCGTCGTGCAGGTCGTCGCAGCGCATGCGGAGCTGCCATGGCGTGAGGTTCCGGCGGAGGAGGGGGCTGCGGCGCTCGAAGCCGACCGTGCTCGTCGCTTCACGCTGGACCGCCCGCCTTTGCTGCGGGCAACGCTGATCGGTGGCCGACGGCTGGCGTTGACGTTCCATCACATCGTCGTCGACGGCTGGTCGGTCGTGGTCCTGATGAGGGAATTGCTGGGTCGCTATCGGAATTCCGCACCGTCCACTTCGGAACCGCGGACTCGGGCCGCGTACCTCCGTCAGCTCGCCGGACGGGATCACGAGCCCGCGCGGTCGGCTTGGGAGACCGCGCTGGCCGGTCTCGACGAGCCGACGCGGCTGGTGGACAAACCTGCCGGGGATGAACGACGTCCGGCGCGGGTGCACTTCACTGTGGACAGTGCGGAGGTTCGTGCGGCTGCGCGAGAGCTCGGGCTGACCGTCGGGACCTTCCTGCACGGGGCATGGGGGTTGCTGCTCGGGCGCCTGACGGGTAGCGGCGATGTGGTGTTCGGCAGTACGGTCTCCGGCCGGGATGTCGGGGTGCCCGGTATCGAGGACGCGGTCGGGTTGTACATCAACACCGTTCCGGTTCGGATGCGTTGGCACGGCGGCGAAACCGTGGCCGGGTTGCTGCGTCGGCTCCAGGACGAACAGGCTGCGCTGCTCGATCACCAGCAGCTGGGGCTCGCCGAGCTGCAGCGGATTGCCGGTGCCGGGCAGGAAGAGTTGTTCGACAACCTGGTGGTCGTCGAGAACTATCCGCGGGATGGGGCACCGGAGGGCGAGCTGCGGGTGTCCGGGGTCGAGGTGACCGACGCCGTCCACTACCCGGTCGCACTGATCGCCACCCCCGGGGAAACCCTGGAGTTCCAGCTCAAGTTCGACGCGGCGCGCCTGGACGGCCGGGCGGCGGAGCGGCTTGCGGAACGGTTCGTTCGGGTGCTCAGTGCGTTTGCCGCGGACCCTGGCGTGCGAGTGTCCCAAGTGGACCTCGTATCCCCGGCGGAGCTGGAACGAATCGGGGAACTGAACGCGACCGCTGTGGTCGTCCCGGAACGGACGCTGCCACAGGCGATTGCCTCGCAGGTCGCCCGCATGCCGGACGCAACCGCGGTGGTATTCGGGAACGAACGACTGTCCTATGCGGACCTTGACGCACGCGCCGCGGTGCTGGCGCGCCGGTTGCAGGATCGCGGAGCCGGGCCGGGGACTGTCGTCGGTGTTGCGATACCGCGCTCGGTCGACCTGATGGTTGCCTTGCTCGGCGTGCTCAAATCCGGTGCTGTGTACTTGCCGCTGGACCTCGACTATCCGGCCGAGCGGCTGGAGTACATGCGCACCTCGTCGGGTGCCACGCTTGTCGTGTCCACTGTGGATACGTTCCCCGATCGGATCACTGTGGACGGTCCGGACGTGCCGGACGCGGTCGGGCGCGCGGCGGGTCCGGATGACGCGGCATACGTGATCTATACGTCCGGCTCGACCGGACGGCCGAAGGGTGTCGTCGTCACACACCGTGCGATCGTGAACCGGCTGGCGTGGATGCAGCACGAATACCGGCTGACCGTGGACGACCGGGTACTGCAGAAGACGCCGTCGGGTTTCGACGTTTCGGTGTGGGAGTTCTTCTGGGCGCTCACCGAGGGCGCCACGGTGGTGTTCGCGCGGCCGGACGGGCACCGGGACCCGGCCTACCTGGCGGACGTGATCCGGGAGCAGCGCGTGACGACGCTGCATTTCGTGCCGTCGATGCTGAACGCGTTCCTCGGCGAGGTTTCCGGCGAATGGTCCGGGTCGCTGCGGCGGGTGTTCACCAGCGGCGAGGCGTTGCCGGGCGAGGTCGCCGCGCGATGGCACCGGCTGACCGGGGTTCGCCTGCACAACCTGTATGGGCCCACCGAAGCCGCGGTGGACGTGTCGTACTTCCCGTTCCGCGACGGTCCGGAAGCGACAGTCCCCATTGGACGTCCAGTGTGGAATACCCGCCTGCACGTGCTCGACAGCTGTCTGCGTCCGGTCCCGGATGGCGTACCCGGGGAGCTCTACCTCGCCGGGGTGCAGCTGGCGCGCGGCTACCTCGGCCGGTCCGCGCTGACCGCGGAGCGGTTCGTGGCCGATCCGTTCGGCGAGCCGGGCACGCGGATGTACCGCACCGGCGACCTGGTGCTGCGCCGCGCGGACGGGGAGCTGGAATACCTCGGCCGCACCGACCGGCAGGTGAAGATCCGCGGCAACCGGATCGAGCTGGGGGAGATCGAGGCCGTCCTCGCCGCGCAGCCCGGGGTCACCGCGGCGGCGGTGCTGGTGCGTGACGGGGCGCTGATCGGCTACGTCGTGGGGGTCATTGCCGCTGAGGCGCTCCGGGCGGCGCTGACCAGCGCATTGCCCGCGCCGATGGTCCCGAACGCGCTCGTGGTGCTGGATTCCTTGCCGCTCACGCCGAGCGGCAAGCTCGACGTCCGCGCCCTCCCGGCGCCGGCTGCGCAGGTGTCCGCAGCCGCTCCGGCGAACCCGCGGGAACGCGCGCTGGCCGGGATCTTCGCCGAGGTGCTCGGCCTGCCCGAGGTCGGCCCGGACGGCGACTTCTTCCTGCTTGGCGGCGACAGCATCACGTCGATCAGCGTGTCGAGCCGGGCGCGCCGCGAGGGGTTCGACCTGAGCCCGAAGGACGTCTTCACCCATCGAACACCTGCCGGTCTGGCCGCGCTCGGTGCCGTCGAGATCGTGGACGACGACGGCGTCGGCGACCTCCCTCTCTTGCCCGAGGCGCACCGGCTGCGTGAACTGGGCGACGGCGGGACCGAATCGGTGGTACTCCGGACTCCGGCGGATGCCGACCTGGAAAGCCTTGCCGCCGCGCTGCAGGCGGTCATCGACCACCACGACGGGCTGCGGCTCAAGCGGACCCGGGTGGCGTCGGTGTTGTGGACGCTGGAAACCCGCGCGCCCGGGACAGTGTCCGCTGTGGACGTCGTGCAGGCCACAGTGGACGTCGACAATGGACAGGTCTTGCAGGCGGTCTGGTCCGAAGCAGATCGTCAGCTGCGACTCGTTGCGCATCCGCTCGCCGTCGACGCGCCGTCGTGGCGGAGGATCGCCGCCGATCTCGCCGTGGCCTGGGCCGCGCAGCGAGCCGGTCGCACGCCGGTGTTCGAGCCGGTGGAGCGGTCCCTCCGGAGCTATGCGCACGAGGTGACGAGCCGGTCGCATCCGCTGGCCGACCTTCCACAGTGGACGGAGATCCTGGCGCCCGGGGAAGTCCTTCCGGCCGGTGACCTCGAACAGGTGGTCACGCTGTCCGTGGCGGAGACCGATGCGCTCGTGCACCGGCTCCCGGCGGCGGTCCGCGGCGATGTCCTCGACGTTCTGCTGGCCGCGCTCCGGATGGCCGGGGGCGAGCTGCTGGTCGACGTCCTGGAGCGGCCGAGCGACGCCCCGGACGCGGTCGGGGCCTTGCATACCGTCACGCCGCTGCGGCTGACGGCGTCCGGTTCGCCGCTTGACCTGGTGAAACAGGTCCGCGACCGCCGTCGGCAGGCGCCCGGCGACTATGGCCTGCTGCGGTACCTCAACCCGCAGACGGCGCCGTTGTTCGCCCAGCTCACCCGCCCGGACGTGCTGCTCCGATACGCGGGCGAGGTGCCGTCCACGGGGGACTGGGCGTTCGAAACCGGCCCCGGCGCACCCGTCGGCGGCCACGCACTGCGGATCGGCGCGACCTGCGTTGACACCGTGGACGGTCCGCGGCTGGTCCTCACGTTCGCGGGCGCCGTGTTGGCCGATGCTTTCGCAGCAGCCTGCGCCGAGCTGGCCGCGGTGGAACCGTCGTCAGCCGGACTGACCACTTCGGACCTGCACCTGATCGAGCTGGGTCAGGACGAGATCGAGCACGTCCAGGGGGTGGCCGGGCAGCCGCTCGCGGACATCTGGCCGCTGTCGCCGTTGCAGGAAGGGTTGTTCTTCCACTCCAGCTACGACCAGTCCCGAGTGGACATCTACACCATTCAGGAGGCCATCGACCTCGACCGGCACCTCGACGCCGACCGGCTGCGCGCGGCGTGCACCACGTTGCTGGCCCGCACCCCGAGCCTGCGGGCCGGGTTCACCAGCGAAGGCCTGCGCGGACCGGTCCAGTTCGTCACCGCCGGGTTCGCGCCGCCGGTGACCGAAGTGGACCTTCGCGGACTGTCCGAAGAGGATCAGACGGCGCAGCTCACCGAGCTGATGGACCGCGACCGCGCCACCCGGTTCGATCTCGCCGCGCCGCCGCTGTTCCGGATCACCCTCGTGCGGCTGGGTACCGAACGCGACCGCATCGTGCTGAACCGGCATCTGCTGCTGTGGGACGGCTGGTCGGCCTGGCTGTTCCTCGAACAGCTCTTCGCGCTCTACGAGCTGGGTGGCGACGATCGCACCCTGCCGTCCTACGGGTCCTATGTGGACTATCTACAGTGGCTGTCCCAACAGGACACCGAAGTGGCAACCGGTGCGTGGCGGACGGCGTTGTCCGGTCTGTCCGAGCCGACGCTGATCGGGCCGGATACGCAGGGCCGGGAGCCGGTCACGCCGGTCAATCTCGACACGTACCTGTCTCCGGAGACGACCGCGCAGCTTCGCGACGAAGCCCGGCGGCACGGTCTCACGGTGAACTCCGTGCTGAACGCTGCTTGGGCGCTCGTGCTGTCCACAGTGGTCGGACGGCCGGACGTCGTGTTCGGTGCGGCAGTAGCCGGTCGCCCGGCTGAGGTCGCGGACATCGAGACCACGATCGGTCTGTTTCTCAACACGGTACCCACGCGGGTCCGGCTGCAGCCGGACGAGTCCGTGCTCGATCTGCTGCGCCGTGTCCAGGCCGAGCGGATGGACTTGACGCCGTACGAGTTCATGAGTCTCGGCGTGCTGCAACGGGAATCCGGTCACCGCGTCCTCTTCGACACCCTCTTCGTGCTGCGCGGCGCGGACGGCGACGAGCGGTACGCCGGGCTGCAGCACCGGCACGGCATCACGAATCTGATCAACATCGACGCCACGCATTACCCGCTGACCTTGGTCGTCACGCCGGGTACCTCGATGCGGGTCACACTGTCCTATCGGGACGATGTGGTCGACGCGGCCGAGGCGGCGGACCTGCTCGGCCGGTTCACCACGCTCGTCGAGCAGCTGATCGGTGACTTCACCGCGCCGGTCGGAGCCCTTGAGACGGTGTCTGCCGACCGGCGGGCCGAGCTGGCCGCACTGTGGGCGGCCACCGAAAAGCCCATGGTCGAGGACACGATCGCCGACCTGCTCGCGGCGCAAGCCGAGCGCACGCCGGACGCAATCGCGCTGGTCTTCGGGCCGCAGCGGCTCACGTACGCGGAGCTCGATGGCGCGGTGAACCGGATGGCGCGCGTCCTGTTGTCGCGCGGGGCGGAACCGGAGCAGATCGTCGCGCTCGGGCTGCCGAGGTCGATCGACATGGTGGTGGCGCTGTTCGCGGTGCTGCGGACCGGAGCCGCTTATCTGCCGCTGGAACTGGACTACCCGGCCGAGCGGCTCGCCACGATGCTCGCCGACGCGCGTCCATTGTGTCTCGTCACTACTGGCGCCGTGGCGGAATCGCTGCCGGACGACCTGCCCCGCGTACTGGTCGACAGCGACGAAATCCGTGCCGAGCTGGCGGCGATGTCGGCCGCGGATATCAGCGACACCGAGCGTCCGCTGTTCTCGCGCGACCGTCCTGATCGGATGGAGCACCCGGCGTACGTGATCTACACGTCGGGCTCGACCGGGCGGCCGAAGGGCGTCGTCACGCCGTACCGCGGGCTGACGAACATGCAGCTCAACCACCAGGAAGCAATCTTCGCCCCGGCCATCGCGTCGGCAGGCGGGCGGCGGCTGCGGATTGCGCACACGGTGTCGTTCGCCTTCGACATGTCGTGGGAAGAACTGCTGTGGCTGGTCGAAGGTCATGAGGTGCACGTGTGCGACGAGCAGCTTCGCCGCGACGCCAGCGCTTTGGTGGCTTATTGCGATGTGCACCAGGTGGACGTCGTGAACGTCACGCCGACGTACGCGCATTTGCTGATCGAAGAAGGCCTGCTCGACGGGCACCGGCCTGCGCTTGTCCTGCTTGGCGGGGAAGCAGTTTCCGAATCGGTGTGGAACCGTTTGCGGGATACCGAGGGAACGTACGGCTACAACCTTTACGGGCCGACCGAATACACCATCAACACCCTCGGCGGCGGCACTACGGAAAGCGCGACCCCGACCGTCGGGACGCCGATTCACAACACCCGCGCGTACATTGTGGACTCCTGGTTGCGGCCGGTTCCCGACGGCGTTCCGGGTGAGTTGTACATCGCCGGTACCGGGCTGGCTCGCGGGTACCTCGGCCGCCCGGGCCTGACTGCGGAACGGTTCGTCGCCGACCCGTTCGGGGAGCCGGGCGGCCGGATGTACCGCACCGGCGACCTCGTGCGCCGTCGTCCGGACGGGAATCTCGACTTCCTCGGCCGCACCGACGACCAGGTCAAGATCCGTGGTTACCGCGTGGAACTGGGCGAGATCGAGACCGCGCTGACCCGGCATCCGCAGGTCGCGCAGGCGGCGGTGATCGCGCGGCCGGACCCGTCGGCGCCGGGATTGCAGCGGCTGGTCGGCTACGTCGTCCCGGCCGAATTGAGCGGCGATGCGCGAGATGCGGCCGAAGCCGACCAGGTCGGGGAATGGCAGCAGATCTATTCCGACGAATACACCGAAATCCCGACTGCGTTGTTCACCGAGGATTTCGCCGGGTGGGATTCCAGTTACGACGGTCTGCCGATTCCATTGCCGCACATGCAGGAATGGCGGGCGGCGACGGTCGCACGAATTCGCGAACTCAAGCCGCGGCGGATCCTGGAAATCGGGGTCGGCACCGGGCTTCTCATGGGACAGCTGGCGCCGGGTGCCGAGGAATACTGGGGTACCGACCTCGCCCCGCCGGTCATCGGGAAACTCACCCGGGAATTGGCGCAAGATCCCGAGCTGGCCGCGAAAGTGACCCTGCGCGCGCAACCTGCGCACGAGTTCGCCGGGCTGCCGAGCGGGCATTTCGACACCGTGGTGATCAACTCGGTGGTCCAGTATTTCCCGAGCGTCGACTACCTGACCGGCGTGCTGCGGCAGGCCCTAGACCTGCTTGCGCCGGGTGGTTCGCTGTTCGTCGGGGACATCCGCAACCTGCGGCTGGCGCGGTCGTTCCACACGGCAATCCAGCTGACCCGCGCCGACGTCACGTCCGATCCCGCGCAGCTGCGCCGGGCCATCGAACGGGGCGCGGCACTGGAGAAGGAACTGCTGCTCGACCCGGACTACTTCGCCGCGCTCGCGCAGAGCCTGCCCGGAGTGTCCGCGCAAATCCGGATCAAGCGGGCCGCCCTGCACAACGAGCTGAGCCGGTACCGGTACGACGTCGTGTTGAGCAAAACTGCTGGTAGCACGGCCACACCTCCTCGGGTCCGGTGGGACGAGGTCGGTTCGCTCGCAGAGCTGGAGCGGCTGATCGCGGCGGGCGGGCCGCAGCGGGTCAGCCAGATCCCGGACGCCCGGCTGGCCGCCGAATTCGCCGCGATGCGGGCGCTCGACGCGGGTGCTCCGCTGCCGGACGTCCTGGAACGGTTCCACGCGGCGGGCGAAGGCGTCGAGGCGGAAGCCGTGCATGCGTTGGGTGACCGGCTTGGTTACGCGGTGCACACGACGTGGTCGACGGGTGCCGAGGGAGTGTTCGACGCGGTCTTCGCGAAGGATTCGGCGCCGGTGCTCTATGTGCCCGCCTCGACGGGGACGAATCTCGCCCGCTTCGCCAACAGTCCGACGGCTGCGCGTGGCGGCAGTGAGCTGGTCCAGACCTTGCGGGAGGCACTCAAACGTGAGCTGCCGGACTACATGGTCCCGGCCGCATTCGTAACGCTTGGCAGTCTTCCGTTGACTGACAACGGAAAGCTGAACGTCCGCGCGTTGCCGGATGCGGAACCCGCGGTCACGCTGGCGGAGAGTCGCCCCGCACAATCGCGTGCGGAGGAGGTCCTTTGTGGACTGTTCGCGGAGGTGCTCGGACTGGAGGGGGTAGGGGTCGAGGACAGCTTCTTCGACCTCGGCGGGCATTCGCTGCTGGCCACCCGCCTGATCAGCCGGGCGCGCACCGAACTGGACGCGGAACTGGCCATCAAGGACTTGTTCGAAGCGCCGACCCCCGCGGAACTGGCCGAGCGGGCCGGTTCCGGTGTCCCGGCGCGTCCGGCGGTGGTACCGCGGGAGCGGCCGGAACGGATTCCTCTTTCCGCTGCACACCGGCGAATGTGGCTGCTGGACCGGATGGGCACGACCGCGGACGCGTACGGATATCCGCTGTTCGTACGCGTGCGCGGCGAGCTTGACCTCGCCGCGCTGCGGTCGGCCCTCGGCGATCTGCTGGACCGGCACGAGGTGCTGCGGTCGGTCATCGGGGAGCACGAAGGCGAGCCGTGCCAGTCCATTGTGGATCGGCCGGAGATCCCGTTCTCGGTGACCGAAGTGGACCAACCGGCGCTCCACCGGTTCGACCTGGCCCGCGAACTGCCGGTCCGGATCGATGTGCACCGGCGGTCCGAAGTGGACCATGTCGTGAAGATCCTGCTGCATCACGGGGTAACCGACGAATGGTCCGACCGGCCGTTCCTCACCGACCTTGCCACCGCGTACGACGCTCGCCGTGCCGGGAAGGCGCCGGACTGGGCGCCGTTGCCGGTGCAATATGCCGATTTCAGCCTGTGGCAACGGGATTTTCTTGCTGAAGCCGGACCGGAGCAGCTGCAGTTCTGGACGGAGACGCTGGACGGGCTGCCGGACGAGATCGCGCTCCCGGCGGACCGGCCGCGTCCGGCAGAGCCCACCGGACGCGGCGGCAAGGTCCGGCTCGCAGTGCCGCCCGAGGTGGCTACGGCAGTACGTAAACTGTCCGCGGATTCGGGCGCGAGCCTGTTCATGGTGCTTCAGTCCGCTGTCGCGGCGCTGCTGCACCGGATGGGCGCGGGCGAGGACGTGCCACTCGGCGCTCCGATCGCCGGGCGCACCGACGCCGCCCTCGACGACCTCGTCGGCTTCTTCGTGAACACGCTGGTCCTGCGCACGGACGTGTCCGGCGCCCCGACCTACCGCGAGCTGCTGGAGCGGGTCAAGACCGCGGATCTCGCTGCGTTCTCCCAGCAGGACCTGCCGTTCGACCGGGTGGTCGAGGAGCTGAACCCGCCGCGCGTGCCCGGCCGGAACCCGCTGTTCCAGGTGATGGTCGGCTACCACTACCGGCCGGACGGAGACCCTGACGTCCTCGGCCTGCCCACCGAATGGCTCGACCCCGGGCAGGCGACGGCGAAATTCGACCTGCATTTCACCCTGGTCGACGAGACCGGGCCGCTCACGTTGATGCTCGAATACGCCGAGGACCGCTGGGACGAGGCGACCGCGGCGCAGCTGCTGACCCGGCTCGGGGCGGTGCTGGACCAGGTCGCGGGTGATCCGTCGCTGCCGGTGCGCGCGCTGGACGTACTCGTCCCCGGTGAGGCAGCGGTGCTCGAATCATGGAACGCGACGGCGCATGCCGTCGAGCGGACGACGTTGCCGGAGTTGTTCGAGGCGCAGGTTCGCCGGACGCCGGATGCGGTGGCGGTGGTGTTCGAGGACGCCGAGCTGACGTATGCGCAGGTCAACGCGCGGGCGAACCGGCTGGCGCGGTGGCTGCAGGAGCAGGGCGCCGGGCCGGGGACGGTGGTGGCGGTGTCGTTGCCGCGGTCCGTCGAGCTGGTGGTGGCGTTGTACGCGGTGCACAAGGCAGGTGCCGCGTACCTGCCGGTCGATCCGGATTATCCGGTTGAGCGGCGGGAGTTCATGCTCGCGGATGCGGCTCCGGCAGTGGTGGTGGACGGTCCGGTGGATGCGTCCGGCTACGATTCGGCCGACCTCGGCGTACGGGTTCCGCCGGAATCCCCGGCGTACGTGATCTACACGTCGGGTTCGACGGGCCGTCCGAAGGGTGTGGTGGTCCCGCACCGGGGGATTGTGAACCGCCTGTTGTGGATGCTGGATGAGTACCAGCTCACCGCGGATGATCGGGTTTTGCAGAAGACGCCATCGAGTTTCGACGTTTCGGTGTGGGAGTTCTTCTGGCCGCTCCTGACCGGTGCGGCACTGGTGGTTGCGCGGCCGGAGGGGCACAAGGATCCGGCCTACCTTGCTTCGGTGATCCAGTCGGCGGGCGTGACGACTGTCCATTTCGTACCGTCGATGCTGCGACTCTTCCTGGAAGACAGCCCTGTTTGCCCGGGATTGCGCCGGGTGTTGTGCAGTGGTGAGGCGTTGCCGTCCGATCTCGCGGTGCGGTTTCGTGCGGTGTTCGACGCCGAGCTGCACAACCTGTACGGACCAACCGAGGCATCCGTGGATGTCACCGCTTTCCCAGTAGCAGGCGACGGACTGAGTGTCCCCATTGGACGTCCGATCTGGAACACCGGCACGTATGTCCTGGATGGACAGCTGAGGCCCGTTCCGCCTGGGGTGCCGGGTGAGCTGTACCTGTCCGGAATTCAGCTGGCGCAGGGCTATCACGCGCGGCCGGGGCTCACCGCGGAGCGCTTCGTCGCGTGTCCATTCGGGACGCCGGGGGAGCGGATGTACCGGACCGGCGACCTGGCGCGCTGGACTGCCGACGGGGTACTGGAGTTCCTCGGCCGGGTCGATGACCAGGTGAAGGTGCGGGGATTCCGCGTCGAACTGGGGGAGATCGAGGCCGCGTTGTCCGCAGTGGACGGGGTGACCGGCGCCGCCGTCGTTGCTCGCGACGATCGGCTCGTCGCGTATGTGACGGGGGAGCCCGCCGAACTCCGGTCGCTACTCCTCGACAAACTGCCCGAACACATGGTGCCGTCGGCGTTCGTGGTGCTCGACGCGTTCCCGCTGAGCCCGAGCGGCAAGCTCGACCGGGCTGCACTGCCGGATCGCGCGTTCACGACCGACGATGGACGCGAGCCACGCGACGAGCGGGAACGTGCGTTGCGGGACCTGTTCGCCGATGTGCTCGCGGTGCCCGCACCATCGATCGACGACGACTTCTTCGCGCTCGGCGGGCACTCGTTGCTGGTGATGAGGCTGGTGTCGCGGGTCCGGAGTGTGCTGAATGCCGAGGTGAGTGTCCGCGATGTCTTCGAGGCGCCGACGATCGCCCGGCTCGCGCAGCGGCTGACCGAACCCGCCGGGCCGCCACTGGAGGTCGGCGAACGCCCGGCGGTGCTGCCACTTTCACCTGCCCAGCAACAGTTGTGGTTCCTCTACCAGCTGGACGGCCCGACGACCACATATTCCCTGCCGTACGCGTGGCGACTGCACGACAGCCTCGACATCGACGCCCTGCGCGGGGCCTTCGAGGACCTGGTGCGGCGGCACGAGGTGCTGCGGACGGTCTTCGTCGAGCACGACGGGATCGCGGCTCAGCAGGTGCTGGACGAGGTGGTGCTCGACTTCGCGGTGGAGCAATCCGGCGAAGGCCTCCGGTCCGAATTGGACACTCCATTCCGGATGGACGAGGCGCCGCCGGTGCGCGTGCGCGTCTATTCGATCGACGACACCGAACATGTCCTGCTGGTTTTGCTGCACCACGTGGTCACCGACGAATGGTCGGAAGGACCGCTGCTCGCCGACCTCGCGACGGCCTACCGGGCGCGGCTGGCAGGCATCAGTCCGGAGTGGACTCCGTTGCCGGTCCAATACGCGGATTACGCGCTGTGGCAGCAACGGTTGCTCGAGGACGACCGGCATACCGGGTACTGGCGGGACAGTCTCGCCGGGCTGCCCGAGGAGCTGAACCTGCCGGTCGACCGTCCGCGCCCGGCGGAGGCGAGTCATCGCGGCGGGATGGTTCCGTTCGAGGTGCCCGCAGTGCTGGTCCGGCGGTTGCGCAAGCTGGCCCTGGACCACGACGTCAGCATGTTCATGCTGGCCCAGGCCGCGGTCGCGGTGCTGCTGCACCGGATGGGCGCGGGCGACGACATCCCGCTCGGCGCGCCGGTGTCCGGCCGGACCGACGAGCGGCTCGCGGGCCTGGTCGGGTTCTTCGTGAACTCGCTGGTCCTGCGCACGGATCTGTCCGGCGACCCGGCATTCGGCGATCTGCTGCGCCGAGTGCGGGAAACCGATCTCGCGGCGTTTTCGCATCAGGACCTGCCGTTCGACCGAGTGGTGGATGCTGTCGCGCCGGAGCGGTCGCTGTCGCGGCATCCGCTGTTCCAGACCATGGTCGTGTACCTGCCGCCGGGCGCGGACGCGCCGGACCTGCCGGGACTGACCGTGACCCGCGAGGACGTCGCGCCGGACAGCGCGAAGTTCGACCTGGAATTCGGGTTCCTGGAACAACCCGACGGCACGATCGCCGGTGCCGTCGAGTACAGCGCCGACCTGTTCGACCGGACGACCGCCGAGACGTTCGCCCGTCGCCTCACGCATCTGCTCAACCGGATCGCGGACGAACCGGCCGCGGCAATCGGCTCGTTCGACCTGCTGTCGGCCGACGAAACCGCCGTGCTGGAGTCGTGGAACGCGACGGCGCACGCGGTCGAGCGGACGACGTTGCCGGAGTTGTTCGAGGCGCAGGTTCAGCGGACCCCGGATGCCGTGGCCTTGGTGTTCGAGGGTGTCGAGCTGACGTATGCCGAGGTCAACGCGCGGGCGAACCGCCTTGTGCGCTGGCTGCGGGACCATGGGGTCGGCCGAGAGTCCATTGTGGCTGTGTCATTGCCGCGGTCGGTCGACCTGGTGGTGGCGTTGTATGCAGTGCACAAAGCGGGGGCCGCGTATCTGCCGCTCGATCCGGACTACCCGGCGGAGCGGCGGGAATTCATGCTCGCGGATGCGGCTCCGGCGGTCGTCCTGGACGGTCCGGTGGATGTTTCCGGCTACGACGACACCAATGTGGACACTCATGCGACACCGGAGTCGGCCGCGTACGTGATTTACACGTCGGGTTCGACGGGCCGTCCCAAGGGTGTGGTGGTGCCGCAGCAGGGGATTGTGAACCGTCTGTTGTGGATGCAGGACGAATACCAGTTGACGGCGGATGATCGGGTCCTGCAAAAGACTCCGTCCAGTTTCGACGTGTCGGTGTGGGAGTTCTTCTGGCCGCTCCTGGCCGGTGCGGCGCTCGTGGTTGCGCGGCCGGAGGGGCACAAGGATCCGGCGTACCTTGCTTCGCTGATTCAGGCGGCAGGGGTGACGACTGTCCACTTCGTACCGTCCATGTTGGAGGTTTTCCTCACTGAACCTTCCGCGCGGGATTGTCAAAACCTGCGCCGGGTCCTCTGTAGTGGCGAGGCACTTCCAGCCGACGTGGTCATTACTTTCCGCACGGTGCTGGATGCTGAACTGCACAACCTATACGGCCCGACCGAGGCGTCCGTAGATGTCACCGCGACTCCGGCGGAGATCGTCTCGGGTCGAGTCCCCATTGGACGTCCACTGTGGAATACCGGCGCTCACGTCCTCGACGCCCGGCTCCAGCCGGTTCCGCCGGGGGTCGCCGGTGAGCTGTACCTGTCCGGTGCCCAGCTGGCCCGGGGTTACCTCGCCCGGCCGGGGCTGACGGCGGAACGGTTCGTCGCCAACCCCTTCGACCCCGGACAGCGGATGTACCGCACCGGCGACCTCGCCCGCTGGACCCGCGACGGGGTACTGGAGTTCCTCGGCCGCGCGGACGACCAGGTCAAGATCCGCGGTTTCCGGGTGGAGCTGGGCGAAATCGACGCGGCTCTCGGCACGCATCCGGCGGTCGCGCAGGCGCGGGTGATCGTCCACGATGGACGGCACCTCGTCGCCTACGTCGTCCTCCGCGAGCCAGCGGACGACCTCCTCGACCACGTCGCAAAGACATTGCCGGAGCACATGGTGCCTGCGGCCGTGGTCCCCCTCGACGTACTGCCGCTCACTCCGAGCGGGAAACTCGATCGGCGTGCGTTGCCCGCGCCGGAATTCGAGGCCGGAGAAGACGCGCCGACCACGGAGCGCGAGGAGAAGCTCGCCGCCCTGATGGCCGGTGTCCTCGGCTTACCGCGGGTCGGTGTCCGCGACGACTTCTTCCGCCTCGGCGGCGACAGCATCGTCGCCATGCAGTTCGTCGCCCGCGCCCGCGCGGCCGGGCTCGGGTTCGGGCCGCGTGAGGTGTTCCGGCTGCGGAATGTCGCAGCCTTGGCGGAGGCGGCGACGGACCTGGTGATCACGCCGAGGTCCACCGACGGCCGCCCCTTGCTCGACCTGACCGACGCCGAACGTGCCGAGCTGCGGGATGTGCCAGCCGCCGAGGTGTGGCCGCTCAGCCCCCTGCAGTCCGGCCTGCTCTTCCTGGCCACTGTGGACACTGACGGCCCGGACGTCTACACCGTCCAATTCGGATTCGAGTTCACCGGCCCACTCGACGCCACCCGAATGCGCGACGCCGTCCGGGCTCTGCTGGCCGACCATCCGAACCTGCGCACCAGCTACCGCTACCTCGCATCCGGACGGCCGGTGGCGCTCGTCGCCCGGGACGCCGAGCCGGAATGGCGGGAGGCCGAGGGCGCCGATCTCGAACGCGAACTGGCGCACGAACGGCGCCGCTTCGACGTAACGGACGGGCCGCTGCTGCGGTTCCTGTTCGTCCACTTCGGACCGGAGAGGTACCGGCTTGTCGTTTCGCACCAGCACCTTCTGCTCGATGGCTGGTCCGTTCCGCAACTGCTGGCGGAGCTGACTGCGCGCTACGACGGAACCCGCCCGGCTCCGGCACTGTCCTATCGCGACTATCTCGGCTGGCTCCGTGACCAGGACACCGCGGCGTCCACCGAGGCGTGGCGGGAAGCGTTGTCCGGGCTGGCCGAGCCAACCCACCTCGCTGCGGTCGACCCGGACCGCGCACCGGCATTGCCCGAACGCTGCACCCGCGAGCTGCCCGCCGCGGAGCTCACCGCTTTCGCCCGGGACCGCGGCCTGACGGTGAACACCCTGGTCCAGACCGCCTGGGGGCTGCTGCTCGGAGCGCTGACCGGACGCACCGACGTGGTGTTCGGGGCGACCGTCGCCGGCCGCCCGCCGGAGCTGCCGGACGTCGACCGTACGCTCGGTCTGTTCATCAACACCGTGCCGGTCCGTGTGCGCCATGACCCGGCGGAACCGCTGTCGGCGCTGCTGGAGCGGGTGCAGGAGGAGCAGGCCGCGCTGCTGCCGCACCAGTACGCCGGGCTGGCCGACATCCAGCGTGAAGCGGGGCTCGGAGAGCTGTTCGACACGCTCGTGGTGTTCGAAAGCTACCCGGGCGCGGACACCGGCGGGGCGGAGATCGTGGACCACCGCGACTCCACGCACTACCCGCTGACCTGGGCCGTCGAGCCGGGGGAGCGGCTGCGGCTGACCGCCGAGTACCGGGCCGACCTGTTCGGCAGCGAGGCCGTCGAGCAGCTGATCGACAGCATGCACCTGCTGCTCACCGCGATGGTGACCGAGCCGGACCGGGCCGCCGGAACGGTCGATCTCCTCGGGCCGGACATGCGGCAGCGGGTCCTGCGCGACTGGAACGAAACCGCGCTCGATGTTCCGCGCACGACCGTCGCGGGGCTGTTCGAGGCCCAGGTCCGGCGGTCACCGGACGCGATCGCGGTGGTCGGCGGCATTACCTGGACGTTCGCCGAGCTCAATGCGCGGGCGAACCAGCTGGCCCGCGCGCTGGTCGCGCGCAAAGCCGGTCCGGAAACCCTGGTCGCGCTGGCTCTGCCGCGGTCGGCGGACCAGCTGCTGGCCATCCTCGCCGTGCACAAGGCGGGGGCGGGCTACCTGCCACTCGACCCGGATTACCCGGCCGAACGCCTCGCCGCGATGCTCGCCGACGCTCGGCCCGCGCTGGTGCTGACCGTCACCGAGCTGGCCGACAATTTCCCGGATGCCGCGCTGCTCCCGGAACTCCTGGCCGAGTCTCACGACGTGCGTGATCTGACCGACGGCGAACGGACTGCACCGCTGCGCCCGGAGCACCCGGCGTATGTGATTTACACGTCCGGTTCGACCGGCATCCCGAAGGGAGTCGTGGTTCCGCACGCGGGACTCGTGAACCTGTTCCACAGCCACCGCAACACTTTGCACCGTCCGGCGGTCGCCCGCACCGGCCGGGAACACCTGCGGGTCGGGCACGCGTGGTCGTTCTCGTTCGATGCGTCGTGGCAGCCGCAACTGTGGCTTTTGGACGGTCACGCCGTGCATGTCGTGCCGGACGAAACCCGTCGTGACCCGCAGTTGCTGGTCGAAATGATCCGGCGGGACGGGATTGACTTCATCGAGGTCACGCCGTCGATGTTCGGGCAAATGGCGGACGCCGGGCTGCTCGACGGCGACCAGTGCCCGCTGGCCGTCGTCGGAGTCGGCGGCGAGGCGGTGCCGGACGCGTTGTGGCAGCGGCTGGCGAAATTGCCCGGAACCGAAGCGTTCAACCTTTATGGACCGACGGAGTCCACTGTGGATGCGTTGGTGGCGCGGATCGGCGACAGCGAGCGACCGCTGGTCGGCCGTCCGGTCGCGAACACCCGCGCGTACGTGCTCGACGGTGCGCTACGTCCGGTCGCGCCTGGGGTGACCGGCGAGCTGTACCTCGCCGGAGAGGGGCTCGCTCGCGGCTACCTCGGCCGGTCCGCCCTGACCGCGGAACGGTTCGTCGCGTGTCCATTCGGGACACCGGGGGAGCGGATGTACCGCACCGGCGACCTGGCCCGCTGGACCGCCGACGGCAGGCTCGATTTCGGCGGCCGCGCCGACGACCAGGTCAAGATCCGGGGTTTCCGCGTGGAACCGGCGGAAATCGAGGCCGCGCTCGACCGGCATCCGGCGGTGGCGCAGTCGGTGGTGGTGCCGCGCGGGCCGCAGCTGGTCGCTTATGTCGTCGCGGCAGGGGAAATCGCGGCGCCGGAGCTGCGGCGGTACGCGGTCGACACCCTGCCGGACCACCTCGTCCCGGCGGCGTTCGTGGTGCTCGACCGGCTGCCGGTGCTGGCCAACGGCAAGCTCGACCGGGCCGCGCTGCCCGCGCCGGACTTCTCCGGGATGGTCGGCGGACGGGTCCCCGAAACCGAGCGGGAACGCGTGCTGTGCGCGATGTTCTCCGAGGTACTGGACGTCCCCGGCCTCGGCGCCGACGACGATTTCTTCGCCCTCGGCGGCGACAGCATCGTCGCCATGCAGCTGGTCAGCCGCGCCAGGGCCGGTGGCCTCCGGATCTCGCCGCGCGACGTGTTCCGGCACCGGACCGTAGCCGGGCTGGCCCCGGTCGCGACCGAACTCGAGGTGACTTCGCAGGTCAGCGACGACGGCATCGGCACCGTCGGGCTCACGCCGATCATGCACGCCATGCGCGAGCTGGGCGGCCCGATCGACGGATACCACCAGGCCGCACTGCTCCTCATCCCGGCGGGGATCACGAGTGCCCAGGTGACCGCGGTGCTGCGCGCGGTCGTCGACCGGCATCCGATGCTGCGGGCCCGCCTCGACCGGACCTCCGCTCGCTGGGCACTGCAGGTACCGGCGCCGGTCGACGTGACCGGCTGGGCGTCGCAAGTGGACATTCGCGGCCTCACCGGCGCAGCCCTGGAGCGCGTGATCGCCGAGGAAGCCGTGGCGACGCGCGCCCGGCTGGCCCCGGACGACGGCGCCATGCTGCGCGCCACCTGGTTCGACGCTGGTTCCGAACGGGGGCGGCTGCTGATTCTGGTACACCATTTGGTCATCGACGGCGTTTCTTGGCGAGTTCTGTTGCCCGACCTGGCTTCCGCTTGGGAGGCCGTGAAGGCTGGACGTCCGCCAGGGTTGCCACAAGTGGAGATTTCGTTCCGCCGATGGTCGGAAGGTCTTGCTGCGCAGGCACTCTTGCCGAAACGAGAGTCCGAAGTGGACCGCTGGCGCGGTTTGCTGGCCGGTGGTGACCCGTTGCCGCTTGAGCGAGACCGGGTCCCGGAGCGAGACGTAGAGTCCACTCTGGACAGTTACGCGGTCAAGTTGCCAGCCGAGATCACCGAACCGCTGCTCGGCCGAGTACCCGCGGCATTCCGGGCGACGGTGAACGACGTCCTCCTCACCGGGCTGGCACTGGCGGCCGCGGATTGGCGACGGCGGCACGGCGCAGGCGAGGGCACCGCGACCCTGGTAGACCTGGAAGGCCACGGCCGTGAGGACCAGCTGGCCGGGGGAGCGGACCTGTCCCGGACGGTCGGATGGTTCACCAGCGTGGTGCCGGTCTGCCTGGACCTCGGTGACCTCGACGTAACGGACGCCCTGGACGGTGGCCCGGCGGCGGAGGTCGCACTGGCCCGGGTACGGGATGCCCTGGACGCAGCACCGGACGGCGGCCTCGGATTCGGTTTGCTGCGGCACCTGAACCCGGTGACTGGCCCGGAACTGGCCACTGAACCGGCGCCGGAGATCGAATTCAATTACATGGGCCGATTCGGCCACGCAAACGGCGGCGACTGGGCATACGCACCCGAAGGCGATGCGGCCGACCTGGGCGCGGACCCAGGCAAACGGGTGTCACACGCCCTGACCGTGAACGCACTCACCGAAGACGGCCCGACGCTGGCCGCATATTGGTCCTGGCCGTCGGCAGTATTGCCGCCCGAACGAGCACGCGACCTGGCAGACACCTGGTTCCGAGCACTGGGCGCGCTAGTGCGCCGCGCAGAAAAACTCTGACAAGGAAAGGAAACCCATGACGAACCCATTCGAAAACCCCGACGGCACCTACCTGGTCCTCGTCAACGACGAGGGCCAGCACAGCCTGTGGCCGGAATTCGTAGCCATCCCGGACGGCTGGCACCCCACCTTCGGCCCCGACACCCGCCAATCCTGCCTGGACCACGTAGAACAAACCTGGACCGACCTACGCCCCAAGTCCCTGATCAACGCCATGAACCCCTGACGCCGGAAGTCCGTGAAGGGAACCATCACGGAATCAGATTCCCTCATGGTTCCCTTCACAGCCTTTGACCCACCACCCCAGCCGCACCCGCGCACCCCACGAGACCCGGCAGCCCAGACCCGGCCCTGCGCCCCGATACGAAGCCGAAACACGTGCGGAGGGGGCTTATCAAGGCATCTTTCCCGCCTTGACAAGCCCCCTCCGCACGTAGTCACAATTCCGGCTTCGGGGTGCCCCCACGCAACAGGTCCCCAACTCAAGAAAATCAGGAAGCAGGCTTCACCTCAGTAGCCGGATTCCCATCGACCGCAGCGGTCAACTGCGGAACAATCCTCTCCAGCTCATACGGCAAACTCAAAGCGGTAACGAACGACGTAGTACTCCCGTAAGTACTATTCGTCTCCACGAAGACCTCCCGCTTCTCCTTGGCCACCTTCAACCCCGAATACAACGCATCCTTCGCCAGCACACCCTGCCCGTTGGCCACCTTGTCCACAATCCACACCAGAGCATCGACATTCAGCAAATCAGTCCGCTCCGCGCTGATGTTCTTGCCGAATTTGTCCCCGATGATCTGGTCGAGATTCTCCGGCAGCTTGAACCCGAGCGAAGTCAGCACCCGGGAACGCGGATCCTCGGACCCGTACACGAAATACCCCTCGTACTGCGTCGCCATCAACGCCGTCTTCCCGGCGAATTCCGGATGCTCCGCCCTGGCCTTGGCAAACTGATCCTCGACGCCCTTCACGATCTGGTCGGCCTCCTTGGCCTTGCCGACCGCCTTGCCGACCGTCTTCGTCGCTTCCTGCCACGGGATGCCGTAGTCGTTGTACCTCTTGGGCGGCGCGATCGTCGGCGCGATCTTCGACAGGGTGTTGTACTGCTCCTGCGTCAGCGCCGAGTACAGGCCGATGATCAGATCCGGCTTCAGCGCGGCGATCTTCTCGAACTGCGGGCCGTCAGTGTCCTTGAGGACGGTCGGCAGCGGCGCGGAACCCAGCTTGTCCTTCGCCCACGGCCCGATCGCGCCGGGGTACAGGCCGAGCCACTCGGTCACCCCGACCGGCACGACCCCGAGCGCGAGCAGCGCGTCCTGTTCGGTGAGCCCGACCGTCACCACCCGCTGCGGCGCCTTCTCGACCTTCGTCGAGCCGTACTTGTGCTCGATGCTGACCGGGAACGCACCCGGGTCCGTCGCTCCGCCGGAGGCACCGGCCGGGGCCGGGCTGTCGGTACCGGAGCCGCACGCGGTCAGCGCGCCGGCGAGCACGAGCGTCGAGGCGAGCACCCCGGCGGTACGGGCCCGCCCGCGCACGGCGGACAGGAGAGAGAAGCGGGACATCGGCGGTCCTTACGTCGCTCGCGATTAATCAGGTTTGCCTAACCTAAGCCACCGGGGTGAACTCAGGCAACAACCGATTGATGCGGTGCAGGTCACTCCGCCGCTCCGACCGGGCATTCAGCCGCTCCGGCCGGGCATTCAGCCGCTCCGGCCGGGCGGACCAGCGGCCTTGGCCAATCGGGCGAGAGCGGGGTCTACCGGCGGTCACTCAGTGCTCCGCAGGCCCGACCAGGCCCGCCAGAGGGTGGCGTACCGGCCACCGGCGGCGACCAGTTCGTCGTGCGTGCCCGATTCGACGACCACCCCCGCGTCGAGGACCACGATCCGATCCGACGCAGCCGCCTGCGTGAGCCGGTGCGCGACGACCAAGCCGGTGCGGCCTTCGAGCGCGGCGGCGGCCGCGGCCTCCAAGGTCTTCGCGCCCGCGCTGCCTGCTTCGGCGGTCGCCTCGTCGAGGATGGCGACTGGCGGGTCGGCAAGGACCAGCCGGACGAGCGCGAGCTGCTGCGCCTGCGTGACGGTGAGCTGGTGCCCACCCTCGCCGACGACCGTTGCGAGCCCGTCGGGAAGCGCCTCCGCCCAATCGAGCGCGCCGACCTTGGCAAGCGCGGCCCGTAGGTCCGCGTCGGTGGCTTCGGGGGCGGCGAGGCGGAGGTCGTCGGCCAGCGGGCCGCTGAACACGTGCACTTCCTGGCTGATCAACGCCACCGCGCGCCGGGTTGCGGCCGGGCCGAGCTCGTCGAGCGGGACGCCGCCGATCGACACCGTTCCGGCGCTCGCCTGGTGGATTCCCGCGATCAGCTTCGCCAGCGTGGTCTTCCCGGCCCCGCTCGCGCCGACCAGCGCGACGCGTTCGCCGGGCGCCACTTCGAGGTCGACGTCGCGGAGTACCGGATGACCGTCCACATAGGAGTGTCCGACGCTCGCTGCCTTCACCGAAGCGTCGACCGGGCGGCTCGGGCGCGCCGGTTCGGCCGGCGTGGGGAGGTCGGCGACGCCGATCAGCCGGGCCAGGCTCGCGGCCGCCGCCTGTGCGTCGTCGACCAGTGCGAGTGCGGTGTTGATCGGGCCGAAGAGACTGTGGAAGTACAGCGCGGCTGCGGTCGCGACGCCGACAGTCGCGAGATTTGCGCCCACCAAAAGGAAACCGGCGGCCAGGACGGCCGACAGCCCGACGAACTCGGCGAGGTTCAGCCGTCCGAAGAACCGCGTGACGAGGCGGACGCCGCGCAAAGCGAGTTCGACTGCGCCGTCGGACCGCGCGCGCACCCGCTCCACGTGCGCGTCCGCGAGCCGGAACGCACGGACGGTCTTCGCACCGCCGATGGTGTCGAGAAGTTGTTGCTGCTGCGCGCCGACGGCAGCCCGCTGTGCGGCGTACAACGGGGTCGCACGGCGGACGTACCACCGGACAGTGTGCAGCTGGATCGGCACCGACAGCAGCGCGGCGATCAGGAAACGCCAGTCGAGCACCGCCATCGCGCCGAGGGTGAACACGATCGTGAGCACCGACCGGCCCAGCTCCGGCAAAGCTTCGCGGACCGCCTCGGCGACCACCGAGACGTCGTTGGTGACGCGGGTGGTCAGGTCACCGGATCCGGCGCGTTCGACCTGTTCGAGCGGCAGCCCGAGCGCCCGGTCGACGAACCGCTCCCGCAGGTCGGCGAGCATGGTCTCGCCGAGCCGGGCGAGCATCGAGACCCCGACGGCAGTCGCGATCGCGGAGGTGACGGCCACGACGACCAGCCCGGCGATCGGATAGGCGAGCGCCGAGGCGGGCTGGTGGGTGGCGACGAGGTCGACGACCCGGCCGAGCAGGGGAGCGGTGAGCAGCCCGATGGCGGTCGCCCCGGAGACGAACACGAAGGACGCGATTGCGCGCCCCTTCGCCCGGCGCAGGAGTTCGCCGAGCACGGCACGAATCCGGGGTCCGGTGGCTACGGGGAGGAGCTCCCTGCCGGGAGGTTCGCTCAGGAGGGCGGTGGTGTCCAGCGGGAGAGCCGTTTCGCTCGCTGGGGCGGCATTTCCTTGCGCACGGGCCCCTTCGCTCGGAGCGCCGCTCGCTTGCACCCGAGCCCCTTCGCCAACCGGCGCGGCGTTGTCTCGCAAGCCAGCCCCTTCGCTCGGCGCAGCCGTGTCCCCCACACGAGCTCCTTCGCCCAGCGCGGCATTCTCGCTCACTCCGCGACCCCCGCCAGCAGACCCATGCCCAGCGGCACCCGTGTCCTCATCCCTCATGACAGCACCGCCGCCCGGTAACCCGCCTGTTCGCGGACCAACTCGGCATGACTGCCCTCCGCAACAACCCGGCCGTCCTCGATCAACACCACTCGATCCGTCGCGGCGAGCAGGGCCGGGCTCGTCGTCACCACGATCGTCGTACGGTCGCGGCGCACTGCGGCGACTCCCTCGGCGATCCGGGCTTCGGTGACCGTGTCGACCGCCGTGGTCGGGTCGTGGAGCACCAGCACCGGAGCATCCGTCGTCAAGGCGCGCGCGAGGGCGACCCGTTGCCGCTGCCCGCCCGACAGCGACCGGCCTCGTTCGGTGACGGCGGTCGCGGTGCCGGAGGGCAAAGTCGCGGCTACCTCGTCGGCGGCCGACGCGGCCAGGACGCCCGAGGGCACCGCGGGCATCCCGCCGCGGACGTTGTCCTCCACCGTCCCCTCGAAGAGATCCGCGTCGTGCGCAGCCACCAGTACCACCGAGCGCACCCGATCAGGGTCCACTGTGGACAGATCGAGCGCGTCGACCTCGACGGTGCCCGCCGGTGGATCGGCGAAGCGGCCGAGGCAGTCGAGGAGATCGGTGGCTGCGGCCGGGTCCGTGGTGACCACGCCGAGCAGCTGGCCGGGCGGGACGGCGAGGTCGAGGTCCCGGAGTTTCCCGTGCGACACGGCGGAAAGCGTGACCTGCCCGCGGGCAGGCACCGGCAATTCCCCGGCACCACCCAGGACCGCGGGCGGCGCGTTGAGCACAGCGGCGACCCGGCCCGCCGAGCCGCGAGCCTGCGCGAGTTGACTGTTGACCCAGGCGAAGATGGCGAACGGTGTCTGCAGGAACTGTGCCAGCCCGACGGTGGCGACCAGGTCGCCGATGGAAATGTCGCCGTCCGCCGCGAGTGAGCCGCCGACCAGCGCGACCACGGCGATGAAGATTCCGGTGAGCGCAAGCAGGGCACCGTTGTGCCACGCCTGTGCTCGGGCCGCGCGGATGGTCGCGCGCAGCGAATCCCGGCTCGTCCGCCGGTACCGGGTCACCGCGGCCGGTTCGGCGCCGATGCCCTTCAGCACCCGCAGCCCGCTCACCAGGTCGGCCGCGACGCCCGAAGCATGCGCGGCCCGTTCCTGTTCGTGCTCGCTGCGCTTCTCCAGCGGCTTCCCGATCAGATGGGCGAGGAACAGCAACGGCGGCGTACCCAGCAGCACCAGCAACCCGAGCGGCACGGACATCCGCAGCAGCACCACCGCACTCACGACCAGCCCGGCGAGCCCCGCGATCCCGAACGGCAGCACCGCGTTGATCATCCCGACCCGGCGCGCATCCGACGTACCCACACTGACCAGCTCACCGGCCAGCGCGCCCTGCTCCGCGCCGCCCCGCGGGTGCAGCACCCGGCGGCTCACCGCAAGCCGGATTTCGTGCGCGGCCCGCTCGGCCGCGCGTTCCGCCGCCCGCGAGCCGAACCGGTAGCTGAACGACAGCACCACGAACACCACGGCGAGCACGGCCAGCCAGCCCACGAGCGTCCACGCCGAACTGTTGGCCACCGCGCGGTCGAGCACCACGCCGATGACGACCGGGACCAGGGCTTCGCCGCCTTGATGGCATGCCGCGAGCACGGCCCCGAGCAGGACCGGTTTCCGTTGCCCGGTGATCGCGCTGCGCAGCACGCCTCGTCCGGTCGTCGCGGCAGCCGTGCTCACCGGTACCTCCGTTTCGTCCCGTGTTGATAGGTAAGGCTAGTCTAAGAAGCGCTGCCTTGTCCCCAGGAGGTGTCGTGATCGTCAGCGTGAGTCCGCCGGAAGCGGCGGGACCACCGGTACGCCGCGCCCGGACCGCGACCCTGCGTGCCGCCGGTCTGCTCGCTGCTCTTGCAGTGCTCGTGCTGGTGATGCTCGTGAGCGTCTGGATCGGCTCGAAGAGCATCCCGTTCGGCTCGATCTGGTCGGTGCTCTGGCACGACGACGGCAGCGCGGACGCGGTGATCATCCACGACCAGCGCATCCCGCGCACGCTGCTCGGCGCGCTCGTCGGGGCAGCGCTCGGCCTGGCCGGCGCGGTGATGCAGGCGCTCACCCGCAACCCGCTCGCCGACCCGGGCCTGCTCGGGGTCAACAACGGCGCGGCAGCCGCGGTGGTGTCCGCGATCGCGTTCTTCGGGATCACCGGAGTGCTCGGCTACGTATGGTTCGCGTTCCTGGGTGCGGCCGTTGCGTCGGTGGTCGTGTACGTGCTCGGCACGTCCGGGCGCGGCGGCGCGGCCCCGGACCGGCTGGTGATGTCCGGCGCAGCGCTCACCGCCGTGCTGCAGGCGTACATCGGCGCAGTGCTGCTGATCGACCCGGCCACCTTCAACCAGTTCCGGTTCTGGAACGTCGGCTCGCTCAGCGGACGGCGCGCGGACGTGCTGCTGCAGGTGTCGCCGTTCATCGCGATCGGGCTGGTGCTGGCGTTGCTGCTGGCCCGCCCGCTGAACGTGCTGGCGCTCGGCGAGCAGACCGGCAAGGCACTCGGCGCGCACCTCGGCCGCACACGGGTGCTCGGCGCCATCGCGGTCACGCTGCTGTGCGGGGCTTCGACGGCAGCGATCGGGCCGATCGCGTTCATCGGGCTGGCCGTGCCGCAGATGGTGCGCATCCTCGTCGGACCGGACCAACGGTGGGTGCTGCCGTACTCGATGATCCTTTCGCCGGTGCTGCTGATCGGCTCCGACGTGGTCGGCCGCATCCTGAACCCGCCGGAGGAACTGCAGGTCGGCATCGTCACGGCGTTCCTCGGCGCGCCGGTGTTCGTGGCGCTGTGCCGCCGCCGGAAGCTGGCGCGGCTGTGACCGCGCTCCGGGAACGACCCGCCGTCATCCGGGTCGCGCCGCGGGCACTCGTGGTCGGGATCGTCCTCTTCGTGGTGTTGTTCGCGCTCAGCGCGGTGAGCATGACGACCGGCGACTACCCGCTGTCGGTGCTGGATGTCGTGAAGACGCTCTTCGGCTTCGGGGACACCGGCACCGAATTCATCGTCACCACGCTGCGGCTGCCGCGGCTGCTGCTCGCGGTGCTCGTCGGCGCCGCGCTGGCGGTTAGCGGCGGGGTGCTGCAGAGCCTGTCCGGCAACCCGCTCGGCAGCCCGGACGTCATCGGCTTCACCCAGGGGTCGGCGACCGGTGCGCTGCTGGTGATCGTGCTGGCGCACGGCGGATCCACCGACGTCGCGCTCGGTGCGCTGGCCGGTGGCGTCGTGACGGCGCTGGTGGTGGGGCTCCTCGCGTTCCGCCGCGGGGTGCAGGGATACCGGCTGATCCTCGTCGGAATCGGCGTCGCGGCCATGCTCAGCGCGCTGAACTCGTACCTGATCACGCGCGCGTCGATGCAGGACGCGTACTCGGCGCAGGCCTGGCTGGTCGGTGGACTCAACGGCCGGGGCTGGGAGCAGGTGGGGCCAGTCGCGGTGGTCGTGGTGCTGTTGCTGCCGCTTGCTTTCGGCTACGGGCGGCGGTTGTCGTTGCTGGAGATGGGCGACGACGCGGCCAAGGGCCTCGGCGTACCGGTGGAGCGCAGCCGCGGCGTGCTGATCGCGGTCGCGGTGGTGCTGTGCGCGGTCGCGACGGCGGCCGCCGGGCCGATCTCGTTCGTCGCGCTTGCCGCGCCTCAGCTGGCGAAACGCCTTGCGCGGTCGGCGAAACCGGTGCTGGTGTGCTCGGCGCTGATGGGCGCGCTGCTGCTGGTCGCGAGCGACCTCGTGATCCGGGTGGTGTTCGGGGAAAAGGGGCTACCGGTGGGCATCGCGACCGGGGCGATCGGCGGGCTCTACCTCATGTGGCTCCTGTCCAGCCAGTGGCGGCGCAACCGGGGCTGACGGCTCGCCGAAGCGGGCCAGCGCCAGCGCTGCCGCGACAGCGAGGACGAACCCGGCGAGCGCGACCACGGCGAACCCGGGTCGCGTCCGGTCGCCCAGCAGCAGCACGCCGATCAGCGACGGCAATACCGTTTCGCCGAGCACCAGCATCGCGGTGGCAGTGGTGACGCTGCCGCGCTGGAGCGCCGTTGCGAGGAACAGCATCGCCATCCCGCCCGCGGCCGCGACGACGTACAGCGCCGGGTCGCGCAGCAGGTCGAGCGGCGCGAGGCTCGGGATCACCCGGCCGGACACCGCGACGAGCCCGAAGCAGAGCCCGGCGACCAGGCCGAGCGCGGCAGTGCGGACCCGGTCCCCGGCGCGTCCGGCGGCGAACCCGGCGATCCCGAGTACCACTGCGGCGGCCGCGAGCGCGAGCCGGAAACCCAGCCCCACCTGGTCGGATCCCTCGCTTTCGGCCGCCGACCCCAGCAACGCGAGCCCGACGCACACCACCCCGACCGCAGTCCATTCGCGCGCCCCGAGCCGGACGCCGAGCACCCGTACCGCGATCGCGGTGACCGCGAGGCTCGCGGCTTGCGTGGCCTGCACGAGGAACAACGGCAGGGTGTGCAGGGCGGCGATCTGCGCGACGAACCCGACGACGTCGAGCGCCAGCCCGACGACGAACTTCCACTGCCGCAAGACGCGCAGGAGCAGCCGCGGATCGACCCCGGCACCGCTGTCGGGCGTGGCTTTCGCGGCCACCGCCTGCATGACCGAAGCAACGCCGTAGGCCACCGCGGACAGCAGCGCGCACAGGAATCCCCACACCATGGCGCCGAGCGTATTCCCGTCCGGACAGAGATAGGGTCGCGGCCATGGCAGAGGGGCAGCGAGTCTGGCCGGATCCACTCGATGGGGACGAGATGACCGTCCAGACGCGGTTCCTCGGCTTCCTTCGGGAAACTGCTGCACAGAAGGTGTCCGGGCTGAGCCGCGAGCAGGCGGCTGCGGCGCCGCTGCCGAGTTCGCCGCGCACCACTGCGCTCGGGGTGCTGAAGCATCTGACCGCGGTCGAGCGATGGTGGCTGGTGATCGAGGCGGGCGGCGCGGACGTCCCGTCGCTGTGGGCGGGGTCGCCGGATCCGAGCTGGGACCTGGCTTCCGGGGACGACGTCGAGAGCGTGCTCGCCGGGTACCGCGCAGAGTGGAAGCGGGTGACCGACGCGCTGGCCGGGCTGACGCCGGAAGACCGGACGCGGCGGTCGGGGGAGTTCACGGTCCGCTGGGTGCTGGCGCACGTGGTGCAGGAAACCGCCCGGCACGTCGGGCATCTGGACGCGCTGCGCGAACTCGCCGACGGTTCTGTCGGGGAGTGAAGTTACGCTGCGGGCATGGCTGATCAGCTCTACTTCCGCCAGTTGCTCGCCGGCCGCGATTTCGCCGTCGGCGACCCCGTCGCGACCCAGATGGTGAACTTCGCCTACCTGATCGGCGACCGCGAGTCCGGCGAGGCGGTGCTGGTCGACCCGGCATATGCGGTCGGCGACCTGGTCGGCACGCTCGAGGCGGACGGTATGCGGCTCACCGGCGTGCTCGCGACGCACCACCACCCGGACCACGTCGGCGGCGACATGATGGGCTTCTCGCTGCCGGGCATCGCCGAGCTGCTCGCCCTGCGGCCGGTGCCGATCCACGTGCACGCCGAGGAGAGCGAGTGGGTCCGCCGGGTCACCGGAGTGTCGGACACCGACCTGCGCACCCACGACCACGACGACGTCGTCACCGTCGGCTCGATCGACATCCGGCTCCTGCACACTCCCGGCCACACCCCGGGCAGCCAGTGTTTTCTGGTGGGTGACCGGCTCGTCTCCGGGGACACGCTGTTCCTCGAAGGCTGTGGCCGCACGGACTTCCCCGGCGGTGACGCGGACGCGATCTACCGCAGCCTGCAGTGGCTGGCGACGCTCCAGGGTGACCCGGTGGTGTACCCGGGGCACCAGTATTCGGCGGAACCCTCGGCGGCGTTGTCGCACGTGAAGGACACGAACTTCGTCTTCCGGCCGGGGTCGCCGGAGGAGTGGCGCCGGATGTTCGGGGGCTGAGTTCCAGCCCTCGGGCGGCGTTGACGCCGTCGCGGCCGCGGGGCTGAAGTGGGGGCATGAGCGTGACACTGCACTGGTTCCTGCCGACCAGCGGGGACAGCCGCACGATCGTGGAACGCTTCCACGCCAACAAATCCCAAGGTCCGGCTGCCCAGCGACCCGCGGACCTCGGCTACCTCGCGCAGGTCGCCCGCGCGGCTGAGCACCTGGGCTTCGAAGGCGTGCTCACCCCCACCGGAACGTGGTGCGAGGACGCCTGGCTCACCACGGCGGCGCTCATCCGCGAGACCAGCCGCCTGAAGTTCCTCGTCGCGTTCCGGCCCGGGGTGATCTCGCCGACGCTCGCCGCGCAGATGGCCGGGACGTTCCAGCGGCTGTCCGGCGGCCGGGTCCTGCTCAACATCGTGACCGGCGGCGACGAGGTGGAACAACGCCGCTTCGGCGACTGGAACGACCACGACGCGCGCTACGCCCGTACCGACGAGTTCCTGTCCATCGTCCGGGGAGTGTGGTCGGGCAAGCCGTTCGACTTCACCGGCGACCACCTGCGCGTCGAAGGTGCGACCACGCTCGCCGCACCGGATCCCGAGCCGCCGGTGTACTTCGGCGGGTCGTCGGACGCCGCGCTGCGAGTCGCGGCCCGGCACGCCGATGTGTACCTGACCTGGGGCGAGCCACCCGCGCAGGTCGCGGAGAAGATCGAGAAGGTACGGGCGCTGGCCGGTGGTCGCCCGCTGCGCTTCGGGGTCCGGCTGCACACGATCGCGCGGGACACGTCGGCGGAGGCGTGGGCCGAGGCGCAGAAGATGCTGGACGCGTTGAGCCCGGCGCAGATCGCTGCTGCCCAGGCTCAGCTGGCGGCCAGTGAATCCGTTGGCCAGCAACGGATGGTCGCGTTGCACGGCGGCCGGGCCGGAACGACCGCGCGGGACTTGGAAATCCACCCGCACCTGTGGGCGGGGGTCGGCCTCGTACGCGGCGGCGCGGGGACGGTGATGGTGGGCAGCCATGCGGAGATCGCGGACCTGATCGAGGAGTACCACGCGGTGGGGGTGTCGGAGTTCGTGCTGTCCGGATATCCGCATCTGGAGGAGGCGTACTGGGTCGGCGAAGGGGTGCGGCCGGAGCTGGTGCGGCGGGGTCAGCTGTCCGCGTAGGTGCGGGACAACGCAAGGGCCACCGTACGAACGGCGGGCGCCACCCGCTCGGTACGCATCCGCGTCGCCCAGCCGGAGATCGACACCGCGGCCAGCGCCATCCCGTTGGCGTCCACGAGCGGGCTCGCCGCGCACACCACCCCGATGCCGGATTCTTCGCGTTCGAAGGCAATGCCTTCCTCCCGGATCCGGGCGAGCTGACGGCGGAGCAACCCCGGCGCGGTGATCGTGCGGCTGCTCACGCGAGGCAGCCCCGCCTCGATCACGCGCGTCACCACGTCCTCCGGGGAGCGCGACAGGATCGCCTTCCCCACGCCGGTTGCGTGTGCCTGGAACCGGCCGCCGATGCGGGACGGGAGGTCCGGCGCATCCGGCCCGCGCAGGATGTCCAGGTACACCACCTCGGTCCCCTCCAGTACCGCGAGATGGACCGAGTTCCGGGTCGCTTCCCGGAGATCCGCCAGGTACGGCCGCGCCGCGTCGACGAGACCGCGGCGGCGCACGGCGAGCTGTCCGATCTCGAACAACCGCAGCCCGAGCCGGACTGACGTGCCGTCGCGCTCCAGCAGGCCGGTGTCGGCAAGGTGCCCGGCCAGGCGGTGCACAGTCGTCTTCGCGAGGCCGGTCCGCCGCGCCAGCTCGGACACGCCCAGCGCGTCGTCGCCCGGGCGGAAGGCTTCGAGCACGGCGGCGACCCGTGCGGTCACGAGGCCGTCGCCGTTCCGTCCAGTGGTACGCATGTGTTGAGTGTGCCTCATCCGGCGAGCACCGTGCAGGACATGGCGGAACGCAAGGTGACGGCCGCGATCGTCGGCCCGGGCAACATCGGTACGGATCTGCTCGCGAAACTCCAGCGCAGCGAGCACGTGGAAGTGCGGTACATGGTGGGCGTCGACCCGGCGTCGGACGGGCTCGCCCGCGCCGCCGCGCTCGGGCTCGAAACGTCCGCGGGTGGCGTGGACTGGCTGCTCTCGCGCGCCGAGCTGCCGCAGCTGGTCTTCGAGTCGACGTCGGCGAAAGCGCATCTCGCCAACGCCCCGCGCTACGCCGAGGCGGGCATCCGGGCGATCGACCTGACGCCCGCGGCGATCGGCCCGTTCACCTGTCCCGCGGTGAACCCGCCGGACCGGCTGACCGACCGCAACGTCAACATGATCACCTGCGGCGGCCAGGCCACGATCCCGATCGTGCACGCCGTGTCGCGGGTCACGCCGGTGTCGTACGCGGAAATCGTCGCTTCGGTGTCCTCGCGCTCGGCCGGGCCGGGTACGCGCGCCAACATCGACGAGTTCACCGAGACCACCGCGCACGCGATCGAGCAGGTCGGCGGCGCGGGCAAGGGCCGGGCGATCATCATCATCAACCCGATGGACCCGCCGATGATCATGCGGGACACGGTGTTCTGCGCGGTCGACCCGGATGCCGACTTCGACGCCATCAGCGAATCCATCCACCGGATGGTCAAAGACGTGCAGCACTACGTGCCCGGGTACACGCTCAAGGCCGATCCGCAGTTCGACCTGCCGCGCCCGGGCTGGAGCGGCAAGGCGCGCGTCGGCGTGTTTCTCGAGGTCGCCGGTAATGGCGACTACCTGCCCAAATACGCGGGCAACCTCGACATCATGACCGCCGCCGCCGCGCGCGTCGGCGACCTCTTCGCCGCTCAGGAGGTGGCCGCATGAGCACCGATCTCCGGCTCGTCGACACGACCCTGCGCGACGGCAGTCACGCCATGGCCCACCAGTTCACCGAGCGGCAGGTCCGCGACACCGTGCGCGCGCTCGACGACGCGGGTATCTCGCTGATCGAGGTGACTCATGGCGACGGCCTCGGCGGGTCCACCTTCAACTACGGCTTTTCCTTGGTGGACGAGCGAAAGCTCATCGCCGCCGCGGTCGACGAGGCGAAGCAGGCGAAGATCTCCGTGCTCCTGCTGCCCGGCCTCGGCACGGTCACCGACCTCCGCGTGGCAGCCGATCTCGGCGCGGGCGCGGTCCGGATCGCGACCCACTGCACCGAGGCCGACGTGTCCATCCAGCACTTCGGTGCGGCTCGCGACCTCGGCCTGGAGACCGTCGGTTTCCTGATGCTGTCGCACAAGTCGTCGCCGGAGGATCTGGCGAAGCAGGGCCGGATCATGGTGGACGCCGGGTGTCAGTGCGTGTACGTCGTGGACTCCGCGGGCGCGCTGATCCTCGATGACGCGTCCGAGCGCGTCGCGGCTCTCGTCGCGGAGTTCGGCGACGAGGCGCAGGTCGGCTACCACGGGCACCAGAACCTGAGCTTCGGCGTCGCGAACTCGGTGCTCGCGTACCGCGCCGGGGCCCGGCAGATCGACGGTTCCCTCACCGCGCTCGGCGCCGGTGCGGGCAACTCGCCGACGGAGGTTCTCGCGGCGACGTTCGAACGGCTCGGCGTGAAAACCGGCGTGGACAAGGACATTCTGCTGGACGCCGCGGAGAACGTCGTCAAGAAGTACCTGACCCGGCTGCCGGTGATGGACCGGTCGTCGATCGTGCAGGGCTTCGCCGGGGTGTACTCCAGCTTCCTGCTGCACGCTGAACAGGCGGCAGAGCGGTATGGCGTGCCCGCGCACGAAATCCTGTACAAGGTCGGCGAAGAAGGCTACGTCGGCGGTCAGGAGGACATGATCATCGACATCGCGCTGCGGCTGCGGGACGAGCGAGCCGCCGCTCAATAAAGCTCAGTGAGTGTCGAAAGCGTCGGCGCCGAGCACCAGCTTCACGCAGTGCTCGACCAGGCGCTTCCGGCTCACCCGCAGCGTGCCGTCGAGGTACGCGATGAACACGTTGCTGAGCGCGCCGACGAGACCGATCGCCACGAGCTGGCGGCCGGTCTCGTCGCCGTGCGACAGCTGTTCCCCGATCATCGCGGCGAACGCGGGCAGCAGATGCAGGCCGCGCTGGGTGAGCGCCGGGTCGGTGAGCGGCGCGAGCAGCAGCACCCGGCCCTTGCGCGGGTCGTCGACCATCAGCTCCACGAACGCCGTCACGGCGTTTTCCGCGCGGCGGCGCGGGTCTTCCTCGTCGCACACCGCTTCGACGAGTGCTTGCCGGGCCTGCTCGCCGACGTCTTCGTACACCGCCGCGACCAGGTCCTCCCGATCGGTGAAGCTTTCGTAGAAGTACCGCTCGGTGAGCTTCGCGTGCCGGCACACCGCGCGCACGCTCACCGCCGCGGAGCCGTCGGTGCCGAGCAGGTCGAGCCCGGCGGCGAGGAGCTGGCCGCGCCGCTGCGCCTTGCGGTCGTCCAGCGTCGTGCCCGCCCACGTGCGGCCCGGCATATCCGCTCCCGTCCTGGTTGACTACGGCTGTTGTCACATCCTAACCTGACAACAGCCGTAGTCACTTCGGGGAGGAGGCGGGATGCCCGAAAATGCGCCGGAACCGCTCGGCCCGGACTCCCTGACCTGGAAGTACTTCGGCGACTGGCGCGGGCTGCTGATCGCGCTGTGGGCCGGGTCGATGCAGAACATGCACCCGGGGCTGGGCGCGGGCGTCGAACAGCATTCGCGGTTCTTCCAGGAGCGCTGGCAGCGGCTGTTCCGTTCGCTGTACCCGATCGGCGGCGTGGTGTACGACGGCCCGCTCGCGCATCGGACGGCGCGGCAAGTGCGCGGGTACCACGACCGGATCAAGGGCGTCGACGCGAAGGGCCGCCGCTACCACGCACTCGACCCGGACACGTTCTACTGGGCGCATTCCACGTTTTTCGTCAGCACCATCCTGATCGCCGACCATTTCATGGGCGGCATCGGCGAGGAGGAGAAGCGCAGGCTGTTCGACGAGCACGTGCAGTGGTGGCGGATGTACGGCATGACGATGCGGCCGGTCCCGGAGTCGTGGGAGGACTTCCAGCGGTACTGGAAGCACATGTGCGCCGACGTGCTGGAGGACAACAAGGCCACCCGTGACGTCTTGAACCTGCACGGGATCGCGAAACCGCCGTTCCTGCCGTGGCTGCCGGGTCCACTGTGGAAACCGGCCGGGGCGGTGATCGCGCGCAGCTTCGTCTGGCTGACCGTCGGCCTGTACGACCCGGAGGTGCGGGAGCTGCTGGGCTTCCGGTGGACCGCGCGCGACGCCCGCCGGCACCATCGGGTGGGACGGCTGATCAACGCGGTCTTCACCCTCGTACCCCGTGATCGCCGCTACCATCCGCGGGCACGGGCAGGCTGGCGTCGCGCACGGGGGCAGCTTCCCCCGGACGCACCGTCGGCCGAAACCCCGCGCCGCAACCTTCCCCCGCTCGCCGAGCGCGGGAAACCGGAGCACTACTCGCCGGACATGCCGTGAAGGCCACCTTCACGGACTCTGAGTCCGTGAAGGGAACCATGAGGGAATCTGATTCCGTGATGGTTCCCTTCACGGACTTCGGCTGACTGATCTCGGGAGGAACTGGATGAAGCTGGGCTTTCACCTCGGGTACTGGGGGAGCGGGCCGATCCCCGGCGCGCAGGAGGCGGTGCTCGAGGCGGAACGGCTCGGGTTCGACTCGGTGTGGTCGGCCGAGGCGTACGGGTCGGACGCGTTCACGCCGCTCGCCTGGGCCGGTGCCGCGACGAGCCGGATCAAGCTCGGCACCAACATCGTGCAGATGTCCGCGCGCACCCCGACCGCCACGGCGATGACCGCGATGACGATGGACCACCTCTCCGGCGGCCGGTTCGTGCTCGGGCTCGGCGCGTCCGGGCCGCAGGTCGTGGAGGGCTGGTACGGGCAGCCGTACCCGAAACCGCTGGCGCGGACGCGGGAGTACGTCGAGGTCGTGCGCAAGGTACTGGCGCGCGAGGAGCCGGTGACCCATGACGGCCAGTTCTTCCAGCTGCCGCTGCAGGGCGGGACCGGGCTGGGCAAACCGCTCAAGCCGACCGTCCACCCGCTGCGCGCCGACCTGCCGATCTACCTCGCCGCCGAAGGCCCGAAGAACGTCGCGCTGGCCGCCGAGATCTGTGACGGCTGGCTCCCGCTCTTCTTCTCGCCCAAGTCCGACGCGTTCTACCGCGGCGCGCTGGAGGAGGGTTTCGCCCGGCCGGGTGCCCGGCGCAGCCTGGCCGATTTCGAGGTCGCCGCGTCGGTTCCGGTGATCGTGCACGACGACGTAGAGGAAGCGGCGAGCTGGATCAAGCCCGCGCTGGCGTTGTACATCGGCGGGATGGGCGCGAAGAGCGTGAACTTCCACCACGACGTCTTCGCCCGGCTCGGTTACGCCGACGTCGCCGACCAGGTGCAGGAGCTGTACCTGCAGGGGCGCAAGGAGGATGCGGTCGCGGCGATCCCCACGTCGCTCGTCGAAGACACGTCGCTGATCGGGCCGCCGGAAAAGATCCGGGCCGAGCTGCCTGCCTGGGAGGCCACCGTGGTCACGACCCTGCTGTTGCGCGGGGACGCGGGTTCGCTGGCGAAGGCGGCGGAGGCGCTCGTGTCGTAGTCGGCCCGGTACGCCCGGTGCACAACGACGATGGCACGATTCCTCCCGACCACTACCGGGGACCGGCGAAGATCCATTAGGCATGCGTTCGTCGTTCCGCCTCCCGAGGAGGACCTTTGGCGTCGCTGTCCCGCCGCACGAGATTCCGCTATTCGCTCGGCTCCTTCGTCACCGGCGGGTTCGGCACCGTGCCGGGGCTGCTGCTGCTTCCCTACCTCACCGACACGATGGCCGTGCCCGCCGCGGCGGCAGGCGTCATCGTGTTCGTGCCCAAAGCCTGGGACGTCGTGTTCAACCCGATCGCCGGGCGGCTGTCGGACGCCGACCTCGCGCGCACCGGCAGCCGCCGCCGGTTCCTGCTGCGCGGCGGGATCGGGGTCGCGATCCTCTTCGCCGCCCTGTTTGCGCACCCCGGGTTCGGCAAGCCGTTCTTCGACGCGGCGTACGTGGTCGTCGTGTTCTTCCTGTGCGCCACCGCGTACGCGTTCTTCCAGGTGCCGTTCAACGCGCTCCCGGCCGAGCTGACCGATTCCGCCGAGGAACGCACGAAACTCACGAGCGTCCGGATTGCCGTGCTGGCGGTCGCGGTGCTGGTGTCCGGCGGCGGCGCGCCGGCGATCACCGACGTGCTCGAAGGTGTCGCCGGGTACCGCGTGATGGGTCTCGTGATGGCGGTGATCATCCTGGCCGCCACGCTCGGGGTCTACTTCGGACTCAAGGACGCGCCGGTCGGCTCGCTGCGGCCGAACACCGTGGCGCTCAAGGAGCTCGTGCGCACCATCGCGCAGTGGCGGCCGTTCCGCTGGCTGCTCGGCGTGTACTTCATCCAGGCGCTCGGCATCGGCACGGTGCTGGCGTCGATCCCGTACTTCGCCCAGCACGTACTGGGCGACCCGAGCTACCGCACGATCCTGTTCGTCGGGTTCGTCGGGCCCGCGCTGATCACCATGCCGCTGTGGCCGCGGCTGGGTGAGCGGTGGGGCAAGCTGGCCGGGTTCCGGATCGCCACCGCGTCGTTCTTCGTCGGGCTGGTGGCGCTGATCTTCGCGAAGCAGCTGCCGTTCGCCGTGACGCTCGTGTTCGTGGCGCTCGCCGGGGCCGGGTACGCGGGCATTTCGGTGTTCCCGCTGGCGATCCTGCCGGACCTGATCAGCGCCGAGGAGGAACGGACCGGCGAGACCCGCGCGGGCATCACCGCCGGGGTGTGGACGGCGTCCGAGACGCTCGGCCTCGCGCTCGGGCCGGGCCTGTTCGGGCTGGTCCTGCAGGCCGGGGACTACGTGTCGAGTACCGGGACGACCGTCGTGGCGCAGCCGGGTTCGGCGATCACCGCGATCCTGATCGGGGTGTCGGTGGTGCCCGCGGTGCTGATCGTGCTGGGTATCCCGCTGCTGCGCCGGTCGGTGCTGGAGACGCGGCCATGACGGACGTACTGGCCCGGCTGCGCGAGCTGCGCACCGGTGACCTGCCCACGCACGGCGGGCGCACGCTCGCGTACGTGTACGACAGCGGGCTGTCCGAAGTGGACGAGATCGCCGCCGCCGCACACGCGCTGGCGAGTTCGGCCAACGGCCTCGACCCGACGGCGTTCCCGAGCCTGCTGCGGATGGAGAACGACCTGGTCGCCCGCACGGCCGGGCTGCTCGGGGGGACGGCGGACACGGTCGGCACGGTGACGTCGGGTGGTACCGAATCGTGTCTGCTGGCGGTACTGGCCGCACGGGACGCGAGTGGTGTTGCGGCGCCGTCGATGGTGCTGCCGGAGACCGCGCACGCCGCGTTCCACAAGGCCGCGCACCTGTTCGGCGTGCGGAAGGTGATCGTCCCGGTGGATCCGGGCACCTTCCGCGCCGACCCGGCCGCGATGGCCGCGGCGATCGATGAGTCCACTGTGCTCGTGGTGGCGAGCGCGCCTTCGTATGCGCACGGCGTGATCGACCCGATCGAGGAGATCGCCGCCGCCGCGGGTGGTGTACGGGTGCACGTCGACGCGTGTATCGGCGGCTGGGTGTTGCCGTACTTCGCGAAGCTCGGCGCGGACGTGCCGCCGTTCGATTTCCGCGTTCCCGGCGTCACGAGCATTTCGGTGGACCTGCACAAATACGCGTACTGCGCCAAGGGCGTTTCGGTGCTGCTGCACGCTTCCCCGGAACTGCGGCGCACGCACTACTTCGCCAGCGCCGCCTGGCCCGGGTACACGATGCTCAACCCGACCCTGCAGAGCACCCGATCCGGCGGTCCGCTCGCCGCCGCCTGGGCCGTCGTACAGCACCTCGGCGAGGATGGCTACCTGCGGCTGGCCGAGGTCACCCGCGAGGCGGTGGCCCGGATTCGCCGTGGCGTCACGGAGATTCCGGGCTTGCGGGTGCTGGGCGACCCGTCATCGACGCTGATCGCGTTCACCGGTTCGGATGATTTCGACCTGTTCACCGTCGCCGACGAGATGAAGGCGCGCGGCTGGTACGTGCAGCCGCAGTTCGCGCACGGGAGCTCGCCGCTCAACCTGCATCTCACCGTGACGGCCGCGAACCACGGCAGTGAACCGGAGTTCCTGGCGGATTTGGCGGCGTCGGTGGTGGCGGCTCGCACGGCCGGTCCGGTGCAGGTCGACCCGGACGTGGCGGCGTTCGTGTCCGCGCTCGACCCAGCGACGCTGACCGCGGAGCAGTTCGGCAGTCTGCTGGCTGCGGCGGGCCTCACCGGCGGCGACGGCCTGCCGGACCGGATGGCGCCGATCAACGCACTCCTCGCGGTGGCAGCGGAGCCGTTGCGGGAGCGGTTGCTGGTGGAGTTCCTGGGTGCGTTGTACACCCCCTCCCGGTGATCAGCGTGGCTTTTCGCCCAGCTTGACCAGCTCCTCCAGGGTCACCTCCCGCGTCGCGCCTTCGGTGGTGTGCAGCAGCCAGCCGCGCGTTCCGCCGGGTTCGGCCGACGCCCCGTTCGGGTACCCGACCCGCCGGACCTGGATCTGCAGCATGTCTCCGTCGGGCAGGTGCCACATCACCCCGTCACCTACGAGGAATCTCGTCACCGTGCCCGGGACCGGTGGGTCGGGGACGGTGAAATCCAGGTACACGGTCTTCGCAGCGGCAGGCGCCTGCGGGTTGAACGGGCCGCGCTGCACCCGGACACCTTCCCCCTGTCCCAGCTTGTCGTTGCCCTTACCCGCGCGGAGTTGCTGGTGCAGCATGATTTCCTCGTACCCGCCGTGGGTCAGGAAATGCGCGAAGAGGCCGTCCGGATCGCGCAGAGCCTGGTGCAGCCGGGCGATTTCCATCTCCCCGGGGGCCTGCCGGATCGCGGATTCCTGCATCGGCGTCGGCAATGTCTTCCAGTCGCGGGTGGTGTGTTCCGCGTAGTCCGCCGGGGTTTCCCCGGGCTTGGGCATCACGTACGTGCTCTGGCTCGTGTCCCGTTCGAGGCCTTGCAACCGGGGACCCGGCCTCGGCTTCGGCGGCTCGGGGGTGCGGACTTCGCCTTCCTCGGCGATCTTGCTCTGGCTGACCCCGGCGGCCGCGGCTTGGGTCGGCGGCCGCCCGGCGTACGCGAGTACGACCGACCACAGCGCCTCCTGCGCCGCGCGTTGCTTGATCAGCTCCACGACCTGCCGGTTGACCTGTTCCAGCGTCACCGGCCGGTGCGAGATGTCCACTTGCGCTTCGAGCCAGCCGAGGACGTCGGCGAGGTCGGAGGTGTAGTAGTCCGCGGCCGTCACCCGGTCCGACGCCGCTTCATACGCGGGCGAAAGGATTCCGCGGCGGCCCGCCTTGAACATGTGGAGCTTGTCGACGTACCCGACGACGTCCCGCTTCGCCTCCGCATCCTCGATCGGCTTGAACGCGGCACGGGCGGCGGCCTGCTCGTCTTTCCAGTACCGCAACCAGATCTGGTACAGCTGCGCGGAGCTGAGTGTGTTCGTGGGATCGGCGGCAGCCACGAGAAACTCCTGCTTACGTCCGCTCCACGACGGCCCGATGTCCCGCGGCGGGACCGCGCCGATGGTGGCTCGCAGGTCACCGATGTCGTGTGCTTGCAGGTATCCGCCGATGGTGGCGACCTGGTCGGACGGCAGCGCGGCCAGCTCGTCCCGATGCCGCTCGGTGAACGGCTGCCAGGCGCCTCCTCTCGCGGCGACCACCCGCATGGCCAGCACCAGGCGCGGCCCGCCCACCGCGAGGCCGGACCGTTCGTCGGACCGCAGCTCGAACGGGAGCTTTTCCAGCGCAGCCAGGAGATCGGCCATCGGGAGGCCCTGGACGTCGGCGAGGGTCGCCGCCGGTTTCGCGCGGACCTGGCTGAAGTCCGGTCCCTGCGCGGTCGGATGGACCGGGACCGGCTGCCGGACCGGACGCGGTACCTCCGGGGCGGCCGGTTTCGGAGCGCGGGGTTCCCTCACGCGGGAGACGGTGCCGGACCGGCATCACCGGACCGTCACCGGCGGGCTGCGACCCTCATCGAAGCCGCTGGAAATGCTTGATCAGCCTGCGGGGCACCAGCTTCCGCTCCCCATCGACGACGATCGGGACCAGGTCCGGCACTGCCGCCTTCCACTGCGCCCGCCTCGACCGGGTGTTGCTGCGCGAGGTCTTCCGCTTCGGCACGGCCATCAGCGCGTACCCCCGTGCTTGCCGTAGCGGCGGTGGGACTTCTCGACCTGGTGGATGCCGGGTTTCATGCGGTTTCGTCCTTCCGGTTGACGGCGTTCACGTGCCGGTCGGGTTCGTCGGGGTCTTCGCACGGGTCCTCGTGCCATTCCCCGAACGGGTCGGGGTAGGTGAGCCACGCGGCTTCGCCTGCGGCGAGTTCGGCGTCGGTCAGCAGCGCTCCGTGCAGCGCGGCTTCGATCTCCTCCGGTGCGGCCCGATCGGTGACGACCACCAGCTCCTGCGCGCGATCGCCGTACACCGGGTCCCAGCGCAGCGACGCGAGCGTGCGGCGTTCGGGGGAGACGTCGGCCCAGCCGGGACCGTCCGGTGCGGCGAGCCACTGCCCGGCGTGCCCGATGCCGAGACCGCCACCGGCCGACTCGATCCAGAACGCGACGTCCGGCTGGCTGGCGACCCACGCACGGCCGCGCGTGCGGACCACGCCTTCGAGCAGCGTGTCGATCGCCTCGTGCAGCCGCTGCGGGTGAAACGGGCGCTGCGACGTGAACCGCAGCAGTTCGATGCCGCAGTCCGGATGCAAGGGCGGGGCGCCACGCAGGAGCGCGCCGTGCAGGTCGGTGACCTCGCCGCGGCGGGCGTCGGCCGGAACTGCCGCGAACAGCTCGGTGACCGAGGTGCGCGCCAGCTCCACGCGGGGTACCGACGGCGCGACCCGGTCCAGCACGGCCGAGGATTTCGCCGCCCGCCAAGCATCCGGCGCGGACCCGGCGAGCACCAGCACATCGGCCGATTCCACTTGCGACAGTGCGACTTGCGCGACGGTGCGCTCGTCCTCCGGGCTGCCCTGCAGGCCGCGTTCGGCGAGCAGCTCGTCGCCGGTGGCGTCGGCCAGCCAGGTCGCGCAGTCGACCACGGTGAACACGGCTTCCGGCTCGACGTCGTCGATCACCGGCCGGTCGCCGACGAGGACGTTGCGGATCGCCCAGCTCACCGGCTCAGGTTCCATCGCCTCGTCGAGCCGCACGACGATGCGGTCGACCTGCGGCATCCGCGCGAGCCGGCGCAGCAGCGGCAGCAGGTCCTGGCGCAGGGTGCAGTTGACGCAGCCGTGGGTGAGTTCGAGCGGGGTCAGCTCGTCACGCTGCCGGAGGCGGACGCGGCGGCGGACGACCCCGGCACCGATGTCGCGCAGGTCGTGGTGGACGACGGCGGTGCCGGGGCTCGCGTGGAGCAGGAGCGCGGCGAGGGCGTCGTTCGGGGCCGGGGCGAGACCGCTGACGAGCACGAGCGGTACGCGCGGACGTGGGGGCACTGGATCTCCAGAAGACGGGGCGGGTACGGTGGACAGCGTAGTTGAAAACGAATGTCACTATCAACTCGGGAGGGTCCGTGTCAGCCGTGTGCCAGGTCACCGGCCGCAAGCCGGGCTACGGCAAGCAGGTCTCGCATTCACACCGCCGCACGTCGCGCCGCTGGGAGCCGAACCTGCAGTCGCGCCGCTACTTCGTGCCGAGCCTCGGCCGGACGGTGCGGCTGAAGGTGTCGGCGAAGGGCATGAAGACGATCGACAAGCGCGGGATCGACGCGGTGGTCGCAGATCTCGCGGCGAAAGGGGTGAAGTTCTAGATGGCGAAGAGCACCGACATCCGGCCGATCATCAAACTGCGGTCGACCGCGGGGACCGGCTACACGTACGTGACGAAGAAGAACCGCCGCAACGATCCCGACCGGATGGTGTTGCGCAAGTACGACCCGGTGGCGCGCAAGCACGTCGAGTTCAAGGAAGAGCGCTGATGGCGAAGAAGTCGAAGATCGCGAAGAACGAGCAGCGCAAGGTGATCGCGGCGCGGTACGTCGAGCGGCGGCGTGCGCTGAAGGCGGTGATCGCGTCGCCGTCGTCTTCGAGGGACGAGAAAGCGGACGCTGTCGTTGCGCTGCAACGGATGCCGCGCGACGCGAGCGCGACGCGCATCCGCAACCGTGACGCTGCCGACGGGCGTCCACGGGGATACCTGCGGAAGTTCGGGCTGTCCCGGGTACGCATGCGGCAGATGGCGCACAACGGGGAGCTGCCAGGCGTGTCGAAGTCGAGCTGGTGATCGGGATGCCGAAACCGGACCGGACGCCGCGCCGCCGGGCGAACCCGCTGCACGCGGCGGGGATCACCGCTGTCGACTGGAAAGACGCCGACCTGCTGCGGAAGTTCATCTCCGACCGCGGCAAGATCCGGGCCCGCCGCGTCACGGGATTGACGCCACAGCAGCAGAAACAGGTCGCGACGGCCATCAAGAACGCCCGCGAGATGGCGCTGCTGCCGTACCCGTCGGCGGCGCGCGGCTGAAACCGGGTGCGCCGGGCGGGTGAGCGATCCCAGTGCGACCACCTCCGGCCCGGGCGGGACCATGCCATCCTGACCGCCCGGCGCCGGGCTGCCATTCGCGGCGAAGGGCCGGTCTTCCGGGTGGCATGACCCACGCTGCGCGCGCTCCGAGGTGTGTACCTCCTAAACTCCGCGCATGGACGACCCGCACTACCTCTCCGGACTCCAGCTCACCGGCCGCCGCGTGGTGGTGGTCGGCGGTGGCATGGTCGCGCAACGGCGGCTGCCGCGGCTGCTGCGCGCGGGCGCGCGGGTGGAGGTGGTCTCGCCGCACACCACGCCGTCGGTGCAGGGGATGGCCGACGCGGGGGAGCTGGTCTGGCACGAGCGCCGGTACACCGGCGGTGACCTCGCCGGCGCCTGGTACGCGCTCGCCTGCACCAACGATCCCGAGGTGAACGCCGCCGTCTGTGCGGAAGGCGAGCGGGAGCGGGTGTTCTGCGTACGCGCCGACGAGGGCGAGTCCGGGTCCGCCGTGACTCCGGCGACCGGACGGCACGGCGGGCTCCTGGTCGGCGTCCTGTCCGGCGGCGAGCCGCTGCGGTCGGCGGCGGTCCGCGACAGCATCCTCGACGGCCTGCACTCGGGCACCGTGGTCGACGGCCGCGTCGAGACCGAGCTGCCCGGCGTTGCGCTGGTCGGCGGGGGCCCCGGCGACCCGGACCTGATCACCGTCCGTGCCCGGCGGCTGCTTTCGCGGGCGGACGTCGTGGTGGTCGACCGGCTCGGCCCGCGCGAGCTGCTGGACGAGCTGGCGCCGGAGGTCGAGGTCATCGACGCGGCGAAGATCCCGTACGGCCGCGCGGCGAGCCAGGACGTGATCAACCGCACGCTGATCGAGAAGGCGCGCGAAGGCAAGTTCGTGGTCCGGCTGAAGGGCGGCGACCCGTACCTGTTCGGCCGCGGTTTCGAGGAAGTCCAGGCCTGCGCGGAAGCGGGCGTCCCGGTGACGATGGTGCCCGGCATCACGTCCGCGTTCGCCGTACCTGCGGTGGCGGACGTCCCGGTGACCCACCGCGGGGTGGCACACGAGGTGGTCGTCGTATCGGGGCATGTGGCCCCCGGCGACGCGCGGTCGCTGGTCGACTGGTCGCTGCTGGCCCGGATGCGCGGGACGATCGTGCTGATGATGGGCGTCGAACGGCTCCCCAAGTTCGCCGCGGCCCTGCTGGAGGGCGGCCGCCCGGGCGACACGCCGGTGGCCGTGATCGAGGACGGCACCATGCGCACGCAACGCACTCTGCGCTCGACTCTGGCAACGGTGGCGGAAGCCGCGGCGGCGGCGAACGTCCGGCCCCCGGCGGTGATCGTGTTCGGCCCGGTGGCGGGGCTGAGCCGGGATCAGGCCGGATAGCAGCGGAACGCGAAATCCCGGATGGACGCGCTCAGCCGGGTCGGGTCCAGGCGCAGCTCGACCGGGCTGCGGGCGTGCACGAACTCCGCGTTGGGCATGTCGTCGGCGAGGCTTCCGGCGTCGCCGAAGGGGTGGATCGGGTCGCCTTCGTGGCCGATGACCAGCGCGGGCGTGGCGATCTCGCGGCGGGCCGACTTCGGCGGCGCGACCCGGCCGAACAGGACGCCGTGCAGCAGCGCCGCCATCGGGGCTGGCTGCTGGCTCAGCGTGTCGGTGACGACGTCCACCCACTGGTTCCCGTGCGGCACCAGCTGCGCCGCGAGCGCCACCCCGCGCACCGTCACCGGCAGGAACCGCGCCGCGAACAGCAGCGGGGCGAACGTGAGCAGCCCGGCCACGATGGCGTTGTCCAGCACCGGCATTTCCACCACCAGGCCGCGTGCCCGCGACGGCGCGGCGACCGCAACCTCCAGCGCCACGTTCGCGCCCAGCGAGGTGCCGCCCACCACCGCGTCCGGGACCTCCAGGTGGTCCAGCAGCGCGACGGCCTGCTCGCCGAACGCGGGCATGGAATACCGCCAGGACTGGGTGGGCCGGTCGGAATCGCCGTGGCCGAGCAGGTCGAGGGTCACCACGCGGAAGCCCGCGCGGGCGAGGCGGCGGGCCAGCGGCGCGTGCATCCGGCGGGTGAACATGATGCCGTGCATGAGCACCACGACGCGGTCGCCGCTGCCGAACTCGGTGTAGCACAGCCGCTGGCCGTCGTGCCGGAACGAGCCGGACAGCTCGATCGGCCGGGCTTTGCGCGGCGCGGCGGGTTCCGCGGACGGGGCGTCGGCGACGGCTGCGGCAGCCTGGTCCATCGGGCACCTCCCTCTTCCACCGGTGGATCTCCAGGAAAGCATCCCGCAGCCGCGTTGGCACGGCGTCAACCGGATGAGTCAAGATGACCGGCATGACCGAACCTGTAGCCGCCCTGCCCGACCTGGTGTCCCTGCGCGTCGACCTCGACGGCCCGGTCGCCGAGATCACCCTGCTCGGCCCGAGCAAGGGCAACGCGATGGGCCCGGACTTCTGGCGTGAGCTGCCGCTGGTGTTCGCCGCACTGGATGCCGACCCGCGGGTCCGCGCCGTCGTCCTCACCGGCAGCGGCAAGCATTTCTCCTACGGCCTCGACCTGCCCGCCATGATGGGCAGCTGGGCGCCGCTGCTCGCCGGTGACGCGCTGGCCGGGCCGCGCACCGAGTTCCACGGCGAGATCCGGCGGCTGCAGGAGGCGGTGAGCTCGGTGGCGGAATGCCGCAAACCGGTCATCGCCGCGGTGTCCGGCTGGTGCATCGGCGGGGGCGTGGACGTGATCACCGCCGCCGACATCCGCCTGGCCAGCGCGGACGCCAAGTTCAGCGTGCGCGAGGTGAAGGTCGCGATCGTCGCCGACCTCGGCAGCCTCCAGCGGCTCGCGCCGATCATCGGCGAGGGCCACGTCCGCGAGCTGGCGCTGACCGGCAAGGACGTCGACGCCGCCCGCGCGGAGCGGATCGGCCTGGTCAACGACGTGTACCCGGACCAGGAGACCCTGCTTGCCAAGGCCCGCGAGCTGGCCGCCGAGATCGCCGCGAACCCGCCGCTGGTCGTGCAGGGCACCAAGCAGGTGCTCGCCACCAACTCCGAACGCCAGGTCGCGGAGGGGCTGCGGTACGTCGCCGCGTGGAACTCCGCGTTCCTGCCGAGCAAGGATCTGCAGGAGGCGGTGCAGGCCTTCCTCGAGCGACGAGCGCCGGAGTTCAAGGGCGAGTAGAACGGGCACGTACGGCGAGCACGAGGAGTACGACGTGAGCACTGCTGCCTTCCGCGCGGCGCGCGACTACCTGCTGACCCACCGCGAGGACTACGACACCGCGTACCGCGACTTCGCCTGGCCGCAGCTCGCGGAGTTCAACTGGGCGCTGGACTGGTTCGACGCCATCGCGCGCGACCCGGCGAACGCGCAGCGGTACGCGCTGTGGATCGTCGAGGAGGACGGCACCGAGAACCGCTGGACGTTCCCGGAGATGGCGGCGCGCTCGAACCAGGTCGCGAACTGGCTGCGCGGGCTCGGCGTCGCGCGCGGCGACCGGGTGATCGTCATGCTCGGCAACCAGGGTGAGCTGTGGGAGACGATCCTCGCGGCGATGAAGCTCGGCGCCGTCGTGATCCCGGCGTCGACCCTGCTCGGTCCGGCCGACCTCGTCGACCGCGTGGAGCGCGGCAACGCCAAGCACGTCGTGGTCCGTGACGTCGACACGGAGAAGTTCGCGGACGTCGCGGGCGGCTACACGCGGATTGCCGTGGGGGAGCCGGTTTCCGGTTGGCACGCCTTCGAAACGGCGTACACCGAGCCGGGCGAGTTCACCCCCGACGGCGTCACCCGCGCCGAGGACCCGCTGCTGCTGTACTTCACCTCGGGTACCACCGCGAAGCCGAAACTGGTGCAGCACACGCACGTGTCGTACCCGGTCGGTCATCTGTCCACAATGTACTGGATCGGGCTCGAGCCGGGGGATGTCCACCTGAACATCTCGTCGCCGGGCTGGGCCAAGCATGCGTGGAGCAACTTCTTCGCGCCGTGGAACGGCGAGGCGACGGTGTTCCTGTACAACTACTCGCGGTTCGACCCGCTCGCTCTGATGGCGCAGATGGATCGGTGCGGGGTCACGAGTTTCTGCGCGCCGCCGACCGTGTGGCGGATGCTGATCCAGGCCGACCTGAGCGCGTTGCGGACACCGCCGAAGAAGGTCGTCGGTGCGGGCGAACCGCTCAATCCCGAGGTGATCGAGCAGGTCGAGAAGGCTTGGGGCGTCACGATTCGCGACGGTTTCGGGCAGACCGAGACCAGCGTGCAGGTCGCGAACACGCCGGGGCAGGACGTGGTCGCAGGTTCGATGGGACGGCCGCTGCCCGGGTTCGCCGTCGCGCTGGTCGACCCGGTCACCGGCGAACGCGCGACCGAGGGCGAGATCTGCCTCGACCTGGCGCACCGGCCGGTCGGCCTGATGGCGGGCTACGCGGACGACGACGAGCGCACGTCGGCCGCGTTCGCCGGCGGGTACTACCACACCGGCGATGTCGGGTCGGTCGACGAGCGTGGGTACCTCACGTACGTCGGGCGTACGGACGACGTGTTCAAGGCGTCGGACTACCGGATCTCGCCGTTCGAGCTGGAAAGCGTGCTGCTGGAACACGAAGCCGTCGCCGAGGCGGCTGTGGTGCCCGCGCCGGACCCGATCCGGCTGGCCGTGCCGAAGGCGTACGTGGTGCTGGCCGCCGGGTACGAGCCGGACGCCGACACCGCGCGGGCGATTCTCGCGTACGCGCGGGAACATCTCGCGCCGTACAAGCGGATCCGGCGGCTGCAGTTCGGGGACCTGCCGAAGACCATCTCGGGCAAGATCCGCCGGGTCGAGCTGCGTGGCCGCGAGCGCGAGGGGGACCGTCCCGCCGGTGAATTCCGCGAGGACGACTTCTGAGTCACTCGGCAGGCACCACCGCCGCCAGCACGGTCTGCTCGCCCTTGCTGCAGGTGGTGCCGCCCTGCGCGGCGGGCGGACCGGAGACGCACAGCCAGCCGTCGACCGTCGCGTTGGCCGGATTGTTCGACCCCGCGGCCTGCCGTCCGGCGATTGCCTCGTGGAACTTCTTGACCAGCGACAGGGCGTCTGCACACGGGACGGTCTTGTTGTCGTAGACGTACAGCGTGAGGCCGCTCGCCGCGCTGACCGTGCCGCAGGTACCCGGCGTGGCCGGTGCAGCGGGTGGCGGCGCGCTCTTGCTTCCGCCGGGCGGGGCAGGTTGCGCGGCTGCGGTGGTCTTGGACGTCTCGGTCTGCGGCAGCGGCGGGGGAGCGTGGGTAGTCGGCGACGGCCCGGCGGTCGCGGAGGGTGCCGGGGATGCCGCCGACGGGGGAACCGGATCCCCCGAACAGGCGGCAAGCGCAGGCAGGAGCAACACGGCCGCGCAGAGCGGCCCGCACACGGACTTCGAGGAGGGCACCGGGGTCCTTTCGCCGGGGTCGCCCGTCATTCTGGCCCCGGCCGCCCCCGCTGAGCGGCACCGACACTCCGCCGAGCCGCCCGGAGTGTCTATTGTGGACGATCGATTCCCCGTTCCGGACCGGTAAATCCGCTTGTGTGGTCCCGGTTCCGCGATCATCGATCGGAGGAATCCGGTCCGCGGTCGTTAACGCGGGAGGCCCGGGCGCCGAAGTACCGGGTAGGACATGCGAGTGTCCCCGATCCCCGCACCCGACGCGAGAGCACGAGTCACCGAGAGCATGAGCACCGAAACCGCCCCCGAAACCGAAGACCCGACCATCCCCCCGACGGCCCCGAGCAGCGTGGTGTGGTGCTGCGGCCGCCCCTACGTCCTGGAAGCAGGCCGCGTCCGCTCCCGCTGGGTCGGCACCGACGACCGCGGCCGCCCGGAAACCCTGAGCACCACCCAGCTGCAACGCCGTGGCTGGAGCCACCGCCGGGTGGGAAGCCGCCGCCGCGCCGGATGAGAGTGTCGACGCCGGTGGGGCGTTGAGTCCTGTGCCGATGTGATCGCTGCCGGGCCGGGTGAGTTCTTGATGCCGGTGGGGCTTTTGCGGCTTTGGCCGGAGCGGGCCGCCGGGTGGAGTGAGGGTCCTGGCCCCGGTGGGGTTTGGCCGTCCTGGGCCGAGGCTGGCCGCTGCTGGGGAGGGTCCGACTGGTCGGAAGTCCGTGAAGGGAACCATCACGGAATCTGATTCCCTCATGGTTCCCTTCACGGACTTCGGTCACTTCCGCGCCGAGACCACGGTGGCCGCGTCGCATTCCGTCGCCCCGGGTTCCGGGCCCGTGCCGCTGCCGGAGCACACGCGACGGACGAGCCGCTGCTCGTCCCGCTGCCCCGTCCCATCGCCACGCCGCTGCCCGTCCCACCACCGCTGCCGCTGCTCGTCCCGCTGCCGCCCGAGCTCGCGGCACTGCCGAAGCTCACCGTCACTGCCAAAGCTCACCGTGACTGCCAGAGCCCACGCAACCGCCGGCCCGCCACTTCGGCCACGCACCACCCACTCCGGGCGAAACGCCCGCCAGCGCACACCTCCCGCGGACCTCCGCTCTAGGCTGAGCCCGTGACCACGGTCCCCGAGCCCAAGACCGAGCCGTCGCTCCTCCGGCAGGCTCTGATGATTCCCAACCTGCTCTCGCTGCTTCGGCTGGCGGGCGTGCCGGTGTTCCTCTGGCTGCTGCTCGGCCCGAAGGAGGACGGCTGGGCGCTCGCCGTGCTCGTCTTCTCCGCGCTCACCGACTGGCTCGACGGCAAGCTCGCCCGCTGGCTCGACCAGATGTCGCGGCTCGGGCAGCTGCTCGACCCCGCCGCGGACCGGCTTTACATCCTCGCCACGCTCGTCGCCTTCCTGATCCGCGGGATCATCCCGTGGTGGGTCGTCGTTCCGCTCGTGCTGCGGGAGCTGGTGCTCGCCGTCTGCGTGGTCGCGTTGCGGCGGGGCGGGTTCGCGCCCCCCGAGGTCACCTACATCGGCAAGGGCGCCACCTTCGTCCTGATGTACGCCTTCCCGTTCCTGCTGCTCACGCAGGGCGGCTCCACCGTCGCCGCGGTCGCGCGGCCCATCGCCTACGCCTTCATGGTCTGGGGCGGCGTCCTGTATGTCTGGTCCGGTGCGCTCTACGTCGTGCAGGCGGTGCGCGCCCTGCGCCGCCGGTGAGGGAAGATTGCCGCAACAGAACCGGTACCAGGAAGGGGAGGGGCGTTGACCACTCCGGAAGAACTGCGCTACACCGAGGAGCACGAGTGGGTCGCCACCCGCGAAGGCTCGCTCGTGCGGGTGGGCATCACCGAGTACGCGCAGGACCAGCTCGGCGACGTCGTGTTCGTCGACCTGCCCGAGGTGGGCAAGCAGGTCGGGGCGGGCGACGTCTTCGGCGAGGTCGAGTCCACGAAGAGCGTCTCGGAGCTGTTCGCCCCGGTGGACGGCGAGGTCGTCGCGGTCAACTCCGCGGTGGCGGACTCGCCCGAGCTCATCAACTCCGATCCCTACGGCGAAGGCTGGCTCGTCGAGATCCGGCTCGACGACTCGGCGGGCCTCGAAGCACTGCTCGAGGCCGAGGCGTACCAAGCCCTCATCCAGGGCTGAACCGGTCCCGGAACCGGCCTCGCGGCCCAAGGGGAACCCGGGGGTCCGGAGCCGTCCGGGCACGGTACGTTGACAGCTACACGTTCTTGGTCGATGACAACACCCATGCGTAGAGGAGAGCTCAGGTGAGCACGAACGACGGGCCCGGCGTTCCCCCGGAGCAGTCTCCGGAGCGGACCTCTGTCTTCCGGGCCGACTTCCTGGCCGACGTCGAAGGCCAGGAGTCCGCACCGGCCGCCGAGGCACCGGTGCAGGGCGTCGACGCCCTGCCGCCGGGTTCCGCCCTCCTGGTCGTGAAGCGCGGGCCCAACGCCGGGTCGCGCTTCCTGCTCGACCGCGACACCACGAGCGCGGGACGGCACCCCGACAGCGACATCTTCCTCGACGACGTCACGGTCTCCCGCCGCCACGCGGAATTCCGGCGCGAGGGCGGGGAGTTCGTCGTGATCGACGTCGGCAGCCTCAACGGCACCTACGTCAACCGCGAACCGGTCGACCAGGCGGTCCTCGCCGGGGGCGACGAGGTGCAGATCGGCAAGTTCCGCCTGGTCTTCCTGACCGGCCCGGGGCACGGGGGCCAGGGGGCGCAGTGACGGCGGCCGGGCAGCCCGGTCGTCAGGAGGCCCGGCGGGACGGGTTGAGCATCGGGGCGGTGCTCGCGCAGCTGCGCGCGGACTTCCCCGATGTCACGATCTCCAAGATCCGGTTCCTCGAAGCGGAAGGCCTGGTCCGGCCGGGCCGCACGCCGTCGGGGTACCGGCAGTTCGCGCCCGCGGACGTGGAACGCCTGCGATACGTGCTGTCCGCGCAACGCGACCACTATCTCCCGCTCAAGGTCATCAAGGAGCAGCTGGACGCGGCGGACGCGGGCACCACGGCGCCCGCGCCGGTTCCGGACAACCCGCGGCTGCCGCGGCGGCTCGTCCCGCTCGGTGAGCGGGACGGCGGCGGCGACCTGCCCGCGCCCGCGGATTTCGAGACCGGGCCGGACCTCCGGCTCACCCAGGAAGACCTGCTGGCACAAGCCGGAATCGACGAAACGGCGCTCGCCGAGCTGCGTCAGTACGGCCTGCTGCGGCCCGGTGCCGCGGGGTTCTTCGGCCCGGAAGCGGTGCTGATCGCCCGTACTGTCAAGGCGATGACCGAATTCGGGATCGAACCGCGGCATCTGCGGGCTTTCCGCGCCGCGGCCGACCGCGAGGTCGGCCTGCTCGAGCAGATCGTGACCCCGGTGTACCGGCATCGTGACGCCGAGGCGAAAGGGCGCGCCGACGAGGTCGTGCGGGAACTGGCCGCGCTGTCGGTCACGTTGCACACGCTGCTCGTGAAGGCCGGGATCCGCGGCGTGGGCGGAGGCTGAACCGGCAGCCCGTGGCGTGAGACGCGTTTTCCGTCACTTGTCAATGACTGAACGTCGGCGCCGCGATGCCGTACCGTGAGAGACGGTTCGCGGCGGCGCGAGCCGAGAATGTCCGCTGCGAGCGAGCACAGCGCCCGGATGACGGGTAGCGTCGGAGACAACGGTCGTGAGCCGTCACCAGCGCTGCGGCCCGTGTGCACGAGAGGGAGGCGAAGCCCGATGAGCGAGATGCGCGTCGTCGGAGTGCGGGTCGAACTGCCCGCGAATCAGCCGATCTTGTTGCTGCGGGAGACCGAGGGCGAGCGGTACCTGCCGATCTGGATCGGCTCGGTCGAGGCCACCGCGATCGCCCTGGAACAGCAAGGAGTCCGGCCCGCCCGGCCGCTCACGCACGACCTGCTGAAAGAGGTCATCGGCGCACTCGGCCGCGAGCTCGAGCAGGTCGTGATCACCGATCTCAAGGAAGGCACGTTCTTCGCGGAACTGGTCTTCGACGGCGACATCCGCGTGTCCGCGCGCCCCAGTGACTCGGTGGCGCTGGCATTGCGGATCGGCGTCCCGATCCACGCGGTCGACGCGGTCCTCGAGGAAGCCGGTCTCATCATCCCGGACGAGCAGGAGGACGAGGTCGAGAAGTTCCGCGAGTTCCTCGACTCCGTCTCCCCCGAGGATTTCCGCGGCGCCGACACCTGATCCGCTCACCCGGGTGCGGTCGCCCTGGCGAACAGGTCCGCCAGTTCCCGGCCGTAGCGGTCGAGATCCACGGCCGGATCGGCGGCATACGCGGCCGCGACCCCGTCCACGGCCTGCGCGATCGACAGCGCCACCACGTCCGGTGAAATGTCCCCGAACGCGCCCTCGTCACGGCCCTGCTTCAGCTGCCGCTGCAGGAAACCCGTGCGCAGCTGGCCCACCATGACCCCGGCCATCGCCCAGCCGTCCCGGTCATCGGCATGGGCCGCCATTTCCTGCAGCACCCGCTCGCACTGCGGATAGTCGCGCAGGAACGCCACCGACGTCTCGATGTACGCCCGCAGGTTGCCCTGGCGGTCGGCCGGGTCGATGCCCTCGCTGCGCTGCTGCAGGTACAGCGTCTTCGTTTCCGACACCGTGCTCAGCACCGCCTGCATCAGGCCGGCCTTGTTCGTGAAGTGGTACGAGATCAGCCTGGTGCTGCTGAGCCCGGCCCGCTCCTTGATCCGCGCGAAGGTCGTACGCGCGTACCCGTGGTCGGCAATCGTCGCGATGGTCGCCGAGATGATCTGCGCCCTCGTGGTGGCCTCGGTGACAGTGAGACCCAGTTCCGCTTGCGTGTCCATTCTTACTTGCATGAGTAAAAAGTAACACGGCTGAGTAAATCCGGTCAAATCCGTACGGCGAACGGGCCAAAGCCTCGACACGAGCTTGAGGTCCGCCGCGCGTCGCGTTGACCGGCTCGCGGCGCAGCCTTACCGTCAAAGGCGGTAAATCGCCACGATGTGATTCGCCGGCCCGAACGGCCGGCGCCGTCGCGGCGGTTCTCCCCGGCCGATCCCGTCCCTGGGCTCGACCGGCCTGTCGAACGCCTGCCGCGAGGTCAGGCGAGGGGAGGCTTGCGGTGGTCGAGGCTGGTAGTCCGGAGATGCCTGCCGGACGTGGCGCCGACGGCGAGCAGGGTGAGCTGTTCCCCGACGCCTCGCTGCCGGACGAACTGGTCGGCTACCGCGGCCCGGCCGCCTGCCAGATCGCCGGGATCACCTACCGGCAGCTGGACTACTGGGCGCGCACCAAGCTCGTCGCGCCGAGCATCCGCACGGCACACGGTTCGGGGTCGCAGCGGCTGTACTCGTTCAAGGACATCCTGGTCCTCAAGGTCGTGAAACGCCTGCTGGACACCGGGGTTTCACTGCAGAACATCCGCGTGGCGGTCGAGCACCTGCGGGTGCGGGGGGTGCGCGACCTCGCGAAGGTCACGCTGTTCTCCGACGGCACCACGGTGTACGAATGCACGTCGCCGGAGGAGATCGTCGACCTGCTGCAGGGCGGGCAGGGCGTGTTCGGCATCGCGGTGAGCGGGGCGATGCAGGAGATCAGCGGCACGATCCACGAGTTCCCGGCCGAACGCGCCGACGGCGGGGTCGTCGAGGCGGTCGTGCCGGACGAGCTGACCCAGCGCCGCAACGCCCGCCGCACCGGGTGATCTTGGGCTGCGCTAGTCTGGCTGCGCAGTCGACGAACCCGCGCGGGAGAGACCGAGCCGGCATCCCCGGCCCGGCGCCGAAGGAGCAAGTCCTCCCCGGAACCTCTCAGGCACCCCGGACCGCGCGGACGAGACGCCTCTGGAAAGTGCGCCGGCAGGAGACCACCAGCCGGCGCCGCCGACGGTGCAAACCCGGGTATCCACGCGGGTGAAACTCTCAGGCGCCCTGCGGGGTACGGACAGAGTGGGGAGGACCCTGCCTCGGCGGGGAACGGGTGAGGTCCAGACCTCCCGGGCGGTCTGAACCTCTCCGCGTGGCGGCGGCTATCCCGGGATCTTGTCCAGGAACCCGTGCACCTTGGTGATCCGGCCGTTCGCCAGCTCGATCACGTCGAAGCCGATCGCGACCGGCTCCGGGTCGGCCGGGGACGACAGGTACCACTGGAAGCGCGCCAGATCGTGGTGCGCGTCGGGTTCCGCGGGCAGGCTGAAGACCAGCCCGGTGAACTGGGCCTGCGCCCCCGCGATGAAGCCGTCGATGGCGTCGTACCCGGTCACCGAGCCGAGCGGATCGGTCATCGTCGCTTCGGGCGTGAACACCCCGGCCACGAGTTCGCGCCGCCGCACCGGGTCGGTTTCGTTCCACACGGCGAGGTAGCGGCGGGCGACGTCGGTGGCGGTTTCGGTGCTGGTCATCGGGATTCTCCCTCTGGATGTGAGTGCGATGCGGCCAGCCTGTCCGAAGACGCGCGGCCGGTCGATTACCCGGCAGGTAACCGCGCCGCCCCGAAGAACTCCCGGCAGAATGCCCGAAAGGTCTCCGCCCGGCGGGTCAGCCGGGCACCTTCCGCGCGGGCCAGCACGACCGGAGTCGTCGGCACCGGTTCGCGCACCGGCCGGACCGCGAACGGCTTCCCCTCCACCGACCGCTCCAGGGCCGGCCGCTGCACCGACAGCGAATAACCCAGCCCCCGCGCCACCAACGCCCGCGCGAGCTCGAAGCTCGACGTGCGGTGCGCCACCGTCATCGGCAGGCCCACGGCGGCGAATACGTCGCGGAAATAGCGATCCGACGGCGGCACGTCCAGAAGGACGAACGGCTCGTCCGCCAAGGCGCGCAACGAAACCGTCTTCCGGCGGGCCAGCCGGTGCTCCGGCGGGAGGAGCACGCTCGGCGGCTGGTCGTACAGCGTGTCCACGGCGATCCCCGGCATCAGATCCTGCCGGTACAGCACGGCGAGGTCGCAGCGGCCTTCCCGCAGGAGGTGCTGCAGATCGGGCAGAGTCCCTTCCACGAAGCCGACTTCGACCTCCGGATGCCGGGTACGGAAGGTCGCCAGCGCGGCCGGAACGTGCAACGGCGCGAGGGGGGTGTAACAGCCGAAACACAAGCGCCCCGCCAAATCCTGCCCTGATTCGCGCGCAGTCGTACCCAGCTCGGACACCGCGGTGAGCACCGCACGAGCCTCGCCGACGACCTGTCGTCCGGCGTCGGTAAGGGCCGTCATCCGGCCCGGGCCGCGCAGGACCAGCTGCACGCCGACCGCCCGCTCCAGCTCCGCAACCGCCAGCGACACCGCCGATTGCGACACATGACAGCTCTGCGCCGCCGAGGTGAGGCCACCGGTGTCGGCGATGGCGACCAGGTACTCCAGCTGGCGTAGGGAGAGGGACATCAGCACAGCTTATGTCCTTCACGAGAAATGCGAACTGGACCGATGACAGGTTGCGCGGCAAGGTCGGGGCATGACCCGGCACCAGCACCCGTTCGTCCCCTACGCGCCGCCGCGCCTGTCCGCGGAAGAAAGCCTCGCCCGCGGACAGGACCTCTACCGGCTCCTCGACGCACGGCGCTCGGTCCGCTGGTTCTCCCCGGACCCGGTCCCGCTCGAAGCCATCGAAACGGCGGTGCGGATCGCCAACACCGCGCCGAGCGGGGCGCACCACCAGCCGTGGACGTTCGTCGCGACGGCCGATCCCGGCGTCAAACGCGCGGTGCGGGAGGCGGCCGAGATCGAGGAACGGAAGTTCTACCGCGACCGGCATGCCCCGGACTGGCACGCGGCGCTGGCCCGGCTCGAAACCGACGAGCACAAGGAGTTCCTCGAGGTCGCGCCGTGGCTGGTCGTCGCGTTCGCGCAGAAGAGCACGCCGCTTCCGGACGGGTCGGTGCGGAAGAACTACTACGTCAACGAAAGCGTCGGCATCGCGTGTGGCATGTTCATCACCGCGCTCCACACGATGGGCCTCGCGACGCTCACGCATACGCCCAACCCGATGGGGTTCCTGAACGAGGTCTTCGCCCGGCCGGCCACCGAACGCCCGTACATCCTGTTCCCGGTGGGATATCCCGCGCCGGACTGCGAGGTCCCGGACCTGGAGCGCAAACCGCTCGGCGAAGCGCTGGTGGTCCACGCGCCGTTACCTCAGGGGTAATGGCTCCGGTGCGCCCGAGGACGTAGCGTCGGGCGCGTGACCACCACGGTGAAGGCCCCGGTCGGCGAGCTGCTGCGGGAATGGCGCGACCGCCGCCGCATCAGCCAGCTCGACCTCGCGATCTCGGCGGACATCTCCACGCGGCACTTGAGCTTCGTCGAGACCGGACGGTCGAAGCCGAGCCGCGACATGGTGCTGCGGCTGAGCGAGCACCTCGACATCCCGCTGCGCGAACGCAACCGCCTGCTGCTCGCCGCGGGGTATGCGCCCGCGTACGGCGAGTCGGACCTCGGCGCGCCGGAGATGGCCGTGGTCCGCGAGGCCGTCCGCCGCCTGCTCGCCGGACACGATCCGTACCCGGCGGCGGTGGTCGACCGCGCATGGAACCTGGTCGACGCCAACCTCAGCCTGGCGGTGCTCACCGAGGGTGTCGCACCGGAGTTGCTGACGGGTCCGGTGAACGTTCTGCGAGCGACGCTGCACCCGGAAGGCATGGCGCCGAACGTGCTCAACCTGGGCGAATGGCGGGCGCATCTGCTGGGCCGGTTGCGCCGCCAGGTGGAGCAGACGGCCGACGGCGAGCTGGCCGCGTTGCTGGCGGAACTGCGCGGGTACCCGTGTGCCGATCCCGTGCCGGAGGTCGAGATCCCGGGTCCGGGGGACATTTTCGTGCCGCTGCGGTACCGGCTCGGCGAGGTGGAGCTGACGTTCTTCAGCACGGTGGCGACGTTCGGTACCCCGCTCGACGTGACGGTGGCGGAGCTGGTGATCGAGTCGTTCTACCCGGCGGATCCGGCGACCGCGGCGTTCTTGCGTGAGCGCGTGACCGGCTGAGCGCGGCTACGATCGGGCGCATGCGGGCGTTCGTGGTGACCGGGCCGGGGGAAGGCGGGCCGGCGGAGGTGCCGGAACCGGTGGCCGGGGTCAGCGAGGTTGTCGTCGACGTCGAGCGGGCCGGGGTGTGCGGGACGGACGTCGAGTTCTTCAGCGGTGAAATGCAGTACCTCGCCGACGGGCATGCGCGTTATCCGATGCGGCTCGGGCACGAGTGGTGCGGCACGGTTTCCGCGGTCGGACCCGGGGTGCATCCGGCGTGGGCCGGGCGGCGCGTCACCGGGGACACGATGCTCGGCTGCGGGCACTGCCGCCGCTGCCGGGCCGGGCACCAGCACGTATGCGCGGACCGGGAGGAGGTCGGGATCCGCGGCGGCCGGGCGGGCGCACTTGCGGAGCGGCTGGCGGTACCGGTGCGGTCCCTGCACGAACTGCCCGCCGGACTGGACCCCGTGGCCGGCGCGCTGGTCGAACCCGGGGGTAACGCGTGCCGGGCGGCGCGGGCGGCCGCGGGGGAGCGGGTGCTGGTGCTCGGGCCCGGCACCATCGGGTTGCTCACCGCGCTTTTCCTGCGGGCCGCGGGGAGCGAGGTTCATCTCGTCGGTACCACGTCATGGTCGCTGGAGTTCGCACGCAGCCTGGGATTTCCCGCCGAGAGGCGCGCACCGGAGCCGCCGTTCGACGCCGTCGTCGACGCGACCAACGACCCGGCGGCACCCGCGCTTGCCGCGGAGCTCGTGGAACCCGGGGGCCGGATCGTCTACATCGGACTGTCCGGCCGTCCCAGCCCGCTCGACACCCGGACGTTGGCGTTGAAGGACCTCACCGCGGTCGGCGTGCTGAGCGGTTCCCCCGGCCTGGCCGCGGCGATCGACGCGTACGCGGCCGGAGACGTCGACCCGCGTCCGCTGGTGGCGGCGACGGTCGGGCTGGACGAGGTCGCGGCCGTCTTGGCAGGGGAGCGGCCGGTCGGAGCGCCGAAGATGCACGTCGACCCGCGCCGGTAACCGAGTTGCCTGTCGCGCGCGGAGACGAGAGGCTGCGGACATGAGTGCCGACCTGACTTTCCGCCAGCCGACCGAAGCCGACCATGCCCGTGTGCTCAGCGTGCTGGAACCTTGGTGGGGCGGGCTGAAGGGTGCGGCGGGTGCGCAGGAGCGGGCGCTTTTGGTACCCCGCCTGTACTTCCAGCACTTCACCCCGGCCAGCCGGCTCGCCGAACGCCCGGACGGGACCCTCGCCGCGTTCCTGCTCGGCTTCCGCTCGCAGACCGACCCCGATACGGCGTACATCCACTTCGTGGGCGTCGACCCGGCGCTGCACGGGCAAGGTCTCGGCCGGACGCTGTACACGTGGTTCTTCGCTCGGATGCGGGATTGCGGTGTGCGGAAGGTGAAATGCATCACCAGCCCGGGAAACGCCGGGTCCCGCGCCTTCCACGCGCGGCTCGGTTTCACGGAGTCGGAAGTGCTCGCGGACTACGACGGCCCAGGCCTCGACCGGGTCGCCTTCACGCGCAGCATCGCCGAGCCGTAAGTCCGGTGGCGCTAGCCCTTCACCGCGCCCGCGGTCATGCCGGACACGAGTTTCCGTTGCACGATCAGGAAGAAGATCAGCGCCGGGATCGCGTAGACCACCGACGCGGCCATCACCCCGCCCCAGTCCACGGAAAATGCCGTGCGGAACGACGACAGCCACACCGGCAGCGTCTGCTTTCCCTGGTCCCGCATGAACACCAGGGCGAACAGGAACTCGTTCCACGCGGTGATGAAGCTGAACACCGACGTGGTCACCAGGCCGGGTCCGAGCAGGGGCAGCGTGACCCGGCGGAAGGCGCCGACCCGGCTGCAGCCGTCGATCATCGCGGCTTCTTCGAGGTCGTACGGGATACCGTTGACGAAGCCGTACAGCATCCACACGGTGAACGGCAGCGACGTCGCGAAGTACACCAGCAGCAGCGACGGAAGGGTGTTGAGCAGGCCGAGGTCCCGCATGAGCAGGTACATCGGGATGAACAGCGCCGACAGCGGGGCCAGCTGCGCGACCAGGATCAGCAGCAGGAACCCCTTGCGGCCGCGGAAGCGGAATCGCGCGAGCGGGATCGCCGCCAGCACCCCGACGACCAGTGCCGCGAGCACCGCGCCGAGCGTGACGATGAGGCTGTTGCTCAGGTAGGTCACGAACCCGGGTTTGGTGAGCGCGGACGCGAAGTTCGCCAGCGTCGCCGAGCTCGGGATCAGGTCGTATTCGGGCGACAGGATCTCGCCGGGCGTCTTGAGCGCCGTGGTGAACATCCAGTACGTCGGGAAGAGGAACAGCAGCGTGACCACGATCCCGGCGGCCGAGAGCGAAATCCGCGCGGGCAGGGACTTCCTCATGCGATCTCCCCGTCCTTCGTCCGGACCAGCAGCTGCACGTAGCGGGCGGTGACCAGCAGGAGCAGCACCAGCATGATCGTGGCGATCGCCGCGGCCGACCCGAAGTGGCTGCCCGCGATGCCCTTGAGGTACTGCAGGATCGCGAGTGTGGTGCTCGTGCCGTCCGGCCCGCCTTGGCGGATGGCCCAGACCTGGGCGAACATGTTGAAGTCCCAGAGCACCGACAGGAACGTGACCATGGTCAGGATCGGCCGGATCGCGGGCCAGCTGACCGCGCGGAAGGTCTGCCACGCGCTGGCGCCGTCGATGCCCGCCGCCTCGTACTGCTCGCGCGGTACGCCGATCAGGCCCGCGTAGAGCGTGAAGGCCACGAACGGCACGGCCTGCCACAGCACCAGGAGCCCGATCACCACGAGGGTGCTGGTTCCGCTGGAGAACCACGAGTAGCCGATGAACGAATGCATCCCCAGTTTGTCGAGCGTTTTGTTGAGGATTCCGTACTGCTGGTCGAAAATCCACTGGAACACCGTGGTCGTCGCGATCACCGGGACCGCCCACGCGAGCACCAGCGCGATCTGCACGCAGATCCGCAGCGCCGGGTGCAGATGCCGCATCAGCACCGCGATGAGCAGGGCCACCAGCAGGGTCGCGGCGACGAGCGCGGCGGTGAAGAGGATCGTGCGGACTGCGACGGTCCAGAACTCGGGGTCGGACAGCACGCCGGTGTAGTTCTCGAGCCCGATCCACACCATTTTGCCGGTGACGAGCTCGCGCAGGTCCAGCTGCCGCAGGCTGATCCCGAGCATCTGGATGGTGGGCCAGCCGAGCAGGACCAGCACCGCGGCGAGCGCGGGCAGCAGCAGAAGATAAGGGGTGAGCCGTTCGGAGCGGACCCGCTTCCCCTTGGCGCCGCGCGCCGGTGCCGGCGGGGTGGTCCCCGCCGGCACCGGTACGTCCTTCGTCGTCGTCATCCGCCGATGATCTTGTCGAGGGCGGCGTTCGCGTCGGCGGTGGCCTGATCGAGGGTCTTCTTCCCGGTCAGGTAGGCGGTCAGCATGTCCTTCAAGGGGTTCTGGCCGGATTCGACCTCACCCCACTTCGGGCTGGTCGGCACCGCACGGCCGTTCTTCGACGCCTTCGCCATCACGGAGCCGAGCGGGTCCTTTTCGAGTGCGCTGACGTCGGTGGAGGTGCCGGGCACGTACCCGCCGGCGGCCATCTGGGTCATGTACTTCGTGCTGCTGAGGAGCTTCAAGTACTCCTTGGCGAGGTCCTGCTGCTTGCTGTTGACCGGGACGACCAGGTTCGAACCACCGAGGAACACCGGCGCGCTCTGGCCCGCGTTCTTCGACGGAATCGGGAAGGCACCGGTCTTCGCGGTGATGCCGGGATCGGTCTTGGCCGCCGTGGCGACGGCACCCGGGGTGTCGATGAACATCGCGACCTTGCCGCCGCCGTAGATGCCCGCCTGCTGCGGGTTGGCTTCGTCGTTGTCCTTGGGCGCGGTGGTCCCGGACGCGTCGACGAGCTTCTTGTAGAACTCCAGTCCCGCCTTGGCTTGCGGGGTGTCGAGCGTGGACTTGAAGCTCTTGCCCTCGGCCTTGGCGACGTCGCCGCCGTTGTCCCAGATGAACGACAGCAGCGCGTACCAGTTCTGGCCGGGCAGGTAGAGCGGCTGGAACTGAGGGTCGCTGCCGAACTTCGCCTTGAGCTTGGCGATCGCGTCGAGCCATTCCTGGTCGGAGGTGGGTGGCTGGGTGATCCCGGCCTGCTCGAACATGTCCTTGCGGTAGAGGACTTCCCGGTTGGCGGCGTAGAAGGGCACGCCGTAGGTCTTGCCGTCGTACTGCCCGGACGCCTTGAGCCCGGCCAGCCACTGGGCGCCGTTGAGGTTTCCGACGTCGCCGGAAAGATCCTGCAGCACGCCTTGCGCGGCGAACGCAGGCGTCTGGGTGTTCCCGACCTCGATGACGTCCGGGGGAGTGTTGCTGGCCAGCGCAGTGGTGAGCTTCTGCTGGATGCCGTTCCACTGCTGGATCTGGTAGTCGACCTTGACGCCGGGATGGGCCGCCTCGAACTCCTTGTTGAGCCCGGCGGTGAGGCCGTCGGGCGCGGAACCGGTCATGAGCCAGACCGTCAGCGTGCCACCCTGCTGCGCGCCCCCAGCGCCCGATGCGTCGTCACTCCCGCCGGAACCGGCACACCCGGCAGTCGCGAGCGTGATGGCGGCGGCCCCCGCCGCCAGCTTGAGCCAGCGCTTCACGTGTCTTGTCCTTTCGGTGCCCCGGCCCAGGAGCCGGTGATGCGAATGGTGTAGACCAATGTTCAGCAGAGTGGTCCGGACCACAGCCGGTGTCAAGACGGTTGCCAAGATGTTGCGAACCGGCGCGCCGGTCTGACTCAGCGTGCGCGCCCGATTACCGAACCGCGCGAAAAATGCGCAGGTGAGAGCCGCAGGAGCCACCCGGTGAAGAGTTCCCGGCGACCGCCACATGGTTGGTGAGGAAATCCTGATCCACCCACGGACCTCCGGCCGCGGACCCCCGGTCCTGGGTGGTTCAGCCGCCGCCGAAGTCCGTGAAGGGAACCATCACGGAATCTGATTCCCTCATGGTTCCCTTCACGGACTTCCCCCCACCGCCCAACCGCCGCCCGCGCACCCGCCGAGACCCAGGCAGCCAGACTCGGCCCTGCACCCCGATCCGAAGCCGAAACACGGTCTGAGGGGGCTTGTCAAGGCATCTTTCCCGCCTTGCCAAGCCCCCTCAGACCGTCGTCACAATCCAGCTTCGGGGTGCCCCACGCAACAGTTCTCCCGGACACAGAACCCCACCCACGATGGGTGACTTTCCCCCAGCCGGGCTCAGCCCGAAAACCCCACTGACCTCGACAAACCTCCCAAACCCCACCAGCCCCATCCTCCCCGCCGGTTTACACACGTCCCACCTGTCACACACACTGACCCTGCCCAGGTCACCCGGTACCGCCCTCGGGGAAGAGATGCGGACAGCCGGGCGCACCGCAGGGCGTGCCGGAAAAAGAGGGAGTGACGGGATGACGGGCTCCGGGCGGATTGCGGCTCGGGTGGGTTCGGTCGTCGCCGCGGCGGCGGTGGTCGTCGGCGGTGTGCTGGGGGCGCTGCAGGCGACCCCGGCAGCGGCTGCGACCGCCGAGGTGCCGGGGATGGACGTGTCCGGGCATCAGGGCAATGTGGACTGGCAGGCGGCCTGGAACGCGGGCGCGCGCTTCGCGTACGTGAAGGCGACCGAAGGCACCGGGTACCGCAACCCTTACTTCACCCAGCAGTACAACGGTTCCTACCAGGTCGGCATGATCCGCGGCGCGTACCACTTCGCGCGCCCGGACATCTCCGACGGCGCCACCCAGGCCGACTACTTCGTCGCGCACGGCGGTGGCTGGTCCGCCGACGGCCGCACGATGCCGCCGATGCTGGACATCGAATACAACCCGTACGGCCAGACCTGTTTCGGCCTTTCGCAGTCCGCGATGGTGGCGTGGGTCCGGTCGTTCTCCGAGCGCGTGCACGCGAAGACGACCCGCTGGCCGATGCTCTACACCACCACCGACTGGTGGAAGACCTGCACCGGCAACTCGAAGGCGTTCGGCGAGACGCATCCGCTGTTCATCGCCCGGTACGCGAAGACCGCCGGCCCGCTGCCGGACGGCTGGCGGTACTACACGATCTGGCAGTACTCGGACTCCGGCAACAAACCCGGTGACCAGGATTCGTTCAACGGGTCGATGGAGCAGCTGATCAAGCTGGCCGGGGGCGCGGCGCCGAAGAGCGAGGCCCCGCCTGCGCCGAAGACCACCACGCCGAAGCCAACCCCGCCGACCTCATCGACTTCGGCGAAACCAGCGCCCACCACGACTCCGCCGAGCAGCACCTCGACGAGCCCCACCAAGACCAGCCCCACCACGTCAGCACCGGCGAAGCCGAAGACCATCGACGGTCTCGTCTGGGCGGGCGGCAAGCAGGCGAACCCACCGGCATCCCTGTCGGACGCCTCGAAGGCCGATTCGCTGACCGCCCGGGTCAACCAGGTCGCGGACGTGAAGCCGAAGGTCGCCCCGAAGACCACGCAAACGACCCCCAAGCAGACCGCGCAGGCCGCTCCGCAGACGACGAGCAAGGCACCGCAGGCCACCGCGAACAGCACGCAGGCCCTGGCGAAAACCGGCATCAGCACCCCGCGGATCGCCGTGTTCGGGGCTGCGCTGGTGGTGTTCGGCGCGATCCTGATGACCTTGTCGCGGATGGCCGCCCGGCGCTGACCGGGACCCGCCCGGTTACGCTCCGGTGGTGACCACGACTCGACCCGGCTTGCGCGGATTCCCCGGCGCGGTGCTCGTCGTCCGCTTCTGCACCGAGCTGGCGCTGCTGGCCGGGCTCGCGGTGGCCGGCGCCCGGATGGGCGGCAGCGTGCTGCTCGACATCCTCGCCGCCGTGCTGTGGCCTGCGCTCGCCGCGGTGATCTGGGGACTCGTGATCGCGCCACGGGCGAAACGGCGGGCCCCCGAACCGACCCGGTTCATCCTGGAGCTCGCGCTCTTCGCGGTCGCGGCGCTCGGACTGATCGCTTCCGGCTTGCCGGTCGCCGGGATTGTGCTTGGCGTGGCCGGAATCGCGACCGCGGTGGCCGTACGGGTATGGGCGAAGGACGGCTAGTCGAGGTCGTCGACCGGTTTCCGGTGTCGGTCTTCATCGTTGCCCGCTACCGCGACCAGAGTGAACCGGGGACGGCCGACTAGCCGCGCGCCGGATCCCGCCTGCTACCGGCTGGCCTACCTGGAGCGCGCTACCGGCGGTCGCACCAGCTCCGCTCACCGCGCCCCCCCGGACCAGAATCCGTCCGGACGGGACCAAGGAATCGGCGGCCGCGTCCCCGGCCTCCCGGATCAGGACGGCTAGTCGAGGTCGTCGACCGGTTCGAGGTCCTGGCGGGTCAGTGACGCGGTCGTCTCCGTGAGTTCGACGAGCAGGTTGTGGTTGAGCGAGTTCGCGATGGGCTCGGGGACCTCTTCCCGGACCAGCCCGCGGACGCGTGCGGCAGCCAGCCGCTTCCGCACCCCGGCGATCACGCGGTCGACCTTGCGCACGTTCCATTCGGCGTCCGGGTGGAGCGCCCGCATGATCTCCGTGACGTGGTCGCGGCTCATCGGCTGCGCGTTCGCCTCCCGGCGCAGGTACTGCTGGCCCAGGATGGCCAGTACCAGCTTTTCGGTGTCGCCGAGCGGCCAGACGTGCCCGGGCAGCGTCGGGCCGGTCACCGGCAGCGGGCGGTCGTGGTCGGCTGCGTTCACGTACACCTCGAGCGGATGCTTGCGCCCGCCGGAGCCGGCGATGAGCAGCGTCGTGTAGCCCGGCGGGAGCGCCTCCGGCTCGTCACCGGCGTGCAGCAGCCGGGTGCGGGAGAACTCGATCGGCGTGTGCCCGTTCGCGGTGAGCAGCCAGTGCCCGTGCCGGTGGGTCAGCGCGCCGTGCTCGCGGCTGACCCGCGGGTCGTCGGCCCCCACGACCACGCCGTCCGGGCCGGGTGCCCGGCCGAAGGCGACCCGCGCGTACTCGGCGGGCAGCACGGACGCGGTACCGGCCAGCCCGCGCACGAACAGCGCACCCGGTTCGCTGCTGGGGAAATCGGTCAACGCGGATCCTTCCGATCAGGGACCGGTCCCGATGCCCGGCCAGTAGGGTTCCCGCATGGATCTTCGTACCACTGCCCGGACCGCCGTCGTCCCGGTGGCACTCCTGGCCGCGCTCACCGCGTGTTCGAGCAGCCCCGCCCCGGCTCCCCAGCCCGCGCCGCCGTCGTCGTCGTCCTCGGCTGCGCCCGTTTCGGAGCCGGTCCCGGACCGGCAGCCGCACACGCTCGTGCTCAACGCGGACGGATCCGGCGCGCTCCAGCAGATCACCTACACCCTCGACGGCGAAACCAAGCAGACCGGGCAGGTGAAGCTCCCGTGGCGGCAGTCGCTCAGCGTGGCCGCCGACGGCAAGCCGCACCAGTGGACCCTGGAGATCACCTACTCCGGGTCGAGCGGCCAGGTCGAGATGTACTCGGTGTTCGACGGCAAGGAGTCCGTGCGCACCGCGAGCGGCGGCTCGGGCTCGGGCAACTCGCACGTGACCGGTTCGGCGTCGGTCGGCGGGACGGTGCAAGGCTGATCCCCGCTCAGGCCGGTCCGGCGTCGTGGTTCCACCAGTCGATCATCGGGAAGGCATCGGAGCCGCGGTGCGCGACGGCGAGGACGCCCGCCTGGTCGTCCGTCCACTTGAGATAGCGCTCGCCGTCGGAATCGACCGTGCCGCAAGCAAGCCGGCCGGTGCGGCCACCGCGGGAGTACGGCCGGTCGGCGGAGAACTTCTCCGGCAGGTCGGTGCACGCTTTCTCGGTGGTCTGCGTGCTGTTGTAGACCTGGTTCATCGTGGCGGCGTCGGGCAGCTGGTAGTACACGACCAGCTCGGCGCCGCTCGTCCGGCCACACGCGACGGCGGCCACCGGCTGCACCGCACCGAGGTCCTGCCACCGCTGGTCCGCGGACGGCCGCACGCAGTTCACTCGTGACGCGGCCGGGATCCGGTCCAGCAGCGTGCGTTCCGCCTGCGTCGGGAACGCGGGGGAGGACTGCGTGTTGACCTGCGTGACGATCCGGCTCAGCGGCGCGAGGTGCCAGTCTTTCCACCATCCGCCGGTCGCGTCCGCGGTGGTGCCGGTGACGTGGCCGAGCACGCCGAAGGACTCCAGGCTCCAGTCGATCGCGACCGTGCTCTGCGGACCGGGGTGGCACAGCACCTGCCCGAGGTCGACGCTCAGCCAGTCGAACCGGGTGGTACCCAGGAACGGCGTGCCCGGACAGGCCGTGCCGCTCGGTGCTTTCGCCGCGGTGACCAGGCCGTCGAAGGTGGTGCGCAAGGTGGCTGGGTCGGCGAAGCGGTAGTACGACACGGCTCGTGTGCCGGTGCCGCGCGGGATGCAGGCGACACCCGCGCTCGCGCCGGAATAGTCGCCGAGGTCGGCCGGGGGAGCGCGGTGGCAGCCGGTTCCGGCGGCGATCTGCACGAGCGCTTGCTCGTCCGCGGTCGGGAATGCCGGTACGCCGGTCCATCCGGCCCAGGCGGTGCGCAATCCGGCGTCGTCGGCCGCCGGCGCCGTCGCGGTGGTCACGGCTCGCGCGGCATCGTCCTTCCAGACCACAATGGACTGTCCATCCCGGACTTGGCAGAACGCGCGGCCGAGCGCCGGACCGGTTGCCGGGTAACGATGTTCGCCCCCGGTCGCGGCCGTGCAGTCGCCTTGGTCCCGGGAGACTCCGGCTCGGGACAATGCGGTGGCGTAGGCGTCGGAAGCCTGCTTCGGGTCGGCGTACAGTGCGGTGGTTGCGGGACGTCCAGCGGAGTGGCACGTGAACGTCGAGGTCGCGCCGGGGGCGGGCGGATCCGCGGTCGCGCAGTCGGCCCGAAGGGCGGCAGGAAGCCTCGAGATCGTGGCGTCGTCGAGCCCGGACGGGCCACCGGTGGTCAGCCATGCGACGAGCAACCCCACGACCACCACCGCCGCGGCCGGGATCCCCGCGCGCACCCACCGTCGGCGGCGCTGAGCTGCTTCGGTGGCGGCCACGAGGTCGTCGACGAGCGCGGTGCACGTCGGATGCCGAGCGGCCGGGTTGGTGCTCAGGGACCGGCGCAGCACGTTGACCGCGGGGTGCGCGAGATCCGTGTGGTGGTGCGGCGGCGCGCCGGCCAGGCATTCGTAGAGCACGCAGGCCAGCGAATACACGTCGGCGGCTGCGTCGGCCGGTTTCCCGGCGCGCTGTTCGGGCGCGGCGTAGCTGACCGTGCCGAGGAAGGCGCCGGTCGCGGTGAGCTGGGTGAGGTCGAGCTGGCGCGCGATGCCGAAGTCGCAGAGATAGGCCTGGCCGGTGGTGTCGTCGAGGAGGATGTTGCCGGGCTTGACGTCGCGGTGCACGAGCCTCCGCGCGTGTGCTGCGTCCAGCGCGGCGGCGATCCCGCGGCCGATCGCGACGGTCTGCGCGAACGGCAGCGGCCCCCGGTCCAGCAGGCGCGCCAGATTGGTGCCCCGTACGTACTCCATGGCCAGGTAGCCGAGGCCGCCGTCGGCGGTGAACCCGGCGTCCACGGCCCGGACGACGTTGGGGTGCACCAGCTCGCGGGCGATCCGGGTCTCGCGTTCGAACCGGGTGCGGAACCCGGGTACCGCCATGAACTCGGGGCCGACGACCTTCAGCGCGACCGGCCGCCCGCTCTGGGTGTCGAGCGCCTCGAAGACCTCGCTCATCCGGGTGCGGGCGAGCTGGCGCACGAGCCGGTACCGCGGCAGCCGCGCGGTGATGTCCGGCCGGTCCAGCGTCGGTGCTTCGGTCTCGTCCACTTCTCTCCCCCGAGGTGTGTGCGGAAGCGTACCGGTTGCAGCTACGGCCACACTGGTTGCGGACTCCGTCGCGGTGGATGAGACTCCGGCTATGCCGAGCCCGTTCAGCGCCGAAACGGCGGAAGCGATCCAGCACGCCCGCCAGCATTCCGCCGGGGATCTCCTGCGGCGTACCGCATTGCGCCTGCCGGACAAGCTCGCCGTGGTCTCCGGCGAGCGCCGCGCCACCTACCGGGAGTTCGACGCGGCGGTCAACCGCTGCGCGCACCGGCTCGCCCAACGCGGCCTGGTGAAGGGCGACCGGCTCGGGTTGCTGAGCCACAACTGCTGGGAATACGTCGTGCTCGTGTTCGCCACGGCCAAGATCGGCGTGGTGCTGGTGCCGGTGAACTTCATGCTCGGCGCGGAGGAGGTCGCGTTCATCCTGCGCCACGCCGGGGTGTCCGGGCTGGTCGCCGAGGACGCGCTGCTGGCCACCGCGGCGGACGCGCTGGAGCGGTCGGGCCGCACCGACGTGCTGCGCGGGCGGATCGGCGGCAGCGGCGACGGCTGGGAGAGCGTCGCGGACTGGATCGACCGACCGGGCGACGAGTCGGCCCCGTCCGTGCTGGTGGCGGACGACGATCCGCTGCGGCTGATGTACACGTCCGGCACCGAATCGCGGCCGAAGGGCGTGATGCTGTCGAGCCGTTCGCTGATCGCGCAGTACGTGTCGTGCGCGATCGACGGCAGCATGTCCGGCGACGACGTCGAGCTGCATTCCCTGCCGCTCTACCACTGTGCGCAGCTGGATTGCTTCTTCTCGGTGGACGTGTACCTGGGCGCGACGAGCGTGATCCTGCCCGGCCCGGATCCGGCTGCGCTGCTGGCCGCGGTGGAGCGCGAACGCGCCACGAAGCTGTTCGCGCCGCCGACGGTGTGGATCTCCCTGCTGCGGCATCCGGCCTTCGACGAGACTGACTTGTCGAGCCTGCGGAAGGGCTACTACGGCGCGTCGCCGATGCCTGCGGAGGTGCTGCGCGAGCTGGCGCGGCGGTTGCCGGACGTCGAGTTCTGGAACTTCTACGGGCAGACGGAAATGGCTCCTCTGGCGACCATCCTGCGGCCGCACGAGCAGCTGCCGAAGGCGGGGTCGGCCGGGCGCGCGTCGCTGAATGTGGAGACGCGGATCGTCGACGAGGACGGCCGCGAGCTGCCGCCCGGCGAGGTCGGTGAGATCGTGCACCGCAGCCCGCACGCGACGCTCGGTTATTACGAGGACGAGGAGAAGACCGCCGCCGCGTTTCAGGGTGGCTGGTTCCACTCGGGCGACCTGGGCGTGCTCGATGCGGAGGGGTACCTCTCGGTGGTCGACCGGAAGAAAGACATGATCAAGACCGGCGGCGAGAACGTGGCGAGCCGCGAGGTCGAGGAGGCGTTGTACCTGCTGGAGGGCGTCGCCGAGGTCGCGGTGTTCGGCGTCTCGCACCCACACTGGATCGAGGCGGTGACCGCGGCGGTGGTGCCGCGCGAGGGCGTGACGCTCTCGGAGGAGCAGGTGCTGGCGCATGCCCGGGAGCACCTGGCGGGGTACAAGTGCCCGAAGTACGTGGTGTTCGTGGAGGCGCTGCCGAAGAACCCGAGCGGGAAGATCGTGAAGCGCGCGCTGCGGGAGGTGCACGCGGGTCTGGCGCAGGGTTAGCTGCGCAGGTAGCGCTGCGCGACGGCGCCGTTGTAGCGGTTGAGGAATCCGGCGAAGGCACGGACTTCGTCGGGGGTCCAGCCGTCCAGGAGTCCTGCGACGGCTGCCCGGCGGCGGGAACGGGCGGGGGTGTGAGCTCTCGGCTGTAATCGGTCCGGTGCGTTGGCGGGCATCAGCGTCAGCTGGGGCAACGTTGTGAAGCGCGCGTGCGGGTCTGGCGCAGTTAGCGCTGCGCGACGGCGCCGTTGTAAGCGGTTGAGGAACCCGGCGAAGGTGCGGACTTCGTCGGGGGTCCAGCCGTCCAGGAGGCCTGCGACGGCGCGGGTGGGGGTGCGTGGGTTCTCGGTCGTCACCGTCAGCTGCGGCAGGTTCGTGAGCTGTGCACGAGGGTCTGGCGCAGGGTTAGCTGCGCAGGTAGCGCTGCGCGACGGCGCCGTTGTAGCGGTTGAGGAATCCGGCGAAGGTGCGGACTTCGTCGGGGGTCCAGCCGTCCAGGAGGCCCGCGACGGCCGCCCGGCGGCGGGAGCGCGTGAGTTCCATCAGTTCCCGTCCGCGCTCGGTTGGGGTGATGATGCCGCGGCGGCGGTCGTCGTCCGGGGCCGTGCGTTCGACCAGTGTCTTGCCGAGCAGGACCGACACCTGCCTGCCTGCGGTGGACGGGTCCAGGCCGAGTGCGCCGGCCAGGGTGCTGATGTCGACCGGGCCGACGTCGTCGAGGGTGCGCAGGATCAGGTATTCCGCCTGGTCCAGTTCGGCGTACACGTCGGTGCGGCGGCGCAGCATCTCGAAGTTGCGCACCAGCACGGCGGTCGCCCGCTCCAGCACGTCGAGGGCGTCGCTCGTCTGCTCCATGCCCTGGTCCTCCGGTAAGCCGCGGAAACACCGGTATCGTACCGGCGCCTTGCGCACCATGGGCCGGGAACAACCGGCCGGAAGTGTCCCACCATCCGGAAAGCGCTACGCCATGATGGTGAATTTCCCTCGGCATCTCTAAAGTCGCGTCGTCCCGTCCTGTTGATCAGCAAGGGAACCGTTGTCCGACATCCTGTCGCCGGGCGGCGCCCCGGTTCCGGCGGCCGCTCCGGCGTCGCGGAACCTGTGGCGCGCGCTGCGGCACGACCGCTGGGCCCAGGTCAGCGCGGTCGTCATCGTGCTGGTGATCGTCACCGCCCTCGCCGCGCCGTTGCTGGCGCTGCTCGAAGGCCAGGACCCCTACAGCTACCACACCGACCTGCTGAATCCGGCCGACGGCACCGGCGCCGGCTTCCTCGGCGGGATCAGCGGCAGCCACTGGTTCGGCGTCGAGCCGCTGACCGGGCGCGACCTGTTCGCGGTCGTCGCGTACGGCGCGCGGACGTCGTTCCTGATCGGGCTCGCCGCGACCGTCGTGTCGGTGCTGCTGGGCGTGCTGCTCGGGGCGAGTGCGGGGTACGTCGGCGGCTGGTGGGACACCGTCGTGAGCCGTGTGACCGACGTGCTCCTCGGGTTTCCGCAGCTCATCTTCATGATCGCCCTCGGCGCGGTCGCCCCGGCGGCGATCCCGCGGCCGTTGCTGCTGATCGCGGTGATCGGGTTGTTCGGCTGGCCGCGCGTGGCCCGCGTGGTCCGGGCGCAGACGTTGAGCCTGCGCAGCCGTGACTTCGTCCGCGCGGCACGGGCTCTCGGCGCGGGCGGGGTGCACGTGTTCCGCCGTGAGCTGCTGCCGAACCTGTGGGCGCCGATCATCGTGCTGACCACCGTGACCATCCCGGCCAACATCGGGCTGGAGGCCGCGCTGTCGTTCCTCGGCGTCGGCATTCCGCCGCCAGCGCCGAGCTGGGGCCGCTCGATCAGCGACGCCATCAACTGGGTCCAGACCGACCCGATGTTCCTGATCTTCCCCGGCGCCGCGCTGTTCCTCGCCACACTCGCGTTCAACATGCTCGGCGACGGGCTGCGGGACGCGCTCGACCCGAAGACGGCGGTGCGCCGGTGAACCGCACTCTGCGTTTCGCAGGCGTCCGGCTGCTCGGCATGCTCGGTGTCCTGCTCGTGGTCAGCTTCGCCACGTTCGCCGTGTTCTACCTGCTGCCGACGGACCCGGCGTTCATGTCCTGCGGCAAGCCGTGCACGCCGGAAAGCCTTGCGCTGGCCCGGGAATTCATGGGTTTCGACAAGCCGTGGATCCAGCAGTACGGCGATTTCCTCGGCGGCATCTTCGGCGGGCGCACGTTCGGGACCGGGGTGACCGCGGTCGTCTGCTCCGCGCCGTGCTTCGGGTACTCCTTCCAGCAGAGCGAACCGGTGCTCGCACTGATCGGGGATCGGCTGCCGGTCACGGTTTCGCTGGCGATCGGCGCGTCGGTGATCTGGCTGGCCGCCGGAGTGGCGACCGGCGTGTACTCAGCCGTGCGCCGCGGCCGGTTCGCCGACCGGGCCGCGATGACTGTGACGCTCGCCGGGGTGTCCGCACCGGCGTATCTGGTGGGGCTGCTGGGAATCCTGCTGTTCGGCTTCACTCTCGACGTGGTCCCGGTGAGCGGGTACGTGCCGTTCGCGCAGAGCCCGGTCGGCTGGGCGTGGCATCTGGTGCTGCCGTGGCTGGTGCTGGCGTTCATCAACGCTGCGGTGTACGCCCGCCTTTCACGCGGCCAGATGCTCGAGGTGCTCGGCGAAGACTTCATCCGTACCGCGCGGGCGGTCGGCCTGCCCGAGCGGACAGTGATCGGGAAGTACGCACTGCGCAACGTGCTCCTGCCCGTGGTGACGGTGTTCGCGATCGACCTCGGTGCATTGCTCGGCGGTGCGGTGATCACCGAGCGGGTGTTCGCGTTGCCGGGGCTCGGCGGGCTGCTCGTGGACGCGGTGCACCAGGTGGACCTTCCGGTGCTGATGGGCGTGAGCCTGTTCGCCGCCTTCTTCGTCGTCCTCGCGAACTTCGCGGTGGACGTGCTCTACGGGGTGCTCGATCCGCGTGCGCGGGTCACGGCTTAGAAAGGGAAAACATGGATCGCAGGGATTTCCTGAAGGCGCTGGGCTTCACGGCCACGGTTTCCGGAGCGGGGGTACTGCTGGCCGCGTGCAATGCGAACGAGCAGCCCGGCGGCGGGCAGGCGGTGGCAGTGTCGTCCGGCGGGACGCTGTACATCCTCACCGACACCACGTCGCAGCACCTCGACCCGGCGAAGAGCCAGAACCTGGCGATCACGACGACCGGGTTGATCCACCGGAGATTGACCGCGTGGAAGACGTCCGCGGACAGTCCGGCCACCGTGGTACCGGACCTCGCCACCGACACCGGCCGGGCGAGCGCGGACGGCAAGACCTGGACGTACACGCTGAAAGACGGCTTGAAGATGGTCGACGGCACGCCGATCACCAGCGCCGAGATCAAGTATGGCATCGAGCGGTCGTTCGACGCTGCGTTCGCCGGCGGGCTCAGCTACCACAAGACGCTGCTGGCGGGCGGGGCCGCGTACCAAGGTCCGTTCAAGGGTGGTGACCTGGCGTCGATCGAGACACCGGACCCGAAGACGATCGTGTTCCACCTGGCCCGTCCGTACGGCGACTGGCCGTGGATCGTGAGCATGCCCGCGTTCGCGCCGGTACCGAAGGGCAAGGGCACCGACGCGAGCTACGACGCGACGCCGGTCGCGTCCGGCCCGTACCAGGTGGCGTCGTACCAGAAGGGCGTGCAGGTGAAGTTCACCCGCAACCCGAACTGGGACGCGAAAACCGACCTCGCGCGCACGGGCCTGCCGGACGAGGTGGTGATCCAGCTCGGCCAGGACACCGGCGTGATCGCACAGCGGCTGCTCGCGAGCAAGTCCAACGACGCCTTTGCGTTCGGAGCGGCATTCGTGAACCCCGCGCAGCTGTCGCAGATCCGCACCAACCCGGCGGCGAAGAACCAGCTCGTGACGTCGAAGTCGGGTGCGCTGGCGTACCTGGCGCTCAACACCAAGCGTGGCCCGCTGGCGAATCTCAAGGTGCGGCAGGCTTTCCAGTACGCCGTGGACAAGACGGCCTACCAGGTCGCCACCGCGGGCAGCGCCGACCTGGCCGGTCCGATCGCCACCACGCTGATCACCGAGGGCATCGCCGGACGTGAGACGTACGACCTGTATCCGGCGCCGCCGTCGGGTGACGTCGCGAAGGCGAAGCAGCTGCTGGCCGAAGCGGGTTTCCCGAACGGGCTCGACAATCTGGACTTCCCGGTGTCCACGGCGAACAACGACTCGGACAAGGCACAGGCGATCCAGGCCGCGCTGGAGCGGGCCGGGATCCGCACGAAGCTGCGCCCGCTCGACGACGACGCCTGGACCACGCTGGTCACCGGCAACGAGGGCACCTACGACCTCACGCTCGGCTCGTGGCAGCCGGACTTCCCGAGCGCCAACGCCAACATCCAGCCGCTCTTCGGCACGTCGGAGATCGGCAACGGCGGGTACAACGAGTCGCGGTATTCGGTGCCCGAGGTGGACGAGCTGATTTCGCAGGCGCAGGGCACCGTCGATCCGACCGCCGCGGGGAAGCTGTGGGCCAAGGCGGACAAGCGGATCCTGCAGGACTCGCCGGTGGTCCCGCTGATCTACACGCGCAACTCGTTCCTGCACGGCGCGAAGGTCGGCGACTTCGTGATCGGCGAGTTCCCGGCGTACCCGAACTACCTGCAGATGGGCTTGGCGAAGTAACCCCGTGTCCGAGCACCTGCTGTCCCTGCGCGCGGTCTCGATCCGGTTCGGGGAGGTCGAAGCTGTTCGGGAGGTCGCGTTCGACGTGGCCCCTGGCGAGGTCGTCGCGCTCGTCGGGGAATCCGGGTCGGGCAAGTCGGTCACCGCGTTGTCGCTGCTCGGCCTGCTGCCGGACACGGCGACGGTCACCGGTTCGGCACTGCTGTCCGGGCGCGATCTGTACACAGTGGACGATCGAGAGCGGCGCGCGGTCCGCGGCGGCGAGATCGGCATGGTCTTCCAGGAGCCGATGAGCGCGCTGAACCCGGTGTTCCGGATCGGCACCCAGCTCGTGGATGCGGTACGGGCGCACCGGAAAGTGTCGCGGGCGGCGGCGCGGGAGCGGGCCGGGGAGCTGCTGGAGCTCGTCGAGCTGGACGCGCGGCGGGTCCTGCGGGCGTATCCGCACGAGCTGTCCGGCGGGCAGCTGCAGCGGGTGGTGATCGCGATGGCGTTGATCCACGAGCCTGCGTTGCTCGTCGCGGACGAGCCGACGACGGCGCTCGACGTGACCGTGCAGGCCGGGATTCTGCAGCTGCTGCGGTCGCTGCGGGACCGGCTGGGTACCGCGATTCTGCTGGTGACACACGACATGGGCGTGGTCGCGGACATCGCGGACCGCGTGGTGGTGCTGCGTGCCGGGCGCGTGGTGGAGGAGAACACTGTCGACGGGTTGTTCGCGCAGCCGCGGGCGGAGTACACCCGTGAGCTGCTGGATTCGGTGCTGTCGCTGGGTTCCACGCCGCCAGCAGCGGCGCGACCACCGGCGGAACCGCTCGTGTCGGTGGTGGATCTCGAGGTGACCTACCGCGTCGGCGGTGGTGCGCCGCCCGTGCGTGCCGTCGATGGCGTGACCTTGGAGATCGGGGCGGACGAGGTGCTCGGCCTGGTGGGCGAGTCGGGTTCCGGCAAGAGCACGATCTCGTCGGTGCTGACCGGGCTGGTCACCCCGTCGGCCGGGACGGTGCGGGTCGGCGGCGTGGACGTGGCGCGGGCGTCCGCGCGGGAGCGGCGGGAGGTGCGGCGGCAGATCGGGATCGTGTTCCAGAACCCCGCGTCGGCGCTCAATCCGCGCGCGACGATCGGAGCGAGCATCGCGGAACCGCTGGTGGTGCACGGCGAACGCGGCGGCCACCGCGAGCGGGTCGCGGAGCTGCTCACCGCGGTCCGGCTCGATCCGGGCTGGATCGGCCGGTATCCGCACGAGCTGTCCGGCGGGCAGCGCCAGCGGGTGGGGATCGCGCGGGCGCTGGCGTTGCGGCCGCGGCTGCTGATCGCGGACGAGCCGACCAGCGCGCTCGACGTGTCGGTGCAGGCGGCGGTCCTCGACCTGCTCGCGGACCTGCAGCGGGAGCTGGCGTTCGCATGCCTGTTCATCAGTCACGACCTGGCGGTGGTGGAGCGCGTCGCGGACCGGGTCGCGGTGCTGCACCGCGGCCGGGTGGTCGAGGAGGGCCCGGTTGCGGCGGTGCTGGGTGCGCCGCGGGAGGATTACACGCGGCGGCTCGTGGCAGCGGCGCCGGTCGCGGACCCGCAGCGGCAGCGGGAACGGCGGCAAACGCTGTCCTGACCGAGGCATTTCCGGGTCGGTACTGGCGTGAAGGTGGTTGCACATGGGCAAGCTGCTCTACTCGGCCGCGATGTCTCTCGACGGGTTCATCGCCGGTCCCGGCGGGGACATGGGCTGGCTGGCGCCGTACACCGGACCGGATCCCACTGCGGACGAGCTGGCCGCGGAGACCGGCGCGCTGCTGGTCGGCCGCCGGACCTTCTCGGGCGACGACCCGTATCGCGGCACCGAGGCGGAGGGCCAGGCGTTCGGGGGCGGCTGGGAGGGACCGCAGGTCGTGCTCACGCGGCAGCCTGCGCCTGCGGTGCCTGGGGTGACGTTTTGCGCGTCGCTGGCGGAGGGCGTCGAGGCGGCGCAGGCAGCGGCGGGGGAGCGGACGGTGAACGTGCTGGGCGCGACCGTCGCCCGCGCGTGCATCGAGGCGGGCCTGCTGGACGAGGTCGCGGTGATCGTGATGCCGGTTCTGCTCGGTGCCGGGGTGCAGCTGTTCGAACGCCCGTCGGGACCTGCGGTGCCGCTGGAACTGGTGTCACAGACCGGGACGAGCCTCCGGTACCGGGTCCTGGGCCGGTGAGAACCGGGCGATGGCGGCGCGGACCGCTTCGCCCATCGCCGGGCTGCCGGTGTGGCCGGAGTCGTCGATCACGATGAGCTCGGCGTCCGGCCAGGCTTGGGCGAGCTGCCACGCGGCACGCAGCGGCGCACCCAGGTCGTGGCGGCCGTGGATCAGCACGGCGGGAATGCCGTGCAGGCGGTGGATTTCGCGGAGGAGGCGGCCGTCGTCGAGCCAGGCGTGGTGGCCGTAGTAGTGGGCGCAGAGGCGGGCGAAGGCGACCAGATTGTCGTCGGGCCGGTCGCTGTACTGGCCCGGACGGCCCAGCGTTTCGTGGGAGATGACGGCGTCCTCCCACGCGCCCCAGGCGTGGGCCGCACGGAGCCGGACGGCACGGTCCGGGCTGGCGAGGAGCTGCGCGTACCCGGCGAGCAGGTCGCCGTCCGGGTCGGGCGCGGCTTGGCGGAAGGCTTCCCACCGGGCGGGAAGGAGGCGCCCGACCCCGCGGTAGAGCCAGTCGACCTCGTCCACGGTGCTGGTGAAGGTGCCGACGAGGATGATCTCACTGACGCGCTCCGGGTACCGCTGGGCGTAGGCGAGGATGAGCGTTGCGCCCCAGGAACCGCCGTAGAGCAGCCACTTTTCGACGCCGAGGTGGGTGCGGAGGCGTTCCATGTCGGCGATCAGGTGGCCGGTCGTGTTGTGTTCGAGACTCACCGCCGGATTCGCGACGTTGGGGGTGCTCCGCCCACAGCCGCGCTGGTCGAACACGGTGATGTGGAACTCGGCGGGGTCGAACCCCTTGCGCCCGGAGTCACGCCCTCCGCCGCCGGGACCGCCGTGCACGCACAGCACCGGCTTGCCGTCCGGATTTCCGCTGGTGGACCAGTAAACGCGCTGTCCGTCGCCGACGTCCAGCAGTCCTTCGGCCGTGTTCCCGAGCGTCGGCATACGCTGCACGCTACTGGATCACGTGCAGGATCCTCCCGTCCGCCGCCGGACCGGGTTTACAGCGCGGCGGGCAGGTCCCTAGGATCTGGCGCGCCGGAAGTGCCGCGGACGCGCAGCCCCGGCGAGGTGGAGGTCTGGATGGCTCACGGGGAGCCCGGCGGCACCGGCGACCTCGAGTCGGTGGCGAAGCTGGTGAGTTTGTCCGAGACGGCACCGATGCCCCGTATCGACGGCAGCGAACCTCCGCCGCTGGTCGCACCGCGTCCGGTGGACCCCGCTACGGCCTTTGCCGGCGCCCTGGACGGTTCGACGGCGGTCGACCAGCTGGCCGCCCGCGGCCCGGCGCCCGACGAACCCGACGCTTCCCTCGACGAGCTGCTGACCGCCCCGCCGCTGACCGCGCCGCCCTCGACCACGCCGCCGGACCGCCGCCGGTACGCGATGTTCGCCGGTGCAGCCGTGCTGGTGTGCGCGGGGCTGGGCGGATGGGCCCTGTGGCCGTCCTCGTCGAGCGGCACCACCGGACAGCCTGCGGAACCGCCCCCGGGCCCGGTCCGGACGTCGACGTCCGCACCCCCGGCCGTCAGCACCCTCAGCGCGACCCCGACGCCACCGGCCGCAACGGGCGAAGTCCGCGACACGACCGTCCGCGCGACCAGCCGCCCCGCGACCGGCGCCCAGCAACGGGGTGAGCAGGACGAGGAAACCCGGGGGAACCGTCCCCGCGACCCGATGGAGGACGCGTTCAGCTCGGCGGTCAGCTCGTACATGGACCAGTGGAACGGGCACGGGAACCAGCCCCCGCGGCGCTGGCACGGCTGAGCTGCGCTTTTCCCGCCGTGCGGGGCCGGGAGGCGCATGATCGCGGAATATTCGGGCAACACCGGGCCGGACCGGGTGACCGGCTCCGCGGCGGTCCATAGCCTGGGGCCATCCGGCGGTACCGGCACCTCCGGACGCTGGACCAACCGGAGCGGAGGCCCGTATGCCCGACACGGAGCCCGGCCGCAGCGGTGACCTCGATTCGGTCGAAAAGCTCGTGAGCCGATGCGACACCGGCCCGATCCCCCGGATCGACGAAACCGTGCTGCCGGCACCGGACCCGTCCACTGCAGCGTGGCCGGTCCCGACGGGCGCCGACGAGGCTGCTGCCTTGGTCGCCCGGTCGCGTCCGGCTGACGAGGCACAAAGCCCCGAATCTCCACCGCCGGCAGCCGATCACGAGCCGGAATCCGTCGCGGCATGGACGGCTCCGAAAAACGCCGACGCTGAAGTCCCCGCCGACACGGACCCGGAGACCACCGGCCGACCCGCGCCGAAGGGGCTGCGGGCGCGGCATGCGGTGGCCGCCGGAGTCACCGCGGTCGTCTGTGCCGGGTTCGCTGCCTGGGCTTGGCTGCCGTCGGCGGCGAGTGTCGATGCCGGGCCTGCCCCGGCGCCTCCCGGGCCGGTGCCCTCGTCCTCGGCGCCGCCGCCCACCACACCGAGTACCACCCCGCCCCCGGTGGCGACCGGCGAAGTCCGGGGTACCGGCGCGGGCGGCGGCGGCAGTCCGGCGGATGCCGAGAAGCCCGCCAAGCGCAGCCCGGCGCACCGGGCCCCCGCCGAGCGGAAGCCCGCGGACCGGAAACCCGCAGCTCCACCGCCCGCCAACACCCAGAGCGACGAGCGTTCGGACAGCGGTTCCCTTGAGGACCAGATCAACGCCTACATCCGGCAGCGGCTGGCCGAGCACGGGTTCTCCGGCGGCATGCCCTGATCGGGAGGCCCGGCGACCGATCGGGCGACCGTACCCGCCGGGCTGCCACCGGGGTACTACTGTGAGTGGGCCACTACCGCCTGAACCGTTCGCGAGGTACCCATGCCCGGCTCGCCGTCGTCCACGCAGTCGCCCAGCCAGGTTCCCGTGGGGGTGGACCCGAACCGGCCCAGCATTGCGCGGATCTACGACGGTTTCCTCGGCGGCAGTCACCACTACGAGGTCGACCGGGCGGTCATGGACAAGATCAGCACCGCCGTACCCGAGGCGGTGCACATCGCGCGCGGGAACCGCGGTTTCCACAACCGCGTGCTGCGGATGCTGGCCAGCCAGACCGAGATCCGGCAGTTCCTCGACTGCGGGTCCGGCCTGCCGACCGCCGAGAACACCCACCAGATCGTGCAGCGCCACCACCGTGACGCGCGGGTCGTGTACGTCGACAACGACCCCGTCGTCCTCGCGCACGGGCGCGCGCTGCTCGCCGAGAACGACTACACCCACATGGTCGAGGCCGACATCTTCGAGCCGCAAGGCGTGCTGCAGCACGAAACCGTCCGCGAGTACATCGATTTCTCGCAGCCGGTCGCGCTCCTGCACATCGGCACGATGCACCACTACGAGGGCGACGGCGCGGCCGACGTGATGCGCGAGTACATCGACGCGCTCGCGCCTGGGTCGTTCGTCGCGCTCGCCCATTTCTACGACCCCGAGGTCCCGGAGCTCACCGCGGTCGCCAAGCGGATCGAGGAGATCCTCGTCGCCGGGCCGCTCGGGGCCGGACGGTTCCGGACCCGCGCCGAGATCGAGGCGATGCTGCCCGGTCTCGAGCTCCTGCCGCCGGGCTCGACGGCCGGTCCGGGGCTCTCGGTCGCCGACGAATGGTGGCAGGACGGTCCCCGCTTGACGCCGCTCAGCGACGCGGCGAAGTGCGTTGCGGGAGTGGTCGGCCGCAAGGTCTGACCGGCGTTGCTGATGGAGCAACGACTCGGCCCGATGCCCGGCGTGCGCTTCTACCGTCCTCGGCATGTGCGCAGGACGAGAAGTGGCGATGCAGCGCCGGGTGCTCGGCGAGATAGCGGGTCTCCGACAGGCCGGGCGGCTGAAGCCCGAGGTGCCGCTCGGGGGTGCGCAAGGCCCGCGCGTCCGCATTGACGGAGCCCGCGAGGTCGTCAACCTCTGCAGCAACGACTACCTGTCGCTCGCGAACGATCCGGTCGTGGTCGACGCGGCGATAGAAGCGTTGCGGCACCACGGTTTCGGGATGGCATCGGTCCGCTTCATCTCCGGTACCCACGAGCTGCACCGGCAGCTCGAACAGGCCATCGCCGAGTTCGTCGGCACCGAGGCCGCAATCGTCCTGTCGTCCTGCTTCGACGCCAATTCCGGGCTCTTCGACGCGCTCCTCGGACCGGGTGACCTCGTCCTCTCCGACGAGCTCAACCACGCCAGCATCATCGAAGGCGTCCGGCTCTGCCGTGCCGAGCGCGTTCGCTACCCGCATGCGGACGTCGACGCGGTCGAAAAAGCGTTGCAGCAGCGGCCGAAGGGCTCGCTCGCCGCAGTGGTCACCGACGGCGTCTTCTCGATGGACGGCTCCGTCGCGCCGCTGCGCGAGCTGGCGAAGGTGACCGAGGCGTACGACGCCATCCTGGTCGTCGACGATTCGCACGGCATCGGCGTCCTCGGCGCGACCGGCCGGGGGAGTGCGGAACATCTGGACCTTGCCACGCCGCCCGACGTCACGACCGGCACCTTCGGCAAAGCCCTCGGCGGCGCCAGCGGCGGGTTCGTGGCTGCCAGCGAGGCGGTGGTCGAGCTGCTGCGGCAACGGTCCCGGCCGTACCTGTTCTCGAACGCCGTACCGCCGCACGTCGCCGCGGGTTCCCTCGCCGCGCTTGACCTTCTCCGGCGCAACGCCCGGCTGGTCAAAAGGCTCCAGGGCAATGCGGCCTACCTGCGGGCCAGGCTGGTCGAGCGGGGGTTCGAGATCCTGCCCGGCAGGCATCCGATCGTGCCGGTGATGACTCGCGACGTCGGCCGGACGCAGGCCTGGGCCGAGACCTTGCGTGCGCACGGCGTGCTGGCGACCGGAATCTGGTATCCCGTCGTGCCGGAGGGCACCGAGCGGATCAGGCTCCAGGCTGCGGCCGGACACTCCACAGTGGACCTGGGCCTGGCCGTCGACGCGCTGACCTCGGCCCGGGAGGCGCGCCGGTGAGCGTCGGATCCCTTGTCGCAGCGAGGATTGCCGCGCATGCCGACCAGGTGATCGGCCTGGCGCGGCAGATCCACGCGCATCCCGAACTCGGTTTCGAGGAGAAAAACGCCTCGCGCTGGACGGCGGCAACGCTGTCGAAACTGGGTCTCGAAACCTCGACCAATGCGTGGGGAATTCCCACTGCCATTGCCGGATCTGCCGGTCCGGGACCATTGCACGTGGCAATACTGGCGGAATACGACGCCCTCCCGCGAATCGGCCACGCCTGCGGGCACAATCTCATCGCGGCAAGTGCGGTAGCCGTCGCGAACGGACTGCTGCCCTATGTCACGGAGCTGGGCATCCGGCTGTCGGTGATCGGTACTCCGGCCGAGGAAAGCGGTGGCGGAAAACAGCTTCTCCTCGACCGGGGAGCGTTTGCCGGAATCCATTTCGCGGCCATGACCCATCCCGGCCCCCGCGACGTCGCCCGGCCGACCGTAATCGCCCTGGCCGGGCTCGACATCACGTACCGCGGACGCGCTGCCCACGCCGCCGCATTTCCCCACCACGGCGTCAACGCTGCCGACGCGGCCACCATTGCGCAGGTTTCCCTCGGCCTCCTCCGCCAGCAACTCGAACCGGCCGACCGGCTGCACGGCATCGTCACCGGTGGCGGCACTGCACCGAACATCATCCCTGATCGGACGTCCTTGCGATACATGGCACGGGCACTCACGCGAGAGCGGCTGGACCAGGTGATGGAGCGGGTCCGGGCTTGCTTCGAGGCGGGCGCACTGGCATCGGGTGCCGATCTCGAACTGACCGAATACCTGCCGCGCTACTCGAACATGATCCACCGTGAAGACATTCTCCAGCTTTACCGGAAACGCGCCACAGAACTGGGTCGCACTTTCGAAGAAGGTGTCACGATCTCGACCGACATGGGCAACGTCTCCCAGCACGTTCCCTCGATCCATCCCATGATCGGCCTGAATTGCGCTGCCGGGAATCACGAACCGGAGTTCGCCACGGCGTGCGTCGGATCCGCCGCGGACACCGCACTGATCGACGGCGCCACCGCACTCGCCCGGACCATTGTGGACGTCGCCACCGACGAAAACCTGCGCACGGCCTTGCAGATGGAGCAATCTGCGACGGCGTCACCCCGGTGAGCCCATAGCGTCGAGTGAAGAACATCCCCGCGCCCCAAGGAGCAATCGGATGAAAATCGGTGTGATGATCCAGGGTTTCGTCCGCCCGGACTCGACTCCGCAGCAGCGGGTCGCCGAGGTCGTCGCGGAAGCCGTGGCGACCGAGGAAGCCGGGCTGGCCTCGTTCGGGGTCTCGGAACAGCATTTCAAGTTCCCGACCAACTCGACCGGCCCGATCGACGCGATCATGGCCGCGATCGCGCAGGCGACCTCGCGAATCGAGCTGGTCCCCAGCGCGGTGATCCTCCCGCTGCACCACCCGATCAACGTCGCCGAGCGGTGGGCGGCGGTCGACATCATCAGCGGCGGCCGGTTGCGGTTCGGGGTTGGCAAAGGAAATGCGCCGCTGACCTTCGACGCGTACGGCATCGACGCCAATGAGGCACACGACCGCTCGATCGAGGCACTCGAGCTCATCATCCGGGCGTGGACCCAGGAGAAGTTCGACTTCGACGGCAAGTTCTGGCAGCTGCCGGAAGTCGGCCTGTGCCCGCGGCCGCTGCAGACCCCGCATCCGCGGCTGGGCTGGACCGGCGTCACCGACCAGAGCGCGCAGACCGCGGGCAGCCTCCAGCTCCCGTACATGACGGGTGCGGCGGCGAACACCTGGGAGGAGGTCGAGAACGTGATCGAGAAGTACCACACCGCGTTCAAATCCGGCACCCCGATTCCCGGCGCGGTCGGCGAGGAACGGGTGAGTGTGCTGGTCAACGGCCACATCGGCGCCGATTTCGACAGCGTGGCCGAGCAGGTCGCCTACGGCGTCGTGCCCTACATCAACCGTGTCGTGACCCACCGGCGCGAGCTGCTGGCCCGCGCGGGACGGCCGGACCCGACGTTCGGCGAGCAGTTCCTCGACAACTTCGCCGCGACCGCCGAGCTGACCCCGTGCGTGTTCGGTTCGCCGGACGACTGCCTGCCGGTGCTCAAGCGGTTCGAGCAGCTCGGCGTCGACGAGGTCGACGTGATCTTCGACTACGCCGAGCACGACGAGATCGTCCGGAGCATCGGCATGCTCGGCGAGCTGGCTCGCGAAGTGGCCGCCCGATGACCGACCCGGCCGCGCTTCCGGTGCGCGAACTGCTGGACCGGATGAAAGCGGGGGTGCTGTCCCCAGTCGAGGTGACGCAGGATGCGCTGAAGCGGGCGGAGGCGATCAACGACACCCTCGCTGCTTTCGTGACTCTCGATCCCGAAGGCGCCCTCGAAGCGGCGAGGGAGTCGGAGCGCCGGTACCGGAGCGGCCAGCCACGGCCGCTCGACGGCGTGCCGTTCCCGGTCAAGGACACCGAAGACACCAAAGGCCTCCGCACGACCTACGGAAGCCGCCTGTACGCGGATCACGTTCCCGCGCAAGACAATGTGACTGTCACGGCGTTGCGGGACGCCGGTGCGATCATCATCGGCAAGACCACTACGTCACCGTTCGCGCACCGGCTCGACACGTCTGGTGTCGGCCCGGCGGCTCGCCATCCGGACGACCCGGTCCGCAGTTCGGGCGGGTCCAGCGGCGGGGCCGCGACGGCCGTCGCGGCTGGGGTCTGCCGCGTCGCGCACGGCAGCGATGGCGCCGGATCGGTGCGGTTGCCTGCTGCGCTATGCGGCATCGTCGGGTTCAAGCCGACGTACGGCCGCATCCCGCGGTGGCCGTCGAGTGACGCCTGGGCCGCGCGGAGTCACCACGGCGTGCTCGGCCGGACCGTCGACGACGTCGCGCTCGCCATGACCGGACTCGCCCGGCTCGACTACCGCGACCCGCTGACCTGCTGGGACCAGCCCGAGTGGGCCGCAGTGCAGCCGACGGACCGGCCGGACCGGCTGTCGGTCGCCTTCGCTCTTCCCGACGGCGAGGTGGACGCCGAGGTGGCTGAAGCGATCCGCGCTGCCGTCGACCAGCTCAGAGCGGCCGGGCTCCGCGTCGACGAAATCGACCTCGGACTGGGTTCGCAAGCGGAGCTCTTCGACCGGATCTGCACCGCGAACCTGGCCTGGGACCTGCGCGGCGTCGACCGGCACGACGAGCGCGTGGAGAACTCGCTGGTCTCGATGATCCAGTACGGCGAGCACCTCGACCTCACCGAATACCTGCAGGCACGCGAACAACGCGGACGGCTCAACCACCAGGTCGTCTCGGCACTCGACGGCTACGACTTCCTGCTCACCGGCACCGTGCCGTTCGAAAGCTGGCCGGTGGCGGAACGACCGGCGGTCAACGGCCGGGTGCTGCCGAACTCGGTCAGCGAACGGCTCGATCAGCTGCTGATCTTCAACCTGCTCGGCTGGCCCGCGGTGAGCGTGCCGTGCGGGCGCACCGCGCGGCCGTCGGGATGGGCCGGACTGCAGGTCGTCGCCCGGCGCGGAGCTGACATCGGCTGCCTGCAGCTGGCATCATGGGTCGAGCGCACGCTGGCGGTGCCCCGCGATCCGGGCGGTGACCTCGTCGGCGCTGAGCAGCACGAGACGAGCTGAGGACACATGACCGCCGGTTCCGCTCCGGGCCAGGAAGACGACCAGTCCGGGCGGCAGGGAGCACCCCGCGGTGGAGGCACCGCCTCCACGCTGCGGCGGGGGATCGCCGTGCTCGAAGCGCTGACCCGGCGCACCGTCGACCTCAGCCGCGGGCTCGGGTCCACCGAGGTGGCGAAGATCGTCGGCTGCGACAAGAGCCAGGCGTCCCGCACGCTGTGGGCGCTGGTCGAGCTGGGGCTCGTCGAGCGGGCGCCGGAGGGGCGCGGATTCCGGCCCACCTGGGCGCTGTACGGGCTTGGGGTCCGGGCCGCGGACATCCAGCTGGTCCGGCTCAGCAGCCCGGTTTTGTCGCGGCTGTCTGCGAAGCTCGAATGCGCCGCGTTCCTCACCGTCCGCGACGGCACCCGGGTGCTGGCCATCTGGGGCGAAGGCCTGGACGCGAAGAAGTTCGCCGAGGCGGGCACGCGGTGGACGGTGTACGCGTCGGCGGCCGGTCAGGCGCTCCTGGTGGACTATTCGAAAGCCGAGCTAGCCTCGCTCCTGCACGACGTCACCCTGGAGCGGTTCACCGCGCACACGCCACAAACGCTCGACGACGTGTGGCGCCGGATCGGCGAGTGCCGCCGCCTCGGGTACGCCGTCTCCGACCGCGAGTGGGACGACCACCTCACGGCGGTGGCGGTTCCGGTGCGCGGCTCCTTCGGGGACGTCATCGCGGCCATTGCGGTGGCCGGGTCCTCGGAGCAGCTGGGACCCAAGGTCCAGCTGGCCGCGGCGTTGTGCGAGCAGGCGTGCGACTACCTGTCCGGTCAGATCCGCCGGGCGTCCGGGCACCAGCCTGCCCGCCCGGACGAACCGCACCTGCCGAGGTGGCTGAGCCGTCTTCCCTGACGGCCCGGGGGCAGGTTGCCGATAGAGCAACGACTGGGAAAGCGGCCGCCGCCGCTGACCTACAGTCGTCGCACACCGGCCATTCCCCTTTTTCTCCGGCGGCCCGGGAATCCGCCGGTTCGCGTTTTCCCCGGGGGGAAACTGCAATGATCCACTTTCCGGCGACTGTCTGGAGTGTCCATGTCGAAAGTCGAACCCCGGCACAAAGCGTTGATCGGAAGTTTCGTCGGGACTTCCCTGGAATGGTATGACTTCTTTCTTTACGGGTCCGCGGCCGCGCTGATCTTCCCGCACATCTTCTTCAAGACCGGCGATCCGGTGGTCGCGACTTTGCTGTCGTTGTCCACCTTCGGGATCGCTTATGTGGTCCGGCCGCTCGGTGCCGTCATTTTCGGCACGATCGGGGACCGGGTCGGCAGGCGGCAGGCCCTCATGATCACGCTCGTGATGATGGGCGCCGGGACCGCCGCGGTCGGGCTGGTGCCGAGTTATTCGACGATCGGCGTCGCCGCACCGATTCTTCTCGTGCTCGTCCGGTTGGTGCAGGGGCTTTCCGCCGGGGGTGAATGGGGCGGCGCGGTGCTGCTGTCCATCGAGCACGCCGAACCGAACCGCCGTGGTTTCTACGGTGCGGTGGTGCAGATGGCGTCACCGGTCGGCCTGCTGCTGTCGAGCGGCGCGCTGCTGCTGGTGAACCAGCTGCCGTCGGACGTGTTCCTCAGCTGGGGCTGGCGGATTCCGTTCCTGGCCGGGGGAATCCTCGCGATCATCGGCATCGTGATCCGCATGAAGGCCGAGGAGAGCCCGGAATTCCTGCAGGTACAGGAGAAGAACGCCACGTCGCGGGCGCCGGTGCTGGCCACGATCCGCAAGAACCCCGGCCAGATCATTGCCGTGGCCGGTGGCTACGTCGGGCTGGGCACGGTCTTCTACGTCGCCATCGTCTTCGCGCCCGGCGTGCAGAGTTCGGCGTTCGGCCTCACTCGCGGCGACATCCTCGTGATGAGCACGTTGTTCGCCGCGATGCTGCTGATGGTGGAACCGGTGATGGGGCTGCTGGTGGACCGGGTCGGCGCGCGGAAGGTGTTCATGGGCGGGCTGATCGGCATGCTGGTGCTGATCTACCCGTGGCTCGTGCTGCTCGGTACCGGGAAATTCGGCCTTTCGCTGCTGGGATTCCTGGTGATCGCCATTCCGATGGGGGCGAACAGTGCGGCGATGGCCTTGTTCTTCGCCGAGGCGTTCCCGGCCAATGTCCGCTACAGCGGGGTCTCGCTCGGGTACCAGTTCGGCACCGTGATCGGCGGATCGCTGCCGCCGATCATCGCGGTCGCGATTTTCGCGGAAAGCAAGTCCCTTTATCTTGTCGGGCTTTACCTGGCCGTCGCGGTGGTCGTTTCGGTCATTGCGTGTGCGCTCACGAAAAAGCACACGGCACCCGAAATGCAGGCCGAACCGATCGGGGAATGGCAACCCGGCGGCGTGGTCTCGTGAAGCAGAAAGGAAACGGCATGGCACTGAAGGTCGTCACCACGGCAGACGCCCCGGCCTGGGAAGGCTATCCCTATCCCCAGGCAGTGGTCACCGGGCAGCTGGTCTACGTCTCCGGGCAGCTCGGCATCGACGAGTCGAGCGGCGAGCCACTCGACGGGATCGAGGCGCAGACCCGGGCCGTCCTCACGTATCTGTCGGCGATCCTGCAAGCGGCCGGTTCGTCGCTGGACGACATCGTGAAGACGACCTGCTACCTCACCGACCGCGCGCGGGACTACGACGGGTTCAACAAGGTGTACCGGGAGTTCTTCCGGAACGGCTTCCCCGCCCGTGCGACGGTGGAGGTGTCGCAGCTGGCTCCCGGGTACGTCGTCGAGATCGAGGCGGTGGGCCAGCTGCCGGGCTGACGGCCCGCGGTGTCACAGCACCGCGAGCCCGGGCTCGGTGAGCTGGGCCGCGGTGCCGGCCAGCAGTTCCGAACCCTGCTGGCCGTCGAGGACCCGATGGTCGAAGGAGAGCGCGAGCTGCAGGACCGACCGGGGCTCGATCCGTTCCCCGGACGCGTCCTCCACGACCCACGGCTGACGGCGGATCGCACCGACCGCAAGGATCGCGGTCTCGCCGGGGTTGAGGATGGGTGTGCCGGTGTCGACGCCGAAGACGCCGACGTTGGTGATGGTCGTCGTGCCCCCGGACATCGCTTCGGGCGTGGTCTTCCCGGCTCGTGCCGTGGTGGCGAGGTCGTCGATCGCGGTGGCGAGGCCGAGCAGGTCGAGCGTGTGGGCGTCCTTGATGTTCGGCACCACCAGACCGCGCGGAGTGGCGGCGGCGATGCCTAGAGCGATCCCGGCGGGTACGACGATCTCCTGCGCTTCCTCGTCCCAGCGGGCGGTGGCCATCGGGGTCCGGGCCAGCGCGCGAAGGTAGGCGCGGGCGATCAGGGCGAGTGGCGTCAGCTTGACGTCACGGAATTCGCGCCGGCGGGCGATCGTGTCGCGCAGTTCGAGGGTCTTGGTGACGTCGAGCGTGACGAACTCGGTGACATGCGGGGCGGTGAAGGCGGAGGAGACCATCGCCGCGGCGGTGTGCTTGCGCACGCCCTTGATCGGAATCCGGTTCGCCACCGCGTGTTCCGGTGGTCCGTCGGCCGCGGCGACCACGTCCGCGCGCACGATCGTCGCGTCCGGGCCGCTGGGGATGATCGCCGTCAGGTCGACGCCGAGGTCCTTGGCCAGCTTGCGGACCGGTGGCTTGGCCCGGGGCTTGGTCCGCTCGGCACCGTTGCTGCTGGTGACCGGAGCGGACGTGCCTCGGCGGCGCCGTGGCGGGCCGGTCTCCCGGACGCCGTAGCCGACCAGCAGTTTCGGCTCGGATTCAGGTGCTGCGGTCCGGATCGCGATGATCGGCGCACCAACCGCGACGGTCTCACCGGCTGCCGCGAGAAGCTCGACGACTTCTCCGGCGTACGGGGACGGGAGTTCGACGACCGACTTGGCGGTTTCGATGTCGACGATGATCTGGTTGACGGCGACGGTATCGCCGACGGCCACATGCCATCCGACGATGTCGGCCTCGGTGAGACCCTCCCCGACGTCGGGGAGCTGGAAGGTCACTGCGGTCACGAGAGTCTGCTCCTGCGGGCGTCAGTACTTGAGGATTTCGTCGGACGCCTCGAGCAGGCGATCGACGTTCGGCAGCCAGTTCTCTTCCAGGCGGCTGGCCGGATAAGGCGTGTCGTAGCCGGTGACCCGCAGAATGGGAGCCTCCAGTTCGTAGAACGCCTGCGCCTGCACCCGCGCCGCGAGTTCACCGCCGAGCCCACCGGACCCGGACGCCTCGTGGCTGATGATCAGGCGGCCGGTGCGGCGGACCGAGGCAACGACGGTCTGGTCGTCGATCGGAGACAGTGAACGAAGGTCGATCACCTCGATCTCCCGGCCTTCCGCGGCAAGGACATCGGCCGCCTGGAGCGCCACCGGGACGAGAGCGCCGTACGTGACGAGGGTGAGCGCGTCGCCGCGGCGGACGATCCGGGCGCGGTCCTGGTCCGGGGGAGCGGCGGACGGGTCCAGGTCGCTCTTGGCCCAGTACGAACGCTTGGGTTCGAGGAAGAGCACCGGATCGTCGCAGCGGATGGCCTGGCCCAGAAGGTCGTAGGCGTCCTGGGAGTTCGACGGGCACAGCACCCGCAACCCCGGGGTGTGGGCGAAGTACGCCTCCGGGGACTCGCTGTGGTGCTCGATGGCGCCGATCCCGCCGCCGACCGGGATCCGGATCACGACGGGCAGGCTCACCCGGCCCTCGGATCGGTGCCGGTACTTGGCGAGCTGCGTGACGATCTGGTTCATCGCGGGGAACACGAAACCGTCGAACTGGATCTCGCACACCGGCCGGTACCCGGCCATGGCCAGGCCGATCGCGCTGCCCACGATCCCGGCCTCGCCGAGCGGCGCGGTGACGACGCGCTCGTCGCCGAAGTCCTGCCGGAGGCCGTCGGTGACCCGGAAGACCCCGCCGAGGCTGCCGATGTCCTCGCCGATCAGCAGGACCTTGTCGTCGGCTTCCATTGCCGTGCGCAGACCGGCGTTGAGGGCGTGTGCCATTGCGGTGCTCACGAAAGGCCCCCTTCCGCGCCGGCCACGAAGGCACGGTGCTCGTTCATCTGGCGAGCGAGGTCGCGGGGGAGGTCCCGGAGGGTGTACCGGAACGGGTCGCCTGGTTCCGGGACCGGGAGCGCCCGGCAGCCGGACCGCAGCCGCTCCGCGAGTTCGTCCTCTTCTCGGGCGAGGTCCGAGAAGAACGCGCGGTCGAGCGGTTGCGGGGAATTTTCGTTGCACAGCAAGGCCCGGAGCCGTTCGATCGGGTCCTTGGCCGCCCATTCGCGGTTGTCCTGCTCGGCGCGGTAGCGACCGTCGTCGTCGGACGTCGTGTGCGGGTTCCGCCGGTACGTGACGGCCTCGATCAGCGTCGGCCCGCCCCCGGAACGAGCAGTCGCCAGCGCTTCGCGGGTCACGGCGTGGCACGCGATGACGTCGTTGCCGTCGACCCGCACGCCGGGCATGCCGAAGCCGCGCGCCCGCTCGGCGGCCGGGACCCGGCTCTGCACGGAGAAGGGGGCCGAGATGGCCCACTGGTTGTTCTGGCAGAAGAACACCACGGGCAGGTGCTGCGCCGCTGCCCAGACGAAGGCCTCGTTCGTCTCGCCTTCGCTCAGCGCGCCGTCACCGAGGAACACCAGGACGGCACGGTCCCGATCCGGGTCTCCGGTACCGACGGCGCGGTCCCGCACGATGCCCATGGCGTAGCCCACGCCGTGCAGGGTCTGGGCGCCGATGACGAGGGTGTACAGGTTGAAGTTGCGTTCCCGGGGGTCCCAGCCACCCATCGTCGTCCCGCGGAACAGCCCCAGCAGCTGGACCGGATCGACGCCGGAACACCATGCCACGGCGTGTTCCCGGTAGGTCGGGAACACGACATCCTGCGGGCGCACGGCCGAACCCGCGCCGACCTGCGCGGCCTCCTGCCCGAGCAGGGAGGGCCACAGCCCCAGTTCGCCCTGCCGCTGAAGGGCGATCGCCTCGGTGTCGATGCGGCGGGCCAGCACCATGTCGCGGTAGGCCGCGCGCAGGTCCAGCGCGTCGTCGCCGGTGGGCACCCGGTCGTCCGGCCGCAACGTCCCGGTCTGGTCGAGAACCGACCAAAGGGTGGCGAAAGACGTCTCGGCGATCATGCTCCTCCTCGGCTCAGCGGTGCCTGGAGCATTCCCAAACGGGGCGGAGCAGGCAATCGGAAAGCGCGAGAAACGCGTGAAAAGCGCACTCAATGCTCGGACGCGCTATAGTTGACGTTAGAATCACGCGTACTGCAGGAGATTCGACCAAGGAGTGCGACATGGTGGACGACATCGACCGGGAGATCCTCGCGGTGCTGCGCACGAACGCGCGCATGCCGGTCAGCGAGATCGCAAGGCGGGTCGGACTGTCTGCCACGCCCGTCGCGAGGCGCATCGAACGGCTCGAGAACGAGGGGGTCATCGAGGGGTACGTGGCGATCATCAAAGACTCGGACACCGGCGAGCTCGACGCGTTCACGGAGATCCGGCTGTCGGGCGGAACGGACACGCGCGAGCTGGAAGAGATCGCGCGGAGGGTGCCGGAGGTCCGGCAGTACTTCACGATCGCGGGCGACCCCGACGGGCTCGTGCGGTTCCGCGTCCGGAACGTCGACCACCTGCAGAAGGTGGTCAACGCCATCCGGGGCACCGGAATCGTGGCGGGGACGAAAACCTTGATCGTGATGGCGGCGTGGGACCGGGCCCAGGTCATCGAGGCCTGACCGCGGTCGAGCACGCTCCGGCCTGTTCGGCGGGTTACGGTTCTCGCCCGGGAAATCACGGCGGCCGACCGGGCCGTGCGCCCCGTGGTCGACGAGGCGCACGGCATGGCCGAAGGCGGCGGCACGCAACGCCTGGATGCGTCCCCGCCGGACATGTCGGCGCTAGCGCACCAGTTCCCAGAGCGAGGCCCACTGGGTGGCGGTGAGCTCGCGGGGAAGCGCCCGGGGCGAAAGGCGTTCGCGGGCAAGCCAGGCGTGTGCCGAGCGTGAGGTGAGGCGGCCGGTACGGGGCAGGATTCCGCCGAGACCTCGGCCGCGGCCGGTGAACACGGCCCGCACGAACCCCTGGTACGCGGATCGTTCGGTGACCAGGGGTTCGGTGCGCCGGGTGATCACGAGGATCCCTCCGTCGACGGCGGGTTTCGGCCGGAACGCCTGCGCGGGTACGCGGGCGGGCACGGTGAAGTCGAACCACGGCCACCAGGCCGCGGTCATCTGCGACGCTCCGCCGATGCCTGCCCGCCGCCGGGCGACTTCCCATTGCACCAGGAGCACGGCGAGTTCCCAGTGCGGCTGCCGGAACAGCCTGCGGAGCGCCGCGGTGGTGAGGTGGAACGGCAGGTTGCCGACCACCGTGTGCGGGACCGCGGGCAGCCGGTGGGTGAGCAGGTCACCGTGCACGACGGAGACATTGCGGGCTGTCCGCTGTGCCAGCCGCTGTACGCGGCGCGGGTCGAGTTCGACGGCGGTGATCGGACGGCCGGACCGGCTCAGCGGGACGGTGAGCGCCCCGTCGCCCGCGGCGAGTTCCACGAGGGGACCCTTCGTGCGGGCAGCGGCGGCACAGATGGTGGCGATGGCGGCCGGATCGGTCAGGAAGTTCTGACCGAGCTCGTGGCGGCCACCGTAGGGGTGGACGGACATGGGTGAAAGCACTCCGCGGCAGGAAGAAATGACCCGGGTACGGCAAAGGCCGCCCGGACGGACCACGAGGAGCGCGACGGAGCGAGAAGCTTCCGGCGCTCAGGCGCGGCGGAAGCGGAAAGTTGCGTAACAAGCACCCATGGGCAGCAGGCTAGCCGGTGGGTGCTCACTCCGTCATCCGGTTTTCAGTGCTTGCGCGTGAAGGTGAAATCGCCGGACAACCTGCTGGTCAGCCGGGTCGCCGACACGACCTTCCCCGCCGCGAGCAGCCGGCCGACCTCGGCCCGGGACAGGCCGCAGCCCTCGGCGATCAGGCGCACCGGCCGGATCGGGATGCGTGCCTTGAAGTGGACTGCGACGTCGATCGCATCCCCTTCTCGACGTGCTGTCCGGTCGACGTCGAGGCGCCACGCCCCGGTCCAATCGAGGGCGACGTGGTTTCGGCGTTGTACCACCGGGTCCTGGAGAAGTTCGGAAAAGAGGCCGAGGTCGTTGTCCTGCAACCGATCCAGCAGGTCCGGGCGCACGGAACGCACGTTCACCCGCTCCAGGATCGTGAGCTTGGCCGTGTCCCCGCATCCGGTGCAGAGCACGAGAAGCCAGGCGTCGAGGAGCTTGTGGTGGGCGTTGACGCGAAATTTGCCGCTCGCGCGGTACCGCTCGGTACCGCAGGCGGGGCAGCGACGGCGGACGAGGGGCAGGCAGGTGGGCACGACAGCCCAGTTTTCGAGCACAGAAGGATCCCTGTTCCGGTGAGAAAATCCGCAGCACGAAGAAGCGCGGCAAAACGCGCTACCAGATCAGCGTCGGGAAGTTCACCGGATGGACAACGGCACCGCCTTGGCCGGACGACAGGGTTCGTCCGCACGGTAACGAGGTACCGCCCCGCGGTGCCACCGGTTTTAGCGGCGGCTCGCCTTCAGGAATTCGCGGTTCAGGTTCGCGATGCTCGCCAGCGGAATGCCCTTCGGGCACGACGCCACGCATTCGCCGGTATTGGTGCAGCCGCCGAAGTTCTCGGCGTCCATCGTCTCCACCATGTCCAGCACGCGTTGCGCGCGTTCGGGCTGCCCCTGCGGCAGGGCGTTGAGGTGCGCCACCTTCGCCGACGTGAACAGCATCGCCGACCCGTTCGGGCAAGCGGCCACGCAGGCGCCGCAGCCGATGCAGGTCGCGTTGTCGAAGGCGAGGTCGGCGGCCGGTTTCGGGACCGGCGTCGCGTGCGCGTCCGGCGCGCTGCCGGTCGGGGCGGTGACGTAACCGCCCGCCTCGATGATCCGGTCGAACGCCGACCGGTCCACCACCAGGTCCTTGATCACCGGGAAACCCTTGGCGCGCCACGGTTCCACGTCGAGCACGTCGCCGTCGCGGAACGAGCGCAGGTGCAGCTGGCAGGTGGTGGTCTGCTCGGGGCCGTGTGAGCGGCCGTTGATCACCACGCCACACGAGCCGCAGATGCCCTCGCGGCAGTCGTGGTCGAACGCGATCGGCTCGGCGCCGTCCTCGATGAGGTGCTGGTTGAGGACGTCGAGCAGTTCGAGGAACGACATGTCCGGGCTCGCGTCGTCGACCGGGTACTCGACGAGCCTGCCGCCGTCGTCCGGACCGGCCTGCCGCCAGACGCGCAGGGTGAGTTTCACGTGTAGCTCCGCTGGGTGGGGTGGACGTGCTCGAAGTTCAGGAGTTCGTGGTGCAGCACGGGTTTCCCGCCGCCGTACTCCCAAGCGGCGACGTGCGTGAAGTGCTCGTCGTCGCGCTGGGCTTCGCCGTCGGCGGTCTGGTGTTCCTCGCGGAAGTGCCCGCCGCACGATTCCTCGCGGACCAGCGCGTCGAGCAGCAGCAATTCGGCGAGTTCGAGGAAATCGGCGACCCGGCCGGCCTTCTCGAGCTCCTGGTTGAGGTCGGCGCCGGTGCCGGGAACGCGGACGTCACGCCAGAATTCCGCCCGCAGCTCGGGTACCCGTTCGAGGGCTTTCCGCAGCCCCTCCGCGGTCCGGGACATGCCACAGTGATCCCACATGAGGTGCCCCAGCTCGCGGTGGAACGAGTCCACACTGCGGCTGCCCTGCACCGACAGGAGCCGCGAAAGCCGTTCCTGCACGGCGGTTTCCGCGGCGGTCACCGCATCTTGGTCGATCGGATCGAATCCGCCACGCGCGATGTAGTCGTTGAGCGTCGGCGGCAGCACGAAATACCCGTCCGCCAGGCCTTGCATCAGCGCGGACGCGCCGAGCCGGTTCGCGCCGTGGTCGGAGAAGTTGGCCTCGCCGATCACGAACAGGCCGGGCACGGTGCTCTGCAGGTCGTAGTCGACCCACAAGCCACCCATCGTGTAGTGGATGGCGGGATAGATCCGCATCGGGACCTCGTACGGGTTCTCCGCCGTGATCCGCCCGTACATCTCGAACAGGTTGCCGTACTTGGCTTCCACCGCCGGACGGCCCAGCCGCGCGATGGCGTCGGCGAAGTCCAGGTACACCCCCAGCCCACCCGGACCCACGCCGAACCCGGCGTCGCACACGTTCTTCGCCGCCCGCGACGCGATGTCCCGCGGCACGAGGTTGCCGAAGCTCGGGTACATCCGCTCGAGGTAGTAGTCCCGTCCGGCCTCCGGGATTTCCTGTGGCGGACGGGGATCGCGCGGCTGTTTCGGGACCCAGATCCGGCCGTCGTTGCGCAGCGATTCACTCATCAGCGTGAGTTTCGACTGGTGCTCGCCGGAGCGCGGGATGCACGTCGGGTGGATCTGCGTGAAGCACGGGTTTGCGAAGTACGCGCCCCGCTTGTGCGCCCGCCAGATCGCCGTCGCATTGGAGCCTTTGGCGTTGGTGGACAGGTAGAAGACGTTGCCGTACCCGCCGGTCGCGAGCACGACGGCGTCGGCGAGATGCGTGGTGACCTCGCCGGTGACCAGGTCACGCGCGACGATCCCGCGGGCCCGGCCGCCGGACACGATCAGGTCCAGCATTTCCGCGCGCGCATGCATTTCCACGCCACCGGCGTCGATCTGCCGGGCGAGCGCCTGGTACGCGCCGAGCAGCAGCTGCTGCCCGGTCTGGCCGCGGGCGTAGAACGTGCGCTGCACCTGCACGCCGCCGAAAGACCGCGTGTCGAGCAACCCGCCGTACTCACGCGCGAACGGCACGCCCTGCGCCACCGCCTGGTCGATGATCTGCGTGGACACCTGCGCGAGCCGGTACACATTGGACTCGCGCGATCGGAAGTCGCCGCCCTTCACCGTGTCGTAGAAGAGCCGGTACACCGAATCGCCGTCGTTGCGATAGTTCTTCGCCGCGTTGATCCCGCCCTGCGCGGCGACCGAATGCGCCCGCCGCGGCGAGTCCTGGAAGCAGAACTGGACGACGTGGTAACCCTGCTCGGCGAGCGTCGCCCCGGCCGACGCGCCCGCGAGCCCGGTGCCCACCACGATGATCCGGTGCCGCCGCCGGTTGGCCGGGTTGACCAGTTTCGCGCTGAAGCGGCGGCTGTCCCAGCGGTCCTGGATCGGGCCGTCCGGTGCTTTGCCGTCGGCAATCGGGTCGCCGATCGTGTACTCGCTCATCTCAGGCCACCCATCCCGCCATCACGGCGATCGGCACGATCAGGAAACCGCCGGTGATCACGACGGCGAGCACGGATCCCACGGCCTTCAGGGCCCGGTCACGCGTTTTGCTCGTGATGCCGAGGGTCTGCGCTGCGCTCCAGAAGCCGTGGTTGATGTGCAGCCCGAGCATGAGCAGCGCGACGACGTAGATGACGTTGACCCACCAGACCTGGAAGTCGGCCACCACGTTGTGGTACGGCTGCCCCGCGCGGAAATCCTGGTTGGCCACACCGACGGTGAGATCGAGGATGTGCCACACGATGTACAGCGCGAGCGTGGCACCGCCCCAGCGCATGGTGTGCGTGGCGAAGCTGGCTCGCGGACGCTGACCGTGCGCATACTTCACCGGCCGCGCCCGGCGGTCGCGTTTGGACAGTTGCACCGCCGCGGTGACGTGCAGCACCAGCGCCACCACCAGCACGGCGCGCTGCACCCACAGGAACCAGGTTTCCTGCAGCACCGGTTCGCCGATGGTGCGCAGCCAGCCCGCGTAGTGGTCGAAATCCTCCGGGCCGAAGAAGATCTTGAGGTTGCCTGCCATGTGCACGAACAGGAACGCGACGAAAAGCAGGCCGGTGACCGCCATCACGACCTTCTTGCCGATGGTCGAACGCCAGAAGACCAGCAGTGCCGGGCGGCGGCGGGCCGGAGCGGGTGCAGTTGCCACGGTTCGACGGTAGGTCGCGGCTGACGAGAGGGCAAACACATGCTTTCTCTCATGACAATTGCATTAGCCTATGATCGGGTCATGCAGTTCCAGCAGCTGGCGTACTTCGTGGCGGTCGCCGAGACGCGGCATTTCACCCGTGCCGCGGAGCAGATGCGGGTGGCGCAACCGTCGCTGTCACAGCAAATCCGGGCGCTCGAACGGGACGTCGGCGCGGGGCTGTTCCACCGGATCCGCGGCAATGTCACGCTCACCGAGGCGGGGGAGACGCTGCTGCCGATCGCGCGCCGGATCCTCGCCGAGACGGAAAACGCGTACCGGGCGATCCGCGAGCTGGACGAGCTGGGCCGTGGCCGGGTGCGGCTCGGCGCGACCCCGAGCCTGTGCACCGGTTTGCTGCCTGCGATGCTGGCCGCGTTCCGCCGCGACTACCCGGGGATCGAGCTGGTCCTGCACGAAAGCGGGTCGCGGGATCTGCAGACCGAGCTGTCGGAAGGCGGGCTCGACCTGGCGATGATCGTGGACAGCCGGGTGCACGACGATTCCCGGCTGGAGAGCCGCGCGCTGTTCGTCGAGGACCTGGTGGTGATCTCGCCGAAGGACGCCCCGGCGCCGGTCCGCGGCCGGATGCCGATCCAGGCGCTGCGGGACCGGCCGCTGGTGATGTTCCGGCAGGGCTACGACCTGCGCGAGGCGACCGTGAACGCTTGCCGCGCCGAGGGTTTCGACCCGCTGTTCGCCATCGAAGGCGGCGAGATGGACGCGGTGCTGGAGCTCGTACAGGCCGGGCTGGGTCTCGCGGTGGTGCCGAGCACGGTGGTAGGTGACCGGTTCCGCCGCACGCAGTTCACCCCGCCGGGTCTGAGCCGCGTGGTGCGGCTGGCGTACCGGCGCGATGTCGAACAGCCACGCGCGGTCCGGGCGCTGCAGGAGGCGGTGGTGCGGTTCCTCGGCGGCGGTGTAGCGCAGCTGCCGCCGGGAACGCGGCCACTGGTGACTATGTGATCCCGACCGTCTGCCGTTCGGGTTCGATCACGCCGACCACCCGGTCCAGGTCCCGCGAGTAAGGCTGGCCGATGTACTTCGCGGCCAGCTGATCGATGATTTCCCAGGCGGCGTCACCGTCGAGCCACTCGACGACCCGGCCGCGCACGATCACCGGCTCGAACGGGTTGTCCGCCGGCGCGATCGACACGGCCACCCGCGGGTCCCGGTGCAGGTTACGGGCTTTGCGGCTGCCGGGTCCGGTGAGGAACACGATGCGGTCGCCGTGCGAGCCGATCCACACCGGGACCGCGTGCGGCGAACCGTCCGGGAGCACGGTCGCGAGGTGGGCGATGGAGGTGCCGTCGAGTACGCGGCGGACGTGCGGTTCGAGCATTCGGGTGCCCTTCAGCTCAGGACTTCGTAGTGGAGGTGCGTGACATCGGGCGCCGGAACGGCCTCGACCAGCCGGAGTCCGACGTGGTCGTCGAGTTCGTTGAGGTACCTGCGCCCGCCGCCGAGCAGAATGGGTATCTGGTGGAGGATGAGCTCGTCGACGAGTCCCGCCTTGAGCGCTTCGGTGACCAGCACGCCGCCCATCAGCGCGACGTCCTTGTCCCCCGCCACCGCCCGGGCCGCGGTGACGGCTTCCTCGACGCTGCTGACGTGCGTCTGGGTGCCACTCAGCTCGGGGACCGGCTGGTGGCTGACCACGAAGAGCGGCGCGTACGGATGCGGACCCCCGTCCCGGAAATGGCTGGAGTGCACGTAGGTCGTGTGCCCGGCGACGATCGCCCCGGCCCGCGCTGCGGCGGCGTCGAAGAATCGCACGCTGGCCTCGGAAAGCTTGAACCCGCCGAGCACTTTGCTGTCGGTGTCGCCGGAGAAGTACCAGTCGAACAGCACCCCGGCGTCCCCGAGGCCGCTCCCGACCTCGTCGGCGCCGTCCGGCCGCCGCCCGCTGATGTACCCGTCGACGGAAACGGCGAGGGCGCTGAAGACCTTGCTCATGAGGCTCTTTCCTAGTCGCTCGCAGCGCCGGAGGAAAGAGCTTCCGGAAAGTCGGACACCACTGGCGGGCTCAGATATACCCCAGCACGTCCATCGCCGCCACGACCTTCCGGAACCCGGCGATGTTCGCACCACTCACGTAATCGCCCGGGACCCCGTGCTCGTCGGCGGTTTCGAGGCACGTCGTGTGGATGTCGGTCATGATCTCGCGCAGGGTCCGGTCGGTGCGCTCGAACGTCCACTGGTCGCGGGCCGCGTTCTGGCGCATCTCGAGCGCCGACACCGCCACCCCTCCGGCGTTCGCCGCCTTACCCGGCCCGACGGCGACGCCCGCCTCCCGCAAGACCTGCAGCGACCCCGGCGTACACGGCATGTTCGCGCCCTCCGCAACAGCGCGGACGTTGTTCTTCACCAGCCGCAGCGCGGCCTGCTCGTCGAGTTCGTTCTGCGTGGCGCAGGGAAGCGCGAGGTCGCACGGCACGTCCCACAGCGAGCCGTCGGTGATGTACCTGGCCGACGGGACCCGGTCGACGTACTCGGCGAGCCGTCCGCGGCGCGCGACCTTCAGCTCGTGCAGCACGTCGAGGTCGAGGCCGCGCGGATCGTGTACGTAACCGCCGGAATCCGAGCACGCGACCGGCTTCGCGCCGAGCTCCCGCAGCTTCGCGATCGCGTGGTAGGCGACGTTGCCCGAGCCCGACACCACGGCGGTGCGCCCGGCGAGCGAGTCGTCGCGGGCACCGAGCATGGCTTCGAGGAAGTACACGGTGCCGTACCCGGTCGCCTCCGGCCGCGCCGGAATGCCGCCCAGCAGCGGGTCCTTGCCGGTGAGCGTGCCTGCGTCATACCGGTTCGTGAGCCGTTTGTACTGGCCGAACAGGTACCCGATCTCCCGCCCGCCGACGCCGATGTCCCCGGCCGGGACGTCGGTCTCCGGCCCGATGTGCCGGTACAGCTCGGTCATGAACGACTGGCAGAACCGCATGATCTCGCTGTCGCTGCGACCGGCCGGGTCGAAGTCGGACCCGCCCTTGCCCGCGCCGATGCCGAGGCCGGTGAGCGCGTTCTTGAAGATCTGCTCGAAGGCGAGGAACTTCACCGTGCCGAGCGTGACGTCGCTGCGGAACCGCAGCCCGCCCTTGTACGGTCCGAGCGCGGAGCTGAACCCGACCCGGAACCCCCGGTTGACGTGCACCTTGCCCGCGTCGTCGGTCCAGACCACCCGGAACATCAGCTGCCGCTCGGGTTCGCAGAGCCGTTCCAGCATCGCCGCGTCGCGCAGGCCCGGATCCCGCTGCAGCGCGGGCCGGATCGCCTCCAGCACCTCGAACACGGCCTGGTGGAACTCCGGTTCGGCCGGGTTCTTGGCGACGATGTTCTCGTACACGGCGCGGGAGGTCTGGTCGATACTCACCCGCCGATGATGCCTTCCGGATGTCCGGAATCGCACCCCCAGAACGGGTTTGGGCGGCTTCGGGTGATGAGACTCACGCGTCGAGCACGAGGTCGGAAACCGGAACTGCTTGGCACGTAAGACACTGGTCAGGCGGCAGATCGCCGGTGACGGAGACCAGGTGCGCGACGGTGCCGCCGAGGACCGGGACCGCGCAGCTTTCGCACTGGCCGAGCCGGCAGCCGCTGGGCAGCGCGACCCCGGCCGCCTCGGCGAAACGCAGCAGGTCACCGTCGGAGGCCCGCCAGGTGAGCGAGCGGCCGGACCGGGCGAACCGCACAGTCGCCGTCGCGTCGCGGGAGATCTCCACCGGGGCGGGCGCGGCGTGGAACTTCTCGGTGAAGACGTCGAACCGGGGGACGCCGCGTTCGGCGAGACCGGCGGTGAGCTCGTCGAGCATGGCTTCGGGCCCGCAGAGGTAGAAGCGGGCGCGGCGGCGGATCAGCTCGTCCTCGACGCAGGCCGCGGTGATCCGTCCGGAGTAATCGCAACGGTCACCGGGCGCGGGACGGCTGTAGTGGTCGACGACTCGGACGGACGGGAGCCGCGCGGTCAGTTCGGCGATCCGGTCGCGGAACGCGTGCCGGGAGCCGTCGCGGCTGCCGTGGTGGAGCACGATTTCCGGCGCTGACCCGGGTTCGAGCGTCTCCAGGTAGCCGAGAAACGGCGTGATCCCGATGCCCGCGGCGAACAGCACGATCGGCCGCGTGTGGGCAGCCGGGAGCGCGAACCCACCCGACGGCGGAGTGACCAGCAGCCGGGTACCGGGTTGCAGCCGGTCGTGCACCATCGGGGAGAACTGCCCGCCGTCGAGCCTCCGTACGGCGATGGCGTAGGTGTCTTCCGGCGGTCCGATGAGCGAGTAACTGCGGGTCAGCGCCGGTTCGCTGGGCCACGCGACGGTGATGTGCTGGCCCGGGCGGAACGCTGGTACCGGCCCGCCGTCGATCGGGCGCAGCCGTACCGAACGGATGTCGGCGGTCTCGAACCTGGCGTCTTCAACGGCGAACTCCCGCTGGCCGGACCACGGCGGCGGCTCGTCCGGCCGGACCTCGCAGGACGTGGAGCGCAAGGCGATGGACCCGCTGACCGGATCGTGCTCGTCGTCGCCGACCAGCAGGTTGTAGTTCGTCCCGCCGTCTTCGAGCGCGTCCGACCCCGGGAGCGCGAGGTCGGGCGCGGGTTGCCACCAGCCGTACTCCGCGACCACGACATCCCGGTGCAGGGCCGGATCGATCCTGGCCCGCATGCGGACGTTCGCCCGTGCCGTCGTGATCCGGACCCATTGGCCGTCCTGAATCCCGCGTTCGGCTGCGAGTTCCGCGCTCAGTTCGACGACCGGCTCGGGGAACCGCTTCCGTAGTGAAGAAATCCCGCGGTGCTGACTGTGGCAGAAATATCCGTTCTTCGCGCAGGTCAAGACAAGGGGATGCTGGGGGTCGCGGACCGGGGGAACGGCGACCGGCACCGGCGGTTGCCCGTGGTCGGCGAGTCGTTCGGAGTACAGCTCGACACGCCGGGTGGGTGTCGCGAACCCGGTTGCCTTGCCGTCTTCGGCAAGGCGCGCGTACTTGCGATACTCGGTCTGCAACGGCAGGTCGACGCCACTCGGGTGCTCGCGCAGGTCGGCGGTGGTGAGCCCGAGCGGGGCGAGCTGGTGGTCCCAGCCGTCCTCGATGCGGCCGTCGAAGAATTCGGCGCCGAGCCCGAGCCGCGCAGCCAGGTCGAACACGACCTCGGTGTCGGAACGCGACTCACCGACCGGCTCGACCATCCGCGGCCGCAGCTGGACGCGTTCCTGCGCGGCCTGGCTGATCTCGAAGCCCGCCCGGAACGCCTCGTGTTCCCACGGGGTCTGGACCGGGAGCAGCAGGTCGGCGAACCGGGCGGTCGGATTCTCGAACAGATCGAGGTGCACGGCGAATTCGAGATGGCGCAAGGCTTCCGCGGTACGGCGCGGATCCGGCTGGGACATCAGGAGATTGCTGCCGAACGACACCAGCGCCCGAACCGGATAGGGCGTTCCGTCGAGGACCGCCCGGGAAAAGTTCCGCGCGGTGATCCAGCCTTGGGCAGGCGGTCCGAGCGGGAATTCTTCGAGGCCAAGGGCTTTCGCGCGCTGCTCGGGGGCCAGCTGCCCGGCGACCGGGGCGACCGGGAGTTTCGGCAGAGCCACGTTGCCGCCGGGGGTATCGAAACTGTCGGTGAGCGCGTACAGGGTGGCAATCGCGCGCTCGGTTTGCGTTGCGTTCGCGTGCTGTCCGACGCCCGACCAAGCTGCGTACGTCACCGATTTCGCGGCGGCCAGCTCTGCTGCAAAGGCCTCGATCGCAGCGGCATCGACGGTGGTCACCGCCTCGGTGCGGTCGAGTGGCCAGGCATGGCAGGCGTCGGTGTAGTACTCGAAGGCGGGAAGGCACTCGATCGGCCCATCCGGCGTTGGTACGCGGCGCCTGCCGTGGAGCGCGAACCGCTCCGGCGAGGTGGCTGGGTAGGCGGTGTCGTACGGCTCAGGTCGTCCGGAAGTCTCGTCCCACACCACGAATCCGGTGGCAGCCGGGTCGAGGTCCGCGGCGCGCAGGAAGCGGCCGGTGTCGGTGCGGACGAGCAGCGGAGCGTTGGTCCACGATCGGACGAAGGCCTCGTCGTGGCCGCGGCGGTCGAGCAGCAGCCGGGCGACCCCGAGCGCGAGCGCGCCGTCGGTGCCCGGCCGGACCCGCAGCCAGTGGTCGGCCTGCACCGCGCTCGTGGATCGACGCGGATCGATCACGGCGAGCTTCGCGTCGCTGGCGGCCAGCGCGGCCGACTGCGCGAGCCACGATTTCGCCGGGTTGTGGCCCCAGAGCACGGCGAAATCGGTACCCGCGTAGTCCGGTGCGGGCAGTGCCGAGCCGAACGTGAAGGCGTGCGCGAAATCCTTGTGCCAGTTGCAGATCTCGGTGGCGTAGAGCGTGTTCGGGCTGCCGAAGAGGCGGATGAAGCGCTCGACCCAGTCGATCGAATCGGACATCGGCGTACCGCTAGGCGAGGTCACCGCGAACGCGACGGACTCGGCGCCGCTGGTCGCGCGGATGTCGGAGAGCCGTCCGGCGAACTCGCGCATTGCCTCGTCCCAGCTGATCTCGCGCCAGCGCGGGTCGGAGTCGGACCTGGGCGTGGTGCGCCGAAGCGGCCGCCGCAGCCGGTCGGGGGACGCGACCAGTTCCGGCGCGGCCCGGCCTTTCGGGCACATCGCGGTCCCGGTCGGGTGCGCTGGGTCGGGCCGGACGCCGCGCAGGGCACCGCTCTCGATGGTGTAGACGGCGCCGCACCGCGACCGGCACAGCGTGCAGTAACCCCGGACGTCGGGCATCAGCGACTCCTCGCGGACCGGCGATTGATCACCTGCCCACCCTGCGTGCGCGGGCGGGGTGGCGTCAAGCGAGTTCGCGGCGCTGCCGGGGCGCCCGGGAGCGGGCACCCCGGCAGCGGGAAATCACGGCATGAACGAACAGGTGGCAGGAGTCAGCCACGTCGGACGCTCGCTTTCCTTGCTGACCACGCAAGGAACGCCTTCGGCGGTGAGTTCTTCCTCGATCATCTCGAGGTCGTTGATTTCGCAGGTCACGCTTGCGGTCACGGGCGTTCTCCTCAACTTTCTTCTCCTGCACGGCGGATTTCGCCGCGGAGCCTGGGGTGCCACAGGCGCGGGCTGCCGTACCCGAACCGGAGCAGCGTGGCGAGCACTCCGGTGGCGCCGGTCTGGTAACCGGCATGCACGGCGGCGCCACTGTCGTCGGGCGGGAGCAGCAGGCCGTTCTGGACGGTGTTTCGCGAGGTCAGCGCCGGTAGCGCGGCGGCAGGGGCCGGGCCGCCGGTGGCCGCGGCCAGGTCGAGGAGGAAGTCGGTGTTCCCGGCGACTCCGTGGCAGCTCGACAGCGGCAGGGACCACTGCGCGGCCCGTACCGCACGGGCTGCCCCTTCGGCGTCGGCGAGGTAGCGGGGCGAGCCGGTCACCAGCCACGCCCGGAGGAGGAAGCTGCCGATCCCGGAAGCCCCGTTGCACCAGGTGCTTTGCGGTACGTCGGTACTCGGTCCGGTGGGCCAGGTGACCAGGTCGCCGAGGCGGAGTGCGTTGTCGCACAAGAGATCCGCGCCCGTGCACGCCTCGGTGAGGAACTGCTCGTCGCCGGTTTCCGCCCCGAGATCGAGGAGGAAGGCGGAGATCCCGGCGGTCCCGTGTGCGAACCCGTAGCAGACCAGGTTCGCCGCGCGGGAATCGTCCGGTACCGGCCACAATCCGCGGCCGTACTTGCTGGACTTCGAGAGGTGCACGAGGGATTCGCCGCAGCGGCGGGCCAGGTCGAGGAAGGTGTGGTCGCCGGTGAGCTGCCAGAACCTGAGCTGCGCGGTACCCGCTCCGGCGAGCCCGCTGCACACCTCGGGAATGTGGTGCTCGGCAGGGATTTCCGCGGCGAGCTCGCAGGCGTGCTCGATGAGCAGCGGGTCGTTCAGCGCTACCGCGCATTCGAGCAGGGCCAGTGCGCTGCCGGACCGTCCGCAATGCAGGCCGGGCAGGATCGTCGGTTCCGCGGCGCACCGCGCGGCGATCCATTCACTGGTCGCTCGCAGCGCTGGTTCGAGGTCATCGCGACCAAGGTGGACGAACGCCTGGGTGAGGAAGCCGAGAACCCCCGCCGCGCCGTAATAGACCGTGGTCGGGTCCGTCTTGTTTCCCTGGTCGCCGGTGTCCCAGAGCCGGGGTGCGCGGGGAGCGGCCATCGTGCTGGTCAGGAAGGTGATGCCGTCGTCGAGCATGCGCTGGGCAAGGTCGTCGGCGGCTTCGCTGGTGCTGGGCGCAGCCGTCGCGGGCGCCGGGGAGGAGAGCCAGGTCAGCACTGTGGTGATCGGCCAGCGATCCGCGGGCCGGTCGGCGGTGAGTGCGTGGATCAGCGGGGCGAGTTCGGCAGCGAGCGGACACTCTGCCGCGGCGGCCGCCAGCCAGTGCTGCAGTCGTTGCTGCCGAGCCGGTTCTGGGACGTCCTGGCTGGCCAGGACCGGATCGGTGCCGACCGCGGCACTGAACACGATCGCGCCGAACGCGTAGAGATCGAGGGCGTCGGTGGCCGAGAGCGGTTCCGGTCCGGCCTGCTCAGGCGCCGCGTAGCCGGGCGTGCCGACGGCGCTTACGCGCGAGCCTTGCCGGACCGCCATCTCCCAGTCGACGAGCTTCAGATCGGCGCCGGAGACGATGATGTTGGCGGGCGAGAGGTCGCGCACGACGATGCCGAGCCGGTGCACCGTCTGGAGAACCTGGGCCAGCGTGCGGATGGTCTGCAGGACGTTGGTACGGAGTGAGGCCGGCTCCCGATGCCACGCGCGGAGAGCGGTGCGCAAGGTCTGTCCGGGGATGGCTTCCGCGACGAGGAAGGTGTGCTCGGCGTTGTCGAACAGGTCGACGAATCCGGGCGCGACGCCGGTACCAGCGAGTTTCTGGAGCATGCTTGCCTCGGCGCGCAACAGGTCGCGGACGTCGCTGCCGTCGGCCAGCCCGTCGACGTGCGCCCTGGCCTGTTTGACGATGACGTCGGCGCCGGTTTCGGTGTCGGTTGCGCGGAAGACGCCGCCCTTGTTCGAATGCCGGATTGCCGAACGGACCAGGTAACGGTCGGCGAGGAGAACCTGCCGGGGTGCCTCCATGGCCGGTGCGGGAATGCCGAGCGGCGGCGCCCACGGCGGCGGGGTGAACCAGGCCTCGCGCCGGTCCGGCACCGGGTTTCCGTCCGGATCGAGCAGGACCGGCTCGTAGCCGCCCTGGTCGGTCAGGCGCATCCGGGGGACGAAGGAACCGTATCGGTAATGCACCAGGCTGCCGGTGCGCAATGGCCGGTCGGAAAGGATTCTCGGGCCGGAAAGACCGTCGGTGACCTGATCGAGTTCGGTGGCAATGGCCAGCGCGTCGGCGGCCGGGTAGACAGTGAGGAACTTTCCCGAAGAACCGCGCTGTGCGTTCCGGGAATTGAGGCTTTGGACAGTTTCGGCAGTCGCGGCGAATTTGAAGGAACAGCCGCGGGTGAAGAGGACGGCGGCGCAGCGCCGGGCAACTTCGGCGGCGTTCGACGGGGTTGCGGAGACGTGGAGTTTCCAGCCCTGCTCCGGCAAAATCTCGCCGTCGCGCGTGACGTGCAGCCAAGGATCGGAATGCCGGATCGACCAACCGGCGGGGAGCATTCGCGATACCGTGCGCCCCAGTCCGGCGTTCGACGTATAGCCGCCGATTCCGATCACGCCCCCTTCGTCGATGAAGTTCTTCCGACGGTAGCCGGGTTTCGTTGCCGTTTTTCGGATTACCGTCTCACCGGGCAACAAGAAAGCGCGAACGGGCACTGCTTCCCGGTGTCGGGCGGCTTCCTTTGTCACCCGGAAGCAGGCATCCGGCAGTGGCCGGGTCTTCCGGCCGCCGGTGGACGGGGCCCCCGTGTACCGGCCACCCCGAACTCCCCGTTGACCCACCCCCGCGCTCCCGGCTATTCTCGAACTACGGAAGAAAACTTCCACGAAGCGAAAAAGCAAGGAGCGGACGTACCCATGACCGGTCCCGCCGGGGAGCGGCACTCGCTGCCCTACACCGCCAACCTGTCGATCCTGTTCACCGAGCTCCCGCTGCTCGAGCGCGCCAAGGCCGCCCGGGCAGCGGGCTTCACCTCGGTGGAGTTCTGGTGGCCCTTCGACAGCGCCGACCCGGCCGGAGCCGAGGTCGGGCGGTTCGTGCGGTCGATCGAGCAGGCCGGGGTCCGGCTCACCGGGCTGAACTTCTACGCGGGGGACATGGCGGCGGGCGACCGCGGGCTCGTGTCGTGGGTCGGCCGCGAGGCGGAGTTCGCGACCAGCCTGACCATTGCGCTCGGCATTGCCGAGCGGCTCGGCTGCCGCAGCTTCAACGCGTTGTACGGCAACCGGATCGACGGCGTCGCACCGTCCGAACAGGACGATCTGGCCCGGAATCACCTGGCCACCGCAGCGAAGGCGGCCGCGGGCATCGGCGCGCAGCTGGTGCTCGAACCGTTGTCGGGCTCCGCCGCGTACCCGCTGAAGACGGCGGCCGACGCGGTCGCCGTCCTCGACGACCTCGGCCTCGGCAACGTACGGCTCCTTGCGGACCTCTATCACCTGGCGGTGAACGGCGAAGACCTCGGCTCCGTCATCGCCCGCTACACCCCGCGCACCGGGCACGTGCAGATCGCCGACGCACCGGGCCGGCACCAGCCGGGCACGGGGGAGCTGGACCTCGAAGGACATCTGGAGAAGCTGCAGGCGGCAGGCTACGCCGGACCGGTGGGTATCGAGTACAAACCGGACGGTTCCACAGTGGACTCACTGGCCTGGCTGCCGTACGAGCGAAGGGGAAACTGATGAGCAGGATCGGGTTCATCGGGCTGGGTGTGATGGGCACACCGATGGCCGCGCACCTGGCCGGTGCCGGGCACGAGGTGAGCGGATTCGACCTCAGCGCCGACGCACTGGCGAAACTGGAGGCAGCCGGTGGCCGCGCGGCGAAGGAGGTCGCCGACGCGGTGTCCGGAGCGGACGTCGTGATCACCATGCTGCCGGACCACCCACAGGTCGAGCAGGTCGTGCTCGCTCCCGGCGGGGTGCTCGACGCGGTCGCGTCCGGCACGCTGCTGGTGGACATGAGCACCATCCGGCCGGAGACGTCGATCGAGGTCGCGAAAGCCGGTGCGGCCAAGGGAATCCGCGTGCTGGACGCGCCGGTGTCCGGTGGGCAGGCCGGTGCCGAGCAGGCCACGCTGTCCATCATGGTCGGTGGCGACGCGGCTGATTTCGCCGCTGCCGAACCGGTTTTCGAGGTGCTCGGCAAGACGATCGTGCATGTCGGCCCGCACGGCGCGGGGCAGGTCGTGAAGGCGGCCAACCAGCTGGTGGTCGGCGGGATCTACGGTCTGGTCGCGGAAGCGATCGTGCTGCTGGAAGCGTCCGGAGTGGACGCTGGTACCGGCCTCGATGTCCTGGCCGGTGGTCTCGCGGGCAGCCGGATCCTGGAGCTGAAGCGCAAGTCGATGGTCGCGCGGGAGTTCCAGCCCGGCTTCCGGATCGACCTGCACCACAAAGACATGGGCATCGCACTGGCCGCGGCCCGGCAGTCCGAGGTGGCGTTGCCACTCACCGGTCTCGTCGCGCAGCTGATCGCGGCCGGGCGCGCGATGGGGTACGGCTCGCTGGATCATTCCGCGCTGCTGAAAGTCGTCGAAGAGCTGTCCGGCCGATCGCCGCAGGAGGTTTGACCATGGCCCGAGTCCCCGCTATGCAGGCAGTCGTCGACGTGCTGGCCGACGAGGGCGTCGACGTCGCCTTCGGCTGCCCCGGCGCCGCCATCCTGCCGCTTTACGATGCCTTGCAGGGCAGCGGTATCGAACACCTGGTGGTGCGCCACGAAGAGGGCGCCACGCACATGGCCGACGGCTGGGCGCGGACCACCGGCAACGTCGGGGTCGCGATCGGCACGTCCGGTCCGGCCGGGACCAACATGATCACCGGCCTCTACACCGCACACGCCGACTCGATCCCGATCCTGTGCATCACCGGCCAGGCCGCGACGACGAAGCTGCACCAGGAAGCGTTCCAGGCGGTCGACATCGTCGAAATCGCCCGTCCGGTCACGAAGTGGGCCGTGCAGGTGAAGGAAGCCGCGCAGCTGCCGTGGATCTTCCGCGAGGCATTCCGGATCGCGCGCTCCGGACGGCCCGGCCCGGTGCTCATCGACCTGCCGATCGACGTCCAGAAGCAGGAAATCGAATGGGACTCCAGCATCGACTCGGCGCTGCCGGTGAGCACGGTCAAGCCGTCCCCGGCCCGCGTCGAACGGGCGCTGGACCTGCTGCTGGCCGCCGAACGCCCACTGATTCTGGCCGGTGGCGGCGTCGTGCTGGGCGAGGCGAGCGACCGGCTGCGCGAGGTCGCGGAACGGCTGGGCGTCCCGGTCGGCGTCACGCTCATGGGCAAGGGCAGCTTCCCGGAGGACCACGAGCTGTTCGCCGGGATGGCGGGGATCCAGACGTCACAGCGCTGGGCCAACGCGGCATTCCTGGAGTCCGACCTGGTCCTCGCACTGGGCGCCCGCTTCGGCGACCGGCACACCGGCGAACTGTCGGTCTACCGCGGCGACCGGAAGTTCATCCACGTCGACATCGAACCCACCCAGCTGGGCAAGGTGTTCGGCCCGGACCTCGGCGTCGTCTCGGACACCCGCGAATTCCTGGACGCGCTGCTGTCCGCACTAGCCGCGCGCGAGGTCCCCGCCCGCGACCGCGCGTGGGTCAAGCGGCTCGGCGACCTGAAGGCGGAACTGCCGCGCCGCGAGGACTTCGACAGCACCCCGATCAAGGCCCCGCGGGTGTTCAAGGAGCTCAACGAGTTCTACGGCCCGGAAACGTATTTCGTCACCGCGATCGGGCTGTACCAGATCTGGTCCGGCCAGTTCCAGCGCGCCCACCTGCCGCGGCACTACCAGGTGTGCGGCCAGGCAGGCCCGCTCGGCTGGGAAATCCCGGCCGCGATCGGGGTGAAGAAGGCCCGCCCGGACGCGGAGGTCGTCGGCGTCGTGGGCGACTATTCGTTCCAGTTCCTGGTGGAGGAGCTGGCGGTGGCCGCACAGTACGACGTCGGGTTCGTGCTCGTGATGCTGAACAACGAGTACCTGGGCCTGATCCGCCAGTCGGAGCTGCCGTACGACATGAACTACCAGGTCGACATCCACTACGACGACCACGGCACGGACAACGTGAAGATCATGGAAGCGTACGGCTGCTCGGGCACCAGGGTCGTGGAACCGGGCGACATCCGGTCGTCACTGGAGTGGGCCCGCAAGGAAGCGGAACGCACCCGCCGCCCGGTACTGGTGGAAATCATGATCGAACGCGAGGCGAACGCCGCCATGGGCCCGGCACTGGACGCAGTGCGCGAGTTCGAGGCGGCTGGTTGACGGATCCGGGCCGGGGTGTGGTTGTGATGGCCCGCCCCGGCCCGGATCCCGCTTGCGGTGAGGAGTTTCGGCCACGGACTCCGTGTCCGCAGGCGCTGGTTACGGCCTCCGGTGACGGACTCCATTGGCAGACTGCGGCGACGGCCCTTCTTTCCCGGACTGCGGTGGCAGGCCCCGGTGACCGTTCCACCTACGGGCGCGAGCAAGGGACTGCGGCGACGGCCTCGGGCGGCGGCTTGCCGGTGGCAGGCTGCCGCGACGAATTTCGGTGCCGATTCCGGCCAACTGACTCCGGCGAACTGACTCCGGCCGACTGACTCCGGCGACAGAGGTATGGGACGGACGTCAGCGACAGACTCCGGTGATGGCCTCGGGCAGCCGCAGGCTGCCAGAGGCAGCCTGCGGCCATGGACTTCCGTGCGGCTCGAGGACCGGTTTCCGTGCGGGACCTCCGTGCCCTACTCCAAGACCGACTTCCGTGCCCGGCTCCAGGACCGATTTCCGTGCGGGACCTCCATGTCCGGCTCCAGGACGACTTCGCCGCCCGACTTCGGCGCCCGACTTCGGCGCCCGACTTCAGTGGCGGACGTCAAGGATGGACGTCAGCGGCGAACCCAAGCTGCGGGACTCAAGTAGCGGAGTTCAAGGGGCGGGACTCAAGCGCCTGGCTCAAGGGCGAACCCCCGTGTCAGGTTGCCCCCGTTCAGAGAACCGGGACCAGCTCGGCCAGCGCGGCGAGCAGGTCCGCGTCCCGGGTGTCCGGTGCGGCGTGGAACACCACGAGCTGCAGCGCGTCCGGGCCGGGGATGTCCAGTTTGTCGCTCTGCAGCGTGAGGTCTCCGGCGCCGGGGTGCCGGAACCGGACGCGGTGGCCGGTTCTCGGCTTGATGTCGTGGCGGGACCACAGGTTGCGGAAGTGCTCGCTGCTTGCGGAGAGGTCCGCGACGAGCTCGGTCACCGCGGGGTCTCCGACGTCCGGGCCCAGCGCGGCGCGCAAACCGGCGACGCCGTCGGCGGCCGTCTGGTTCCAGTCGGGGCGGAGGTCGCGTTCGGCCGGGTCCAGGAAGATTGCGCGGAGCAGGTTGCGCCCGGCGGCGTAGTTCGGCGAAATCGCGGCGGCGATGGGGTTTGCGGCGAGGACGTTGGTGAGCCGGTCCTGGACGTACGCCGGGTTCGTCGCCCACGTGGCGATCAGCTCCACGATGCTCGGGGGCACCTGCGGCCGCGGCGTGACCCGGCTTCGCGACGGCGCGGCGAGCTGATGGAGGTGGGCGCGAGCGGGGTCGTCAAGCTGGAGTGCGCGGGCGAGTGCGTCGAGTACCTGCGCGGACGGATTCTGGTCGCGGCCTTGCTCCAGCCGGACGTAATAGTCGCTGCTGATCCCGGCCAGCAGCGCCAGCTCCTCCCGGCGCAGTCCGCGGACGCGGCGGCGCCCGCGGTCGGGCAGTCCGACGTCGCCGGGGGAGACCAGTTCACGCCGTGCGCGCAGGAAGTCGCCGAGGAGGTTGTCCACGTGTTCAGTCTACGAGGGCTTGCCTGATGATTCAGTGAAGGCTGTACTATTGCCTCCATGCTGATCTCCGAAACCCGGGAACGGGCGCTCGCCCGGCTGGGTCGCGCGCTGGCCGACCCGACGCGCTGCCGGATTCTCGTGGCGGTGCTCGACGGGGTCACGTACCCGGCGCAGCTGGCCGAGCATCTGGAACTCAGCCGGTCGAACGTCTCGAACCACCTCGCGTGCCTTCGTGGCTGCGGGCTGGTGGTCGCGACGTACGAGGGCCGTCAGGTCCGCTACGCGATCGCGGACCCGCACCTCGCGCGCGCGTTGACCGAGCTGACACAGGTGGTGCTGGCGGTCGGTTGCGCCGACGATGCCGGGTCGGTGACGTCGTGACCAGCGGTGATCTGCCGGTGGAGGGTTGTTGCGCCGCTGGTGGCCCGTCCGGAGCGCGGCGGGCGGTGCTGCATCGGCGGGTGCGGTGGCTCGTAGCCGGGACGATCACGTACAACGTGGTCGAGGCAGTGGTCGCCGTCGCCGCTGGGACCGTCGCGTCGTCGGCCGCCCTGGTCGCGTTCGGGCTGGACTCGGTGGCCGAGGTGCTTTCCGCGCTCGCGGTGGCGTGGCAGTTCTCCGGCGCGGACCCGGAACGGCGGGAGCGGGCTGCGCTGCGCGTGATCGCGGTGTCGTTCTTCCTGCTGGCCGCCTACATCACCGGCGATGCGCTGTGGTCCCTTTTCGGCGGCGGCGAAGCGGCGCACTCGACGGCCGGGATCGTGCTTGCCGCGGTCTCGCTCGTGGTGATGCCTGTGCTGTCGACCGCGCAACGACGTGCCGGACGGGAGCTCGGCTCGGCCAGCGCGGTCGCGGATTCGAAGCAGACGCTGCTCTGCACTTACCTTTCCGCGGTGCTGCTGGTGGGGATGCTGGTGAACACGCTGTTCGGCTGGTACTGGGCGGATCCGTTGGCAGCATTGGTGATTGCGGCGGTCGCAGTCCGCGAGGGACGCGAGGCTTGGCGGGGCGAGCACTGCTGCTGACCGCGGGTCAGCCACCACTGCACGGCGCGCAATGCGGTGGCGAGCGCGAGGAACACGCCAACCAGTAGTGCCGCTACGGCTAGATCACTCACATCGGGCCTTTCTGCTCACCCGAGGATTAACCGGCGCGGCGGCTGGTGTCGTCGCCGCTTCACGCTTCCTTGACTGCGCCCGCGCCGATGTTGACGCCGTTCGCCGGATGGGCGTGAATCAGCGCCCGCGCGAGGCGGGGGAGCGCACTCGCGAGCTGATGCTCGGCCGCATGGGCGATGCCGTGCGCCTCGGCGAGCGACCGCTGCGGATCGACGGACACCTCTGCCTCCGCGGCGAGCGTGTGCCCGATCCAGCGCAGCCGGATGCTGTCGACGGTGACCACGCCCGGCGTGTCGGCGAGCGCGTGCTCGGCGTCGTCGACGAGATGCGGGTCGACGGCGTCGAGCAGCCGGCCGAACACCTCGCGGGCCGCGTCGCGGAGGACCACGAGGATCGTGACCGTGATGAGCAGCCCGACGACCGGGTCCGCCCACGTCCAGCCCACCATCGCCCCACCCGCCGCGAGCACGACGCCGAGGCTGGCGAACCCGTCGGTCCGCGCATGCAGCCCGTCCGCGACGAGCGCCGCCGACCCGATCCGCCGCCCAGTCCGAATCCGGTACCGCGCGACGAGCTCGTTGCCCACGAACCCGACAACCCCGGCCAGCGCAACCCACCCGGCGCCGGTCATCGCCCGCGGGTACAGCAGCCGGTCGACGGCTTCCCACCCGGCCAGCAGCGCAGACGCCGCCATGACGAGCAGAATCACGAGCCCGGCGAGGTCCTCGGCGCGCCCGAGCCCGTGCGTGAACCGCCGCGTGGCAGCCCGCCGAGCAAGCAGAAACGCGACAGCGAGCGGCACGGCGGTGAGCGCGTCGGCGAAGTTGTGCAGCGTATCGCCGAGCAACGCAACCGACCCGGTAAACCCGACGACGACAAGCTGCACCACCGCGGTGACGACCAACCCGCCGAAGGAGAGCCACAACGCCCGCATCCCACTGCGACTCGCCTCGAGCGCATCGTCGACGAGATCCGCCGATTCATGCGAATGCGGGGTGAGGGCATGGCGGATCGCGGCCAAGGGATTGCGGCGCGGGTGGGGGTGGTGATTGTTTTGCCCGTGCCCGTGCCCGTGCCCGTGCCCGTGCCCGTGCCCGTGCCCGTGCCCGTCTTCGCGCTGAGGTTCGTGCCTGGGCCGAGGTTCGTCATCGTGCCCGTGCCCGTGTCGAGGTTCGTCGTCGTGCTGGTGCCCGTGCCCGTGCCGAGGTTCGTGCCCGTGCTGAGGTTCGTCGTGCTGGTTGTTGTGCACGCTTTGGCCTTCGTTGGCGTGCTCGTGCGCCTGCTCCCCGTCGGGCGCATCCACCGCATCCACGGGGCGCCCGCGATCGTGGGCAGGGTGCAGCTCCACTCCGGGCCCATCGCCTCGCCGCCGACCGTGATCGCGGTCGCTTGAGCGCTCGGGCCGACGCTCGCTGCCGCGCCCGTGGTTGCGCTCGCTCTCGGTGCCGGGGCGGAGCTCGGCTCCGGCGGGGTGCGGGCGGGGTCCGCCGTTGTGCTGCCTGGGGTCGTGGCCGCCGCTGGTGGACGTCATGACGTGAGGCTAACAGAACGAATGAAGATGTGTTCATGTGTCCTGGGGTGCTCTAGTCTCCTTCCATGGGACACGGGGTGCAGGGGCGCCACGGCCCGGCCGCGCCGCTCGATGCTGCCTCGGCCGCTGCCGTCGCGACGACGTTGCAGGCGCTGGCCACTCCGAGCCGGCTCTTGATTTTGAGCGCGCTGCGCGAGGAGTCCATGGCGGTGAGCGACCTGGCGGACGCGGTCGGCATGGAGCAGTCCGCCGTGTCGCACCAGTTGCGCCTCTTACGGAACCTGGGGCTGGTCGTCGGCACTCGGGACGGGCGCCGGATCGTCTACGCGCTCTATGACACGCACGTCGCCCAGTTGCTCGACGAAGCCGTCTACCACAGTGAGCACCTTCGCCTCGGCTACTCGGATCGACGGGACGGTGGCGCGAGTATCCGGGCGTAACTGACCCAGGTGGGCGGCTGCGCAGCGGCCTCTCCAGGGGCGCCTCCTCGCTAAGTGGACACGTGTCCGCTATGGTGGACCTCAGCAACCGGACAGGTGTCCGTATGAGTGCTTGGGGTTCGGAATGTCTGTGGTCAACGGCAAGGTCGTCGCCATCACCGGGGCGAGCAGCGGCATCGGCGAGGCGACCGGGCGCCTGCTTGCGGAGCGGGGAGCCGCGGTGGTGCTCGGAGCGCGCCGGGCGGAGCGGCTCGACGCGCTCGTCGGAGAGATCCGGAGCGGGGGGGGTCGTGCGCTCGCCTGCGTCATCGACGTGACGCAGCGGGCGGATGTCGAACGGCTGGTGGAACGAGCCGTCGAGGAATTCGGGCGGCTCGATGTGCTGGTGAACAATGCCGGGATCAGCAAGATCGGTCCTCTCTCGGACGGTGATGTGGACGGTTGGTCGGCGATGATCGACGTGAACGTCCGCGGGGTACTGCACGGGATCGCGGCTGCGCTTCCGGTCTTTCGGAGGCAGGGGCGGGGGCATCTGGTGACGACGGTGTCGACTGCGGGCTTGAAGATCGTGCCTGCGCAGGCCGTGTACGCGGGCACGAAAAACGCTGTGCGCACCATCCTGGAAGGCCTGCGCCAGGAATCGACGGACGGCGTTGTCCGGACGACGTCGGTGTCGCCAGGCTTCGTCCGCACGGAATTGGCCGACTCCATCGACAACGCGGAGGAGCGCGAACAGATCCGGCGCAAGGTCGAGGAATTCGCGCTTGACCCGGCCGCGGTCGCGCGTGCGATCGCCTTCGCCATCGAACAGCCTGACGACGTGGAGATCGGCGACATCACGATCCGGCCGACCGTGCAGAACTAGCAGTCGTTGTTACGTCCTATCTTGGCCTCCTGTCAGGTTTGGTTGATGGCGCTGGCTGGTGCTTCGTCGTGGGCTGGCTGATCGGGCGAAACTGCTTGGAGGTAAGCCGATTGCTACTGCACCATCTGTTGGTGTCGCCGAATAGCGTTGTGTCGCAGGAAAGTTCCATGTGGCAAGTGGAGCCAGTCGTCGTGGCGGGGCCGGTCGTCCGGCAGCACGGGCGCGTCTCGCGAGATGGTGCGGGCGCAACCGTACTAGCGCTCCCGTGCGGTGCTCGACCGGTCCGGGCTCGTCGATCGCGGTTCTCGGCAATGGGCTTCTTCTCCTTTCACGGTAAAGGAAATCGCAGGCAAGGGGATGCAGGCGGGGTCAGAAGGGTGGTTCCGCTCCGGCGGCGACCAGTGGGGATTCCCATTGGTTGTCCGAGCCGGTGCGTTGTCCGCTGTTCTCCCGGCTGACCTTCGACACCTTCGCGGTGGCGTAGCGCAATGACGCGCCCATCTCGTCCACCTGCAGGTCGATCACCGTTCTCCGTTCGCCTTCCCGGGTTTCGTACGAACGCTGGCGCAAGCGGCCCTGGACGATGACTCTTGCGCCACGGGTGAGGCTTTCGGCGACGTTTTCGGCGGGCCCGTTCCACCAGCTGCAGCGGAGGAAGAGCGGGTCGCCGTCTTTGAATTCGGCGGCTTGGCGGTCGTAGGTGCGGGGCGTGCTTGCGACGGTGAAGTTGACGACGGCTGAACCTGAGGGCGTGAAGGTGAGTTCGGGGTCGGCGGTGAGGTTGCCGACGACGGTGACGAGGGTTTCTCCGGCCATGGGGGTACTCCTTGGTTCGGGGCGGGTCCGGGGTGGGCACCGCCTGCAGGAACCAGGAGACCATCCGGGTACGACAATTTCCGGGGCTGCCGGGGTCACTCCATCGGGTGGTACCGGATCCGGGCCGATCTTTTGTCCGCTCTTCCGGGACCGGGAACGGCGGCCACGTGGCGGTGGTGGCCGGGATTTCGTTGGCGGAGAAGAGGATTGGCGGGGGAGTGGAAGGCATGGATCATGGCGATCGGTGCGAGAAGCCCAGGTATCCGCGACGGATCGAAGAACGAGCCTTGGTGAGCAAAACGTGGACGAAGCGACGAGTTCAGCGGAGAACGACGTCTACCTCATTCCCGAACAGGACGACGCGTCAGCGCAAGGAGGGGAAGAGCGTGGAGAACCGACAGCGCCCCCGACCCGGCGGTTTGCCACCACCGCCGCGATCAGGGCGAGCGCGAGACCTGCGCCGGTGAGGACGGTGAACGGCTCGTCGAACAAGGCCGCGCCCCACACCGAGGTCACGGGTGCGATCAGGAACATCAAGCTGTTCACCGCAGTGACGCCGATTCGGTCCACGAGCAGCCAATACAGCCCGTACCCGCCGAAGGTCGCCAGCACGATCAGCCATGCCAGGGCGAGCCAGAATCGTCCGGACGCGGGCGGCGCAGCAGTACCGGTCGCCACTGCCAGGATGGTGAACACCACCGCGGACGTCAGGCAATGGATGGCCAGCGCACGCAGCGGTGGAACCGGGATTGACGCGCGCCGCTCGAGGACGGTCGACGCGACCAGTCCGAGCATGCCTCCGAACGGGATCAGGTAGGCCCATGCGGGTGCCTGCGAACCGGCGTCGGACCAGCTGACCATTGCAACGCCGGCGAGTCCCAGCGCCAGGCCGCCCCATTGCCGTCCGGTTGCGGTCGCGCCGAGCAGCGGGCCGGCGAGCGCGGCTGCGACGAGTGGCTGGACGCCGTCGATGAGCGCGGTCGTTCCGGTGCTCACGCCCTCGCCGATGGCCCAGTAGACGGTCAGCAGGTACCCCGCCTGTGACAGCAGGCCGATGAGGACGTGCCGCCCGAACTCGCGGTACGACGTCGAACCGCGGCGCAGGAACGGGGTGAGCAGCAGTGCCAAGGGGACGAACCGCCACATCAGCACGGTGGGGACGGCTGCGTCCGCTGCACCGAGCTTCGCGCCGATGAACCCCGACGACCAGCAGACCACGAAGAGGGCGGCCAGCATGCCGCGCCGAACTATACCGATCGGTATACCCATACGGGCGACTATACAGATCGGTCTACACTCGGGGCATGACTTCCGCGATCGACTGGACGCCGAAAGCCCGTGCGGTGCTCGAAGCTGCGTCGGAACTGTTCTATGAGCACGGGATCCACGCGGTCGGCGTCGACGTGATCGCCGAGCATGCCGGGGTCACGAAGAAGACGCTCTACGACCGGTTCGGGTCGAAGGAGCGGCTGGTCGTCGAGTACCTGCTGGCTCGGGATGCGCGGTGGCGGGAGTTTCTGGAACGGCGGCTCGAGGACGCCGGTCCGCTGGCACGTGACCGGCTCGCGGCAGCCTTTGCCGCTTCTGCTGTGTGGGCGCGGAAGCACGGCGGAAAGGGGTGCAGCATGATCAACGCGCACGCGGAGATCAGTGATCCGGCGCATCCGGCTCATGCGGTCCTGATCGGGCAGAAGCGGTGGATGCTCGAGTTTTTCACCGGGCTGGCGGAGTCGGCGGGGGTGGCCGAGCCCGGGCGGGCCGGGGAGCGGATCATGCTGGTGCACGAGGGTGCGTTGGTGATGGCGGGCATGCGGGTGGCGGAGGACGTCTTCGCGCGTGCAGCGGAAACCGCGGCGGCGTTACTGAACCTTGCCATCGCCCCGGGCGCGAAGGACAAACCGTCCACTGACGGGCAGAAATGATGCAATGAAAGAACACGGCCGACCCGTCCGATGGTACCGGAGGGCCGGCCGTGCCGGTGCCGCGCTCGCAGGGGTGGGGGAACGCGGCCTCTCGCTCAGGCGTTGGTGCGCGCCTGTTGCCTACGGGATACCAGCCGCCAGCCCAGTGCCAGGACGACCGCGATCACCGGGATCGAGTAGAACGCGATTTTCTCGGCCCCGTCGGAGAAACCCATCAGGATGACGACCAGCGCCAGGAACCCGAGCGTCGCCCAGCCGGTGTACGGTGCGCCGGGCATGCGGTAGCTGGGGCGTTCGAGCTCGCCGCGCAAAGCGGCCTGGCGCATGCGCATCTGGGAGAACACCAGGGTTGCCCACGTGACCACCACGCCGAGTGACGCCACCGCGGTCGCGATGTCGAAGGCGTCCTTGGGGACCAGGTAGTTCAGCACGACCCCGAGCACGTATGCCACGGACGTGAAGAGAATGCCGCCGTACGGGACGTGCCGGGAGTTCATCCGGCCGACGAACTTGGGGGCCTCGCCGTTGTCCGCGAGGGCGCGGAGGATGCGGCCGGTCGAGTAGAGACCCGAGTTGCACGAGGACAGCGCCGCGGTGAGGACGACTGCGTTCATCACGTCGCCGATCCCGCCGATGCCCAGCCGCGTGAAGACCGTGACGAACGGGCTTTCGCCGCCGTTGTAGAACGGCCACGGCAGCAGCATCGCCAGCAGCAGCACCGAACCGACGTAGAACACGCCGATCCGCCACACCACCCCGTTGATCGCCTTCGGCAGGACCTTGCGGGCGTCCTTCGTTTCGCCGGCGGCGATGCCGACGACCTCGATTGCGGAGTACGCGAACACGACCGCCTGCAGGGTCATGAGCGCAATGCCGATTCCGGCCGGGAAGAAGCCGCCGTGGTCGGTCAGGTTGTGCACGCCCGCGTTGGTGCCGCCGATGTTCGCGCCGGTGAAGACGAGCCCGACCGCGGTCACCAGGAACACGACGATCGCGAGCACCTTCACGACGGAGAACCAGAACTCCAGCTCACCGAACAGCTTGACGCTCACCAGGTTGACCGCCATCAGCACCCCGAGCGCGACGAGCGCGGTGATCCACTGCGGAACGTCGGGGAGCCACTTGTGCACGTAGATCGCGACCGCGGTGATCTCCGCGATCCCGGTCATGGCCCAGTTCAGCCAGTACATCCAGCCGGACACGAAACCGGCCCACGGCCCGATGAACTTCCGCGCGTACGTCACGAAGCTGCCCGAACTGGGCTGGTGCAGCACGAGTTCGCCGAGCGCGCGCATCACGAAGTAGGCCGCGATGCCGCACAGGGCGTAGGAGAGAACGAGCGAGGGCCCGGCCTCGTGGAGCCGTCCGCCTGCGCCGAGGAAAAGCCCGACCCCGATCGCACCGCCGATCGCGATCATCTGCACCTGGCGGTTGCCGAGTGCCTTGGTGTAGTTGTCACCGTCTTTGGTGACCACTGTGGATTCCATGGTTGCGTGACGCTAGCGGTACCCGGCCGAGTGACCAAGGACACCTAGGGAGGACTTAAGGTGTGCGACAGATCACGATGCCGAACCCGATGAATCGGACAACCTCGATTTGACAGCCCGATGCTGGTTTGGACCAGCGGGTACGGGTGGTGGAGTGTCCATTGTGGACGGGATGGCGCGGGGACTTTGGGGAACGCTGCGGTGGCCGCTGGGGCACCGGGGTTCCGGCTCCGGAGGGTGACCGGCTGGGGCGGGATAACTGGTTCGTGATCACCGGAACGAGCGGTGGTGCACTATGCACAGAAGTGATTGGGTATACGCACTGGCGCGCCGGGGTGCGCGAGGAGGATCCGGCGGCGCCGCCGCCGACGCGGGGTGCGGCGGTGCCACCGGTGGCTGACGGAAGGGCCCGATGGCGGGGATGGCGGCAAGGACCCGGGAGCCGGGCGACGGGCGGGGCACAGGTCTGGGAACGGGCCGCGTGAGCCAGTCGGGTCCGGGGAGAGTGGCCGAGACTCAGGGGCGCAGCAACGTGTGCGGGCGAGACCCGATGACGGGCGTGGCAAAGACCCGGGGAACCGGCGATGCGCACCGGATGACGGCGGCGGAAAGAACCCGGAACCGGCAACGCGCGCCGGGCGAGGCCCGACGACGGCGGCGGGAAAGACCCGAAGCCCAGGCAATGAGTCGGATGGCTGCGACGGAAAGAACCCGGGAACCGGCAATGCGCCTCGGATGACCCCCGTGGCAAGAATCCCGCAGCAGGCAATGCGCGCCGAGAAGCCCCGGTAACCGGGCCAAAGACCCAGAACCACAACAACCATGCGCGGAAAGGGCCCGATGACGGCACAGATCGACCGGCAGGCAACCCTCACCGGGAGGGTCCGATGACCGCGACGGTGGAGAAGACCCGGGACGACGCGGTTCCGCCGGTGCTGTCCCGGCGGAAGGTCCATGCGGTGTTCGGCGCCGTGCTGCTCGGGATGTTGCTGGCGGCACTGGACCAGACCATCGTCGGGACCGCGTTGCCCACCATTGTCGGCGAGCTCGGTGGCCAGGGGCATCTCTCGTGGGTCGTCACGGCGTACCTGCTGGCCGAGACGATCATGACGGTGGTCGTCGGCAAGCTCGGGGACCTGTTCGGCCGCAAGCGGATGTTCCAGCTTTCCGTCGTGATCTTCGGGGTCGGGTCGTTCTTCTGCGGGTTCGCCGACAGCATGACCTGGCTGATCATCTGGCGCGCGGTACAGGGGCTCGGCGGCGGTGGCCTCATGGTCACGTCCACCGCGCTGATCGCGGACGTCGTGCCGCTGCGGGAGCGGGGCAAGTACCAGGGCATCCTCGGGTCGGTGTTCGGCGTCGTGACCATCGGCGGGCCGACGCTGGGCGGGCTGTTCGTCGACCATCTTTCCTGGCGGTGGGCGTTCTACATCAACATCCCGCTCGTCGTGGTCGTGCTGGTGGTGGCCGCGTCCGCGATGCCGTCCGTGCGCGCGATGGCCAAACCGGTGGTCGACTACCTCGGCATCCTGCTCATCGGCCTCGCGGCGACCGGGCTCACGCTCGTCACGAGCTGGGGCGGCACCACCTACGCGTGGGGCTCGCCGATGATCATCGGCATGGCCGCGGGTTCCGTGGTGCTGCTCGTCGCCTTCGTCGTGGTGGAGCTGCGCGCGCCCGAGCCGATGCTGCCGATGCGGTTGTTCCGGAACCCGGTGTTCACCGTCGCCGGGATCATGAGCTTCGTCGTCGGGTTCGCCATGCTCGGCGCGATGACGTACCTGCCGATCTACATGCAGTACGTGCAGGGCATCTCGCCGACGTCGTCCGGGGTCCGGATGCTGCCGATGGTGCTCACGCTGCTGGTCGCGTCGATCGTGTCCGGGACCTTGGTGAGCCGCACCGGGAAGTACAAGATCTACCCGCTCGTCGGCACCGGGGTGATGACCGCCGGGCTGTTCCTGCTGTCGCTGCTCGGCACGCAGACGGGGTTCTGGGAGTCCTCGCTGTACATGGCGGTGTTCGGGCTCGGGCTGGGGCTCGGCATGCAGGTGCTGACCATCGCCGTGCAGAACACCGTCGACTACCGCGACCTTGGCGTCGCGACCTCGGGCGCCACGTTCCTGCGCTCGATGGGCAGCTCGTTCGGCGCCGCGATCTTCGGCACGATCTACACGAACCAGCTGCATCCGAACCTCGCCGGGGTCCTTGCCGAACATCCGCTGCCGCCCGGTGCCGACCCGCGGATGGTCGATACCCCGCAAGCGCTGCGCCAGCTGCCCGCCGCGATTTCGGAACCCCTGATCGGTGCCTACGCCGATGCCCTGCACGTCGTGTTCCTCTACGTCGCGCCGGTGGGGCTGGCCGCATTCGTGCTTTCCTTCTTCCTCAAGGAAATGCCGCTGCGCGACACCGCGCGGGCGGCCGCTCCGGACCTCGGCGACGGCTTCGCGATGCCCGAGGCCCACGAGCAGGACCGGGAGCTCGAACGCGCCCTCGCGACGCTGCTCTTCCGGGAACGCCGCAAGGCCGCGCCTGCGATTGCCGCGAGGTCCGGTTCGGAGCTGGACCAGGGCGGGCTGTGGTGCCTGACCCAGATCCGGCTCCGGGCGCGGACCGGGCAGCCGACGACCCTGGAGGCGATCGGCGCGGCCCACGGCATGCCCGGGCAGGTGCTCGAACCGGCGTTCGCCCGGCTGGAGCTGACCGGGTACGTCAGCTACCGCCGCGACGGGTGGGCGCTCACCGAGACCGGTGAGCAGGAGTGGGACAAGCTCGTCCGCGCGTGGCACGACTGGCTCGCCGAACGCCTCGGCGACTGGGGTACCCGGGACCGGGCCGAGCTGGACGCCGCGATCACCCGCGTGGCGACCCGGCTGCTCGACGAGCGCACCGACTGGGCCAAGGCCGGGCGGCACGCGCTGGTCTGACCGGGGCGAGGGTGCGCGCACCCGCAGGTCCGCACTCCCGGCCCCGGCACGCCGTGTCGGGGCCGGGACTGTTCCGGCGGGCCGTTAGCATCAGCGCGACGGTCACCCTCTACTGTTCCCGGATCATGTCGGTGGATGAATCTGTGCTCACGACTTCGAACGGCACTTCGGGCAGCAGCTCGGACACGCCGCGCGACGACGCGGACGTGCGCGTCGCGGCCCGCTCCCGCCTCGCCGGCTGGCTGCCCCTGGCGGCGGCAGTGCTGGGGCTGCTCTCCTTCCTGCTCGTGCGCGGGAGCCTCACCGACGACGGGTACATCACCCTCGCCTACGCGAAGAACCTCGCGTTGCACGGCGAATGGGCGCTGGTCCCCGGCAGCGTCGCCAACTCCGCGACGTCCCCGCTCGACGTCCTGCTGCTCGGCTTCCTGACCTTCGTCACGCGGATCAGCGGGTCGGCGCATCCGGTGGTCGCGCTGGGCGTGCTGACGGTGCTGAGCAGCGGTGCGATCGGCTGGGCCTGGCTGCGGTTCACGCGCCGGTTCCGGCTCGCGCCGTGGGTCGGGCTGCTCGGGCTGGTGCTCGTGATCGCCAACCCGTTCCTGCTGTCGGCGACCGGGCTCGAGGTCCTGCTCGTCCCCGCCGTGCTGCTGTGGCTTGTGGTCTTCGCGCTCGAAGGGCGGCCGGTGCTGTTCGGCGCCGTCGCCGCGCTGACGGTGCTGACCCGGCTCGACCTGATCGTCTTCGTCCTCGTCATCACGTTCTCCGCCGCGGCGATCCGGAAACGGTTCTGGGTCGCGTTCGGCACCGCGGTGGCGGTGTCCGCGCCGTGGTTCCTGGTGAGCTGGTTCGCGCTCGGCTCGTTCATCCCCGACACGCTGGTGATCAAGCAGGACCAGGAAGGCCTCTTCGGCCCGTGGGGCTACTTCAGCGGCCCGATGATGTACTTCCTGTACCTGCCGCTCACGGTGATGCTGGCGTTCGCGTCGGCGCTCGTCGGGGTGGTGGTGCTGCTGGCGTGGCTCGGCGTCCGGTTCGCCCGCCGCTGGGACGACTTCCCGAAGCTGGCCCCGGTCGTCGCGCTCGGGCTCGGTGGGGTCGTCTACTACATCGTGTACTCCACCCTCGGTGTCGGGCCGTATCACTGGTACTACGTCACGCCGATGGTCAGCACGGCCACCTTCGCGGTGCTCATGGTGGGCATCTGGCACGCCGAAGCGAAACAGCGGCCGGGGCTGAACCGCGGCGTGCCGCTGGTCGCGCTCAGCCTGGCGTGGCTGGTCGGGCTCGGGAACGTGGCCGTGGACGTCGCGCAGGGCGTGCCGTGGCCGTCGCCGGTGATCTTCGGCAACTGGGCGAGCTCGGCCGACTACGCGCGGGTCGGGCGGGAGCTCGGCGCGCGGCTGCAGGGCAAGTCGGTGGCCGGGCCGGGGGAGATCGGCACGCTCGCGTACTACTGCGACTGCCAGATCCTCGACGTCTTCTCCGACCGCACGCAGGTCGCGACCATCGTCACCAAGCGCATCGCCGAGGACTCGAAGTTCAGCTCGCTCGGCCTGCGGATCAACTATCACTGGTTCAAGCGCAATCCGCCGCGCAAGGTCGACTACCGGCTGCTCTACGACAAGGGCCCGGGCAGCGGGCCGGACGAGTGGACGGTGTACTCCGCGGCCAAGGGCGTCGGGCACTTCACGCTGGTGCCGGAACGCTGATCGCGGACGGCGCGGTTTCCGGTTACGGTCTCTTCGTATGGCGAAGGACTCGGCGGTCGAGCTCGAGGTGGGGCACCGGACGGTGCGGGTGTCGAACCCGGACCGGGTCTACTTCCCGGCGCGCGGCGAGACGAAGCTCGACCTGGCGCGGTACTACCTGGCGGTCGGTGACGGGATCGTGCGGGCGCTGCGGGAACGGCCCTGCATGCTGCACCGCTTCCCGTCCGGCGTGGCCGGGGAGAAGGTGCACCAGAAGCGGGTGCCGAACGGTGCGCCGTCGTGGCTGGAGACCGTGCGGGTGCACTTCCCGCGGTTCGGCCGGTACGCCGACGAGCTGTGCGTGACCGAGCTGGCGCACGTGGTGTGGGCGGTGCAGATGTCCACTGTGGAATTCCACCCGTGGAACTCCCGGCGCGCGGACACCGAACGCCCGGACGAATGGCGGATCGACCTCGACCCGATGCCCGAATGCGGCTTCGGCACCGTGCGCCGGGTCGCGCACGTCGCGCACGAAATCCTGGACGAGCTGGGTATCCGCGGCTGGCCGAAGACGTCCGGCGGGAGCGGGATGCACGTGTACGTGCGGATCGAGCCGCGGTGGGGGTTCGCCGACGTGCGCCGGGCTGCGCTGGCGTTCGCGCGCGAGGTCGAACGGCGGGCGCCGGACGAGGTCACCACCACCTGGTGGCGCAAGGACCGTGACCCGAAGAAGCTGTTCGTGGACTACAACCAGAACGCGCGCGACCACACGATCGCGAGCGCGTACTCGGTCCGCGGGGTGCCGGAGGCGCTGGTGTCCACGCCGATCCGCTGGGACGAGGTCGACACCGTCGCGCCGCGTGAGTGCACGATCGCGACGGTACCCGCGCGGTTCGCCGAGCTGGGCGATCTGCACGCCGGGATCGACGACGTCGCGTACTCGCTCGAACCCCTGCTGGAATGGGCCGACCGCGACGGGCTGGAGGCCGAGGACTCCTGAGGGAAACCGTCCGCGTACCCGGCGTCATGGGTCCGCGGCCACCGAGTCTCTGTGAAAAGTCTCTGTGACGACCGAGCGAAGGGGGTGTGCGATGGAAGGCGATCCGCTGGCCGTCCTCTACCGTCTGCACCACCAGCTGCGGGTGCTCTCACCCGCGCTCACCGTCGCCGCGGGGACCCCGGAGGCGCGCGCGATGCTCGACGGGCTGGTCGACACCACCGCGCAGGCTGCTGGTTTGCTTGCGAGCGCAGAACCGGCCGCACTGGCCGCTCTCCAGCAGGCTTTCGAGCACGCCAGGGCCGGTCGGGGCAACGAGACCACGTCCGAGCTGATCACCGCGTACGGGCGACTGTCCGTGCTGCTTCGCCGCGATCAGCCGCGCCGGGGTGCGGCGGCGGACGAGCCGACGGTGCGATGGGGCCCCATGCTTTGACCGGCGTGCCAGGATGACGGGCAACAGCCACGCGGGCAGCGGGAGGACGACGTGCCGGAGCAGATCCTGGTGACCGGAGGCGCCGGTCAGCTCGGCAGGGTGGTCGTGGAGCGGCTGGTGGCTGCCGAACGGCCGGTCCGGGCGCTGAGCCGGCGCCGCCGTTCGAGTGCCGGTGTCGGCTGGACAGTCGGGGATCTGCGCACCGGGCGGGGGATCGACGTCGCGGTCGCCGGGGTCGACACGATCATCCACTGCGCCACGGATTACCGGCACGAAGTCCAGACGGTGCGCACCCTGGTCGAAGCCGCGCGGTGGAGCGGGCAGGCGCCGCATCTGGTGTACGTCTCGATCGTTGGCGTCGACCGGGTGCCGCTGGGCTATTACCGGGCGAAACTGGCCGCGGAGGAACTGATCGCGGGTTCCGGGATGCCGTACACGATCCTGCGCGCGACGCAGTTCCACGCTCTGGTGCGGACGATTCTCGCCGCCGCGGCGCGGTTGCCCGTGGTGCCGGTGCCGCGGTTCCGGTTCCAGCCGGTCGACGTGCGGGACGTCGCGGCGCGGCTGGTGGAGCTGGCGCTGGGCGAACCGCAGGCGCGGGTGCCGGACCTCGGCGGACCGGAGGTGCGCACGGCAGCCGACCTGGCGCGGGCCCTGCTCGGCGCGGCGGGACGGGAGAAACGGGTGGTCACGGTGCCGGTGCCGGGGCGGATTGCCCGCGGGTACGCGCAGGGCGGGAACCTCGCGCCCGAGCACGCCGACGGGGTGGTCACGTTCGAGCAGTACCTGGCCGAGCGCGGGAATGCGACCGCGCTCCGGTACCGCTGACCGGCTGAGGTCCGTGAAGGGAACCATCACGGAATCAGATTCCGTGATGGTTCCCTTCACGGATTTGCCGCGGCGGGCAGCGTGGACCAGCCCGGGAGCGACGTCAGGACGTCCGGCCGGGCGGCGACCACGGTGTCCCATGGCATCGGGCTCGTGTGCTCGCCCGGTTCGGCCAGGAGCGGAATGCGACCGGCGGTCGTGATTTGCTCGGGCACCCAATGCCCGGCCGGCCACAGCGGGTCAAGCTATTCGAGTGCGACCACCCGCGGCTGCGAGCGCCCGGCGTCCCTGTTTCGCACCGCAGCCAGCCGCGAGTGGAGTTCGGCGACGCGTTCGGCGGCCACTTCGGGCACACCGAGCGCGTCGCCGAGGGTCCGCGGTTCGAGGCTGAGCACGCGCGGTCCGGCGTCGAGCATCCGGACCGCGGCCGCGACGCGCGTGTACGACACTGCGCAGACCTCGCACAGATCCTGGGTGAGCACGAAGTCCGGCGCGAGCGCGGCCAGCTGCTCGACGTCGACCGAGTACAGCGACGATCCGCGCCGGTCAGCACCGGGACAGACGCGATCTCGGCGGGCCAGTCGCATTCGTGGGTGCGGCCGACGGGTCACCGGCCAGGCCGAGCGTCGCGACGAGGTCGGCGGCGGCGGGCAGCAGCGAGACGATCCTCATCCGCCCACGGCAACTACTCCGTGCGCGGGACCACCGTGAACCTCCGCAGGGCGAGCGCCGGGTTCTTGGCGCGCACCTCGGCGATCCGCTCGGCGTTGACCTCCGCGACGGCAACCCCGGTCTGCTCGCCAAGCGAAGCCACCACAACACCCATCGGGTCGACCACCAGGCTCGCGCCGGACCCGGTAGGCGCGGCCTGGTCGGCGGCAGCCACATAAAGCGTGTTCTCGATGGCGCGAGCCTTCACGAGCGTCGACCAGTGGTACTCCTTCAGCGGCCCGGGTACCCATTCCGCGGGCAGGAGTACAACGTCCGCGCCCGCGTCGGCGAGCCGTCGCGTGGTTTCCGGGAAGCGGAGGTCGTAACAGGTCTGCAGGCCGAACACGAGACCGTCGGCGACGAACGTCTCGGGCGGGGTGATTTCGCCTGGCTGCACGACGTCGGATTCACGGAAGCCGAACGCGTCGTACAGGTGGATCTTGCGGTAGCGCGCGGCGATCGTCCCGTCCGGGCCGATGGCGACGAGCGTGTTGGAGATGCGTCCGGTACCGGGCAGAGCTTCGCTCATCCCGGCCACGACGGCGAGTTCGTGTTCCTTCGCCAGCTCCCGCAGCGTGGTCACGAACGGGCCGTCGAGGTCTTCGGCGGAGTCGGCGAAGCGGTGATCCATGGTGGGCACGGTGAACATGGCGTACTCGGGCAGTACGAGCACCTGCGCGCCGCGTCCGGCTGCGGTGGCGGCCAGCTCCGTGATCACGGCGAGGTTGGCGGGCTTGTCTTCGGTGGGCGCGAACTGCGCGATGGCGACCTGTACCAAGGGACTGTCCTTTCAGGAGTGGGGAATGCGTTCGATCCGGCCGAGCACGACCGTGTAGCAGAAGATCCCGCCGAGCAGCACGGCACCGGTCACCAGGAACGCGCCCGCGAACGAGCCGGTCAGGTCCACCATCGCGCCGGTGACGATGGGGGCGGCGATGCCGATGAGGTTCGCAACGAAGTTGACCATCCCGCCGAGCGTGCCGGCGGTGCCTTCAGGGGCGATCACCGCGACGATGCTCGACCCGGCGGGCACGGAAACCGCCAGCCCGGCCGCGCCGACCGACAGGAACACCAGCGCCACCACGACGCTGTCGGCATACGCGGCACCGGCGACCGCGAGCGAGACCAGCATGCTCGTGACCAGCACCAGCCGCCGCGCGCGGGTCTCGCCGCGGCGGGCGATCAGCCGGTCCATCACCACGCCGCCGATGAGGAACTGTGCCAGCACCGCGACCAGCCACGGGATCATCGTGTACAGGCCACCGGCCAGCAGCTTCACGCCGAACTGCTTTTCCAGGTATCCAGGCAGCCAGGTCAGCAACACGTAGTAGGCGTAGGTGTAAGACGCGTACCCGAGTGCGAGACCCCACGCTTTCCGGCGGCGGAGGAGATTTCCCAGTCCGGCCAAGGAACTCGGGGTCGCCGCGTCCTCGTCGTCCGCGCCGCCCTCGCGCAGGTACGCCAGTTCCGCTTCGGACAGCCTGCCGCTGGCGAGCGCTTGCTTGGGTGTCAGGTACAGGAGCCACCACACTGCGAGGTAGACCACGCTGAGGATGCCGGTGAAGATGAACGCGGCATGCCAGCTGAACGCGGTGACCAGGAACGCCATCACCGGAATGCCGAGTACGTTGGAGATCTTGGCGCAGCCGTCGAAGATCGCCGTGGCGCGGCCGCGTTCGTGACGGGGGAACCACTGGCCGATCGCCTTCCATCCGGCCGGAATCGTGGGCGCCTCCCCGAATCCGAGCACGAGCCGCGACACCAGCAGCAGCCCGAGCCCGCCGGACGCCGCGGTCAGGAACGACGCGACCGCCCACAACGCGGCCGCAGCCCGGTTCACCCAGCGCACGCCGATCCGGTCGATGATCGCGCCGATCGGCAGCTGCAATACCGCGTACGTCCACAGGAAAGCCGACGACACGATGCCGAGCTGGGCCGCACTGAGGTGGAACTCGCGCATCATTTCCGGTCCGGCGATGGACAGGTTGACGCGGTCGACGTAGTTGACGAACGTGCCGACGCCCAGCACCCCGGCGATCGTCCAGCGCATCCGGCCGATCGTGCGCGTGGTCTGCTGCGCTGTCGTCACGATGTCTCGCCCAGCGCCCGGGTTTCGTCGAGCGCCGCGCGGAACCCGGCGACCAGCGCGCCGTGCTGCATCGTCAGCGCGAGCTGACCGGCGCCGTGCGTCAGGGCGAACTCCTTCTCCTCGCGGCTCCACGCCGGAAGGATCCACGGTTTACCCGCCGCGCGCGCAGCCTCGGCGACCTGGCGCAGGTCGGCGAAGTCGCGGTCGTCGCGAGTGTAGGCACCGCGCTCGCGGCGCAGTGACAGATCCGAGGGGCCGACGAAGACGCCGTCGACGGTGTCGAGCGCGAGGATGGCGTCGAGGTCGGCGAGCGCGCCCGCGTCCTCGATCATCGGCAGGCAGCGGGTTTTCCCGTCCTGCTCGGCGACCCAGGCGTCGGTGAAGCCGCCGTACCCGGTGGTCCGCCCGCCCGCGAAGCTCCGGTCGCCGAGCGGCGGGAACTTCGCGAACGCGGTGACGGCCTTGGCGTGCGCGACATTCTCGATGTGCGGAATCACGACCGCATCCGCGCCGAAGTCGAGCGCCTGCTGGATCGGGCCGCGTTCCGGGCCGAGCACCTTCGCCAGCACCTCCAGGCCGAGCGCGCGCAGGAAGGGGATGAAGCGTTCCAAGTCGGCCAGGTCGAAGGCGCCGTGCTCGATGTCGAGGACGACGGCGCCGTAACCGAGGCCGCGGGCGATCTCGGCGGCGGCGAAGCCGGGATCGGACAGCCAGACGGCGTACCGGCGGTCGGCGGGAACGGGGGACATGCGGGGACCTCCAACGGGGCGGAACTGTGTGTGCGTCGTGTATACATGACGCATAAGCGGACGTCCAGCAGGTAGACTCACGCCCGCCGGGACCATCCGGGGCGGGTAGCGCGCACGAAATGCCGACGAGAGGAAGTGCATGACCACGAGCACGGGACCGGCCCGGGAGCGGGTTTATGCCTGGCTGCGCGACGGCATCATCGCGGGGGAGCTCGAAGGCGGGCGGTTCCTGGACGAGCAGTGGGTTTCCGGCGTGGTCGGGGTGTCGCGGACGCCGGTGCGCGAGGCGTTCCACCGGCTGGAGGCCGAGCGGTTCATCAGCTTGCTGCCGCGCAAGGGCGCGCAGGTGCGCACGGTCACCGCGCGCGAGCTGGAGGAGGTCTACCAGAGCCGCCGGCTGATCGAGGGGCATGCGATCGCCGAGGTGTGCGCGGCCGGCCGGGGTGCGCCGCCGGAGATGCCCGGCCTGATCGAGGAGATGGAAGCCGCCGAGGCCGCGCGCGACTGGTTTGCGGTGTCCGGCTTGGACCGCCGCTTCCACCGCGCCATCGTCAATGCCGCGGGGAACAGCGTGCTCACCGAGCTGTACGACACCCTCCGCTCCCGGCAGCAGCGGGTGGCCGTGCGGGCGATGGAAGCGCGGCCGGAACGCCTGCCGACCATCGACGCCGAACACCGCGCGCTGGTCGCCGCACTGGAGGCAAGCGACGCGGAGGAAGCGCTGCGCGTGCTGAACGTCCACCTGCGGCCGGTGTCCGAGGTGGTGTCGGAACTCGACCGCGGCTGAGCTCCCAGCCGCCGGGATCGCGGCACCGGGCGGGCCCGGATGATAGGAATGGCCGGTGACCGAACCGAACCTGATCGACGCTGCCGCGGACGAGGCCGTCACGCTCACCAGCGAGCTCATCCGCATCGACACCACCAACACCGGCGACCCCGACACCCTCGTGGGCGAGCGCGGTGCGGCCGAGTACGTCGCGGAGAAGCTCACCGACGCCGGGTACGAGATCACCTACGTCGAGTCCGGCGGGAAAAACCGGCACAACGTGATCGTCCGGCTGCCCGGTGCCGACCCGTCGCGGGGTGCGCTGCTGATCCACGGGCACCTCGACGCGGTGCCCGCCGATCCGTCCGAGTGGTCGGTGCACCCGTTCTCCGGCGCGGTGCAGGACGGGTACGTGTGGGGCCGCGGCGCGGTCGACATGAAGGACATGGTCGGCATGACGCTGGCCCTGGCTCGCCACTACAAGCTGAACGGCATCGTGCCGCCGCGCGACCTCGTTTTCGCGTTCGTCGCCGACGAAGAAGCCGGTGGTAAGTACGGCGCGCAGTGGCTCGTCGAGAACCGGCCCGAGCTGTTCGAGGGAGTCACTGAGGCGATCAGTGAGGTCGGTGGGTTTTCGATCACGCTGAAGGACAACGTCCGCGCGTACGTGATCGAGACGGCCGAGAAGGGCATTCGCTGGATGAAGCTGCGCGTACGCGGCACAGCGGGCCACGGCTCGATGATCCACCGGGACAACGCCGTCACCAAGCTCGCTGAGGCTGTCGCGAAGCTCGGTACTCACCAGTTCCCGTTGGTGCTCACCGATTCGGTGCGCGAGTTCCTCGCCGGGGTCACCGAAATCACCGGCTGGGACTTCCCGGAGGACGACCTCGAAGGCGCGGTCGCCAAGCTGGGCAACATCTCCCGGATGATCGGCGCGACCCTGCGTGACACCGCGAACCCGACGATGCTCACCGCGGGCTACAAGTCCAACGTGATCCCGTCGGTCGCCGAAGCGGCCGTCGACTGCCGCATCCTGCCGGGCCGGATCGAGGCGTTCGACCGCGAGCTGGACGAGCTGCTCGGCCCGGACATCGAGAAGGAGTGGATGGAGCTGCCGCCGGTCGAGACGACGTTCGACGGGGCACTCGTCGACGCGATGACGGCCGCCATCGTCGCCGAGGATCCGGGCGCTCGCACCCTGCCGTACATGCTGTCCGGCGGCACCGATGCGAAGGCGTTCCAGCTCCTCGGCATCCGCAACTTCGGCTTCGCGCCTCTAAAACTGCCTGCCGACCTGGACTTCTCCGGGCTGTTCCACGGCGTCGACGAGCGCGTGCCGGTCGACGCGCTGAAGTTCGGCACCCGCGTGCTGGACCGCTTCCTGCGCTCGTCCTGATGCCCGCGTTCACGCTCGCCGACGGCACGCCGCTGCACCTGGTGCGCAGTGGCGACGAGTCGGCGGCCGTGACCGTGGTGCTGCTGCACGGGTATGCGCTCGACCAGCGCAGCTGGGGCCGGATCGCGCCACTGCTGGCCGACGTAGCTGAGCAGCCGCTCGCGGTGGTCAGCTACGACCACCGCGGGCACGGCAAATCCGGCCGGGCCACGCGGGGTACCGCGACGATGGGCCAGCTGGCCGACGACCTCGCCGAGGTGCTCGAGCGGGCGGTCCCGGACGGGCGTGTGGTGCTCGTCGGCCACGACATGGGCGGGCTCGCGGTGATGTCGCTGACCCAGCGGCATCAGGAGCTGTTCGCCGAGCGGGTCGGCGGGCTCGTGCTGCTGGCGACGTCGGCCGGGCGGCTCGCCACCGAGGCGTCGGCGGCCTGGCCCAACGCGCTCGGCAAGCTTGCGCAGGACCTGGAACTGGTGCTGGGCGCGAAGTTGTACGGCGTGGTCCGCGAGCACACCAGCCGGGCGGTGAGCGCGGGGCTGCGCTGGTGGCTGTTCGGCGACGATCCCGACCCGGAGCTGGTCGAGCTGACGGTGAAGATGATCCGTGGCAACTGGCCGCACACCGTCGCGCAGTTCCGGCCGGCGCTCGACGCGTACGCGCGGGAGGCGGCGCTGACCTTGGCCGTCGACCTGCCGGTGACGGCGATCGTGGGGGAGCGGGACCGGATCGTCGCACCGGCCGACGTGGAGCAGTTCGTGCGCGGGCTGGCCCGTGGGAGCTCAGTGGTGCTGCCTGGGGTCGGGCACGTCGTCCCGCTGGAGGCGGCGGCTCAGGTGGTCCCGCGGATTGCCGCGGTCGTGCGCGAGGTCTACCGACAAGAATAATTGTCTTGACAACTGAAGCATTCGGAAGCACGATGGGACCATGTTTCCCGTTGCGGTGATCGAGGATGCGGCGGCGGCCGAGGTGTCGCTCGATCCGGTCCGGGCCCGGCTGCTCGCCGAGCTGGCACAGCCGGCGTCGGCGACGATGCTGGCCGCGCGTGTCGACGTGCCTCGCCAGAAGGTGAACTACCACCTGCGCGCCCTGGAAAAGCACGGTCTCGTGGAGCTGGTCGAGGAGCGGCGCAAGGGCAATGTCACGGAGCGGATGATGCGGGCGACCGCGGCGTCGTACGTGATTTCGCCCGCCGCGCTGGCGGCCGTGCAGCCCGATCCCGCGCAGTCGCCGGACCGGTTGTCGGCGCGGTGGCTGCTGGCGGTGGCCGGGCGGCTGGTGCGGGACGTCGGAATTCTGATCACCGGGGCGGCAAAGGCGCGCAAACGGGTGGCGACCTTCGCACTCGACGGTGAGGTGCGGTTCGCCTCGGCGGCCGACCGGGCCGCGTTCGCGGAGGAACTGGCGACGGCCGTGACCACGCTGGTGGGGAAGTACCACGACGAAAGTGCCGAGCACGGCCGCCCGCACCGCGTGGTGGTGGCCGTGCATCCGAGTATTCCGGCTGGGGAGGAAAACGCTGATGGGTAAGGAATTCGAGCGGACCGACGTCGCGGAGACACCGGCGGCGCCGGAGGCGGTGTGGGACGCGATCGCGACCGGGCCGGGCATCGACTCCTGGTACATGGGCCGCAACGAGGTCGAAGGCGGACCGGGCGGCACGGTGCGCGGGGCGTTCGCGGCTTACCAGCCGGAATTCCCGATCACCGCATGGGAGCCGCCGAACCGGCTGGCCTACGGCGGCGAGCCGGAACCGGACGGACGGCGGATCGGGTACGAGTTCCTCGTCGAGGGCCGCGCCGGTGGCAGTACCGTGATCCGTTGCGTGACAAGCGGTTTCCTGCCCGGCGACGACTGGGCGGAAGAGTTCGAGGCGATGACCGCGGGCGGCGCGCTGTTCTTCCGGAACCTGCAGGAATACGTGGCCCACTTCCCCGGCCGGGCCGCGACGCCGGTCACCGCGTTCGGGCCGCCGGTCGAGGACTGGCCTGCGCTGTGGACGGCGCTGGGCAAGCGACTGGGCGCGCCCGAGCTGGTGGTGGGCGATGCGGTGCAGCTCGATGGTGCCGATGGTGTGGTGTACGCGCGGAATGAGCAGACGCTGGGAATCCGTACCGGGGAAGGGCTTTACTGCTTCCTGCAAGGATTCCGCGGCCCGATGGTGGTGTGCCACCACGTGTTCACGCCTGGGGCGGACGCGGCGGCAGAGGAAGCGAAGTGGGGGGAGTGGCTCGCCGGGATCAGGTGAACCGAATGTCCGAACAGGCGGACAGTCTGCCCGGAAAACCCGCAGCGTTCTCTCCAAGATCAGTTTTGCGTAAGATCCGGTTCAGGTGGATAGGCGGATACTGAGCACGAAAGAATCGCATGGCGCTCCGACAAGTTGGTATGCCTGCCGAGCCGGTCGGGATTTCCCCGGGAATCCAGCCGTGACCCGGTGCTGCCGCGGCTCGGCCGAGGACATCGGCCTGCTCGCGGAACTCTGGCGGTGCTGGGCGGAGGCGAGCCGGGACGCACCGGCGGCCGTCTGGGCGCAACCGGGGCTGGGCGTCTGGTCCGTCAAGGAACTCTATGCCCACGTCAGCCGGGGAGCTGCGACGGCGGCCGAACTGATCGGCCGTGCTACCGAGGGCACTCCGGAGATGCCCAACGCATCCTGCTACTTCGGACGGCTGATGGCGGCGGGCGTGCGTCCGGATGAGCAGGTGGCTCGACTGGCCAAGGAAAGGGCCGCGCGCCACTCGGTACCGGCACTGGCGGGCGCGTTCGGCCAAGCGGCAGCGCCGGTCTTCGAAGCGGCCCGCCGGCATCCGGACCGGCTGGTGACCACCGTCGTGGGGACGATGTGCACCGCGGATTACCTGGTCACGAGAGCGGTCGAGGCAACCGTGCACTTGATGGACTTCGCCACGGTGGTGCCCGGTGCTCCGGTACCCCCACCGGGGGCACTGGACCGGACCGCCGCGGTGCTTGCCGGCCTAGCCGACCCCGCCGATCTCATCCGCCTCGCGACCGGACGTCCGGGTCCGGCCGTGTTCCCTGTTCTCTGCTGAAGGAAAAGGATGTCCCTCCCTCCTGCCGTCCCGACGGACGAGGAACGATCCCGCTGGCATCTCGGTGGCCTGCTCACGATCCGGGCGACCGCCGCGGGCACGAACGGCATGGTCGGCATCGTAGAAGAGCATGCCGAACGCGGATACCGCACACCGCCGCACGTGCACAGCAGGGAGGACGAGACCCTCTACGTGCTTTCCGGCGAGATCGAGTACACGGCCGGCGGTGTCACCGGGAAAATCGGTGCGGGCGATTCCGCCTTTCTGCCCCGGCACCGTCCGCACACGTTCCGGGTTGTTTCGGCGGAAGCGCATTTTCTGCTCGTCATCACCCCGGCCGGGTTCGAAGGATTCTTCGGCGAGGTGAGCCCGGCGGCGGAAACCGCCGAGGTTCCCGGGGCGGGGAAAACCGGTCTCACCGATCGGTCGCAGATGGCGGCTCGAGCGCTGAACCGGGACTGCCGCGTGTTCGGCTCCGTTGCCGAGACGCTGGCGGCGCAAGGGCAGCACGTGGCCACCGCTCACGAGGCGGCCGGTCTCCATGAGGCGTACACCACGATCGAAGAACTGGTCACCACGAGTCCGGATCCGTTGCTGTTACCGCCTGCTCTCGTCCCGGATCTCATTGCGGCGGCACGGCGGGCCGGGGAGGTTCCGGTCCATGCCCGCGCGTTGCTCTCGCTCGGGATCCTTGCCGAGCGCACCGGCATCGACTTCGGCGCCGAGGCGGCGGTCCTGCTCAGCCTGGCCGACAGGGCGCCATCCGAAGCGGTCACGCTCGCCCTTGCCTACCTCTTCGCGCACTTCCCGGGCCAGGCCGAGGGCACCCGGGCAGCGTTGTCCTCGCGAGTCCTTCCGGAACACGACCGGCTGAGGTTGCTGCGGTGCCTGGAGGAACCGGACTTCGCGGGCCGGGGCCCGCTGGCGAGTCTCGGCCGGGTCTGGCCGTCGCGCGGCACGTGGACCGGCGTCGAGCCCGGGTCTGATCGGGAATGGCGTGATGCACTGGAACTGGACGAAGGAGCCATCCGGGCATTGTGGGCCGAAGAGACCAAAGCACTCCTCGCCTTCCTGGGGGCACGCGCGGAGCACTTGATCGTGAGCGGTGCCGATGTTCGATCTTGACCGGCTCGCTCCGGCCCTTCGCCGCGCGCTCGCCTGCCCGGCCTGCCACAGCGCCCTCGAAACCACACCAGGCGGGTTGCGCTGCTGCCGGTGCGGTGCCGGGTACGCGAGCCACCGCGGGTACCCCGACTTCGCGCCGGAGAGCCGGATGAAGTCCGGACTGGGGCCGTTCTACCTGCAGGATCCCTTGCACGTACCCCGCTACGAAGGCCAGACCCGGGCGGCCTTCCTCGACATCATGGGCGGGAACTGGGACCGGCTGCTCACCCCCGAGGACGAGGATCGCTACCTGGTCCGGCATCTCGACCGCACCGATGTGCCCCTGCTGGATCTCGCGTGCGGTGCGGGGCGCTGGACACGCACGCTGGCCGAGCATCTCGGCAGCGATCAGGTCATCGGGCTCGACCTGAGCCCGGCCATGCTCGACGTGATCGGCACCGGCTTGCCGGAGGTCGCAGTGGTCCGCGCCGGTGCGCTGCAGTTGCCGTTCGCCGACCGCTCCCTCGGCGGCGTCAACTGCTCGAACGCGCTGCAGTTGCTCCCCGACCCCCGGGCCGTCCTGCACGAAGCAAGCCGTTGCATGCGCAGGAACGGGGTGTTCACGGCGTTCACGTTCGTGCGGGCCGGCCGGCCCGCACGCCGCTACTTCCAGCAACGGCACGAGGAGACCTTCAACGTCCGCGCCTTCTCACCCGGAGAACTGGCCGCCTGGCTGGACAGCGCAGGGCTGACCCTCACCGACCTGACTACGGTGGCGGACATGGTGCTTCTGACGGCCCGGCGGCGGCCTGCCTGAGCAGGCCGGCCGGGCGATCAGGTCGCCAGGCCGGGAAGCCCGTCGGCGGCTGTGCGTTTCCGGCGCAGCCACACCCGGCGCGTGCCGTCGGAGTACAGCCGGACCGTGCGCAGCTCCCAGCCCGCGAACTCGGCGTGGATCGAGAGCTGGATGGTGGCCGCGCGCCGGGAGATCGCCGGGGGCAGGTGCAGGCGGCGGTACTCCCAATCCCCTTCGACCACCGCCTCTTCGGTCGTCGTCATGGCTCGATCACCTGGGTCCCTTCTCCGGCGGCCGAGCCGACGATCACGCGGCCGCTCTGCTCGTCCACGCCCACCGAATCCGGCTGGCGCACGGTCGGGAATCGGTACTTCTCCGTCGGCTCGCCGCCGCGGACGTCGTAACCGACGACCTCGTTGCGGCCGGTGAGCGTGACCCACGCGAGGTCACGCTGGTGGTCGTAGGCCAGCCCATACGCGCCACCGGGCACCGGATAGCGCTGGCGGAGGATCAGCGGGCTGGTGGAGAACGCCAGCAGGGCACCGCCGCGCGTGTCGGTGACCAGCACCCGGCCGAAGGAATCGGCGACCGCGTTGGCCGCGCCCTCGCCCGCCCGCAGGCCCTCGTCCATCGTTCCGGCCTTCACGTCCACGGTGAAGAGCGCGGTGCGCAGCCGGTCGAGGACCACGACGCCGTTGCCGGTGTCGACCACGTCGTCGGCGCTGTAGAGCTGCCCGGTGATCGTCTTCGCCACCGTGCCGTTCGCCAGTACCTCCACCGCCTTGCGGTCGCGGACCGCGACGAGCGTGTCCGGCCCGTCGGCGACCCCGGCGGCGGGCTTCCCGGCGACCTTCTCCGTGGTCAGCTGCCCGTCCGGCAGCGTCACCTTGGCCAGCACGTCCTTCGCCGGGATTCCGGCGAGGACCTGGCCCGCCGACGTGCTGAGCGACTCCGCCGGACCGGGCAGCGAGACGGTCTTCTTCGGCACGTCGAGCGCGCCGAGATCGTAGATCCGCAGCGACGGCGGCTGGGCGAGCGCGACGATGAGCGTGTTGCTCTTCGGCTCGGTGGCGATCGCGGACACCACCGGCATGGCGAGCACCTGCCCGGCCGGATGCACGGTGACCGCAGGCGAGACGACCGGTTGTGCCGCCGTCGGATTGGCCACGACCTGCAGTTTGTCGGTCGGTTTCGCATTCTGCGAACATGCGGAGAGCGCGAGGACACCGGCGAGCGGGATCGCGATCCGCGACACGGCGGTGAGCCGACGCACCTTCGAACCTCCAGCGTTGCTCCGGCGGGCTGGTCCTCCCAGCATCCCCCAGGATCCCCGAACCGTCACGTCTGCGTCACCGACCCGACACCTGCGCCTCACCGGGTCCCCTGTTCCGGATAGCCGAACTCGACCCCGCTGACGTCGTCGAGCGCACTGCGGATGGCAGGCGGGAGCGTGAGGTCCTCGGCCGCGAGCGAGCCGGTGAGCTGGCCGGTGTCGCGGGCGCCGACGACCGGCGCGGCCACGCCGGGCCGGTCCCGGACCCAGGCCAGCGCCACGGCGAGCGGTGACGTGCCGAGCCCTTCCGCGGCGGTCGTGACCGCCTGCACGATGCGCGCGGCACGCTCGGTGCGGTGATGCTCGACATACCCGGCGTACTCGGTGGACGCACCACGCGAGTCCGCGGGCGTGCCGGTGCGGTACTTGCCGGTGAGCACCCCACGGCCGAGCGGCGCCCATGGCAGCAGGCCGACCCCGTGGTGTGCCGCAGCGGGCACGACCTCGCGTTCGACGCCGCGTTCCAGCAGCGAGTACTCGAACTGCCCGGACACGACCGGCGCGGCACCCGCGGCCAGCGCGGCGGCGGTGGCGAGCTGCCATCCGGCGTAGTTGGAGACGCCGACGTATCGGACTTTGCCGCTCGTGACGGCGTACTCGAGCGCGGAGAGCGTTTCCTCGATCGGCACTCCGGAGTCCCAGGCGTGCAGCTGCCACAGGTCGATGTGGTCGGTGCGGAGCCGCTGCAGCGACCCGTCGAGCGCGGACAGCAGCGCGCCACGCGAGGCGCCGCCGCCGAACGGGCCGTCGGTGCGGCGGGCGACGGTTTTGGTGGCCAGCACGACGTCGTCGCGCGGCACGAGGTCGCCGAGGAGTTCGCCGAGCATCCGCTCGGCCTCGCCGCCGGCGTAGAGGTCCGCGGTGTCCACGAGCGTGCCGCCCGCGTCCACGAACGCGACGAGCTGGCTGGCCGCCTCGTCCGGATCGGTGTCGCCACCCCAGGTCATGGTGCCGAGGGCCATCCGCGAGACCCGCAGTCCCGACCGGCCGAGCTGTCGCTTTTCCACGACCGCCGAGCCTAGTGTGCGCACCCGCCGCGACCGGACGAAGGTGACCTCGTGTCGGAGCAGGACCCCACAGCAGGCCCTCAGGAACCACTCGATAGGTTCCCGACCGTGCTGATCGGACAGAGCCCCGCGCGGGCGGCAAAACCGGCGGGAGCAGCCTGATGGGTTGGTTCGAGTCCCTCGTGCTGGGGCTGGTGCAGGGACTCACGGAGTTCCTGCCGATCTCGTCCAGTGCCCACCTGCGGATCGTGGCGGCCCTCGTGGGCTGGGACGACCCGGGTGCGGCGTTCACGGCGGTCACCCAGATCGGTACCGAGCTGGCGGTGATCCTGTACTTCGGGCCGAAGATCGGCCGCATCCTGCGGGCCTGGTTCTTCTCGCTGTACCGCCCGCAGTGGCGCCACGACCCGGACGCCCGCCTCGGCTGGCTGATCATCGTCGGCTCACTGCCGATCGTGATCCTCGGCCTGCTCCTGCAGGACGCGATCGACCAGGCGTTCCGCGATCTGCGGATCACCGCGGCCACGCTGATCGTGTTCGGCATCGTCCTGCTGATCGCCGACCGGACGGCGAAACAGCGCCGGACGCTCGACCACCTGAACGTGCCGCACGGGCTCGCGTTCGGCTTCGCCCAGGCGCTCGCGCTGATCCCGGGTGTCTCCCGCTCGGGCGGTACGACCAGCGCCGGGCTGCTGCTGGGGTACACGCGTTCGGAGGCCGCGGAGTATTCGTTCCTGCTCGCGGTGCCCGCGGTGTTCGGCTCGGGGCTGTACAAGCTCACCGACATCGGCAAGAACGGCGAAAGCGCGCAGTGGGGGCCGACGATCCTGGCCACGCTGGTCGCGTTCGGGGTCGGGTACCTGGTGATCGCGTGGCTGATGGCCTACATCAAGCGGCGCAGCTTCGTGCCGTTCGTGATCTACCGCGTCGCGCTCGGCGTCCTGCTGTTCGGGCTGGTGTTCGGCGGGGTGCTGGACCCGAACGCCGGACCGGTGGCGCACTAGCCGCGCTGATCACCGGTTAGGGTGGCGGCGTGAGTACGGTCATCTTGCTCCGCCACGGGAAGTCCACCGCCAACGGTTCCGGCGTGCTCGCCGGGCGCACGCCCAAGGTCGGGCTGGACGACACCGGCCGGGCGCAGGCGGCCGCCCTCGTCGAGCGGTTCGCCGGGGTGCCGCTGGCCGAGCTGGTGGTGTCGCCGATGCTGCGGTGCAAGCAGACCGTCGCGCCGCTGGCCGCCGAACGGGGGATGGGCAAGACCACCGAGCCCCGGTTGTCCGAAGTGGACTACGGCGAGTGGACTGGGCGCGAGCTGAAGACGCTGGTCAAGGAACCGCTGTGGCGCGTGGTGCAGGCGCATCCGTCCGCGGCGGTGTTCCCCGGCGGGGAGGGGCTGGCCGCCATGCAGGCGCGCGCGGTGGCCGCGATCCGCGCGCACGACGCCCGCATCACTGCTGAGCACGGCGACCACGCGGTGTGGGTCGCCTGCAGCCACGGCGACGTGATCAAGGCGATCCTCGCCGACGCGCTCGGCCAGCATCTCGACGCCTTCCAGCGGATCGTGGTGGACCCGGGCGCGGTGTCGGTGGTCCGCTACACCGAGACCCGCCCGTTCGTGCTGCGCGTGAACGAGCACGGGGGAGACCTGGCCGGGATCGTGCCCCCGCCGCCGAAGAAACGCGGCAAGAAGTCGTCCAGCGACGCGGTGGTGGGCGGCAGCACGGGCCGGTGACAGTCCTTCCGTCGGGTGCCCGACCCCGTAGGGTGGGCGGAACCGACGTGGAGAACCAGGAGCACAACCCGATGATTTCGCCGGACAACCCGTTCGCCGCCCCCAGTGACCTGCCGTACGAGCTGCCGCCCTTCGACCGCATTGCCGAGGCCCACTTCCGGCCCGGCTTCGAGGCCGGGCTGGCCGAGCACGCGGCCGACGTCGAGCGGATCGCCGACAACGCGGAAGAGCCGACCTTCGACAACACCATCGCGGCGCTGGAGCGGGCGGGCGCGCTGCTGGACCGGGTGTCCGGCACGTTCTTCAACATCGTGGGCTCGAACGCGACCGACGAGATCCAGGAGATCCAGGCCGAGCTGGCGCCCCGGCTGGCGGCGCATGCGGACGCGATCCACCTGAACCCGCGGCTGTTCGCCCGGATCGACGCGCTGTACCAGCGGCGCGACGAGCTGGGACTCGGCCCGGAGGCACTGCGGCTGCTGGAGCGGCGGCACACCGATTTCAGCCGCGCGGGCGCCGGTCTGCCGGACGCTGACCAGGAAAAGCTGCGCGCGCTGAACGAGCAGCTTTCCACGCTGCAGACGCGCTTTTCGCAGAATTTGCTGCGTGACACCAACGATCTGGCCGTCGTCCTCGACGACGCTGCGGAACTCGCCGGGCTCGGCGAAAGCGCCATCGCTGCCGCGGCGCAGACGGCCACCGAGCGTGGGCTGGAGGGCAAGTACGTCCTCACCCTGACCCTGCCGACTGCGCAGGCCGCGTTGGAGTCACTGGAAAACCGGGCGGTGCGGGAGCGGGTCTTCACTGCGTCGGTGTCGCGCGGCAACCGTGGTAACGAGCACGACAACAACGCGGTGGTCGCGGAGATCGTGCGGTTGCGGGCCGAGCGGGCGGCTTTGCTGGGCTACCCGAACCACGCGGCGTATGTGATCGCGGACGAGACGGCGAAGACCGTCGAGGCGGCCGGTGGGCTGCTGGAACGGCTCGCGCCGGTCGCGGTCGCCAACGCGCGGGCTGAGGCGGCGGAGCTGCAGAAGCAGCTGGAGGCCGACCTTCCGGGCGCGACATTGCAGCCGTGGGACTGGGCGTTCTATGCGGAGAAGGTGCGCCGCGAGTCGTACCAGCTGGACACCGCCGCGCTGCGCCCGTACTTCGAGCTGGACCGGGTGCTGCACGACGGTATCTTCGTGGCCGCGAATCGCTTGTACGGCTTGAGTTTCACCGAACGCCACGACCTGCCGAAGTATCACCCCGAGGTCCGCATCTTCGAGGTTTCCGACGCGGACGGCAGCGAGCTCGGGCTGTTCCTGATGGACTACTACACGCGGGATTCCAAGCGCGGTGGCGCGTGGATGAACAACTTCGTGGACCAGTCGCGGCTGCTCGGGCGGCGCACGGTGGTGGTCAACGTGCTGAACGTGACGAAGCCGCGGGCAGGGGAGCCGACGCTGCTTTCGCTCGACGAGGTACGCACGGCGTTCCACGAGTTCGGGCACGCGCTGCACTCGCTGCTGTCCGGCGTGGAGTACCCGACGTTCTCCGGTACCAACGTGCCGCGCGACTTCGTCGAGTACCCGTCGCAGGTCAACGAAATGTGGATGCTGTGGCCGGAGGTGCTGGCCAACTACGCCAAGCACCACGAGACGGGGGAGCCGCTGCCGTCCGGGAACGTCGAGCAGCTGGAGGCCGCGCAGCTGTACGGCGAGGGGTTCCGGACCACCGAGTACCTGGCCGCGGCGCTGCTCGACCTGGCATGGCACCGGCTCGGCCCGGACGACCGCGTCGGCGACATCCAGCGGTTCGAGGCCGAGGCGCTGGAGAAGGCGGGCATGACGCTGGAGAGCGTCCCGCCGCGGTACCGCACCACGTACTTCAACCACATCTTCTCGGGCGGCTACAGCGCCGGGTACTACTCCTACATCTGGAGCGAGGTCCTCGACGCCGACACGGTCGAATGGTTCACCGAGAACGACGGTCTCAAGCGCGAGAACGGCGACCACTTCCGCACCACGCTGCTCGGCCGCGGCGGCAGCGTCGACCCGATGGCGGCGTTCGCGGCTTTCCGCGGCCGCGAGCCGGAAATCGAGCCGCTGCTGAAGCGCCGGGGTCTCACCGGAGCCTGAGTCAAGTGTATAACGCCCTATACGGCGGGGCTGGGTCGTCCGGCCTCGCCGGATAGGGACGTTCAGACGTTCAGCGGGCGAAGGCGATTTTGCCCTGAGTGTGGCCGGTTTCGAGCTGTGCGTGCGCTTCGGATCCGGCGCTGAGCGGGTAGGTACGCAGGATCGGGACGGTGAGCTTTCCGTCGGCGATGAGCTGGGCGCCGCGGCGAAGGGCGGCCGAGTGATCGGCTGCCGGGTCGTAGCGAAGGAGTTCGATCCCCTCGGCCTCGGCGGCCGGGTTGATGAGCGTGACAACGCGATCGGGGGAGCCGGTCGCGGCGACGAGTTCGGCCAGGGAACCTTTGCCGGACACGTCGATGGCGGCATCGACCGGACCGGTGCGCGCGGCGAGATCCGGGCCGTGGTGGACCGGGGTCGCGCCGAGCGTGCGGAGGAACTCGTGGTTGTCCGCGCTCGCGGTTCCGATCACCCGGGCTCCGCGGGCGACGGCGATTTGTACGGCGATCGCGCCGACGCCACCACTGGCGCCATCGAGGAGGACGGTCGTTCCGCGGTCGACTTTCAGATGGTCCAGTGCGCGTAGCGAGGTTTCGATGCTCGTCGCGGCGGCGCCAGCGGCAGGCCAGGGGAGTGCGGCCGGTTTGGGTGCCCAGGCGTCAAGAACGGCGTACGCAGCTGTGGTGCCGCCGCCGAGCGCGCAGCCGAACACCTCGTCGCCGGGCTGTACACCGGTGACGTCGTGGCCGATCTCGTCGACGATTCCGGCCGCGTCGAGGCCGACGACGTGGGGGAGCGTGAGCGGAATCCGGTCGCGCCAGGCGCCGGACCGGAGCGCGGCATCGGCGGGGGAAGCGCCGGCCGCGCGGACGGCGATCCGGATCTTGCGGGGTCCAGGATGCGGTTCCGGAACATCGGTGATCGCGAGGACGTTCGGGTCACCGTAGCGGTCGAAGGCGAGTGCTTTCACGGCCGCGAGCCTAGGAACGGAATGCGGGGAGCGGCCATGACCAGCGGCGAAGTGAGGCAGCCGGACACAGGAAGTGTTCCGGAACGGCGCCGGGACGCGCGGGAAAACCGGGTACGGCTGCTCGCCGCCGGACGCCGGTTGCTCGGCCGACGGCTGTCCGCCCGAGCAGTGGCCGCCGAAGCAGGTCTGACCCCGGCGACGTTCTACCGGCATTTCGCCACCCGCGAGGAGCTCATCGACGCGGTGGTGGCCGACCAGGCTCGCAGCTGCTCGGCGACGGTACGGGACGCACTGTCCGATCCGGACCCGGCGCGCGGGCTGCGGTCCTATGTGGAGCTCAGTTTTGCCGTCCAGGCCGCGTATCCCGAGCTGGTCGCGGAGTTCCACCGGCGCAAACCGGCCTGCAGCGCCGAGGTCTACCGGCGGGATCTGGGCACGATCGTCGCCAGGGCGCGGGCGGCCCGAGCCGTACGGGACGACCTGACCCCGGGTGACGTGCTGCTGGTGCTGGCCGCGAACCGCGGGGTGACGAGCGGTACGCCGGAGGGCCGGGCGGCGCGCTCGCGGCGGCTGGCGGACATCGCCCTCGCCGGATGGGGGCTCGGCTAGCTTCGTCCGCTGCACCGAACGTTGCGCGTGATCATCGGCGGATCCGACGAAGCGGCGAGCGCGGATGATCACTACACAATGCAGCATGTCGAATACTCCGAGCTCCGCCCCGGTCGTGCGGCGGACCGAACGCCGGACGCTGGCCCTTCTCGTGGGCGTCTACATCGTCGATTACGTCGACCGCGTGATGATCGCGACCGCACTGCCGATGATCGGCGCCGAGTTCGGGTTGTCGAAGACCTCGCAGGGCCTGGTGGTGTCCGCGTTCGCGATCGCCTACCTGATCGGGCAGATGCCCGGCGGGCTGCTCGCGGACCGCGTCGGCGCCCGGCCGCTGCTGGTGATTTCGCTGGTGGCGTGGTCGGTCTTCACCGCCGCGACCGGGCTCGCGCCGGGGCTCGTGGTGCTGCTCGCCCTGCGGGCGTTGTTCGGGCTGGCGCAGGCGTTGTTCCCCGGCGCGTCGTTCAAGGCGCTGGGGGAGCGGACGACCCAGGCCGCGCGCAGCCGGGGCGCCGGACTGATGCTGGCGTCGAACTCGATCGGGGCCGGGCTGGGTCCGCTGCTCGTTGCGCCGCTGGTGGTCGCGACCGGGTGGCGGCACACGTTCTGGATCATCGCGGCGGGCGGCCTGATCGTCGGGGTCGCCCTGTGGCGGTTGCTGCCGCCCCCGCTGCCCCGTGAACTGACCGAACCGGAAGACCACATCGCACCCGTCGCCGTGCCGGTGTCGCGAGTGCTGCGGGACGGACTGGTGCTGCGGTACGCCGCGATGTTCGCCTGCTTCAACATGGTGGCTTACGGAATGATCACCTGGGTCCCGTCGTATCTGGTGGAGGCGAAAGGCCTGTCGCTGGTCTCCGCCGGAGTGGCGACGGCGATCCCGCAGCTGGTCAACGCGGTGGCGGTAGTGCTGGGCGGCTGGCTGATGAGCCGGTGGTTCGACCAGCGCGTCCGCTGGCTCGTGGTACCGGCGCTGGTGGCCTCGGCAGTGCTGCTCGTCGCGATGCTCCTTCCGGACTCCGCAACGGGATTCACCGTGCTGCAGACCGTGGCGATGTTCACCAGCGGCCTCGCGACGATCGGCATCGTGGGCCTCCCGCTGCGAGTACTGCCCCGCGATCTGGTGGGGTCCGCGATGGGACTGGTCAACACCGGGGGACAGCTGGCGGGGGTACTGGCGCCGCTGGTGATGGGCTGGCTCGCCGACCACGTCGGCTTCGGCGCCGCCTTCGGTTTCCTGGCGGTGACGACCCTCGCCGCGGCGGCGATTTCCCTCACCACCCGCGCCACGAAGGTCGACCTGACGGCTCCCGCGCTGGTCGGCTGACCTCGGGGGAACGCACTCTTCTCGTTTTCCCCGCCGACCGGCTGCTGCTTGGCATTTGGGGCGCCCGAGCGAGATCGAAGGGCATGGGCAGCCCGACCCGACGATCCGACCGGGCCGTTCGGCCGCATTGAGGGTCCAGACCTTGACGTACGCAGTGGTCCAGTCCAATTCTGAGGAGGTTCCGGTCGTGCTTCGCCGCGGTACGGCCCTCTCTTCCGGAGCTGGAGTTCGCCATGCGTCGAAGTCGAAGAAGCCTTGCGTCCCTCTTGTCCGTTCTCGCGGCGGTACCGCTGGTCACCACCGTGGGGACGGCTCAGGCCGCAACCGCGTTGCCGGACCATGTGTTCGCGCCGTATTTCGAGGCGTGGACCGGCGCGAGCCCCGCCGCGCTCGCGCAGCAGGCGGGTGTGAAGCACCTGACCATGGCGTTCCTGCAGGCCGCCACGAAGGGGGAGTGCACCGTCCATTGGAACGGCGACCGCGGAATGCCCGTCGCCGACTCGACGTTCGGCGCTGATTTCCGCACCATCCGCTCCCGCGGCGGAGACGTGATCCCGTCCTTCGGCGGGTACACGGCGGACAACACGGGCACCGAAATCGCCGACAGCTGCACGGACGTCGACCGCATCGCGGCGGCCTACGAATCCGTGATCACGACGTATGACGTCCCGCGCCTCGACATGGACATCGAGGACAACTCGCTCACCGACGCCGCCGGCATCGACCGGCGGAACAAGGCACTTAAGAAGGTGCAGGACTGGGCTGCCGCGTCCGGACGGCCACTGCAGGTCTCGTACACGCTGCCGACCAGCACGAGTGGGCTGACCAGCGGCCTCGACGTACTGCAGAACGCGGTGTCCAACGGTACCTGCGTCGACGTCGTCAACCTCATGACCTTCGACTACTACGACAACGCCAGCCACCAGATGGCCACCGACACCCAGCGCGCGGCGACCGGTCTCGTCTCGCAGCTGGCGTCGCTGTATCCGGGCAAGACGCAGGCGCAGCTGTGGGGGATGGTCGGCGTCACCGAAATGCCCGGGATCGACGATTTCGGCGCCGCCGAGACGTTCACCACCGCCGATGCGTCCACTGTGTACAACTGGGCGGTGTCGAAGGGCATCAACGAGCTGTCGTTCTGGGCGCTGCAGCGGGACAACGGCGGCTGCCCGGGTACCGGCGGCTCGGACAGCTGCTCCGGGATCGCGCAGGACACGTGGTTCTTCAGTCATGCCTTCGCGCCGTTCACCGGTGGTAATCCGGCGCCGGGCAACGACTTCTCCGTGGCGGCCAGTCCGGCAGCGGCCTCCGTCGACCCGGGTGGCTCGGTCACCGCCACGGTGAACACCGCTGTGACGTCCGGTTCCGCACAGCAAGTGGCCCTCGCCGTCAGCGGCGCTCCGGCAGGTGTGACCGCCTCGGTCAGCCCGGCGACCGTGACGGCGGGCGGGAGCGCGGGCCTGTCGATCACGACGACGTCGGCGACCCAGCCGGGCAGGTACCCGTTGACCATCACCGGCACGTCCGCGTCCGGCAGCCACAGCGCGACGTACACGTTGACAGTCAACGGAACCAGCCCGACCGGCAGCGTGGTCAACGGCAATTTCGAGACCGGCGCGCTGAGCCCATGGACCGCAGCGGGGGACAGCATCGTGTCGTCCCCGGCGCATTCCGGCAGCCACGCCCTGCAGGTGACGCCGACGTCGTCCACCACCGGGGAGGCGGCGCAAAACCTGACGCTCGCACCGAACCACGCGTACACCCTCAAAGCCTGGGTGCAGGGGAGCTACGCGTACGCCGGAGTCCGCGGCGACGCCACCGCCGACAGCTGGACCTCCAGCGCCGGATGGACCCAGCTCACCGTCCCGTTCACCACGGGCCCGTCCGGGGCCGTCATGGTCTACATCCACGGCTGGTACGGCCAAAGCCCCGTCTACGCGGACGACATCTCAGTCATTTAGTAAGTGTATAACGACCTATACATCGGGGCTGGTTTTCAGGCCGTCGCTACCTGGAGAGTCAATTTTCTGGCGCCACCCGGGCAACCACAGCCATGACAGCAGCGCAGGTTTCTTCGGCGCCGAGGCGGGTCGTGTCGATGACCGTGCATTGTGGACGGAGGGGAAGATACCCGGCGACGTGATCGTGGATCCGGTTGAGCAGCTCCGGCCCGCCGGACTCGGCCAGCACGTCGTTGACGTAGTGCCCGCGGCGCCCGTGGAAGCGGGCGACGGCCTGCGCCCGCGGAAGCGGGCGACGGCCTGCGCCCGCGGGGCGGTGAGCATGATTTCCAGGTATTGCCCGCCTGCTGCGTTGGCCACTTCCTCGAAGTGGGAGACCTCCGAGAGCCGGGTCGCCAGCTGGGGCATGATCACGTCCTGCCCGGCGCGCAGGTGGGCCTCCGCCATGGCGACCGCGAGCCGCCGCGCGGTGGGGAGCGTGTCCCAGAAGGCGGTGCGCCAGCCGCCGATCAGCGGGACCAGCTGGTCGGCTTCGAGGTCGAGTACGCCGGGGTGGAGATCGGCGTAGTGGCGCGCGACGGTGGATTTCCCGATGCCCGAGGGGCCGTTGAGGTGGATGAGCCGGACCATGATCCGGACCCTAGCGACGACGAAGGCCGCCCCCAGCGCAAGGGGGGCGGCCTCCCGTACGTGAACCAGCGTCAGATCAAGCCCAGCTTCCGGACCGCGTCGCGCTCCTCGGCCAGTTCCCCCACCGAGGCGTCGATGCGGGGGCGGGAGAACGCGTCGATCTCCAGGCCCGGCACGATTTCGTACTTGCCGTTCTTCGCGGTGACCGGGAACGACGAGATGAGGCCCTCCGGAACGCCATACGAACCGTCGGACACGACGCCCGCCGAGGTCCAGTCGCCTTCCGGGGTGCCGTTTACCCAGGTGTACACGTGGTCGATGGCGGCCGAGGCGGCCGAGGCGGCCGACGACAGGCCGCGGGCTTCGATGATCGCCGCGCCGCGCTTGGCGACGGTCGGGATGAATGTGTCGGCGAGCCAGGCTTCGTCGTTGATGGCTTCGGCGACGCTCTTGCCGCTGACCTCGGCGTGCTGCACCGACGGGTACTGCGTGGCCGAGTGGTTGCCCCAGATCGCGACCTTCTTGAGGTCGGTCACCGCGACGCCGAGCTTCTTCGCCAGCTGCGCGAGGGCACGGTTGTGGTCGAGGCGGGTCATTGCGGTGAAGCGGTCGGCCGGTACGTCGGGGGCGTGCGACTGGGCGATGAGGGCGTTGGTGTTGGCCGGGTTGCCGACCACCAGCACGCGGATGTCGTCGGCCGCGCCGGCGTTGATCGCTTCGCCCTGTGGCTTGAAGATGCCGCCGTTGGCCTCGAGCAGGTCGCCGCGTTCCATGCCCTTGCTGCGCGGGCGGGCGCCGACCAGCAGGCCGATGTTGGTGCCGGAGAACGCCTGCTTCGGGTCGTCGAAGATGTCGATGCCCGCCAGCAGCGGGAATGCGCCGTCGTCGAGTTCCATCGCGGTGCCCTCAGCCGCCTTGACCGCCTGGGGGATTTCCAGGAGCCGCAGCTTCACCGGGGTGTCGGCGCCGAGCAGCTGACCGGACGCGATGCGGAAGAGCAGCGCGTAGCCGATCTGGCCGGCCGCACCGGTGACGGTGACGTTGACAGGGGCTTGGGTCATAGCGGGTTCTCCAGCTTGAGGCGACTTTGGCTAGTACCGAGGATGCTAGCCCTCCGCGGACTGTCCGGACGGGTGCGTCCAGTCACTCTGCGACGCGGGATGCGTCACGTTCCCGGCGAGCCGGGTGAGCAGCGCGGCCAGGGTCGCGATCTCGTCCTCGGTGAACCCGGCGCGGATGCGCTTGTCGTGGGCGATGGCGGCGTCGGCGAGGCGGTGGAAGGTGCGTTCGCCGTATTCGGTGAGCTCGACCTGGTGCACGCGCCGGTTCTCCGGGTCGCGGGTGCGGGTGAGCAGGCCCGCGGTTTCCATGCCGTTGAGGTGGTGGGTGAGGGTGGCGCCCTGGATGCCGACGGCGTCGGCGAGCTCGCGCTGGCTTGCGTGCCGCCGGGTTTTGAGGGCGATGAGGATCTGCCATACCGGCTGGGATCCGCCGACTTCGGCGAGGGCGTGGTCGAACGCCTGGCCCGCGGCCTTGGCGGTGCGGGCGAGGAGGACGCCGAGTGGTGGCGTGGCTGGTCGGGGCACACCGGGACCGTACCGCAGAGCCATCGAGAGCTAAGCGTTTGACATCTAACGGTTTGATACCTAACGTTTAGGCCGTCAACCGACCTGGAGGGGATCATGGAAGACATCACCGAATTCGGGCAGCGCTGGGCGGCCGCCGAGGTCGCGGGCGACACGGACACCCTGGCCGGGCTGGTCACCGATGGGTTCCGGCTCGTCGGGCCCCTGGGTTTCGTGCTGGACCGGGAGCAGTGGCTCGGCCGTTACCGCTCCGGCGCGCTGGTCACCGAACAGCTGGACTGGCGGGACGTCGAGGTACGCGAGCACGGCGACACGGCCATCGCCATCGGCGTGCACGACCAGGCGGCCACCCATCAGGGCAACCGTGCGGACGGCACCTTCCGCGCCACCCACGTGCTGATTCGCGGCGACGACGGCTGGCGGCTCGCCGGAATCCACCTGAGCCCGATGGGTGCGATGCCGTCGTTCGCCCGCTGAGTCGTTGCCCGAAAGGGAACTTCGACGGCCGATCGGGTGATCATGAGCGTGGACAGTGGTTGACTGCGCTCATGGTCACTCTTCGCGCTCTCGGTTCGTCCGGTCTCAGTGTTTCGCCGTTCTGCTTGGGCGGCAACGTTTTCGGCTGGACGGCCGACGAGGCGGAGTCGTTCGCCGTACTCGACGCGTACACCGCGGCCGGCGGCAATTTCGTCGACACCGCGGATTCGTACATGTATCACTTCCCGGGCACCGAAGCCGGGCAGTCCGAGACGATCCTCGGCAGGTGGCTGGCCGCGCGCGGGAACCGGGACGACGTGGTACTGGCGACGAAGGTCGGGGACCATCCGCAGTACAAGGGCGTCGCGCCGGCCACGATCAAGGCCGCCGTCGAGGAGTCACTGCGCCGCCTCGGCACCGACCGGATCGACCTCTACTACGTCCACTACGACGACCCCGAGATCCCGGTCGAGGACATCATCACCACGCTCGACGGGCTCGTGCGCGACGGCAAGGTCCGCGCCATCGCCGCGTCCAACATCGAACCCGCGCGGCTTGCCGAGTCGCTCGCTTTCTCCGACCGGGAGGGTCTCGCCCGTTACGCGGTGCTGCAGCCGCCGTACAACCTCGTCTCGCGCGAGACGTACGAGGACGAGCGGCGGGGCATCGTGCAGCGGGAGGGCGTGGTGTGCGTTCCGTATTTCGGGCTCGCTTCGGGGTTCCTGACCGGCAAATACCGTCCCGGGCAGCCGTCGCCGAGTGTCCGTGACCTGCCCGGTCTGGCCGGTGGGTTCGTGGACACCGAACGGGGCCTGCGGGTGCTCGACGCGGTGGAAGACGTTGCGAAAGCGCGGGGCGTGGAGATGGCCACCGTGGCGCTCGCCTGGGTTGCGCAGCAGCCGACCGTCGCCGCGCCGATCGCTTCCGCGCGCTCGGTGGAGCAGGTACCCGCGCTGGTCGCCATGCACGACCTGCACCTGTCCGGCGAGGAACTCGCGACGCTCACCGCTGCGTCGGACTGACCCGGACTGATTCAGCGCGGGTCTTCCGCCCCGACCTCGAACACCCGGCCCAGCGCGATCAGCCCCTCGTCGAGGTGGCTCAGGCTGGACAGCACCGCGCGGGTTTCGGCCTCGTCGATGCGGTCGGCGACCGGGGTGCCGTCGTCGCGGACGAGCTTCTTGTCGCGCGTGGCTCCCGGGTTGCCGACCGCTTCGTGCACGAGATCGACGTTCGCGATGATCCGCCCGGCGAACTGGTCGAGCCGTTCCGACACCGGCCCGGCCAGCTGACCCGGCTGCGCGCGGGCCGCGACGTGCCGCGCGCGGAAGGCGATGCCCTCCAACGTGGTCAGCACGTGCCAGCCGTAGTCCCGCCGGGCGCTGCGCAGGTTTATCGGATGGGTGAGCGGTTCGATGGTGGTGCGGACCTGTTCGACGGAGCGGTCGAGGTCCCGCGACATCTCGATGATGTTCACGTTTTCGCGTCCGGACAGCAGATTTGCCGCGGATTCCACGAACTCGTGCAGCTCGTCGAGCGCGACCGCGATGTCGTCGAGCATCACCGCGCGGGTGCGGACCGGCAGCACCACCACTGCGGCCAGCAGCCCGCACGCCGCCCCGGCCGCGGTTTCCGCGACCCGGATCCACAGCACTTCGATGGTGAACGTGCCCAGCAGGCTGTAGAGCAGGCCGAGCATGCTGGTGACGAAGAAGGACATGAGGAACTGCGACACCCGTGCCGTGTAGACCATGCCGAACACGCAGACCAGCAGCAACGCGAGAATCGCGGCGGTGTTGCCGCTCACCAGCAACGCGAGCGCGACCCCGCCGACGATGCCCAGCAACGTCCCGCCGGTGCGGCGCATCCCCTTCACGAACCGGGCGCCCGCACTCGACGTGCCGATGAACACCACGAACACCGTGAGCACCGCCCAGTACCAGCGCTGCGGTGAGATCAGCTGCCCGGCCAGTACCGCGAGCCCGCCGCCGAGGACCGCCTGGATCGCGCCGCGGGTCTGGTTGTCGTAGGCGAACGCCTTGGTGGGCTCGGTCTCCTCGTCGTCGTCCAGCGTGACGTCCACAGTGGACGTCCGGCTCGCGGTCCGCTGGGCCCGGTCGTCGGCCACCGCGAGCTCGGCGATCGCGCGGCGCACGCCGTCACCGGGATGCGCCCGCTCGTCGATCCGGCTGCCCTCGACCAGCATCCGGCTGTACTCGCCGGTCTCGCTGATCAGCGGGACGTCCCGCGGGTCGCGCTCCATCAGCGAACGGAACCGGGCCAGCCGTGCGACGAGGTCGTCGGCGACCCCTGGCGGCAACGGCTGCGAACACGTCCGGCGCACGGTGATCACCAGCCATTGCACGGCCAGCTCGACCTCGATCACGCGGCGGCGGAGCTGGTCGGCCTTGCGTTCGTCGACCACGTCCGGTGCGTTGTCCTCGATCAGCAGCACCGCTTCGTGGAGCCGCTCCACGGCCGTCCGGATCTGCCGTCCGGCGCGGTCCGAGCCGCTGGAGGAGATGTACGCCTCGGTGGCCCGCACTGCGGCGCCGACCCGGACGCGGAACGCCTGCCGGTACCGCAGCAGCTCGGTTTCGGCATTGCGGCGCAACAGGAGGAACCGCACGACCGCGTTGGCGGCGATCCCGATCACCAGCGCCAGCAGCAGGTGCGGTACCTGCGCGAGATGTGCCTGCAGGAACATCGGGAAGAAGAACAGGAAGAACGCCATCGACCCGAGTGCGATGCCCCGCGGGCCGAACCGCTGCACGTACACCGCCACGAAGATCAGCAGCACGAAGACGATGCTGTCGAGCGGGCCGTAGTCAGCGCCCAGACAGGCGGCAGTGATCGACGCGGCACCGACCAGCGCGGCCAGGCACAGCGTGACGGCCTGCCCGCCGGTGGTCGCGTCGTTGACCGTGAAGGCGCTCATCATCGCTGCGATGGCCGCGACCAGCGTGGTGGTGAGCGGGAACTGCAGCGGCAGCATCACCAGCACAGCGAGAATGATGCCGAACACGGCCGACGTGGCGAGCCGCAGCCGGACCATGCCGGGGTCGGCCGCCGCCAGCCGGTCGAAGAAGGCGTTGCGCAGGTCGGTGATCATCGGGCGAGCAGCTCCCACTGGGCGAGGCGGACGCGGCGTCCCCGGACCCGCAGCCGGTAATGCCGGTACGCGGCAGCCTCGGCGAGCACGAACGGGCGCAGCTGGCGGCGCCAGCGGAACACCTCACTGGAACGCTCGTCCAGCGTCCGCCAGTGCTGCCCGTCGTCGGAGCCTTCGAGCACCCAGCTGCGCGGATTTCCGCCGCGTCTGCCCGAAGTGAGCGTGTACAACACGACCTCGCGCGGTTCGCCCTCGACGGTGAAGGTGGCTGTGCGGACGGCGGCGTCGGTGCGGCTGGTGTCGTCGAAGAGCGCCGGGCGGTCGGGACTGTGTCCGGCGAGGTCCCGCAGCGGGACAGGTGGGACGGGGGTGACCGGTTCGGTACCCCAGCTGCCGGGCTCGGACCGGACGTCGAAGTCGAGCGTCGCACCACTCGCCAGCACGACGTGCGACAGGGTTGCCGACGGGTGCGGCTCGCCGTTGACGGTCAGGCCATGGACGTACGGAGCGTCGACGGCGGCTCGGGGTGCTCGGATCACCAGGTCCTTTCCGTTGTCCAGGTGCACGGTGGCGGAGCGGAAGAGCGGTGCGCACGCCACGTAGGACGGACAGCCGACAGTCAGCGGGTAGAGACCGAGGGCAGTGAAGACATACCAGGCGGACATTTCGCCGTTGTCCTCATCCCCCGGGTAGCCCTGGCCCAGTTCGCTCCCGGCGTACAGCCTGCGCAGCACTTCCCGGACCGTGCGCTGCAGTTTGGCCGGGGCACCGGCGAACGCGTAGACGAACGGGATGTGGTGTGACGGCTGGTTGGAATGCCCGTACTGGCCCATCCGGACGTCCCGGGCCTCGGTCATCTCGTGGATCCGGCCGTCCTGCCCGGTCTCCGGGAGGCGGAAGAACTCGTCGAGCTTCGCCTCCAATCCAGCGGGCCCGCCGTGGAGCGCGGCCAGCCCGGGACCGTCGTGCGGGGCGGAAAACGCGGTGTTCCACGCGTTGGTCTCGACGAAATCGGTGTCCCAGACCTCCGGACGGTAACCCTCGGCCGGACGGTGCCAGCTGCCGTCGCGGGTGCGGCCCTGGAAGAAGCCGATCCGCGGGTCGAAATGGTGCACGTAGTGCTGGGCGCGCTGGCGGAAGTAGACGGCGTAGTCGTGCCGGGCGAGCGCGTCGGACAGGTTGGCGAGGGCGAAGTCGTTGAGACATCCTTCGAGCGCCCAGGAGAGCCCGCCGCGCGTGGAGGTGGGGGTGTAGCCGAGGAATGGGGAGCGGTCGAGGCCCTTGCGGCCGACGCCTTTGCGGGGTGGGACGACGGTGGCGTTCTTGAGCGCTGCGTCGTAGGCGGCCGCGATGTCGAAGTTCGTGACGCCCTTGAGGTACGCGTCGGCGAAGGCGGCGTCGGAGCTGGTGCCGGTCATGAGGTCGGCGTAGCCGGGGGAGGACCACCTCGCGATCCAGCCGCCTTCGCGGTACTGCTGCACGAAACCGTCGATCATCCGGCCGCACTGCTGCGGCGCGAGAAGCGCATACGCAGGCCAGACGGTGCGGTAGGTGTCCCAGAAACCGTTGTTGACGTACAACTCCCCGTCGACGACCTTCGCGCCGGTGCGGCGGTGGGTGCTCGGCCGGAAGCTGCGGATCACGGGGCTGGCGTGCCGGACGCCGCCGGGCGTGTTCTCGTGCGCGATGTTCGGGTAGAGGAACAGGCGGTAGAGGCTGGAGTAGAACGTGGTGAGCTGGTCTTCGGTGGCGCCTTCCAGCTCGATCCTGCCGAGGATGTCCTGCCAGCGGTTCCGTGCTCTGCTTCGGACGTCGTCGAAGGCCGTGCCGGCGGGGATTTCCTGGGCCAGGTTGCGTTGTGCCTGGTCGAGGCTGATCAGGGAGGTGGCGATGCGGATCGTGACCTCGGGTTCGGCGAACGCCAGGTAACCGGTGACGGGGCGGCGGAGCCGTGCGCCATCGGACGGAGGTTGGTCGGCTTCGGCGTAGACGAACATTCGCCGCGCGCCGGTGGAGAGACGGCTGCGGACCCAGGTGTGAGCGGTGACGACTCCGGTTTCGGGGTGCACGCGCAGTCCGCCGCGGTTGCGGGCGTTGTCGAACAGGACCCAGCCGCGGTGCTCCGGGAAGGTGAATCGGAACATCGCCGCACGGTCGGTGGGAGCCAGGTCCGCGGTGATGCCGGTGCGGAATCGGACGCCGTAGTGGTAAGGGCGGTCGGTCTCGTCGTCGTGGGTGAAGGCGAGTGCGCGCCGGGCGCGGTGTGGTTCGACCTTGCCGGTGCCGGGCATGAGGTGGAACGGGTGGCGGTCGCCCATCCACGGGCTCGGCTGGTGGCTGAGGCCGAACGCTTGGAGCCGTGGTTCGTTCCGGGCGTCGTTGTGCTGGTGGTAGGAGTAGAACCAGTTCAGGGCCCGGGCGTCGGTGATGGGGGTCCAGAAGTTGAAGCCGTGCGGGACCGCGGTGGCCGGGAAGGTGTTGCCGCGGGAGAACTTGCGGCTGGAGTGGGTGCCGCGGGTGGTACGGACGTGGTCGACGGGGTCCTTCGGTCCGGGGGCGTGGTCGGCGATGCGGACGTCGTCGAGCCAGCCGGTGCCTTGAGCGGCGAAGAGGATTCGTTTGACTCGTCGGCCGGTGAACTTCTTCAGCGGGTGGCGGACGAGGTTCCATTGGTCGAGGTAGAGGGTTTTCGCGTCGCCTTGGGCTTGCGGGGTGAAGCCGGTGCGGGTGCCGTCGTCGAACTCGAGGTCCAAGGTGACGTAGGTGCTGCGGTAGCCGGGGCCGTCGGGGAAGACCACGTAGGACAGGGCGGTGTTTGCGGTGACGGGGATGTCCACTTCGAACAGCGTTCGCGGCGGGCCGGGGGCGTATCGGAAGGCGTTCCGGCCGGTGAATCCGACGCCGGGCTTTGCGGTGGGTGCCCGGGGCGGTCCGCTGCCGATACCGGGGGTGACCGGCTGCGGGTCGCCTGGTTCGAAGGACGAGAAGAAGGCAGCCGTGGTCACGGGGCTTACGGTAATCGGTGGCGGGCCGGTCAGCTCGGCGTCGGTGGGGGTGAAACCGCGGGAATCGAGGAAGGCGTGGGGGTTGTCTGGGGTGAACTGACCCGTGGGTAGGTGCCCTGGCTTGGAGCGTTGCGGGGGGGCACCCCGAAGCTGGATTGTGACGACGGTCTGAGGGGGCTTGTCAAGGCGGGAAAGATGCCTTGACAAGCCCCTCAGACCGTGTTTTGGCTTCGGATCGGGGTGCAGGGCCGGGTCTGGCTGCCCGGGCCGGGTGAGTGCGCGGGCGGCGGTTGGGGTAGTGGGTGAAAAGCCGTGAAGGGAACCATCACGGAATCTGATTCCCTCATGGTTCCCTTCACGGACTTGGCCGACTTACAGGTTCGTGCATTGTCCGGCGGATGGGCCGCGGACGGTGTTCGCCAGGTCGTGGTTCGTCGGGACTGGGGTGTTGTTCGTGCAGGCCAGCGGGCCGCCTACGGTGCTGCTCGTGATCAGCGGCTGCTGGTTGCCGACCAGGGTTGCCGGGCCGCCGATGTCGGTCAGTTCCACTGACACCGGGCCGGTGCTGCCGGTGATCGCGACCGGGCCGGACACCTTCGTCCGGTTCAGCACGACCTGCGCCGCGCCGGTTGCGGCCAGCGGGCCGGAGATCTGCCCGCCCCGCACCACCAGCGAGGCACCCTTCGCGACGGTCACCGGGCCGGAGACCGTCGCGTCGGTCAGGCATACGGTCCCGCTCGATACCGTGAGCGGGCCCTTCTGCTCGCCCGTCAGCGTCTTCGTGCACGACGCGTCCGGGCGGCCCAGCAGTTCGAACTCCGCCAGCGTTGCCTGGCCGCCGGTGGTCGCGGTGACCTCCAAGCGGTAGTAGGCGTAATGCGCCGGGTTCTTCACCGCGAACGCCCGCGTCTGCTGGCGCCACTTGAAGGACTGGTCGGTCTGCTGGTCCGCGACGGTCCAGGTCTTCCCGTCGTACGAGCCCTTCAGTACCCAGCTCTTCGCATCACCCGCACCCGTGCCGGAGGTGAGCGTGTAGTGCGTGACCGCCTCGTCCGTGGACTTCAGCTGGTACTGCACCGCACCCGTCACCTTCGCCTGCGTGCGCGAGGTGTTGTCGATGAGCGCCGCCGCGTTCGAACCGTCCGAAGTGGACAACGTGCCCAGCCCCGGTCCGGTCAGGTCGTGCAGTGGCGTCGGGACGGCGTCACCGGTGGCGATCGACTTCGGCGCGTCACCCTGGCCGGTGCCCCACGTCGACGGGTTCGGGCCCATGTCGAAGTCGAGCGTGGCGCCGTGGGTCAGCGCGTCCTGCGGCAGCGACGTCGACGTCCAGTCCTTGCCGTTGACCTTCAGCCCCTGGATGTACACGTTCTTCGCCGAGTTCTTCGGCGCGTTGATCACCAGGTCGCCGCCGGGCAGGTGCACTGTCGCCTTCGTGAAGAGCGGCGACCCGATCGCGTAGTTCGGGCTGCCCATCTGCAGCGGGTAGAAGCCGAGCGCGCTGAACACGTACCACGCGGACATCTCGCCGTTGTCCTCGTCGCCCGCGTAACCCTGCCCCAGCTCACTGCCGGTGTAGAGCCGCGACACCGCCTCGCGCACCTTCGCCTGCGTCTTCGCCGGCTGGCCCGCGTAGTCGTACATGTAGAGCAGGTGGTGCGAGGGCTGGTTGGAGTGGCCGTACTGGCCCATCCGCACGTCCCGCGCCTCGGTCATCTCGTGGATCACGCCGTTGTACCCACCGGTGTGCGTGGCGGTTTCCGGCTCGGCGAAGAACTGGTCGAGCTTGGCGCCCAGCTTGTCCTTGCCGCCGTAGAGATTCGCCAGGCCCTGCCCGTCCTGCGGCACGGTGAAGGCCATGTTCCAGCCGTTGGTCTCGGTGTAGTCCCCGCCCCAGTCGCGCGGGTCGTACTTGTCCTTCGGCTTCGTGAACTTGCCGGCGGCGTCCTTGCCCTGGAAGAACCCGACACCCGGGTCGAACAGGTTCACGTACTGCTGCGCGCGGCTCGTGAAGTACTGGTAGTTCTCCAGGTACTCCGCCTTGCGCGGGTCGTTCGCCGGTGCCTGGTCGTACATCTTCTTCGACAGGTTCGCGATGCCGAAGTCGTTGACGTACCCCTCGATCGCCCACGAGAAGCCCTCGCTGCTCGAGTTGGGCGTGTAGCCGAGGAAGATCGACTGGTCGAGACCCTTCCGGCCGACCGCCGCATTCGGCGGCGTCACCGTGGCGTTCTTGAGCGCCGCGTCGTAGGCCGACTTGACGTCGAAGTTCGTGACGCCCTTCAGGTACGCGTCGGCGAACGCGACATCCGAGCTCGTACCCGTCATCAGGTCCGCATAACCGGGGGAGGACCAGCGCGCGATCCACCCGCCGTCGCGGTACTGCTGCACGAACCCGTCCACCATCTTGCCCGCCATGTCCGGCGTGAGCAGCGAATACGCCGGCCAGGTGGTGCGGTAGGTGTCCCAGAAACCGTTGTTCACGAAGATCTGCCCGTCGACGATCTTCGCCCCGGTCTTCGTCGGCGTGTCCTGGCCCGCCTTCGGCGCGACCGGGCTCGCGTACTGGTACTTCGGCGCCTCCTTCGTCCCGACGTTCTCATACCCCTCGTTCGGGTACAGGAACAGCCGGTACAGGTTGGAGTACAACGTCTCCATCTGGTCCTTCGACGCGCCCTGCACCTCGATCACGCCGAGCTGCTTGTCCCACGCCTGCTGCGCCGCGTCACGCACGGCGTCGAACGACGTACCCGGCGCGATCTCCTGCTCCAGGTTCTTCTTCGCCTGGTCCACGCTGATCAGCGACGTCGCGATCCGCATCGTCACGGCCTTGTCCGCACCCGCGTTGAACCGCAGGTACCCGGTGACGTTGTCACGGCCCTGCCCGGTGAGCTTGCCACCGGTCGTGACGGGCTTGTCGAACGTCGCGTACACGAAGATCCGCCCGGCGCCCGCCGACAGCCCACTGCGCGCGTCGGAGAACCCGCTCAGCGTGCGGTTCGCCGGGTCGAGCGTGAGCCCGCCGGAGTTGTTCACGTTGTCGAAGATCAGGCTGGAATCATTGCCCGGGAACGAGAACCGCATGATCGCCGCATGATCCGACGGTGCGATCTCGGTCTTGATCCCGTTCTTGAACGTGACGCCGTAGTAATGCGCCCGCGCGACCTCGTCGTCGTGGCTGAACGCCAGCGCCCGCTTGTCCCGGTTCGCGTCCGGTACCCCGGTCGCGGCCGAAGGCATCACCTGGAAGCTCTGCCGGTCACCCATCCACGGGCTCGGCTCGTGGCTCGCCGCGAACCCCTGCAGCTGCGGCAGATTGTCCGCATTGTTCCGCGTGTGGTACTCGTACAGCCAGTTGTCGGCACCGGCGTTGGTCAGCGGGGTCCAGAAGTTGAACCCGTGCGGCACCGCGGTCGCCGGGAAGTTGTTGCCCCGCGAGAAGGTGCTGTTCGCGAGCGTGCCCCGGGTGGTGATCACGTTGTCGCTCGGCCGGGTGCTGGCCGGCGGCGTCGGCGTCGCGGACACCTTCAGGTCGTCCAGCCAGCCGGTGAACGACGCCGGGCCGTTCGGGTTGTCGTACCCGATCGCGATCCGGTCGATCGTCTTGCCTGCCGCGACCCGCCCGATCACCGAGCGCACGAGGTTCCACTGGTTCGCGTACAGGACCTTGCCCGCGCCCTGCCCCTCCGGCGTCAGCGGGAACCCGTACTGGTCCGTCGCGCCCAGGTCACGCAGATGCGTGCCGTCGGTGAAGTCCAGATCGACCGCGACGTTCGTGCTCGGGTACTTCAGGTCGCCCTCGATGAACTGCGGCAGCACCTTGTAGGACAGCTCCGTGGTCGAGACCACCGGGATGTCGACGTCGTAGATCTTGTTGTAGGAGTACCCGTGCCCGGCGCCGGTCTGGCTGCCGGAGTACCGGAACGCCTTCTTGCCGGTGAACCCGACCCGGTTCTTGTTCGTGTACCCGGTGGTCGGCCCGGAGTCGACGAAGCTGCGCATGTTCGGCAGGACCGGCGGCGCCGGATCGTCGTTGGCCAGCAGCAGCTCGGACATCTGCATGATGTCGTCGCCGTGGTTGCGCGTGACGTTCAGCTGGTAGAACTTGTACGCCGCACTCGGGGCGGCGAGCTTGTAGTCGTTCTGCTGGAACCGCTTGCCGAACGACTGGCCGGACTGCTTGTCCAGGTCGACCCAGTGCTGTCCGTCGGTGGACCCCTGCAGTGTCCAGTCCTGCGGGTCACGGCCTTCGAAGTCGTTGGCCGACGTGACCGCGTAATGCGTGATCTTCACCGGTTCGGACAGCGTGAACTGCACCGAAGCCGTCGGCGTCCACGACAGCCACTTCGTGCTGGACGTCCCGTCGATCAGGTTGGCGGCGACCTCGTTGCCGTCGGTGTTCTCGCTGGTGGCGCTGATGTCGGTCACCTTGCCCCGGATGTCCCCGGGGATCGCGGTGCCGTTGGCCCCGTTGACACCCGCTGCCCGCGGTTTCCCCGCGGCATCGGTGTCGACGGAATCCTGCCACGTCGGTGGAGCCTCGTTCGACTCGAACGAGGACGTGAAGTCCGGCGGGCTGGCCTCACCCGGCGCGGCGGCAGCCGCAGCAGGCAGGACGACCAGGCCCGCCGCCGCCACCGCCGCGGCAAGCACGGCGTGGAGCGGTCTGGCGCTTCGGGGCATCGTTGCTCCCAGTTCGTCGGGCGGTTCAGGAGTCGAGGGTCAGGAGTCGAGGGTCGGGAATCGGGGGGATCGGGGTCGGGGAAAGCCGGGGCACCGGAAGCGAAACGCGGCTGTGACATCGATGTCAAGCCAACCCCGGAAACCTGGCCGGAAACGGACAACCCCAGTGGCCGGGGGTTACGGCAACCGGACGCCTGCACCCCTCACGAAGATCGCACCCGGCTCGCATCGGATCCCCGCCCACCTCCGCCACGACCCGCGCGCACCGCAACCGGGAAGCAACGACCCCAATGTGGCATTCGCTGCATCTCACGCACCCAATGCCACATTCGCTGCGTGGGATGCACCCAATGCCACATTGGGGCGCACTCGGCGAGGGGACACCCGGGCCACCCACACGAGGGCACCGCCGACCTGCCCGGAGCGGTATAACGGAGCACATGCCGCACGACGTGATCGATCCCGACGAGGATGCCCGCCGCCGGGCCGAGCTTGCGCTGGCTGCCGGGGATCCCACCGGGTGGTTCGAGCCGCTGTATGCCGCGGCCGAGGCCGGGCAGGCGGTCGTACCGTGGTTTCGCGGGGAGCCGTCGCGCGAGCTCGCCGAGTGGGTTGCCGGGCGGCCCGGGGACGGGCGGCGGGCGCTGGTCGTCGGGTGCGGGATGGCCGACGACGCCGAGCTCCTCGCCGCTTCCGGGTACGAGACCACCGCTTTTGACGTCTCGCCGAGCGCGATCAAAGCCGTGCTCACCCGCTTCCCGGACACCCGGGTCTCCTACCGCACCGCCGACCTCCTCGCCCCGCCCGCGGACTTCCACCACGCGTTCGACCTCGTCGTCGAAATCCTCACCGTGCAGTCTCTGCCGAAGGAGGTCCGCGACGCCGCGATCGCCTCCGTCGCCGGGTTCGTCGCCCCTGGCGGCACGCTCGTCGTCGGCGCGGTCGCCGAAGAAAGCATCGACCTCGATACCTGGTCCGGGCCGCCGTGGCCGCTCAACCGCGCGGAGGTCGAATCCTTCGCCCGCGACGGCGTCACGCTCACCGAGCTCCAGCGCGTCCGCGACGACGTCCGCTGGTGGGCGGAGTTCACCCGATGACCGACCGCGCCCTGACCAGCCACGAACGCAACGCCGGCGTCCCCTGGGACGCGTCCTACCACCACGGCCTGCCACCCTGGGACACCGGACAGCCGCAACCGGCTATCGTCCGCCTGGCCGCCGAAAACGCGTTCCACGGCACCGTTCTCGACGCCGGATGCGGTTCCGGCGAGAACGCGTTGCACATCGCCGCGCGAGGCCTGTCCGTGCTGGGCATCGACGTCGCGGAAACCGCTGTCGCCCAAGCGAAAGACAAGGCCGTGGCGCGGGGGATCGAGGCCGAGTTCGCCGTCGCCGACGCGTTCCGCCTTGCCGACCTCGGCCGTACCTTCGACACGATCCTCGACTGCGGCCTCTTCCACGCCTGCGACGACCAGGAACGCCGGACCTACGCAGCCAGCCTCGCCGACGTCACGAAACCGGGCGCCGCCGTGTACATCCTCTGCTTCCGTCCCGCCGACGGCGCAGGCCCGCACCCGGTGCCCCGAGAAGAACTCGAAGCCCCCTTCGCCGATGGCTGGCGCCTCGCCCGAATCCGCGAGGACCGCATCGTCGCCCAGTTCGCCCCCGAAGGTGCCCCGGCCTGGCTGGCCACCTTCGAACGCCGGTGAGTCACGAAGACAGGAACCGCGTCAGTACCCGCTCGCCGAACCGCAGCCCGTCCACCGGCACCCGCTCGTCCACGCCGTGCGCCATCGCCCGGTACGGGAAGCCCTCCGGCAACGCCAGGGGAGCGAAGCCGTAGCACGCGATTCCCAGCTGGTTGAAGGCTTTCGCGTCCGTGCCGCCGCCCATGCAGTACGGCACCACCACCGCGGCCGGGTCCTCCGCCGTCAGCGCCGCCGCCATCGCGTCGAACCACGGTGACTCGACCGGCGCCTGCACCGGCGGCTGATGCGCCACGAACTCCCGCGTCACGCCTTCGCCCAGCAACGTGTCCAGCACCGCGAACAGCTCGTCCTCGGTCCCGGGCAGCACCCGGATGTCGATCTGCGCCGTCGCCGTCGACGGGATCACGTTCACCTTGTACCCGGCGTCGAGCATCGTCGGCGTCGTGCTGTTGCGCACCGTCGGCACCACCAGCGACCCGGCCGGACCCAGCCGCGCGACCGTCTCATCCACCGCCGACAGGTCCACCGGCACGCCGAGCGCGGCTCCGGTGCGCTCCAGAAACGCTTCCACTGTCGGCGTCAGCTGCACCGGCCACCGATGCTCGGCAATCCGCTGCAGCGCGCCGACCAGCCGGACCACCGCGTTCTCCGCGTTCGGCCGCGACCCGTGCCCGGCCCGCCCGCGCGCGGTGAGCCGCACATGCGCGGTGCCGCGTTCCGCCGTCCCGACCGGATACAGCCGCACGATCCGCCCGTCCGCCGCGGGCACGTGGTAGCGGTACCCGCCGGACTCGCTGATCGCCGCCGCACACCCCTCGAACAGGCCGGGATGCTCCTTCACGAGCCAATGCGCGCCGAAATCGCCCCGGTCCTCCTCGTCCGCGACGAACGCCAGCACGAGATCCCGCCGCGGCCGCAGCCCCGAGGCAACGGCGGCCAGCACCATCGCGCAGAAGTCCTTCATGTCCACCGCGCCCCGGCCCCACAGGTATCCGTCGCGCACCTCACCGGAAAACGGTGGTACCGACCAGTCCGCCGCGTCCGCGGGTACCACGTCGAGATGTCCCTGCACGAGCAGCGCCGGCAGCCCCGGATCGGTGCCCGGAATCCGCGCCACCACGTTCGAGCGGCGCGGCGCCGATTCGAAGATCCGCGCGGAAACCCCGTACCTGCCCAGGAATTCCGCCACGTACTCCGCAGCCTCGCGCTCCCCGGCGGACTCTCCGCCGCCGTGGTTGGTGGTGTCGAACCGGATCAGGTCCGCGCACAGCTCGACGACGTCAGCCATAGATACCCTGCACCGCCCCCGCCGCAATGGCCGTGACCACCTTGAACGCCTTCATCGCCTCGGTCATGCTCGGCGCCTCGAACGCGACCCGGCGCGTGCCGGTCTGCTCCACCGTCGGAATCACCGCGGTCGCCTGCGCGAGATGACTCGCGTCGAACTCGACCTCGATCCGGTGCCGACCCGGCGTCCGCTCGACGCGCCCGGCAAGCGCCATCGCGTCGCGTGCAGCAGCCTCCAGCAGATCCGCCGTGCGGCCCGGTGGCAGGCAGATCGCCGCGTACCGGCTCACACATTCCTTCACCGCAACCAGTTCCGCCTCCGGCGCGTACTCGCGGGCGTCGTCGCACGTCTGGTCGTCGCCGCTGACCAGCAGCACCGGGACGCCGTACTCGCCGGCCAGCGCCGCGTTCAGCCGGCCCTCACTCGCGGGTACGTCGTCGAGCCACACGCCGGTGATCTGGTTCTCCAGGTACGTGTGCGACAGGACCCCGTCGAACCCGGCGCCCGCGTGGTAGCCGAGGAACACCACGCCGTCGACCCCGGAATCGATGCCCTGCATCATCGACAGCGGCTTGTGCCGCCCGGTGAGCAGCCGAGCCCGCTCGTCGAGGTCTTCCAGCAGCAGGTTCCGCTGCGCCGAATGCGCCTCGTTGACCAGCACGTCACTCGCCCCCGTGGCGTACAGCCCGGCGAGCACGGCGTTGACATCCCCGGTGAACAAGCTCCGGAACCGCTGCCACTGCGGGGTCCCCGGCACGACGTCGTCGGTCCAGGTGACCCCGGTGGCGCCCTCCATATCAGCCGAGATGAGGATCCGCATGCCGGGCACTCTAGTGATCCGCCGCCGGACGATAACGATCGGACACGCAGCAGTGCCGTCACATATTGCGCGGTTACCGCCGTATGTGGTTACTTTTCGTCTCTGGGGTCTCGGGGTCTGACGACGGGGTGGTCTTCAAGTGCGGATCAAGCGCGTTTTCGCGGTCGTGATGGCGGGAACACTGGCGGTACTGCCGCTGGCCGGCACCGCCACAGCGCAGCAGCAAGCACCGCCGAAAGTGCTGCGCGTCGCGCTCACGACCGGGATCGACCACCTGAACCCGTTCACCGCGTCGCTGGCTGCATCGACGCAGGTCGGCCGCTTCATCTACGAGTTCCTGACCATCCCGTCGCAGGACAAGGCGCAGGCCGCGCCCGCGCTCGCCGAATCGTGGAGCACCTCGCCGGACAAGCTCACCTGGACGTTCAAGATCCGCCAGGGCGCGAAGTGGTCCGACGGCAAACCGGTCACCGCCAAGGACGCCGCGTTCACCTTCAACCGGATGCTCACCGACCCGACCGCGCGCACCGCGAACGGCAACTACGTCGCCAACTTCGAAACGGTCAGCGCACCGGACGACACGACGCTGGTGGTCAAGACCAAAACCGTGCAGGCCACCATGGACCTGCTCGACGTCCCGATCGTGCCCGAGCACATCTGGGCCCCGATCAAAGACCTCAGCGACCCGAAGACCGACACCATGGCGGTGGTCGGCGTGAACGACGGGCCGTACCGGATCACCGACTACAAACAGAACGAGTACGTCAAGTTCACCGCCAACAAGGACTACTGGCGCGGCGCACCCAAGGTCGACGAGCTGCAGCTGCTGGTCTTCAAGGACGTCGAGGCCGCGGTGAACGCCCTCAAACAGGGCGAGGTCGACGTGATCAACCGGCTTACCCCGACCCAATTCGGCGCGTTGAAGGACCAGCCCGGCATCACGCTCAACAAGGCACCCGGCCGCCGCTACAACGAGATCAACCTCAACTTCGGCGTCCAGAACAGCGAGAACAAGCCCATCGGCAACGGCAGCCCGGTGCTCAAGGACGTCCGCGTCCGCCAGGCGATCGCGCAGGCGATCGACCCGAAAACCGTGGTGGACAAGGTGATGGGCGGCTACGGCCAGCTCGGCGGCGGCGTCGTGCCCCCGATCTATGCGGCCTACCACTGGGATCCCGCGCCGGGAGAGGCCCGTACCTTCGACCTCGCCGCGGCCAACGCCGCGCTCGACGCCGCCGGGTACCCGAAGGGCCGCGACGGCATCCGCACCGCACCCGGCGGCGCGCGCCTCGACCTGCGCCTCACCGGGCACGCGAACCGCGCGTTCGACCAGCGCGTCGCCCAGTACGTCAGCGGCTGGCTGCACGACATCGGCATCTCGGTCAAGCAGGAACTGGTGTCCGACGACGAGCTGAACGACCGCACCAACGCAGGCAACTACGACCTCGCGATCTCCGGCTACGCCACCAACCCCGACCCGGACTACGCGCTTGCCCTGCACACCTGCTCCGCCCGGCCCAACGCCGACGGCAAGGGCGCCACCACCGACACGTTCTTCTGCGACCCGCAGTACGACGAGCTGTACGCCAAACAACTGTCCGACACCGACCCGGCCAGCCGCGCCGGATACGTCAAGCAGGCACAGGCCCGGCTCTACAGCCAAGCCGTGAACGTGGTCCTCGACTACGACAACTCCCTCGAGGCCTACCGCTCCGACCGGTTCTCCTCCTTCGGCAAGCAGCCCCAGCCCGAAGGCTCGATCCTCGAGCAGACCGGCTACTGGGGTGTGTACGGTGCGGTCCCGGCCGAAGCGTCGGCGTCGAGTGGTGACAGCGGGTCGAACACCGTCGTGTGGATCATCGTCGGCGCAGTGGTGCTCGTGGTCGTCGTCGGCACCGGCATCGCGCTGTCGCGCCGCGGCAAGTCCTCCGACGACCGGGAGTGACGGCGTGAGCCAAGCGCTGACCGACGGCCAGGCCACCGTCCTTGCCGACCCCGACGAGCACCGGGGCGGCACCGGTACCGCGAAGTTCGTCCTCACCAAGATCGCCGAAGCCGCCGCCAGCATCGTCTTGGTGATCGTGCTCGGGTTCTTCCTCTTCCGGCTCCTGCCCGGCGACCCGGTCGCGTTCATGGCCCGCGACCGGCCCACCGACCCCGGCCAGATCGCCGAGCTGCGTGAACGCCTCGGGCTCGACCGGCCGATGCTCGCGCAGTTCGGGCACTACTTCGCGGGCCTGTTCCAAGGCGACTTCGGCGAGTCCTACATCGAACGCCGTCCCGTGCTCGACATGATCGGCGAACGGCTGTGGCCCACCGTGCTGCTCGTCGGGAGCGCGACGGTGCTCGCCGTCGCGCTCGGGCTGTGGCTCGGCATCCGCGCCGCGTGGAAGCGTGACAGCCTTTTCGACCGCACGCAGACCGGGATCGCGCTCACCCTGTGGTCGGTCCCGCAGTTCTGGCTCGGCCTGCTGCTCCTCGTCGCGACCAACGGCCTGTTTCCCAGCCGTGGCATGCATTCCCCGGACGCCGGACCGGGATTCGTCGCCCAGGGCCTCGACGTCCTGCACCACCTGATCCTCCCGTGCATCACCCTGCTCGCCGTGTTCTACGCGCAGTACATGCTGGTCATGCGCTCGTCGCTGCTGGGGGAGATGAACGCCGACTACCTCACCACCGCCCGCGCGAAAGGCCTGCGCGACGACCTCGTCCGCCGCCGCCACGCCGTCCCGAACGCCTTGCTGCCCACCGTCACGCTGGTGTTCATGCAGTTCGGCATGGTGGTGTCCGGCGCGGTCACCGTGGAGGCCGTGTTCAGCTGGCCCGGGCTCGGCCAGCTCACCTACGAGGCCCTGCACGGCCCGGACCTGCCGGTGCTGCAAGGGGTTTTCGTCGTTCTCGCGAGCGCCGTGGTCCTGATGAACCTGTTCGCGGAGCTGCTCTACCGCGTGCTCGACCCAAGGGTGCGTACCGCATGACCGCCGCCGTCACCGAAAGCGCGAATGCGATCGCCTGGCGCCGCCGCCGCGCCGGGATCGCTCGCACCTGGCACGAGTTCGCCACCCAGAAAGCCGCGCTCACCGGCTTCTGCCTGCTGGTACTCACCGTCGTGCTGGCCCTGCTGCTGCCGCTGATCAGCGACCGCACCGGCCTCGACGTCACCCGCGCCGCCGGCGCCCCGCTCAGCCCGCCCGACAGCACGTTCTGGCTCGGCACCGACATCGACGGGCGCTCAGTCCTGCTGATGACGATCTGGGGCACCCGGATCTCCCTGCTCGTCGGGTTTTCCGCCACGATCCTGAGCGTGTTCATCGGCACCCTGATCGGGATCACCGCCGCGCACTTCGGCGGCTGGGTGTCCACGATCCTGTTGCGGTTCACCGACTTCTTCCTCGTCCTGCCCTCGCTCGTGCTGGCGATCGCGCTGTCCGCCGTGCTGCCACAGGGAATCTGGACGATCGTGCTCGCCATCGGCGTCACCGCCTGGCCCAGCACCGCCCGGCTCGTCCGCGCGCAGACCCTCACCATCGAAAGCCGCCCGTACATCGAACGCTCCCGCGCACTCGGCGGCGGGCACCGGCACGTGATCGGCAGGCACGTGCTGCCCGGCGTCGCGCCGCTCGTGCTCGCCAACACCACCCTCGTGGTCGGCAACTCGGTGATCGCCGACGCCACGCTGTCGTTCCTCGGCGTCGGCGACCCGAACTCCATCTCGTGGGGCGCCATGCTCGAAACCGCCCTCAACAACGGCGCCGTCACCCGCGGCGCCTGGTGGAACCTGCTCCCGCCGGGCATCGCGATCGTCGCCGTCGTGCTGATGTTCACCCTCGTCGGCCGGGGACTCGAGACAGTGCTGAACCCGCGGCTCAAAGGACGGCACTCGTGACCCCGCAGACGACACTGCTGGAGCTGAAGAACCTCGGCGTCACCTACCGCACCGGCAGCGGCGACGTGCCCGCGGTCCGCGGCGTCGACCTGCGCCTCGACGCAGGCGGCACGCTCGGGGTCGCGGGGGAGTCCGGGTCCGGGAAATCCACGGTCGCGATGAGCGTGCTCCGGCTGCTGCCGCGCAGCGCGAAGGTGACCGGCGAAATCCTGCTCGACGGCGAGAACGTCGGCGACATGCGCTGGGGACGGCTGCGCGCGGTCCGCTGGGCCGAGGCATCGGTGGTGTTCCAAGGCGCGATGCACGCGCTCAACCCGGTCCGCCGCATCGGCGAGCAGATCGCCGAACCGATCCGGCTGCACCCGCCCGGCGCCAAGCCGCCCACCGAAGCGCAGCTCCACGCCCGGGTCACCGAGCTGCTGGAACAGGTGGACCTGCCGCCGTCGCGAGCCGGTGCGTACCCGCACGAGCTGTCCGGCGGCCAGAAACAACGCGTGATGATCGCCATGGCGCTGGCCTGCGAACCGCATCTGGTGATCGCCGACGAACCGACCACCGCGCTCGATGTGATCGTGCAGGCCCAGGTGCTGTCGGTGCTGTCGAAACTGGTCGCCGAACGCGGCATCGGGCTGATCATGATCAGCCACGACCTGTCCGTGCTCGCCGCGACCTGCGAACGGATCGCGGTGATGTACGACGGCGAGGTCGTCGAGGAACGGCCGAGCCACGAGCTGATGACCGCACCGCAGCACGACCACAGCCGCGCCCTCGCCGCCGCGTTCCCCACCGTCGGCGACCCGGTGTCCCGCTTCGCCCCGGCCACCGCGACCCCGCTCCCGCCGGAGCCGGCCGACCGCACCGAGGAACCGACGCTGCTGGCCGCCGAAGCCCTGCACGTCACGTTCCGTGACCGCACCGGGAAGCGGATCCACGCCGTCGACGGGGTCGACCTCGCGGTGCGGCGGGACGAGATCGTCGCGCTCGTCGGCCAGTCCGGCTCCGGCAAGACCACCCTCGCCCGCACCCTGCTCGGCCTGCAGAAAGCCGACTCCGGCACGGTCCGCTACGCCGGTTCGCCGCTCCCGTCCGGCGGCGCCGGGCTGCGTGCGTACCGGCGGCAGGTCCAGCTCGTGCTCCAAGACCCGGCGAGTGCGCTCAACCCGGCCCACACGGTGTACGAAGCAGTGGCCGAAGGCCCGCGGATCCACGGCCTCCCCGGCGAACACGACATCGTGCGCAAAGCACTCGAATCCGCCGAACTCCGGCCACCCGAGAAGTTCTTCGACCGGCTGCCGCACGAACTGTCCGGCGGCCAGCGCCAGCGCGTCGTGATCGCCGGTGCGCTCGCGCTCGGCCCGGCGCTGCTCGTGGCCGACGAACCGGTGGCGTCCCTGGATGCCTCGGTGCGCGGCGAAATCCTCGCGCTGCTGCTGCGGCTGCGCCGTGAGCTGGGCCTCGCCGCCCTGGTCATCACGCACGACCTCGGACTGGCCTGGAACATCGCCGACCGCGTCGCCGTGATGTACCGCGGCGAGCTCGTGGAAACCGGTACCGTCGAACAGGTCCTGCTCGACCCGCAGCACGAGTACACGAAGTCGCTCCTGCAGGCGCTCCCCGGCGGCACCGCACAGCGCAGCACCACCGCACACTGACCGTCACGTCCTGCCGGAGCCCGTGCGGGCCCATCCGGCTTCACCCGGTAATCTCCTGAATCGAAATGGCCACCACGACCGACACCGCGCAGCCGAACGCCGGCACCCTCGACCGGCGGTTCCTGGCGACTTCGCGCTTCCCGTACCGCACCATCGCCATGGGCACCGTCGGGAGCGCCCTCCTCATGCTCGCGGCACTCGGCGCCGGCGGCATCCTCATCCGCGACCCCGTCCTCGGCCACGGCCCGCTGTCGTGGATCCGCTACGGACACGGCCGCGCCCTCGCCAACGGACTGCTGTACAGCGGGTTCGGGCTCGTCGTCTGGGCCTGGGTCCGCCTCGGCCGGTACGCGCTCGCCGGGCGCATCGGCAGCAGGCCGATCCTCATCGCCGCGCTGTGCTGGATGGCGCCGCTGCTCGTGTCGCCGCCGCTGTTCACCCGCGACGTGTTCTCCTACCTCGGCCAGGGCGCCCAGCTGCTGTACGGGCTCGACCCGTACGCCAACGGCCCGGCCGAGCTCAACGTGCTGCCCAACGTCGTGCAGAACGTGCACCCGCTGTGGCAGACCACGCCAGCCCCGTACGGGCCGCTGTTCCTGCTGATCTCCAAGGGGATCGTCGCTCTCACCCAGGACCACATGATCGCCGGGGTCATCCTCACCCGCGCCGTCCTGCTGGTCGGCCTCGGCATGACGCTGTGGGCGCTGCCGCGGCTGGTCCGGCACCTCGGCGGGAAGCTGCCGGTGGCGCTGTGGGTCGCGGTCGCCAGCCCGATGATGGTGATCCACCTCTTCGGCGGCCCGCACAACGACCTGATGATGCTCGGGTTCCTCACCCTCGGCACCCTCGCCGCGCTGGAACGCAAGCACGTGATCGCGGTCGTGCTCGTCACCGTCGGGATGCTGATCAAGCCCACCGCCGCGGTCGCGCTGCCGTTCCTGGTCTGGATGTGGGCCGCGGACATGGCGGGCCCGTCGAAGGTGAAGAACTTCTTCAAGGCCGGGATCGCGTCGGTCGCGCTCTTCCTGCCGGTGTTCGTCGCGGGCACCTGGGTGTCGCTCGGCTCGCTCAACCTCGGCTGGTGGTCCGGGCTCAAGGCGCCGCAGCTCATCACGAACTGGCTCAACTTCCCCAGCGGCATCGGCGAAGCGGTCTACACGCTGGTCCACCTCCTCGTCGACGTCAAGGCGTCCCCGTTCGTCACCGTCGCCCGCGCGATCGCGATGATCGGCCTCGTCGCGTTCGGCATCCGCCAGTGGTGGCTCGCCCGAAGCGGCGGCAAGGAAGCGGTGTACCGCTCGGCCATCACGCTGCTGGCCGTCGCGATCCTCATGCCGCCGACCCTGCCGTGGTACCTCACCTGGGGTTTCGTGCTGATCTCGGCGTTCCCGTGGGAACGGCGGAACCTGTCGGCGATCGTGGCGATCTCGGTGTTCGTCACCCTCGTGTACTACCCGACGGGGGAGCAGGCCCTCTACGACTGGTGGTTCATCGCGATCGTCGTCGTGGTCAGCCTGTACGCCGCCGCGTCCCTGCTGCGCCCGGACCCGCTCGGCCTGATCACAGCGTGGCGGAGGAAGCCGAAAGACGAATTCCTCCCCGGGAAACCCGTAACCTCCGCCGAACGAAGCTGACCCGGACCGGGGCCGAACGGGCAGCGTCCGGGTGCCGACGGGGCAGGCCACCGGCAACGCCGAGGCACGGCAACATTGCCGAAACGTCCGCCCTGGTCGACTCGCGCCATGCGCATACACCGCCGGAAGGCATGGCTGGCAGCAGGCATCGGCGCGCTCGCGATGGTCGCCGGGGCCACCCCCGCAGCCGCGATCAACGGAGGGCAGGAGGCTACTCAGGCCTACCCGTTCATGGCGTCACTGCAAGACCTCACCGGGAAACACTTCTGCGGTGGCACTCTGGTCGCTCCCCGGTGGATCGTCACGGCCCGGCATTGTGTCGTCGACAAGGACGAGAAGCGTGCCGACCCGCAGGACATCCAGGTCCGGCTGGACAGCAACAACCGCACTACCGGCGGTGAGGTCCGGCGCGGGACGCGGCTGGAAGTGCTTCCCGGGATCAGTGGCCGCGTTCCGGACATCGCGCTGCTCGAACTCGACGCCCCGGTCAAGGCCGCACCAGCCGCTCTGCCGCAGGCCGAGCTGAAACCCGGCACCGTGGTCCGGGCACTCGGCTGGGGGCACCACCACATCCCGGAGAACCCCGGCGACCCATGGCCCGGCCCCGAGATCATGCTGCGCCAGCTCGACAGCCACACCATCGACCGCGAGACGTGCCACGGCATGAGCGACGAGCTGCCCCGCCCGGGAGAGATCTGCATGGCCCCCCTCCCGCCCCAGCCCGGCAGCAAATGGCCCCAGACCATTCGTGCCGGCGACTCCGGCGGCCCGCTCCTGACCGAAGCCAACGGGACCTGGACCGTACACAGTGCGGTCTCGCGGGGCTTCAAGGAGCAGAACACAGTGCACGCCTCGGTCTACCGCGACCTGCAGTGGATCAAGGACACCATCAGCCGCTGAGACCCGGACAGCTCAGGTACGGCGCGTGCTAACGGGCGCCCACCTCGCCGAGGAAGTCCACCAGGTGCGCGGTGAACACGTCGTTGTCGTCGCCCGCGACCATGTGCCCCGCTGCGACCTCCTCGAACCGCGCCCCGGGCACGAGCCGCCGCAGGTCCGCCACGCTTTCGTCGGTCACCACGTCCGACTCGCTGCCGCGCACCAGCATCGCCGGGATCTTCAGTGCGCGTGCGGCGTCGGCCAGCCGGTCTTCGGCCGCGTCCCGGCTCGGCTCGTCGCCGAAGTCGAGGAACTGCGGGTCCCAGTGCCAGTACCAGCGGCCGTCGGCGCGCTGCCGTACGTTCTTGCGCAGCCCGTCCAGATTGCGCGGACGACGGCGGTGCGGGTTGTAGGCGTGGATGGCGTCCGCGACGTCGGCCAGCGACGCGAACCCGTCCGGCGCACTCGCCATGAACTCGACGATCCGCGCCCGCCCCTCCGGAGAAATCCGCGGCGTCACGTCCACCAGCACCAGCCCCGCGGCCGAACCCGGCCGCTCACCGGCCGCCGCGAGCGCGGTGATCCCGCCCAGTGACGCGCCCACCAGCACCGGAAGCTCGTCGAGCGCATCGAGGACGCCGTAGAGATCCTCCACGAACGCATCGAGCGAGTACCGGCCGTCCGGCGCCCATTCGCTGTTCCCGTGCCCCCGCGCGTCGACGGTGATCGTGGCCCAGCCATTGCGCGCGACCCGTTCGGCAGCACGCCCCCAGGAATGCCGCGTCTGCCCACCGCCGTGCAGGAACAGCACCGTGCCGGCCGCGCCGCCGTCGGGATCCCACCGATCCCCGGCGAGGCGGACCCCGTCGCCGCGAAACGACACCGAGGTGGTCTGGACACTGCGCTCCGTCACGTGCACTCCGTTCGTCGTTTCGCACTATAGGTACCGGCGTGGACACCGGCCGCCGGAAGTGCGATAGGGCACCGTCGTTAACTTTTTGGCAACTGCTCACCTGGTTGGCTCACGACATGAAAACCCTGCACGCATCAGCCTGCCTGGCCGCGACGGCGCTGATCATGGGAGCCACTCCCGCCGCCGCGATCAGCGGCGGTGAAGAAGCCACCGCGAGCTACCCGTTCATGGCCTCGCTGCAAGACCTCACCGGGAAACACCTCTGCGGCGGAACCCTCATCGCACCCCGGTGGATCGTGACCGCACGGCACTGCGTCGTCAGCGCCACCGGGAAACAGACCGACGGGAAACAGCTCCAGGTCCGGCTCGGGAGCCGCGACCACCGGACCGGTGGTCGCGGCTCCCGCGTCGAGGTGCTCCCGGGCGACTCCGCATCGGACATCGCGCTGCTCAAGCTGGCCACCCCGGCCTACCGGACCCCGGCCGCGCTGCCCCGGACCGAGCTGAAGCCCGGCACCGCGGTGCGGACGATCGGCTGGGGCGACCACGACCTCCCCGACCACCCCGGCGACCCGTGGCCCGCGCCCCCGAACATGCTGCGGCAGCTCGACACCCACACCACCGGCGCCGACCACTGCACCGAGATGAACGGGAAACCGATGGCGGCGAACGAGCTCTGCATGGCCGCCCTGCCGCCCGCGAACGGCAGCAAGTGGCCCCAGACGTCCCGGGCCGGAGACTCCGGCGGACCGCTGCTCACGAAGACCTACGGCCGCTGGACTGTCCACGGCGCCGTTTCCCACGGCAGCACCGAGCAAAACGGGATCTTCGCCTCGGTGCACGCCGCCCGGAAGTGGATCATCGCCACCATCACGCGTTAAGCCAGGGTCACCACCGCGAGCGCGGCCTGCGCCGGCACTGTCACGTCGATCCCGGTCAGCTTCCGGAAGCGGCCCAGCCGGTTCAGCACCGTATTGCGGTGGCAGTACAGCAATTCCGCCGTCCCGGACACGCTCCCGGTGGCCAGGTACGTGCGCACTGCCTCGATCACCAGCTCACGGTCCGCAGGCGCCAGCGGGTCGAGACCGCCGAGTACCGCAGCGGAGAAGCCGTGCCGCTCGTCGAGGGTGCTTTTCGTAACCCGCGCCCACGCTTCCCGCAGCGTCACGAGCCCCGGCTCGCGGAGCACGCGGAGGATTTCGTACGCCGTCTCGGCGGCTGCCGGAACCGCGCCCAGCCCGGCGGCCGCCGGGACGTAACCGCCGGTCAGGTCGCCGAGCTCGGCCAAGTGCGGATCCCGTCCCGGGCCGGCCGGCCACAGCACCGTGACCCGCCCGGGCCGGTTCAGCACGAAGACCCGCTGCCCGGCCGTCGTGAGATGCGCGGCCGCGCGGTCCACCCGGTCGGCCGCGGCCGGATCGGCGACCACGACGCGGAAAACGGCGTCGGGATCAACGTCGAGCGCGCGGGCGATGGTGCGGACTTTGCCGGGCGCGCGGCCGTCGGGTCCGAACAGCTCCGCCAGATAGGTTTGCTGCGTATCACGGGCGGCCGCGGCCATCACGGCACGTTCCTCGAGGTAGCTCTGCTGCACCGCGCGGGCGTAGTCGTCGATCACCCACCACAGCCGCTCGGCGTGCAGCGCCAGCACGGACATGTCGCCGTGCGCCTCGGCCTGCGTCAGCATCGCGGACCAGATCACCTGGAAATCCAGCCGGACCGCGGCGACGAGATCGTCCCCGGACACACCTTGCCGGGCCCGCACCCGCCCCAGCTCGCCGGGGAACGAGCTCGACCGGGTGGTCGAATCGGCGGCACTCGCACTGAGGATGAGCGCGAGGGAATCGCGGGCGGCCGCGCGCAGGTCGTCCTCGCGGACCGCGCCGGTGCGGTAGCCGGAGATCGACGGCAGCTTCGCCAGGAACGTCTCCACCAGGGCACCGACGTCGAGGGTGGTCACCAGTTCCCGCCACCGCGGCAGGGATTCGCGTTGACGGCTGTCCAGGTCCGTCACGGCCACCTCCCTCGGGCGTTGTGCAAGTGCACACGAAGAATGACGTTTTGCCGGACGCTCCGCAATGTCGCCCAGCGACGAGGTCGGATTCCATGGTCGAGCACCCCTTTCCCGACCCGAGAGGACCGCGCATGCTGCTCGACGATTTCCACACCCTGTCCGGCTTCGGAGCCACCCCGGGCGGCGGAGTCGACCGCCAGGCCGCAACCGTCCCGGACGGGCAGCAGCGCGCCTGGCTGCACGGCTGGCTGTCCGACCACGGCTTCGACGTCCGCTACGACGCCGTCGGCAACCAGTTCGGCCTCGCCACCCTCGTCCCGGGCGCGCCCTATGTGCTCACCGGGTCGCACCTCGACAGCCAGCCCCTCGGCGGCCGCTACGACGGCGCGTACGGTGTCCTCGCCTCCGCGCACGCCGCGCACCGCGTGGTCGAACATTGGGCGGCGACGGGGGAATCGCCGCGATACAACCTCGCGGTGGTGAACTGGTTCAACGAGGAAGGCTCGCGCTTCAAGCCGAGCATGATGGGCAGCGCCGTCTTCACCGGCAAGCTCCCGCTCGACACCGCACTGGCGACGACCGACCGCGCCGGAACTCCGGTGGAAGGGGCACTGCGGGAGATCGGCACCATCGGCGACTACCCGGGGCCGGACGTTGCCGCGTACGCCGAAATCCACATCGAACAAGGTCGTGAACTCGAGAATTCCGGTGCCACGATCGGCATCGTCGACTCGACCTGGGCCGCCCGCAAGTACCGGATCGTGGTGCACGGCGAGCAGTCCCACACCGGTTCCACCGCGATGGCCGACCGGCACGACGCCCTGTACGGCGCGGCCCTGGTGATCGTCGCCTTGCGGGAACTGGCCGCGCAGCACGGGCTGCACACGTCGGTGAGCGAGCTGGACGTGGAGCCGAACTCGCCGGTGGTGGTCGCCCGCGAGGTCCGCCTGCACGCCGACTTGCGCGCCCCGGACGAAGCCGCGCTCGACGCCGCAGCGAAGCAGCTCACCGGCACCATCGCCGGGCTCGGCGAGCGCGCCTCGGTGACCATCGACCAAGTACTGACGCACAGCTGGGGCGTCGCGCCGTTCCCGCCCGCCGGAGTCGAACTCGCCCGGCGCGCCGCGGATACTCTCGGGCTCCCTTACCGCACGATGCCGACGCTGGCCGGACACGATTCGGTGCACCTGAAAGACATCGCGCCCGCGATCATGCTGTTCGTCCCGAGCGTGGAGGGAATCTCCCACAACGAACGCGAATTCACCCAGGACGCAGATGTCTCCGCCGGGGCGGACTTGCTGACCGAGGTCCTGACCCGCCTCACCGCCGGTGAGCTTCAGTCCTGATCGAGCGCCGGGCAATCCTGCGTCCCGGTGTTACGACCCAGCCCAGCCGCGCCAGGTGTGGACCTCCGTAGCGACAACCGCATGCTCCGGCGGGTGCTCCGCGTATTGCGGGTACTTCTCTACCAGCCACCCCACGAACTCCTCCCGAGAGGCATCCGCGACCACCCGGGCCACGCCGTCCGCGCGGGCCCACCACAGCCGGGTCCAGTCCTCGTCGTAGGAATCGGCCAGAAAGGACACCGCCGGGTTCTCCGCGATGTTCGCCAGCCGCCGCAATGCCGTGCTGCTCTTCGGCTTGTGGTCGACTGCGAACACCACGGTGTCGTCCCGCACCGCGAACGTCACCGGCACCAGATGCGGGACCCCGCGACTGTCCGCCGAAGCGAACCGGGCCACGCGTGCCGCCGCGAAGCGGGTTCGGGTTTCCACAGTGGACAGTCGCATGGGTCAGTCCAGCGCGGGGGAGTCGAGGGTGAGCGTGCCCAGCTCGGTGTCCAGCGAGGCGGACACCCCCAGCGGCAGTGTCGGCGAACCGGCGACGTGCCCGAACCCGAACCCGCCCAGCACCGGAACCCCCAGCGGCGACAACCGTTCCCGCAGCAACGCCCGGATCGCCGCCTCGTCACCGCACGCCGCCCACGACCCCAGCACGATCCCGCGCACCCCGGCGAACCAGCCGGACCGCAGCAGCTGGGTCACCATCCGGTCGATCCGGTACGGGCTCTCCGTCACGTCCTCCAGCAGCACGATCCCGCCCCGAGCCGACCCCTGCTCCGCCGTCCCGATCCCCGCCGCCAGCAGCGAAAGGTTCCCGCCCACCAGCACCCCCAGCGCGCGCCCGGGCACCAGCACGTCCGGCTCGCGCGCCCGCAGCACCCGCGTGTGGTCCGGGTCGAACAACGTCCGCCGCAGGTGCTCGGCCGCGTCGGCGTCGAAGAGCACGCTCGCGGGCATCGGCGAAAACACCGTGGCCAAGCCCAGATGCGTGTGCACCGCCCGGTGCAGCGCGGTCACGTCACTCGACCCGGCCAGCACCTTCGGCCCCGCCGCACGCAACGCGCGCCAGTCCACCAGGTCGACCATCCGTTGCGCGCCATACCCACCGCGCGCCGCGAGCACACACCGGACCTCCGGGTCCAGCCACGCCTCGGTGAACTCCGCCGCCCGCATCTCGTCCGGCGCCGAAAGATACGTCGGACCATCGTCCGCGCGCACCGCGGCCCCGATCCACACCTTCAGCCCCCAGCCGCGCAGCACCGGTACGGCCGCGTCGAGCAGGTCGCACGGCACCGGACCCGACGGCGCCACGAGCGCGACGGTGTCCCCGGCCGTGAGCCGAGCAGGTCTCATCGGGTCAGCTCCAGCCGCGGCACGTCCGGCGTCGCGAAGCCGAACACCTGCCCGTAGAACGACAATTCCGCCTCCAGCGCGGTGACGATCGTCGACGCCTTCCGGAACCCGTGCTGCTCACCCTCGAACCGCAGGTACGCGTGCGGGACCCCGGAAATCGCCGCGACGAACCGGTCCGCCTGCTCCGGCGGGCAGATCTCGTCCTCGAGCCCCTGCAGGAACAGCACCGGCCCGGCCAGCGACCCGACGTGCGTCATCGGCGAGCGCTCCCGGTACCGCTCCGCCTCCGCCGGGTACGGCCCGACCAGGCTGACCAGGTACTGCGACTCGAAATCGTGCGTCTCGCCGACCCAGCCGGTGAAGTCGAGGAGCGGGAACATCACCGTCGCCGCCGCGTACGTCCGGGTGGTGGTGATCGACCCCGCCGCCGTGAACCCGCCCGCGCTGCCGCCGCGGATCGCCAGCCGTGCACCGTCCGCAGTCCCTTCCGCGACCAGCGCCTCGGCGACCGTGGCACAGTCCCGCACATCCACCACGCCCCACTGCTCCCGCAACCGCTCCCGGAACGCCCGCCCGTACCCGGTGGAACCGCCGTAGTTCACCGCGACGACGCCGATCCCGCGGCTGGTGAAATACGCGATGTCCAGATCCAGCGAGCCGGTGCTCCGCCCGGTGGGCCCGCCGTGCACGTGGACCAGGTACGGCGGCAATTCCCCTTCCGGCGCAGCGAAATCCGGGTTCGCCGGTGGGTACACGTACGCCGGGACCTCCGCCCCGCCGGCCGCGGTGAACACCCGCTCGTGCGGCACCGGCAGGTACTCCGGCGGCGGCAGCTCGGCAGGCTGCGGCGTCACCTCGCGGACCGACCCATCGGCCGGGTCCAGCACCACGACCGCGCTTTCCCGCCGCGAACCACCCGCGATCCCGGCAATCCCGTCCGGCGTCGCCACCAGCCCGCCCGGCCCCCATACCGTCAGCTCGGTGTCCACCGGCGTCACCGAACCGTCGTTTTCGTCCAGCACGGCGAGCCGCCCGGCGTCGAGCACCGCATACCGGCCCGCGCCCAGTGGCGTGAACCAGCCGGAGCCGAGCTTCCACAGCGGCCCGCCCAGCTCCCGCTGCACCGGCGCCAGGTTCGTGACCGCACCGTCGAGCCCGACGCGGTGCAGGTTCCACCACCCGTCCGGATCGGCCAGCACGAGTACCTGGTCCGGGGTCTCCCACTCCAGCTGGCACACCGCGATGTCCGGCCCGCCCGCGAGCACCCGCGCCTCACCGAACGAACCGTCACCCGCGACCGGTGCGACGAACAGCTCCGTCCCGTCCCACGGCATCGCCGGGTGGTCCCACGCCAGCCACGCCGCGTGCGCACCATCCGGGGAAAGCTGCGGCGCGGTGAAGAACCGGTGCCCCCCGACGAGGACCCGCTCGGCGCCGCCGTCCAGCGGGATCGCGACCAGCTCACGGGAGATGTCAGTGCGCTGCGGCCCGGTGCTGCGCTCCCGAACGGCCCACACCTCGCCGTCGAGACCGGGCCGGAGGTCGCCGTACCGGACGCCCTGCGGTGTGGCCGGTTCCGGCGTCAACGCCGAGACCTCGCCGCCCTTCAGCGCGTATACCCGCTGGTCAGCCCAATGCGTGAACACCACCACATCGCCGACCGTGAGCCACGGCCGCCCGCCGTATTCGTGCACCCGGTTCCGGACGTTCCACGGCGATGGCAGGACGTCCTCGGTATCGCCGCCCGGCAGCTCCCGCACCAGCGCGACCCGGCCGCCTTCGCGGGGCCTCGCCTCCGCCCACCAGAGCGTGCCGCCGACCGCGGCGAGCCACTGCGCGCCACCGCCTGCCGCTGCCGCGTCCGCGGCCGAAATGGGTGAGGTCCAGGTTCCGGATGGAGAGATCGTCGCCACCCGGAAAGACTAACGACGATCCGCTGCGTATCCGGATCCGCACGCACCGCGCAGGAAATTCCGCCAACCCGGGGCGGCAGATGCCGATCATGCGCCCGTGGCCTAGGGTCGAACCTGCTATGTCACGCGTAATCCACGTCTTCCGCAAGCCCGACCGGTTCGTGGCCGGCACGGTCGGCGAGCCCGGCGACCGCACCTTCTACCTCCAGGCCACCGAGGACGTGCGGACGATCAGCGTCACGATCGAAAAGCAGCAGGTCGTCGTCCTCGCCGAGCGGCTCGGGTCGCTGCTCGAGGAGGTCGCCAGCCGGTTCGGCGCGGACGTGCCCGACACCGCCCCCGACGACCTGGTCGACGTCGAACCGCTCGCGGTGCCGGTCGAGGAGGAGTTCCGCGTCGGCACCATGGGGCTCGGCTGGGACGCGGACTCCGGCGCGGTCGTCGTCGAGCTGCTCGCGATCACCGAGGGTGAGGTCGACGAGACGGTGGTGCTCGACGACACCGAGGAAGGCCCCGACGCGGTCCGCGTGTTCCTCACCCCGGTCGCCGCACGGGCTTTCGCCGAGCGCGCCGACCGCGTGGTCAACGCGGGCCGCAAACCGTGCCCGCTGTGCGGCGAGCCGCTCGACCCCGCCGGGCACATCTGCCCACGGCAGAACGGCTACCGGCGCGACACCGACGTCTCCGAGGACTGAGGCGCACCGTGCCGAGCACCCCGCCCGGGCCCGCCGACCCGGCCGCCCGCGAGTTCGTCACCCGCGGCCGCATCGACGTCGAGGGCAGGCTGGTCGACGCCTCCAACGTGACCCTGTTCTGCGCCATCGAGCTCGACGGCGTCACCGGCCGCGTGGTGTACAAGCCGGTGTCGGGGGAGCGGCCGCTGTGGGACTTCCCCGACGGCACCCTCGCCGGGCGCGAGGTGGCCACCGCGATGATCTCCGACGCGAGCGGCCTCGGCGCGATCCCGCCCACCGTGCTGCGCGAGGGTCCGTTCGGGCCGGGCATGGTGCAGCTGTGGGTCGAGACCACCGACGAGGAAGTGGTCGACGTCTGCGCGCCCGCGGAGGTCCCCGAAGGCTGGCGCACCGTGCTGCACGCGCACGACCGGCTCGGCGAACCGGCCGTCCTCGTGCACGCCGACCACCCCGGGCTGCGCGAGCTGGCAGTGCTCGACATCGTGGTCAACAACACCGACCGCAAAGGCGGGCACCTGCTCACCAGCGCCGACGGCCGTGTGTACGGCGTCGACCACGGCATCTGCCTGCACCCCGACCCGAAGCTGCGCACCGTCCTGTGGGGCTGGATCGGCGAGCCACTGCCCGAGGACGCGGTCGAAAAGCTGCAGAAACTGCGCGCCGACCTCGACGGCCGCCTCGGCGCCGACCTCACCGAACACCTCACCACGTTCGAAATCCGCGCCCTCGCGCAGCGCACCGACTTCCTGCTCGCCGAGGCGGTGTACCCGGAACCCGGCGACGACTGGCGCGCCATCCCGTGGCCGTTGTTCTGATCGACGACGCAGCCCGCGCGCGGCTCGTCGACCGTTTCGGCCCATCTGTTGAGGCGTGGTGTGACGCGCTGCCCGCCCTCACCGCGCAGCTGTGCCGCCGATGGCACCTCACCGTCACGGAGGCTCGGCCCGGCAACACCGGCCGCACCCTGCTGTGCCACGACGGCGCGGGCCACCTTCACGTGCTCAAACTCTGCCCGGACCGCTCGATCGCCACCGCGGAAGCGACCGCGCTGGGCTCGTGGACCGGGCTCTCGCGGGTCGTGCAAGTCCTCGACACCGACCTCGACCACGGCGCGATCCTGCTCGAAGGCCTGGAACCCGGCACCACCCTCACCGACCGCGGCGCCGACGTTCCGTGGCCACAGATCGGCGACCTGCTGGCGGCCCTCCACAGCGTCCGGGCCGCCGGCCCGTTCCCGACCCAGCTCGAACGCGTCCGCACGATGTACGACCTCGCCGAACGCCGGTTGCGCGGCACCCCGGCCGAAAACCACCTGCCGCTGGACCTCCTGCGCACCGGACTGGCGCGATCCGAAGCACTGGCCGTGGGCGGCCCGACCGCCCTCGTCCACGGCGACCTGCACCCGGGCAACGTGCTGGACGCCGGTCCGGAACGCGGTGCCGTCGCCATCGACCCGCGACCGTGCGTCGGCGACCCGGCCTTCGACGGCGTCGACTGGGCGGTCCTGCCGCTGACCGAAGGCGGCACGCTCGAGGAGGGCATCGCCCACCTGCCCCATCTGGACGGCGACCGGGTACGAGCGTGGTGCATCGCACTCGCGCCGCTCATCGCGATGGGCCCGCTGCGCCGCGAAGGACCGACCCCGTTCACAGACGCGGTACTGGAGATGGCCCGCTGACCGGCGTGGCGGCGGGACGCGCACCCGTTCCCCTGGGTACCTTGCCCGATCGTGCGCTCCCGATCGTATGACGACGTGCTCGCCGGCCCGCGCAAGCGGAAGGTGCCGGAGGTCCCTGCCGAACCCGGGCTCGTGGTCGAGGACCCGGCCAGCGGCTACTGCGGTGCCGTGGTGAAGATCGAATACGGCAACGTGGTCCTCGAAGACGCCAAGGGCCGCCACCGGGTGTTCCCGCTCGCGCCCGCCGGGTTCCTGCTCGAAGGCAAGCCCGTCACACTCGTTCCGGCCAAGGCCGGGAAAGCACCGGCGCGGCAGGTGTCCGCGTCCGGGTCGGTGCGGGTGCAGGGCCTCCAGGCGCGCGTCGCGCGGGACTCCCGGATCTGGGTCGAGGGCAAGCACGACGCCGAACTCGTCGAACGCGTCTGGGGGCATGACCTGCGGGTGGAAGGCGTCGTGGTCGAACCGCTCGACGGCGTCGACGTGCTCGCCGGCCGGATCGCCGAGTTCGGTACCGGGCCCGGGCGCCGCCTCGGGGTGCTCGTCGACCATCTCGTCGCAGGCAGCAAGGAATCCCGGCTGGTGGCGCAGATCCGGGACGAGCAGGTCCTCGTCACCGGCCACCCGTACGTGGACATCTGGCAGGCGGTGAAACCGGCGTCGGTCGGCATCCGCGCGTGGCCGGAGATCCCGCGCGGGGTCGAGTGGAAGGCCGGCATCTGCGACGCGCTCGGCTGGGGCGAACCGTATGAAGGCTGGCAGCGCGTGCTCGCCGGGGTGCGCAGTTTCCGGGACCTCGAAACCCCGTTGCTCGGCGCGGTCGAACGGCTCATCGACTTCGTCACCGAACCCTCCGAATAGTGTCCGGAATGTCGGAAAGTTCCAAGGTCACGCGTCGGTCACGTCGGGTCACCTGCCCGGTGCGAACCGGCGCAGTCTGAGAGCATGAGGGCATGGCAGCGGCTCTGATCTGGCTGATCATCGGCATCGTGCTGATGATCGCCGAAGTGGTGTCCGGCGACTTCGTGCTGATCATGCTCGGGATCGGCGCGTTGCTCGGAGCCGGGTCGCAGGCGCTGACCGGCAACATCTTCATCGACGTCGCCGTGTTCGCGGTGAGCTCGGTCGGGCTGCTCGCGCTGGTCCGCCCGGCGCTCAAGCGCCGTTTCCTCGCCGGGGCCGGGGTGGCCACGGGCACCGACGCGCTCATCGGCGCCCGTGCCGTCGTAGTGTCCACAGTGGACTTCGACGCCGGGCAGGTGAAGATCGGCGGCGAGGTGTGGTCGGCGCGCGCGGTGCACGAGGCGCACCCGCCGATCGCGCCGGGCACCAGCGTCACGGTCGTCGAGATCTCCGGTGCCACCGCCGTGGTGGACGTCGTGTAGTGAGGCGCAATCCGGGAAAAACGGTACTAGGTAAGGGGAGACGCTCTTGTCGACAATAGCGATCGTCGTGGTCGCGCTGCTGGCCCTGTTCGTCATCGTCACGGTGGTCAAGGCGATCATGGTGGTGCCACAGGCCCAGTCGGCGGTGATCGAGCGGCTCGGCCGGTTCCGCACCGTCGCGTCGCCGGGCCTGACGTTCCTGGTGCCCTTCCTGGACAAGGTGCGGGCGCGGATCGACCTGCGCGAGCAGGTCGTGTCGTTCCCGCCGCAGCCGGTGATCACCGAGGACAACCTCACGGTGAACATCGACACGGTCGTGTACTTCCAGGTCACCGATTCCCGCGCCGCGGTGTACGAGATCTCCAACTACATCATCGGCGTCGAGCAGCTCACCACCACCACGCTGCGCAACGTGGTCGGCGGCATGAGCCTGGAGGAGACGCTGACCTCCCGCGACGCGATCAACACCCAGCTGCGCGGAGTGCTCGACGAGGCCACCGGCCGGTGGGGCATCCGGGTCGCCCGCGTCGAGCTGAAGGCGATCGAGCCGCCCGCGTCGATCCAGGACTCGATGGAGAAGCAGATGCGCGCGGACCGCGAGAAGCGCGCGATGATCCTCACCGCGGAAGGCCAGCGGGAATCGTCGATCAAGACGGCCGAAGGCCAGAAGCAGAGCCAGATCCTCTCCGCGGAAGGTCAGAAGCAGGCCGCGATCCTCGCCGCCGAGGCGGAACGGCAGTCGCGGATCCTGCGCGCACAGGGTGAACGGGCCGCGCGCTACCTGCAGGCCCAAGGCCAGGCGAAGGCGATCGAGAAGGTGTTCGCCGCGATCAAGGCCGGCCGCCCGACGCCGGAAGTGCTGGCGTACCAGTACCTCCAGACGTTGCCGCAGATGGCACAGGGCGACGCGAACAAGGTCTGGATGATCCCGAGCGACTACGGCAAGGCGCTCGAAGGCTTCGCCCGTGCTCTCGGTGCCCCGGGCGACGACGGCGTCTTCCGCTACGAACCGCCCAAGGACGACACACCCGCGAAGCCGGACCTCGACGACGACGAGGTCGCCGGCTGGTTCGACACGAGCACCGACCCGAAGGTCGCCGAAGCGGTTGCCGCGGCGGAAGCGGTGGCCCGCAAGGAGGTCGAGGGCCCGCTCGGTGCCCCGGCCGCCAGCCGCGCCATCGGCGGTGGTGCCGCACGGGCACCGAAGCCCGCCGAAACCGCGGAGGAACCGCCGCAGCCGCCGACCCCGCCGCCGTCCTCCCCGCCGCCGGGTGCCCAGCAGCAACAGCTCCCGCAACCGCAGCAGCCCCCGGCCCCGCCGCAGGGCGGTCCGCACCAGGGTCCGCCGCCACCGCAGTTCGGTGGCCCGCAAGGCGGCCAGCAGGGTCCGGGCAGTGGCCCGTTCCCGCAGCAGGGCCCGTTCGGTGGCCCGCAGGGCGGACCGCCGCCGCAGCGCCCCTGACCTCCCTCCGCCCCCAAACAACCCCAATGTGGCATTGGGTGCATGCGACGCAACCAATGTGGCATTGGGTGCGTCAGATGCACCCAATGCCACATTGGGGTGGTGTTCAGCGCGCGTACATGCGGACGTCGTCGATGTCGGCCTTCGACCGATCCGGCAACGCCACCACACACAGCACCGTGATGATCACCGACGCGACGATGTAGATCGAGATCGAGTACGGCGTCCCGGTGAGGTGCAGCAGCCAGGTCGCCAAGAGCGGCGCCGGACCACCCGCGAACACGGACGCCAGCTGGTACCCCAGCCCCGCGCCGCCGTACCGCAGATGCGTCGGGAAACTCTCGCCGATCAACGCGGCCTGCGGCCCGTACTGCAGGGAATGCGCCACCATCGACACGATGATCGCGACGAAGACCAGCGCGTGCCCGCTGTGCGACAGCACCGCGAAATACGGGAACGCGATCACCCCGGTGAGCACCGCCCCGGTCAGGTACACCCGTTTGCGCCCGATCCGGTCGGAGAGCTGGGAGAACAGCGGAATCAGCAGCAGTTCCGCGGCCGCGCCCACGAGAACCGCGTTGAGCACGAACGTCTTGCTGAATTCCGGCCGCTGCACCACGTACACGAGCACGTAGCTGGTGAAGAGGTAGAACGGCATCTGCTCGCTGAACCGCAGCCCCGCCGACAGCAGGATCTCCCGCCAGTGGTGCTGCACGACCTCCTTCACCGGCGCCTTCGCCGTGCGCCCGGCCGCGACCACCGCGGCGAACATCGGGGTTTCCATGATCCGCAACCGGATCACCAGCCCGATCGCCACCAGCACCAGGCTGAGCAGGAACGGAATCCGCCAGCCCCACGATTCGAACGCGGCCGGCGACAGCGTCGCGGACAGCAACGTCATCCCGCCGGTGCCGAGCACGAGCCCCACCGGAACCCCGACCTGCGCGAAACTCGCCAGCAGCCCACGGCGGCGCTGGTCCCCCCATTCCATCGCGAGCAGTACCGACCCGCTCCACTCGCCGCCGATCGCGATGCCCTGCACGAGCCGCAGCAGCACGAGCACCAGCGGCGCGGCGAACCCGATCGTCGCGGTCCCGGGCAGCAGGCCGACCACCGCCGACGACAGCCCCATCAGCAGCAGCGTGATGATCAGCGTCGCCTTCCGGCCCAGCCGGTCACCCCAGTGCCCGAAGATCGCCGCGCCGATCGGCCGGGCGGCGAACCCGACCGCATAGGTCGCGAACGACTGCATGGCGCCCGCGTAGCTCGACGACTCGGGGAAGAACAGATGCGGAAAGACGAGGGCCGCAGCCGTGTTGTAGAGGAAGAAGTCGTACCACTCGATGGTGGTTCCGATCGACCCGGCGAGGGCCGCTCGCCGTACCTGCACCCGGCGGTCGCCGGACGTGGCTTGCACTGACTGGGTGACCTCGTTGTCGCCTAAGACCATCTTCACGCACCTCTCGTGACGGGTGTCACACCATAGTGTGAAGGACGCGCGATGGTTTGACGATTCCTGTCTGCTGCTCCGGACGGGTTGTTTCCCACCGTTGACCGCTGCCAGGCGCCCGGACCGGCTGCCGCAGCGCGACTACCATCGCAGCTGTGATGGAGGAGAAGCCGCTGCGCGCCGATGCGCGGCGAAACCGGGCGAAGGTGCTCGAAGCCGCCGAGACGGTGTTCGCGGCCAAGGGCACCGGCGCGCCGACCGAGGAGGTCGCGCGCGCGGCCGGGGTGGGCATCGGCACGGTATTCCGGCATTTCCCCACAAAAGAGGCGTTGCTGGAAGCCGTGCTCTACGCCCGGCTCAACCGGTTCGTCGACGAGGCCGACGCGGTCGTGGCCCAGAACGATGCCGACGCCGGTGCGGCTTTCTTCACGTTCCTCACCAGCTGGATCGAGATGTCCAGTGCCAAGACCGCGTACTTCGAAGCGCTGTCCGCAGCCGGGGTGTGCGTGCCCCACGCGGGTTCGGTGATCGGGGAGCGGCTGCGTGAGTCACTCGGTGTGCTGCTGCAGCGCGCGCAGGACAGCGGTGCGGTGCGGCGTGACGTCACCACCACCGAGTTGATCCCGGTGATCATCGGCACCGCGAAGGCGGCTGAGCACGTCGGCGCCGATCGTGCGCTGCGGGACCGGACCATCGCGATCCTGTTCGACGGTCTCCGTCCGGCGGTTCCGGCGCGGTTCTAGACTCTTGATCATGACCAACCGCTTAGTCTGCATCGGCGATTCGTTCACCGAGGGCGTCGGGGACGACGACCCGTCCGCGCCGAACGGGGTCCGCGGGTGGGCCGACCGCGCCGCCGCAGTGCTCGCCCGGGAGCCCGGATTCCGTTACGCCAACCTCGCGGTCCGCGGGAAACTCCTGCCGCAGGTGCTGAACGAGCAGGTGGAACCGGCGCTGGCGATGAAGCCGGACCTGGTCACGATCTACGCGGGCGGCAACGACCTGATGCGCCCGCGGGTCGACATCGACGCGCTCACCGATTCCTACGAGCGCGCGATCGCCCGGTTCCGGGCCGCCGGAGCGCAGGTGCTGCTGTTCACCGGGGTCGACGGCGTCGAGGACGCGCTGTTCCGGCACATGCGCGGCCGGGTCGCGATCTACAACGAGCACGTCCGCGGGATCGCCGCGCGGCACGAGACGCTGCTGGTGGACATGTGGTCGATGCGGCAGCTGCGTGACCGCCGGATGTGGGCGCCGGATCGCTTGCACCTCAACGCTTCCGGGCACACGGAGATCGCCATCGCGGTGCTGGCTGCGCTGGGTGTTCCGCACGACCTCGCTCCCGTTGTCCTCGGCTCCCGCCCGCGGCTGTCGGTGCGGGAACAACGCGCGGCCAACCTGCGCTGGGGCCGGGAGCACGCGCTGCCGTGGGTCGGCCGCCGCCTGCGGGGCGAGTCCTCCGGTGACACGATCAGCCCGAAACGCCCGGAGCTGGAGCCGTTCGACGACAGTCAGGGCTTGACGGCGGACCGCAGCGCTTCGCGGTAAGCCGTCTCGTCGGGTTCGGTCCCGCGGATGTCCGACGGTGCCACCGTTCCGCCGGGACTCTCGTGTTCCCGGGATACGACCGTCGGGCATTCGCCGGTGCGCCCGTTGAGGTCCACTGTGGACACCACGCGACCGGTACGCGCCTCGTGCACCTCGATCTGCCACCGCCCCTGGCGCATGGTCCGGACGCTGCCGTCGCGGTAGGAACAGCCGTCCAGTTCGGCGCCGACGCCGAGGGAGCGGAGGCATCCGACGAGCTGCACCTGGTCTGGCTGCGGCCGGTCACCGGCGCCGTTGTCGGCGTGCTTCACGGTGCTGCCGCCCTCGAACACGATAATCGGATGCGGCGCCGGGCCCTCGTACGCGGCCGCCTTGTCGAACGCCTGCCCGTCGGCGCCGCACAGGGCGGCAAAATCGGGGAGTTCGCCGGGCCGTCCGGAGAGCAGCGGCCGGAACAGGGCAAACCAGAGGGTGAGCAGAACAGCGCCCAGCAGCAGCAACCGGTAACCGGCGATCGCCTGCCACGCTTTCCGCATCCGCCCCGCCCGCGTCGAAGGTGTGGTGATCTTTCTACTCGCCTTCGACGGGACCCCTCCCGGGTCAAGCAGTGAGCTGCCGTGCCCGATGGTCGGCGACGTTGACCCGCGTGCCGCACCGGGTGGAGCAGAACCGCCGCCGCCCGTTGCGGGAGGTGTCGACGAACGCGACGTCGCAGCCTTCGCGCGCACAGACGCCCAGCCGGTCCGAGTCCTCACACACGACGTGCGCGAGCCCGCCCGCGGTGTACGCGCTGAACCGCTCGACCACCTCGGCGCCACTGCACGAGTAATGCAGATGCGGAGTTTTCCCGTTGTGGCGCGAGATGTGCGGACGGCACGCTGAGACCTCGAGGAGATGGTTCACGAGGTCGACCCGTTCGGCGAGCGTGGTGGCCGTGAAGACCCGGTGCACTTGCCTGCCCCAGGCGAGAATGCGCTCGGCCTGCGCATGGTCGATCCGGGGGAGGGCCATGCCGTGCGCACGGCCGACGGCCAGCACGTCGTCGGCCGTCGCGCCATCGCGCTGGGACAGCGTGGCGAGATCGGCGGCTACCTGCGCGCCTGCCCCACCGTAAGGATTGAAGTGCACTTGACCATTACATCACAGGACGAGCATCAGCTTGCCGCCGGTGCGGCGGGACTGGCTGAGCTCGGCCGCTTCCCGGACCTGGGCGAGGCGGTACGTGCGGGCGACCGGTACGACCAGGATGCCTTCCCCGGCGAGCCGGGCGAACTCGTGCATCCGGTCGTAGCGGATCTCGGTGGTGATCCGGACGCCCAGTTCGGCCGCGGCAGCGAAGTCCGAGACGGTGAGGACCCGGTCGGGATCCCCGGTGAGCTCGATCAAAGCCGGGAGCGAGCCGCCGGCCGGGCTGGGCTGGTCGGCGCGGTCGATCCGGCCCCCGGTCGGGGCCGTGTCCAGGGCGCGGTCCACGGGACCTCCGGCCAGGGCGGCGATACGGTCGGCCATGCCCTCGCCGTAAGCGGTCACCTCGGCGCCGATCTCTTCCAGGGCGGCGGCCCGAGTCGGCCCGGCGGTGGCGATCACCCGAATACCCCGGTGCCGCGCGAAGCGCACCGCCGCCTCACCCACGGTGGTACCCGCGCCGTGCACAAGCAGCTGCTCACCCGGCTGGACGCCGAGGTCGTCGAGCGCGCGCCACGCCGTCTCGGCTGCCATCGGCAGCGCGGCGGCCTGCTCGGCGGTGAGACCCTCGGGAATGTGCGCCCAGGCCGGCATCAGCGCGTACTCGGCGGCGCCGGCTGTCGGGCCGTCGAAGGTGGCCGGACCGAACACGCGGTCGCCGATCCGGACGCCGGTGACGCCCTCGCCGAGCGCGTCGACGGTACCCGCGACCTCGAGGCCGAGCCCACGCGGCAGCGGCGGCAGGTGGTCGGCGAGGAGACCGTCGACGACGTGCCAGTCGGCCGGGGTCAGCCCACACGCCTGCACGGCGATCCGGATCTGGCCGGGGCCCGGCTCCGGCCGTGGGACGTCGCGGAGCACGATCACGTCCGGGGAACCGAACCGGTCGAACTGCAAAGCCTTCATGGCGGTCTCCTCATGATGACAGCATCTGTTGTCATCGACCGTACCAGCTGACGACAGCTCCTGTTGTCGTACCCTGGTGGGTATGCCGAGATGGGAAGCCGACGCACAGGGCCGGCTCGAGCGCGCCGCGCTCGAGCTGTTCGAGACGCAGGGGTTCGAGCGCACCACGGTCGCGCAGATCGCAGGCGCCGCCGGTCTGAAGGAGCGCTCCTTCTACCGCTACTTCTCCGACAAGCGGGAGGTCCTTTTCGCCGGCAACGAACTCGAGGCCCACCTCGTCGCCCAGGTCGAGGCGGCCGATCCGGACCTCACCCCGATCGAGGTGCTGCTGACCGCGCTGGGAACCGCCGAGGAGATCTTCCGCCCACGCGAGTTCCTGCTGCGCCGGGGCAGAGTGATCGCCGCCAGCCCGGCACTGGCCGAACGTGAGCTGATCAAGCTCGCCGACATCGCCGACGCGCTCGCGCCCGCCCTCGAGCGCCGCGGCGTCGAGCCCGGCAAGGCACGCTTCATCATCGACGTGGTGCTGGCGATCCACCGGCGGGTCATGCCCCGCTGGCTGGCCGAGCCGGACACCACCCTCGCCCAGCTCATGGCCGAAGCCGCCGCCGAACTGCGCGAGGCGGTCACCCTGCCAGCTCCGACAGTCCGCTGAATCGGCTGCCGAGCCGGCTTTTCGCGTCCGGGTGGCGACGTCAGCCTGGAACCGCAACCGTCGGCTCCTGGCTCACCTGGTGCGCGGCGAAGCAGCAGCTCGACCGCACCCACCCTGCCGGAGACCCCACATTGTCTGGCCGGTTCGCGTAAGGGTTGAACCGCACTGAACCATTACCGCAAGATCGAGGTATGGAAGAAAACCGTTGTCCTCGATGCGGCTGGCCGCTGGCCGAGCTGCCCGCTTCGGCTGTCGTCCCCGCCTCGGCGGGCAGCCGCGCGGATTACCTCAGGTGCGTGTGCGGCAGCTGGATCGCCCGGTTCGGTGGGGTAGTGGTGGGCGCGACCCGCCCGCACTGACCAGCACTGACCAGCACCGACCAGCACCAACCAGCACCAACCAGCACCGACCGGCACTGACCTCGTGCTGCTCGGCACTGTCGAGCGCTGACCTCGTGCTACCAGTGCGCGGGCCGGGCCAGCCGTGGCGGCAGGCGGGTCGCGACGTCTCCGCGGGCGGCGTTCACCTGGGACTGGGTGAGGAAAACGCTGCCGGTGAAATCGGCTCCGCGGACGTCGGCGTCACGGAGGTCGGCGCCGATCAGGTCCGTCTGCCGGAGGTCGGCCCCGCGAAGGTTCGCCGCGATCAGGTACGCGCCGCGCAGGTTTGCGCCCCGGAGGTCGGCACCGGCGAGTTTCGCACCGATCAGGTCGGCCCCTCGCCGGTCCTTTTTGTTGCTGCCGCGCACGAGTTCGCTCGTCCGCACCAAAAGCGGGTTCACGCGCGCCCGCTGGAGATCCGGGTCGACGGTCAGCACCGCGTCCGCGTCGCCTGTGGTGAGCTGCTCGACCTCGGCGAGCGCGGTGTCGAGGTCGGCGTGGATCTCGCGGGTCACGGCGAGGGACCGGGCTTCGGTGAGGTACCAGAGGAGTTCGTGCAGCTGCCGCATCACCGGGAGCGCGGCGAACATCCGCTTGCGGATCTCCGGCGCGCTTCGCCAGTCGCGACCGGCGAAGGTCACCTGGGACACCTGCTGCCCGGCGCCGAAGCAGTCGTACACCGCACAGCCAGGGAAACCCTTGGTGCGCAGGCGATCGTGGATCCCGCAGCCGAAATCGGGCTGGAGGTTCGGACACGGGTCGCCGGCTGGCTTGTCGATCGCGAAGTCGGTGGACCGGGCGAAGGTGAGCGCGACACAGCAAAGCGCGAAACAGCGCGAGCAGTCGGCGGTCAATGTGCGGGGGTCGGGCGTCATCTCTCCTGCAGGGTATCGGGCGGTTCCTGCTCGGCTTCTTCCCGGAGCCGCTGCAGTTCGGCGTCCTGTTCGGTGACCCGGGTCCGCAGTTCACCCAGCTCGGAATGCAATGGCGAAAGTGCTTCCGCGTATGCCCGCGTGGCCCGGCTCAACTGCGCCGCAGACTCGGCGACCCGCTTGTCTGCCGCTTGCTGCACCGCCCGTACCCGTTCGTCCGCCTCGGCGACTTGCTGATGCTGGCGTTGTTCCAGCTCCCGGACCCGGATTTCGTGCTCGGCAATCAACGACGCGCGGAGTTCCTGCTGCGCCTGTTGCGCGGTGCGGCGCGCTTGCTCCAGGTCGTCCACGGCGGTTGCCCGTAGCGCCGAGATCTCGCGCTGCAACGCGGTGACCCGGTCGTGCGCGGCGGACGCCTGCTCCAGCGCCCGCTGCCGGTTGTTCTCCGCTTCGTCCCGCACGGCCAGCGCCGCCTCCTGGGCTTTCCGTGCTGCTACGGCGTTTTCGAGGGCTGTGTCACGCTCTGCCCGGTCTGCGTCGGACTGCTGGCGAGCCGCCTTCTCGGCTTCGCGGGCCTCGTCGGCTGCCTCAAGTGCCTGCGCGCACTCGACCTTGGCCGCGCGGGCCTGTCCCAGCGCCTCGTCGCGGGCTTCCTCGGCCGCCGCCCGCGCGGAGAGCGCCGCGGCGGTCTGGTCGGTGACGTGCGTGCGCAGCGCTGTGAGCTCGGCGTGCAGCGGGTCCAAAGCGGACAGTGCGGAACCGAGCTGGTCGTCGAGCGCCTGGGTGTCGAGGAGGGTCATCGGCTGGTCGGGCCCGTAGACGGTCACCCAGATTTCGCGCTGCTCGTCGAGCATCGCGCAGGTGATGACCTTCGCGCCCCACCGCCCGTACCGCTCGGGGTCGGCCGGGCAATACGGCGTCGGCCGCCCGCCCTGCCGGCGGATGGGCGGCAACGGCTGACCGCAGTAAGCGCACCCCGCCTCGTCCCCGGCCGCCAGCGCACGCACGGTCGCCTCCCGCCGTTCCTCCCGGCTCACTCGCCGGATCGGTGGCCCCGTCGTCTCCATCAACACCCCTTTCCGCAGGTGAACAGCACCCTATCAGTATTGGTTACACAACTAAAACCTGCACTTCTCGATTTAAAACCAAAACATAAGGAGCACTGCCGCGAGCATTAACTATATGGATAACTGAGATTATTGATATGAGTCGCGGCGGCCGGACGTGGAGCCGTCAACGCCGCGCTCGGATTCGGCGGGCGATCGTCAATGTCTCGTCAGGCGGTCCGGCCAGGGACGATCGATCGGCTGGGATGAGTCCGCTCCTGATGACGACGGCTGAGGAAGGCGATGGACATCCCGAAGCGGTTCCGGCGAGCGGTTCAGTGGAAGCGAGACGGCGCCCACCCGGCGATCGGCGGTGAGCGAACCGTTGGTCATGAAGCCAGCCGATGATCTGTCTGACGCCACGCCAGGTGCCTGGTTGGCCGCGGTCGGCGGGGGACGTGCAGTTCCCGCTGTTACGGCGAAGGCCTTATCTCCGGACAAAGCGTTGGAACAAGAACTGCACACCGCGCTGCCGCCGCACGATGGGACGGCGCGGGACTGCGTAATACGGCTCGACGCTGTGCGCCAGCACTTCTGGGCCACAGCGCACGCGACCCGCGACGACGTAGCTGCCGCGGTGGCGAGGCCTGAGCTTGCGCTGGCAATGGCTGTCGGCGGGGTATGGCGCCCGGTGCGCGGCTCGATCTCAAGTGTCGTCGAGCAGGTACGCGACCTGGGTCCTGGCGCAATGGCGTTCGTGCTGACCAAGACTCCCGGCGGCGAACCCCACGGCGTTGTGCTGCGCAACCACGACGGCACCGTGCGGTGGATCGAAACCCAGGCCCCGGCGGGTTCCCGGGTGCGGACTACGCCGCCGCTGCTGGTCGATGCCCGGGTGCTCGTGGTTGCCCCGGCGGGCCGGGCGGTGGCGCCGTCCGCGGAACCGTCCGGCTCCGTGGACGGGCTTCTGCACCCCAGCACCGATTCCCGCTACGGGTGGCATTTCCCGCGGCGGTCCGGCGGCCACCCGACTCCCGCGCCGACCGGCTCGATGTTCTCCTCCCCGGCACGGACGGTCCGCGCCACCGGCCCGGACGGGCAGCCGATCACGGTGCCGCTGAGCGACATCGTCTGCCAGGTCATGCCAGGGACGGCGCCAGGTGTCACGTTCACCCGTAACCACCGCTTCCAGCTCACCGGCCGCCACGACATCGCGATCACGACGCTGCCCGGCGAGACTGTGCACGATGCCGTGCGGCGTACCCACCGGCCCCGGCCACGACTGCGGCTCGACGGGGACTTCCACGTGCACGCCGAGGGCGGCCGGGACGGGTTCGTGGTACCGCTGCGTGACGGGACCCACGCAACCCTCCAGCCACGCGAGTTCGCCACGGTCCTCTCCTCCGTCGAACCGTTGCGGGCCTGGTACCAGGCCAATCCCCGCCTTACCGTCGTGCTGCTCTCCTCCGGAGATCACGACGCGAAGAACACCGGCCGCGGCCTGTCGCGGGAGGGGATGACCGTGTCCGTGCTGACCAACAACGGCCCGTTGTCCCAGTTGGGCGACGGGCGTTTCGGCGTCGACGACAACCGCGGCTGGAGCATCCACCTGCCCGGCCCACGGCCCCGGGGCTGGTACTGGCCGGAGCATCGGCTGCTCGGCGTCTACTCTCGCGGCAACGTCGGCAACATCGCGTTCTTCGAGACACACCTGCCGGCGGCCAGGTACATCCCCGATGCCGACCCCGGTGCCGAGGTCCCGCTGCAGGGCAAGAACCGGCACGGCGAGGTGGTCGACTTCTTCCCGCACGAGGTCGCCCACGTCGGCCTGACCAGCGCCGGGACCACGCGCATCAACGGCATCGACCTCACCGGCGACCACGAAGAGCTGCTGTGGGACATGGTGGCCAACCTCGACCGGATGACCCACGTCGTACGGACCTTTCCCGGCGAGACCGGCCGCCACGTCCGCCGCTCCGAGCGGGACCGGCTGCACGTACACGACCCGGACCGCCGTCTCGTGCCGGTGCCGTGGCAGCCGGGCACACCCAACGCGATCATCGCGCACGGCCACTCGCGTGCCGTGCGCATCACGATCGAGCGCGGTGGCAACGAAACCCACCTCAGTGTCAGCGGCGACACCCTGGTCGGCCTGCTGGTGCAACTGCCGCAGTTCCAGCAGATGTACGCCGCAAACCCGCACAGCCGGTTCCTGCTGATCATCTGCGGCACCGGCGAGGACGGCGCACGCGTACTCACGTCGGCGGTGCAAGCGGCTCGGTACCTCACCCTGCCCAACACCTTCATCGGTGCCCGCAGCGACATCGTCGTGTACAGCCAGAGAACCGGACCGCTGCTGTCCGTCACCGACAACGCGGGTTTCACGGTCAGCTCCCTCGTTCACGGCCGCGAGGTCACGAAGATCCACGGCCGCTACCCGGAGCCCGAGTCACATGAAGAGCGCTTCGCCCGGGAGTTCCGCGCCCTCGTGAACGCATCCGGCCGCGGCGTCCAAGAAACTTCGGAGGCGGGTGTCGAATCGCGGCGAGGGCGTTCGTAGCGGGGGTGAGGCCGCCTGCCGAAGGGCGGCACCGGCACGGAGGAACCGCGATCATGAAACTGACGACGATGACCCAGATGACACTCGACGGCGTGGTGCAGGGCAACGGCGGCGCGTCGGAGGAGGACCGCCGGAACGGATTCGTCCGCGGCGGCTGGGCCCTCGGGAAAGGCGATGACGACACGACGTCCTTCATCAAGGACACCTACCGGCGCGCCGATGGATTCCTGTTCGGCCGGCGGACCTACGAGCTGTTCGCGAGCTCCTGGGGCGCGGGAGAGGTCCCCGGCTGGGAGGCCGTCACGCAGGCGCTGGCGACCCGGCCCAAGTACGTCGCCTCGACGACGCTCGCGGAACCCGCGTGGACGGGCACTTCTGTCCTGTCCGGCGACCTCGCCGCGGCGATCGCGGAGCTGAGGGCCCGGCCCGGCGGCGAACTGCAGGTCCACGGCAGTGGCACGCTGGTCCGGTGGCTGCTGGAGAACGGCCTGGTCGACGAGATGACGGTGATCGTGGTCCCGGTGATCCTCGGCCAGGGCGCGCGGTTGTTCCCTGCCGCCGGTCCGGACCTTGCGCTGGACCTGGTCGCCTCGCGCGCCGACACGAAGGGCGTCACGATCCAGGTCTATCGTCCCGCCGGGCGCCCGCAGTACCCGGCCGCGTGATCAGGCCATCCTCGGAAAGGACCTTCGCATGCAGTACCTGATTTCCGTACTCCACGACCAGCCGACCCTCGCCACTCCGGAAGAGGACGCGGCCATCGACGTGTTCAACGACCGGCTCCGCACCCAGGGACACTGGGTCTTCGCGGGCGGCCTCGCCGCTCCCGACACGGCCACCGTGATCGACAACCGCGCCGGGGCGGCGATCATGACCGACGGGCCCTTCCTGGAGACCAAGGAGTATCTCGCGGGCTTCTGGATCATCGAGGCAACCGACCTCGACGTCACGCTCCGGCTCGCAGCCGAGGGATCGAAAGCCTGCAACCGGAGGGTCGAGGTGCGCCCGTTCCTGTGACGCCAGCCCTCAGCCGTCCATCCGTTCGCCCACCTCGTCGCTGGCGAAGTCCTCGAAGTCCATGTTGGCGATGCCGAGGTTGCAGCTGATCTCGATGGCCGCGTTGGGCCGGACGCGGAACTGCGTTGCGAAGGCGTCCTCGTCCGGCCCGAAGGGTTCGCCGTCCCATTGGGTGGACACGGCAAGCAGCGGGTACTTCTCCGCTCGCATCGTGGTGGTGTCGGCGATGAAGATCGCTCCGGGCAGTTCGGGCATGGCCGCGCGGACAGCCTTGAGGATCCGCTCGGGGGGTACGCCGTCGTAGGCGGGCACGGAGATCAGGTACGGCTCCGGTTCGCTGTCGCCCCACGGTTCCCGGAGTTCGGCGAGCACCCGGTTCCAGGTGTAGTCGTCGGTGAAGTCGGTACGGATCACCAGCGGGCTCAGCTCGTCGCGATCGCCGATGACCAGGTGCGGCAGGTCGCTCCCGGGGTCGGGGGGCGCGACGGGCGCCGGTCGGGTGACCCCGCCCAGCAGGACGCCGCCGAGCTGAGCGGCGCTGGGTACCACCCCGGCGACCCGGAACAGCAGCTCGAAGCGGTGCGAGGGATGGACGCTCTCGGCCAGCGCGGCAGCCACCTCGGGTACCTTGGCGCCCTTCGCCCGGCGTGGCTGGTCCGCGAACTCGCTCACCAGCTTGCCGTGGTGGTGAAGGGTGAACCGCGTCCCGTAGCCGGCTCCACCGGACGGCGCCTGCAGAGCCGCGCACCACGGCCAAGGCGCCGGCGGAAGTTCGGCATCCTCGCTGAGCAGGATGACGTCCGGCCCCACCGCGATCGCGGCGGCGACGCTGCCGCCCGGCTGCTGCCGGAGTTCGCGCCAGGTACCGTGCACCGCCGAGCCCGGCGCGACACCGACGCCTTCGAGCACCTCGGCAGGCGTGCTGTCTTTCACCACCGCAACGCAGAATCCCTGACCCTGCCCCGATAACGCGGCGAACCAGGCGGCCAGCGTTTCGTTGAGCGGCATGGCCGGCTCCCGCACTGCCCGCGAAGCGATCCGGGTCGAGCGGTTGACGGACGCCCAGACAACGGCCCCCGCCTCGTCCCGCAACTCTGCCGCTCCCCGGGCGACGACCAGCTCGCTGCCCGGCCCGGCGATGCGCTCCATTTCGGATCCGTCGAGGGCCAGCGTGCGGAGATAGCCGTCGGTGCCGAGTTCGAGGACGTTGTCACGATCGTAGAACCGGTCCAAATGCGAGGTGCGGCCCTTCACGATGCAGAAGAGGACGCGGCCGTCGTGAAAGAGCACGGTCGACCCGTCGTCGCTGGTGAGCGACTGCCCGGAGAGACTTTCGCCCGGGCGCATCGTCGATCCCCGGGCCACCGTGCGCACCTCACCCGGAGCTGCGGGTACCTCGGGGATGCCGGAGCTCCACCGAACTCGGCCGTCGGCGTCGGTGAGCGCCAGCTCGCCGGTGTCGTGGAGGTCCAGCCGCTGCACGCCTTGCCATGCGGTGCCGGTACTCCACACCCGCTGGCCGTTGTGGTCCCACGCGACCAGGTCTCCGTCGGGGCCCAATGACAGCACGGACGCCCGCTGCGCGTCCCAAACCCAGACGTATTCCCGGGTGAGGTTGTCCCGGATCGACAGCTGCGGGCTGTACACGCCGGCGAGAAACGTGAACCGGCCGGACGGCGAGGTCAGGGATTCCATCGAGAGCTTGCCGCCGAGGGGAAGCCAGGAACCGCTGTGCTGCCCGGTTTGCTCGACCACGACGCCCTGGTACGCGACGGGTGCCTGGCCCGCTTGCTGCCGGTATCCGGAGAATCCGCCGATGCCGGTGAGGAACCGGACGGCTTCGAGCTGCACATCCGGCGAGCCGTTGGTGGCGGTGATCTCCAGCCGGTAATGCGCGCAGGGTGCGGGCTCGGCGATCCGGTAGGTCCGGGATTGGTGCCGTCCGGGGAACGACTGCCCCGTGCGGACATCGAGGACCCGCCACTGTGCCCCGTCCGCCGAGCCACGCAGGACCCATGCCGCCGGGTCGCGATCGGGTGCATCGTTCGCCGACGTCAGCACATACCGGTCTGCCGGAACCGGTTCGGACAGATGGAAGTTCAGCCAAGCCCAGTCGTGGAAGGCAAGCCATTTGCTGCCCGACGGGTCCACGAGATTGGCCGCCACTTCGCCCGCGTCGCGATGCTCGGCGCTGGCCTGCACGGCGGTCACGAGACCGGTCACGTCCGGGTTGCCGGACGTGACCGCCGCGCGGAAGGCGACCGAACCCGCGTTGCCGGAGTGGTCGTGCCAGGTCACCCACCGGATGGCTGCCGAGCTGCCGTCGTCGATGAGCAGCCGCAACCGCTCTTCGGTCGTGACGAACTCGTAGCGGCTCTCGCCGTCCGGGCGGCCGGCGAGTTCGCCGCGGAGTTCCAGGAGGTCGCCGCCGGTGGTGCGGCGATGGCCGTAGCAGCCGGTCATGTCCGGGGAGAAGGCGAGCGCGCTCTGCGTACCGTCCTCGGTGACCCACGACAGCTGTGCCGGCACCCGGCTCACGCCGTCGTCCAGGCGTACGCGCAGCTCGGGTTCCGGCACCCACTGCTCCGCGTTGCGCCGCCACATCCGGAACGTGAACCCGGATGCCTCTTCCGATACTGGCCGCACCGATCCTCCTTCGCCGATGCGCACCGACCGTAAGGGCCCCGGATCGTGCATCCCACCGCCAGCGGCCGACGACTGCCGAACGGTGCACGGGAAGTGCCCTATCCGGCAAACCGGGCGACGAAACCGTCGGGTGCGTTCTCGCCGAACATGACATCCTGCATCTCGTTGCTTTCGGCGACGATGGCGGCGGCGCGGGGGAACATCGCCTGTTCGTACTCGGCGAGGGCCGCCTCGACGTCGTCCGGATACGCGGCGAGGGCCTTGCCGAGTTCTGCGCCGTCGAGCATGGCGAGATTGGCGCCTTCGCCGTTCGGGGGAGCGAGGTGCGCGGCATCGCCGACCAGCGTCACGCCGGGTACGCGTTCCCACCGATGCCCGGCCGGTAACGTGTAGTGCGGGCGGAAGACCGGCGTGGTGTCGCTTTCGGTGATCAGTGCGGTCAGTTCCGGCGCCCATCCGTCGAACTCCGCCACGACGCGCGCAGCAACGGCAGCCGGGTCGGTGAAATCGATCGCAGCAAACCAATCCAGCGGCCGGACGAGCACGACGTACGCGTGCAGGGTCCCGCCTGTCTCGCGGTGCGCTTGGATCGCCTTGCCCGGTGACGGCGTCATCAGTGAGCCGCCGCCGACGGCTTTCGCGGTTGCGGGGTGGCGGTTGTCGGAGTCGTAAAGGTAGGTCTCGACGAACGCCGAGCCCGCGTATGCCGGCTCCGCAGCCGAGACCAGTGACCGCACCCGCGACCACGCGCCGTCTGCCCCGACCAGCAACGGCGTGGTGACCGTGCAGCCGTCGGCGAAGGTCACTTCGTAGCCTTCGCCGAGCGCGCGGACAGCGGTGGCCTTGTGTCCCCAGTGGACGGTGCCGTCCGGGAGCGAGTCGATCAGCAGCTGCCGCAGCTCGCCGCGCTGGACTTCGGGGCGGCTCCCGGTGCCGTCGTCGGGCTGTTCGAGAAGCACGGTGCCGTCGCGGTTCAGGATCCGGAGTTCTTCCCGCCCTTCGAGGACCAGGCCGCGGAATTCGGCGGTCAGCCGGGCGGCTTCGACGGCGAGCTGACCGTTGTAGTCGTGGATGTCGAGCATGCCGCCCTGCGTGCGCGCGGACGGCGACGGTTCGGCCTCGTGGACGGTCGCCGGAATGCCGTGGACGTGCAGGACGCGGGCGAGGACGAGACCGCCGAGCCCGGCGCCGACGATCGTGACGGGTGTGGGCATGAGGGCTCCTCGGGTAGCTGTCTGGTGTGTCGTTTCAAGCGCCTCGCCGCCGGTCCGGGGGTGAGGCGCTGATCATCAATCGGATGCTTCGGGAGCGTTGACCCTCCGTTATGGATGGTCAGCAGGCCAGGGCGACCTATGTCGCGGGGACGAATTCGGCGAGCATGCCCTCCGGTGCGTCGGGGCCGTACATCTGCTGTTGCAGGCGCGCGCCCTCAGCTGCGGTTTTCGCGCCGCGCGGGAACATTGCTTGCTCGTACTCGGCGAGCGCGGCCTCCACGTCGCCGGGATGCGTGGCGAGCGCGATCCCCAGTTCGGCGCCGTCGAGCATGGCCAGGTTCGCGCCTTCACCGTTCGGTGCGGCGAGGTGTGCGGCATCGCCGATGAGGGTCACGCCCGGTACTCGGTCCCATTGATGTCCGATCGGCAGGCCGTAATGCGGCCGGAGGGCAGGTGAGGTGTCGCTTCCGGTGATCAGGGTGGTCAACGCCGTCGACCAGCCCTCGTAGCCGACCAGCAGGTTCGTCGTGACTGTGATGCCGTCGGCGAAAGCGACCTCGTAGCCCTCGGCCACCGCGTGTACACCACTGACCTTGTGTCCCCAGTGGACAGTGCCCTCCGGCAGCGAGTCGATCAGCAGCTGCCGCAGCTCGCCGCGGTGCACTTCGGGACGGCCGCCGGTGCCGTCATCGGGCCGGTGGAACAACACCGTCCCATCCCGGCGCAGGAGCCGCAGTTCTTGCCTCCGGTCCAGGACCAGGTTGCGGAATTCGGCGGTCAGCCGGGCGGCGTCGACAGCGAGCTGGCCGTTGTGGATGTCGAGCAGGCCGCCCTGCGCGCGGGAGGCCGGGGACGGTTCGGCCTCGTAGACCGCGGCCGGGATGCCACGGACGTGCAGGACGCGGGCGAGGACGAGACCGCCGAGCCCGGCGCCGACGATCGTGACGGGCGTGGTCATGACACGGCTCCTTCGAGAGTTCTGGTACGCCGTTCCATCGTGGAACGGCGCTCCAGATATGTCAAGATGGGCACATGACAACGCGAACGCGCCGGGAGCAACGGCGCACCAAGGCGCTTTCCCGGGAGCGGATCGTCGAAGCGGCGGTGGAACTGCTGGACGCGGTGGGCGAGCGCGGCCTGACGTTCCGGGTGCTCACCGAACGTCTCGCCACCGGGCCCGGGGCGATCTACTGGTACGTCGCGAACAAGGGTGAGCTGCTGGTCGCCGCGACCGAGGCAGTGGTGGCGGACGCGCTGGCGGAGCCGAAGGGGTCGCCGCGGGAGCAGACGCACGCGGTCGCGCTGGGACTGTTCGCCGCGATCGACGCGCATCCGTGGCTTGCCACGCAGTTGCTGCTCCAGCAGTCCGGCAACCCGGGCGGACCGGTGACGCCGCGGATCCTCGAAAGCCTCGGCCGCCGGGTCCGCGCCCTCGGAGTGCCCGAGCGGCACTGGTTCACGGCGACGTCCGTGCTGATGCACTACGTGCTGGGCGCGGCCGCGCAGAACGCGGCGAACAGCCAGGTGACCGAGCCGGACGCGAACCGGGCCGAATTCCTCGCCGCCACCGCCGAAGCGTGGGAGAAGCTGGATCCCGTCGGGTACGAGACGACCCGGGCGATGGCGGGCCAGATGCGTGAGCACGACGACCGCGAGCAGTTCCTCGCCGGGATCGACCTGGTCCTCGCCGGCATCACCGCGCAGTACCCGGGCAGTCCGGAGTGACCCTGGCGCTGGTCGGAGAAAAAGGTGCCCGGGAACGGTTTGCGGAGTTCCTGCGGGTCTACGCGTCCCTCAACACCCGCCTCGCGTACGCGACCGACCTCGGCATTCCGCTCGACTGGGTACCCGGGTACGAACCGCCTGACCCGGGACGCCGCCGGGGCCGGGCGCGGCGGGCCGATCCGGGCGGGCTGGCGTGGCTGCCGTGGTGCCTGCGCAACGGGTTCACGTCGTTCGCGGACATCCGGGTCCAGCACGTCGAGCAGTGGCTGGACGAGCTGGCGCAAGCCGGGTACCGCGACGCGACGCGCGGCCGGATGTTGTCGGCGGTGTCGGCGTTCTACCGCAAGTACCTGCTGCGGGAAGGCTTGGCGGGGCACAATCCGGCCGCGCTCGTGGACCGGCGGGCCCAGCATCTCAACCGTCCGTCCGGGGTTCCGTCGCAGACGGCGCGCTGGTCGTTCGAGGCGTGCCGGGCGCTGTTGCTCGCGGCCTGGCTGTTGGTCGAGCACAGCCGCAATGGCCGCCGTGACCGGGCGATGGCCGAGATCCTGATCGGCACAGGCGTGCGGGCGGAGGAACTCGTCGGCGTGGATCTGGGGGACTACCGGCGGCCGTCCGCGGGCGGGGTCGGGGTGCTGCGGGTACACGGAAAGGGCGCGAAAGACCGGGAAGTCGCGCTGGCCGCGCCGGTGTCGGACGCGCTCGACGCCTACCTCGAGCACCGGGTCACGCCACCGGTTCCGGCTCTGCGCGGGCAGGTCAACGCTAAGGCGGAGCCGCTTTTCGTCACCAGCACGGGTGCCCGAGTGCACGTCTCGCACGTGACAGCGTTGCTGCGCCGCCTCTGTAGCACGTTCTGCAGCCCGCCGAAGACCGCGCGGCTCCGGGAAGTGCTGGAGACCGCCGACGCGCGGTTCGTCGCAACGCACCTGGAACCGTTGTGCGGCAACATCCATCCGCATTCCGCACGCCATTCGTACGCGACACACGCGATCGAGCGCGGGGTCCCGTCGCGTCAGGTACAGCGCGATCTCGGGCACGCGGCGTTGTCGACCACCGAGGGGTACCTCCACGACGAGAACGCGATCCGCGATTCGGCCGCGCACGAGCTGGCTCCGGCGCTGCACCGGGGATGGCTGGTCACGCCTCGATGAACGGTTCCGAGCACAACGTGCAGGTGATGGGGCCGAGTTCGAGGCTGGAGCGGGCGGCGCGGATCCGCCGGGGTGGTTCGCAGCGGCAGATCGCCGCGACGTAGTTCGGGCCGCCGCGGTGTGCGCCACGGCCGTCGACCGGCGCGATGAACACGGGTGGCAGCGGCTCTTCTTGCTCGCCTTCCGGGTCGGGCAGTGCGGTCGAGCCGGTGGCGCGTCTGGCGACCTCCTGTTCGGTGTGCCGCCAGACGGTCAGCGCGGTTTCCAGGCGGGTGAGTTCGTCCTGGTACGACGTGATCGTCGCGGGGAGCGCGGTGGTGGCGGACCAGCCGATCCGGTCGGCCTGGTCGGCGCGCAACCCGATCTCGGCGGCGAGGGCGGCGAAGCGTTTGTTGTGGTAGCGGCCGTCGCTGACGTCCACGATGTCGCGGGTGACGGCGAGCCCGTGCGCGGCTTCGTGCAGGGTGGTGGACAGGATCTCGGCCGGGCTGCGCCGCAGGCCTTCCGCGCCGAGGAAGAACTCGGCCCGCGCGTCGACGCCGTCGCCGACGTGCCAGCGCGACCGGGCGAAGTGCCCGTGGATCTCGGTGGTGGTGCCCATCGTCCCGGACGCCAGCACGAGGATGGCTTCGGGAACGTCCGGGTGGCGACGGCGGACCTCGGCCCAGAGCTGTTCCATCGCGTGCATGACGCGGGTGGTCGGGCCGAGCCCGGTGGTCGTCATACGGCCATCTTGCCGCTTAAGCGGTAACGGTGGCGAGCCCGGTGAAGATCCGGTCGAGACCGGCGTCGAAGATGGTGTCCGGGTCGAGGTGGTCGGCATCGCGGACGGACCGGGCGAGCGCGGGGTAGTGGCCGGTGGCGAACATCCGCTCCAGGTAGGGCCCGGACGCGCGTTGCCAGGCTTCCTCGTCGAGGCCGGTTTCGCGGGCGAGGCGGCGTTCGACGATCTCGCTGCGCACGGCGCCCGCGACGTAGGCGTGCACGGTGAAGACCGCGATCATGGCGTCGTTGAGCTCGGCCAGGTCGGCGGCCGCGGCGAGGGACGCCTCGAGGTACGCGAGCGCGTGCGGCCCGAGGCTGGGACGGCCGCCGAGCAGGTCGGCGAACCATTCGTGCCGCTGGGCCGCGGCACGGCAGGCATGGGCGAGCGCGCGCAAAGCGGGTCGCCAGCCCGTGGCGGGATCGGGAAGGGGAATCTCGGCGTAGACGGCGTCGACCATCAGGTCGAGCAGTTCCTCCTTGGTGCCGAGGTAGCCGTAAAGCCGCATCGGACCGGCCCCGAGCGCGGCCGCGACTTTGCGCAGGGACACCGCTTCCAGCCCGCCGGAATCGGCGAGCGCACAGGCGGTTTCGACGATGTGGGCACGGCTGAGCGGCACGGGTGCCGCCCGCTCCGGCGGTTCCGGCCGCTCCCACACCAGGTCCATGCACGCTCCTTTTTCGGAGGACAGTACCGTCGCCGCTGCGATACAGTGTATCTATCTAATACAGTGTATCGAAGGGGGAGGTCATGACGCGCATTGTCATTGCGGGCGGAGGTCTGGGCGGTCTCACGTGTGCGCGGGTGCTGCAGGTCCACGGCGTCGAGGCGGTGGTGTGTGAACGCGACGCGGGACCTGGTGCGCGCGTGCAGGGTGGAACGCTGGACCTGACGGTGGACGAGGGTCAGTGGGCGTTGCAGGAGGCGGGGCTGGCGGCCGGGTACCGGGCGATCGCCCGCCCGGAGGGGCAGGACATGGTCCTCTACGACGCCTCGGGAACGTTGCTGCGACGGGAAATCACGCCGGACACCGGGGACGCGCGATGGAGCCGCCCGGAGGCCGACCGGCCCGCATTGCGCAAGCTGCTGCTCGACGCGCTGGCGGCCGGGACTGTCCACTGGGGACACGCGGTAACGCGCGCGGAGCGGTCGGCCGACGGCCGGTACCGCGTCCACCTCGACGGCGGCGAGACGCTGGACTGCGATTTCCTGGTCGGCGCCGACGGGGCCCGATCGCGGGTCCGGCCACTGCTGACGCCGGCGGAACCCGTACCTACCGGCGTGAACTCGGTCGAGCTGGTGATCCACGACGCGGACCGCGCGCATCCGGCGGCGTCGGCGCTGGTGGGGCGCGGCAGTTTCTCGGCGCTCGGGCAGCAGCGGGTGCTTTCGGCGCAGCGCAACGGCGACGGGACGATCCGGGTGCACCTGGCGCTGCGCGGTGCGGAGGATTGGGTGGAAACGTCGGGGATCCCGTTCGGCGCACCGGATCGCGCCCGGGTCGCGTTGAAGGAGCTCTTCGCCGGGTGGGCGCCGGAGTTCGTGGCGCTGCTGGATGCCACGTCCGGACCGGTGACGCCGATGCGGCTGGCCGCGCTGCCGGTCGGGATCCGCTGGGACCACCAGCCGGGGGTGACGTTGATCGGGGACGCCGCGCATCTGATGTCGCCGTTCGCGGGCCAGGGCGCGAACCTGGCGATGCGGGATGGGGCGGAGCTGGCGTTGGTGCTGGCCAGGGGTGGGGAGGTGCGGGAGTTCGAGGAGGTGATGCTCGAGCGGGCGGCGGCTTCGGCACGGATGTCGGCGGAGAATCTGGAGCTGTTCCTGTCCGACGGGGCCGCGGAAGCGGTGCGGGATCTGTTCGCGTCGTTTGCCGGGGAGGCGGTGGTTGGCGACGACCGCCGGTGATGATCGACGCGCCCTGGTTCGTGGTCCATGAGGTAGCGGGCAGGGCAGTATTGCGCCGAGTTTCGGCTGCCGTAGCTCCCCGATCTCCATCCGGCGGCGGTTCCGCCCGATCTCTTGCGTGATGCGGGTCGAAGGACTCGGGTTCCTCCCGTTGGTTCTGCTGGCCGTCGGGTCGGCTCTGTGGTGTGCAAGTCCGGGCGTCTTCCGCGCGGATCGCGGCCGGTGTGCTTGCCGGGTGGTAGCGCCGGACCGGGGGCGTCGGCGATCGCGCGATTCTCGTCGCGAGCCTTACCCGCCCGGCCGATGCCGCCGGGCCGGAGGACGGCGGCCGATCTGCTCACCGCTCCGTGCCACTGTCGCGAGCGGGGAAAGCCGACACCCGCGGCCGTGGTCAGGCTGGTTCGCGGAGGCGGTAGTGCTGCGGGCTCCGGCCGTACTCGCGTTTGAAGGCGGCGCTGAGCGCGAACGGGCTGCGGTAGCCGACTTGGCGGGCGATCGCGCCGAGGGTCGCGTCGGGGTGCTGGCGCAGGAGGTCGGCGGCGAGGGCGAGGCGCCAGGTCGCCAGGTAGGTCATCGGGGGTTCGCCGACGGCTTCGGTGAACCGGCGGGCCAGTGCGGCGCGGGACACGCCGGTCGCGGTGGCGAGGCCGGCGACGGTCCACGGGTGGTCCGGCTGGTCCTGCAGGAGCCGGAGTGCGTGCCCGGCCACCGGGTCGCCGTGGGCGCGGTACCAGGCGGGCGCGGCGGGGCGGTCGAGCCATTCGCGCAGGACGGTGACCAGCAGGAGGTCCAGCAGGCGGTCGAGGATGGCTTCCTGTCCGGGGACGTCGCGTTCGATTTCCGCGGCCAGCAGGCCGACGAGCGGGCTCGGCTCGGGTTCGGCGCGGAAGGTGACCACTGCCGGGACCGCGGCGAGCAGGCGGCGGGACACCTCGCCGACCGCCGGGTACGTACCGGTGAGCAGCACGGTCGGGCCGTCGGTGGCGGCGCCCCAGGTCCGGACGCCGAGGTCGGTCAGGTCGGTGAGGTGCCCGCCGTCCGGGGTGACGCACGCTTGGCCGGGGCGGATGATCGCCTGCGGCGGTGTGGCCGGATCGTCGGCGACCAGGTACGGCTCGGGTCCGCGGACGACGGCGACGTCGCCGGTGTCGAGCCGCGTCGCGGTACCGCTGTCGGGGACGAGCCACGCGTCACCGCGGACGACGGCGACCACGGTGAGCGGTGCCTCGTCCTCGATGCGCAGTGACCACGGCGGCTGCAGGACGGAACGCAGCAGGAACGCGCCGTGCGCGCGGGGGCCTTCGAGCAACGCGGTGAGCGGGTCCACCGCCCGAGAGTAGCGCTGTGGCAAGGAAAAACGGTCACGGTGCGAGCATCGCTGCGGCGACTTCGCCGGCGGCGGCGTCGGGAATCGCGCTTGCGGCTCCCTCGAGGACGAGCAGGCGTGCATCGGGGATTTCGCGGGCAAGCGCTTCGCCGTTGCCGACGGGGAAGAACACGTCGTGCCGTCCGTGCACGACGAGGGTCGGGATCGCGAGCTCGGGCAGCCGTTCCCGCCAGCGCGGCGTGCAGTCGAGCTTGGCGAAGACCATGCCGAGCTGGTTGGCCATCTGGACGTCGGCGGTGGTGCCGGGAGTGCGATCGAAGATGCGCGCGGCGATGGAGCGGGCGGCGTCCGGGTCATTCCCGAGGATTTCCGCACCGGCCGCGGCACGATCGGCAACGGCGGCGCGGTCCGACCACCGCGGCATCGGCAGGGCGAAGAGTTTCTTCATCGCGGACGGGTCATGGTCGGGCAGGTCCGCGTCGACCCGGCCAGGCGCGACGGGCCGCGTCGCCACGAGGGTGAGCCGGGAAAATGCGGTGGGATGATCGAGGGCGGCGACCTGCGCGACCATCCCGCCGACGCCGATGCCGGCCAGGTGCGCGGGCCGGGCGTCGAGTTCGCGGGCGAGCGCGGCGGCGTCGGCGGCCAGATCGCGGAGCGTGTAGCCCGGGGCGCTCGGGTCGATTGTGGTCGAGGTTCCGGCGTCGCGGAGGTCGTAGCGCACGACGTGCCGTCCGCCGCGGGCGAGTTCTTCACAGAGTGCGTCCGGCCACGAGAGCATGGTGGTGCCGCCGGCGAGCAGCACGAGGGGAGCAGCGGGGTCGCCGAAATGCTCGACGCCGAGCTGCACGTCGTCGGAGATGCGGACTGGGGAGTTCACGGGTTACCTCCAGGTGAGACGGTCACGCATGGTTTCGAGTGGATAAGCGATGGATCGTCTCGGGTTGAGCGGGTTGACTGGGTTTCCTTCGGATGGGATGCCGGATCGGATTCGGGATCGGGTGGAGGGCAGGGGCGATGGGAATCTTTTCGGACGTGGTCCTGGTGGCGGCGGTGCTCGCGGCGGGCTTGATCGCGGGGTTGTTCTACGCGTACACGGTGTCGGTGATGCCGGGCCTGGCCCGCGCCGACGACCGCACGTTCGTGACCGCAATGCGCGGCATCAATATCGCGATCCTGAACGGCCGGTTCATGCTCTCCTTCCTGGGCGCACCGTTACTTGCCGTCGCCGCCGTCGTGCTGCATCTGGTCACGGACGGCGCGGGCGGGTTGCCGTGGCTGGTCGCGGGTGCCGTGCTGCTGGTGGCAATGCTGGTGGTGACGGGAGCGATCAACGTGCCGATGAACAACGCCCTCGACCAGGACACCGCCGACTTCACCACGCTGCGCACGAGGTTCGAGAAGCGGTGGGTGCGCTGGAACACCGCCCGGACGGTGCTGTGCACCGCCGGTTTCGGCTGCCTGGTGGGGGCACTGCTGACCAGGGCTGCCTGACCGGCGCAACCTCGGCGGTGGGCGCGGGACGGTGGAGTGACCAACGGCCGCCCTGGGCACGCGCCCTCGGTAGGGCTGGCGACCCGGGTGCGACCAAGGCAGGCGCTGCAGTTGCGGGCCAACCCTGGACTCGACCGAGGTCGGACACTGCAGCAGCGAGCGATCGGGCGACCGTGGTCGAATCCTGCAGCAGCGGGCGGTCAACCAGGCGCGACCGGGTCAACCGGGTCAACCGGGGTCGACCAGGCGCGACCGGGTCTACCGGGGTCGAACGCCGCCGTCGCGGGCGACCAAACCGGGGTCGAACGCCGCAGCAGCAACCACCGGGTCCGACGAAGGTCGAACGCCGCCACAGCGGCGACCAACCGGGTGCGACCGCCGTTGAACGATGCAGCAACCGGCGTTCAAAACTGCGTGCGACGAAGGCCGGACACCGCAACAACCGGCGGCCGAACCCGGGCCCGAAGCCGTACCTAGGAGCACACCCAGGAGCACGCGGTCGCCCGCGCCGTAGCCGGGTCGCCAACGGGCGCCTCCTCCGGGCGCTCCTCCGACCGCCTTCAAGCGCGACCGAGCCCCATCGTGGTGACAGGCAACCAACCCGGGCCATCACCCGCGTTCCCCGCCACCGCTCGCCAGCCCAGCCCGCCAGCCCAGCCCGCCAGCCAAACCGCACTGCCACCCCGGACGCACTGCCACCCCGGACGCACTGCCGCACCGTCGCGCTGGCAAAGCCGGAGCGAGCGTCAGTCGGCCAGCCGGAAGCACAGGTCGGTGTCCCAGTTCCTCGCGTCGGGTTCCTCTCTTGGGTCGGTGCGGTACACCTCCAGCCGCGCGGTCCAGTGTTCTCCGTCGGACTTCGTGGTGCGATCCCAGCGCACTCCTTCCTTTTCGCCCCACGCGAGGAGGTCCGCGGTGGCCGCGAACAGCCCGTCGGGGGTGCCGCGGTGGGTGGCGATGGCGTACTTGCCGCCGGGTACGACGTCGTCGAAGTAGTCGCCGCCCAGGCGTGCCGGGGCGGCGACCGGTACGCCTGCCTCGACGGTGATCGTCGCCATGCCCGGCGCGAGCACCAGGTAGCGCAGGAACGGCGCGTCCGCGGGCTGGATGCCGCGGCCGGCGAGCTCACCGATGATGGCGGCGATCCGGTGGGCCACTTCGGGCATCGTGTCGAACCGGATCGTGGCGCGGTAGCCGACGTACGGTTGCTCGGCTCTGTCCACAATGGATGGCATGACTTTCCTTTCGGGAGAAGGGGTTTCAGCCGAGCAGCGGCCGGACCTCGATGGTGCCGTACGTGGCGGCGGGGTGCCGGGAAGCGTGTTCCACAGCTTCGTCGAGATCGGCGCATTCGAGCACGACGTAGCCGCCGATCTGGTCCTTCGTCTCGGCGAACGGCCCGTCGCTGAGGAGGACGTCGCCGTCGCGGACGCGCACGGTGGTGGCCGTGGAGGGCGGGTGCAGGCCGCCTCCGCCGATCAGGACGCCGCGTTCCAGCAGGTCCTCGGACCACCCTTCGCAGCCCGCGGTCTTCTGCTCCTCGGTGGGTTCGGGACCGGCGATCATCAGCAGGTAACGCATCACTTCTCCTGGTCTTGGGCATCTTGTACATCTTGGTCGAGGATTTCGGTGAGCCGGGCGGCAAACGGCCCCGGTTCGCCGGAGAACCCGCCGTGGTCGCCGGGAAACTGGACAGGCTCGCCGCCGAGCGCGTGGGCCAGCCCGACCCCAGCAGTGTGTGCCGGAGTTCCGGCCGCAGTCCCGACCGCGACGACGATCCGCGTGGCCGACGCGGTGAGCGCGCCGAGATCGGGTTCCCACGCTCCGATGTCGGGCATGAGCCGGCTGAAGAACAGCTCGAAGTTGCTGCGCATCCGCTTGCCCTGCTCGATTTCCGCGGGAGTCGGTTCCGCGGCGGCGGGTTCCGCGGGCGGGGGCTCGAACCCGGACGCCCCGAGGAATGCCGCCAGCGCCGCATCGACGCCCTGCTCGCGGTGGATTGCCGGGATGTCCGGGTAGTCACCGAGCAGTTCGCCCAGGTAACGGCTCACCGGCGGCTCGTGCGCGACCAGCGTGCGCACCACGCCCGGGTACCGGATCGTGTGCTCCAGCATGGTGATTGCACCGCCGCTGTTCGCGAACACCGACACCGGTCCACCGCCGAGCTCGGTGAGCAGCCGCTGCACGTCCTCGGCGTGCTGGCCGACGAGATCGGGGCCGGGGTCGCCGGTGATCGGGCTCCGGGAAATGCCGCGCGGATCGAAGGTGACCACCGTGTGGCGGCCGGCGAGCAGTGGCCGCAGTGCGGTGAAGGCGGTGGCGTCCGCAGGCCCGCCGGGGACGAGCAGGAGCAGCGGCCCGGCGCCTGCCACGTCGTAGTGGATCTCCGCACCGGGTACGCGCAGTGTCTTGGTGATCATGACTGTCCTTCCGGGATTCGAGCCGGTTCGTCCACTCGACGAACGGGTGGCGCCGGAACAGACACCCCGTGCGGAGAAATTTCCGCGAGCCGTCGCCGCAGGTAGCTCCGCTCGGCTCCGGTGCGGGCGAGTTCGAGCGCCTCGGTGTACGCGACCTGCGCTTCTGTGCTGCGGCCGAGGCGGCGGAGGAAGTCGGCACGGGTCGCGGGCAGGAGGTGGTACCCCACCAGCTCCCCGGCCACTCGGTCGGCCAGCTCGAGCCCGGCTTCGGGCCCGAAAGCCATTCCGACGGCCACCGCCCGGTTCAGCTCCACCACCGGTCCCGGCCGGAACCGCAGCAGCTGGGCGTACAAACCGGCGATCTGTGCCCAGTCGGTGTCCTCGGCGCGCACCGCGGTGGCATGACACGCGGCGATGGCGGCCTGCACCTGGTACGGCCCTGGACTGCGACGTCGCAACACATTTTCGAGCAGCGTGGTGCCTTCGGTGATCGCGGCGGTGTCCCAGCGACCGCGATCCTGTTCTTCGAGCGGCACCAGCTCGCCATCGGGACCGCTGCGCGTGCCGCGGCGAGCGTGTTGCAGAAGCAGCAGCGAAAGGAGCCCCACGGCCTCGGGCTCGTCCGGCATCAGCGTGACCAGCACCCGGGCCAGCCGGATGGCCTCGCTCGCCAGGTCGGGCCGCTGAAGGTCGTCGCCCTCGCTGGCCGAGTACCCCTCGTTGAACAGCAGATACAGCACCCCGAGCACAGCGGCGGTGCGCTCGGGCAGCAGGTGCGCAGGCGGTACTCGGTACGGGATACCCGCGGCACGGATCTTGCGTTTCACCCGGACGAGGCGTTGCGACATCGTCGATTCCGACACGAGGAACGCGCGGGCGATCTCTGCGGTGCTGAGGCCGAGCAGCGTGCGCAATGCGAGCGCAACCTGCGCCTCCACCGCGAGCGCAGGGTGACAGCAGGTGAAGATCAGCCGGAGCCGGTCGTCGTGCACTCCGCTTTCGTCAGGGTCGGGTGGGTTCGGGGTCATGCGCGCGGCCTCCTTGAGCTTGCCCGCTCCCGTGGCTTCGCGCCGAATCCGGTCGACTGCGCGGTTACGGGCGGCGGTAGTGAGCCAGGCACCCGGGCGAGCGGGAATGCCGTCCCGCGACCAGGTGCGCACCGCGAGCGCGAACGCGTCCTGAGCGCATTCCTCCGCGAGATCCCAGTCGCCGGTGACCCGGATGAGGGTGGCCACGACCGCGCCCCACTCATCACGGAACGCCTGCGCGACTGCGGCGTCCACCGCGTCGTTCTGCCCGGTCACCCTGCGCTCCCTCCTCTTCGTACCCACCCGACGAACGGGTACGACCGAAACCGACCTCAGCACCGTAACCGGGACCACCGACACTTTCAGCGACCGGCAAGTTGCTCTATGCCATCGAGGATGCGTGCGAGCCCGAACCGGAAGTGGTGTTCGGGGTCCGACGACCCGCCGTAGGCCTGCCCGGCAGTGGTCCCGACGCGGCTCGCGCGCGGGAAGTGCACGGGGTCGGCGGCGGGGATTTCGGCCAGCACCGGGTAAGAGCGATCCCACCAGTCGACGTCGGACAGCCCGCTGCGGCGGGCTATGCGGGCGGAATCGAGCGAACCTCGCGCGGCACCCTCGACCAAGCCGTTGACCAGGCTGACGATCGCGTCGAGCTCGACGTCTCCGAGGTTCAGCTCGTCCATCGCGGCCAGTTCGCGTTCGTATTTGGCGAAGGAATGCGGACCCAGCGTCGGACGGCCGCGGGGGATTTCCAGGAGCCACGGATGCCGGTGGTAGAGCCACCACAGGTCCTGCGCGACCGCGGCCAGCCCGGCCCGCCAGCCCTCCGGCAGCTCGCCGGGGAGCTCGCCGTTGGCGTGGTCGACCATCAGTTCCAGTAGCTCGTCGCGCCCGGGAACGTAGGTGTAGAGCGACATCGTGGCCACACCAAGGTCGTCGGCGACCCGGCGCATGGTGACCGCGGCGAGGCCGTTGAGGTCGGCCAGCCGGACCGCCGTCGCGACGACGTGGGCGACGGTGAGCCGCGGTTTCGGCCCGCGCCGCGCCGGACCGGGCACGCCCCACAGCAGTTCGATGGTCCGGCGTGGATCTTCGGGCTCGTCTGTGCCCATTTTCGCTCCTCGTACATGGTACAGAGTTTTCAGGTACACTATCCCGGACGGAGCTGCCAGGGGAGGGCGGAGCGCTGAACAACGCAGTAGTGGTGGAGCCGGGCCGGGTCGTGTTCTGGAGACCGGACGGTGCGGAACCGGAAGGGCCCGGGGTACGCGGCACGGTTGAGGTCGTGCTGCCCGACGGGCTGCGAACGGTGCCCGCGTTGCGGTTGCCGACCGCGGAGGCGGTACCGGTGCTCCGAGCGCTGGCGAGCCCGTCGGGCCGGTTCTGGGCACTGGCCGCGGAATCCGGGCAACGGCTCGCCGACGCCGGGTGGGCCGGTCCGCTCGACCCGGCCGAGGAGGAGTGGCTGCGGCGGCTGGCCGACGCGATGCCACCGCATGCGCACGCCGTGCCGATCCCCGGTGATCCGGCGCGGCTGCCCGAGCCGTACCCGTTGCTGATGCGGTTCCTCGGCGACGTCACTGGGGTGCGGCCGCACCTGCGGGTCTCGTTGCGCATCGAGTCCGACGATCTGGCCGGCGGGCGGTTCCGCGCGGTGGTCCAGGTACACGGTGGTGCCGAGCCGCTCGTCGATGCGGAAGAGTTGTGGAGCACGGACGATCAGGAGGCACGGCACGAGGTTCTGCTGGCGTTGCGGCACGGCGCGGACGTCTGGCCGGCGCTCGCGCCCTTGCTGTCGGCCGCCGTTCCGTCGTCGGTTCCGCTTGGTGACCGGGAAATCGCGGAGCTGCTGGTCGGTGCGCTCGATGCGACCGATCTTGCCGTGCACTGGCCCGCGGAGCTCACCGGTCTCTCGGCGCGCGCGGTCGTCCGGCCCGGCGACGCGCCGTCCGACGCGCGGGCGTTCTTCGGCGGCGACCAGGTGCTGCAGTTCGATTGGCAGCTCGCGCTCGGCGACAGTGAGCTGAGCGTCGCGGAACTCGACGCGCTCGCCGAGGCGCAGCGTCCGGTCGTCCGGCTGCGCGACCGGTGGGTGCTGCTGGACCGGAAGACCGCAGATCGCGCCAGGGATCGCACGCTGAAACCGCTCACCGCGATCGAGGCGCTCGGCGTCGCGCTCACCGGCCGCGCCGAGGTCGACGGCGATCAGGTGGAGGTCCGCACCGACGGGTGGCTGGAAGACCTGCGCGCGCGGCTGTCGGCCGATCCCGTCCCGGTTCCGCAACCTGCCGGGCTGGCCGCGAGCCTGCGGGACTACCAGCTACGCGGCCTGCAGTGGCTCGACACCGTCACCGGGCTCGGTCTCGGCGGCTGCCTCGCCGACGACATGGGGCTGGGCAAAACGATCACGCTCATCGCACTGCACTTGCATCGCGCGGCGGGTCCGACACTGGTCGTGTGCCCGGCAACGCTCCTGGGTACGTGGGAAACCGAGATCCGGCGGTTCGCGCCCGGCATCCCGGTACGCCGGTTCCACGGCGCCTCGCGCTCGCTCGACGACCTCGGCGGCGGCTTCGTGCTCACCACGTACGGCACGCTGCGCACCGACCCGGCGCCGCTGGCCGGGATCACGTGGGACTTGCTGGTCGCCGACGAGGCGCAGCACGTCAAGAACCACCGATCCGACACGGCGAAAGCGTTGCGGCTGGTGCCTTCCGGGGCGCGGGTCGCCCTCACCGGCACCCCGGTGGAGAACACGCTCACCGAGCTGTGGGCCATCCTCGACTGGACCACGCCGGGGCTGCTCGGTCCGGTCGCGGAGTTCCGGCAACGCTGGGGAAAGCCGGTCGAGGCAGGCGGCGATCCGGCGATCGCGGAGCAGCTGTCCCGCCTGCTGCGGCCGTTCCTGTTGCGGCGTCGCAAATCCGACCCGGGCATCGCGCCCGAACTGCCGGCCAAGACCGAGACCGACCGGCCGGTGTCGCTCACCACCGAACAAGCGTCGCTCTACGAGGCCACAGTGCGCGAGCTGATGGCCGACATCGCCACGAGCGACGGCATGGCGCGCCGCGGCCGCGTCGTCAAACTCCTCACCGCGCTCAAGCAGATCTGCAACCACCCCGCGCACTACCTCGGCGAGGGCGCCGACAGCCCGCTCACCGGACGGTCCGGCAAGCTCGACCTCCTCGACGAGCTGCTCGACACGATCCTCGCCGAGGACGGCGCCGTGCTCGTCTTCACCCAGTACGTGGTGATGGCTCGGCTGCTCGAACGCCACCTCACCGCGCGCGGCATCAGGTCGCAGATGCTGCACGGCGGCACGCCGGTCGCCCGGCGCGAGGAGCAGGTCCGCCGCTTCCAGAACGGCGAAGTACCCGTGTTCCTGCTGTCGCTCAAGGCAGCGGGAACCGGCCTCACGCTCACCCGTGCCGACCACGTCGTGCACTACGACCGGTGGTGGAACCCGGCCGTCGAGGACCAGGCCACCGACCGCGCGTACCGGATCGGGCAGACGCGTCCGGTGCAGGTCCACCGGCTGGTCGCGGAAGGCACGGTCGAGGACCGGATCGCCGTGATGCTGCGCGAAAAACGAGCCCTCGCCGACTCCGTCCTCACCTCCGGCGAAGCCGCACTCACCGAGCTCAGCGACGACGAACTGGCCGAGCTCGTCACCCTCCGGAGGCCGCGATGACCGACCGCGTGCGCGGATTCCCCGCGTTCCCGTCCCGCCCCGGCCGCGGCCCGTTCGCCGGCACCTGGTGGGGCCGCGCGTGGCTGCAGGCCATGGCAGACACCGCACTCGACCTGCGGCAACTGAAGAAAGGACGCCGCTACGCCGCAGCCGGCCTCGTCGGCCCGATCACGGTCAGCCCCGGCCGGATCACCGCCACCACCGAGGACGCCGACGACGGCCCGTACCGCACCGCCGTACACCTGGCCGAACTGTCCACCGCAGACTGGGACCTCCTGCTCGACCGCGCCGCCGACCACGCCGGACACCTCGCCGCACTCCTGGACCGGCATCTGCCACCCGAACTGGCCGACGTCGTCCCACTGCTGCCCGGCATCGGCGACCTCGACCCCGACTGCGACTGCCCCGGCTGGGAACTCCCGTGCCGCCACGCCGCCGCATTGTCGTTCCAGGTCGCATGGCTCCTCGACGCCGACCCGTTCCTGCTGCTCCTCGCCCGAGGCCGCACCGAACAGGAAATCCTCGACGAACTGGGCCGCCGCACCGCAATGCGGGTCACCACGGGAGTTCCGGCCGCCGACGCTTACTCACGGGAGGTGCCTGAGCTGCCTGATCTTGCGGAGTTCACTCCTCGGGTCCGTTGAGCTGGCTCGCCCCAGTGCTCCGGGGCCGTGAGCAGGGATCGGTGACGGGCGGGCGCGTCCGGGGTGGGCTGGTGTCCCGTGCGGGATTGCGAGTCCGTCGCGGAGTGGCGCCAGCGCTTGACGCCGTGCCCATGCGGGCCGGGAGCCAACACGCGGACCGGAGGGAGCGCGGCCCGAGGGTGCCGATGTACGCGGAGGAAGGTCCTGGCCACTTGGGCGAAATGCCTTGGTCGGGCCGCGTTCGACGCGCCCGCCGTTGACCCGCCCCGCCGAAACCGACCGAGGTCGACCGGCGCATCCCGAAGCCGTCCGCCGAAGCCGACCGGCGCCTCCTGAAGCCGCCCGCCGAGGCCGACCGCTGCCTGCCGAAGCCGACCGGCGGCTCGACCCGCCGACCGCCGAAGCCGACCGGTGGGTCGACCGGAGCCCGCCGACTGTGGGCACCCGCCCGCCCCGACCGCCGGAGCGACGGCCGGGGCGGGCGGTTTCGCCATCCGAACCGGCCGTGGGTCCGGGCGGTCGATCCCGGCTGTCGAGCCACCGTTCCCTGCTGTGAGCCGAAAATTCGAAGCCAGCCCACACCCGACGCGGGGGCCGCGAGTCGGGTTGCGTGCCCGGCCCCCGACCGGCGCAGGGCCGGGGGAGCGGCGGCCACTCGTGGAGGCCCGACACCCGCCCGGACCGGGCACCGAGCCGGTGCAGAACCCCGTCCAGACGGACCGGAACGCGCCGGGGCCGGACTCTGCCGTCACCTCGAACGGACCCCAGCGACTCACGCGTGGGTACCGCCGTCGACCCGGATTTCCGTTCCGGTGATGAACTCCCCGTCGTCCGAGGCGAGCATCGCCACCACACCCGCCACCGCTTCCGGACGGCCGACCGGGTTGCCCACCGGAGTGGTCAAGTCCGTCGGCAGGATCGGAAGCAGCTTGCCGAACAACGAAAAATCCACCCCTTCCGGTATCCAGCTGTCCGCATTGTCCGTGATTCCGCTCTTCACACTGCCCGGCGCCACGCTCACCACCCGCACGCCCCGCTTGCTGTACTCCAACGCCAGCGAATGCGTCAGCGCGGCAATCCCGCCCTTGCTCGCCGCGTAGGCCGCCATGTACGGGTGGGCGAACGACGCCGACGTCGAGCTGAAGTTCACCACCACCCCGCGGCCCGACTCGATCAGCGCCGGCAACGCTTCCCGCGTCACGAGAAACGTGCCGGTCAGGTTCACCGCCAGCACGCGGTTCCACAGTTCCAGCGACGTCTCATGCGTGTGCGCCGCTTCGAGGATCCCGGCTGCGTTGACCAAGACATCCAGCCCACCCAGCCGCGCCACCGCCGCGGACACCCCGGCCACGACCGACTCCTCGTCGGCCACATCCAGCACCGCGGTCTCGACCCCGGGGTCATCGAGTTCGACAGGGGAGACGTCGGTCGCGACGACCCGCGCCCCCTCCGCTGCGAGCCGCTGTACCGTCGCCCGGCCGATCCCGGAAGCCGCGCCCGTCACCAAGATTCGCCGATCACGCAAACGAGTCATCGGCCAACCATAGAGCGGGGCCGCGACCTACGAACCGAACCAGCGCAGCAGATGCGCCACCAGATCCTGCTGATCGTCCCCGGCCCAGGCGACGTGCCCGTCCGGCCGCACCAGCACCGCGGGCACGTCAAGCTCCTCACTCACGTCGACAACGTGGTCGACCCGGTCCGCCCACCCCGCCACCGACAGCCACCCGGTCTGGTCCAGCAGCAACCCACGTCCTTCATGCATCAGCTCATACAGCCGCCCCCGCTTGAGCGTGACGTCCGGCAGCCGCCGGCCGAGCAGCGGATGTCCCTCCTCGAAGTCGTACCGGATGTCCAGCGCGAGCAGCTTCTCCAGCAGATATCGGTTGACCTCCGGGAAGTCCATCAGCTCCGCCACCAGCCGCCGCACAGCGCGACCATCGGGAGTGGACGACATCAGCACACCTTGCGCCCGGACATTGTCCAGCACCGCAGCCGCAACCGGATGACGTTCGGCCTCATAGCTGTCCAACAGCCCCTCCGGCGCCCAGCCGCGCACCTCGGCGGCAAGCTTCCAGCCCAGGTTGAACGCATCCTGGACCCCGACGTTCAGCCCCTGCCCACCCAGCGGCGGATGGACGTGCGCCGCGTCCCCGGCCAGCAGCACCCGCCCGGCCCGATAGTGCTCGGCCTGCCGAGTGGCGTCGCCGAACCGCGAAAGCCAGCGAGGGGAGTGCGCGCCGAAGTCCGAACCGGCGTAGGTACGCAACTGCCGCTTGACCTCGTCCAGAGTCGGCTTCGACCGGTCGGCCGCGACTCCGTCGGCCGGAACGACCATGCGGTACAGCCCGTCTCCGAGCGGTCCGATGCCGAACATCAGCTCCGTCTTACGGATTTCGATGACCGCAGCGGTGATCTCCGCCGGATCCGCAGTCATCTCCATCTCACCGAGTAACATCTCGTTGCGCGCAGGCTCACCGGGGAACGCGATACCGAGGGCTTTCCGCACCGTGCTCCGCCCGCCGTCACAACCGACGAGGTACCGCGAACGCAGCGTGGTGCCGTCGGCCAACGAGACAGTCACCCCGTTGTCGTCCTGCTGAAGCCCGACGACCTCGCAGCCGCGCCGGATCTCAGCGCCCAGCTCGGCAGCGTGCTCGGCCAGCAGCCGGTCGGTGATCGGTTGCGGAAGCCCGAGCACGTACGGATGCGACGTGTCGAGCCGCTCCGGCGCGGGCTTCGGGATCGCCGCGAAATAGCCCCCGACCGGGTAAGTCTTGCCCACCGCGAGGAACCGGTCCAGCAACCCACGCTGGTCGAGCACCTCCATGGTCCGCGCGTGCATCCCCAGGGCACGCACGAACTTCGGCGGTACCTCCTCCTTCTCCAGCACGACCACCCGCGCGTCGTGCAGCCGCAGCTCCGCGGCCAGCATCATCCCCGCCGGCCCGGCTCCGGCAATGACCACATCCACCATGCATCCCCCTCGATCGAGCTCCGGCGGGAGATTCTGCGGCATCACCCGGGGCTTGCCGCAAGCCCCGGGGTGCGCTATAGGTTGAAGTGGGCAGAGACCTTCAGTCCTCCTTGCGCGCCATCACATACGCCTGCGGCGTCGACTCGAGCGGCGGCTGCCCCTCCCGCACCATCCGGGCTTCCACCACGAATCCCGCGTCGGCGAGCAGGCCCGCCACGAAATCCGGGTCGAGCCGGTAGGCGTCCGCCGAAACGTCGTGGCCGTACGCGTGCTCGATGTGCTTACGCTCGTTGCCCACCTGGAACGCCGTCAACAAGCGGCCACCCGGACGCAGCACCCGCGCGAGTTCCTTCACCAGCACCGGAAGTTGCTCCGGCGGGGTGTGGATCAGCGAGTACCAGGCGAGCGCACCGGCCAGCGACCCGTCGGCGAGATCGAGCGCGGCGAGCGTGCCGACGTCGAACCGCAGGCCAGGATGCGTCCGCCGGGCGACCTCGATCATCGCGGGGGAGAGGTCCACCCCGAACACGTCCAGCCCCAGCGACGCCACGTACCCGGTGAGCCGACCCGGACCGCAGCCAAGATCACCCACCGGCCCATCGCCGGTCAGCTCGGCGAACGCACCCAGAATCGCCCGGTCCCACGTGCTGTCCCGGAGCGCGTCCTTCAACATCTCGGCGTAGGACTCGGCAACGGTGTCGTAAGCAGTCCGCGTGGCGGACACGTAAGCGGGTTCGGTCATGGGCAAGGACATTAGCCCGCGCGAACCCGGACCGTACCCGGACTAGCCGCGCGCGCGGCCGATGATCGCAGAAGTGTCCATTCCGGCGGGCAAAGTACCGAAAGCCAGGCCCCCGTCGCCGCCGAACCGCGTGCTGCAGAACGCGTCGGCCACCGACTGCGGACCGTGCCGCACGAGCAGCGATCCCTGCAGCACCAACGCCATCGACTCCACGACCCGCCGCGCCCGGAACTCCAGATCGTCCACATCGGACAGATCCTTCTTCAGCCGGTCCACCGCGTCATCCAGCCGCGAGTCACCACCAGCAGCGAGCTCGACCTCGGAGAAGAACGCCGCCACCGACTCCGGCTGCCGCGCCATCGCCCGTAACGCATCCAGCGCCGCGACGTTGCCCGAACCCTCCCAGATCGACATCAGGGGAGCCTCCCGGTAGAGCCGCGGCATCCCCGACTCCTCGACGTAACCGTTGCCCCCAAAGCACTCCAGCGCCTCCGCCGCGTGCATCGGCGCTCGCTTGCAGACCCAGTACTTCGAGACCGCCAGGCCCAGCCGCCGGAACGCCTGCTCCTGCTCGTCGTCCCGCCGGTCGCCCGCAGCCGCGAGCCGCATCGACACCGTGGTCGCCGCCTCCGCCTCGACCACCAGGTCCGCCAGCACGTTCGCCATCAACGGCTGGTCCACGAGCGTCTTCCCGAACGCGTGCCGGTGCGTCGCGTGATGCACCGCGCGGACCGCGCCGAGCCGCATCCCCGAAGCGCTGCCGAGCGCACAGTCCAGCCGGGTGTTGTTGACCATCTCGATGATCGTGCGCACCCCACGGCCCTCGTCACCGACGAGCCAGCCCACCGCGTCCTCGTACTCGATCTCCGACGACGCATTCGACCGGTTGCCCAGCTTGTCCTTCAACCGCTGCAACCGGATCGGGTTGCGCGTACCGTCCGGCAGCACGCGGGGGAGCAGGAAGCAGGACAGCCCACCGGGCGCCTGCGCGAGCGTGAGGAACAGGTCCGACATCGGCGCACTGGTGAACCACTTGTGCCCGACCAGCCGATACGTGCCGTCGCCTGCGGGTCGCGCGGTGGTGGTGTTGGCCCGGACGTCCGAACCGCCCTGCTTCTCGGTCATCGACATGCCCGCGATCAACCCGCGCTTCGTGCTCGGCTCACGCAAGCCGAAGTCGTACACCGTCGACGCCAGCAGCGGCTCGTACTGCGCGGCCAGCTCCGGATTCGCCCGCAACGCCGGAACCGCCGCGTACGTCATCGAAATCGGGCAGGTGTGCCCGGCCTCCACCTGACCCCAGACGTACATCTTCGCCGCCCGCGCCGCATGCGCGCCGGGCCGCTCGTCTCGCCACGGCGCGGCCTGAAGCCCGTGCGACACGGCAACATTCATCAGATCGTGCCAATGCGGATGGAACTCGACCTCGTCGATCCGGTGCCCGTACCGGTCGTGCGTCCGCAGCACTGGCTCGTTCTCGTTCACCAGCCGTCCCCAGTCCTGCGCCTGCTCGCTCCCGGCCAGCCTGCCCAGGTCGTGCAGCTCACCGGTCACCCACGACGCGTCCGCCCGCGCGACCGCGTCCAGCAGCGCCGGATCCTCCGCGACGTCGTACACCAGCGGCGGAACCTGATTGGTGACCTCATGCGTGACGGGCATCCGAACCTCCCAGCGACCGCACGACAAACGTGCTCAACTCGACGACCTCGACCGACCCACCGCTCGTCAGGGGACCGATCAGCACCTCGGCGGCCGCCCCGACCAGCGCGGCCGCGCTCACTGCCGCGTCCTGCGCAGGCAACACTCCCATGCGCACGCCGTCCGCGACATGCTCGGCCACGACGTCCCGGAACACCCGCCGGAACTCGAGCCGCTCCGCGTCGATGACCGCGTCCACCGGCTCAGCCAGCAGCGCATACGCAAGCCGCGGCGCCTTCAACGCGCGCGCGGCAAACGTCTCGAACACCGCCACGACGCGCTGCAGCGGATCCTCCGGCCCGGCCGCAGCTGACCGCACGGCCTCGACCTCGCGCGACACCACCTGCCGGAAAACCCGTACGACCAGGTCAGCTTTGGTGGGGAAGTGGCGGTACACGGTCCCCACGGCAACCCCGGCCCGCTCGGCGACCGCCGCCACGGAACAACCGGCGTACCCGTGCTCGGCCAGCTGCTGCACCGTGGCGTCGACGATCGCGTCCCGCAACGCGTCGAGACGTTCCTGCACCTTGGGGGTCCTGCGGTAGGGCACGGAAGAAGTGAACCACCCGTTCACAACTTCCGTCAACGTCCTCGAACCCAGCCTGGCGGGGGACTCGACGTTCAGGGCACTGGAGCGATAACTTGACATAATGTAAATTATCGGCGTTTTGGCGACCTGCTGATCCGTGAGCCGAGGAGGGGTTTTCTACGGGATTTCGGGTCTGTGTGCGGTCGCGCTGGTTCAGTTCTCGCCGCCTTGACGGTGCGGCTGCTGCAATCGGTGGATGACCCGACGCCTGGGCCACCCTGGCCGGGTCATCGCTGTGCCCGCAAGGTTCGGGCCCGGAATCCCCGAGCATGATGTCCCGTCAGCCGTGGTCAATTCGTCACGGTGACGAATTGACCACGGCTGACGGGATGATGGACATGAGGCAGAACAACCGCCATAGCACCAACTTCCGGCCCAACGGGTCCGCCTGGCGCCCAGTCCCGCAGAGATCCACTCGAACAGATGAACGCCTGCGCGTACCCCATCGACTTGAGCGACCGGAAACACGATCGTCCTGCGGTAGTCGTTGGGGCCGAAAGGTGTTGTCCCCCAAGGGACTCAGCCCCTGCTGGAACACGTCCGGAGCAATGTTTCATGCATAATCGCCATTATGCATGAAATCGGACCGGCGTCCGGGGCGCAGGAATTGTCGGTGTGGTGCGATAAACCTTGTCCATGCTCGTTTCCGAGGCACAGCAAGCGTTCTTCGCGGCACGGCGGCCGCGCAAGGACTCGCCGCACACCACCGCCGCCTATCGCCGCGATCTCGCGGGGATCACCGCTCTCCTGCTCACCGAACTGGGTCGCGACGACGTGGACGTCGCGGACCTGACCGCGCCGGTCCTGCGCTCGGCATTCGGTGCGTTCGCCGACAGTCACGCCAAGAGTTCGGTGCTGCGGGCGTGGTCGACGTGGAACCAGTTCCTCACGTTCTGTGTGTCGGACGGGTTGTTGCCGGGCAATCCGATGGGTGCGGTCGCGCGACCCAAGACTCCCCCGCTCACCCCGAAACCCTTGCGAGGCGAGGAAACTCCCGAACAGCTGCTGGCCGCCGCTGCCGAAGGAGCCCGCCGCGCAAGGGATCCGTGGCCGGAGCGGGACGTGCTGGTACTGGCGCTGGGTCTCGTGGCGGGTCTGCGAGCGGCGGAAATGCGGGCGCTCACGCCACGTTCGGTGGTGGGACGCGACGGTGAACTGCGGTTGCACGTCCACGGCAAGGGCAGCCGGGACCGGTCGATCCCGGTGCAACCGGCCATGGCGCGGCTGATCGAAGAGTACGTGACGTCGTGTCGGCGGCGGTTCCCCCGGCAGCGGTTCCCGGCGAGCGAACCGCTGCTCCGGGACCGCGGCGGCGAGCCGATCGGCCGTGGCGCGCTGGAGTACCTGGTGAAGTCGTGCTACCGGTGGGCGGGCTTGCACGACCGGGTCCCGACCGGCGCGAACCTGCACGCGCTCCGCCACACGTTCGCCACCCGGCTGGCCGAGGACGGCGCGACGGCGTCGGAGATCATGACGCTGCTCGGTCACGCCAGCCTCGCCACGAGCCAGAACTACATCGAGGCAACCGGCCGCGAACAGCGCGCCGCCGCCGCGAGCAACCGCACTTACCGCGCCCTCAACGGACTGGCCCGCGAGCGCGAGGAACGGGAGGCGAATGTGATTGCATGACTGGGTGACCGACGAGACCCCGCGCGTGGTTCGCGCCAGCCGTGAGATCGCCGCTTCCGCCGAGCGGATCTTCGCACTGATCGCCGACCCGTCCCTCCAGCCGACCTGGGACGGCAACGACAACCTGGCCGAAGCCGCGCCCGGCCAGCGCATCCGAGCAGTAGGCGATGTGTTCACCACAGAACTCACGGTCGGCACGGTCCGGGAGAACCACGTCGTGGAGTTCGAGGAAGGTCGCTTGGTGGCCTGGCGCCCCTCCGAACCCGGCGAGCCCCAGCCGGGACACCTGTGGGGCTGGGAACTGGAGCCACTCACCGAGGCACGCACCCGGGTGACGCACACGTACGACTGGACCCACCTCAACCCCGACGACACCATGCGGATCACCCGAGCCCGCACCACGACAACGCACCGGTTGGAGGCATCACTGGACAATCTCGCTAGGGCCGCCGAACAAGCGCAGACCTAGCCCGAGCGGGAACACCCCTGAGATGGGAAGGCCTGGGAAGAGACCAAGGCATTCGACACACGGTCTCCGCACGCACCAGACCTAACCGCGGCGGCCGCTGACTGCCGTCGACCGATGACGGCGCTCGCAGACGACCGACAAGGTCAAGCGGTTGCCGACGCCGTTGTCGGCCGCCAGGAGACGGCAGTTGACGCGGGGTTCTGCCACTCGTCGACCAGTGTCTGACGTTGGCCTGGTCCGCTTCGGTGAACCGCTTGGCTGGGGCCGGGCGGCTGGTCCACTCGCTGGGCCGAGCGGCTTCTGCTGGGCGGTGAGCCGGTTCGCTGACCTGAGTTGCCGTCGCTGAGCGGCGGCCTCGGTTGCTGAACCGCGCGCTCAACTGTCGGGCCGACGACAGACGATGAGCGCTGGGCGTCGATCACTGAGCGACAGGTTCCAGCTGGCCGGCGGAAGCCAAGGTTGCGTTGGGCACGCAACGCTGCTCGCAGCGACGGCCCGCTGTTGGCTGCGATAGCGGTCGCTTGACGACGGCTGCCGTTGCTTGACGACGGTTGCCGTTGCTTGACGACGGTTGCCGTTGCTTCACGACGGTTGCCGTTGCTTCACGACGGTTGAGGTTGGGCGGCGGCGGTAGCCGTTGGCGACTCGTCGGTAACCAGTCCCCGACGGTCCCCAGTGGGCGTTCAGCGCAGCTGTTCCAGATCCCGGGCCGCGCTGGCTACCTCCTCTGCCAGCTGCCGCAGCTCGGCTGCGTTGGCGCCGTCCTCGGTGGCCGTCACGATGTCTTCCGCTGCGCAGCGGAGCTGGAACAGGCGGTCCTGCAGGGTGGCGATTTCCGTGTCCGACAGCACGACCGCGTCTTCGGGCAGGCCGCTTCGCTGGAGGGCCGTGCGACGCTCGTACGCGCGTTGGCGGCAGGACTGACCGCAGTACCGGCGGCGCCGTCCGACGTTGCCGGATTCCGGCAGGCGGCGGCCGCACCAGCCGCAGTGTTTCGGGGCGTTGCTGCGGCGCGGTACGACGCGTTCGTCGCCGGTCGGGGCGTGTTCGGCCAGTTCCCTCACCAGCCGGACTTTAGCCGTCCACCGCGTTATCACGACGGGGCCACTCCGAAGGAGGAGACTGGAGTGATGCGCCCACCGTTTCCGTACCTCGCCGACCCGCTCCCCCGTGCGTTCGCCCACCGCGGGTGGCACATCGGCGACCTGGACGGGCTCGAGAACTCGCTGCCCGCGTTCCGGCGGGCGGTCGAAGAGGGCTACCGCTACCTGGAAACGGACGTCCACGCCACCTCCGACGGCGTGGTCGTCGTCCACCACGACGCCACCCTCGACCGCACCACCGACGGCGGCGGCGCGATCGCGACCCAGACCTGGGACCAGGTCAAACACGCGAAGATCGGCGGCCGCGCGGTGCTGTCGCGGCTGGAGGACGTGCTCGAGGAGCTGCCGGACGCGTTTTTCAACGTCGACGTCAAGGCCACCGGCGCGGTGGTCCCCTTCGTGCGGACGCTGGAGCGCACTGGCGCATTCGACCGCGTCGCGGCGGCGTCCTTTTCGGACTCCCGGCTCGCCCGCCTGCGCCGGCTGGCGGGTCCGAAGCTGCTCACGGCGATGGGGCCGCGGTCGGCGTTCCTGCTGTGGGCCGACGGCTGGGTCCCGCTGCTGCCGGTGAGCCGGTTCGCGACCGGCTGGCTCGCGCAGGTCCCGGTCCGGCAAGGGCCGCTGACGGTGGTGGACCAGGCGTTCGTGAAGGCGGCCGTCCGGCGCGGGTTCGAGGTCCACACGTGGACGATCGACGACCCGGACCAGATGCGGACCCTGCTGGACCTCGGGGTGCACGGCATCGTCACGGACCGGCCCGACCTGCTGCGCGACGTCCTGCGGGAACGGGGCGCTTGGGAACGGCAGGCCGGATAGCGGGCGGTGGCTACGGTCTGCGGTAGTACTGGTTCGAACGGGGCATATAGGGGTCGGCCGTGGGCAAGTGGCGTCGGCGGGCTCACGCCGGCTGACGCACTGGCGACGCTGGAGGGCGATCCGCGGGTTGAACAGTGAGATCCCGCGTCGTGAGGGCGTGCGGGCTCCGATGAAGGCAAGGATCCGACGACCTCCGCGAGGCGTGGTCGAGAAGCCTGTCCCCGCTTCTGCTGCCGGGGGTTGAGGTCAGAAACTGTCCGCTACCCCCGCCATCATGGAGCGGTGCCGAAGACTTCTGCGCGGTTGTTGTCGCTGCTCTCGTTGCTGCAGGCGCGGCGGGACTGGCCGGGTGCGCTGCTGGCCGAGCGGCTCGACGTTAGCCCGCGGACGGTGCGTCGCGATGTCGATCGGTTGCGGGAGCTGGGGTATCCGATCGTCACGACGAAAGGTCCTGAAGGTGGGTACCGGCTCGGGGCGGGGTCTCGGTTGCCGCCGTTGCTGTTCGATGATGAGCAGGCCGTTGCGGTCGCTGTTGCGCTTCGGGCGGCTGCCGTGACCGGCGCTGGGATCGAGGAAGGCGCGCTCCGGGCGTTGCAGACCGTGCGGCAGGTGATGCCGTCGCGGTTGCGGCATCGGGTGGATGGCTTTCGCTTCACCGCCGTCGAGCCGTCCGCACCCACGGTGGACCCGCAGGTGCTGCTTGCACTGAGCGCGGCGGTGCACGTCAAGGAAGTGCTGCGGTTCGATTACTCCTCTGTGGACGGTCCGCCGCGCCGCGTGGAGCCGCATCACCTCGTTACGTGGGGGCGGCGCTGGTACCTGGTCGCATGGGACCTCGATCGCGGCGACTGGCGTACCTTCCGGGCCGATCGGATCACTCCGCGCACGCCCACCGGGCCGCGGTTCACACCGCGGGAGATGCCGGATGCGTCGGCGTTCGTCGTCTCGCGGTTCCGTGGCACGGATTTGTCCGGGGAATTTCCCTGCCGCGGTGAGGTGATCGTGCATCTGGCGGCAGGCGAGGTGGCAAGTTACCTCCGGGACGGCGTGATCGAGGAGGTCGCCCCGGACCGCTCCCGGGTGACCCTCGGGGCGTGGTCGTGGCGTGGCCTGGCGGCGACCATCGGCCGGGTGGATGCCGACATCGAGGTCGTCGGCCCGGCCGAGCTGCGGCAAGCCTTCCGGGAGCTTGCGCAGCGGTACGCCGAGGCTGGGAGGGATCCGGGTGGAGCTCACGTGAGCAGCTGAAGGAGCGGCGGGGCTGACCGGGCCAGGAGGGCATCGGAAGCGACGTCGAGGCGAAACACAGTTGTGTGGGACCCGGGCGCAGCAAGATCATCCGCTGCGGTGCGCTGCCGTCGGACTTGCCAGGCCTGGCAAGCGGGCTTGAAGGAGAAGACGACGTTGCCAGCGTCCTTGCCCGGCAGGTGGCAGGCGCCCGACCTAGTCACCGAAGCTTAGCCAGCCGCCCGCGGCAGCCAGGTGAGGCAGCCAGCCGCCCGAAGCAGCCGCCCGACGCAGCCACCCGCGGCAGCCAGCCGAAGCAACCGCCCGAGACAGCCAGGTGAAGCCTGGCAGGTGAAGCCTGGCCAAACCCTGGAACCAGCCACCCCGGCAACCGGCCGCAGCCACCTCACCAGCCGCGGCCCTCGCGGTGGCGCAGCCGGCACACCGCCGCGACCGACTCCCCCGCGTAACTAGCTCACCGGGGCGCTTTCCCTTGCCAAGCGGCCGTCCACGTCTTCGGTCCCAGCCGTCCCGAGTCGTTGATCCCGTTGGCTCGCTGCAGGTCCAGCACTGCCGTGCGGGTCTTGTCGTAGTAGCAGCCGGTGCCCTGGAAACCGTAGCCGTATGCGTTCATCCGCAGCTGGAAGGTCCGCAGCGCGGGTGCGCAGTCGCCGTAGGCGTACACCAGGCCGGGCCAGTCGGGCATTGCGCCGGGGGGTGCGGGGGGTGCCGGGGGCGTCGGGCGGGGCTTCGGGGCGGGTGGGGCAGGCAGGCCGCCACCGCCCATGTACGCGGACTCGTCGTAGGACGGCACGCGTTTGCTGCGTGCGTCGCGGTCGTTGGAGAGGCCCAGCATGCCGCCGCATTCCCAGGGTTGCCAGCCGCGCATCCGGTACAGGTACAGGGCGCGGTAGTCCTGTTCGCGGGGGTTGGCCTGGTCCGGCCTGCCTTGGCCGCCGACGCTGCGCCAGGTCGGCAGGTCGAACTGGTAGGCGCCGTAGTAGCCGTTGCCGGTGTTGATCGAGTAGCGGCCGCTCGACTCGCACATCCTCAGCTTGGCCCACGAGCTCGAGGTGGGGTCCGCGGAGGCGGCGCCGGTGACGGCGAGCTCCATGCTCAGGACGGCGACCACGAGGAGGAGCGCCCGTCCGGCAGTGCGAACACGGTTGGTCATGACATGCACACTAAGCACGTGACCCTTTGACCACAAGAGTCACACCACGCACAGCAGTCTCACATGACACGCCCGGGATTGCCGGTAGCGACACGCCCGGCGCGGCGTGTCGTCCATCGCGCGCGACACCCCGGAGTGAACGGAAGCGACGAACCGGACACGGTTTGCCCCCTTCGGCGGTACCGGGTCGGCGCGCGCCAGTAATGTGCGGCCTGACCTGGAGGTTCGGAACCGACGAGGAGCCGTGGATGACGCTGGCCGAGACCCGGGACAGCAAGCGGGAACGGTGGGGCTGGTACTTCTACGACTGGGCCAACTCGCCGTTCTATTCGTCGGTGACGACCGTGTTCGGCGCGCTGTACATGAGCTCTGTCGCGGCGGCCGATGCGAAGCAGAACATCACCCTTAACGGGGACCGGGCTTGTCTCGACGCGTCCGGTGTGGACAACAAGCTGAACCACTGCGACGTCGCACTGTTCGGCTTGCATTTCCCGGCCGGTTCGCTGTGGGGGTACCTGCTGTCGGTGGCGACTGTCGTGCAGGTGCTGGTGCTGCCGATTGCCGGGGCGATCGCCGACCGCAGCCGCAACAAGCGGCGGATTCTCGGCGGGTTCGCGGTGCTGGGGGCGGTGGCGTCGGCACTGATGTTCTTCATGGCCGGTTCGGACTGGCAGCTCGGTGCGGTGCTGTTCGTGCTGGCGAACATCGGGTACGGCGGTTCGCTGGTCGTCTACTACTCGTTCCTGGTGGACATCGCGACGCCCGACGAGCGCGACGACGTGTCGGCGAAGGGCTGGGCGTTCGGGTACCTCGGCGGCGGGCTCGCGCTGGCCCTGCAGCTGGCGTTCTACCTCAGCCGTGACGCGCTGGGCGTCGACACCGGGCTTGCGGTGCGGATCTGCTTCCTGACCTCGGGAATCTGGTGGGCGTTGTTCACGATCCCGACCCTGCGCCGGCTCCCCCGCAGCCACGTGCCGGCGACGGCCGAACGTCGGGTTTCCGTGCTGCGAGCCGGTTTCCGCGAGCTGCGGCACACCCTCGGCGAAGCGAAGGCGTACCCGCTCACGCTCGCCTTCCTCGGCAGTTACCTGCTTTTCGCGGACGGGATCAACACCGTCGTGACGGTTTCGGCGCAGTACGGCAAGGACGAGCTGCGGTTCGCCGACGAGGTCCTCATCGTCACCGTGCTGGTGATCCAGTTCCTCGCCTACGCCGGCGGGGTCCTGCACGGGCTCGTCGCGCGCCGCCTCGGCGCGAAGCGGACGATCCTGGTCAGCCTCGTGCTGTGGGTCGTGGTGCTCGGCGGCGCGTATTTCGTGCAGCCGCAGCAGCCGGTGCAGTTCTTCGCCGTGGCGGTCGGGATCGGGCTGGTGCTGGGCGGGACGAACGCACTCGCCCGGTCGCTGTTCAGCCAGATGATCCCGGCGGGCCGGGAGGCGCAGTACTACTCGCTGTACGTCGTGGGTGAGAAGGGGACGTCGTGGCTCGGGCCGCTGGTGTTCGCCGGGGTCGGGCAGGCGACCGGGTCGTTCCGGTTCGCGATCGTCGCGCTGGTGGTGTTTTTCGTGCTCGGGTTCGTCCTCGTGGCGTTCGTGCCGGTGCGGCGGGCGATCGTGGCCGCGGGGAACCGTCCGCCTGCGGTGCTGTGAGGCCCCGATAAGGTCGGGCGTCGTGACTGCTGCCGACGACACCGACCCCACCGACGCGCTTTCCGCGGCCCCGCCCGCGGGGGTCCGGCGCAACGGGGCCCCGCGGGGCAGGCTGAAGTTCTGCTACGGCCCGATGGACTGCGGGAAGTCGACGCTCGCGCTGCAGATCGACCACAACCACGCCCGGCAGGGCAGGCGCGGGCTGGTACTGGTGCGGCACGACCGGTCCGGCGCGCCGCAGATCACCAGCCGGATCGGGATCTCGCGGCGGGCGACCGAGGTCGGCACCGGCACCGACCTGCGGGACCTGGTCCGCGAGCAGTGGGCCCGCGGGCAGCACGTGGACTACGTGATCGTCGACGAGGCGCAGTTCCTCTCCCCCGCGCAGGTCGACCAGCTGGCCGAGCTCGCCGACGAGGCCGGCATCGACGTCTACTGCTTCGGCATCGCGACCGACTTCCGCAGCCGCCTCTTCCCCGGTGCCGCACGCCTGTTCGAACTGGCCGACGACCTGCAGCCGGTGCAGGTCGAGGTGCTCTGCTGGTGTGGCACGGCGGGCCGGTTCAACGCGCGGGTGCAAGACGACGTGATCCTCCGTGAGGGTGACACCGTTGTCGTCGCAGATACCGAACACTCCGTAGTTGAAACTTCAGCTTCAGCACGTTCCGATGGCAATTTGGTCACGGTCCGTTATCAGGTACTGTGCCGTCGGCACTTCCGCTCGGGGGACCTGGGGCCTGCTGCCGCGCAGCACGGTCAGTTACGGTTGTCCTAACGCTAACCTGAGTAGCCCAACTGGGGGATATCCGCACTAAGAAGGCGGTATCCGCGTCACGCCGGAGCGCGAAGCGACTCCCACTGGAGGAAGCTGAAGACCAGGGGTGACACAGCTCATCGTGAGCAGCGACATGGTGAACCGGGAATCCCCCGGAGACCGTGTTCGTTGCATAGGGTGAGCATCACCCTGGCTCCACCCGGAGCTGACTGAAAGGACCCATCATGGCCGACCGTGTTCTTCGTGGAAGCCGGCTGGGAGCGGTCAGCTACGAGACCGACCGCAATCACGACCTCGCCCCGCGCCGTACCGTGCGCTACGCCTGCCCCAAGAACCACGAGTTCGAGGTGCCGTTCTCCGACGACGCCGAGATCCCGACGGTGTGGGAGTGCCGCCTGCACGGCAGCGAGTCCGAGATCGTCGACGGCGGGCAGCCCGAGCAGAAGAAGGTCAAGCCCCCCAGGACACACTGGGACATGCTGCTGGAGCGCCGCTCCATCCCCGAGCTCGAGGACCTGCTGAACGAACGTCTCGCCGAGCTCAAAGGACGGCGGACCACCCGGTCCGCCTGAATCTCGGCCAGTAGCTGGCTCCCACCACTGAACAGGAACGGCCCCCGTGACCTCCCCCCACGGGGGCCGTTTCGCGTCCTGTGCCGCCCGGGCCCGCGCGGGCGGGCTCAGAACGCGCGGCGGGCGATGACGATGGGCCTGGGGATCCACGTCATCGCGGCCGGACTGCCGGGCTAGCCAGGCGGTCGGGCGGCGCTGAAGACGGCCTCGGCAGTGCGCGACCCGGGCGAGCCGGGTGGTCAGGCGGCGTCGAAGACGGCTTCGGCGCGGTCGCGGCTTTCGTGCAGGTCCCAGTACAGGGCGGCGATCTCCTCGGGCGTGGCCCTCGGGCCGCCTTCCGGGCCTCCCTCGCCGATCCAGACGTTGATCGCCACGTGGGCCGCGTGCACGCCGCTCCCGGCGAGTTCCTTGTTCAGGTTGATCGCCCAGTTCCGCAGAGCTGCCTGGGCGGCGTTGGCGTTGCCGAACATCGGCACCGGGTCGACCGAGCCGCCGCCGGTGGTGAAGAGCAGGGTTCCGGCGCCCGCGGCGCGCATCGCGGGCAGTACCGCCTGGGCTGCCGCGACGGCGCCGTAGAAGCCGTACTCGATCATCGGCTGCAGGTTGTCGACCGTGACCTCCGAGGGAGTGACCACGGTGAGGCCGGGTACCGGCGAATGCGGGGCGGGCGAGTACTCCAGGACCTCGATGCTGCCGAAGCGGGACTTGGCCGCGTCCAGCGCGTCGGTGAGTGAGGCGCGGTCGAGGATGTCGGCGGGGAACGCGCCGGCGGTGATGCCTTCCCGGCCGAGCTCGGTGACGAGCGTTTCCAGCTTCTCCTTGGTACGGGCGATCAGGGCGACGTCGAAGCCGCGGCGGCCGAAGGTGCGGGCGATGGCAAGGCCCATCCCCGGTCCGGCGCCGACGATGGCGATTGCGGGCACGGTGAGCTCACTTCCGTATCTGGGTGGAGGCCGTCGGCTTTACCGCCTGGCCTCCAATTCTTACTGTTTGTGCGTAACGCCAGTATGGGCCAGTACGGAAGGTCTTGCAAAAGGCACCTCGGTGTGCGTGACGGACAGGAACGCGCGCCATGCAGGACAGTGCGGGTCCGACCGGGACCAAACGGCCGGAGCCGCCGGATCAGCGCCGCAGCAACCGCTTGACCTGCGCGAGGCGGCGTTGCGCACCCCACTCCGCGACGCGGAAGAACGCCTCGGACATGATCCCGCCGCTCATCTTCGACTGGCCGATTTCCCGGTCGGTGAACGTGATCGGGACCTCGACGATGTCGAACCCGGCGTCGGCGGTGCGGCGGGTGAGGTCGATCTGGAAGCAGTAGCCGTGCGAGGCGACCTCGTCCAGCGCCAGCTTCTCCAGCACCCGGCGGCGGTACGCGCGGAACCCGGCGGTCATGTCCGCGACCTTCAGCCCCAGCGCGATCCGCGAGTACAGGTTCGCGCCGCGGGACAGCAGTGTGCGGCGCAGCGGCCAGTTCACCGTGCTGCCGCCGGGAACGTAGCGCGAGCCGATGGACAGGTCCGCGTCGCCGACCGCGTCGAGCAGGCGCGGCAGGTCTTCGGGCGCGTGCGAGCCGTCGGCGTCCATCTCCACGAACGTCGCGTACCCGCGTTCCAGGCCCCAGCGGAAGCCTGCGATGTAGGCCTTGCCGAGGCCCTCCTTCGCGGTGCGGTGCAGCACGTGGACGCGCTTGTCGGCGGCCGCGCGCTCGTCGGCCAGCTCGCCGGTGCCGTCCGGGCTGCCGTCGTCGACCACGAGCACGTCGACGTCCGGGAGTGCCTTGTGGAGCCGGTCCAGCACCGGGCCGAGGTTGTCCCGCTCGTTGTAGGTCGGGACCACCACCAGCACCGGCTCGATCGTTTCGGCCCCCCGCGGCGCCTGCGCCATCCGTCTCCTCCGAATCCGCGGGATCAGCCCGCCGCTTCCCCTGCTGTCGTGCCGGTACTGCTCCGGGTGCGAAAACGGAGCACGAACCCGCCGGCGACACCCGCGATCGCCACCGCCAGCAGTCCGTACTCCGTCCACGCACCGAGTCGATCCGACAGCGTAGTCTGCGTGCGCAGCGGCACGCGCCCGACCAGGGCATCCGCCGTGAAAAGCCCGGTGGAGCTGGTGATCGTCCCGTCCGGGGCCACCAGCGCGCTCACCCCGGACGTGGCCGACACCACCACTGCCCGGCCGTGTTCCACCGCCCGCAGCCGCGACATCGCCAGCTGCTGGTAGCTCATCTCCCCCGGCCCGTACCAGGCGTTGTTCGTGGGGACCACCAGCAGTTCGCCGCCTTCGGCGGTCGCGTCGCGGGCCGGTCCGTCGAACGCGGCTTCGTAGCAGATGAACACGCCGATCTTGGTACCCGCCACCGACAACGCCGCGTTCGAGCCGTCGCCGGCGCGCATGTCGAGGGTATCGTCGATGAACGGGGTGACCAGGCGCGCGACGGCGCGGGCGGGCACGTATTCACCGAAGGGGACGAGGTCCTGTTTCACGTAACGCTGTCCGGGCCCGGTCCTCGGGTCCCACACGACGGCGGAGTTTTCCGCCGCGCCGTCCGGGGTCCGCACGAGGGCGCCGATGATCGCCGGGATGCCGTAAGCCGACACCATCTGGTCGATGCCCGGGTCGGCGCCCGCCAGCGGCGTGGCGGTTTCGGGCCACAGCAGCAGGTCCGGCTTCGGGACCTGGCCGGACTGGATCTGCTGCAGCAGCCGGGCGCTTTCGGCGAGGTGGTTCTGCCGCAGGACGCCGCGTTGTCCTTGCAGGGCAAGGCCGATGTCCGGCGCATTGCCCTGCACCGTGGCGACGGTGAGCGAGCCGTCCTGCGCTTCGGTGCCGATCGTGGGCCACAGCGCCAGCCCGGCCACCGCCGGGACGATCGTGAAGACCACCGGCCAGGCCAGCGCCCGTGGTTCGCGCAGCTTCGCGATCAGGGCGGCGAGGCCGAAACCGGTGAGTACCACGGCAAATCCGACCAGCGGGGCACCGCCGATCGACGCCAGCGGCAGGAACGCGCCCTCGGGCTGGCTGAACGCGACGCGCCCCCACGGGAACCCGCCGAGCGGGAACCAGGTGCGCGGCGTTTCCAGCGCGACGAACACCAGCGCACCCCACAGCGGCGCCAGCGGCAGCCGCGCGACGACCCGGATCAGCCATCCGGCGAGACCGAAGTAGAGCGACAGGGCGAACGACAGGCCGATCCACGGCCACGGCCCGAAGTCGCGGCCGAGGAAGTCCTGCAGCCAGGTCAGCAGCGGCAGGAAGAACGCCATGCCGAAGATGAACCCGTACCCGAATGCGCCGCGGAACGACCGTCCACGAAGGACGAGCGCGAAAACAGCGAAGGCGATCGGCGCGAGCCACCACAGTGGACGCGGCGCGAAGCTGAGGTAGTACCCGTAGCCCGCGACCCCGGTAACGACAAGGCGCACGAGCCAGGCGCGTTTCGGTTTCATCTTGGGCGTTTCGGGATCCGCCACGGTCACTGCCACCCCTGAACTCTAGGAGGCGGGTGTGAACTCGTCGTAGACAACCTTCCCACCGCGGACAGTGCGCAGGCAGCGCGGCAGTGGCGTGTCCGGGTCCAGGCGCGGCAGCGGCGGTACGCCCGAGCGCGGATCGGTGGACCAGCGCTGCACACGGCTGTCGGCGGTGGCGACCACGAGGTCCGTCGCATCCCAGATCGCGTAGTGCGCGGACGCACCCGGGACGAGGCTGCCGGTGACACCGTCGTTAACGCCCGCCGCGCGATGTCCGGCCCGGGTGTGTGCGGTGAAGGCTGCGCGAGCTGAGAGCCGCGCTTCTGGCGTGTGGTGGTGGACGGCTGCGCGGACAGCGGCCCACGGGTCGAGGGCGGTGACTGGGGCGTCGCTGCCGAAGGCGAGCAGCACCCCTTCTGCGGCGAGCTGGGCGAACGGATTCAGCGCTGCCGCACGGGTTCCGAGGCGTTCGGCGTACATCCCGGAGGGGCCGCCCCAGGCTTCGTCGAACAGCGGCTGCACTGACGCGACAACGCCCCAACCGGCGAGTTCGCGCGCCTGCTCGACGGTGACCATCTCCAGGTGCTCCAGCCGGTGATGCCGGGCGGCGAGCGCCCGCTGTCCGACCTGTTTCTCCGCGAGCCGGAAACCCTCGACGACCTCGGTGACCGCGGCGTCACCGATCACGTGGAAGCCCGCCTGCAGACCGGCTTCGGTGCAGGCGACGAGGTGGTCGGCGATCGTGGCCGCGTCGGCGTAGAGCGAGCCTGAGGTGCCGGGTTCATCGGTGTACGGGCTGGTCAGGGCGGCGGTGCGGGAGCCGAGCGCGCCGTCGGCGAACAGGTCTCCGCCGACGCCGTGGGCACCGAGACGGCGTGCGGTGTCGAGACCGCCGAACTCGCCCCAGTAGCCGACGACCTCCGGCGTGTGCGGGCCGGCGAGCGCGAGAAGGTCGGCGAAGTCGTCTTGGCCGGCGATGTCCGGACCGCCGCATTCGTGCACCGACACGATCCCGCGCGCGGCAGCGGCGGCGAGGAACGCGCGCTGGGCGGCCTGGCGCTGCGGGCGGGTGACCGCGGCTCGGGCGGCGGCACGGACGCGGTGGTGCGCACCGCGGGTGAGCGGGCCGTCGGCGGACCAGCCCGGTTCCGCGTCGGCACCCGGCGCCAGCGCGGTGAGGGCACTCGACACGAGCGCGGAGTGGACGTCGACCCGGCTCAGGTACACCGGCGTGTCGTCCGCTGCGGCGTCCAGTTCGGCCCGGCTGGGCAGGCGCGGGTCGGCCCAGGTGGATTCGTCCCAGCCGTGCGCGAGCAGCACCTGCCCGGGTACCACCGCGGTGCGCACGGTGGCGAGCAGGTCGGCGGCGCTGCGGGCGGCGGTGAGGTCGAGGCCGGTCAGGTGCAGGCCGGTCGCGGTGGCGTGCACGTGGGCGTCGACGAACGCCGGTGCGACGAACGCCCCGCCCAGGTCGACCACCTCGGCGTCCGGGTGCAGCGCACGGGCCGGGGCGTCCTGGCCGACCCACACGACGGTGCCGCCGGACACCGCCATCGCCGTGGCGTCGGAGGAGGCCGGGGTGTAGATGCGGCCGCCGAGCAGGAGCGTGGTGCTGTCGTTCACGGGTCGAGTCTCCCCTGGCCGCCGGGGCTGGCCCGAGCGGGTCGGGGTGCAAAAAGATTTACGGTGTACTAACGTTGAGGCAGGAGATTTTCGCGCATTTTCGACGACGAGGAGTACAAGTGACTGCGATCCAGGAACCTGTGCCGACTGCCGCCGCCTTCGACCAGCCGTATGAATACGCCCGCGCCGAGCTGGTGGAACCCGATTGGCGCCGCTTCCCCGGCTGGCACGACGTCACCGCCGCCGAATGGCGGGACGCCCAGTGGCAGCGCGTGCACTGCGTCCGCAACGTGAAGCAGCTGCGCGCGCTGATGGGCGACCTGCTGGAGGACCGGTTCTACGAGGACCTGCTCGCCGACCAGCGCGAGATGGCCACGATGTCGATGCTGCTTCCGCCGCAGATGATCAACACGATGGCCCCGCACGCGGGTACCGACCCGGCGAAGGTCACCGAAGCGTTCTACGCCGACCCGATCCGCCGGTACATGCTCCCGGTGCGCAGCGACCGGGACCTGAAGTGGCCGAGCCACCCGCACTCCGAGCGCGACTCCCTGCACGAGGCCGAGATGTGGGTGGTCGAGGGGCTCACCCACCGGTACCCGACCAAGGTGCTCGCGGAGATGATCTCCACCTGCCCGCAGTACTGCGGGCACTGCACCCGGATGGACCTCGTCGGGAACTCCACCGAACAGGTCGAGAAGCACAAGCTCGCGCTGAAACCGGTCGACCGCCAGGACGCCATGATCGGATACCTGCAGCGCACGCCGGGGGTGCGGGACGTGGTGGTGTCCGGCGGCGACGTGGCGAACGTGCCGTGGCCGCAGCTGGAGTCGTTCCTGATGCGGTTGATGGACATCGAGACGGTCCGCGACATCCGCCTTGCCACGAAGGCCCTCGCCGCGCTGCCGCAGCACTGGCTCCAGCCGAAGGTCACCGAGGGCTTGCAGCGGGTCGCGCTCACGGCGCAGGCGCGCGGGGTGAACCTGGCGATCCACACGCACGTCAACCACGCGCAGTCGGTGACCCCGCTGGTCGCGGAAGCGGCGCGGACGGCGCTGCAGGTGGGCGTGCGCGATGTGCGGAACCAGGGCGTGCTGATGCGCGGGGTGAACGCGACACCGGCGGCGCTGCTGGACCTCTGCTTCGCACTGCAGGGCGAGGCGAACATTTTGCCGTACTACTTCTACATGTGCGACATGATCCCGAACGCGGAGCATTGGCGCGTGGCGGTGTGGGAGGCGCAGGAACTGCAGCACGCGATCATGGGGTACCTGCCGGGCTACGCGACGCCACGCATCGTCTGCGACGTGCCGTACGTGGGGAAGCGGTGGGTGCACCAGCTGGCCGACTACGACCGGGACCTGGGGATTTCGTACTGGACGAAGAACTACCGCACGGGAATCGAGCACGAAGACCCGGAGGCGTTGCAGCGTCGCTACCCCTACTACGACCCGATCCAGACGCTGCCCGAGGCGGGGCAGAAGTGGTGGGCTACGCAGGGCTGACAGCGGCTCACCAACGCAGGGCGAGTAACCGTTCCGCCGCCGCCTTCGCCCCATCGGTGCGGACCTGCACGGCCAAAGCCGTTGCCCGCGTGCGGGTTTCGGGCGACAGCACCCTCTTGAAGGCGAGGCTCAGCAACTCCGCACTCGGCGGTGGGCCGTCGAACGAGGCGCCGATGCCCGTCTCCGCGACGCGGCTCGCCCAGTACGGGTTGTCCGCCAGTTGCAGCGCCACCACGACCTGCGGTGCGCCTGCCCGGGCTGCGGCCAGGGTGGTGCCTGCGCCGCCGTGGTGGACGACTGCGGCGACGTGGGCAAACAAGCGCTGGTGGTTGACCTCGCCGATGGCGAAGCTGTCGTCGTGGCCGTCGAGGACGTCCAGGTCTGCCCAGCCACGTGACACGAGTACGCGGCGGCCCTGTGCGCGGATCGCCTCGACGGTCCGGTGGCCGATGTCCGCGGACGGGCGGATGCTGCCGAAACCCACGTACACCGGCGGAGTGCCCGCGTCGAGGAAGGTCACCAGGTCCGCCGGGAGCGGGCGGTCGTCCGGGGTGGTGAACGCGCCGGTCTGGACCACGTCGAGGCCGGGGGTCTCCGGCCATGGTCCCAGTGCCGGGTCTGCTGCCAGCCACGGGCGATCGCTGTAGACGTGGTCGCGGACGTTGGTCACCGGCGGCAGGCCGAGCGTGGACCGGTGGCGGTTGAGGGTCTCGCGGTACTCCGCGTCGACGTTCCGGGCGTCCAGGTCCCACAGTGTCTCGTTGTCCGCCTCGGCCGGCGCGGGCCAGCCTGACCGCGGGGGCGGCGCATGGTGCGGCGAGGGCAGGTTGACTGCCGCATAACTGACGTACACGTAGCCGATTCCCGCTGCCTCGGCGACCGATCGCGCGGCTACCTGCGCGAGCCCGGCGGCGACCAGTACGGCACAGCCCTCCGCCGCGGCGGGGAGCAGGGCGAACTGGGCGTCGACGAGTTCGGTGCGGTAGCGGGAAAACTCCTCCGCCGACGGCGGGGTCTTCCGGCGCATCAACTCCCCCATCGGCGGGCCGATCGGGACCACCTCGATCCCGAGACCGCCCAGCCGTGCCGTGAACTCCTCGTCCGGCGGCGTGCACATCCGCACCTGCACGCCGAGCGCGCGCAGCCGACCTGCGAGTGCCACCAGGGGTTCGACGTCACCGCGTGACCCGTAGGTCGCCAGCAGCACCCGCATTCCGTGTCCTCATTCCGTCGGCAGCACCACATTCGACCGTAGCGGGGTACGGTGATCAGTGATGCAGCATTCCCCTGATGTCTCGGTCATCCTGCCGTGCGCCGGATTCGCGACGCGCTTCGGCGCGCCCTACGCCAAGGAGCTGCACTGCCTCGCGCCCGGCGTCACGGTACTGGACCGCAGCCTGGCGCCGGTTGCCGAATTGGCCGAAAGCGGGCTCGCCGTGCGGCTGGTGGTCGTCATCGGTCCGCACAAGCTCGACACCGTCGGCTATCTTGCGCGCTACGCCACCACCTTCCAGATCGTCTTCGTCTACCAGGACGAACCGGGGCTCGCCGGGGCGATCAGGACCGCACTTCCGCTGACCTGCGGACCGGTTGCCCTTGTCCTGCCGGACATCGTGGTGTCCGGGCCCGGGAGTCTCCGTGCGGCAGTGGAAAAAGCCGAGGTGGCCGGGTGGAGTGTCGTCGCCGCGGACGAGCCCGATCCCCGGGTGCTGCGGCAGATGGGCGCACTGGCCGTGATCGGCGGCGCGACGGTGAAGGCGGCCGCCGAAAAACCTGACGATCCGGCTGATTTCAACGCATTCTGGGGCATCGTGGTCGCAGGCGAGGACGAAGCACCCCGGCTGCCCGACGTGGTATGCAAGGCCGCAGAGAGCCCGCTGGCCGGTGCGTCCGCGGTGATGGTGGAGCGGATCGTCAACTACAACACCGCGGCGGGCTGAGCGGGAGCCCCCGCTCACGAGGGTGCCGTTCTCCCTTACGTGCCAGCGGATCGGGACTTCCGGGCAGACTTGCACGACAACTCGTTACCGCTGCGAACGTTCGGTGTTAACTTTTCGGAAAGGCAAGCAAATTTTCCCTGACCGTCCCCGAAAGGCCGTCCTCGATGCAGGTGTCCGCACCGCTGTCGTCCGGTCAGCAGCGTTTGTGGACGGTGTCCCAGCTCACCGAGGCAGGCTCGGCCTACAACGAAACCATGGCGTTCACCCTTCGCGGTCCACTCGACCGTGCAGCGTTGCGCCGGGCCCTCGACGCCCTCGCCGAACGGCACGAAACCTTGCGGACCCGCTTCGCCGTCGAGGACGGGCAACCGGTGCAGATCGTCCTCGACGAGACTGGTTTCCCGTGCACTGTCACCGATGTGACCGGACAGCCGGAGGACAAGGCAGCGCTGCGCCGTACCGAACCGTTCGAGCCGTTCGACCTCGCAAGCGCTCCACCGGCCCGGGCCCGGCTGCTCATCGACGGCCCCGAGCACCACATTCTGCTGATCACCGTGCACCACATCGTCTTCGACGGCTGGTCCCGCACGGTGCTCCTGCGCGAGCTCGGCGTCCTCTACACCGCCGAGCTGCGTGGCGACCTGGCGGACCTGCCGGAGACTCGTCCGTACCGGGAATACGCACGGGCACAACAGGATTGGCTCGCCGGTCCGGCTCCGCAGCCGCACGAGACGTACTGGGGCGACCGGCTCGATGGCGTCCCGGCAGTGCTGGATCTCCCTGCCGACCGCCCGCGTCCGGCCCGGCAGGACTATCGCGGAGCCCGGGTCCGCGTCTCCCTCGGGCCACACCTCACCGCTGCGGTGAAGAAGCTGGCACGCGAGCACGGTGTCACGCCCTATTCCGCGGTCCTGACCTGCTGGTCGATGCTGCTGTCCCGGCTTTCCGGGCAGGATGACATCGTTGTCGGTGTGCCGACGGCCAACCGCGGCGGGGGCGGCGAGTACCCGGCCACGATCGGATTTTTCGTCAACACCCTTGCCGTGCGGGCGGATCTGGGCGGCGGTGTGACCGGCGCGGTGCTGCTCAAGCAGGTCCGGGCGGCGCTCCGGGGCGCGATCGACCACGTCGGCCTGCCGTTCGAGCGGGTCGTCGAGCTGGTGAACCCGCCACGCAGCCCGGCGCACACGCCGTTGTTCCAGACCATGGTCGCGTGGGTGCCGACGGTGCACGACCTCCTGGAGCTGCCGGGAGTGGCCGCCGAACCGCTCGAAGTGGAGCACGCGCCCGCGAAGTTCGACCTGGCACTCGGCATGGCCGACGAGGACGGCGACATCACCGGGCATCTCGACTACGCCGTCGCCCTCTTCGACCATGCCACGGCGCAGCGGTACGCGCGGTATTTCGTCCGGCTGCTCGAACAGCTCGTCGCACGTCCGGACGCTGAAGCCACGAGCTACGAACTCCTGGACGAGGCCGAACGGCGCGAAATTCTCGCCTGGAGCGCCGGGCCGCGCCCGAATCGCCGGCCGGGCGGGCTCGTGGAGCGGTTCACGGCCCATGCCGATGCTGCCCCGGACGCCCCCGCCCTCGTCTGCGACGGCCGGACCAGCACGTACGGCGAACTCGACCAGCGCACCACCCGGCTGGCCAATGCCTTGCGCGCCCGCGGCGTCGGGCCGGGCGAGGTGGTGGCAATCCACAGTGAACGGTCGACGGAACTGGTGGTCGCCGTGCTGGGCGTGCTGAAGGCGGGCGCGGCGTACCTCCCCCTCGACCCGGCCCAGCCGCCCGCCCGGCGCGAGGCGATGATCGAGGACGCACGTCCGGCCCTCGTGCTGCGTGACGACCCGGATTCAATTGCGGCTCTCGCCGCCGAAGGAGACCCGAAGCGGCGACTGGTGCCGGCCGGGCCCGGCGAAACCGCGTACGTCATCTACACCTCAGGCTCGACCGGGCGTCCCAAGGGGGTCGCCGTCACCCACCACAGCGTTCTCGCCCTGTTCGACCAGTGGCTTGACCGCTTCGGCGCGACCCCGGGTGAGGCGACGTCGGCGTGGTCCGGCATCGGCTTCGACGCCTCGGTGCACGAACTGCTGCTTCCCCTCACCACCGGCGCCGTGCTGCACGTGGTGCCCGAGGACGTCCGGGCCGATCCGGCGGCACTGCTGGCGTGGTTGCGGGAACACCAGGTGGTGCAGGCCTTTCTGCCGCCCTCCTATGTCCGGTGGATCGACGAGGACCCGGCCCGCGCGGCCGGGCTGGCGCTGCGGCATGTGCTCACCGGGGTCGAACCCCTGCCGGAGGCCGCGCTCGCCCGGTTCGCCGCGGCCGTGCCCGGCCTCCGGATCTGTTTCGGCTACGGGCCGACCGAGGCCACGCTGTACGCCACCGCCCACTTCGACCCGCAGCCGGTCGACCGCCCGGCGCCGATCGGACGGCCGCTGCCCGGGTCGCGGATGTACCTGCTGGACGAACGGCTGCGGCCGGTCCCGCCGGGGATCGCCGGTGAGGTGTTCCTGGCCGGGGACTGCCTGGCGCGCGGGTATCTGCACCGGCCGGGGCTCACCGCGGAACGGTTCGTGCCGGACCCGTTCGCGCCGGGCGAGCGGATGTACCGCACCGGTGACCTGGCCCGCTGGCTGCCGAGCGGGGAAGCCGAGTACGCCGGCCGCCGCGACGACCAGATCAAGCTGCGCGGGTTCCGCATCGAACCCGGAGAGGTGACGGCCGCGCTGCTCGCGGTGCCTGGGGTCCGCGAGGCGGCCGTGCTGGTGGACCGCGCCGGTGAGCCAAAGCTCGTAGCCGGAGTGGCGGGCGGTGGCCGGACGCTGCACGAATGGCGCGCGGCGCTGGCCGACCGGCTCCCGGACTACATGATCCCGTCCGTGTTCGCCGAGTTCGACCGGCTGCCGCTCAACCCCAGCGGCAAACTCGACCGCGACGCCGTGCTGGCGCAGGCGCGGGCGAGCACCGCCGTCAACACCGTCAACACCGCCGCGCCGCGCGACCACGTCGAACTCGCGCTGCACCGGATCTGGCGGAACCTGCTGCTGCACCCGTCGATCGGCGTGTCGGACGACTTCTTCGACGTCGGCGGCACCTCGATCTCGGCGATCAAGCTCGCCCACACCATCGGCACGGAGTTCGGCCGTGAGCTGCCGATCCGGGACGTGATCCTGCACCCGACCATCGAGGCGCAGGCCGCGCTGCTCCGGGCGGACGAACCGGCAAGCGCCGGTGGCAGCCTGATCGAGTTCCGCCGCGGCACCGGCCGGGCGCGCGTCGTGTGCGTGCATCCGGCGGGTGGGACGGCATTCTGCTACCTGCCGCTCAGCGCGGCGCTGCCCGAGGACGCCGGGGTCGTCGGGATCCAGTCGCCCGGGCTCGGCCCCGGTGAGGAGCCGCTGCCGAGTGTCGAGGCGATGGCCGAGGAGTACCTGCGGCTCGTCGCGCCGCAGCCCGGTGAGGTCCTGGTCCTGTGTGGACTGTCCTACGGCGGCCTGGTCGCCTACGAGATGGGCCGGCGGCTCGCGAAGCGGCATCCGCGGGTCAGCGTCGTCCTGCTCGACACCGCGGGCACCGACGACCCCGCCGCGCGGGCCGCGATCGGGCCGGTCCCGGCGGCCGAGTTCCGCGAGAAACTGGTGCGGTTCAACGGAATGTACCCGGGCATCGAGGACGCACAGATCGAGCGCTACCACCGCACGTACAACCACAACCGGCACACCGCCCGCGAGCACGACCCCGGCGAATCGGCCGCGCGGGTGGTGTTCGTGCAGGCCACCGGCGAGGACACGATCCCGGGTGGCGACGAGTTCTGGCGCCGCCGCGTGCTCGGCGAGTTCGAGGTGGTCCCGGTCGGCTGCGGGCACTGGGACCTGCTCGAAAGCGCCGCGCTGCCACGGGTCGCGGAGCTGATCACCGCCGAACTGGCGGACCGATGACCTCGATCGCCCGCCGCATCCACGACCGGGCCCGGCTGCACCCGGACGCACTCGCCGTGTCCGATGGTTCCCGCCGCCTCACCTACGCCCAGCTCGACGCCGGAGCCGCCGCGGTCGCGGAAGCGTTGTCCCGCAAGGGGGTTCGCCCGGGGGATGCCGTCGCGGTCGCGCTGCCGCGGTCGGCAGAGCTGGTGCAGGTCATGCTCGGGGTGCTGCGGCTGGGTGGGCAAGTCGTGCCGCTGGACCGGCAGAGCCCGCCCGCCCGCCGGGACGTGATCCTTGCCGACTCGGGGGCGGCGGTGGTCGTCGACGACGAGCTGCCGCCTGCTGAACTACTTGCCGAATCCGCCGTCCCGGCCGACCCCGCTCCGGCGTCGTTCCTCTTCTACACCTCCGGCACGACCGGGCGGCCCAAAGGGGTCGAGGTGCGGGACGCGGGCATCGTCCGGCTGGCCGAGCCGGGCTGGCTCGACCCCGGCACGCGCTTCGCGTCACTGGCCAATCCGGCATTCGACGCGATCAGCTTCGAGGTCTGGGTCCCGCTGCTCGCCGGCGGCACGTGCGTGATCCTCGACGACGACACCGTCCGGGACCCGCGGGCGTTCGCCGACGCGCTGGTCCGCGAACGCATCGACACGATGTTCGTCACCGCCACGCTGTTCAACGCCGTCGCCGAAACCGTGCCGGACAGCTTCTCGACCGTGCGCCGGGTCCTGGTCGGCGGCGAGCAGCTCAACGCGGCGGTGATCCGCCGCTGGTACCAGGCCAATCCGGATGCGCCGACCCGGCTGCAGAACGGGTACGGCCCCACCGAGACCACGACGTTCGCGCTCAGCTACCCCATTCCGCGGGACTTCGACGGCGACGTGGTGCCGATCGGCCGTCCACTTCCGGGCACCGGTGCGGTGGCGGTGACGCCGGACCAGCGCGTGGCCGCCGAGGGCGAGGTCGCCGAGCTGTATCTGTCGGGAGCAGGGGTCGCGCCCGGCTACCGCGGCCTGCCCGCGGAAACCGGGGAGCGGTTCGTGCGGCTGCCGTGGTTCGACGACGGCCGCGCACGGTTCTATCGCACCGGTGACCTGGTGCGCGTGCTGCCCGGCGGGCTGTTCGCCTACGCCGGGCGGACCGACCGGCAGGTGAAGGTCCGCGGGTTCCGGATCGAGCCGGGCGAGCTGGAGCAGCGGCTCCTCGCGCATCCGGAGATCCGGCAAGCCCACGTCGCCGTCCGCCGCGCGGCCACGGCGGAGCTGCTCGCCTTCGTCGTCACCGGCGGTCTTTCCTACGACGCATTCGAAGCGCACTTGAGCGATACCGTGCCGTCGTACATGCGGCCGCACCTCGTCTTCCGGGTCGAGGAGCTGCCCCGGAACGCGAACGGGAAGGTCGACGAACCCGCGCTCCTGGCCAGTGGATTCCCGCCGTGGCGGCCGGGCAGCAGCGGCGAAGCGACGTCGTGGCAGCGCGAGATCCTGGACGTCGTCGAGGAAGTGCTCGGCCTTCCGGACGCCCGGCCCGAGGACACCTGGCTGCGGTCCGGCGGTGATTCGCTCAAGGCGTTGCGGCTGCGGTTCGCGATCCGCGAGCGCTGGGGTGCGGACCTGGCGCCGTCGGTGGTCCAGCGTGGCACGTTCGCCGACCTCGCGTCCGCGGTCACGGCCGCACGTCGTCCGCCCTACCCGGAGCTTGCCGCGCCGACCATCGCCACCACAGCGCCCGCGACCAGCGAACAACAGCGGCTTTGGCTGCTGCAGCAACGAAATCCGGGGTCGACGGCGTACCATGTGCCGCTTGCCTTCCGGATCACCGGCGAGGCCGACCTGCACCAGAACGTCCGCGCGGTCGTCGAACGGCACCCGGCGCTGCGGACGGCGTTCGAAGCCAGACCCGAGGGTCTGCGGCAGGTGGCGAAAGCGCCGTATGACCCGTGGATCGAACCGGACGACGACTTCTTCACCGCACCGTTCGACCTCGCGTCGGGCCGGCTGCTGCGGGCGGCGTGGCGGCCGGAGACCGACGGTTCGAGCACGTTTCTGCTGTGCCTGCACCACATCGCGGTCGACGGCTGGTCGCTGAACGTGCTCTTCCGTGAGCTGTCCGGCGGCGCTCCGAATCCTGGCGCGCACACGCCGTTCGACTTCGCCGGGTGGCAGTCGCGGTGGTTCGCCTCCCCTGCCTACCACGCCCAGCGGGCATCGCTGGCCGCTCGGCTCCCCGACGACCCCGGGTCCGCCGGCGACGCGTCACTCGCCGGGCGGCTGCGGATCACCACGATCGAGCGCACGCGGGTCGACGAATGGGCCGGTGAGCTGGGCCTGACCCGGTTCCAGCTCCTGCTGGGCGTGTTCGCCTCCAGCCTGTACGCGGTGACCGGGCGGACCCGGCCGCGGATCGCGTCGCCGGTGGCGAACCGGCCGATGCGGGAGTTCGAGGACAGCGTCGGGATGTTCGCCAATACCGTGCGGCTGCCGATGGCGGTGGACCCGGACGAAGACCTCGACCCCCAGCTCCGGCGGCTCGGCGCGGCGGCGGGCACGGTATTGGACCACCAGGACGTCGCGTTCGCCGACCTCGAACCGGCGCAGGCGGCGTTCGACTACCTGTTCGTCCTGGAGAACACCGACTTCGCCGCGCTGAAGGTACCCGGGTGCCCGATCAGTCCACAATGGATCGAAGCGGCCGAGGCCAAGTGCGCGCTCACGCTGTCGGTCGTGGAACGGCCGGACGGCTTCGACTGTCTCTGGGAGTACGGCGACGGCCACTTCACCGCGGCCGAAGCCGAGGCGCTCGGCGAGGTGTTCGCCCGCGCCCTCACCGAAGGCGGGACCCCGGCCGAGCTGGCGGAGCCGTACCGCCGCGGGTTGCCCGACCACGGCCGCGGCGAACCGGCAGAGCTGGCCTGGGACACCGTCGCGGAAGGGTTCGCGCGGCAGGTCGCACGGACTCCCGACGCTCCGGCTTTGGTCGGCGACACGACGCTGTCCTACGCCGAGCTGGACGCGCACGCGGCCCGCCTCGCCGCTGTCCTCCCCGACGACGCCACTGATGTCGCGCTGTACTTCCGGCCGTCGGCGGAACACGTCGTCGCGCTGCTTGCGCTGGCGCGGCTGAACATCACCGCGGTGCCGCTCGACCCCGGGTATCCGCCCGCGTTGCTGCGCGAAGTACTCGAGCGGGTCCAGCCGCGGTGTGTGCTGCTCGCCCCGGGCGACGCCTTCGACACCGACATCGAACGGCACTTCGTCACGCTGACCGACGGGCCGGTGCCGGACGTTCCGGCCCGCCGCGCCGGGCGGCCGCTCTACACGCTGTTCACCTCCGGCTCGACGGGCGCACCCAAGGGCGTCCGGGTCCCGGATCGCACACTGGCCAACCTCATCCAATGGCAGGACGCGCCGCCCGCGGCCACGCAGCAGTTCTCGATGCTGTCGTTCGACGTGTCGTTCCAGGAGATCTTCACGACCCTCTGTGGCGGCGGCCGGCTGCACCTGGTCCGCCCGGAGTGGCGGCACGACGTCCCGGCCCTGCTCGACCAGCTCGAAACCGCCGGGATCGAACGCCTCTTCCTGCCGTATGTCGCGCTCCAGCTGCTGGCCGAGCACGGCGCGCGGGCCCGGCGTTACCCGTCGCGGCTGCGGGACGTGGTCACCGCGGGCGAGCAGCTGGTGTGCACCCCGGCGATCCGCCGCTGGTTCGCCGGCCTGCCCGGCGTGCGGCTGCACAACCACTACGGTCCCACCGAAACGCACGTGGTGAGCGCGCTGACCCTCGACGGCAACCCGGAGCAGTGGCCCGAGCGGCCCGCGATCGGACGTCCGGTGGCGAACACCGCACTGCGGGTTGCCGACGCCACGGGCGCGCCCTTGCCGCCGGGGCAGATCGGCGAGCTGCTGATCGGTGGTCTCCCGGCGAACCGGTGCTACCTGGGCGAAGCGGCCGAGGAGAAGTTCGCCGAACTACCCGAGCTGTACTACCGCAGCGGCGACCTCGCGCATTTCGACCACTCCGGGCTGCTGCACTTCGACGGCCGCGCCGACCGGCAGGTCAAGCTCAGCGGGCACCGGGTGGAGCTCGGGCAGGTGGAGGCCGCGCTGCTGCGGCATCCGGACGTCGTGAACGTCGTCGTCGCGGCGGACGGGGACCGGCTGACCGCGTACCTGGAATCCCGGCGCGCGACCACCACTGCCGAGCTCGTCGCGCACCTCACGCCGCTGTTGCCGCCGCACGCGCGCGTCGACCGGTTCCGGGTCGTCGCCGCGCTGCCGCGCACGCCCAGCGGGAAGCTCGATCGCGACGCGGCACCGCGGACCCCCGGCGAAGACCTCCAGCGGGCCGCCGGGCACCCGAGCGAGCTTGCGGTGCTGTTCGAGGAAGTGACCGGGGTGCCGATCGGCCCCGACGAGACGTTCTTCGCCGCCGGTGCCACGAGCCTGTCGCTGATGCGGTTTCACCTGCGCTGCGCCGAGGCGGGGTACCGGTTCACCGTGGCCGATCTTTTCGAGCACGTCACCCTCCGGGACTTGACCCGGCATCTGGAGAGCGGTGCCGCCCCCGCGCCGGTCGCGGATTCGGCAGGCACCGACGAGCCGGTGGCCATCATCGGGATGGCGGTACGGCTGCCGGGCGCGCCGGATCTGGCCGCGTTTTGGAACCTGACAAGGGAAGGCCGCCGCGGTATCGAGGAATTCGCGGCGACCGAGGGGCTGGTCGGTGCGCGCAGTCTGCTGGACCGGCCGCTGGGGTTCGACCCCGAACATTTCGGGATCAGCCACCGGGACGCGGCGCTGATGGACCCGCAGCAACGGCAGCTGCTGATGTGCTCGGTCGAAGCGCTGGCGCACGCCGGGATCGCCCGTGCGGCGGGGCGGGTCGGGCTGATCGCGGGCTGCGGCGAGAACACGTACTTCCAGCAGATGCTGCGCGAGGCCGACCCGGCCGCGCTGCCGGACGGCTTCCAGCTCGCCCTCCACCACGAGAAGGATTTCCTCGCCACGAAGGTCGCCTACCATCTCGATCTGACCGGCCCCGTGCTCACGACCCAGACCGCCTGCTCGAGTTCGCTCGTCGCCGTGCACCAGGCCGCCGGGATGCTGCGAGGCGGCGAAGCGGACGTGATGCTGGCGGGCGGGGTCCTCGTCGATGTCACGCTGGCCGAGGGGTACCGATACCGGCCGCAGCACATCTTCTCCGCGGACGGGCATTGCCGCCCGTTCAGCGACGACGCGGACGGGACGGTCGGCGGCAGCGGTGTCGGCGTGGTGGTGCTGAAGCCGCTCAGCAAGGCACGCCACGACGGCGACACGGTGTACGCGGTGATCACGGGCTCCGCGCTGACCAACGACGGCGCCGTGAAACAGGGTTACAGCGCGCCTTCCCCGGCCGGGCAACGAGAAGCGATCCGGGCCGCGCTGCAGCGAGCCGGACGGTCCGGTGCGGATGTCGGGTACGTGGAAACCCATGGAACCGGGACACGTCTGGGCGACCCGATCGAGGTCGCCGCGCTGCGCGAAGCGATGCCGGACTCGGCCGGATGTGCGCTGTCGTCGGTGAAGAGCCAGATCGGCCACCTCGGCGCGGCAGCGGGAGTGGTCGGCCTGATCCGCGCGACGCTGGCCGTCCACCACGGCGTCCTCCCGCCGACCGTCGATTTCCGCGCCTCGAACCCCGCGCTGGACCTGGGCCCGTTCCGGATCCCGACCGAGGCCGAGCCGTGGCCCGCGGGCCCGCGCGTGGCGGGGGTGAGCAGCTTCGGGATCGGCGGGACCAACGCGCACGTGGTGGTGGAATCATCCCGGCCGGTGCCACGTGCGCCTGCCGATCCGGCCCGCCGCGTGGTGCTTTCCGCGCGCAGCGCGACTGCCTTGCGCCTCGACGCCCAACGGGTGGCGGACTACCTGGCCGCCCACTCTGAGTCCTATGTGGACGTTCTTCGGCACCTGCAGTCCGGCCGCGCGGAGGGCCGTTGGCGCGTGACCGCGGCGTGTGCCGATGCAGCGGCGGCCGTGGCGTGGTTGCGCACGGCGGAACCACAGGAGGTCGAAGCGGAGGGGGGTCGTACGTCGGCTCCGGCGCCGTGGGACTTCCCTCCCCCGGCCTTTGCCGAACGGGACTTCGACTTCCCGCGGCGGGCCACCGTCTCGCGGCTGCCCGAGGGCGACTGGCTGCACCAGCCCACCTGGGTCCGCCTCCGCCGGGCCACCGGAACCGCCGAGCGCACCGAACGGATCCTGGTCCTCAGCGGCCCGCTACCCGCACCGGCCTTGGACGCGGGGTACCGGCGAGTCGTGCGCGTCCACGCGGCCGATCACTTCACGAGGTCGGGGCCGGACACCTTCGAAGCCGACCCCGCCGACCCCGCGGACCTGCGCCGGGTGCTCGATGCCTTGCCCGGCGCGGAGATCGACTGGGTCCACACGCTGCCGCTCGGCATCACCGGACCCGTCGCCGAAGGCTCCCTTGCCCAAGCGCGCTGGGCCTGCCTCGACACTCCGGCCGCGCTCCTGCGGGCCATCGACGGCCGCCCGGTGCGGACATGGTGGGTTTCCGCCGGGGCGGTACCCGCGAATGGCGCCGTCACGCGGCCCGAAGCCGGGCTGCTCGCCGGGGTGACTGCCGTGGGGCCGCAGGAAAGCGGCGTACGCGGGCATTGGGTCGATCTCCCCGATCCCGGCCTGGACGCTCTCGCCGGACTGCTGACCGGGCCACCTCCGCCGCAGCGGGTCGCGTTACGAGGCGGGTTCTGGTGGACGCAGGAAGCGGTACCGGTGTCCGCGAGCGAGCGCATTCTCGCCGACGGGACGTACCTCATCCTCGGCGGCACCGGCGGCATCGGGACCGCCATTGGCGAGGTAATCCTGACCCGGACCACCGGCCGCGTCATTCTGCTGGCCCGCGAACCCCGGCTCCCGGCGGCGCTCGAACCGTGGGCGGACCGCGTCGACCTGCTCGCCGCTGATCTGACCACCGACCGGATCGACGTCGACGGACCGCTCGCCGGAATCGTCCACGCCGCCGGGGTACCCGACAGCGGTCTCATCGCCACCCGCAGCCCGGACCCGCAGGCCGCCAAACTCGCCGGTGCCTTGCTCACCGAGCGGCTGATCGAACAGCACCGGCCCGCGGTCGCCGTTTACTGTTCCTCGCTGTCCGCCCAGTTCGGCGGCACCGGACAGCTGGATTACGCCGCTGCCAACGGATTCCTCGACGCACTCGCCCACCTCGACGGCCCGACCGAGCGGCTGTCGATCGGCTGGGACGTATGGCGCGACACCGGCATGGCCGTCACCGCCTTGGAATCCGACACCCGGCACCAGGCGCACCTGAAGGTCGGCCTCAGCTCCGAAGAAGGTCGCCGCACCTTCTCTCGCGCGCTCGGGTCCGGACTGCCGCACCTGCTCGTCGCAACCACCGGTCTCGACGCCGCCCGCACGTTCCACGAGCGCGACACCCAAGCCCCGGCCCCGGCCACCGATCCCGAAGCGGAACTCACCGAGGAAGTCCGCGCGCTTCTCGGCGCCGCCGAACTCGACCCGGACGTGCCGCTGTACGACCTCGGCGCCGATTCCCTGATGCTGCTGGACGTCGTCGACTCGGTGAAACGCCTCTTCGGTGTCGACCTCGACCTTGCCTGGCTCGGCCCCGAGGTGACGATGACCGCGCTGCTCGCGAAGTTGTCCACCGCCGAGGACACCAGCGACGTCGTGGTGCAGCAATGGCGTGAAGGACGGGACGCGGTGTGTCTCGTGCATCCGGTCGGCGGTGACGTGCATGCGTACCGTCCGCTCGTCGAGGCCCTGGACCCGAGCCTCGGTGTCTGCGTGATCGCCGACCCTGCCTTGAACCGGCCGGAACCACCGGGCTGGTCCGTCGCAGAACGGGCCCGCCGGTACCACGCCGCCCTGCACACTCAATTCCCCGGCTACCGCTGGCAACTGGCCGGATGGTCGTTCGGTGCCTGGGTGGTGGCCGGGATGGCCGCCGAGGCCGAGGCGGCCGGGCAACCGGTGCGGGCACTGCACCTCATCGACCCCCCGCCGCCCGGCGCCAGTACCGCGGACTACGACGACACCCAGCTGGAGGCCGTGTTCCGGCGGGAGCTCGGCGGCGCCGCCGACGACCACGCCCGGCGGCTCGCCCGGGCCTGCCGCGCCAACCTCGACAGCATGGCCGGACACGAGCTGCCCCGGCTCACCGCGACCGCCAGCCACGTCTGGCTGGCCACCGAACCCGAACCCGGCCTGCCGGTCGCCGACCGCACCGGCTGGCAGGCCCTGCTCCCCGACCCGAGCCGCTGGCACGAACTGCCCGCGACGCACTACCGCATCGTGGCGGCCACCGCCATCGCCGACGCACTGTCCGCCCCCTGAAACCCCTGGGAGGGAAAGGAAACCATGGAGCAGTACGAACTCGACGCCGTCAGCCGGATCACGACGCGGCCCGCGCCCGGCTACCGGACGTTCACCGTCCACGGCCTCACCCCGGTGATCGGCGCCGAGGTCTCCGGCCTCGACCTGACCCGCGAACTCACCGGCGAACAGCTCACCGAGCTGAAGACCGCCTTCCTCGACTATCACGTCCTCGTGTTCCGCGACCAGGACATCACCGGCGAGGACCACAAACGGCTGGCCGCGAGCTTCGGTGAGCTGCGCCCGGTCAACCCGCCGCCCGAACACGGCGACCCGTACATTCTGGAGGTCGCGACCGCGCCCGAAGCGGCCAACGTCTTCGGCAACGGCTGGCACGCCGACGGCACCGCCGACGCCGAGCCATCCCTCGGCTCGATGCTCCATATCACGCGCATGCCCGACCCGGGCAGCGGCGGCGACACCCTGTTCGCCAACATGCACCTCGCCTACGACATGCTGTCGCCGAAGATGAAGGAGTTTCTCGCGGACCTCACGGCGGTGCACGACGGCGCGCTCGCGTTCCGCGGTCACCAGATCCCGGCGGGCTACCAGGTCCCGGTGAGCGAGCACCCGCTGGTCGTGCGGCACCCGGAAACCGACCGGCAGCTGCTGTACGTCAACCCCGCCTACACCTCGCACATCCCCCAGCTCTCGGCCGACGAGAGCCGCGCGGTCCTCGACCTGTTGTTCTCCCTGGTGCCGAACCGGCCGATGCTCGCGTGCCGCGTGCGGTGGGCGCCGAACACGCTGGTGTTCTGGGACAACCGCTGCGTCCAGCACCACGCGACCTACGACTACTACCCGCACACCCGCTACGGCACCCGCGTCGCGATCAACGGCGGCCCGCTCAAGGGCTGACCAGGGAAGGATTTCCGTGCAGCACAACCGGTGCCCCGTCGTGGACGTGCGCGACCCGGCCGTCCTCGGCGACCCGATGGGCGGCTACGACCGCATCCTCGCCGAGTCGCCGGTCTGCTGGGCCCGCCTGCCCAGCGGCGAGGAAGGCTGGCTGATCACCCGGAGCGAGGACGTCCGCGCCGTCCTGTCCGATCCGGCCGTGCGCAACGATCCCACCGGCCTGCCCGGACCAGGCGCACAAACCCAGGAGCAGGCCTTCCTCGCGCTGGGCACTCCGCCGGAGCATCTGCCATACCTGCGCGCGAGCCTGCTCAGCCTCGACGGCGCCGAACACACCCGCCTGCGCCGCAGCATCAGCCACGCGTTCGGCGCCGCGCGGGTCGCGAGCCTGCGCCCGCGGGTGCAGGAGATCGTCGACGGGCTCCTCGACGGCCTCGACCCGGCCGCCTCGGTGAACCTCATCGACGACTACGCCTATCCGCTGGCCATGGCCGTGGTCTGCGAACTGGTCGGCGTCCCCGAAAAGGACTGGGCGGACTGGTGGCACTGGGGCAAGGTGCTGGTCGGCGGCGATCCGGCGCAGATCACGCCCACGCTCGGCGAGATGTTCTCCTACTGCCACGCCCTCGTCGACCAGCGCCGCGCCGAGCCGCGCCGCGATCTGCTCAGCGAGGTGGTCGCCCAGGACGACCTCATCGACGTCGACATCGTGGCCGTCGTGGTGTTCCTCGTGCTGGCCGGGCACGAAACCATGGCGCACATGCTGTCCAACGGAGCGCTCGCGCTCATGCGCGATCCCGCCCAGCGAGAGCTGCTGCGCACCGAGCCCGCACTGTGGCCGGCGGCGGTCCGCGAACTGGTGCGCACCGACGGTCCGGTGCAGCTGGCCCGCCTCCGCTATGCCGCAACCGACCTTGTGGTCGGCGGTGTGCAGATCCGGGCCGGGGACGCGGTGCAGGTCGTTCTCGGCGCAGCCAACCGGGATCCCGCGCAGTTCGCCCATCCGCACCACGCCGACGTGCGGTGGCAGGCCGAGCACGGCGGCAGCGAAGGCAGTGTCGGATTCGGCTGGGGACCGCATTTCTGCCTCGGGGTCGCACTGGCGAAAGTGGAGGCCGAGGTCGCGCTGCGGAGCCTGTTCGAGCGCTTTCCCGCCGTGCACCCGGTGTCCGAACCGGAATGGGTGCCGTTGCCACGAGGACGGCACCGGGTCGCGCTGGACGTGCACCTGCGCTAACGCGCGAAGGCCCCGACCGGCATCATCACGTCCGCGCTCGCCGCTCCACAGTCGAGCATCCACAACGCTGCCGCCGGACCGAGATCCCGGCCCAGCGCACCGAGTGCGTCCGGATCAGGCGCGACCGCCCGCGCGTGTTCCACGCCGCGCGCGAACGCGTCCGGGTTCCAGCCGCTCACGTCGGCTGCGCTGAGGCAGCGGGCCCCGGCGGTCAGGTCCCCGATCGGCAGCGGGTCGGGGATGCCGAGCAGACCGTGCGTGCGTTCCCCGAGCAGCACGCCCATCCAGTACGAGCTTTCCTCCGTCGGCCGGGGCCCGGTCCGGTGGGGGCTCGGGTCCGGCGCCGGAAGCCCGGCCGGGACCCCGGACACCGCCCACCGGCCCGCCCACTCGACCGCCAGTCCCGGCGCGCTGCGGGTGGCCGGGTTGTGGAACCGGGCCATGTCCCAGCGGTTGCCGACCGCGACGGCGGCGAGGTCCCGGTGCGGCCACACCCGTGCCTCCCACCAGAATCCCCACGGGAACGCCGCGGTGTGGCCCCACCACCAGTCGTCGCCGAGGTCCGGGTCGGCGAGCTCGAACGTCAGCCCGGAGAACGACCGGGCGCCGCGGCCCGGTCGCGGGAAATGCGGCGTCACCATGGTCGCGAGCGACTCCGGCCCGACGAGACCGCGGTCTCCCCGCGCGGTGCGGAGCAAGGATTGCAGCAACCGCCCGGCATCCGCGGCGCTCGTGTACATCCCGACCCCGGGGTACGCCGCCGTGCGCACCGGCGGGCTCGGCAGGCACCAGTCACCGAATGCCGTGTACCCGGTCGCGCGCGCCCGGTCCGCGGTGGCCCACGGATTCCGGGTGCCGTCGTCGATGCTCGTGTCCTTCATTCCGGCCGCGTCGAACACCTCCCGCCGCACGCGCGCACCGTAAGGCTCACCGGTCAGATGCTCGACGGCCCCGCCCAGCACCCCGACCCCGAAGCTGGAGTACGAATACCGGCCGGGGACCGTCAGCAGCGGCAACGCTCCGCCGTACTCGACGGCCCGCCCGGCCTCGTGCCTGCGCCGGAGGTAGTCGAGGACCGGTTCGGCCGGAGCCGCCTGCGCGGTGGCCGTGACGATGTCGCTGTAGTAGCCGCCCTGATGGGTCGCCAGCATGGCCGCCGTGACCGGTTCCGGGTCGCGGCCCCGCAGCCCGGCGGGCAGCAGCTGATCGATCGGCGTGTCCAGGGCGGCTGCGCCCGCCTCGACCAGCTGCTGGAAAACCAGCCCCGTCACGGGTTTCGTGAGCGAACCGCCCGGTGCGACGGTGTCGCCGGTCATCGGGGTGTTCGCCGCCAGGTCGGCGAACCCGGTGGCCGCGGTCCGCAGTTCGGCGCTGGTCGCCACCGCGACGGCGACCCCGGGCGTGCCGGTGACCGCCGCCAGCCGCGGCAGGACGGTGTCCAGTGCCGTCATCACAGCGTCGAGCATCTAGCTCGCGCCCGGGTCGAGCCGCGGGCGCTTGGGCGGGCGTCCGTCGGGAACGTCCGGCAGCTTCGGCGCGGTGGGCGTGGTCGGCGCGTTGGGGGTCGGCCCTTGGGGCTTGTAGGACGGCCACGGGCCGCCCTGGTTCTTGAACCCCGGATCGTCGCGGTTCCAGTACTCGGGCCGGGCGCCGTTGTGCGGGCCGGGCGCCTGGTACCGGTCCTCTTTGGACCCGCTGGACGACGAGCGGCCGTTGGACTCGATGCCGTGGTAGGTGCCGGTCTGCTTGTTGTGCTCTACGTTCTCCGCCCGCGGGCGCTTCATGCCGTTCTTGTTCCAGTCGGTGCCCGCCGCGGTGTCGTGGCCGAGGACACCGCCCTGTTTCTTCGGGTCCTTGCTCTTCGGGTCCTTGCTGTGGCCGACGATCTCGTCGCCGGGCTTGCCCGCGTACGACTGGCCGGGCTCTTTCGTGTCGAAGCGCCGGTTCGGCTGGCTGAGCCAGTTCTTCAGCTTCGTCTGCTCGGGACGGCTCAGCTTGCCGAGGTTGTTCTTGTCCAGGTGCGACAGCCCGGGCGGCAGCGGTGATTTCGCCGCCTTCGCCCACAACGGGATCATGTTCCCGTGCATGTGGCCCGGGTTGCCGTATCCGGCTGCGACCCGGTTCGGCTTGTCTTTGTACTTGCCCGCGGGTGACACCTTGTCGTACCAGGAAGGCCCGTGCCCGGGCACGTCCGTGTTGATCTTGAGATCCGGCCGTCCCCGCGGTGTGCTGCCCGACGGCTTCGTCGCGCTGCACGACTGCGGGGCGAGCCCGAGCGGGTCGGCGTAAGCATGCGGGTTGCCCGCGAAGGCGTACTGATGGGGACCGCCGTCGAGGCGGATCGGGTCCGGGCTGAGGTACCGGGCCAACGCCGGGTCGTAGTAGCGCTCCAGGTTGTAGTGCAGCCCGGTTTCGGCGTCGTGGTACTGACCCTGGAACCGCAGCGGGATGCCGCCCCCGGCCGCAGTCTCCGGACCGGCGGTGCCCCACAGGCCGGTGCGCGCGTACCAGGTCACGCGGCCGTCCGGGCCGACCAGTTCCGCGGGCGCACCGGCGAGGTCGGGCACGATCAGGCTGAACCGCTCGTCGACCCACTCCTGCGGGCCGCGGAGCGCCAGTTCCCGCTGCAGCAGCGGGCGGAAGCTGTCCGGCTCGTAGTCCCACGCGGTGACCCGGCCGCCGGTGGCCTGCTCGACCAGGACCTGGTTGTCCCAGGTGAAATCGACCCGCTCCAGCACCGAGACGCCGTCCGCGGCGAAGTGTTCCTTCGCGATGCGGCGGCCGAACGGGTCGTACGTGTAGTGCCAGCGGGTGCCATCCGGCACGAGCACGTCGGTGAGCCGGTCGTCCGGGCCCCACGAGAACTGCCAGACCGCGCCCGGCAGCTCGCGCCGGACCATCCGGCCGCGTTCGTCGTGGACGTACCGGCCGGTGCCCGCGGCGGCGACGACGTTGCCGTGGAACATCCGTGCACCGAGCAGGTGCTGGTCGGTTTCGGTCGGCCAGTTCGCGTCGGTGAGGTTCCCCGCCGGGTCATAGGTGTAGCGCTCGGTCCACCACGGCGACTGGACCCCCGTGACACGGCCGGCGCCGTCGAGGGTGAACTCGCGCGGGCCGGTGAGCTGGTCGCGGACCGCGCCGAGGTGCCCGTCCGGGCGGTAGTGGTACGCCCGTTTCTGCACCGGCTGCCCGGTGCCGGTGCTGATCGTCTGCGCGAGCAGCTGGGCGGCGGGCGACCACGCGTGCCCGACCGTGACGCCGGTGTCGAGCGTCCGGCGGATCTCCCGGCCCGCCGCGTCGCGGTCGAACCGCAGCGTGCGGCCACCCGCATGCAGCGCGACCGGCTCGCCACCGGCGTAGTCCCAGGTGCTTTCCGCGCCGGACGGCGTCTGCCGCCGGATCCGGCGTCCGGCCGCGTCGTAGGCCGACCGGATCGTGCGGCCGTTGACCGTCTCGACGGTGATCCGGCCGGCCGCGTCACGTTCCAGGGTGACCCGGGTGCGTCCGTCGTCCGCGCCGGTGAGACGGCCGTCGGGGTCGTAGCTGTACTGCGTGGTGACGGCGCCGGCCGTGTGCTCGACGACGTTCCCGGCCAGGTCGTAACGGAAGGTCGAGGTGCCGGCCGGGTCGGTCCGTTCGGCCAGCTGACCGGCCGCGTCGTAGCGGTACTGCGCGGTGACACCGCCGAAGTCGGTCTCCCGCACCAGGTTTCCGGCGGCGTCGTACTCGTGGTGCCAGACCAGGCCCTGCTCGTTCGTGACCGTGGTGAGCCGCCGCTCGGTGTCGTAGCCGAACGAAACACGGGTGCCGTCCGCGCGGTTCTCCGCGGCGAGAAGGTCGAAGTGGGTGTACTCGCCGACGCTCACCGCAGCCCCGGCATCGGTGTGCGCACGGGCGTTGCCTTCGCCGTCGTACGTCCATTGGTCGAGCGCGCCGTCGGCGTCCCGGTGCCACGCGAGCCGACCGTCCACTGTGTACCCGAACCGGTCCTGCGCCCCGGCCGGGGTGGTGATCGCGACGATCCGGCCGAAGCGGTCCCGGTCGTACCGGGTCGTGCCGCCGCGGGCGTCGGTGACCGCCAGCGGTAGCCCGCTCGCGTCGGACTCGATCCGGGTGGTGGCCCCGGTCGCGTCGGTGACCGACGTGAGGACGCCGCGGGCGTCGTAGGTCCGGGTGATGGTGGCGCCGTCCGGTTCGATCTCCCGGAGCAGGTTGCCGTCCTCGTCGTACTCCCAGCGCTTGACCAGTCCGGACGGGGCGGTCATCGACACCGGCGAGCCGAACTCGTTGCGCTCGTAGGTCGTGCGCGCGCCGTCCGGGGCGGTGACCGACAGCAGCGCACCGAGGCCGTCGTAGGTGTACGACGTGGTGCGGCCCAGCGGATCGGTCTCGCGGAGAAGATGGTCGTAGGCGTCCCATGCGTACTGGGTCGTGTTGCCGAGCGGGTCGGTCTCGGCGACCAGCTGACCGGTCTCGTCGAGCCGGAACTCCGTGGTGTGGCCGAGGGAGTCGACGGACCGGGTGATGCGGTTGTCGGTGTCGTACTCCATGGTGCCACTGAGGAATCCGCCGGAACCCTCGGTGCGCACCACGCGTCCCGCAGGGTCGTAGTGATAGCGGTACCACTCGCCGTTGCGATCGGTCCACGACACGATCCGGCCGGCGTCGTCGTAGGCGTACTGCATGGCCGCGCCGGACGGGTTGACCACCTCGGTGAGCCGGCCGTCGGTGTATCCGAAGCGCACGAGCTCGACGTCCGGACCGGCGCCGATCGAGTGGTACGCGGTGACGCGGCCGCCGGATGTGGTCACGCGCACGCGGTACCCGGCGCTGTGCTGCACTTCCACCGGAGTGCCCTCGGCGTCGCGCAGGTAGTCGATGCGGTGGCCGTGCCGGTCGGTGAGCGAAAGCAGCGCGCCGGTGTCCCCGGTGAACCGCATCGCGGCGCTCGTTTCCTGGTCTTCCACCAGGTAGCTGCCGTCCTCCAGCCGGGTCATCGGGCGCAGCGGGCCCTGTCCGGCGACGGTCCAGGTGCCGACCTGCGGATGCGGGTAGTGCTGCACCGTGCCGTCGGCGACCGCGAGGCTGACCCCCGCGTCGTGCACCTCGATCCGCTGGTCCACAGTGGACATCCAGCTCGTGCCGAACAGCCCGCCGGTGCGGAACCCGGAGAAGTGCGTGCGTTCCAGCCGCAACGGCAGCGTGCCGAGGAACTCGGCGTCGACCTCGGCGAGGATCATCTGCCCGGACGCGACGTCGATCGGGTCCTTCTCGCAGCGGACGTTGTCCGGCGAGCGCGGGTTGCTGCCCTGGTCCTTCAGCGGCGGCGATTTCGGTTGTGGTGCCGGAGGTTTCTTGGCCACCGGCGGCGGGGGCTGCATCCCGCGCGGGGTGGGCGGCGGGACCGGACCGCCCCCGCCGTGGCTGCCGCTCGGCGGGGGATCGCTCTTCGGCACCGGCGGCGGGTCGCTCTTCGGCGGGGGCGGAGCCGCGGACGACGTCGTGGTGCCGTCATCCCCCTTGCCGCCCTTGCCTGCGGGCGGCGCCTTCGGGGCAGGCGGCAGGTCCTTGGGCTTCGGCGGGGCGGACGTCTTGCCGCCCTTGATGCCTTTCAACGCCTTGGCGGCGTCGCCGAACAGCGTCCCGGCCTTCTTGAGCAGCGGCATCAGCGCCTTGAGCGCCTGCACCAGCCGGGTCGTGAGCTTCGCGATCTGCGCCGCGGTCTTCGCCACCGCGGCGACCACCTGCGGCACCACCCACGCCAGGCCGATCCCGAGCGTCAGCAGCACCTGCAACGCCCAGCTGATCATGTGCCCGACCAGCTGCGCGATGATGTCCCGCACCAGCATCCGCACCGCCGCGACGACCTCGCCCGCGGTCTTCACCCCGGACGCCGCGCCCTCGCAGCCCTTCTGCGTGGTACCCAGCAGCGCGACGACGTCCTCGGTGCGCTTGCGGTACGCGTCGCTCGATTCCCCGCTCCAGGACTGCAGATCCCGCTGGACCTGGTCCTTGAGGTCGGTGCCGATCGACTCGAGTTCCTTCGCGACGTTCTGCCAGGTCTCTGCCTGCGCCTTGATCTGGTCCGCGTTCCCGGTGAGCCCGTTGAGCGCCTCCTTGAGCGGACCCACGTGCTCCATCAGCCAGGCGACCCCGGCGGCGAGGATCGCGCCGAACGGGTCCAGCGCCATCGACAGCGCATCCAGCGCCGTCCCGACCGCCCCCATCGCGACCGACGCCCACGACCCGCCCTCGATCGCCTTCTTCAGGTCCGCCGCGCCTTCGAGGAGACTGATCCCCGAGTACGCCGTGGTCGAGTCTTTCGTCGGCGCAATGAGCGGATTGCTCACGAGAACCCCCTGGCCCGTCGATCACCCGGACGCACCAGCGCCCCCTCTGACGGCCGAAGGTAGCAGCGGTTTTCCCGGTGCTCCGGGCAGACGGCGGCCTTGCCTGCGCGGCTGCCCGTCCGGCCACCCGAACGGGCCCTTTCAGCTCCGGCCGTTGAGATCGAGGAATTCGAACACCGCCGCCTGCAGCTCGTCCCCGGCAAGCGCCCCCTGATGGTCCCCGGTGACGTGCTGCAACCTCGCGTGCGGGACCCGCGCGACGAGCTGTTCGATACCTTGCGCCATCGGGTCTTCCTGCCCGGCGAGGAACAATGTCGGCACGGCAGGTACCGCCTCGGCCGGGTCGAACGGCTCGGCCGCCAGTCCCTCGACCAGGTTCAGCAGCGAGGTGGCATCCCCGGCGGCGGCCATCCCGGCAATGGCTGCGGTGAGCGGGTCGGCCGGTACCGGGCCACCGCGGACCGCTGCCCGCGCGGCGGCGAGATCGACGGCCGCGAAGGGTTCCTGCGGGCTCAGACCACCGAGAACGAGGCGGCGCACCGACATCTTCGGATGCGCGGCGAGATCCCAGGCCAGCCGGGCGCCGAGCGAGTACCCGACGACGTCCACCTCGCTCGGACCGGCGGTGGCGGCCAGTGCGTCGATCAGCTTGGTTGTAGTGACCTCAGCGGCTGCAGGCCCGCCGGGATGTCCGGGCAGGTGCACCTCCACGGCTTCCCGCCCCGCGGCGGCCAGTGGTGCGGCCCATCGCTCGGCTGGCCAGTCCGCGTCCGCCGACGACGCGAATCCGTGGATCAGCAGAACCGGCGGCCCGGCGGCAAGGCGAGTGGGCGGCGTGCGGGTCGCCGGAAGCAGGATTGTCATTCTCCAAGCGTAGACAAACCCGGGAGGCCGGTCCAGGCTTGCTCAGGGAGCAATCCGCGCCATCAACCCGTCGACGTACGCCCGGTACCGCGCCGCCACCTTGCCCACCGGATGCATCAGGCTGGTCACGTTGGCCCCGATCGAGACCGCGACGATCTCGTCGGCCAGCACGGTGATCGCGGGCGCATCGGGTTTCTCCCCGGCACCGCGGGCCGCGGCGATGCGGACGGTGAGCTCGGCACGCCAGCGGGTGAGCAGGTCACGATACTGGCGGGCCAGCTCCGGGTTCGCCACCGAATGTTCCCACAGCACCAGCAGGACCCGCGCGGACGCGATCTGGTGTGCGTCCATCGGGATCGCCGCCTCGACGAAACCGCGCAGGGCGTCCATCGGGCCGAGGTCCGGGTCGAGCTCCGACATCCGTTGCGCGGTTTCCTGCAGGACGCTCTCGAACGTCGCCGCGATGATGCTGTCCTTGCTCGGGAAGTAGTGCTTGAGGGCACCGTTCGCGAACCCCGCCGCGGTGACGATGCTGCGCATCGTGGCCGCCTCGAACCCGCCTTCGATGATCAGCTTCTTGGCGACCTCGACGATCTCCCGTCGTCGCTGATCGTGATCGATGACCTTCGGCATGGTTACCGACTCTAATGCCCGCGCGTCACGCGGGATCGGCGAGACCGAGCCGCGCGGCGCGCCGCTCCGCCTGACGGGCCGGGTCGGCGACCGGGGCGGCCAGGAGCAGCCGCTGCGTGTACGGGTGTTCCGGCGAGCGGGTGACCGCCGCGGTCGGGCCGGATTCCACGATCTCTCCCCGGTAGAGCACGGAAACCCGGTGGCAGATGCGGTGCACGACGCCGAGGTCGTGCGACACGAACAGGTACGACACGCCGGTCTCCCGCTGCAGTTCGAGGAACAGGTCCAGGATCGTGGCCTGCGTGGTCAGGTCGAGCGCGCTCACCGGTTCGTCGCACACGATCAGCCGCGGCCGCCGCACCAGCGCCCGCGCGATCGCGATCCGCTGCCGCTGCCCACCGGAGAACTCGCCCGGGTACCGGTGCACGGAGTCGCCGGGCAGCCGGACCTGCTCGAGCAGGCCCGCCACCGCCGCCCGGGCCGCTGCCCGCGACGTACCCGCGACCACCAGCGGTTCGGCCAGCACCTCGCCGACGGTCATGGTCGGGTCGAGCGAGCCGTAGGGATCCTGGAACACGACCTGGATGTCACTGGCCAGCCGCCGCCGTCTGGCTCCCCGGGCGTGCGTGATGTCCTCGCCGTCGAAGGTAATCCGACCCGACGTCGGAGTGGCAAGCCCGAGTACGGCCTTGCCGAGCGTCGACTTGCCCGACCCGCTTTCGCCGACCAGCCCGACACATTCACCAGGCCCGACCTGCAGCGAAACCCCTTTCAGCGCACGGAATCCCACCCGGCGGCTGATCCGGTAGTCCACCACGAGGTCGTCGATCGTAAGCAGTGGCGCGGTCATCGGGCCCCTTCCTTTCCGCTGACCGCCAGCTGCCGATGCCAGGCTTCGTCCAGTGCGTCGCGCCCTTCGCTGTCGTCCAGCGAAGCGCTGATCAGCTCGGCGGTGTACGGGTGCTCGGGCGCCCGGAATATCCGGTCCACCGGCCCGGTTTCCACGATCCGGCCGTCCTTCATCACCACGACGCGGTCGCAGATGTCCGCGACCACGCCGAAGTTGTGGGTCACGATCACCAGCGCCATCCCGTACTCCGCCTGCAGTTCCCGCAGCAGCTCCAGTACCTCGGCCTGCACGGTGACGTCCAGCGCGGTCGTCGGCTCGTCCGCCACCAGCAGCGACGGCCGCCCGGCCACCGCACCGGCGATGAGCACGCGCTGGGCCATCCCACCGGAAATCTGGTGCGGGTAGCTCGCGAGCACCCGGTCCGGATCGGTGATGCCGACCCGCACCAGCACCTCGCGGGCCCGCTCCCGCGCCGCCGTCCTGTCCAGGCCGTGCACGTGCCGCAGCGGCTCGACGAGCTGGTGCCCGATCGGGTAGCACGGGTCGAGGTTGGTCATCGGTTCCTGGGGCACGTACCCGATTTCCCGGCCGAGCAGCTTCGCCCGTTCCCCCGGTTTCCCGACCTCGCGCCCGCCGACCCAGATTCCGTCCGCGACCGCGGTCCCGCCCGGCGGCAGGAGGTCGAGCACGGAAAACACCGTCTGCGTCTTGCCCGACCCGGATTCCCCGACGATCCCGAGCACCTCGCCGGGCGCCGCGTCCAGCGACACCCCGCGCACGACCTCCTTGACCCCGTTGCCCGTCGCATACCCGACCCGCAGGTTCTCGATCCGCAGCGCGCACTCCGCGGTCGCATGCACCGCAGTTCCCGAAGCCACCCCGCCGGGCAGGTCGCCCGCAGCCAAGGCCGCCCGGACCTCCACCCGCGCTCGCCGGGTCGGCAGCTCCGCCCGGACGCTGACCAGGTCGGCGAGCGTCGAGCCGATGAAGGCGAGCGCGGCAATGGTGATGCCCAGTGCGATGGAGGGCCACAGCAGAATGAGCGGGTAGGTCAGCATGGTCTGGAAGCCGTCGTTCATCGTCTGGCCCCAGCTCGGCGTGGACGCCGAACCGATACCGAGGAACTGCAGCCCGGCCTGCATCCCGATGGCGACCCCGGCGGTGAGCGCGGTCTGCACGATGATCGGCGCGTACACCGCGCGCAGCAGGTGCGTGCGCAGGATCCGCGGGGTGCCGACCCCGGCCACGCGCGCCGCGTCGATGTAGGGCTCCTTCCGCACCGCCAGCGCGCGGGCGCGGGTGATCCGGTAGTAACCAGGCGCGAGGAACACGCCCAGCGCAACCATGAGCACGGTGAAGTCCTGCCCGGTCCCCGCCGCAACCACCAGCAGCACCACCATCCCCGGCACCGATTGCAGCGCGTCGCTGATCCACGAGCACACCCGGTCGGTCACGCCGCCGAAGTACCCGGCGACGATCCCGGCCGGCACCCCCAACAGCACGCCGGTGCCGCAGGTGATCACCGCGCCGTACAACGTGGTCCGCGCGCCGTAGAGCAGGCGGCTGAGGATGTCGCGGCCGGCGGAGTCGCCGCCGAGCAGATGCCCGTTGCCGGGCACGGCGTGCGCGAGGGTGAACTCGACGAGGTTCGGGTCGTACGGCGCGAGCCACGGCGCGAACACCGCGGCCACCACGATGAGCGCGAACACCGCCAGCGCGACCATGCCGACCGGGCGGCGCAGATACCGGCGGGTGAGCGAGATCCGCTTCACGGGCGCCAGCGTGGCGGGAAACGGGGCAGCGGTCATCGCTCGCGCACCTTCGGGTTGACCCACCCGAGCACGAGGTCGAGCAGGAAGTTGACGACCACGACGAACGCCACGGTCACGGCGGTCAGCCCGAGCAGCACCGGAATGTCCCCGATCTGCGACGCGGACAGCGTGAGGCTGCCGATCCCGGGCAGGTTGAACACGATCTCCACCACGATCGCCCCGCCGAGCAGGCCGACGAACATCAGCGCCAGCACGGTCAGCGCGGACGGCGACGCATTGCGCAGCACGTGCACGGTGACCCGCCTCGACGACAGCCCACGCGCCCTCAGCGTGCGCACGAAATCCTGGTTGGCAACCTCCAGGAAGCCGTTGCGCAGCTGCTCGGCGATCATCACGATCGCGCCCAGCGCCAGTGACACCGACGGCAGCGAGATCGACCGCAGCCAGCCGCCCACCGACTGGTCCGGCGACACGTACCCGACGGCCGGGAACCACTGCAGCCGGATCGCGAACCAGGTCACCAGCACGAGGCTGACCCAGAACCCGGGCAGCGCGAACAGCACCACCGACGCGAGCTTGAGCACCCGGTCGAGCAGCCCGCCCGGATGCAGCCCGCAGACCACACCGACGGCCAGGCCCAGGATCGCGGCCAGGACCGTCGCGGCGATCACCACCGACAGCGTCACCGGCACGCGCAGCGCGATCTGGTCCCCGACCGGCTGGAAATTCCGCCACGAACTCCCGAAATCGCCGGTGATCGCGTGCGAGAACCAGTCGCCGAACTGGCTGAGCAGCGGCCGGTCGTACCCGATCCGCTCGCGCAGGGCCTCCTGCTGGGCGGGGGTCGCGCTGTTGCCGAGCAGCCCGGCGGTCGGGTCCCCCACCGCGAGGTGCGCCAGGAAGAACGTGCCGCTCGTGACGAGCACGAGCAGCAGGATCCCGGACACCAGGCGTTTGCCGATGAAGGTCAGCATCGCGTCAGCCGCGCTGGATGAACCGCAGCGTCGGGAACATCATGCCGGTCACCGGCGTGACGGTGATGCCCTTGACGCTGAAGTACAGATTGTCGGCCTGGTACCACACATCCCACCAGGCGAGGTCGACCAGTTTCGCGTTGAGCTGCTTGAGCAGCTGGGTCTGCGCCGGTCCGGGCTCGGCCTGCTGCACCTGCTGCACGAGCGCCTTCACCTCGGGGAAGGCGTCCACCGACGGATGCGGGTTGTACCACTGCGAGGACGTGACCTGGTCGGTGAGCGTGGCCATGTCGTTGCCGTCCATCGCGATCACCGCGAGGAACATCGGGTACGTCGGCGCGTTCTTCTGGTAGTCCGGCATGGACATGTTCTGCCAGTCCACCTTGATCCCCAGCTGCCCGAACGTCTGGTTCGCGGCAGGCTGCCACGCCGCGAAGATCGTGGACATCGGCATCTTCAGGCTGAACCCGCCCGCGTACCCGGCCTCGGCGAGCAGCTGCTTGGCCTTGCCAAGGTCCGTCTGGTACCGCGCAGTGCCCGCCTGGTCGTACACCGGGCTGCCGACCGGCCACAGCTGATCGGTCACCGTACCGGCGTCGTTGCCGACCGCCTTGAGGATCCCGGCCGCGTCGAACGCGTACGCGATCGCCTGCCGCACCCGCTGGTCACCGAGCGCCTTGACCTGGCTGCCGGTGCGGTCGGCGAACTGCACCCCGACCCACGACGCCGCCTTCCGCGCGACATTCCAGCCGTTCTGCTGCGCCTGCGCCAGGTTCGCGGCATTGGCGAACTGGACGTTCAGCTGTCCGGAGAGCATCGCGTTGAAACTGGCCGTCTGGTCGGTGATCGGGAAGAGCCGCACGGTGGAGAACGGGTACGTCGCGCTGTCCCAATGCTGGGGGCGCTTGGTGAAAACGTACTGCGACTGCGGGGCCGAGTTCGCCTTGTCGTAGGTGTACGGGCCCGATCCGTCGGGGCCGTTGGTCAGCGCACCGGAGCGGATCGCCTTGGGCGAAGCCATCCAGCTGCGCCCGAGACCCATGAAGTACAGCAACGCATCGTCCCGTTCGGACAGCCGCAGGACCACCGTCGACGGGTCCTTCGCCTCCACGCTCTTGACGTCGGTGTAAGCCTGTCCGGATCGCACGCCTGCCTTGAGGTGGTTGAGGTTCTCCACCGCGGCGGCCGCGTCGAACTTCTGCCCGTCGTCGAACGTGACGCCGTCGCGCAGATGCAGGGTCAGGGTGAGCCGGTCCGGCGACCAGTCCCACGACGTGGCGAGCGCGGGTACCGGCTTGGCGTCCTTGTCCAGTGCCACGAGCGGGTCGTACACCGCGGACAGGTACGGGCCGTCGAACCCGATGTCGGCATTGGCCGGGTCCCACGACGTCACGTCGAGGAAGACGCCTGCCTTGAGCTCGTCGGTGCTCGCGGCGGCCCCGGAGCTGCCGCTCGAGCTGGTGCATCCGGCGAGCGCGGTGGCCGCCGCGGCGGCGATCGCGAGCCACGCCGCTGTCCGTGTCCTCGTCATTGAGTCCCTCTCTCGGGGTGCTGGACCGCCATCGTGCGGGTTAGTCTACGATTGTCGGCAAATAAATCAACGGGCCGGATGCGTTCGTTACCTCGTGGCCCGCGGTCGTTTTCAGACGGCGTCGGCGACCAGGACGCGCGGGCTGCCGGGCAGCGCGAGCACGTCGCAGACCCGCCATCCGGCCCCGGCCAGCCACTCGCGGACGTCGGCCTCGGGGTAGACCACCGTCCCGTCGATCACGAAGTACTCTCCCGCGTGCAGTGCGTCGATCGGCCGCTGCCGCGCGGTGCCGTCGAGGAAGAAGTCGAGCAGCAGCAAGGTCGCGCCGTCGGACGCGGCCGCCCGGGCATTCGCCAGGATCACCCGGTTCTGCTCCGGCGTGAACCGGTGCACCACGTGGTTGACCATCACCAGGTCATGCTCACCCCTGGGGTCGGCGGTTTCGGTCGGCGCCGGCTCGATGCGGACGCGGTCGGCGCATCCGGCTGCTTTCACCGCGTCGGTAATACCTTGGGTCGCTTCCGGTGCGAACACGAAGCGCCCCGACAGCCCCGGGTTCGCCCGCAGTGCGCGCAGCGCGAACTCCGGCGACAATCCGCCCAGATCGAGCATCGACCGGTACGGCGAAAAGTCGAACTCGCGCGCCAGCATCGCGGCGTGCAGGGCGTTGTACCGCATCACGCCCGCCATGAACGTCGCCCACCGGGTGTCGTCCATCCGGAGGTCGCCCGGTTTGCCGGTGTCCACAGTGGTGTCGAACTGAAGCCAATGGCCGTAGCTGATTTCGTTGAGGAACGTCAGAAACGGTGCGAGATCAGTAGCCCCGTTCCCGCTGAGATACTCCCGCGCGTCGCCGGCGAGCGCGTACCGGCCATCGGCACGGTCGAGCAGCCCGCGGGAGTTCATCGCGTCGGCCAGAATCCGGACCAGCTGCTCCCCCGCCCCGGTGGCAGCAGCGAGCTCCGCCGCACTGCGCGGACCCTCGGCCAGCGCCCGGAACAACCCGATCCGCGACGCGGCGAACAGCTGCTTCGCACCCATGTACCCGATGGCGAGGTCGACGATCCGGTCCGGCGCAGGTGTGGTCATGGCGGCTCCTTCGGGTTCGGTCGGAGCTTTAGTCTACGCACGTCGACAAAAAACACCAGCCCCTTCACCACGTTCCGTCGGCAGCGACGTCCTGATCCAGCCAGAGCGCGCGGGTCAGCTCCCGAATCCGCCCGGCGCCGACCCGCTCCAGCAGAGCCAGCGCACCGACGTTGTCCTCCAGCTGCGCCCGCTTCGAAACGCCGACCAGCACGTTGGCCGTCGCGGAATTGGCCAGGCAGAAGGCGATCCCGAGCTGCGCAGGAGAGGCGTCGAGTGCACGCGCAATCCGCGCCACCTCCGGCCAGGCAGCAGCGATCCGCTCCCGGATCCCGCCGACGTCGGCCCCGATCTTGCGTCCCGGCTTCAGATTTCCCACCAGCAGACCCCCTTCGAACACGTCAGACGCCTGCAGCGCAAGCTCCCCGGACGCGAAAAGCGGCGCGTAATACTCCCCCTCGGCCATCGACCGTCGCACCAGCCCATACTTGAGCTGCGCGAAACTCGGCGGTGGCAGCCCCCGTCGCCGCGCGATGTCCAGCACCGCCCGCAGGTCACGAATCCGCCAGTTGTTCACCCCCCAGGCACGAAACCGGCCAGCGTCGATCTGCTTGGCAACATCCGCAACGACGCGCTCAAGGTCCAGCTCACCGAAGTAGTCCCCCACCACGACCAGATCGGCGGACTCGACCCCGACCCGCTCCAACGACGTCGTCATCTGCCGGGCGAACCCGGTATCCGGATAGTCCCAGAGCCACAGTTTCCCGCAATACAGCCATTCCTCACGGGCAAGCCCGGCCTCCCGCACCGCGCGCCCGAAAATCCGATCAGTCTCGGACCCCTCGGCATGCGGCCCCATGTCGTAATGCGCCACGTCGAAGAACGCACACCCCACCTCGGCCGCGCGGGCGATGAGTGCCACCGCGTCACCGAAGTCCATCCGGTCCCACGTGTTCCACGAGCCGAGCGCCAACGCCGGTACCCGCGGAAATGCGGGTCCCAGCCCACGTCGATCCGAAGCCACGATTCCTCCTGCAGGTCAACGGATTTATTGTCTACACGTGTATACTATAAACTCCCGCTCGCGAAAGGAATCTGAATGATCGTGTCAAGCCGCAGCGGTAGTGGGTTGCGGCGCGGTCGGTGTGAACTTCCGGCCGTCGCGCAGGAGGGCCCACAGGACGTCG
>NZ_JNYZ01000003.1 GCF_000717335.1 Amycolatopsis jejuensis
CGGCACCGCGAACATCGTGCCGGCCGACGCGAACGGCATCGCCTACAGCCGCAGCCCCGGGCAGGTACTGAACATCGTGTACCTGACCCCCAAGGCCGCGACCTCAGGCGGTTTCTTCCCCAAGGGAGTCAACGGCCCGGTGAACAGCAGCGCCGCCAACGGTTGAATTCGGGTACCCCTTGTGGGTGCCTGTGCCGGTCAGCATGGCACCGGTGCAGGCACCCACCCGGGAATCCGGCACGGTCGAGCTGGGCGACGCGGGCAGTGCAGGCCTGGACCGGCGACCTGCCTGCGGGTGTCAGGAACGCGCCTGCGTAGCGACGGTCCGCAGCGCGGCGCGCACCAGCCGGGCGACCTGGCTCGACGTCCAGCCGGTCGCGTCGGTGACCTCAGCGACGCTGCGATGTGCCAGCGCAGTCGCCCAGAGTGCGTAGCGCTGCCGGGGCGGCAGCAACGCCAGCTCGTCGAGCAGGACCGCGTCCCGTATCGCTGAGGCCAGCCGGGCCGGATCCACCTGCGACGCGAGCTCGGCCTGCAGGACCGCCAGTACCTGGGCGCGGGTACCCCGCCGGGCGGGGTCTTTCGCGGGACGGGACGTGTCCACGCTGGCCAATGCGAGCACCACACTGCCCCGGGCCCGGGCACGCGCACGGCGCGACTGTCCCACGGCCTGGTGCGCGACCCGATAAGCCAGCGCCAGCATCCGCTCGTCGACCGAGGGCACCCCATCCAGCCAGGACGGCACCGAACCCGGGCACGCATCGCGGGTCCCGGCCGTCATCGGAGCACACCCCGGAATCGTCCGGCGAACCGACGTTGGATCAGTTCCCCGGCGGCGACAACGAGGCCAGTGTCAGCAGTTCTGCCGAACGCGGCCGCAGCCCATTCGCGGAGCAACGGGGCCTCCGGTGGCAGGGCGATGTGCTGGACTGCGGTCATCACTGCCTTTCCCCGTCAGCAGCATTCTGGCCTGGGGTGGATGCGCTGGCGGCTCGATGCTAGACCCGGCGCGACCGCGGGCGCGACCGCAGGGGTCAGCCCAGGTCGATGCGGATGACGCCCGGGGTGGTCGGCTGGGGCGAGCCGGTGACCGGCTCGGTGGTGATCCCGATCCGGTCGATGTCCGCCGGGAACACCGTGAGCACATTCCGCCGTCGCCTGCTCGTGACCGCCGCGCTGCCCGCCGCGGCACTCGGCTTCCTGCTCGCCGCCCCCGGCGCGGCGTCCGCCTCCACCACACCCGCCCCTGCGGTCGCACAGTCCTCCGACGACGGCCACGGACACCACCATCGCTACGGCTTGGACCTGAATCTCAGCCTTGTGCTGGGCCTGCAGATCAGCGGCCACGGCGGCTGGCACGACGGCGACGACTGCGACGGCGGTCTCCTCGGCGACGGCCTGGTGCTCGGCGGCTGACGTTCCGGTGTGCAAAGGAGCGGGGCACCGGATTCCTCCGGTGCCCCGCTTTTGTGCGGCCCGCGAACCGTCAGACGGTGTGCGGGGCGTGCGCGGCGGTGTTCCAGTCCGAGGCGTGGACATCGGCGTTGCCGCCGTTGCCGCCCCGGCCGGAGTTCCCGCCGGTGGTGCTGCTGTCGTTCCAGGCGTCGCCGGTCGAACCGGTGGCGCCCGTGTCACCCGAGTTGCCCGAAGTCACCGTGGTGTGCGACGTCGTGTCACTCGTGTTCCAGGAACCGTGGTTCCAGCCACCGTGGTCGCAACGGCCGTGGCGGCGGTCCTGCTGCTCGTGCCCGCGGGTCGAGGTGACGGCGGTGTTGCCGCCGGTCGAGCCCGAGTCGCCCGAGTTGCCGGACGTGCCGGTCACGGCGTTGTTGTGGCTGGTGGCGCTCCCGGCGTCGCCGGAGTTGCCACCGTTGCCACCCTTGGCGGTGCCGGTCACGACACCCAGGACTCCGGTGCGGCCGCCCTGCTCGTGACGCTTCCAGCTGTGCCCACCGGTGTTCGTGGCGGAGTTCTGGCCGGTGCTGACCACGGTGGCGTCGCCGCCGTTGCCCGCCCCGCCGGAGTTCCCGCCGGTGGTGGCGCTCCGGTTGCCAGCGGCACCGGTCGACCCGGTGGCACCGGTGTCACCCGAGTTGCCCGACGTCACAGCGGTGTGCGAGGTCGTGCCGTTCTCGTGCTTCCAGCCACCATTGTTCCAGCCGCCGCTGTGGTTCCAGCGGTTGTCCTGGCCGCCCAGGGTCCACACGATGGCGGAGTTGCCGCCGGTGGAGCCCGAGTCGCCCGAGCTGCCGGAGTTCCCGGTCAGCGCGCTGTTGGTGCTGTTCGCGTTGCCGGCGTCGCCGGAGTTGCCTCCGTTGCCGCCGGTGGCGGTGCCGGTGACCGAACCCCGGACGCCCGTGGTGCCGCTGCCCTGATTGTGGCGGTTCCAGCCCCAGCTGTGACCACCGTCGTTCGTGGCGGAGTTCTCGCCGGACGCGGTCGTGGTGGCGTCGCCGCCGTGGCCCGCGTCGCCGGAGTTGCCGCCGGTGGTGCTGCTGGTGTTGGTCGCGTCACCGGTCGGGCCGGTGGCACCGGTGTTCCCGGAGTCACCCGAGGTCACCGTGGTGTCGCAGCGGGCCAGCACGCACAGGCCGTAGGCGCTGTTGCCGCCGGTGGACCCGGAGTTGCCCGAGTTCCCGGAGCTCCCGCTGACGGCCTTGTTGGTGCTGGTGGCGTTGCCGGCGTCGCCGGAGTTGCCACCGTTGCCGCCCTTGGCCGTGCCGCTCACGGAGCCCGAAATTCCGCTTCGCGACGAGTGGCGACCGTTGTGCGAACCGGCCGTGTTCTTGCCGGACGCGGCCGTGGTCCCGGAGCCGCCGTTGCCGGCGTTCCCGGAGTTGCCGCCGGTGGTGGTGCTGGTGTTCGAGGCGTTCCCGGTCGAGCCGGTCGAGCCGGTGTTCCCGGAGTTGCCCGAGGACACCGAGGTGCTGCACTTGGCCAGGACGCAGACGCCATAGGCGCTGTTGTGCCCGGTGGACCCGGAGTTGCCCGAGTTCCCGGAGTTCCCGCTGACAGCGTTGTTGCCGCTGCTCGCGTTCCCGCCGGAACCGGAGTCGCCGCCGTTGCCGCCGGAGGCGGTGCCGGAGACGACGGAGTGCAGCGTGTCGCCGAGCCCGCCCAGCGGGCCGGAGTTCCCGGTGTCCGCATTGGCCACCGCATTGCCCAGCAGGAGGAACCCGCCGGAGACGAACGCGGCGGTCAGGCCGCGTCGTACGTACTTGTGCATGACTTCCCTTTCCGTGCTCTCTGTCCATTGTGGATTTTGAAGGTGGAAAGGGAACGTCAGCTCGGATGATCGTTGCCGTAGGACTCCAGCCAGTGCAACGACCACGCGCCGGCGGGCGGCGCCCGCCACGTGCGATCCGTGCCGGGCATACGGCTTCCGGCATCGGTCACGGCGAACTCGCCGCCGTACTGAGAACCGGAACCGGCGGACAGCGCGCCGCTCACGCCCGCGACGTCCGTGAGCAGCCCGCCGCCACCGGATCCCGACAGCGGACCGGCGACGCCGATCTGCGCCGAACCGGAATGTAGGGCAACCGACCCGGCCACGGCCCGTACGTCAGGACGACGATGCGAGCCGGTCTGCTTGACCACGACCGGACCGCCGGGTCCGGCAGGCGCGGCGACCGGCGCAGAACCGAGGTCTCCGCGCGGCGCGGGTTTCGCCGGCCGAACGGCCTCCGGATGCCCGGTCACCGCCGGGACCACGTGCTCAGCCCCGACCGCCCGCACCACCGGCGCGGTCAACGGCGCCGTGGCGCGCAGGACCGGCGAGGTCGCCGGGGACACCGCGTGCAGAACGGGCGCGGCGACCGGCCGCAAGGCCGACAGCGCCGGCTCCGCCGCGTGCAGCAACGGCCGGGTCAGCGGGGCGACCACGGGCTCGAGCCCGTACGTCGCCGGCTTCACCGCCGGAGCCACCCGCGACGTCACCGCGTGAACCGTGGCCGTGACCGGCTTGAGCACCGGACCGACCGGCTTGAGCATGTCGTGCGCGGTGTCGCCGACCTGGTCGAGCACGCCAGGCCGGGCCGGCGGAGGCGAACCCTCGGAAGCGTTCGCGGCCTCCGACACGGCCAAGGCCAGCAGAGTGAATCCGAACAACGCGCCGGCCACCACGAGCACCCGAAGCACCAGCGGGTGCCGCACCGACGTGTCATCCGTCAGGGAAGTATCCATCCATCTCACCCCCCTTCGAGTCTGGACTTCACCGTCAGTCGATATTCGAGGCAGCATCATCACTGGATTGGGGGCAGATCGAAGTTTTTTCTTTTCCTCGAACGAGTTTTCTACCGCTGAGTAGCGGGTATCATGCGCGCCTCGCCGGCGACAATACGGAGAAGAGTGTCCGGGTTTATCACACGAGTGACCAGAATGGACGCCTCGCCGCGGCTACTTCGGCCCGACCCGCTCGCCCGCATCACGCGACCTGCGCGCGAGGTTCAACCCAGCCGCGGCGCGAACGGCCCCCAACGGAGGACAATCCCCGCGCCGGGAGTCCGGCGACGGCCCTCGGCTCTCGTGTCTCCGTCGTCAGCACCGGCCTTGACCTGCACGACCGTTCGAGAGTGCGTTGTCGCTGTGCCTGGCAGGACACCTGCACGAGTGCGAAACCGCCGCGCAGGGGTAATCGCTGAGCCAGCGTGCGCCGACGAGCCGTCCGGGAGGAACCCGTGAACATAGCCAGGGCGAAGAGCCAACCGGGGGCCGGAACCGCTGGTCGCGAAGTCGCCGCCGTGACGTCGCGACCGAGGACGGCGACTGTGCCGGAGGTGCGCAGCGGGTCGCGGACCACGTCGCCTCTCCGCCGGAGAGACTGCTGCTCCTGACCTGCCGCGTCGCGCGCCGGGCCGGTGGGTCCCGACGCCGCAGCTCGCGGTTGTGTCGTCGGGTGCTCGTTGTCCACGACCAGCGCCCGGCAACTCTCCGGCAGTGCGTCCGCTTCGTTCAGGCACGGCAAGATCACATCGATCGGATGGCGCACACCAGGTATTCAGGACCACTGCTTCAGGTATTGCTGCGGATGCCGACGATTACCAACATCCGCGCACGGAAACCACCAGCTAGATTGCGCTTAAAAGTCATCATGCTGGGTATTCGTCGCAAATTTCGATTCTGGGAAAACTGACGGAGGACTGCGCGCGGGCCGCGGCCGACGCCGGTCGTGCCGAGCCGAACCCGAGAACGCAGCGGGCAGGACGTCGTCCGTTGGAGTCCGGCCCCGCTGCCGGTGGCAGGAGTCAGTGGCCGGCGCTGGTGTTGACTTCGCCGTTGACGCCCTTGGGGAAGAAGCCGCCGGAGGTCGCGGCCTTCGGGGTCAGGTAGACGATGTTGAGGACCTGGCCGGGGCTGCGGGAGAAGGCGATGCCGTTGTTGTCGGCCGGGACGATGTTGGCGCGGCCGCGGCTGTCGATCACGCCCTCGTCGTCGGTCGGGCCGTCGAGGCTGTCGCGAGCGTCGGACAGCTTGACCGTGGCCTTCCCGTCGCCGCGCTCGTAGAGGGCGCTGCGGATGTTGCCGGCGTGGTAGGCCTCGACGGCGAGGATACCGGCGGCGGCCTCCAGGTCCGTCTTGTTGCTGATCAAGGGTGCGGCGCCCTTGTAGGCGGTGACGCCGACGTCTTCGAAGAGAAACGCGGCGAGCAGGAAGTTCTCCTCGCACGCGAAGGCGTCGAAGCTGAGGCCCGGTTTGACCAGGCGGGCGGCCTGGGCGGCAGCGGTGAAGCTGGACTGCAGGTCGATCGCCGGACGGCTGACCGCCGCCGAGCCGAGCGCGGAGCGCAGGAACTGGACGTGGTCCTTCTCGTCGGCGGCGATCTCTTGGGCGTACTGGCGCACGGCACGGGATTCGAAGCGGACGGCGCGGCCGCCGGTGACGCCGCCGCGGGTGCCGGTTCCGGTGGTCATCGAGTCGGCGAGGCCCTTGCCGGTGACAGCGTTCAGATAGAACTCGGCTTCCAGGTATTCGAGGTTGAGCGCGAAGTTGAGGACCGCCCCGTCGCTGACGCCGCCGGACGCGGCCGCGGCGGTGGCCGCGGACGCGGTCCCGGTCGCGAGACCGCCGAGGGCGCCGGCACCGACGACGCCGAGGCCGGTCATGCCTGCGGCCTTGAGGAATCGTCGGCGGTCCTGGTCGTTCTCGGCGCTGCGATTGATCATTGCTGCGGCATAGCGTTTACCGAACACGGAACGAATCTCCCATCCTGCCCGCGAGCGGCATTGCGCGACGTCGGGCGTATCCCGACCGCCCCGCGGTGACCTGCGGGCGGCAGGCGCGACCTTCGTGGAAGTGCAAATTCGAGCCTGAGACCACAACGGCTTGGTCCGACGCCCGAACGGCGTAGCTCATACCCGCAATCGGGCGTGCTAAACCAGCACGACGAGAGCAAAGACGGCAAACCTGGCGAGGGCGGCCCCATGACGTCAGCCGATTGCGGACCGAGGGGTCGCGACTACGCCATCGCGGTGTCCGGCCTCCGGCTCGCCCGGCATCGACACGGGTGCGTGTTCTCCGCCGGATCCCGCACGGCCGCGCTTCGGTGTTCCGCGCCGGCAGCCATCCGGGCCAAGCAGCCCTTCCCGCCGCCGAAACTCCACCACGGACAGACGGCGACGAAGGGAAGCCCGAAGGTCTCAGCCGACAATCCGTCGTCGTTCCCTCGCCATGACCTTCTCGTATTCGGCGACCGGACAAATGGTGCAGGCCACGCCATACAGGGGTACACGTACGCCCAACAGTCGTAGACACGAGCAGAGGGGCGGCCCATGACGACCGCACACCGAAGGACGCCCGCCTTGGGCGAACCGAGGCTGAGGATGGGCACATCGGTGGCCGACGGCGCGATTGCCGTGATCGTCTCCGGATCGGCGAGCACGACCGTGCCAGAGGCGCCGCCGGCCGAGCTGAGCGAGGCGTGCGAGCTGTGCTCCGGCGTGGTCATGCTCGACCTCACCCGATGCGATATCGACGACGGCACGGTGGTCGCGACCGTCGATGGCGCCGCGTTTCACGCCCGCCGATACCGGTGCCGGATCTGTGTCGTGACCGCCGACCCAGAGGTCAGGTCGGCGTGCGCCCTCGCGGGACTCTTCGTCGCCGGTGCGCGGCAGTGCCCGCTGCCCGAACGGCCGGTGCGCCGCGATGAGCTCCCGTCACCTCGCACCGCCGAACCGGCCGTCAGCTGATGATCCTTGCGTTGCCGGAGGACCTTGCCCCCCTTTACCCACCGATGGCATCGTTGACCGGCGGAGTGTTGATGCCGGGTGCGATTCTGTCCGCGAAGCTGGTCGTCGTCGACGCCCGGTCGCCGTCGGCGTGTGTCTGCTCGCTGACGTTTCCGTGGCCGACCGTGGAACGGTGGACTGAGATGGTGCCGTGAGCACGTCCAACCGGGAGCCGACCGGCAAAGCCAGGACCGACCGGTTGCCGGTGTGGCGGATCGGCCTGGCCGGCGGGCTGGTGGGCATCCTCTGCTGCGTCGGCCCGACCGTGCTGGCGCTGCTCGGCGTCGTTGGCGCCGGAACCGCGTTCGCGTGGGCGACGAACCTCTACGGCGGCTACGCGTGGTGGTTCCGGCTCGGCGGGCTGCTCGTCCTCACCGGACTGATCTGGCGATCCCTGCGGCGCCGCAACCAGTGCAGTGTCGCCGGATTACGGCGCTGGCGCTGGCGCCTGCTCGCCGTTCTCGGGATCGCGGTGGGCGTCTATGCCGCGTTGTACGCAGTGACCACCTGGCTGGGCGCCTTCGCCTGATCATCGCCCGGCAAGACACACGGAGGTGCCGGCGCAAGGACGGCTTGGGCTGCTCGGTGCAGTGCTGCGCGCCGCGGCCCGCGTGCGAAGCTCAGACCCCAGCTGCACCGCCCGGAGCACCCGCGGCTCCGCGCCCGCCGGTCTCCAGCGCCGCGAGTCGGGGTACCGAATGCTCGGCCAGGCAGCGGCGCCGCGCGGCCAGGCACAGGTCCTGACAAGCTGGCCGAACGTGGCATACAGGCTGAACCGGCTGATATCGGTGGTCCACGACGTCGGCGATACCGGTGCCGGCCCAGCCGCGCTGCGACAACAGCCGGGTCACGGTGCCGGTGACCGCCGAGGGATCGAAATGCTTGACGTCGGGCACCGCGCACCTCCACCGTGAACCGTGTTTTGCAAGTTATTGCCGAGGTGCCGGTGATGCGGACGAGAGCGTCGGGTCGCTGACACATCCCGCTCACCCTGCCAGTCGTTTTGGTGTGCGGGACGATGAGTGCGTAGCACGAAGCGGGAGGACCAGCGTGACGCGAGGCTATGACCTTGCCATTGTCGGCGGCGGAACCGCCGGCATCATCGCCGCCAAGACCGCAGGCGGGCTCGGCGCGCGGGTCGTCCTGGTGGAGCGTGACCGCACCGGCGGTGACTGCCTGTGGACCGGGTGCGTGCCGAGCAAGTCTTTGATCGCCGCCGCCCGCGCCGCGCAGGCCATGCGCGCGGCGGGCCGGTTCGGTATCACGCCGGTTGAGCCGCGGGTCGACTTCGCCGCCGTCATGGCTCATGTCCGCCGGGCGATCGAGCGGATCGAGCCGGTCGACTCACCCGGGGCGCTGGCCGAGGCCGGTGCCGAGGTCATCGCCGGCACCGCGGAGTTCTCCGGACCGGAGGAGCTCCGCGTCGACGGCCGGTCACTGCGGTTCCGGCACGCGCTGATCGCCACCGGCTCCGCCCCGGCGCTCCCGCCGGTGCCCGGCCTGGCCGAGGTCAAGCCGCTGACCAGCGACACCGTCTGGGACCTGGCCGAACTGCCGGCGCGGCTGGTCGTGCTGGGCGGCGGCCCGATCGGGTGCGAGCTCGGGCAGGCATTCGCCCGGCTCGGCGCCGAGGTGACCGTCATCGAGGCCGTCGACCGCCTCGTGCCCCGTGACGAACCCCAGGCCGCGATCGCGCTGTCGGCGACGCTGTCCGCGGACGGGATCCGTGTGCTGACCTCGACCACCGTGACCAAGGTCGTCAGACATGCCGACGGGATACGGCTGGAGCTCAGCGGCCGCGACTTGGACGTTCTCGATGCGGACCGGGTGCTCGTGTCCACCGGTCGCCGTCCCCGTACCGCCGGCCTCGGGTTGGAGCGGACTGGGGTGCGGCTGGACGAGCGTGGCCACGTGGCGGTGGACGCCAAGCTGCGCACGAGCAACCGCCGCATCTACGCGGCCGGCGATGTCACCGGCGCGCCGGCGTTCACCCACGTCGCGGGCATGCACGGCAGCATCGCCGCCACCAACGCACTGCTCGTGCCTACGCGCCGGATCGACCACGACCGGATCCCGCGGGTGACGTTCACCGACCCGGAGATCGCCCACGTCGGTCTCACCGAAGCCCAGGCCCGCCACCGCCACGGTGGCGCGGTTCGGGTCCGGCTGCTGCGGCACGAGCACGTCGACCGCGCGATCGTCGAGGACGACACTGACGGCTTCACCCACGTCGTGCTCGACGCCAAAGGCCGCGTGCTCGGCGCGACGATCGTGGCGCCGCGTGCCGGAGAGATGATCGCCGAACTCGCCGGCCTGGTCGCCCGCCGTGGACGGTTGCGGGATCTCGCGCCGGTAGTCCACCCCTATCCGGCCTGGTCTGATGGTGTCTGGAACGCGGCCGTGGCCGAGTCGCGCGAGGCGCTGCATGCACCGGCCATGCGCCGCCTCACCGGTGCCCTGCTGCGTCTGCGCCGGGCCCGGTGACGCGGGGCGCGCCGGGAACCGCGATTTGTGGAACCCGTTGCGAACGCCGGAGTTCGGCCGGCGCTGGGCGCGCGGGTGGTTGCCTTGGCCGCAGACGGGCTGTTCCAGACCGGCCGGCTCGATCTTCTTCAGCCCCGAGCGCGCCACCACCGCCGGGCGGGCCGCGGCGGGCTTCGCGACGCTGCTGCCCTGCGGCGTGATCGGCCCGTTCGCCGGGCCGCTGCTCGACCGCTGCCGACGCACCCGCGTGCTCGTACTCGGCAACCGTGCCCGCACTGTGATCGTGGTGACTGCGGCGATCGCGTTGTTCGTGACGGGCCGGTGTTCTGCTTCGCTGCCTTGGCGGCGGTGAATCTCAGCCGGTTGCACAGCGCGGGCCGCGCTGGCGGCCCTGCCGCATGTCGTGACCGGTGGCCGGCTGGTGCTGGCCAACTCGGTGTGGACCGTGGCGGGGCTGACCGGCGGCGCCGTCGATACCTAAGCAGGACTCGGGATCCGTTGTCTCGGCCATGCCACCCGATTCCGCGGCCGGCCTGTCCGCGCTGATCTCCAATGCCAGGAACTTAAGGCTGTGATGTGGACGCGCTTCCGGTGTGTTTCCCAGCTCGGCTGTCTCGGGCCGGTTGAGCGCAGGTCGCTGTGGGCCCCGGACCCGGGAACGGAAGCCGGGTTATGGACCCGGTCACATGGCGATAAAGCGGGCATTCCGGCGCTGTTGATGTCCTTTGTGGATGGTCAGCGGGCCGAGGTCACGCGGCTTAAGTTCCTGGCATTGGCGCTGATCTCGGCGGGCGGACACGCGGGCGGGCTTGCGGTGGGCGCGGAAGAGGCTGACTTGGGATGATCCGTCGGCAATCCGGCGGCAGCGAGGTTTCCGGTGGTTGTGCCCGGAGGAGTGTCAGCGCCGTTACAGAGTTCCTTCCCAGATCGCGGGGTTTCCGCTGCAATGCCCGGAACCCGGTCGCGGAGGCGAGGAGAGCCAGTGACCGCACTGATCTTGATAGGAGTGCTGCTGCTGACCGGTGCCAATGGCGCCAACGACGTGTCGAAGGGGATTGCCACGCTGGCCGGGTCCGGTGTCACGCGCTACCGGACGGCTGTGGCCTGGGGTGCGGTCACCACGCTCGCGGGCGCGCTGGGCACGGTGTGGATCGCCGCCGGCATGCTCAAGCTGTTCTCCTCCGGCATTGTCGGTGCCACTTTCACTCCCGCCTTCGCCGTGGCCGTGCTGTCCGGTGTGGATGCCTTGGATGGTCACGGCGACGCTGCTGCGGCTGCCGGTGTCCACGACGCACGCGATCGTCGGCGCGCTGATCGGTGCCGGGCTGCTGCTGGATCCGAACGACGTGCGGTGGTCCGCACTGCTGACCAAGGTGGCGATCCCGCTGCTGGCCAGTGCGGTCGTGGCGTTCGCGATCTCCGCGGGACTGACGGTAGCGGCCCGTGTCGCGGCGGCCCGTCCATCCGGTCCGGCCGTGGCCGCGGATCGCCTCTGCGCGAGCGTCCCGCTTGTCGCACCGGTCCGGACGCCCCGACCGGTCCTGACGGCGGCGCACTGGCTCCCCGCCGGTGCGGTCGGTGCGGCTCGTGGCCTCAACGACACCCCGAAGCTGGTCGCGATCGGCGCGTTCGCGCTCGTCCCGGCGGGTATGACCCTCGTGGGTGTCACTGTCCTCGCGACCGCCGCTATGTGCCTCGGTGCGCTGGTGGTCGGGATCCCCGTGGCACGACGCCTCGGCGAAGGCGTCGTCACGTTGCGCCATGGCGAGGGGCTTCGCGCGAATGTCACCACGGCCGTATTGGTCGCGCTCGGCGGCTCCGCGGGACTGCCGATGTCAACCACGCACGTGTCCGGCGGCGCGATCGCCGGCACGTTGGGCGCTCAGCTGAGCCGGCGCAACCCCCGGACCTTGCGTGATTTCGCTGTCGCCTGGACCGTGACCCCGGTGATTTCCGCGGTGGTCGCCGCCGGGGTTTACCTGCTGGCGCGGTAGCCGGCACGGCTGCGCAGGACTGCGCGGACGGTGAGCACCGCTTGCATCGTCGCCGCGGGCCGGGCGACGACCGGACGGGGTGCGTCGATCATCCGGCCGCGGCGGACGCTGATCGCGGTGACAGTGATGACCGGAGCCATCCAGGCCGCCAGCGCGGCGGCGCGCATGGCGCGACTGGGTTCGTGCCGGAGTGCGAACCAGGCCCAGAAGGCCGCGTCGGCGAGTGAGTCCGCGGCTGCGCCGAATAGGGTCTGGGTGCCGAGCCGGCGGGCGATGCGTCCGTCGGCGAGATCGCTGGCGAGCGCGGCGACGGGGGTGGCCCATCCGGTGGTGAGCGCGGGCAGGTTGGCGCGGGTCAGGGTGATGGCGTCGGCGATGCCGATCGACCGTCGATGTTCGAGCATGCCCAGATGAGCCGCGGCCAGCGCCCAGCTCGTGATAGTCCACAAAGGACACTTTCGGTGGCTGACGACAGCGAAGACGAGATGCAGCGCGGTGATTTCCCCCAGGGCACGTGGTCTGCGCTGGGCTTGCCTGATCGAGCGCCGCGTGGCTTGCGTGACGAAGCGGGCCCAGGCCATGGGCCGCCATCGCCCCTGCCGTAGCCCGTCCAGGAGCGCGTTCGTTGCCGCTCGGCTGTCATGGCCGGCCGTCACGGGGCTTCGCCGAAGAGTTTCTTGAGCCTGGCGTCGCCGCCCTCGGCCAGTCGTTGCGCCGAGACGGTGAAGCAGTCCGCTGTCATCCGGCCCGGCGTGCGGGTGAGTTTCCCGACGTAGGCCAGCAGCGGCTTGAGCCGCTCCTCGACGAGCGCCGTGCCGGAATCTGCGAGCAGGGCCGGCAGAGTGTCCTCGGCCATGCCGAACGCGAACGCGGTGGCCGTGTGCACCCCGTGGCAATACCCGCATGAGTTCACCCTGGACACGCAGGCGGCGATGAGTTCGCGTTCGGCCACCGTCAGCGGGGACGGCCCCCGCGGGAGCACTTCGCGGTAGTCGAGCGATGGCCCGGCGGTGCCCGGATAGGCCCGGAACACGTCGATCAGGTTGCGTCGGATGGCAGCGACGGCAGGTACGACATGCGGTTCTCCTCTTACCCCGCGACCGGAAGACGGGCAACGACGCGACACAGCGGAAACGGCAGCCGACGTCCTGGCCGCGCCCAGGTCGCCAACGCGAGACGCGCCGCCTCGACGTTCTCGGGTGCGATGCCGGGCAGGTAGAGCCCGTCGACGAGCAGGGCTGCCGCACGCGGATCGGCGATCTCGCGCCGGAACACGCGGCGCTCGCTGGCCTCGACGACGAACCCGTGCGCGCGAAGGATCTTCGGCAGCCCGTCGCGGGCGTCGGGGTTGGGCCAGGGCTGCGACCGGATGCGCAAGGCCCGCATCACCCGCCACCACCCCCGCAGCCCTCGACCTAACCGCATCCGGGACGGGACCAAAGCGACCAGCTTCCCTCCTGGCCGCAACACCCGTGTCACCTCGGCCAGCACCGCATCGAGCGGTGTCAGCACCGGGAAGCGCATGGCCGCGCACACCGCGTCGACCGTGTTGTCGCCGATCGGCAGCTGATCGGCGCGGCCGCAGACCACCGGCCCGCGGCCGGCGGCCGCGGCAAGGGCCAGTTCCCCGGCGGACAGGTCGACGCCGAGCCACCGCTCGTCCCGCAGCACGTCACGGGTGGGCGCCGAGCCGCACGCGAGGTCGAGAATCGTCTTCGCCTTCCCGCGCAGCGGTGCCACCAGCCACGAGTACGGCCGGTTACCCCGCCGATCAGTCGCCGGGTCCAGGAGGAGTTCGGTAATACCCGGCCGATCGTCGTGATAGCGGGCCAGGTAACGAGGCCACAGCGCGGTCTCGGCCGAGGTTCGGCGTCCGGCGAGGCGGCCCACGCCGGCGACGATAAACGGCACTGCGCAGTTCACCGCCGCCCGAACCCACATCACGCCTCCTGCCCGGTGATGGTGAGCAGCTTGGCCGGATCGCGAAGGTGAATCGCGGCGTACCGCACCTCGATCAGGCCCTGGCGCTCGAATTCCTTGAGGATCTTGTTCAGGGACGGGCGCTGCACACCGAGCATCGCGGCGAGCGTGCGCTGCGGCAACGGGACGTCTTCGTCGACCGCTTCGTCGACGAGCAGCCGGGCGGCCTGCGCGGTCAGCGACCGGCCGAGCAGCCCGATGATGCGGCTCTGGCTGGTCGCCAGGCGCTGGGCGACGCTGGACAGCCAGCGGCGGGCGATCAGCGGGTGCTCGGCCAGCAGCTTCTCGAACGCGGCCGCGTCCAACGCCAGCGCGGTCACCTCGTCCAGCGCGCGGGCGGTGTAGGCCAGCGGCATGTCGAGCAGGTGCTGAATGTCGCCGTCGACGTCACCGGGCTGCAACACGTAGACCACGGCGCGGCGCCGCCCGGCGCCCACCGACAACTCGACCCGGCCGCGTCGCACGATCCATACGCCCTCCGCGGCGGCACCGCCGCGAAAGAGCACCGCGCCACGCTGGTAGGTCCGGGTACGCAGAGACGCGGCCAGCGCGTCCACGTCGGCGGAACCCAGCGGCGCCGCCTCGCCGCGTCCAACGCAGCGGGCGACCCAGGCGGCCTGCCGGATCGCCATGCCGGCCGCCGGGCCGGTGCCCAGCAGCCGCATCGTCTGCTCCATCGCCGCGGCCGGTAGCTTCGACAACGCCATGTGCCCAGCCTGGCACCGTGCCGCCCGCCGCGCTCACGCCGTCTCCGTCAAGTGTCAGCGAGGTGACACACTTTCCGCGCTGTCAGCGAGCTGACACTCCAGCAGCACGTATCGAGGCCGAAGTGATCCTATGGAACTCATGATGCGTGCTGTATGGAACGGGATCGTGCTGGCCGAGGCGCCCCGCACGGTCCGGGTCGAAGGAAACCACTACTTCCCGCCGGACTCGGTGAACACCGACTGCTTCGCCGAGAGCCGGACGAAGACGCTCTGCCCGTGGAAGGGGCTGGCCAGCTACTACAACCTGACCTCGGAGCGGGGTGGGTCGCCGGACATCGCCTGGTACTACCCGCATCCGAGCCCGCTGGCCCGGCGGATCAAGAACCACGTAGCGTTCTACCCCGAGGTGACCGTTGAGGGCGAACCCGAACCACGCCCAGGCGGCGGCTTCTGGACCCGCCTTTTCGGCCGCCCGCCCGCGTCGTGAGCTGGAACGACACCGGTGCCACGGTGTACTGGCGGCCCGGCTGCCCGTACTGCTCGCGCCTGCTCGGCGACCTCGACCGCATCGGCCTGCCCGTCCGGAAGGTCAACATCTGGGAGGACCCGCAGGCTGCTGCCCACATGCGGGCGGTCGCGGGTGGCAACGAGACGGTGCCGACCGTGGTGGTCGGAGACACCGCGATGGTCAATCCCCGTGCCGGTGCGGTCCTCAACGCCGTCCGCGCACACGCGCCCGATTCCCTCGCCGGTCTCGGCCGCGAGGACCTCGCGGCGCGCGCCGCTGGCATGCCGGGCTGGGCGTCACGCTGCTCGCCGCCATGGGCTGGTTCGCTCTTGCCGTGGCCAACCCGGCGACCACCTATCTGACACAGTGTCCAAATCCTCGGCGCGCCGCGACCGCTGCCACGCAGTCCATCACCAGCACCGCGATACGGAGTTCGAGGTGACACCAGATGCCGGACTGCGCGTGCAGTTCGCCGCGCCGCGTGATTCCGCCTCCTGGCCGAGCCAACGGTGTTCGCTCCCCATCTTGCGAGGACGGTGTGCCTAGCGGGACTGTCAGCGGCCGGACGCTCCTTCGGGTTCCGATATGTCCGCGGGTTTCTCGGCGACGAGCAGGGCGTACCCGATGAGCCCGTCAGCGACGGCCCGCTTGGCCAGCGCCGCGTAGCGCAGCACCGCCTCGACCTCCACCCCGGCCTCGGCCAGCCGGGCGGACGCGGTCATCCGCAGCACCCGCAGCCGGGCGTCGATCTCGTCGATCATCCGCGCGATCGCCTCGTCGTGGACCTCGGTGTGCACCACGCGGAGCCCCGCCCGCTCCAGAATCGCCGCGTACTCGCCCAGCGGACGGGCGTCGGCGATGCAGGCGACCCACGCGGCCACCGTCCTCAGTTCACCAGGCAGCCCGCCCTCGGCGACCGTCACGTCAGTGATGCCCATCCGGCCTCCGGATCGGAGGAGCCGCGCGAACTCGGCCGCGGCGGTCGCCTTGTCCGGGAACGTGCAGAACGCGCACTCACACACGACGGCGTCGAAAGTATTGTCCAGCAGCGGTATTCGTTCGGCATCACCGAGGTGGAACCGCACCTTCTCAGCCAGCCCGGCCTCGGCCGTCACCGCACCAGCGCGCTCCACTGTGGACTGTCCAAGGTCGACACCGTCGACGGTGACGTCGTAGTCGGCGGCGAGCAGGCGCGCGGTCGCACCCGGCCCGGAGGCGATGTCGGCGACCCGCTGACCGCTGCGCAACCGCAGCCGTTCGGCCAGCCGCCGGGTCAGCGCCAGCCCGCCGGGGTGGTAGGACTCGCCCAGCATCAGGGCCACCGCGTCGTTGCCGTAGGAGGAGGCGCAGCAGGACTTGATCTCGGCCGGGGTGTTCACTCCCGCACCGCCCGCCTGCCGACGTTGGTGGTGTCCGGCGCGATCGCCGTCCGACACCCGTTGCCCGCGCCGTTGTTCCTGCCCGCCGCATCCAGGGTGCCCGCGACCTTGGAGCCATACGGCGAGTCGGCGAGCAGCGGTTGCAGTTCGACCGAGTTCGGCACGACGTCGGCGACCTTCACCCCGGACATCTGCTCGCGCACCTGCTCGCGATAGCCGACGGAGTTGTAGGCGCAGAACGGGATCAGCCGCCCATCCGGGGTGATCTCCTCCACGCAGCACTTCATCAGCTGCTTGACATTCAGGGTGTAGGGGTCCTGGAAGTCCTGCACCACGATCATGAACGCCCGGTCGGTGAGGTTCGCGAGTGCCTCGGGCAGGTTCACACCACACGCGTCCGCGCAGTCCAGCGCTTCAGCGGTCTGTCGGAGCCGCTCTTCGGTGGTGTCGGTGCCCATGAACGCCGACGCGCTCCACAGCTTTTCGAGAGCTTCGCGGATCGCGTAGTCGGGTACGACCCGGTTGGACACGTAGTCCAGGTAGTCCTCCACCCGCAGCAGCCGCGGGATCGGCACCACCCCGAAGCCCGGCTGCCCCGGGGTGCCTTCGGTGAGCAGGTAGGTGATCGACCGGCAGGTCGGGAAGCAACAGGGCACCGGGAAGAAGTCGTCCTTGCCGAACCACTCGGGGCGCTGTGCGGCGATCAGCTCGATGACGTCGGAGTTGGTCAGCCGGGTCAGCGGATCGAACTCCACGTGCCGCCCGGAGTGCGTGACCGGCTGGAACGACACCGACCGCACAGCCGGATGCGCCAGCCCGAACTCGACGATATCGCCGAGCTCGTGCTCATTGAGCCCACGCTCGACCGCGGCGACCAGGGTGACGGTGAGTCCGGCTTCGGCGCAGTTGTCCAGCGCCTGCCGCTTGCGCTCCCGCAAGTCTTTACCGCGGATCTCCAGGTGGGTGCGCTCGTCGAAGCCGTCGAACTGCAGGTAGATATTGATCGACTTGCCGCCTCGGCCGTTGCGTTCCCCCAGCGCGGCGGCGAAGCGTTTGTCGGTCGCGAGCCGGATGCCGTTGCTGTTGAGGTTGACATTGCGGATCGGCTTCGCCCGGGCCAGGTCGATGAAGTCGAGGATGTTCTTGTGGATGGTGGGTTCCCCGCCGGAGAACATCACCACCTCCGCCTCGCCCTCGGACTCGACGAACACGTCGAGCATCCGCTCGCACTGCTCCAGCGTGATCGAATAGCCGTCGGTCTGGTGACCGGAGTCGGCGAAGCAGATCGGGCAGTCCAGGTTGCAGTTGGTGTTGACCTCGATGATGCCCAGGCAGGCGTGCTGCTTGTGCTCCGGGCACAGCCCGCAGTCCGAGGGGCACCCGTCCTTGACCTCGGTCTGGAACGTAAGCGGGACGGTGCCCGGTTTGTTGAACCGAGCCGAGGCAAGGTACGCCTGCGCGTCGCCGTAGACCAGCGCCTCGAATTCGCCGTGCTCCTTGCATCGTTTGCGCAGATAGACCTTGTCCTCGCGAATGTTGACCTGCGCGTCCAGCACCGTCTTGCACACCGGGCAGATGCTCTTGGTGTACTCGACGAACACCTCGTCTCGATCCCGCTTCTGCGTTGTCAACGGCCACTCCCGCTCGAAGATTCGCGATCAGGTTTCCGACTCGATCCCACCAGCCGGCCGCGGCGTTCGCAGCGCGAATGTCAGCGAGCCGACACTTGCCGTCCGGACGTGGCTGCCGACTGGAACGGCCAGCCGCGGACCATGCCCGAGAACCGTGTCGACGTAACGGTAACGCCCGGAACGTCCTCCTCCATCGTTATCTGTCAGCCGGCCTCGGGCATCAGCTGATCCTGGATCCCGGGCAGCGCGCGCGACAAGGTCGAGGTTGAGCCGATCTGCGATGGCTTCGTAGCTCAGACGTTCGTTGACCCGCCTCCGATACATCTTCCGCACGACCGGCGCCTGCACCGGGTCCGGTTCCAGGAATGACTTCTTGACCCCCTCGCACGGGCTTGCGATCCGACTACCGGAATGGTGAGTGTGCGCTGGCGCTCAGTTGTCCACAACGGACACTATGGCGCGCAAGCGGTCTTCGGTCTGCGGTAGGGAATTCGGCTGTTCGAACCTGCGCAGCCGCAGGCTGTTGGACACCACGAACAACGACGACAATGCCATCGCCGCCCCCGCGATCAACGGATTGAGCAATCCGGCGGCGGCAAGCGGAAGGGCGGCGATGTTGTAGCCGAACGCCCAGCACAGATTGCCCCGGATCGTCCGCAGCGTCGCGCGGGCGAGCCGGACCGCTGCCGGGACCACCGAAAGATCCGTCCGCATCAGGATCAGGTCGCACGCACCGACGGCGACATCGGTGCCCGACACCAACGCCATCCCGAGGTCGGCGGCGGCCAGCGCGGGTCCGTCGTTGATCCCGTCGCCGACCATCGCAACGCTTCGGCCCTCGGGCCGCAGCCGGGCGATGACCGATGCCTTGCCGGCCGGCAGGACTTCCGCGATCACCTCGTCGATCCCGGCCTCCGCCGCGACCACGCGAGCGGTGGCTTCGTTGTCGCCGGTGAGCATCACCGTCCGCAGACCGAGCGCACGCAGTTCCGCCACCGCCCCGCCGGCGCTCGGCCGCACCCCGTCGGCGAGCGCGATCACCGCACCTACCTCGCCCCCGATCGCCACTGTCACCACGGTGTTTCCGCCGGCTTCCCATCGTTCGCGCATTGCGTCCAACGCCGGTGGAAGAGCGCCGACCTCCGCAAGCAGCAGCCGGGCGCTGCCCACGAACACCTGGCGTCCGCCGACCCGGCCGGACACTCCGAGGCCGGACAGAGCACGAAATTCCTCGACCTCGCCGACCTCGCCGAGTTCGGCCCGGGCGAGTTCGACGATGGCCCGGCCGACACCATGTTCCGACGCGTTCTCAACCGCTGCGGCCGCCGCGAGCGCCTCCGTGCGGGTAACGCCGTCAGCCACTTCGAACGCTGTCACCGACATCGTCCCCGTGGTCAACGTTCCGGTCTTGTCGAGCACAACCGTGTCGATGGCTTTGGCCGACTCGAGTGCCTGATGCCCTTTGATGAACACCCCCAGCTGTGCGCCACGACCCGAGGCAACCAGCAATGCCGTCGGTGTGGCCAGTCCCAGTGCGCACGGGCACGCGATGATCAGCACGGCCAGCGCGCAGCTCACCGCTCTTTCCGCCGGAGCACCCCCAAGCAGCCAGCCAGCCAGGGTGAGAACCGCAAGCACCAGCACGACCGGCACGAACACCGCGGCGATCCGGTCGGCAAGCCGCTGCACTGCGGCTTTGTCGCTCTGCGCCCGCTCGACCAGCCGTACCAGGTGCGCCAACTGGGTGTCCGCGCCCACTCGCTCGGCCCGCACGACCAGTCGACCACCCAGCGCCATGGTTCCGGCCGCGACAGTGTCTCCGGCGGCGACCTCGGCCGGACGGGACTCTCCGGTCATCGCGCTCGCGTCGATCGCACACACGCCCGTCTCGACAATCCCATCCGTCGCGATCGTGTCCCCCGGGCGCACCACGAACCGATCCCCCCGGCGAAGCCCGGAGACCGGGATCCGGCGTTCGGCGCTGTCCTCGTCCAGGACAACGACATCGCGCGCGCCGATCTGCGCCAGCGCCCGCAATGCGCGGCCAGCGGTGTGTTTCGCTCGCGCTTCGAACATCCGCCCGGCGAGCACGAAGATGGTGACACCCGCGGCCACATCGAGATACATCGACCCCGCAGGCTGCAGGATGAGGCCCCACACGCCCACGCTGTGCAGATCCGCGCTGCGGCCGAACATCGTGTAGATCGACCAGCCCGACGCGGCGATCACCCCCAGCGAGACCAGGGTGTCCATCGATCCGGTGCCGTGCCGGGCAGCCCGCAGTGCCTGCTGGTGGAACGGCCAGGCGCACCAGGTGACAACCGGAACGGTCAACGCGAGCAGCACCCATTGCCACCCGGGGAATCGCAGCGAGGGAACGAGAATCAAGGTGATCGAGAGGTCCGCGAGTGGCACCCCGGCCAGCAGCGCAACCACCAGCCGCCGCCACCATGCTCGCACCCGATCCGGCGGGCTTTCGGCGTCGTCACGGATGACTTCCCGGGCCTGGTAGCCCGCGCCTTCCACCTGGGCGATCAGCTGCTGGACGGGAACCGGTCCGGCGAGCACGACAGTGGCGTGCTCCGTGGCGTAGTTCACCGTTGCGGTCACGCCGTCGAGCTTGTTGAGTTTGCGCTCGACCCGGGCCGCGCATGCCGCGCAGGTCATCCCGCCGATCGCGAGGTCCACGGACGCGGCGGGAGCCGCCGTTACATCGGTCATCTGCGGATCAACTTCTTCTTCCGTGCGTTTGCGGAGGACCCGGACGGCCGAGGGCTGCGCCGTCCACGCCAGTATCACCCGGTGCCACAATGAAGTTCCGGCGGCCCCGGCGGATCGGAAGGAAGGCGGGAACGTGCAATTCCCCTTCACCTGGCACACTCCCTTCACTACCTGGGACATACCGGTCGCCGCCGCGGTCACGCTCACACTGCTCGCGATTGCCTACGCAGCAGGCATCACGCGAACGCGGAACTGGAGAATCCGCGATACCGCAGCGTTCTACGGCGGACTCGCCGCCTGCGCACTCGCCGTCGGCGGCGGCATCGGCGGGTACAGCACCACTCTCTTCACCGTCCACATGGGACAACACCTGCTGCTGATCACCGTGGTGCCGGCTCTGCTTCTGCTCGGCCGTCCGCTGGAGCTGCTGCGCAGGGCCGCTCCGGAACCTCTTCGCCACGCACTCGGCCGCGCGAACCGTTCACGCCCGGCCCGCTTCGTCACCCACCCGCTGCTCGCGCTCCTGTACTACGCCGCCGTGGTCTCCGGCACCCACCTGACGCCCTTCCAGCAGAACGCAGCCGCAAACCCCGTGCTGCACGGGGTGGAAGTGCTGCTCTACCTCAGCAGCGGATACCTGTTCCTGCTTCCGATCGTCGGCGCCGAGCCCGCGGGGCGCCGGCTCGCACCATTGCTGCGGCTGGTGGCGCTGTTCGGCGGGATGGTGGTCGACACCGTGGTCGGGGTCGCATTGCTGATGACGGTCAGCCCGCCTTTCGCCGCCTACATCGTCCCGGACCGTGGCTGGGGCCCGGACGCGATCACCGACTTGCACTGGGGCGGGGCAATGATGTGGGTCGGCGGCGACCTGCTGATGGCGGCGCTGGCCATCATGGTGATCACCGCGTGGGTGTCCTCCTCGGACAGCAAAGCCGATCTCGGAGCGTGGCTGGAGTCGGCACGGCACAGTGCGCTGGCCGACCACACCGGTTCACTCGGCCCGGACGTCGACCTCGACGAGGACGACGAGGCCCTGCGCGCCTACAATGCGATGCTCTCCCGGCTGGCGCACCCCGAACGAGACCCGCATCGTCCGGAATAGGTGAATCACTCGGGCCGGGACTCTCCCCGCAGATCGCCCAGACTGCGGGCAAGCCGGTCATAACCAGCGAATCCCGTTCCGCCGTCGCGGCTCCAGCGCGCAAGCAGCGCCGCCAGCACCACTGCCAGTGCGGCTTCGCCGATCACCAGCGCGATCAGCCCGCCCGCACGCTGGTCCGCGGCGAGGCCGGGTACCCAGGGCAGGGCCAGCGCTTGGTACATGTTCGACGACGCCGGCCCATTGCCCACCACCCGGCCGGTACTGATCAGGAAGGCGCCGAAAACCACATCGGCGGGCATCGCGGCCAGCAGCAGCCCGAGCCGGGCGATCCCGGGCAGGGGTCGCGGGCCCGGGTCCGTACCTGCGACCACCCAGAAGAACAGATAGCCGATACCAAGGAACACCGCGTTGATCAGCAGATGCCCCCAGTGGAACCGGACCAGCGCGTCGAAGAGGCCGGTGAAGTAGAGCAGGAAGGGGGCGCCGGCAAACAACACCAGCACCGCCACCGGATGGGTGAGGGCACGCACCAGCCTGCTTCCGGCGATCCGGTGTATCAGCTCTGCCGATCCGGGCAGATCGGTGCCCGGGACCGCGGACCGCAGCGTCAGCGGGGCCCCTTGCACCAGCAGCGCCGGCGCCAGCATGTGACTGGCCTGGTGCAGGCTGAACATGCCGGCCGCATACCGGCCGATGCCCGACGACGTCGCCAGCACGAGCACGAGACATCCGGCCAGCCATGTCGCCGTACGCACCCGGGGCCATGCACCGCGATGCCCTCGCACCCCCGCCACATACCACCCTGCGAGCACCACTGCGAGCGGGCCGAAGAACAGATCCGGCCGCCAATCGCCCAGCAACCGCAGCACCGTCGGAGGGCCGGGCAGGTCGTACCCCAGCACCGTCTGCGCCGTGTCGAGCACCCTTCCCAGGAAATCCGGCACCGAGAGATGGCTCAACCCCACCGAAATCCCGATGACCGCAGACAGCAACACCACCTCGGCAGCGAGCAACCCCACGAGCGGGCCGCGCCGCCCCGGCCGCTCCGCAACCCACCGCGCCGCCCGGCGCGCCCCGAACCTGCCCGCGACCCCGGCCAGCATCGCGAGCACCGCCTTGATCACCAACGTCAGCCCGTAAGGGCTCGTCAGTAGCTGTGCCGGCGGCACGAGCACGGCCGTGAGCACCAGACCGGACAACGCGAGCACGACCCAGCACCACGACGCGATCCGGTCGTACCGCCGCACCAGTGCCGCCGGATCGCCGCCTGCCCGGCGAAGCAGCGCGAGCAGCAACCCGAACCAGATCATCGCAGCCGGCACATGCACCACCAGTGCCGCCAGTGACAGATCATGCCCGGCATCGGACGAGCCGTGCGCGGTCATCAGCGGCGGCAACACCGCGAACACCGCAATCCCGCACCACAGCGCAGCCGCCTGCCACCGCAAGCTCATCCGGGCACCAACGGCGACGATCAGCACGAGCAGCGCGCTGCACCCCCACGCTTTCGGCTGCTCCAGCGCACCCATCAGTCCCGGCAGGTTCGCCAGCGCCGACACCAACGGCATCCCGGCCGCGTCCGCCGCGCTGAAGGGGATCAGCAGCACCGCTGCTCCCAGCCAGACCATGGCAGCCGCCGCGGCCCAGCGCAGTTCCCCGAACCCCGGCCCGGAAAGCAGGCCCGAGCCCGCGGGCCGGGTGCACAGCACAACGAACACCAGCGCGCCAACGCATACCGTCGCCGAGACATCCGCCACCACACGAGCACCAGCACAATGCCGACAGCGAGCACCGCACCGACCATCCCGCTGGAACGTGCTGTGACCCGATGGACTCGCCGGTATCGCACTGCGTCCCCTTTGTTCCCAAGGGAAGTCGTCTCACCATGGCACGCCGGATATCCCCGCGGGGAGGGCCGGGGCACCCCTGGACGTTGCGGACGGCCGATTCCGCCCCGGAAGCCATCCTGTCTGCGCGCATTGCCTTGCCCGCGGCCGCGGATGGGCTCCGTCCCGCCATCGCTGCAGCTGCCCAAGACGGTGCGGCACACTGAAGGTATGTCCCGACCTTCGGCCGCCGCAGCAAACACCGACGTCGACGCGGTCACCGAGGCCGTGCTCACCGCATCCCGGCTCCTGGTGGCCGTGTCGGCACGATCGATCGCCGCGGCCGGTGACCTCGTCACCGTCCCCCAGTTCCGGCTCCTGGTCATCCTCGACTCGCGCGGACCGATGAAGCACGCTCTGCTCGCGGACCTGCTCGGGGTGACCCCGTCGACAGCCAGCCGGATGGTGGACCGGCTCGTCGGCATCGACCTGGTCATCCGGCAGCACAGTCCCGCCTCGCGCCGGGAGATCGTCGTCGAGCTGACTCCCGAAGGCGCCCGGGTCGTCCGGCGGGTGACCAACCGGCGGCGCCGCGAGATCGCCGACATCGTCGCGAAAATGCCCGCCCAGGCGCGGCACGGCCTGGTCGACGTCCTCACGGCCTTCACCAACGCCGGCGGTGAACCGTCTGCCTCGCTCTCCTCCGGCGACATGGTCTGGGACTGACTGATCGTCAGAATAGCGTCAGGTGCGACCGTCGCCCATCCGGCGACAATGACGTCGTGGACCCCGCAGCGCAAAGGCCATCCGCCCGTGCTTCCCGCTCGTGCCCGCAGTACCGGTGGGCCTGCCGGGCTCGGGAGCGCTGAGTGCGTTACGGACAGCATTGCCCGGTCGCCGACGCGGCCGACGTGCTCGGCGAGCCACGGACGCTGCTGATCGTGCGGGAACTCCTCCTCGGCGCCACCACGCTGCCGGAACTGGCTGCCGGGTTACCCGGGCTGTGGCGCAGCCTGCTCGGCAAGCGGTTGCGGCACCTGTCCGATCTCGGCCTGATAACCATCTCCGCCCCCGGCGGCATCCCGGTGCAGTGCCGGCTCACCGACGCCGGGCGAGGTCTCGAGCAGATCGTCGACCTGCTCGGCCGCTGGTCGCAGCGATGGCTGGTCCCGCATCGCGGCGGGGTCGATGCGGGGGTGCTGCTGCGGGACATCGGGCGCGGCATCGAGCGCCGCGTGCTGCCGCCTGCCCCGGTAAGTCTGCATTTCAGCTTCGGCGAGACCCGGGGACCACGCTGGTGGTGGCTCGCACTGACCACCCACGGAGCACACGCCACCGCCGAGGATCCCCGGCTCCCCGTCGCCACCAGAATCACCTGCACGCCGGTTGCGCTGGCCGACGCGTGGCTCGGCCACACGAGGTGGCTCGACGCGGTCAAGGACCGCACGATCCGTTTCACCGGCGACCGCGAGGCCGTGCGCGCGGCGATCGGGTGGCTGGGGACGAGCCGCTACCGCGAACCTGCGGCTGCACACGGGTGACTGCGTCACCGCCACCCCGGCCCATCCGGCGCACGGTACGAACATCGCCGGCCGAAGGCTCCGGCCGGTTCGCCCACGAATCGAACAGCACCAGCAACCCCGCACAGACGGCACACACCAGACCGGCGATCACGGCATTCATGACGATCAGCAGGGCCGCCACGGCCAACGCCGGCACCACCGCGAGCCAGCAGTACGGATCGACCCTGCCGAAAGACCGCCGTCCGCTGCTGCTCATGCCTGGATCCACCCACCTCTCACAATTGCAGTATGCAACACTTTCCTAGTGCATGTGTTTGGTATGGGGGAGGAATAGCGCAGTGGCAGAGAAGCAAGACCGATGATGGTGCGAGTGCTGCTGGTCGAGGACGATGCGCTGATCAGTGCGGCTCTCGCGCTGGCGCTTGCCGACGAAGATTTCGACGTCACGCAGACCGCATCCGGAGCGGTAGCCCTGGAGATCCTGGGCACAGTGGAGGTGGACGTGGTCCTGCTCGACCTGATGCTGCCCGGGATCGACGGCCTCACCGTGTGCCGTGAGCTGCGCAAGCGCGGCAATCTGCCGGCGATCGTGATCACTGCGCGCACCGACAGCCAGGACGTGATCGCCGGGCTTGAGGCGGGCGCCGACGATTACGTCACCAAACCGCTGGTGCCCTGGGAACTCGCCGCGCGGATTCGTGCATTGCTGCGCCGGACCGCCCCGGCGCGGCCGGCGAACCTGCGGATCGGCGCCCTGCTGCTGCGTCCCGACGACGAAAGCGCATCCCGCGACGGCACGCGCATCCACCTCACCCGCACGGAATTCCGCCTGCTGTCCGAACTTGCCGCGGCGCAGGGGCCGGTCGTCACGCGGGAGCAGTTGCTGCAGCGCGTGTGGGGGCACGACTATTTCGGGGACACGCGGCTGCTCGACGTCCACATCCGGCGGCTGCGGCGCAAGGTCGAGCCCGATCCGGACACGCCGCGCCTGGTGCTGACCGTGCGCGGGATCGGCTACCGCGTCGAGCTGCAGCCGTGAAACGCACACTTTTCCTGCGCTGGCGAGTGTCCGCAGCATTCGCGCTCGGGCTGGTGCTCGTGGTCAGCGCACTGTCGGTGGCGACCTGGCACCTCACCACCGGGTACATGTTCAGCCAGCGCGAGCAGAGCGCGGACCGGCAGTCGCAGGTCAACGTGCGGCTCGTAGACAACGCGATCCGCAACCGATCCGACGGTCTCGACGAACTGCTGACCGGGCTCGCCACCAATCCGGACTCGACGATCCTCGTTTCCCTGCCCGGGGGCTGGCGCACCGCCGGGCGGCAGGTCCGGCCCGAAACGCTCCCGCCTGCCCTGCTCACCCCGGCCCGCACCGGGACCGCAGCACCACAGCGCTTCACCTCCGGCGGTATCCCGGTCGTCGCTGTCGCCGTCCCGCTGACCGCAGCACCCGGGCTGTACGTCGAACTTCACCCGTTGCTGGAACTCGAGCAGACCTTCCGATACCTGCGCGTGATCCTCATCGCGGGCACGTTGGTGTGCGGGCTGTTCGGCATCGTCCTCGGCGCCTGGTCGGTGCGGCGCGCGCTGCGTCCCCTGGCTGCATTCACCGACGCGGCCGGCCGGATCGCCCGCGGCGACCTCCGCGCCCGGCTGCCCGAGCAGGCCGACCCCGAACTCGCGCCACTGGCTACCACGTTCAATGCTACCGCCGCCGCGCTGGAACAACGGGTGCGCCGGGACGCCCGGTTCGCTGCCGACGTCAGTCATGAACTCCGCTCGCCACTCACCACGATGACGACCGTCGCGGAAGTACTCGACCGCCGCCGCGACGCCATGCCCGCGCCGGCCCAGAAGGCGCTGCACCTGCTGCTGGCGGAGTTGCGCCGGTTCCGGCGCATGGTGCTCGACCTGCTGGAGATCGCCGCCGTGGATGAGACAGACACCGGCGAGAACCGCGAACTGGTCGATCTCGGCCCGCTCGCCCGTAACGGCGTCGCGAGCAACCCGCCACTGGCACTCGACCTCGCTGCGGGACCACTGCTGGTATCCGGTGACCGGCGACGCCTGGACCGCATACTGGCGAACTTGCTCGACAACGCGGCGCGCTATGCCGGTGGCGCAGTCCGCTTGGGAGTGCAGGCCCGTGACGGCGTCATTCGGCTCGAGGTGGACGACGCCGGCGCCGGCGTGCCGGCCGAGCTCCGCGAACGTATTTTCGAGAGGTTTGCCCGCGGAGTCCACGCCGGGCGGCGGGACCCCGGCTCCGGGACCGGACTGGGCCTGGCGATCGTCGCCGATCACGTGCACCGCCACGACGGCCGGGTCTGGGTAGAGGACCGTCCCGGCGGCGGCGCCCGGTTCATCGTCGAACTCCCCGAAGCCGGCGGTTGAGCCGGCGCCCGGCAATCGTCAGGTACCCGCGCACCGCCCGGCGAGAGAATGAACCCCAATCGCGCAAAGGCAGGAACGAGGACCGATGACTGTGGAACCGCGCACTGCCGACGACGTCTGCGTGGAGGTCGGCGAGTGGCTCGCAGGCAAGTTCACCGGCCGCTTCTCCCCTGCGGCCGTGCATCAGGTGGTCCGCGCCGCCGCGCGTGATCTGGAGGGGCAGATCGTTCCCGAAGCCCTGGGCGAAATGTTGCACCGGCTGGCTCGCTGCCGGCTCTCCCGGCTGTCCGACGCGACCTCGGGCATCCGCACGGGGATACCGGCGGCGTCCTCGTTCACCGTCCGGCCGCGGCAGGTTTCAGCGCGGTCAGCACCGATTGGTGGGTGATCCAGCCGGTCAGCTCGTCGGCCCCGGCCAGCACCGGCAGGCCGGTGCCCGGCGCATGCGTGAGTGCGTCGAGCGCATCGGCGAGGGTGGAATCGCAGGTGACCAGCGGGGGCAGTTCGGTCAGGTCGCCCACCGGTCCCTCATGGTCGTCGGCCACTGCCTCGGCCACCGCGCGTGCCGTCACGCAGCCTTGGTACCGGCCCTCGTCGTCGACGACGGGCAGGATGCCGTGCCCGGAGATGGCCAGCGCACTCGCCGCCCGCTCCAGCTCCAAGGCGGCGGGCAGCGGTTCCGGCAGGGGTTCGGTGACGGCCGAGACCGTCGTGTCCGCGAGCCGCTGCGCTGCGGGGTGCTTGTCCAGATCGATGCCGCGGCGGCGGAGCTTGAGCGTGTAGATCGTGTCCCGGCTCAGCACCCTGCTGGTGGCGGTGGCGATCACGATGGCGGTCAGCATCGGCAGGATCACCGTGTACTGGCCGGTCAGCTCGAACAGCACGATCACCGCCGTGATCGGCGCACGCGCCGCCCCAGCGAACGCTGCCCCCATGCCGATCAGCCCGTACACCCCGGGCGAGGCGGTCAGCGACGGCAGCCACGCACGCACCCCGATGCCGAATGCGGTGCCTGCCATCGCCCCGATGAACAGCGACGGCGCGAACACCCCGCCCGACCCGCCGATCCCGATGGTCAGGCTGGTCGCGACGATCTTGCCGGCCAGCAGCACCAGCAGGAACCCGAGGACGTAGCGGCCTTCCACGGCGTTCTGCAGCACTGGATAGCCGACCCCGTACATCTGCGGCAACACGAGCAGCAACCCGCCCAGCAAGACACCTCCGGCGGCGGGGCGCAGCCATTCCGGGCCCCGCCACACCCGGTCGCACAGATCCTCGATCCAGTACAGGACACGGGTGAACAACACCCCACACGCACCGACGAGCAGCCCCAGCACCACGAACAGCAGATACTCGACCGGGTTCCGCAGCGTGAACAGCGGTAGATCCAGAAACGGCGTGTTCCCGAACACTGCGCGCCCGACCACGCTCGCCGTCACGCTCGCCAGCACGACGGCCCCGAAGGACTCGGCGGCGAAATCGCGCAGAATCAGTTCCATCGCGAAAAACGGGCCGGCCAGCGGCGCGTTGAACGTCGCCGCGATTCCGCCCGCCGCGCCACAGGCGACCAGAACCCGCAGGCGCGACTCGGGCAGCCGCACCCACCGGCCCAGTGCCGACCCCAGCGCCGACCCGATCTGCACGATCGGCCCTTCCCTGCCGACCGAACCACCGGACCCGATCGTCAACGCCGACGCCAGCGCCTTCACCACACTCACCTGTACCGGAATCCGCCCGCCCCGCTCGGCGACCGCGACCATCACCTCCGGTACGCCGTGCCCCCGCGCCTCGGGTGCGAACCGGTACACCAGCGGCCCGTACACAAGACCGGCCACCACCGGCGCCAGCAGCAGAAACCACGGCCCCAGCGCCGGGAACCACGGATGCGCCACCCGGCCGGCCGCCGCGTAGTCCGCCTGCCCGGAAAACACGTGCGTGAACTCCGTGATCAACCACCGGAACACCACTGCACCCAGCCCGGCGCCCGCGCCGATCAGCACCGCCAGCCCGACCAGCCCGGCGCGGCTCTCCCGCACCCACCGGCCGGCCGGCTGCCGGGCAGGCACCGCGAGCCCGCGTTTCACCACGTCATCACCCGAAGACATTGTTGCAGTATGCAACAGTTGTCAGAAGACAGGGTTGCGGTATTCCTCACACCCGCCGCGCGACACCGGCCTCCCGACGAGCCGCCGCACGCTGCCGGTATGTCAACACCGCGCTGGTCACCCCCAGCGCGACCAGGAGCACACCACAGACGACGTCGTTAACCACCGCGCGCACCGGATGCCCCGACGCCGAAAAGAGAAACGCGGTGCCGGCCAGCCAGACCCCGGCCGCAGCGTTGATCAGGCTCAGCACCGGCAGATCCTTCGGCGCGGTCATCCGAATCATCGCCAGCACCGAGACGACGATCGCCAGTACCACGTCGTCGATGTCGACGAACCCGGACGGGTCCGCGAGCCCGAAATGCACCACGAACGGGGCAAATCCCAGCCACAGCCCCACCAGAAGCGTCAGCGAGCTCGGCAGGCTCGGCGTCATCCGCTCCTCGGTACCCGGCCCGATCCAGAAATGCCGGCTCGTCACAACATCCACCACGCTGCCTCCTCGAACGATCCAAGAATGTTCGATACGACAATTATTGCACTAGCCAATGGTTGGCGCAGGAGTCAGCCAGGAGGCCAGGCAATCAGCGCGTAGGGAACCAGCAGCTCGCGCAGTGTGCCCTGGTCGGCCTCAGCCGGCTCGCCCGATCCGCGTCCGCCGGTCCGGCGCCCCGCGAGCACCTCACCCACGAAATCGGCGACGACGTCCGGTGCCGGCACCAGTCCCGCCCCGAGGCGAGCCACCAGCACCGAGGCTTCCTCCGGCGTTTCCTCCAGCACAACCGACCAGCCCCTGCGAGCAGACCACTCCACCATCCCATCGCGGCCGGGACACTCGGCGCACCGACGAGGCAGCGCGATGTAGCCGGCACACCGTGTCTCCGATTCGCATGCAGTGCCTGCACCGGGAACCCCGAGCGCTCGGGCCACCGCACGGACATACCCCGCCAGACCGGCTCGCTCGAGCGTCACAACGCGCTGCCACATCATCGCTCCTGTCTCCCCGGTCCGGCCCGACGGTAGGGGAAAGCAATCCGGTGGCAGCAGCCGATTCCACCGTTGCCCGGCGATTGCAAGGCAATCGTCAGGCGACGCTACTTGATGCGCCCCGGGTCTGGTGCAGGTTTCGTTGTCTGTCACCCAGCCCGGGCCGGCTCGGAGGGTTGATCGTTGCTTGACTTCCGGTGGGCGGCTTCGACCGCCATGGGAGTGCGCTGGCCGAACTGGCCGTGGACGCGGCGATGGTTGTACCAGTCGACGTATCCGGCCACGGCGATCTCGGCATCCAGGACCGATTGCCATCCGCGACCACGCACGATCGGGTTATGGATCAGCTTGCCCTTGAATAGCGAGTTGAATGCCTCAGCCATCGCATCATCGGAGGAACCCCCACGAGAACCCACCGAGGCGACCACTTCTACGCCGGCCAAGCGCTGGGGATGGCTTCCCAGCACCCCTGGCCGTTCCGGCGCTGCCGCCGTCACGTCAGTCCGCCATCGACTCGGCCGGACGCGACGCGGTAGTGAGCACCGGCCGCAGCAGGGTGCGCTCAGCCAGCTCGACCAGCCACACCAACAACCGGCGCACCAGCCAGAACCCGAGCAAGCTGACCGCCGCCCCGACCGCCAACCCCGCAGCCACGTCCTGCGGGTAGTGCGCCGCGATGTACACCCGGGAGAACGCCATCACTACTGCGGCCAGCGCCGCGAGCCACCCGAGTCGCCGACTGACCAGAAACAGCCCGGCCGCGACCGCACCGGCCATCACCGCGTGATCGCTCGGAAACGACGGATCGTGGCTGCGGTGGGCCAGCACCAGGATGTTCTGCAGCGTTGTGTACGGGCGGGGCTCACCCACCATCGCCGAGATCGGCTGATTCACACCCAGCGCGAGCAGCATGCCCAGCGGCGCCCACAGCGCCGCCGCCACCCGGACCGGATTCGCCTGCCGGCGCGCCAACCACCACCCGGCCAGCATCAGCGCCGCGAACACCACGAGTCCGTAGGTAGCGTAAGCCAGCACAATCGGGTGCAGCCACGGTGTCGACTTCGCGACGTCATTGATCGTCTGGAACAGCTCAGTGTCGGCGTTCACGGTCGTCCTCGGGTCACATTTGGTGCAGGGCTTGGAAAACCTGCTCGGTGTAGTCAGCCAGCCGGTCGGTGCGGTGTTTGAGCTGCAGACCGGCCTTCTCGGCCGACGGTGCGCCGAAGACGTCGCGGGCAGTGAGGTCGCGGTGCCAGCGACGCAGCCGCTCCAAGCTCTGCTCCTCTTCCTCGAGCTCGGCCATCGTGAACTTGCGGTTACCAATCTCCTTGTCGATCTCCGCGTCGAACTTGCCACAGTCGGCCAAGAACTCTGTCCACTCCTCCTCCCGGTCGGCGGTGAACAGCGCTTCCATCCGCACGCCGTCCTGCTCCCCGCGTCCGGCGGCGTCCAGCGCGACAACTTCGCCCTCGCCCCGGTGCGCCACAACGCGCCGATCCAGCGTAGCTCCCGCCACCCGATGCCGTGACGGCTCGGCCGGCACCAGCACCAGCACCAGCCACCGGCCCGACCCCAGTTCAGTCACGTCAACAAATGTAGCGCTGGTTACATATTAGTGTGTACTCAGCTCGGGTTCCAGCGTCGCGTCGGCGTCTGTCATCACGCCCGGAGAGCACGATCTGCTACTGGCACATCGATGTCAGGTTCCGGCCTGGACCGCCCGCTCCTGTTGCACCTGACGTCCCGGAGAGTCGGCCGCGGCGGCGCAACGGCAACGCCGTGCCGGTGTTTGACCTGCAGTTATGTCGGTCGAAGGGGCTACCGATAGCACCACGGGTGAGGTAGCAAACCCGAACTTGTTCGGCTGGCCTGCACCCGTCCACCGCGGAAGAAACCAGGTCATCACTGCGTGACCCGGCCCAGTCATGGCAGGAGAAGCGGTGTCCCTGTCCGTGAATCGGGACGCGGGACCGTGTCGTAATGCGGCTACCGGTCTTGTCGTTTGTGGGCGAGTCGGCGTGTCAGCACGCCGGCCGCGAACACCGCGATGAGCCCGATCGTGAACGAAAGGTCCGTCATGCCCATCCCCTTCATCGCGGGACAGTGGCTCGGCTGGGGCCGTCCCGGTGATGCTAAGCCTGGGCGGGACTGAGTATGGACGTGTCATGCGAGGGCGAAGTAGCGCAGCCAGAGGTAGGGGACGGCGACCAGGATGGTGATAGCGGTGACGATGGCACCTTTCTTGGTGAATTCCCAGAAGGAGATGGGTGTTCCGGCGCGGGCGGCGATGCCGAGCATGACGACGTTGGCGCTGGCGCCGACCGCGGTCATGTTGCCGCCGAAGTCCGCACCCAACGCCAGTGACCACCACAGTGCCTCGGAGTGGGTGGGGTCGGGGATGTCCTGAGTCAGGGCGAGCACGAGTGGACTCATCGTTGCCACATAAGGAATGTTGTCGATGACGCCGGACAGCAGGGCGGACACGACCAGGATGAGCATCACGGCGAGCAGGGCATTGCCGCCGGTGGCCTCCGCGGCGAGTTCGGCGAGGTGTCCGATGACGCCGGTTTTGACCAGGGCGCCGATCATGATGAACAGTCCGGCGAAGAACAGCAGGGTTTCCCATTCCACGCTGGCCAGGTAGTCCTTGGGTGTGGCCTGGGCGATGAGGATGAGGATGCCAGCGCCGAGCAGGGCGACCACGGCGGGCTCGATGTGAATGACCGAATGCCCCACGAACCCGGCGAACACCGCGAGCAGCACGACACCGCACTTGACGAGCAGCCGCGGGTCGCGGATGGCCTCGCGCTCGTTGAGCGCCATCACGTCCTTGACCCGGTCGGGGTGCACCGTGAACGAACCCCGGAACAGCCTGGGCAGCACCAGGGCGAACACGACGAGTTCGATCGCCACGATCGGGGCCATGTTGACCAGGAAGTCGTTGAACGTCAGGCCCGCCCGGCTGGCGATGATGATGTTGGGTGGATCACCGATGAGGGTGGCCGCGCCGCCGATGTTCGATGCCAGGACCTCGGCGATGAGGAATGGCACCGGTTTGATGTCGAGCCGGTCGCACACCAGCAGCGTGACCGGCGCGATCAGCAGCACCGTGGTGACGTTGTCGAGGAACGCCGAGGCGACCGCGGTGATCAGCGTCAGCAGGATCATCACCCGCAGCGGTGAGCCCTTGGCACGCTTGGCTGCCCAGATCGCGACGTATTCGAAGATCCCGGTTTTGCGCAGGACTCCGACGATGATCATCATTCCGAGCAGCAGGAAGATGACGTCCCAGTCGATGCCGGTGTCGTGGGAGTAGAACGCGTCCTCGGAGCCGACCACGCCGAGTGCTAGCACGATCCCGGCGCCGGCCAGCGCGGCGGCCATCTTCGGGATCTTCTCGGTGGCGATGAAGATGTAGGCCACCACAAACACGACGATCGCGAGCACAGTGCTCATCGCACGGCCTGCTCTGGCCGTGCGATGCCGCGGGTCAGTGCGGGGTGAGCGCCAACTGCAGCAGTCTGGACGCGGAGATCACGCCGAGCAGGGTCTTGCCGTCCATGACCGCGACCAGCGGGCACCGGAGCCGGGCCATGATCGCGGCGACTTCGATGATCGTGTCGTCGGCGTTGACCCTGGGCAGTTCGGCCGGTTCGCGCGGCAGCAGGCTGCGGACGGTCTTGCCGGCCAGTTTGTCCGCGACCCGGTCGGCCATCGACTCGTCGAGCACCCCGGCCAGGGACGGATCGTCCTGCACATAGCTGGGCACCAGGAACTGCACGACCTGCGAGGCGGGCAGGATCGACTGCGGACAGCCGCTGCGGTCGGTCACCACCAGACCGGGCAGCCGATGCTCGGCCAGCAGTCGGGCCGCGTCCAGCGCGTCGGAGTCCGAGTCTACGACCGGGTATTCCTCGGCCATCTTGTCGGCGTGCACCTTGCCAGGCTACGGCGGATCGGTCGGCCGTGCCGAGGGTCATTCGTTGCTCCTGTCGTTGTTTTGACGGTCGTCTGCGCGGTCGGGTCTGCCGGTGGGCAGGTTGTCCGGTGGTTCGAACCGCAAAGCTTTGGCCACTGGTACGTCGGTCGAGGAGTGCAGGACGATGGACAGCGCGATCGTGACGGCCACCAGGTCGAACACGAGTTCGCTGTCGGGGATGCCGGATTGCAGGGCGAGCAGTCCGTAGACCACCGAGGCGAAGCCCTTCGGGCCGAACCACGCGGCGGCCGAGCGTTCTCGTCGGGTCAACGGTGTGCGCAGCAGCGACAGCAGCATCGCCGCGGGCCGGACCAGCACGATCGCCAGCACCGCGAGGATCCAGCCGCCGAGGGTCAGGTGCGAGAGCCGGTCGGGGGTGATGAGCGCGCCGAACACGAGCAGGGCGGCGAACTTGGTGATCTCGGAGAGCAGGTCGCCGAGGGGTTCGAAGTGTTCCGCGGCGAGGCGGTCCAAGGTGGCCAGGGTCGAGCCGGCGGCGAACGCCGCGAGGTAGGGGTTGGCGTGGGTCAGGTGGCAGGCGGCGTAGAGCATGACCGCGATCGCCAGCGGGCCCAGGGCTTGCAGCCGCGGTTCGGCGGTGAGCACCTTGAGCCGCCAGGCCAGGGTGATCAGCGCGGGAATCGCGATACCCAGGGCCAAGCCGAGGACGAGTTCGATGCCGACCGTGGCGAGGTTGGACGAGGTGTGGGCGGCGGTGGCCAGGAAGATCAGCACGAACGGCAGGGCGAGGCCGTCGTTAAGGCCGGATTCGACGTTGAGCAGTCTGCGTAGCCGCAGCGGTACGTCGGCCCGGCCGACGATCGCGGCGGCGAAGACCGGGTCGGTCGGTGAGAGGATCGCGCCGAGCAGGAACGCGGTCGGCCAGTCCATCCCGACCAGGAAATGCGCCGGCACCGCGATGCCGACCATGGTCAGTGGCATGCCCAGGCCCAGGGCGCGCCCGGATAGCCGCCAGCCTTCGCGGAGTGCGGGCAGACTGGCGCGCTGGCCGTCGGTGAACAGCACCGTGAACAGTGCGATGTCGGCCAGGGCGGTGACCAGCGGATCGTACGGGGCGATCGTGACCAGCCCGAACCCACCTTGCCCGATCAGCGCACCGGCGAGCAGGAACAACAGCGCGGTCGAGAGGATCGTTCGGGCCGCGACGCCGGACAGCGAGACGCTGACCAGCAGCACGACACCGAACGCGAGCACCAGCGCCATGAAAACCCGTCCTTGAATCGGCCTACCCCGCTCCTGGTGTCGAAGCGGAGTGCCGACCAGGCTTCCCGGCTCTCCATGCGTAAAGATGCCGTAAACGCCCGCTCGGGGCAAACCGGTATCCCTGCTGGCACCACCGGCGTGCAGGCTGCACACCGAGCCGCGTCGGCGCTGCGTCCGGTATCGGGATCGTCTCGGGCCTGCCCGGCGAGGCGACCTGGGTTGTACGGTGAGCGTTGGTGTGCCGGGAAGCCTGGTCGGCGTCGTTCTGACCGCTACCCGGATGGAGTTCGTGTGAGCAACGCAGCCGCCCAGACCGCTGTCGGGCCCATGGTGATCATCGCAGTCGAGCAGAGCGAAAACCCGCCGCTGGTGCGCGATGAGTTGGCGTATCGGATGTTACCAAGTCTGGGGCGGTTCGCGGTCGCCTGCACCCGGTGGCGGCCTGCGCGGCGAGCGTTGATCGCCGCGACGGAGAAGAAGATCCCTGGGCTGTGGGCGAGCATGGTGTGCCGCAAGCGCTACATCGACGAGAAGCTGCTCGATGCCGCGGACGGCACTGCCGTCGGGATCGATGCGGTGGTGGTCCTTGGGGCGGGTTTCGATACGCGCGCCTACCGACTGCCTGGCCTGGCGGGGATACCGGTGTTCGAGGTCGACCTGCCCGCCAACATCGAGGCGAAACGGGCCAGGCTCGTGAAGATCTACGGCGAGATCCCGGCCGCGGTCACGCTCGTGCCGATCGATTTCGAAGCACAGAGCATCGCGGACACCTTGGCGCAGCACGGTTATCGCGGCGACCAGAGGACGTTCTTCGTGTGGGAGGCGGTGACCCAGTATCTGAGTGAGGACGGCGTCCGGAAGACCTTCGAGTTCCTCGCCGCCGCACCGCCTGGTAGCCAGCTGGTGTTCATCACCTACCTCCGTCAGGATTTCCTGGACGGCACCGTGCTCTACGGCGGGGAGGCGGCCTACCGGGAGTTCGTGCAGAAACGCCGGTTGTGGCATTTTGGACTTCTCCCGGAGCAGGTCGGCGGGTTCCTCACGCCGTACGGGTGGACCGAGGTCGAGCAGGCCGGACCGCGCGAGTTCACCGCGCGCTACCTGCAACCCGCTGGCCGCGTGATGCCGGTGTCGGAGATCGAACGGTGCGTTCACGCGGTGAAGCAGTGACCACACCGGTGTCGCCCGTGACGGCCATCAGTACCTCCAACCTGACCAAGCGCTACGGCGATGTCGTTGCCGTGGACCAACTGTCGCTGCGGATCGAACCGAGCGAGATCTACGCGCTGCTCGGTCTGAACGGGGCGGGCAAGACGACCACGATCCGGATGCTGCTCGGGATGGCCCGCCCCACCGGCGGAACGGTGTCGGTGCTGGGCGCCCCGGTGCGTCTCGGCGGGCATGCAGTGTGGTCACGGGTCGGGTATCTGGTGGAGACCCCGGCGGCCTACCCCGAGCTCACGGTCATCGAGAACCTTCAAGTCGCGGGGCGGCTGCGCGGGTCGACCCGCGCAGGTGCGGTCGAAGAGGTGATCGCCCAGCTGGGCTTGGCACCGTATGCAGATCACCGCGCACGCACGTTGTCGCTGGGCAACGCGCAACGACTCGGCCTGGCGAAAGCCCTGATCGACCGGCCCGAGATCCTGATCCTCGACGAACCCGCCAACGGCCTGGACCCCGCCGGGGTGGCCGAGATCCGCGGCCTGCTGCATGACCTCACCCTCGAGCACGGAGTCACCGTGGTGCTGTCCAGTCACATCCTGACCGAGGTGGCGCGGCTGGCCACCCGCATCGGCATTCTCGATGACGGGCGGCTGGTCAAGGAGATCCACGCGAGTGACCTTGCCGCACAGGCGCGTCCGCGGCTGGGCGTCACCGTCCGCGACCCTGCCGCCGCGACCACGGCCCTGCAGGCCGCGGGGTTCGCTCCGGACACCAACGGCGAGGGCGGGCTCGTACTCAGCGACGAGCGCGCGGTGCGGCAACCGGACCTGATCGCCACCCTGCTCGTCGAGGCCGGTTGCCCACCGACCCGGCTCGCCGTGGAGCAGGACGACCTGGAGACCTATTTCCTCGATTTGGTCGGCGCTTCCCCGGCGGGTGCGCGGTGAGCGCGCCGATCGTGGCTGCCGTGGGTAACCGTGTGGGCGTTCACCGTCGTCGCGCTGGTCGGCGGTTTGTTCATGTTCGTCCTGCAGGACCAGCGGCGTGCCCGCGCATTGGGCCTGCTGGGTACCAAGGCGACGCTGGCCGGCGGTGACGCGGACTGGCTGACGTACTTCGGGTTCCTGGCTCAGGCCACCGCGATCGGCGGCATGGTCGTGTTCGGGTTGGTGCTGGTGTGGATGTTTGGCCGCGAGTTCAGCCAGAACACTGTCAAGGATCTGCTGGCCCTGCCGACCGCGCGCACCACGATCGTCGGCGCGAAGTTCGCCGTGGCCGCCGGGTGGTGTCTACTCCTCGCGCTCTATCTCTACCTGCTCGGGCTGCTCACCGGAACCGTGCTCGGCCTGCCCAGCTGGTCTGCGGCTGTGGCCGTCACCGGCCTGACGACGCTACTGGCCACCGCCGTGATGACGATCCAGCTGGCGACTCCGATCGCGCTGGCCGCCAGCGTCGGCCGCGGCTACCTGGCCGGGGTAGGGGTCATGATCGCGGTGATCTTCCTGGCCCAGATCATTGCCGCGCTCGGCTACGGGCACTACTTCCCCTGGTCGGTGCCCGCCCTCTTCAGCGGTCTCGCCGGCTCGGACAGCACCCCACCCGGACCGCTCGGTTACACCCTCGTGGCCCTGATTGGTGCGGGCGGGATCCTGGCCACCGCGTTGTGGTGGCGACACGCCGACCAAGACCGGTAGTCCGGTGCCCGCACGGTGCAGGTAGCGCGCGCCGGGGTTCGGTGTCAGTCGTGGTGTTCGGCCTCGGCGGCGAGGTTGCGGATTCCGCGGGGCCGGCCGGATCGCACCCACAACCGGTACATGCCGAACGCGATGAGCAGCGCGGCGGCGATCGAGATAACCGGGTCACCGCGGGTGAGGTTGACCGCGAGGGTGAACCCGACGGCCAGTGCACCGACGAGGTTGACCACCAGGAACACCCAGCGCCGCTCGCGAAGCGAGAAGCGGGACATCGCGACCAGCCCGGCCAGGAAGCTGACGAACACCGACGCGGCGTAGAACAACACCAGCTCCTGATCCCGGCCACCCGCGGCGGCAGTCACCGCCGCCGACGCCGCGGCGAAAACGACCACGCCCCAGTACGGCGTGTGGTGGGAGTTGGTGCGCCCGAGCCAGCCGGGCAGGATGCCGGCGCCGGCGCCGGCGCCGTTCGAGCTGTGGCGGCGTGCGAGGGCTTTGAGCAGGCCGGGCCCGGCCTGGAACGAGGAACTCGCGGCCGACAGCAGCAGCAACGCGGTCATTCCCTGGAACGTGGCGAACACCGGGGCCGGTGCGGCGATCCGGGCGAGTTCGGCGATCTGGGTGGTGTCGGCGTGCGGGACACCGACCCCCAGTCGCACCGCTTGGGCGGTCAGCCCGAGGGTGATGGTGCCGACCACGCCCAGGGTCAGCCACAGCGTGATCCGCCCGAACCGGCGCCTGCCGGGATCGTCCAGCTGGCCGAGTTGCGCGATCGCCGAGGACGGTGCCTCGATTCCGGTGGCCAGCGCCATCGCTACCGGGAACGCCAGCGCAACTGCCAGCAGTGGTGAGTGTCCTGGATCGGTGCTCGTCTCGCCGACCGGGTGCGGATCGGCGAAGAACCCGAACATCAGCACGGTCACCGCGAGCGCGATGAACGCCACCGTCATGACCGCGAACACCGCGCGCCCCAGGTGCCCGAACCACGTCCCGGCCGCGACCCCGGCCACCAGCAGCAGCGCGATCAGCACCCGCCAGGGGGCCAGGGCGGGCAGGAACGCGATGATCGCCGAGGCACCGGCGGCGGAGCTGATCGCGATGGTGAGCACGAAGTCCACGATCAGCGCCCCGATCGGCACGAACGCCGCGCCTTCTCCGAACGCCTCACCGGTGGCCGCCGCCGCACCTCCCCCCTGCGGGTAGCGGGCCACCAACTGGTGGTAATTGACGATGACCAGCACCACGATCGCCACCACCAGGCCCATCGTGGGCAACAGCAACGCCAGATCCCCGCGCAAGGCGCGCAGCGCCGCCTCGATCGCATAGGCCACCGAGGACACCGGGTCGGCCATCACCGCAAAGGCGAACGCGAACAGCAGCACCGGCCGGCTGTGCATCAGGTGCGACCAGCGGGTCGCAGTAGCGGTGACGTGCGAAGAACCCACGGTGGCCTTTCTGGGGCAGGGGTGAAGACGTCGCCGACCAGACTTCCCGGCACACCAAGGAGCGAGCTTACTCAGCAGAAACGACCGGAAGGACCTGGGGCGACGTGCAAAACCGGACCCACTGTCAGGTTGGGCGCTGTGCCAACGCGACGCCCTCAAGGGCGGTCACCGCATCGCCGACTCCGTCCTCCGCGTGGACATCTCGGCCCAACTGCTCGGCGGTCCGCGCCAGGTCCGGATCGGTGATGGCAGTGGTGATGGCCGCGGCGAGACCGGACGGTGTGAGATGGCGCTGCGGTAGCGGCTCGGGCGCCACGCCCCGACGATGCGCCAGCCGAGCCCAGAACGGCTGGTCGCCAACGAAGGAGCACACCACCTGCGGACGGCCGGCGGCGAACGCCACGCCGGATGTGCCCGCGCCGCCGTGGTGAACCACGGCAGCCACCCGCGGGAACAACCGCTGGTAGTCGACCTCGTTCACCACCAGAACGTCGTCACCTGCCGCACTATCGGCCAGGCCACCCCACCCGGTGGCCATCACCAGGCGCGTCCCGGCTCGTCGGGCGGCCTCCAGCACGACAGCGGTGCTACGGGCGGGGTCGCGGCCGGACATCGAGCCGAACCCGACGAACACCGGCGGGTCGCCCGCCGCGAGGAACTCCTCGACCCGGTCCGGCAGCGGCTCGGGCGCGGGTGGCAGGACCCAGTAGCCGGTGGTGTGCACCGAGTCCGGCCAGTCTGCCGGTGGCGGCAGTACGGCGGGACTGAACGCGTGCAGGACCGCGCCCTGGCCGTTGTCGGGCCGGCGCGCGGGATCGTGCCGTCCGCGGCGGCGCGGCAGGCACAAGGTGTGCTCACGCCATCGGTCGACGACCCGGCCGAACATCGCCGCCGGGGCTTTCATGCCGAGGAAGGTCGCGCGATTGGCGAATGTAGGCAGCCACTGTGGGAAGCCCGCGCCTGGCCAGGGGAACTCCCGCGTCGGCAGGTACATCGGGATCGGCAGCGCCAGCACCGCCGGGATCCCCAGCGCCTCGGCCACATGCTGCCCGGCGAGGATCTGGCCGTTGTGCACCACCAGATCCGCACCGGCACCGGCGCCGCGTGAGGCGACGACCCAGCAGTCCTCCAGCAGCTGGGTGAACATCGCCGGCATGGTCCGTGCCTGCCGCAGCCGGGCGCGTATCCCGCCCTCGATCACCGTACCGGCGCCTGCCGGGTCGTCCATCAACCGCATCGGACCGTCGTCCACTCCGGCGAACGGCACCCCGTGGCTCGTGACGAACCCGGCGAACCGATGCGGCGCGGTGAGGACCACCTCGTGCCCCGCTGCCAGCAGTCCCCGCGCCAGCGCCACGAAGGGCTGGACATCACCCCGCGTCCCCAGCGTCATGATCAAGACCTTCATCGGTGCGTTTCTCCGTTGTCGGGCGCGGTCGCGTCGGTTGAACGCCCACACACCCGCAGCGAGCAAGACCACGGTCCTCGCAGCCAGAACTCCCGCATCGGCCCACTGCACGCCGTTCTCCCTGTGCAGTTGGGGCCGAGGTAGTTGGAGATCTCCCCACGTGCGACGTCCAGACACAACCTGGCAAGGTTGCGACGGCGGCCGTAGGTCTTGATGGGCTGGTCGAGCTGGATGACCGATTCCATACGCGTGTACTGTACTGAGTGTTTCGAAATCTGCAAACACTGCGAACTGTTAGGATCGCAGCAAGACGATCGAGGGAGAGGCATGTCCGACACCGCCGACGCTGCCGAACAACTAGCGCTGATGCTGACGCAGAACGGCCTGCAGCGGATGACCTCACGTGTCCTCGCGGCGTTCCTGTTCGCCGAGCAGGACACCGTCACCGCAGGTGAGATCGCCGGCCAACTCGCGATCAGCCCCGGCTCAGTGTCGACCGCCATCAAGTCGCTCATCAGCGTCGGCCTGATCGAACGAGTACCGGCGCCGGGCAGTCGCCGCGAGCACTTCCGGGTCCCCGACGAGGGATGGGCCAGGTTGATGTCCACCCAGAACACGGTCGTACAGATGATGGAGGAGGCCGCTAACAAGGGCATCCAAGCAGCGGGCGAAGACAGCATCGCCGGGCGGAGGCTGGCGAACATGCGTGACTTCTACGCCCACATCATGCGCGAACTCCCCGCTGTGATCGACCGCTGGCGCGCTCCCCCGGATGACCACACGCTTCAACAACAGTTGAATCTGCCACCAGAGCAACCCGGATCAACGCGCGAACAGCATGAGCATCCCGCCGGACCACCCAGTCGACATGGCGACAGGTTAGCGCAGCGCCCGGATTGATCGTCCTTTCTCCACAGTGAGGCAGTGCACGAGAATGCCCAGTGCTCCGGCGGCCACGACCAGGTCCGGTTCTCCCATTTCAGGGGCCACCCAGGGAGCGGCCGGGCGCTATTCTTGTGCACCGGAAACAGCGCCCGGTCACAGATGGCCGAGGCGCTCCTGACGTAGCGGGCACCCTAGATCGAGGTGGTGAGCGCGGGCAGTCGCCCTGGCCGTGGCATCGTGATCTGGTTCTGGTTCTGGCCCATATTTCGTGATCGTCTCGGCCCCGGGTGTTAGCCAGCGAGCAGGATTCGCTTGCCTGTTGACTGAACTAAGAGGCTCCGGCAAATGATGTTGTTCGGGATGGTCGGGCCCCGGACGCGAGGCAGGCACGGGCGTCGGTGATCATGAAGTTTCTGACGCTACGTGATCACAAGGACGGCCCGTGCCTGCGCTGCCATCTTGCCTCATCGATCCTCTCTGGGCCGAGCTGGAGGGTCTGCTGGGATCCCGACCGGAGTTCTCCGCGGCCCATCCCTGGGGCTGTCACCGTCGCCGGATCTCCGACCGGGTGGTGTTCGAGCACATCGTCGCGGCCCTGGTTCACGGCTCGGGCTATGAGCGCATCGCTGCCCCGGGCTGCTCTGATCGCACCATCCGTCGACGCCTCGCCGAGTCGGGCGAGCGTGGCCTGGGGCCCAAGCTTCACGAGATCGCTCTGGCCGCCTACGACAAGATCATCGGGCTGGAACTGGACGACCTGGCGACCGACGGGTGCATCACGAAAGCCCCGTGCGGTGGGGAAAAAGCCGGTCCGTCGCCGGTCGACCGCCGCAAAGGCGGACTGAAACGCTCGGTCGCCACCGAGGGCGGCGGCGTGCCCGTGGGAATCGCCTCGGCAGGGGCCAACCGGCACGACTCGCCACTGCTGGAACCCACAATCCGCGCCGTCAAACAACAAGTGGGCGCCTTGCCGAAGAAACCGGTGATGCACCTGGACTCCGGCTATGACGGCAAACCCAGTCCGCTGTGAACAACGGTGGCCACAACTGGCGCCGTCACAACCAGGACGGCCGCACTGGCGTCCTCGGCCGCGTCACCGGCATCGCCGCGGGCGGCAACGGCGGCAACTCCGGCGACGCCGGAAACGCCACCAACGGCAACAAGGCCGTGACCGGCACGTCCGGCAACTCGGGCAACTCGGGCTCCACCGGCGGCAACACCGCCGTCCAGTCGACCCGCGGGCACGAGCAGTCCGGCCGCCACCACAATGGAGTCACGAGTTCGGCCACCACAGTGACGTCGGGCGACTCCGGCACCACCGGTGCCACTGGTTCGACCGGTGACGCCGCGAACATCAGCACCACCAATGGCGGGAACTCCGGAAACGCCGGCAACGGCGGCGACGCTGCCGGTACTGCCTGGAACACCGTCGCGCACACCCCGCGCACCGTCTGACGGTCCCGGGAGATCCACTAAGGCGGGGCATCGGGAGCGATCCCGATGCCCCACTTTTCTTTGATACCACTGGAAGAAATGACCCGCACTGGTACGTGGACACGGCCGCCAATCCGGCGGCTGGCGCAGGGGGGCAAGCTGTCCCCCTGCAGGATCTGCGGCCCGAGCCGGCCACTACGGCTCCGACATGGCGACAGGCCGCGGAAGCAGCCAGCCTTCGTGAGTGCCTCGCTGTCGCTGTCCACCGGACACGAGTCTGACGGCCGGCCCCTGCAGCGGCCCGCCACGGTGGTGCTGTCAGCTACATACGACTACCTGCGGATGAGGATCGCGGCGAGGTCGGCGGTGCCCTCGGCGACCTCGCGCGCGAGGTCGGTCAGACGCTGGTGATGCGCACGGGCGTAGCCGCGCAGCTGCGCGAAGGCCTCGTCCATGGACACCGCGCCGTGTTCGGCGAGCATGCCCTTGGCCTGTTCGATCACGACGCGGCTGGTCAATGCGATCTGCAGTTGCCCGGCAAGGCGGTCGCCACGTTCGATGGTGCGCTGCTGCAGGATCCCGATGGTGGCGACGGCTGCGAGGGCCTGGGCCAGTTCGACATCGTCACGGTCTGCGCCACCGGGTTCGGTGCCCAGCAGCGTCACGACCCCGATGACTTCCTCGCGCAGCCGCATCGGCAGTGCCTGCGCGGAGCGGAATCCGCACTCATGGGCCGCGGCGGTGAACCGCGGCCAGCGGTGGGCTTCGGCCCGCAGGTCCGCGCACGACACCGGCGCACCGCTGGTGACACAATCGACGCACGGACCGTCGTCGGTTTGCACCGCGAACAGTTCCAGCAGTTCGGCCCGCTGCGAGGAAGTGGCCGCCACGTGCAGGCCACCGTCTGGGTCGCGCAGGATCACTCCGACCGCCGAGACTCCGAGCAGGTCGATGCACTGCTCGGTGAGCGTGTTGAGGAAGTCGGAGATGTCGAAGTCGGCCACGAGAGTGTCGGCGAGGCTGACGAAGGTGCGTGACACCCGCCGTTCCCGATCACGCAGAACCGGTTCCAGCTCCTCTGGGGCATGTGACATGGCGGGGCTTCCTGTCCCTTCGGAGGTTCACGCTCGAGGCGCGTCGGCGAGCAGGTCGTGCGGGTCCAGGGCGGAGGTGGCGACATCGCGGGCGACCTCGGACAACCGCCGATGGTGCGCGCGGGCGTAACCGCGCAATGCGAGGTAGGCCTGGTGCATGTCCAGGTCGCCGAGTTGGGCGAGGACGCCTTTGGCCTGCTCGACGACGGTGCGGTGATGCAGCGCGGCCTGCAGCTGCTCGGACACGATCTCGTCGTGCCGGATGGCGCGTTGCTGCAGGATCCCGATCGTCGCGATATCGGCGAGCGCCTGTCCGAGCGCGACGCTGGCGTCGCCGATAGCCGTCGGATGGGTGTTGAGCAGTGTCAGCGCGCCGATGACGTCGTCGCGCAGCCGCATCGGAACCGCGCACGCCGCGCGGAATCCCGCGCTGACCGCGGCGGGCGCGAACTGCGGCCAGCGTGGGCGTGCGTGCTCGTCGGCCAGGTCAGCGCTGGCCACCGGTACCCCGGTGCGCACGCAGTCCAGGCACGGGCCCTGCTCGGTTTGCGCGGCGAACACCTCCACCAGTTGTGCGTGCTCGGACGATCCCGCCGCCGGGCGCCACCCGCCTCGCTGATCGGACAGGATCACTGCGGCCGCGTCGACTTCCAGCAGCTCCACGGCCCGCTCGGTGAGTAGGCCGAGGAAGTCCAGCACGTCGAAGTCGGCAACAAGGGTGTCGGCCAGCGACACGAAGGTGCTCGCCAGCTGCTGATCCCGGGCTTTGCTCATCACGTCGACCTTCCCTCACGGAGTATTATCGCCCGTCCTTGTCGTCGGTGAAGCGCAGGGAACGGTTCACCACCTGCCGGGCGACCTCAGCCAATGCCACGTTGTGGCTGAAGGCGTAGCCCCGCAGCCGCATCAGCGCGACCTCGGTGGTGGAGCCGAGCTGGGCCTGCACCATCCCGGAGGCTTGATGCACCTGCGCGTGCGGGTCGACCAGCCAGCTCACATCGTCGGTGGTGTTCCCGTCGAGGTCGCTCGCCACGCCCTGGGCGGCCAGGTCGCTCAAGATCAGCGCGTCGGTCAACTCGACCCTGCTCAGCGGACCCGGTGTGTCGCGATACAGGTCGAGTGAGCCCAGCCGCACCACCCCGACCTGCAACGGGAAGGAGAACACCGCCGCCGCACCCAGGTCGCAGGCGGCGGGGGTGAACGCGGGCCACCGCGCGGACTCGGCCGCCAAGTTCCCCACCAACACCGGGGCGCCCGACGCGAAGGCGTCCAGACAGGGACCTTCGCCCACGGTGAGCTGCAGATCTTCCAGCCCTGTGCTGACTGCGTTCGTCGCGTGCACCAGGCCGCGACTCGGATGCCCGTCGCCGTTGCCGACGGCACCGGGCAGATGGCTCAGGACGGTGGCCCCGGCCCCGGACACGGACAACTCCAGCACGCACCGGCCACACGCCAGGCTCACCGCGGAGGCAGGCCGAGCGGCGCCATCGGCGGCCAGCAACGCCTGCAACCGCTGACGCCGGGCTTCCATGAGACCTCCGCTCGCCCCTGGTGCGACCAGCTACACCTTACGGCCCGCACCCGTGCCGCACCGGCGGTGTTCGCCGTCGGCGAGGCGGTGGCGAAGCATCGGCCGTGCCGGTGCCATCGGCTGACCGTCGCGCCCGCTCTGCCGGTTTGCCACCACGAATCGACGTCACCGCGCACTCGACGAGACTCTGCGAAAGGGTGCGCGTGGTTGCGATCTTGTTTAGCGCCACGCCCAACTGGATCACGCGATACGGCATGTTGCCCGAGTCCCGACGAGAAAGGACCAGCGAACCGGGAGCAGCATGTCCACGCCTGGGGCACCTACCTCACAGCCCTGTTCCTCGTGTGTCACTACGCGCAGACAGGTGCTCTGCTCGGCGCGCCGATGTGCTGCCACCAGTACGGACAGTCCCGCACAGCCCAGGAACTCGACGGCCGCCAAGTCCACCACCAGAAGCCGCGAGCGCTCATCCGCCGCCTGGTCGAGGGCCCGGTGCAAGCGGGGCGCGGTAAGAGCGTCCACCTCACCTGTCACCTGCAGAACCAGGACCCGCTCACAACGTTGCGCGGACACCGTCAAGTGCGTTGGTCGTCCGTGGCCGGCGCCGGTGCGGTCGGGCGGCGGGTCCGTCGATGATGTCTGGGGCTTACCCGGCGGCACCGGTGCGAGCGTGAGCCGCACCAGCGCGCAGTTCTGATTGGGGTGTCGGGGCTGTCCAAGCAATGTCACGATCAGCTCCTGACCTGGCCGACCGCAAACACGCCCGAAGCCGCGCCTGCTCGGCGCGGACCTGTGAGGCAGCCCGTCGGCATACTCACGGAAGGGGATCGTCGTGAGGGCAGGATCTAGGCACTCCGGCGCGGGTCGATCCCACTGTACCGCGTTCCACCCATCCTGGCCCATCGGCGTCGACGCTCGGTTTCCGGTCAGCTCACCAATTGGTGAGCACGAGATGATTGACCACCAGCGCCGTGACCGCTTGTGCGGCCAGCCACCATCGCCGGGAACCGGGCGGCAGCAACGCCGTCCCCGCGATCAGCCAGGTCCCGAAGGGCAGCCAGATGCGCTCGACCTCGGCTTTGGACAGGCCGGACGCGTCCGAGCAGATCACCGCCAGGAGGGCGGCAGTCACCAGCAGGAAAACGGGATCCTCGAGCAAGGAGCGTTTCGGGACCGTCAGGATCCCCTTCGCCACCGTGCGACGGGTTCCGGCGACGACGGCGGGACCGCACGCGATCAGGAAGGCCGCGATGTCGGCCCATACCCAGTAGGAGTACGGCCTCAGGTTCGCGATGCCCTGGTAGTAGCGCTGAACCACCAGTTCGTAGCCGTCGAGCCACCAGAACCCGGCCAGTGCGAAGACCGCGACCACGAGCAGGGCGGTGGTGATCGCCATCGCGGCGATCTGCCATCGTTTGCCGAGAATCAGTGCGGCGACGGCGAGGAAGCCGAACAGAACCAAGCCGTAGGAGAGGAAGACGCCGAAGCCGAGCAGCAGGCCGCCGGCGCAGGAGGCGAACGCCGCGCGAACGCAGCTTCGCGCGAACACAGCCGAGGCGAGCGCGAGAAAGGCGATGCCGGTGGCGGTCACCCCGGCGAACAGCCCGTCGGCGGAGGCGCCTATCCAGATCACGCCGGGCGTGAGCACCGCGAACGGCAACGCGGCGCGGGCCGCGTCGCCGCGTCCGAACAACGACAAGGTCGCGGGAACCGCGACCGCGCTCAGGCAGCCGACGAGGACACAGGCAGTCGCCGCCCACGCTCCGCCGCCGAGCCCGATCCGGTCCAGCCAGACGAACACGAGCGTCGCGCCGGGCGGGTGCCCGCTGACGTGGGTGGTCCAGTAATGCGGAGTGCCTTCGAGGATGCGTCCGGAGAACGAGCGCAGCATCTCCGGGATGTCGGGAATGTTGGGCACCTCGTGCAGATACTCGTTGTCGGAGGTCAGCCGAGAGGTGAATCCCCGGGTCCAGCCGTCGACCATGACCAGCGCCATCGTCCAGCCCAGCGACAGGACATAGCCGAGGGCGAGCAGCGGACGCCATGCCATCCGTGCGGCGACGGCCGGCCCCCACAGCCCGACCAGCACCGCTGTCAGGACCGCGAAGAGGGAGCCGGGGCCGACATGCGGCAGCCAGTCGCCGAAGATCGGCGGCGCGTACGCGTAGATGACGACGCCGGAACCCGGTTGGTTGTAGTACAACCCGACAGCGGCGGCCGCGAAGACCAGCCCCAGGGCCAGCGCGACACTGATCAGGTCGGCCCGGTGTCCTGACGACGACGATCGAGGAGGCGCCGCGTCCGGCTTGTGCCTGATTCCGCTTTCCTTCATCCGACCGTGCCCACCGCCGCGGCGAACGCCGTGCCAGGCATGGTCTCCGCCACCGCCCGCGCGTCGGCCATGGTGTCGACATCCCGCAGCCCGGGCGCCATGGCGACGCGCAGGCCGTGGTCGATCAAGGCCTGTCTGGTGCGGAAACCGGTGTCGGAGCGGGACGTGGTCACGCCGCTGACGATCCCAGCCTCGAGTGGATCGCGCAGCCCCAGCAGCCACCAGCCGCCGTCGTCGGCCGGCCCGAGCACAGCCTCGGCCGAAGTTCCGAGCAGCCGGTCGCGGCACTGCTCGAGAAGCTCGGCGCTCACTTGCGGTGTGTCCATTCCGACCTGCAGGACCGGGCGGCCGGGCGCCAGCGCGGCGGCGTCCGCGTGCGCGGCGGCGATCCGCTCGCCAAGCGACGATCCACGTTGCGGCAAAACAGGAATGTCTTCCATCACGGCGCACAGCTCCACGGCCGACATCCCGGTTTCGAGATCTCCTTCGAGTGCGACCACCGCGTGCGCTCCGGACACGCCGCGCACGGCGCGCACTGTTTCCAGCAGGGCGGCCGCCGCGATGTGCGCGGCCTGTTCGGCGGTGGCAGGCGGGCACAGCCGTGTCTTCACCCGGCCCGGCAAGGGCGCTTTGGCGAGGATGAGGATCGTCGTCGGGGTCATCGGCGAGCCAGCACTGCCGTCATGTCGAAAGCCGCCCGCACCGTTCCCCGCACGGAGCCCGACACTTTGGAGCGTCCGCCGGCGCGCGCCCGGTAGGGCACGTCGAACTCGACGATGCGCCAATCCGCCTCGGCTGCTCGCAGCAGCAGTTCGAGCGGATATCCGAAGCCCCGGTCGCCCACTTCGAGGCGGAGCAGGGCGTCCCGGCGCGCGACCCGGATCGCGGCGATATCGTGCACCGCCGCACCCCGCCTGCGCAGCAGCCAGGCGACTCCCGAATTGGCGGCGCGCGCGTGCCACGGCTGAACCCCGCTGCGCACCGGCCGCCGCCGTCCCACCGCGAGGTCGGCCTCGCCTCGGGCGACCGGGCCGAGCAGCATCGGCAGCAGAGCAGGATCCAGCGACCCGTCAGCGTCGAGCACTCCGGCGAAGGTCCGCCGGGCGTTGACCAGTCCAGTGTGCACAGCGGCCCCGTAGCCGGGTTTCGGTTCGTGCACGACAAATGCGCCGTGCGCCCGGGCGACCGCCGCGGTCTCGTCGGTCGAGCCGTTGTCCACGACGAGGGGATGGCAGCCCGGAGGAAGCGCCGCGAGCACGCCAGGAAGCGTGCTCGCCTCGTTCCGGCAAGGCAGAATGACATCCAGATCCAGATCGATGACTCCTGACACCTTTCCTCCCGCGGCCTCTCGGAATACCGGGTACCCGGGCAACGAAGCAATTACGCTTCTCTCTCGCTTGGCCGATTCCCGCGGTTGTGTTTCCGGACCGCGATGGCGCGATGGACCGTCCGGCAGACATAAACGTTGGTGCTAACGGTGAACAGACCTGCGGTCATCAAGGGCCACCGCGCGAGGCAGGGGTCTTCGTTCTGTCCGGTGGCCGCGACGAAGGCGGTGCCGCCTTGTTCGAGAATGCCGGGGAAGAAGGCGGCGAAGAACAGGCCGGCGGCGCACAAGAGAACCAGCATCAGTTCGTGGGCGGAGGCTGGCAGTCGCAGCCGTCCCAACCCATCACCTCAAGGGCCGTCGGGCGAACGGGGCTAGTTCTGTTACCCAAGAGGTTTCCAGTGTGGGCGGCCGGGTAACCCCGGCGAGGACGGGGCCGGTCGCGCCGGGACGGAGCGAAGCTGGGATGCGATGGGTGCACTTGTGGCTGGCCGGCGTCCTCGTCGCGGGCTGCTCCGGCCCGGTCGCGGACAAGCCCGCGGAACTCCCTCCTCCGGCGGAACCCGCGGCGGCGCCCGCGCTGGCACGGCCACCGGCAGGGCGCGTGGTGCCGGTCGGAGCGGCTCCCGAAGGCATCGTCGCCGACGGCGCCACCCGCACGGTCGCTGTCGGAGTCCGGAGGCCCAACGCGCTCGCGCTCGTCGACGCGCGGACGGGAACCGTCGGCAAGCGGGTCCCGTTGCCGGGCTCGCTGCGGCACCTGCAACTCGCGGGCCCCGGCGGCCCGGTGCTGGTACCCGACGAAACGTCCAATTCTTTCCTGACCGTCGCCCTGTCCAGCGGCGAGGTGACCTCGACGATCCCGACCGGCGTGGTGCCGCATGACGCGACGCGTGCCGCCAACGGGTCGTACTTCGTGGCGAACGAACTCGGCAAGAGCGTCGTCGTGGTCCGTGACGGCCGGGTCGTGCACACCTTCGCCGATGTCGCCCAACCGGCCGGGCTCGCCGCGGTGGGCGATACCGTCGGCCTCGTCGACGTCCGGCGAAACGACCTGACAATCTACGACGCGGCCACCGTCCGGCAGATCGGGCGAGTGCCTGCCGGCGCCGGGCCCACCCATGTGCTCGCCGACAAACGCGGCCGCCTGGCCGTCGCCGACACCCGCGGGAACGCCATCGTGATCTTCGCGCTTTCCCCGCGGCTCGAGCAGATCGCCAAGCTGCCACTTCCGGGAACGCCGTACGGGATCACCTACGACGCCGTACGAGATCGTATGTGGGTGACGCTGACCGCCATCAACGAAGTCGTCGGACTCGACCTGCCGGCCGGCACGCCGAAGGAGATCGCCCGGCTGCCAACGGTGCGCCAGCCGAACACGGTGGCAGTGGAGCCGGACACCGGACGGGTGTTCGTCACCGGCACCGCGGACGGCGTCATCCAGTTGATCGACCCCTGACTGGCGTCCCGCGGCACGGCGGACGAGGATCCGCCGATCCAGAAGCACCGGCCGGGGCGACGACATGACCTCGTGAGCTGGCGGTGACGTGGTGCCACGGCGTGCCGGGGCCGGTTCTGGCGAATGGGCCGGTGCACGGTCCGCCACCACCGCCGCGCAGAGGGCGGTTCTGTCGGTGCGTCGCACCGACACGAGGTAAACGGCTGCCGCGGCGGCGCGGCGCGGCGCGGAAATGCGATCGCACGTAATTCCGGTCATGGCGGGGTGTAGTGCGCCGTTGTCGACGTCGAAGTACAACCCGCAGCCAGCCTTGGCAACACTAGTGCATCGCCGAAACACTGATCAGCCGAGCAAAAGCGCTCTGCATGCTCGGCCAGGACGAGCAGGCTCACGAGACGCACCTCCGAAGCCCGGAAATTCCCGACAGTCTCCGAGACGGCCGGGCGCCAGAGGTTCGCACCCGGCTGGCCTCCCCGGATGCCGAGCAGGCGCGGCACCGGTTCGGCCATCCGGTCGTGCCCAGCCGTTGCGCGCCGTCCTCGACCCGCACCTCGAATGCGCCGTCGGTATCGAGCAGGAGAGCTGGCACGTCACCACCAGATCATCGCAATAGCGCACCAGCACACTGTGCTCGCCCACCTCCCACGCCCGGTCCAACCCCGCAGATATGCGTTGCACAGCAACCGCGATGCCGGACCGCCCTGCAGGGTTCCGGACGCCGCACCACCCCGTCCTCCAGCACGCCCGCGCGCAGCTCACCGGCCGGAGCACTGGGCGGGTGACCCTGCACACCAGGGGCCGTCGATGGAACAATCCTGGTGCCGCGGCGGTTGTAAGTGGTGGTCGTAGATTTTTGTGTGTGACACGCCCCGCGAAGAACGATGCGGGCGCTGGTTCTTTTCCTTGCAGGACAAGGTGGAGAAGTAGCCGTCTGACAGTACGGCCGACGAGGCCCAGGCACCTGCCCGCCTCCATCTCTCCAACCTCCAGTTAGGACATTCGCCCATGACTCACGGCACCGTAAAATGGTTCAACGCCGAAAAAGGATTCGGGTTCATCGCCCGCGAGGACGGCCCGGACGTGTTCGTGCACTACTCCGAGATCGACGGCGGCGGCTTCCGCAGCCTCGACGAGAACCAGCAGGTCGAGTTCGAGCTGACTCTGGGCACCAAGGGCCTCCAGGCCAGCGCTGTACGCCCGGCCTGATCGTCACGGTCTCGCTGTCGGACCTCCGCCACACAGCGCATGCTCCCTCTGCGACGTGGGTATCACTCGTGGCAGAGGGTTCTCACCCGGCCGTCGACCAGACGTTGTCCGTACCCGATCGCCCCAGCCCCCGGCGGCATCCGCAGCACAGCCGAGTTACCGGAGGTAAACTTGTGGCCGACACACTCCAGCCGACGCTTCCACGCCCGGCTCCCCGATCTCAGCCGTCTCGCACACCGGAACCCGTTCTCGAAGGGCGCAAGTCGGGCACGGAAACGTTCCTGGTCAAGCTGTTCGCCGTGGTGCCCCTGCTCGCTCTCCTAGCCGCCGTCCCCCTCGCGTGGGGATGGGGGTTGAGCTGGCTCGACGTCGGCCTCGCCGTGTTCTTCTACTGCCTGTCCGGGCTCGGCGTGACGATCGGGTTCCACCGGTACTTCACCCACAGTGCTTTCAAGGCGGGCCGTGGCCTGCGGGTCGCGCTCGCGGTTGCGGGCAGCATGGCGATGCAGGGCCCGGTCATCAGTTGGGTCGCCGACCACCGCCGCCATCACGCCTTCGCCGACCGCGACGGCGACCCGCATTCGCCGTGGCGTTTCGGCACCACCCCTGCGGCGCTGGCCAAGGGATTCTGGCACGCGCACATGGGCTGGTTGTTCGACCGGGACAAGACCAACCCCCGCCGGTTCGCCCCCGATCTGCTCGCCGACCGCGACATCGCGATGGTCGACCGCCTGTTCCCCGTGCTCACGGTGGTGACGCTGCTCATGCCGGCGCTGCTGGGCGGTCTGATCACGATGTCGTGGTGGGGGGCGCTGACCGGGTTCTTCTGGGCCGGACTGGTCCGGGTCGCCGCACTGCACCACGTGACCTGGTCGGTCAACTCGCTCTGCCACATGATCGGTCACCGGCCGTTCGAGGCGCGGGACAAGTCGGCGAACTTCTGGCCGCTGGCGATCCTGTCCTTCGGAGAGTCCTGGCATAACTCCCACCACGCCGACCCCACCGGCGCCCGCCACGGGGTGCGACGCGGACAGCTCGATATTTCCGCCCGCGTCATCTGGGCGTTCGAGAAACTCGGCTGGGCGTCCCAGGTCCGGTGGCCGAAACCGGAACGACTGGCCCGCAAACTCAAGATCGCGTGACACGGCGTAGTGCCGTCATGGTGGCCCACACTCTCACGAGTGCGGGCCACCAGTGCGTTCAGTGTGCGGTGGTTCGGCGCTTCACGGTGTACGCGGCGGTCGACCGGTGGTGAGAGCGACGCGGCCGCGGGGGCTGCGCAACAGCACCCAGCCGTCGGCGGCGCTCTCGATGTCGTAACCACTGGTCAGATAGAGGTCCAAGGCGTGGGCCATACCCTCGCCGGGCTGCACCTGCAGGACGGCACAGGGGCGCCGGGAATCGAGACTGCGCGTTGCCGCGGTGGCCGTCCGGCTGGCGGCCGCGACAGTTTCGGCGTGCCGGGTCATGGAGCCTCCTCGGACCGGGTGGGCTCAGGGCGTGCGGATGCGCCGCCGCTGCGGCGCTGGTGCGACGCGTTCCCAGGTGGTTCGTTCGGTGAGACCTCGGCGTTGGGTCGCTTCCGGCTGCGGGTCTTCCGGTCGCGCTCGCGGCTGAGACGGACGGCGTAGGCGATGGCGCTGATCGCGAACAGCGCCGCGGTGAGCAGGAGCCATCGGGCGAGGTAGGGCTGCTGGGTCTGGCCGGTCGCGGCGAGGTAGGTGTCCTGGCCTTGCTCGATGATGCCGGGGAAGAACAGCAGGAACAGCAGGCCCGCGGCGAGCGCGGGCATCCGCAGGTAGTTCACCGCCGGCACGGGCGGAGTCGTGCGCCGGGCGGGGCGGATCGCGTGCAGGACTGTGGTGAGGGAGCGATCGGCGAGGGCGTAGATCGGGAACAGCACGAGGTCGTGGCCGATGACCGCGGCGAGGAACCACACGAGCATCAGCGGCCACTGCGGGTCGGCGGCGGTCTGCAGCGCGGCGTATCCGGCGAGGGCGAAACAGCCCAGCAGCGCCAGCAGATGCAGCGGGTGCGCCCCGTAGAAACCCGTGACACGTGAGACAACGGTGCGCATGTCACGCCCTCCGGAAGTCGAGGGAGCGAACCCACTTGGTGTTGTGCACGCCCGGCAACGCGGGGACGATGATCCGCGCCGGGTAGCCGTGGTCGGCCGACAGGTCGGTTCCGTTGACCTTCAGCGCCAGCAACGCGTCCGGGTGCAGCGTCTGGTTGGCCTGCAAGGTGGCTTGGCCGAACGCGCCGGCTCGTTCCAGCGATCGCACGTGGGTGGATCCCGGCGTGGGCACTCCCGCGAGCGCCGCGAGGTCGCCCAGCCGCACGCCGGTCCAGGTCTGGGTGGTGGACCATCCTTCGACGCAGGCGATGGGCAGCTCGGCTGTGTGTTGCGGCATCGCCAGGAGCGCTGCCCGGTCCAGCAGCACGGGGCGCGGGCCGCCGGTCAGCGTCAGCCGCCATTCGGACCCGGTGTCGGCGGGTGCGATCGCCGCCGCGGTGGCCGTCCGGTTGACGGGAAAGCCGTTGGGTCCGTCACCGGGCGCGCGGCCTCGGGGCAGCAGCAGGGCGGCGTAGCGGGTGACGCCGCCGAGGGTTTGCCCGGCGGTGAGTACCGCGATCAGGGCCGCGCCGCCGCCGACCACGGCCAGAGCGCCACGACGGCTGATTGTCGCCGGAGCAGGGTCGATCGCGACCAGATCGCTGCTGTCGGCGGGTTCCGGGCGGGTCTCGGCGCGGGAGGTGCGCAGTTCGGTGCGCAGCGACCGGGAGCGCAACGCCCGGATCAGGTGCGGCAGTTTGATCGCGACGTGCACGACGAACGCGCCGAGGAAGATCCAGCCGCCGTAGTAGTGCGCGGTGTAGAAGCTGAATCCGAACAGATAGTCGTACTGGATGTTGAGCAGGCCGGTGGCGATCTCGAACAGGATCCCGCCGACCAGCAGCAGCAGCGACAGCCGTTCGAGAGCCTGGGCGATCGACCGGGCCGGCGGCCAGCTGAACAGTTTCGGGACCACGGACCACAACTTGGCCAACACGACCGGGATCAGGACCAGACCGAGTCCGACGTGCAGTCCCTGGTTCAGCCGGTAGAGCCAGGACGGCTCGGCAGGCCAGTCGAAGCCGGGCAGCCGCAGCCAGCCGACATCGGCGGGGATGGCTTGGCCGAACTGCGGACCATAGGCGATGTAGGACAACAGGCCGGTGATGATCACGATCGGCAGCGACACCAGCAGAACCGCACCGAACACCGACGTCAGCCAGGGCCCGCGCAGCGGGCTGCGCCACGCACGGCTCCGGCCAAGGCCCGGCGGCCGATGCCGTTCCAGTACCCGCCACAGCAGGGCGGGGAATCCGTACGACGGCTCGACCGGACTGTCATTTGCAGATTGTCCTGCGGTGGAAGTGCTGTCCACGCGGGATTGCGTGCCGGCGTGCTGCTTCTGCCGGGGACGGGGACGCGGGCTCGGCGGCGTCATCAGGGCTCACCAGCGTTCGCGGTCGAGTTCGGCGAAATGACGTTGCTGGTATCGGTGCCTCTCGCGCAGCCGCAATCCGGCAGTACCGGCCACCGCGGCGAGCGCGTCGAGTCCGACGATCGCCCAAGGGAACCATTGCCCGGACTTCGGCGAGCTGTCCACGCGTGCGGCTCCGCGCCATAGGCCGTTGTCGGCGGGGGCAATCTCCACCAGCACGGTGCCCGTCGGCCGCAGCAGCGCGGCGGAACGGCGCAACAGCGTCACCGGGTCGCCGCCGAGGCCGATGTTGCCGTCCGCGAGCAAGACATGTCGCCAGAAGCCGGCTCCAGGCAGCGGCCCGAAGACATCCTGCTGAAGGACGGGCACTCCCCTGGCCCGGCAGAACCGCACAGCCCACGGCGACAGGTCCACTCCGAGCGCGGGGAGGCCGCGCGCCGCCAGCGCACGCACGAGCCGCCCGGGTCCGCAGCCCAGATCGATGGCGGGTCCGTGACAGCAGTCCAGCAGGCGCCGGTCACCGTGGTCGGCCGCGCCGTGCCAGCGTCGCACCGCGATGCGGACGCGGCGCCCATCGGTCAGCTCCAGGTGATCGGTGTCGCCGGTCAGTGCGCCGTCGAATCCCGCCGGTCCGGAATGGACGGTGCCGCGTGCGGGACAGGTCGCGACGAGGTCGCTCGCGGAGCCGGGTTCCGGTGTACTCATCCGCCGGAGCCTTCCGAGTCTTCGGCGCGTGCGGTCAGCAGGGCGAGCGTCTCGGCGGTCACGGCGCGAACGCGGTCCGCCAGGCCCGCGGCCTCGTGCGCGGTGAACAGCCCGTAGCGGGCGGCGTGGCGGATCGCGGAGAGCGCACGCCGCTCGAAACGCAACGCCCCGTCAGCGGAACGGAAGGACCGTTCTGCTGTTGCGGGTTCGGCCGGCCGGGAGGCGGCGGTCATCGTGTGTTCTCCCGCTGGCGGGGCAGGTGTGTTTGCCCGGCGCAGGTTGGTGCATCGGCAGAGTGGCTGCGATGGCGCCGACGCAGACGCGAGAAGGCGTCGTTCAACCGAGAGATCACCGTGTCCGCGGGGATGCCGAGCAGTTCGGCGGCCTCCGCCAGGGTCTGTCCACGGAAGTAGATCAAGACCAGCGCCTCACCCGACGCGACGGGAAGCGCGGCGACCGGCTCAGCGCCCGACAGCCGTCTCAGAAGGTTGGCGACGTCATCGTCTGGTGCCGGCCGGCCGGACGCGCCATCGTGGGGCAGGGCGGTCCGGAGCCGGTCGAGCGCATACCGCCGAGCGACGGTCATCAGCAGCGTGGACACGTCGTCGCGGCCCGGGTTGTAGCGGGAGGCCGTCTGCCAAGCGTGCCGGTACACCGCGCAGGTGGCTTCTTCGGCCTGCCGTACGTCCGGCAGGATGCTGCGGACCAGCCCGTACACGGCCGGTGCGGTGCAGTCGTACAGTTCGGCGAACGCTGCGGTGTCACCCTGCCCCGCCCGCTGCAGCAGCGTCTGGCAAAGCCTCGACTTGTCGCTGATGGTTACCACAGCCACTCCCACAGGTACGCACGGACTCGTGCCGCCGGGGACTGGGGCAGCGCTGCAGATCACCGGTTTACCCGGGTGATCCGGTAGCAAAACACCCGCAACTACTCCCTCATCGAGCCAGACCGGACGTCGTGAACCGACCGCCGATGCCCGAAAGCCCGTCATCGGGGAAAAGCAGCAGCTGCCCGACCAATCGGATGTGCTGCGCTTGCGAGAGGCTGCGCGCCAAGCGGTGCGCGAGCGGGCCATCAGCGCCCCCCTGCTCAACGCGACGCCGACCCCGCCTGGGAGTTGCACACGGCACCTGGGCGGGTGTAAGGCCGGTCGCAGCGGCGGCGGCGGCGAGGAATGGTACGGAGCACGACCCAGACCGACGACACAGCGGCCGCGTCGCGGAAGCTCACCGATACCCATCACCATCAGCGAGCCCCTGTCCGCACTGCTGCGGCGAGTGTGCGGGCGGGTGACATCGCCGGCCGGCCGCCATCCGCCGCCTCGGTCACTCTGATCAACGAGGGACAGCCACGTACCAGCGCCGACGACGGCCCTGCCTGCACACCCTGCGCGCCGCGACCACCATCCGCGCCGACGTCGCCCCAGCTCAGGGGCCGGTGGCCTGGGTTCGCCGACACCGCCGCCGCAGCAGGCATCGCAACCGTGCTCGGGGGTACGCCGGTCCTGCCCGACGACACAGCCACCGCGGCGCACACCGAAACCGCCACCACCGTGGCTGGCGCAGTGGCTTGCATTTCGGCAGTTCGAATTGCTGCCGGTGGGGCATCGCCACCGGTGGTCCTGTGCTGGTTATGGACCTTGCTGCCGCCTGCGCGAGGCGGCCCGCGGCGGTAGGCCGGCAGCGGGCCGTCGACTACGGCGTGTCCATCGTCGACCTGGCCCGATCGGCGCGGCGCCACGTGATCGGCGCGATCGAGCAGATGACCGGTCTCAAGGCGGTGGAGGTCAACATCCTCGTGTCCGACGTCCGCCTGCCCGGCGACCACACCGAGGACGACGACACCGGGCCCTGTGCAGTGGTCCTGGACGCCGAAACCGACGCCGCGGCCGGTCATCTCAGGGGCCTTGCCGGAACCTCGTGTCTGCTCATGCTTCTGCCAGGTGCGCGAAGACGACGGTGTTGTCGCGGTATTGCCGGGTGCCATAATCGAAACTGCCTCCGCAGGTGATCAGCCGCAGTGCCGGCTGGGAGGTGTAGCCGTAGACGGTCTGCTGGGGGAAGTCGGATTTCGGGTAGGACTTCACCTGGTCGATCTCGAATGTGGCGACGGTGTGGTCGGCGCGGTCGACCCGCACTTGCTCGCCGGGCTTCAGGCCGCCGAGGTCGAAGAACACCGACGGCCCGTTGCGGGCGGAGTCGATGTGCCCGAGGATGACCGACGGCCCCGCCTCGCCGGGGGTCGGCGAGCCGCGGAACCAGGCGGCCTGGTCGTAGTGCGGACCCGGCTGGGGAACCTGCACGGTGCCGTCCGGATTGAGGCCCACCTCGTTGACCGTCGACGACACCCCGATCGCCGGGATCCGGATGGATACCGGCGGGGACGCGGACATGCCGCGCGGCGTCGCGGCCGGGGTGGCAGCGGGGCCTGGCCTTCGGGACGGCGCACCGGCGGCAGGCATGGCCGGGGCCGGTTCCGGCGCGCGGTGCTGGTCGCTGAACCCGTACCCGATCGCGGAGGCCCCGGTCACGGCGAGGACCGCGGCGATCACGATCGCGCTCAGCCGCCACCGGGATGGCTTGCTGCGGTGAGACTCTGCCATGACCACACTCGATCCGGCCGAAGCGGACGGTTCCACGGGGCGGAGGTGAAGCCGGCCCGCGGGACCAGGAGTTCTCCAAGCGGACTCAGCGGTTGTCGGAATCCGTGCTCGTGCGGACTGTGCCGCGCCGCCGGATCGCCACGAACCCGATCGCCGCCGCGAACAGCACTGCCGCCGAACCGCCGGCGATCAGGCCGGCGTGCTCCATCCCGGCCGTGCTGCCGCCACCGGTGGCGACACCGCCGGCGGGCATTTGCTTCATGTGCCCCGGCAGTGCGACCACGATCGTCGCGATCCCGATGGTGGTGCCGCCTTTCAACGCGTCAGTCTCGAACGCGCCGTTCAACGCCTTGGCCGCGCCGTCGGACAGCTTGACCGTGGTCCCGGTCAGGGTCGCGGTGCCGGCAGCGGCGTCCGTAGTGATCGGCTTGAGCGTCGAGCCGTCGAGGTCGAACAGCACCGTGCTGGGCGCGACGACCTTGCCGCCCGCCTGCACGCGACCGCTCAGGGTGGCGGGCTTGCCCGGATCGACGACGAAATTGTCCAGTTGAACGACCGTGGCGCCCTTGGTGAGCTTCAACCCGCTGCCCTGGTGCTCGATGCTGCCCTGGACATACGGATCGACCGCACCGGGCTTGTAGACAGTGACGTTGCCGCCGGTGATCGGGAAGGACGCGACGCCGTCCTTGACGGTCGCGTTGCCCGACGGAGACGGTGCGACGTTCAACGACTGCAGCGCGCTGACGAATCCGGAGTCCAGCGCCACCGACGTGGATACGCCGGTCAGATCGGGAATCGATGCCACCGGCGCGGGCGCGGCGCTCGCGACGCCGTTGCCCAGTCCGCCCAGGGCCATCGCCGTGGCAGCGACCATCACCAGTGCTGCACCTTGCTGTGTCTTTTTCATCGTCAGCTCCTCGACTAGCGCGATCCGGCATGGTCTGGGCCGACGTATCACCGGGCATTCGTCGCGGATACCGGAATGGATTGGTCATCCGCGACAGACTCCGGGAAAACACCGTCCGCGCACCCTCGGCAGCAATATCAGCTGCCGACGAACCGGCTTGCCCATGTTGATCTTGATCAACGTCCCTGCTGATCCCGGCAGGCATCGGCACCGGCGCTGCCCACCATGACGAACGGGTGGTGGCCGGCCAGACTCATCGACAGCGAACTCCCCCACTCCGCCGTCGCGATCAAGCCCACCTGCAGCTCTGAACTGCTCGGCGTGCCCGTTGCTCGATGGCCTGAGCGACCGTGCCATCGAGGGACATATGCGACGCCTTCGCCGTCAGGTCCAGCGCATGGTCGCGGCCGGCGAAATCGACCCCCTCGCGCAGCACCGGGACCAGGTGCGCGGCCCGTGACAAGCGACGAACCAACCGACAGGCCCAACGACCGGGGAATGAAGCCGCGCATGACTGGAGCCTTCACTGTGTTCGGTTCCCGAGGGCGTCGCCTGGGCTGGCGCGCCGTGGCCTGCAGTGGCGGGAATCTGCGTTCCAGGATGGCCGTCACGATGGTCGCGATCGTCATCGTCCCGCAGAACTCGGAAGACCGACGGAAGCTGTGGGAACTCCAAGCCGCGATCGCCCTGCGCCGCAAAATCCTCACCAGCCCGACCCGCCGACCGCACCGGAGGCCTGCCCCAGGCCGTCCGGCTCCTCACCGGAACCGCGCTCGACCTCGGTGCCGACCGTCCCCGAACTCGCCGCCTACGGATCCCTCCTGTGCACCGCCGCCCACTCCGCCGCGCAGCTCGGGCACGCAGCTGAAGCGCCCAAGCAGTCGGTTCGAAGGGGCGACGGCCTCTCAGTACCGGCGAGGATCGCAACCCACCTGCAGTGGCGTCGTGATCAGCAGTCGGTCGATGTGGCATCGGCCCCGGGCCGATGAGAATCGCAACGTCGAGCACAATCACCAGCGGTTCGCCATGGCCGGGACATCATTGGCTCTTCGGGGGCCAGTCGAAATGCAGCCGGTCGTGCAGAAACGTAACGGAACCAGACGCCGCGCCGACGGCTATGACCGGGGGTAACCGACTCGACGGCAGCGCAGGCAGCCTTACCGGCTATGCCATCTCTGAGCTGGCTGTACCCTCCGTGCGTTCTTAGCCCGGACCACCGCCACCAACGCCCGCGATGCCGCCGCGCCGACCCGAAGTTGCTTCCGCAGGGTCTCAGCTGAGATCGGCCACTGACGACGTTGCCAGTGTTCAGCGTCCGCCAGACGAGCCCGCTCCACGAGTTCGCCATCGAGTCAATAGTCCGGCGATTTGGTGCCTCTGTCTGACCAGTGCGCTCAACGACCGGACACTCTGGTGGTTTCCTTGCCGCATCGCCAGCCACCAGCGTTGATGACGAAGTTACGGGCCGTTGCACTGACCCGACCTCGACATCTGAGCTGCTCAGCGCTCGAAGGAGACCGGGCCCCGCCTTTTCGCACACCCCGATCAGCAGGAGCGGCCCGACCGAGTCGAACGCGGCCTGACCCCACTGACCGGCGAACACCGGATCAGCGACGTTCAACAGCAGAGTGACCACACTCGCCGCTAACAGCAGACGTCGCGCCGACCGAAGCGCCGCTTCGCTGGCCCCGGACAGCGCCAGGTGCCGCGTACCGACGTGTCCCAGCACCGTCAGATCAACGGCCGGTGCCACCAGCGGCGCCACGAACACCGGCACCTGCAACTTCAACGCCAAGTTCAACACGTTGCCAAACCCAAAAAGGAACGTGAGCCCGATGACCAGCCCCATCGTCACCGAGACAAACCGAGCAACCGTCCTCGAGTTGGCGCTCATGACCGGCCCCGATCCGACCCCAGAAACGCGAAACTCGCCTCGACCACCAACTTGCCAGCAAAAACGCCCCGGTCAGCCCCGTTCCCATCCTTATGTAATCCTGCCAAAGGGACAGACCTGCGCCAAACCGCGGCGCTCGCCGCAATCCCCGTCATCGGGCAACCCCGCCCTGGCGTCGACGTCGTGCAATCCGGACGGTCGCGGAAAGGCGCAGGTCAAGCGGACTTCGGGTCCGTGCGGATGCTGTACGTGCCCCCGACGGGATTTGAACCCGCACTGAATCGATTTTAAGTCGACTGCCTCTGCCGGTTGGGCTACGGGGGCCATTACACCCTAGCGGCTTCCCCGGCCGGGGTCGACGTGGCGGTTTCGAAGAGGGCGCTTTCCGCGATGCGGTGGTCGTGGCTCGGGATCACCTCGCACTGCAGGTCGGACACGAATTCGAACGTTTCGTAGCACTCGATGAGGCTCGTGTGGATCGTCGGGGCGATGCTTTCGCGCCAGTTGGGTGCGTGCCAGTTTTCGTACACACCGATGGCGTCGCCGGCGAGCAGGTAGCGGGCGGATTCCGTGGCCAGCAGGACGCCTTGCGAGCCTGGCGTGTGGCCAGGCAAGGGGACGATCGTGACACCCGGGCAGATCGCCTGCTGTCCGGTGATCGCCTCCGTCCGGTCCCACGCCGACATCCACGGGGCCTGCAGGCCGGGCAGCTTTTCGTACGCGCGGGCATGGACCGGGAGCGGGGCGATCGCGTATTCGAGTTCCCGGCGGCTTACGAGGATTCGTGCGTTGCGGAACAGGAAGTTGTTCGAGCAATGATCCCAATGCAAATGCGTGTTGACCACGTAGTCGACGTCGTCCGGTTCAATTCCGGCCGAACGCAGGGCGGATTCCGGGGTTTCGCTGGAAGTGCGGACGAAATCGTAGGCGTGATGCTGTCGGACGTATTCCGCCGAGAGGGTACCCGTGTCGACGACGATTCGGGTTCCGGCTGTTTCGATGACGAACATGAACATGTGGATATCGATCGTTTCGTCGCTTGCCGAACCGTAGACGGCGGCGGAGAGCGGGACGTTTTTCGACCGTCCCGCCCGTAGTGCGGTCACCTTCACGCCAGCACCTCCACGCCCAGTTCCTCGCCGACCCGGCGCAGATCGGCGACGGTGCGTTCCGGCAGCAGTACGCCGTCACGCAGGTTGCGTTCCTCGGCCAGGTCCTCGAGTTCGCCCGGGTATCGCACCGGGTCGGCGCCCTCGCGAGAACCGGACTTCAGCTCGGCTACCAGCGCATTCATCCGGTCCTCGAACTCCGCGACCGGGCTGAACGCGGCGATGTCCAAAGCCAGGTACAAATGCCCGGACCGGCCGGGCCGTTCCGCCTGGTACGGCCCGCTCACCCCCGAGCCGAAACCGCTGCCACCGAGGACGCCGGACAGTACGTCGACCATCACCGAAATCCCGTACCCCTTGTGCCCGGCCATCGGCAGCACGGTGCCGAGCAGCGCGGTGGCCGGGTCGCGCGTCGGGGTGCCATCCGACGCAACCGCCCAGCCGTCCGGGATTTCGCTTCCTTGGTTGCGGGCGAGGTAAATCTTGCCGCGTGCGACTGCGGTATTGGCGATGTCCAGCACCATCTGCTTACCGCCGCCGATGGGTGCGGCAATCGACCACGGATTGCTGCCGACCAGTTTCCCGCGTCCACCCCATGGGGCCATCGCGGGGCTGGAATTCGTGGTCAGAATGGCAATACAACCGCGTGGTGGGGCCATTCTGGTGAAATAAGCCGCCGTGCCGAAATGGTTGGAGTTTCGAACGGAGACAACTCCGACACCGTGTTGCGCAGCCCGGTCAAGAGCCTCCTCGGCGGCACGTGCGGTGACGACCTGACCGATGCCGTCGTGGCCATCGATCGTCGCCACCGCACCGAGGCCCGCAACGACCTCGGTCTTCGTCGAACTCTGCATGACGCCCGCTCGCAGCCGGTCGGCGTACCAGCCCACGCGGAGGACCCCGTGTGACTGGTGCCCCCACAAATCCGCCTGTACCAAGCTGTCCGCGACCAGCCGAGCGTCCTCTTCGGACACTCCACAAGCGACAAAGATGCCGGTCGCCGCGGTACGGAGCGAAGCGGCCGAAACCCGGACGTCCGCCATTACCTGTCTCCGGCCGGTTCGAGCAGCACAAGCCGCTCCTCGGTCATCTCGCGGACTGCGTAACGCGGACCTTCAACGCCGTAGCCGCTGTCTTTCACGCCGCCGTACGGCATGAGGTCCGCCCGGGTGCTTGAGGTCGAGTTGATCACAACGCCACCGACGCGAATACGCTGCGCAGCCGCCAACGCGCTGTCGATGTCATGGGTGAAAATGCCTGCCTGCAAACCGAACGGAGTGTCGTTCACGGCGTCGATGGCCGCGTCGAAGTCCTCGAACGGCACCACCGAAACGACCGGTGCGAACGCTTCCTCGCACAGCAACCGCGTTCCGGACGGGACCTCGACGAGAATGGTCGGCGACATCACCGGTCCCGAACGCTTCCCGCCCGCAACAATGCGAGCGCCCTGGTCCACCGCGGCATTCACCCATTCCTCGGCCCGCTTCGCGGCTGCCTCGCTGATCATCGGGCCGATGTCGGTGGCCGGGTCTTCCGGATCGCCCACCACAAGTTTGGCCGCAGAAGCCGCCAACTCCTCCAAGAACTCGTCCAGCACGTCCGAATGCACGTAAAGCCGCTGCACCGAGGTACACACCTGACCCGATTTGCGGAATGCCCCGCGCGCACATTGCTGTGCGGCCGAGATGACATTCGCGTCGCGGCACACAATGGTCGCGGACACGTTGCCGCATTCCATTGTCGCGCGACGCAGGCCGAGCCGGGAGGAAATGCTCTTGCCGGTCGCGGTGCTGCCGGTGAACGTGACGAAGTCGACCCGCTCGTCGTCGACCAGCGCGGTACCCACCGGGTCGCCCGGCCCGAGCAGCAGGCCGATCAACCCGGCCGGCAACCCGGCGTCCAGCAGCATCCGGCACAGTGCGGCAGCCGCGATCGGCGTGAACGGCGACGGCTTCACGATCGCCGCGTTACCTGCGGCCAGAGCTGGTCCGACCTTGTGTGCGACAGTGTTCAACGGCGAGTTGAACGGCGTGATCGCACCGACCACCCCGACCGGGTGGCGGGTGGTGAACGCCAGCCGGTGCGCGAACCCTGGAGCGGCCTGGATCGGCACCACGGCGCCATCGATCCGCTTCGCCTCCTCGGCCGACGTCAGCATCGTCTGCACCGCGCGGCTCGTGTCACCGAGACAATCCTTGACGCTGAACCCCGATTCCCGCGCGACGCTCAACGCGAGCTCATCCCGGTTCTTCGCGATTTCGTCAGCGACCGCGCGCAGGATTTCGTAACGCTCCAATGGGTTCAGTGGCGTCAGACTTGCTTCGTGCGCCACGGTCACCGCATTGGCCACCATTTCGGCCGTCGCGTCATAAGCGACCGCAATTGCTTCGCCGGTGAACTTGTGGTGCACCGTGCGTTCATGGTCGCTCGTGAGCCATTCACCGTTGATCAAATTCGCCACTACGGGTAGCGCCGTCATCCCAGCTGTCCTCTCGTCGTTTCCCGCGTGCGCGCGGCCTCGGTGACCGGCGACCACCCGGTGTGCTTTTCGTAGGCGCGTCCCACCCGGAGTACGCGGTCGTCGTCGTTGCGGGCGCCCACAATCTGAATTCCTGCCGGAAGCCCGGCAGGCGTGACGCCGCACGGCACGCTCAGCGCCGGTTGCCTGGTCATGTTGAACGGATAGGTATAAGGCGTCCACGACGCCCACACGGTTTCAGCCGGGTCCGGCGCATTCTGCCCCGCCGGAAACGCGACAATCGGCACCGACGGCGTGATCAGCACGTCGTATTTCTCGTGGAACTGCGCAGTCCGCAGCGCGAGATCAGCGCAGACCGCCATGGCTTCCAGATACTCGACAGCGGTGGTATCGCGGCCGCGTTCGCCGAACCCCAGTAGTGCTGGGTCTGCCCGTTCCAGTTCTTCGGATCGGAATCCCTTGAGTGACTTGGCAATCCCGGCGCACCAGAGGGTCTGAAATGCCGCGAGAGGATCGTCGAAAAACGGCTCCACCACAGTCACCTGGGCACCGAGTTCCGCGAGCACCGCGACCGCCGCCGCCACCAGCGATTCGACCTCCGGGTCATTGCGGCCGTACCCGAGATCCGGCGAGTAACCGATCCGGAGACCGGCCACCCCCTCCTCGATCCCGTCGGTGAACGAGCCTTCCCGGCCCGGCAGTGCAGTCCAATCGCGACAGTCCGGCTGCGACAGGACGTCCAGCAGCAGCGCCGCATCCAGTACCGACAACGTGATCGGCCCGCGATGTGAGAGATGTCCGTTGCTGCCCAATGGATACATCGGGATCAGCCCACCAGTCGGTTTGAGGCCCACCGTACCGGTGAACGCCGCCGGCACCCGCACCGAACCGCCGCCGTCCGTGCCGACCGACCAGGTGCCCATCCCCGCCGCGACCGCCGCGGACGAACCACCGCTCGACCCACCGGGGGTCAACGCCGGATTCCACGGATTCCGAGTGATCCCGAATCGCGGTGAATCGGTGACCCCTTTCCACCCGAATTCCGGCGTCGTGGTTTTGCCGATCACTACCGCACCCGCTTCGCGCAACCGCGCCACACTCGGCGAATCCTCGTGCCACGGCCCGTCGTCGCCGACCAGCCAGCTGCCCCGCAAGGTCGGCCACCCGCGGGTCCGCTCGAGATCCTTGACCGACGTGGGAATTCCGTCCGCCGGACCACGCTGGGTACCGCTCGCCCACCGCTTTTCGGATTCGGCCGCCGCAAGCAACGCACCGTCGGGGTCCACCATCACGAACGCATTCAGTTCCGCGTCGTGTGCTTCGACGGCGGTAAGCGCTGCCCGGGTCGCTTCCACCGGCGACACTTCGCGCCGCCCGTACGCCCCGGCCAGTTCCGCCGCGCTCATCCCAGCGAGATCCGCCACGACGTCCTCTACTCGCCGAATTCGCCGAGATCGAGTTCCAGCTCGGTCAGCTCGGCAATTTCCGCTGCGGTGAAGCCCGGGGCAATGGATTCGAGCCGGAAGACGTCACCGGCCCGCCGCAGCACACACAGATCCGTGACGACGAGGTCCACGCAGTTCCGTCCGGTCAGCGGGTATTCGCAGTTCTTGACCAGTTTCGGCCGCCCACCGGAATCGCAATGCGTCATGAGCACCATGACGTTGACCTCCCCGGCGACGAGGTCCATCGCACCGCCGATGCCGCCGCCGACCATGCTCGGCGTGCTCCAGTTCGCGAGGTTCGCCGCGCCATCGACCTCGAACGCGCCCAGCGCAACGAAGTCGACCTTCCCACCCCGCACCATTTCGAACGACGTCACGCTCTCGAAGAACGAAGCGCCCGGCTGCAGATGTACGTACTGACCACCTGCGTTGTAGACCTCGGGGTTGTAATCCTCCCGCGAGGCAATGGTTCCGTATCCCAGCACCCCGTTTTCGGAATGCAGGGTGATATCGCGGCCCTCGATGTAGTTCGAGATCAGCGTGGGAATCCCGAGACCGAGGTTCACATAACTGCCGTTCGGCAGGAGACCAGCGGCCGTCTCCGCCATTTGCCGACGCGTCAACGCCTGCTTCCCATGATAGGTACGAGCGCTGTCGGCACCACGGCCTTCGCGGGGCGCCGGGAAATCGTGCGGGACTTCGACGGTCTTGCGGACCACCCGGCTCACGAAGATCCCCGGCAACCCGATCGACTCGGGGTTCAGCTCACCATCGATGATCTCGTCGACCTCGGCGATGGCAATCCGCGCCCCTTTGGCGAAAGCAGGCATGAAATTGCGTCCGACGCCTTCGAATTCGAGGTTGCCGAACCGGTCCGCGCGGGTGGCGCGAATCAGTGCGTAGTCCACCTTCAGCGCCGTTTCCAGCACGTGCTCGACGCCGTCGATCACGCGGGTTTCCTTGCCCTCCGAAACGGTGGTGCCCACCGCAGTGCGGGTGAAGAACGCCCCGATTCCGGCGCCACCGGCCCGCAGCCGCTCGACCAACGTGCCCTGCGGCACCAGTTCGACCTCGATCTCCCCGGCCAGGATTTGCTTCTCCGCCGCCGAAGTCGCTTCCCCGGCCCGCGCCGAGAACGACACGATCAGCCGGTTCACCTGACCGTTCTCGATGAGCGTGTTCGACCGGTAATCTCCGGTACCCAGCGAGTTGGCGACAATGCACAACTGCCGCGCACCCTGTTCCCGAAGCGCGACGGTGAGACTCGTCGGGAAACTGTGTGTCATGCCGAATCCCGCGATCGAAACGCTCGCGCCGTCCGGCACGTCCGCGACGGCTGCCTGCGGTGACTCGTACACCTTGTCGATGGTCATGCCCCATCCACCTTTCTCAGTGCGGGCGATTCGCAGGACGGAAACGCGGCAGCGCGGCACCGTTTCCGGTGTCGTCGAACACCACCTCGACCGCGTCCCCGATGCCGACTTCTTCCACAGCGCAGTCGACGATGTTCGTCATCACGCGGGGTCCTTCTTCCAATTCCACATACGCGAGCACGTACGGGACCACGTTCTTCCATTCCCCGCCCGCCCGGCGCACGATGCTGTAGGAATAGACGACCCCGCGGCCGCTGAATTCCTCCCAGCGCGTGTTCGTGCTGTGGCAGAACGGGCAGATCGGCCGGGGGTACCAGATCGCCGACCCGCAGTCGCCGCAGCGCCGGCCCAGGAACCGGCCTTCCGCCGCGGCTTTCCAGAACTCCTCGGTGTCCGGATTGGACACCGGATGCGCGGTCGGCAGGGTCGGGACAGTCCGTACTTCGCTCACGCGTCTTCCCTCCCGAGGATCATCGTGGCGCTGCGCATCCGGGTACCCAGATCTCCGCCGTTGCCGTGGACCAAAGCGACCTCGCAGTCCGGCACCTGTACGCCCGGGTTCGCTTCGCCGCGCAACTGCCGCACCGCCTCGATGATTTTCGTTACCCCGCCACGATGTCCGGGATGGTTGTTGCTCAGGCCACCGCCGTCGGTGTTGAACGGCAGCCGCCCATGCGGGGCGACGAGCGCGTCGTCCAGGACGAACTTGCCGCCCTGACCCTTCTCGCAGAACCCGAGGTCTTCCAGGATCATCAAGACAGTGATGGTGAAACTGTCGTAAATGGACACATAGTCGATGTCCCGCACCGTCAGCCCGGCCTGCTCGAACGCAGCCGGTCCGGATTGGACAGCGCTGGTGTACGTGAGATCCAGCTGGCCGCCGTTGGTCAGTTTTGCTGCCTCTCCCTGGCCGAGAATCTTCACCGCACGGCGGTCGAGAGTGCGCGCTACTTCCTTGCTGACCACCACGATCGCGCCGCCGCCGTCGGTCACCAGACAGCAATCGGCGCGGTGCAGCGGATCCGCTACCAGCGGTGAGTTCACGACCTCCTCGACCGTCATCACCTTGCGCAGGAAAGCGTGCGGGTTGTGCGCAGCGTGCTTCGTAGCTGCCACCTTGATTTCGGCGAGCTGTTCGCTCGTGGTGCCGAACTCGTACATGTGCCGCTGCGCCGCGAGCGCGTACGAGCTGACCAGCCCGGTGACGCCGAAAATTGCGCCCTCGAAACTGTCCTCCGGACGAACCGGCCCACCGCCACCCGGCTGAATTCCGGTGCGTGGCTTGCCCGCGAGGGTGATCAGCGCGACCGAGCATTTGCCCGCCGCAATTGCCGCAACCGCATGCGACACATGGTAAATCGGCGAAGCCCCGCCGCTTTCCGTGGAGTCCATATAGGTCAGATTGCGCAGACCGAGGTACTCGGCCATCGAAACCCAGCCACCGCCGTACCCAGGCGCGTCATGGCCGCAGAAGAAGCCGTCGACGTCGCCGAGGGTCAGCCCGGCGTCGGCGAGCGCGCCGAGTGCGACCTCGGCGTGGATCTGCGCCAGCGATTTGTCCGGCAGCTCGCGGCCCGGATGTTCGTACGCTCCCACGATGACGGCGGCATCGTTGGCCTTCATGACGTTCCTCCAGGGGATGGGGACAGCACTCCGGCGGGCGGCCACTGCCCGGTGCGGAGATCGGCGTCGTGCTGCCCGATTCGGGGGGCAGGCTGCGGCTGCGGCGGCTCGTAACCGTGCAGCCGAAACGGAAAACCCTTCTGCCGACGGGGTTCGTCGAGGAATACCCGGCGGCGGCGAAAATGCGGATCCTCGGCACGTTCCCGTGCCGTCCGGACCGGCGCGACCGGAATCGCCCCTTGAGTCAGTTCCCGCAGACATTCCTCGACTGACTGCGACCGCGTCCACCCCGCAATGATGCCGTCGACCTCTTCGTGGTGCTCTTCCCACCACTCCGGCGGGCGATCTGCCAGCTCGACGGAACCCACCAACGCGGCCAACGCAGCCCGCTGCGCATCCGTGCGGCACACGATGGCGACCCACTGGTCAGGCCCAGCACAGGGATAGACCTCGTGCGGGGTACTGCCCGGCCGCCGGTTTCCGGTCGGCTCCGGAATGGTTCCGGCATCGACGTACTCGGCAATCCGGTCAGCCAACGTCCAGCTCACCAGTTCCCGTTGCGACACATCGAGATACGTACCGCGCAGCTCCTGCGTCACACAGTAGGCGACCACAGCCGCCCCGAACAGCGACACCACTTGGTCGGGATAGTTGATGTCCGCGGAAGACCACATCGGACGGTCGCCCGGATACCCGGTGACCGAAGCCAGCCCGGACATCAAGTCCAAAGTGGACCCGTACGACCGGGTACCTGATTCCGGACCGGATTGCCCCTGGCTGGACAGCGAAAGGTAAATCAACCGGGGATTGATCTCCGCCAAGGTCGGGTAATCGATCCCGAGCCGCTGGGTGACCCCCACGGTGAAGTTTTCGATCAGTACATCCGACCGGGCCACGAGGCGACGCAGTTCCGCCTTCCCCGCCTCGGTCTTGAGGTCCAAAGTGATCCCGAGCTTCCCGCTGTTGTTCGATTCGAACAGCGGTGACTCCTCCATTGCCTCGGCGTCGCCCGCATTCGGCACCGGCCAGACCCGGAATGCGTCCGGACGCGTCATGGATTCGATCTTGATGACCGTGGCGCCGTAATCCGCAAGCAGCCGTCCGGTCGCGGCACCGGCCGTGATGGTCCCGAGGTCCAGCACGACGACCCCGGACAACGGCGCACTTCCGTCCGGCGCCGGCCGGTGTTGCCGGGGCGCGGGAACCACCTCGGCCGTCGGCTCGGAATTCCACGGCAGCCCGGCGACCGGTGCCAAATGGTCCGCAACGAATCCCCGCGCCCGGTACTGCGGGTCGGTCACGAGATCGGAAATGTCCGCGCTGTACCCGAATGGCAGCCCGAGTTCCTGCGCCCGCCGATAGATCTCGCGTTTACCGTTCCGCGCCGCCCACCGCTCGACCGCGGGCCACCAGGTGTCCACCAGCTGGGAACGCGCCTGATCAGTGCTCAGCCGTGGGTCCGCGAGCACCGGGTCGCCGACCAGCTGCACCACGGCGTCCCATTGCTCCGGCTGGTAAATGAACCCGACCCAGCCGTCCGCCGCCCGGACCAGCCGCCAGCGTCCGCTGTTAGTCCCGATCCGCGCGGAAATCTGCCCGGTCTCGGCGTAGAACACATCGCTCTTCCAGTCAATATATGCTGCGACATCACACAACGCGACATCCACGACGTCACCACCCGGTCGACGCAAGGCCAGCATCGCGCCATAGAAGGCAGCGAATGCGGCGGCATGCGCGGTTTGCTCGCCACCGAGGCTCAACGGCGGCCGGGTGGGCTCTCCCACCATGACCGCCAACCCGCCGTGACATTCAGCAAGCAAACTGTCACCATAAGTATCGGAACGCGAATCGTCGGCGCCATACGGCGTAATCGACACCACGACCAGATGCGGAAACCGATCCAGCGACAGTCCACTTTCGACAGCGCGAGCGGGCCCGAAGTCGGTGATCAGCACATCGGCGCAGGCCAGCAGGTCATCCAGCCGGTCGACAGGTTCGCCGTGCTTTCCCGCATTCAAAGTGGCAAAGGTGTAGCTCACCCCGGTGGCGTCCACAGGTCTCTGAGTCCGAAGTGGATCACCACCCGGCGGTTCGCACCGGGTGACGTGGTGCCCGAACCCGGCGAACAACCGGCCGCAGACCCGGCCGGCAATCCCGTCGGCGAGTTCGACCACCCGCAGGAGACGGCCGCTCATCGGGAACCTTCGCGGCCGACCGCCATCCGATGCGTCGCATGTGGATCGTCGAGCACGTCGGTGCGCGCGGTGATCTGCGACCGGACGTCTTCCCCGTACTCCAAGGCTTTCGTCCAGTCCGAAATGTACATCGGGATCTCGTGCAGGGCCCGTTTCGCCCACGACAGCGTCACCGCGTTGTGCCGCGCCACGCGGCGGGCCAGTTCGAGTGCGGCCGATTCCAGCTCACCGGCCGGGACCGCGAAATTCACCAGGCCCCATTCCGCCGCCGTCGCACCGGTGATCCGGTCGGCAGTGAGCACCATCCACGCCGACCGTTTCGCCCCGAGCCGCAACTGCGTCGACGGACCGGCCAGCCCCGGGTACAACCCGAAACCGACCTCCGGCATCCCGATCGGTGCGTCCTCGGCCGCGACGGCGAGGTCACTGGAATTGATCAGCGTCAGCCCGCCGCCGAGTGCGAAACCGTTGACCGCCGCAATGACAATGGCCGAATGCTGGCGAATGCGTTCCTGCACGGCCAGCCAGCTCGTGCGACGGCCGGCCCCGCGGCGGTCGGCGTCGATGTCCTCCTCCGCCGATTCCTTGAGGTCGACTCCCGCACAGAACGCCGGTCCGGCGCCGGTGAGCACGATGCCCTTCACGCGGCCGTCGCACCGGTCCAGGATGTCCAGCAGCTGCGTGCGCGCGGACCGGCTCATCGCATTGCGTTTTTCCGGCCGGTTCAACGTGATGCGCGCAACGTCGCCGGACAGATCCTCGTACCGGACGAGGTCGTGATCAGCGATCGGATCCATGAATTCCACCCTCACCACTCGCGGGAGCGCTCAGTGCGCTGTCTCGGTGCTGAACTGCAGAACGGCCCGCCCGGCCGCGCCCGTCCGGAAGACCGCGCGGACCGGCTGGTCGAGCTCCACGTCTTCCGGTGCGTCGGCCAGCACGCTGATCACCAGCGGACCTTCGGCCAGCCGCACGTAGACGAGCCGGTACGGGACCTCGTCGGCGAACGCGGCGAAGTACTTCTGGTGCATCGTGCACCACGACCAGATCGTTCCGTTTCCGCTCATGGCCTGCCACGAGGCCGAGGCGGAAAGACATTGTGGACAGACCGGCGCATCCGGAAACCGGACGTGCCCGCAGTCACTGCACTGCTGAAGCCGTAGTTCGCCGGCCGCACAACCGTCCCAGAACGGCTTGTTCCGGGCGGTGATGTCCGGCAGCAATTTCGTATAGGCCGCGACGTCCATCGCCCCGCCTTCCTAGTCTGCGGTGAAAATATGCGAGGTCACGATCGGCGAAATGCAGATGTACTGCACCGTCCGGCAGTTTTCGACCTGCCGTTCGCCGCCCTCGCCACGCAGCTGCCGCACCGCTTCCACGTGCAGCGCGAAGCCCTGCATGTAACTCTCGCTGGTGTGCCCGCCCGAGGTGTTCAACGGACGTTCGCCACCGAGCTCGATCCGGCCGTCCCGCACCCATTCCCACGATTCGCCGCGGGGTGCGTGCCCGAAACCCTCCAGCGAGAAGAGAATCGTCGGCAGGAAGTTGTCGTACACCTGCAAGCAGTCGATCTGCTCGGGGCCGATACCGGATCTCTGGTACAGCTCCCCGGCGACCGCCGCACTCGTCGAGTAGTAGAAATCGGGGCTGATGTAACTGCGGCTCAGCTCCGCCCGTCCCGCTGTGCCGGCCACTCGCACCGGTTTCTTGCGCATCCCACGGGCCCGGTCCAGCGATGTCACGATGAACGCGACCGCACCGTCGTTGATGATGCAGTAATCGAGTTTCCGCAACGGCTCGGCGATGTACCGCGACGCCAGGTACTCGTTCTCGTCGATTTCCTTGCCGAACACCGCAATCGGATTGCGCGCGCCATTGGCCCGGTTGTTGATCGCCAACGGTGCCAGCGCATTCTCCGGCGCGCCGTACCTCGTGCGATACCGCTGGTACATCATGGATACATACGCGCCGGTGGACGTCATCCCGTACATGGCGTCGTACGCTCCGGCCGGATCAGCGTCCCCGCCACCGTATTTCACCCCGGCGGAGCGGCCATTTGTCGCGTACACACAGGCAACCGTGTTCGCGACGCCCGACTGCACCAGCGCAATCGCTTCCTGCAACGCGATCCCGCTCATCCGGCCGGTACCTTCGAGGTCGTGCACAAATCCGGGACCGGTAAGCCCGGCCACCTCGCCGAACCGGCCGTACTTCAGGTTGATGCACAGCAATCCGTCGATGTCCTGCTGTGTTGCTCCGCAATCTTCGAGCGCATCGCGAAATGCATCCACGGCGAGCTCGTATAAATCGTTGGGGTTGTCTTTGTCGGCATACAATCGCCGGAAATCCGACGATCCGACGCCGACGATTGCCACCTCTTTGTTGGCCACCGTGATCTCACCCTCGTATTCGTGCCGGCGTCCTGCGCCGGCGTCTTCACGGGTGTTTCTTCTCCAGGATTTCCACGGCCTCCAGCGCTGCCTTGGCCGCAGCGCGGACGTGCCGGTGTGCTGCCTCGGCGGCCCGCTCGGGCGAGCGTTCCCGGATTGCCTCGGCAAGTTGCAGGTATTCCTGCACGGACGATTCGAGCCGGCCCGGAATGGTCACCGAAAGGCTTCGCAACGCGTGGATGCGCGTGTGCAACGGCCCGAGCATCGATTTCAGCAGCGCATTGCGAGCACCATCGACGAGCAGCTCGTCGAATTCGTATATCGCCCGCAGCCGCTCTTCACCGGTCGCCTTCGGCTGCACCTTTTCCACCAGCTCGGCGACTTCGGCATCCGTCGCCCGCCGCACGAACAGTTCCGCCGCGGCCGGCTCGAGCGCGTCACGCACTTCGTAGATTTCGCGTACCTCAGTGCTGCCGAGCGTGGCGACCTGCACGCCGCGGCTCGGCGACGGCTCCACGAGACCCAGGGTCTGCAGGTGCCGCATCGCTTCCCGCACGGAGGTGCGGCTGACGCCGGTGAGTTCGACGAGCTCGCGCTCGGTGAGCTTGCGTCCCGGAGGGAGGAGCCCCGTGGCGATCGCGTCGCGGATCCGCCGGACCACCATCTCCGGCACGGATTCGGTCGGTCGGTCGATCAACAGGTCCAGCTTCGACTCGGTCACGGTAGTTCCTCACTTTTGTCTGACGTACTACATCGTACGTGCGTCAGATGATCGGGGTCAAGGTGCTACAGGTCATACCTCACCAGGCAAAACGTGCCCTGGAGCGGCACTCACAGTCTGCAGATGACACGCGACCTCCCCACCACCCGGTACCTCAGTGTGCTCGGGCATGCGCTGACGGCACACGTCCATGACAAACCGGCACCGCGTCTGGAACGGACACCCCACCGGCGGGTTCGCCGGATCCGGCAAATCGCCCTCGAGCACGATCCGCTCCGTTTTCCGCCGCGGATCCGGAATCGCCGACAGCAACGCCTGCGTATACGGATGCGCGGGCGCCGAATAGACCCGCTCCACCGGTCCGGTTTCCACGATCCGGCCGAGGTACATCACCGCGACCCGATGCGAGATGTGCCGGACGATGGCCAGGTCGTGCGCAATGAACAAATACGTCAGCCCGAATTCCGCCCGCAGCCGCTCCAGCAAGTTGATCACCTGGTTCTGCGTGGACACGTCCAAAGCGGACACTGCCTCGTCACACACGATGAACCGCGGGTTCAGGGCGATGGCCCGGGCAATGGCCAGCCGCTGCCGCTGTCCGCCGGAGAATTCGTACGGATACCGATCGCCATAGCTCGTGCGGAGACCGACCAGTTCGATGAGCTCGTCGACCCGGCTGCGCGCGGCTTTCGCCGACAGTTTCTCGTGCACCATCAGCGGTTCCGCGAGGCTGGCGGCCACTGTGGACGACGGGTCGAGCGACGAATACGGGTCCTGGAACACCATCTGCATGCTCCGCCGGGCTTTGCGCAGGCCCGCCCCGCGCAGGCGGGTGACGTCGTGCCCGGCCACCGAAACCGACCCGCTCGCGGCCGGCACCAGCTTGAGCAGCGCGCGGCCGGTGGTCGACTTCCCCGATCCGGATTCGCCGACCAGTCCGAACGTCTCACCGCGGTCGATGTGGAACGAGACGTCGCTGACCGCGCGCACCTGCCGCGCCGGCTTGAGCGGGCTCTTCTTGCGGAACACCACGCTGAGCCCGTGGACGTCGACGAGCGGCCCTGGCTCCGGCGTACCGGCCGGGAGCAGCTCGGCGCTGGACTTCGTGACACTCATGGGGACACCACCAACCGCAGCTCCTCGGTTCGGCAACAGCGGCTGCTGCGGCCGTCTTCGATGATCCGGAGGGACGGCGCGCTGGCCACGCATTTGTCGCTGGCGTACCCGCAGCGCGGCCCGAACCGGCACCCCTCCGGCATCCGCCACGGCTCCGGCGTCCGCCCGGGAATCACCGGCAGTTCCTTGCCGCGCACCCCCAGCTGCGGCATCGCATTCAGCAATCCCGCCGTGTACGGGTGTTTCGGCACGTTGTACAAATCCAGCGCCGCCGCGGTCTCGACCACCTCCCCCGCATACATCACCACCACCCGGTCGGCGAGTTCGACGACGAGCCCGAGATCGTGCGTGATGAACAGGATTCCGCAGCCCGTTTCGTCCCGCAGCCGGGCCAGCAAGGCAACAATCTGTGCCTGCACCGTCACATCGAGTGCGGTCGCGGGTTCGTCGGCAATCAGCAACCGTGGTTCGCACGCCAGCGCCATCGCGATCATGGCCCGTTGCCGCATTCCGCCGGAGAATTCGTGCGGATAGTCCTTGACCCGGTTTCCCGCATCCGGGACCCCGACGAGGTCGAGCATTTCCGCCGCCCTGGCAAAAGCCGCCCGGCGCGAACCGCCCTTGTGCCGCCGGTAGACCTCGGCAATCTGGTCGCCGATCGTGAACGCCGGGTTCAGGCTGGTCATCGGTTCCTGGAAGATCATCGAGATCTCGTTGCCGCGGATGTCGCGCAACTCCCGTGGCGGCAGGCCGACCAGGTCACGGCCTTGATACCAGACGTGTCCTTCCGGCGTTCGCGTGTACGACTCCGGCAGCAACCGCAGTACCGAAAGGCTGGTGACGCTCTTGCCCGAACCGGATTCCCCGACCAGGCCGACGATTTCGCCCGGCCCGACGTCGAACGACACTCCATTCACGACAGTCGTCCAGCCGCGATCGGTCAGGAAGTCCACGTGCAGATCGTCGATCCGGAGTAGTTCCTCGGTCATGACGCCTTCCTCGTTTCGCGGCCGAATGCGTCACGCAGGCCGTCGCCCACGAGGTTGAAACACAGCGTGGCAATGGCAATCGCGATCCCGGGATACACGGCGAGCGCCGGATTCGTGCGCATGTCCTGGAAAGCCTGCCCGAGCATGCTGCCCCAGCTTGCCGTCGGCGGAAGCGCGCCGAGACCCAGCAGGCTCACCGTGACCTCGGCCAGCAAGGCGGACGCCAGCAGGAACGACAGCTGGATCAGCACCGTCGGCAGGATGTTCGGCAGCACTCGTTTACGCAGAATGGTGAGATGCGGCGTGCCGATACTCGTGGACGCTTCGATGTACACCTCGCGCCGGACACCCATTGCGCTGCCCCGCACCACGCGATACATCCGCGGCGCGTACACGATTCCGAGCGACACCATTGCGGTGATGAGGCCGGGCCCGGTGGCCGCGATGATCGCAATGGTGAGCACGATCGCGGGAAAGGACATCAAGATGTCGGCCGCGCGGTCCAGTACCCAATCCACCGCACCGCCGAAATAGCCGCCGAGCAAACCGAGCGGGAGACCGATTCCGGTCGCGATGGCAACGGCAAGAGCCGCCGCGGCAAGCGAAACCCGGCCGCCGTGCATGAGGCGGCTCAACGTGTCGCGGCCGAGCATGTCGGTGCCGAGCCAATGCTGCGGGGTGGGCCCGGAAACGCGATTGGCGATGTCGATCTGCGCGGGACCGTATGGCGCCAGCCACGGGGACGCCATTGTCACCACGAGAATCACCAGCAGCAGCACCGCGCCGATCACGGCCGATTTGTTGCCGAGGAAACGGCGGAGCAGCGCCCGCGCACGGGGAACCGGTGGGCTGTCTTGTTCTTCCGTGACCGTTCCAGTCATGACACTGTGACCTTCGGGTTGAAGTAGCGGTACGACACGTCGACCGCCAGGTTGATCAACATGATCAGGACCGCGGTGATCAGCAGAATTCCTTGTACCATCGGGAAATCTCGCGAGAACACGGAGAAGTAGGCCAGTTTTCCGACGCCCGGCACCGCGAACAGCTGCTCGATCACCACGGTGGCCCCGATCAACCGGTTGGCCTCCACCCCGAATGCGGTGACCACCGGTACCGCCGCATTCTTGAGCACGTGCTTCACCACGACTCGCCGGGGATACAGGCCTTTCGCCCAGGCAGTGCGGATGTAGTCCTCCTGCATCACCGCCGTCACCGACGCCCGCGTCTGCCGGGCGACCACCGCCGCAGGCACGATCGCGAGCGAGATCGCCGGGAGGATCAGGTGCCACAGCCAACCGGCCGGGCTTTCGGAAAACGGCACGTAACCGACGGCGGGAAACACCCGTAGCTGAATGGCGAAAATGAGCACCAGCATCATGCCGACCCAGAAGTACGGCAGCGACATCAGCGCACTCGCCGTGACCGTGGACAGCCGGTCGACCCAGGTACCCGGGTGCAGACCGGCGGCGAGCCCGAGGGTGAGCCCGAGCACCGCGGCGACCACGAGGGTGAGCAGCACCAGCGAAAGCGTGACCGGGAATCCCTCGACCACCGCCGACCAGACACTTTGGCCGTCCACAAAGGAATGTCCGAGGTCACCGTGCAGTGCGCCGGTGAGCCAGTTCCAGTACTGGACGAGAAACGGCTTGTCCAGTCCGAGCTCCACGCGGATGGCGTGGATTTTCTCCGGCGTCGGATTGCTTCCGGCGAGCGCGACCTCCGGGCCGCCGGGCACCAACGCGATGAGACTGTAGATCAGGAAGCTGACGATGAGCAGGAGCGGCACCATCGCCAGTAGCCGGACGCACAGCAACCGCAGCACGCCGAACCTCCGTTCATTCTCGTGCGGGAGCCTGGCTGGCCAGGCTCCCGCACTGCCGGGTCACTTCCTGATCGCGATACCGCGGAACTGGCGCGACCCGTCGACGTACACCTCCATGCCCATCACTTTCTTGTTCATGGCCAAGGGCGTGTTGAGGTGGCACAAGGTAATGGGCGCGGCCGCGTCGTCATGAGCCGCACGGAAGAGCTGCTGGTAGATCTCGGCGCGGCTGTCGCGGCTTTCCGCGCCGCGCGCCTTGGCATCGAGTTCGGTGATCTTCGGATTCGAGTACCCGCCCGGATTGCTGAATCCATCCGGCAGCAGATACGACGCGACCTGAATGCTCGGGTCGGCATCTGCCTTTTGCTGCACCATGATCGCGTCCACCGACTTCGTGACCGAGAATCCCTCGATCAGTTTCGGCAGCTCGACCGGGCGGATGGTCATCTTGATGCCGACCTCCTGGAGGTTGGCCTGGATGAGCTCGGCAACCCGCTGGTACGACTCGAGGTTGTCGGTCTGCAGCTCGAAGCTGAACCCGTCGGGCAGACCGGCGGCCTTGAGCAGTTCCCGCGCTTTCGCCGGGTCGTAGGGATACGCGTCGGCGGTGAGCTTCGGGTCGGCGGCGTAATAGGACGACGGGAACATCTGCACGCCCGGTTCGCAGAACCCGCTCTGCAAATCATTCACCGCACTGCGGTTGATGGCGTAATTCAGCGCCTCCCGCACTTCCTTTTTCGCGAACGGCCCCCGCTTCACGTTCAAGGCGATCGTGAAACTCGCCAGGCTCGCTTTCTGGCACACGGCAAGCCCGGCGTCCTTGGCCGGCTGGTACATGCTCGAACGGAGGAACGTGGAATCGGACTGGCCGGTGATCGTGGCGTTGAGCCGCGCATTGTCGTTGCTGGAGATCAAGAAATCCATCTTCGCGACGTGGACCGCCTTCGGGTCCCAATAACCGGGTACCGGCGTGTATTCGACCTTGGTGTTCGGCTCGTACGCGGTGACCTTGAAGGCACCCGACCCACCGGTCGGCATCCGCGCCTGCCCGGGATCGTCGAACACCTTGGGGCTCATCATCATCCCGGCCGAACTGGCGAGAATCCCGATGAGCGGCGCGGCACCGGTCTTGGTGGTGATCCGCACGGTGGCCGGGTCGACGACGTCGATTCCGCTGATATCACTCAGCGGCTGCTGGTTGAAGCTCTTCGCGGCGCGATGCCGGTCGAGGTTCGCCTTGACCGACGCGGCGTCGAACGGCGTGCCGTCGTGGTACTTCCAGTTGTCGATCAAGTGCAGCGTAAGGCTTTTCCCGCCGTCACCGATCTCCCACTTCTTGGCGAGCATCGCCTGCGGATCACCGGCGGCGTCGATGCGGGTGAGCGTGTCGTACACCGGGTACAGGTACATCCAGCTGTTGCTGGTGGTGATCTTGTCCGGGTCGAAACTCGTGTTGGCGACGCTGTACATCCAGGTGAACGTGGCGTTCTTGTCGATCGCCGCCTCGTCGACGGGCGCACACGCCACGTCCGCCGCCTGTTTGGCCGCGGCCGCACCGCTCGGAGCACCTCCTCCGCCACCGCACGCGGTCGTGATGGTCAGGAGAGTGGCGGCAGCCGCAACGCTGAGCTGTTTCCGCATCCAGGGTCCTCCGAACAGAAAAGTGCAACGGGGAAGGGGGTGACGTGTTCCTCCGGGTGGAGCGGTGACCGGTTTCCGGAAGGGACGGGACTGAGCAGCACGCAGGAATTCGAGACCCGCGCGGCTTCCGCGGGGTGACCGTGGCAGCAAGTTCGTACTTTGTCTGATGAATGAGAACATACGAAAACCTGGCCGTCAAGACACGGACAACCCGGACATCGGGTGGGCGCGGGTACTCCGACGGGGCTTGGCAGGGGTGGGAGAGGGCGGGATTGGGGATGGGTGGCGAGCGCGGTTTGCCCTGGTCGGGGCGGGTTCGCGGGGGCGCCGGGCGGGCGGCGGTGGGGTGCCGCGCATAAGGCACGGTTCGCTGGCTGCCGGGCGGGAACGAGGTGGGGTGGACTGAAGGGCTGCGCAGGCCGACGGGCGGGAGCGGGCCAGAGCGGTGCGCGGGCCGCCGAGCACAGTCCGCCAGGCACGCGCTCTTAGCGCGGTTGGCCTAACCCACGAAGCCGAGCACAAGCCGCGTACACCGGTTCACAGAAGCACCGGCCCCAAGACACGAAAAAGCCGGACCACCCCACCAAGGATGATCCGGCTTTACGGAAAAACGGGTCAGCTCTTCGTAACCCGGTTGAACTCCGCCTTCGGGTTGTTGATCTGCCCCAGCGAAATCACCTCACGGCGGAACAATCCGCCCAGCATCCAGTCGAACAGGATGCGGATGCGGCGGTTCCACGTCGGCATTGCCTTGAGGTGGTATGCGCGGTGGAAGAGCCACGCCGGGAAGCCCTTGATCTTCAGGTTCAGCGCGTCCGCGACACCCTTGTGCAGGCCCAAGCTCGCGACCGCGCCCAGGTTCTTGTGGTAATAGTCCTTCGGCTGGCCGCCGCGGAGGACCTTGATGATGTTCTTCGACAGCAGCCGCGCCTGCCGGACCGCGTGCTGGGCGTTCGGCGGGCACGTGGCCGTGGGGTCGGACTCGGTGCGCGACAGGTCCGGGATCGCCGCGTTGTCACCCGCGGTCCAGACCTCCGGGTGGCCGACGACCTGCATCGCCGCGGTCGCCTCGACGCGGCCGCGCTTGTCGAGCGGCAGGTCCGACCCGGCGAGCACCGGGTTGGCCTTGACGCCCGCGGTCCAGATGATCGTGTCGGTGTCGAACTCCGTGCCGTCCGACAGCACGACGTGCCCGTTTTCGAACGATTTCGCCGCCGTCGACAGGTACACCTCGATGCCGCGCTTCTCCAGCTGCTGCACGGTGTACACGCCGAGCGTCTCGCGGACCTCGGGCAGGATCCGCCCGGCCGCCTCGACGAGCACCCAGCGGATGTCCTCGGTCGAGATGTTCGGGTAGTAGTTCTCGACCGCGAAACGGGTCATGTCCTCGAGCTCGGCGAGCGCCTCGATGCCCGCGAAGCCGCCGCCGACCACGGTGAACGTGAGCAGCCGCTTGCGCAGTTCGGGGTCGAGGGTGCTGGACGCCTCGTCGAGCTTGGTCATGATGTGGTTGCGGAGGTAGATCGCCTCGCCGATGGTCTTGAAGGCGATGCCTTCCTCGGCCAGGCCGGGGATCGGCAGGATCCGCGCGACGGCGCCGAGCGCGACCACGAGCACGTCGTAGTTCAGCGTCTCGATGTGGCCGTCGGCCGCTTCGACCGTGACGGCCTTGCGCTCGTTCTCGATCTTCGTGACGCGCGCGGTGAGCACGTGGCACCGCTTGAGCACGCGGCGCAGCGGCACGACCACGTGCCGCGGCTCGATCGCGCCGGCCGCCGCTTCGGGAAGGAACGGGGCGTAGGTCATGTGCGGCTGCGGGTCAACGACGGTCACGGAGGCCTCGTTGGCGCGCAGCATCTTCTGAAGGCCGTACGCCGTGTACAGGCCGACGTACCCACCACCGAGGACCAGGATCCGAGTCGGTTCCGACTTCGCTGCAGCCATGTACCTATAGTCGCACCTCCGAACCGGCTGCGCTCGGGTACCCCGCCCCGCTGTGACCAGCGTCGCCACGCAGGAAGACACGATTCAGATGAGCCCCGCGGCGGACGCGGCGGCAGTGAACGCGGCCACCACCATGGGGTGTGTCACACGGCCGGTCTGGACGTTGCGCGGGGATACGTGATAGCAGCCGAACACCGACAGGTCGCCCAGCCACATCCGGGTGCCGTGGGCGAACGGCGGGCGCGGTTTCGGCACCGGCCAGCCCGCCGCCGACAGCACCGGCAGCAAGGCTTGCCAACCGAACGCGCCGAGCACGACGATCGACCGCAGTGTCGGGCGAAGCAGGTCGAGCTCGTCGGCGAGCCAGTGCCGGCAGGTGTCGCGTTCGGTGGGGGTCGGCCGGTTGTCCGGCGGCGCGCAGCGGACCGGCGAGACGAGCCGGGTGCCGCGCAGGGTCAGGCCGTCGCCGATGTCCGCCGACTCCGGCTGCGACGCAAGGCCGACCTCGTGCAGTACGCGGAACAGGAAGTCACCCGACGGGTCGCCGGTGAACATCCGGCCGGTGCGGTTGGCGCCGTGCGCGGACGGCGCGAGGCCGACCACGGCGAGTGCCGCGTCCTCCGCGCCGAACCCGGGTACCGGACGCGCCCAGTACTGCTCGTGCGCGAACGCCGCTTTCGTCCCTGCGACACCCTCGCGCCAGGACACGAGGCGGGGGCACGCGCGGCATCCGACCAGGGCTGCGTCGAGTTCCGCGAACGAGGGCATGTGTCCCAACCTAGCCCGCGAGCTAGGTTGGGCACATGGCCGACACCACCGCGGAGGACTCCGCCGAAAAGACCACGGAGACAAAGACCACGGAGACGAAGGCACCCGACCCCGTCGACGACCTCGTGACCACGCAGCACACGCTCACCGTCAAGCGGCGCAAGCTCGCCTACACCGCCCAGACCGGGCGGATCGTGCTGCGCCAGGAGGTCAAGAAGGACGGCAAGGCCGAGGGGCACCAGGCCAAGGCCGAGGTCTTCCTGACCGCCTACACGCTCGACGACGCCGACCCGGGTAGCCGGCCGGTCACGTTCGCGTTCAACGGCGGGCCCGGCTCGTCCAGCATCTGGCTGCACCTCGGCCTGCTCGGGCCGCGGCGGGTGCTGTCCGGCGACGTCGACGACCTGGTGCCGCCGCCGTACGGGCTCGAGGACAACCCGGAAAGCCTTCTCGTGCACAGCGATCTGGTGTTCATCGACCCGGTCAGCACCGGCTATTCGCGGGTCACCGAGGGTGGCGAAATCCAGGAGTACAGCGGGTTCCAGAGCGACGTCGAATCGGTCGCGGAGATCATCCGGCTGTGGGTTTCGCGCAACGAGCGCTGGCTGTCACCGAAGTTCCTTGCCGGGGAGTCGTACGGCACGCTGCGGGCCGCCGCGCTCGCCGGGCACCTGCAGGAACGCTATGGCTTGTATCTCAACGGGTTGATGCTCATCTCGTCCGTTTTGGACATGGGCACGCTGCGTTTCCACGAGGGCAACGACCTGCCGTACTCGCTCTTCGTGCCCACGTACGCGGCGATCGCGCATTACCACGGCCTGCACGGCGACCGGCCGCTCGACGACGTGCTCGCCGACGCCGAGGACTTCGCCGGGAAAGACCTGCCGTGGGCGCTTTCCCGCGGTGCCCGGCTGTCCACTGAGGACCGTACCGAGGCGGTGCAGACGCTCGCTTCGCTCACCGGGCTCAGCGAGTCCTATGTGGACCGGGTGAACCTGCGGATCGAGCACGTCCGGTTCTTCACCGAACTCCTGCGCGACCGCGGGCTCACCGTCGGCCGGATGGACGGCCGCTTCACCACGTGGGAGCCCGACGGTGGCCGCGAGCAGATGAGCGACGACCCGGCGGTGTCGCGGATCATCGGCGCCTATTCGGCCGGGTTCAACCACTACGTGCGGGCCGAACTCGGGTACGAGAACGACCTGCCGTACGAGATCATCTCCGGCGAGGTGTTCAAAGCCTGGTCGTACAAGGAGTTCGAGGGCCGTTCGGTGTCCGTTGTGGACACGCTGAGCTCGGCGATGCGGGCGAACCCGCACCTGCAGGTGCACGTCGCCTTCGGGCACTACGACGGAGCGACGGCGTATTACGCGTCGGAGCATGTGCTCGCGCAGCTGCAGATCCCCGAGGAACTGCGGGAGAACATCGACACGGCGTACTACCCGGCCGGGCACATGATGTACGTGCACGAAGAGTCTCGGGTGCAGCAGTCGAAGGATCTGGGGAAGTTCGTGAAGGACGCGTCCAACCGCTGACCGATGGGTGTTCCGGCCGGCGGGATACCGGCCGGAACACCCGTGGCGTCAGCCGCGCAGGAAAGGTGCCCCACGCGTTACGGCGGCGTAGGCGTCCACCGCGCCGTGTCCGTAGAACCCGTTGAACGACGGGTCGCCCAAACAGGTTGCGGTGAAGGAATCGTCCCGGCCGACATTCTTGTACTCGACCGTTCGCGGCACCGGACAGGCAATCGGTGAAGCCGTGCCTTCGAGCACGCGTTGCACCGCATCCGGGTCCATGGAGATCGAATGCCCGGTCTTCTTGCCGTACTGGGAAACGATCAGCGCAGACACCCCGGCGGCGTGCGGAGTGGCCATCGAAGTGCCTTGCAGCCACTGGTAATAGCCGACCCGGCCGTCACTCGCCGTCGCCTTTTGGACGCCGGCCGCAAGACCGTCCGGAGTCACATTGCCGCTCGCGTCGATGTTTCCTTCGGCCACCCCGACATTGCGCGGATACGCCGACAGGATCTCGTTCTGCACCGTCCGGTACCACGGAGTGCCGAAGCCGTCGCGGAAATAGCCGCCCGGCGCGGAAACGGAGATCTGCTCGGTACCGTAGTTCGAATAGTCCGCCTTCGCCTGTGACGGACCGAAAGAGCCGACACCGATCGTGTGCGGGCCTTCCACCGGCAGCGAGAAGCACGACGAGTTTTCGATCGGCCGCGGATGCGTGGCATTGCTCGGGTAGTCCGGGCTCGTGATGTCGTCGTGCGGGGCAGCCATTTCGTCGTGCTGGTTGCCGAGCGCGACCACCATGGTGACGCCCTTGCGGTGCGCGTAATTCATGGCTCGCGTGGTGGCTTCGATGATCGTGCGCTGCTCGGCCTGTTCCGCCGGGGAATCCGCCGCATTGGCGCGGCAGTTGTACAGCCACGGGTCCACGTAGAAGCTCATGTTGACCACGTCGATGCCGGCGTCGCCGGAATAGGTGAGCGCGTCGACCGTCGGCTGCAGGAAGAAGAATCCGGAATCCTGTCCGGCGCGGACGTTCACCAGCGTCACATTCGGGGCCACCCCGGATACGCCGAATCCGTTGGCCGCCGCGCCGATGGTACCCGCGACGTGCGTACCGTGGCCGTTGTCGTCGTGGTCCACCGGGTCGACACAGCCGCGGAATTCACACGGGCCGTCGACCACCGTGCCGTTGACGTCCGCGACGATGTCCTTGGTGAAGTTCCGGGAATCGGCCTTGTCGAAGTTCGGCGCGATATCCGGATGACTGCCGTCGACGCCGGTGTCGATGATGCCGACCTTCACCCGTTTGTCGCCCGGCTGCTTGGTGCGCGCGAGGTCGGACCGGGTGGATTTGAGACCCCAGAGCTGGTCGTCGAGGGGATCGGTGCCGACCGGCTTTTTCGCGGTGGTCCCGGCCTGGTTACCACCCGCGCGGCCTTCCTTTTCGACCGCGTCCGGCTTCACTTTCTTACCGCCCCGCGGCGCGGAGCCGATCGCCTTCGCCTTGGCCGCGCCGAACACCGCCCGGTTCGCCGAAACACGTTCGGTGAACCCGGTTGCGGGTGCGGTGGCCGTGATCAGGCCGACCGCATCATTGGTCGAGACGACCGTTCCTCCGGCATCGCGTACCGCCTGTTGAGCTGCCGCGACGCTCTGTCCATCCCGGGCCAGAACGCTGAACTCCGTGACGGGTCCGGCCGGTTGGGCCGACGCCGCCGGAAGCGCGACGGCCGACACCGCACCGAACAGGGGTACCGCCAGTGCCGCGGCGAGCAGTCTTGGTCTTTTCACGAGTCCTCCTCACGAAAACCGACACTGCAACGTACATAGCGGGCACCCGGTGCGGCAATCCTCAATGCGGAGGAACCCGACTAAAGTCAGGGGACCACCGACCGGGTCTCCGCGAAGTGGCAGGCCGAGAGATGCCCGTCGGTCCGCGGTTCGAGCGCCGGGATGTCGGTGGCGCACACGTCGGCGGCCTTCCAGCAGCGCGTACGGAACCGGCAGCCCGACGGCGGGTCGATCGGGCTCGGCACGTCGCCCTCCAGCCGGATCACCTGCCGCTGCCCGCGCACCGCCGGGTCGGCCACCGGCACCGCGGACAGTAGCGCCTGAGTGTAGGGATGGGACGGTCGTTCGTAGATCTCGTCCTCGGTCCCGATTTCGACGATCTTGCCGAGGTACATCACCGCGACCCGGCTGGACAGGTGCCGCACCACCGACAGGTCGTGCGCAATGAACACATAGGACAGTCCGAACTCACCCTGCAGCTCGCCGAGCAGGTTCATCACCTGTGCCTGGATGGAAACGTCCAAAGCGGACACCGGCTCGTCGCAGATGATCACCTTGGGCCGCAAAGCAAGCGCCCGCGCAATGCCGATACGCTGCCGCTGTCCACCGGAGAACTGATGCGGATAACGGTTGACGTGCTCGGGATTGAGCCCGACCACCTCCAGCAGTTCCTGCACCTTCTGTGCCCGCGAACCCTTGGGCGCAACATCGGTGTGGATCTCGAATGGCTCTCCGACGATGTCACCGACGGTCATTCGCGGATTCAGCGATGTGTACGGATCCTGCAGCACGATCTGGATCTCGCGGCGCATCCGCCGCAATTCCGCGCCGCGTAGCTTGAACAAATCGCGCCCCTCGAAGGTCGCGGACCCGCTGGTCGGTTCCTCCAGGCGCATCAGCACCTGCGCGAGGGTCGACTTGCCGCATCCGGATTCGCCGACCACGCCGAGGGTTTCGCCCGGCTGCAGGTCGAACGACACCCCGTCGACGGCTTTCACCTGTCCGATCGTGCGCTTGAACAGCACGCCCTGGCGCACCGGGAAGTGCTTCACCAGGTCGTGCACACTGAGAATCGGCTCACCCACGGCTTTCCACCACCTCCTCGGCGAAATGACACGCACTGACCCGGCCGAACCCGAGCGCGTGCAAGGACGGCCGCTCGTCACGGCACCGTTGTTCGGCCCGTTTGCACCGCGGGTGGAACGGGCAGCCTGCCGGAATGTCGAGCAGGCTCGGCGGCAGGCCCTTGATCGTTTCCAGCGTCTGTCCTTTGAGGTCCAGCCGCGGCAGGGAATCCATCAACGCCGCCGTGTACGGATGCCCGGGCGAGCTGAACAGTTCCCGCACGTCGGCCTGTTCCACGATCCGCCCGGCGTACATCACCGCGATGCGGTCGGCCACCTCGGCGACCACCCCGAGGTCGTGCGTGATGAGAATGAGCCCCATCCGCCGTTCCCGCTGGATTTCCGCGAGCAGGTCCATGATCTGCGCCTGCACGGTGACGTCCAGCGCGGTCGTGGGCTCGTCCGCGATCAGCAGGTCCGGGTCGAGGGCGAGCGACATGGCGATCATCGCGCGCTGCCGCATCCCGCCGGAGAACTGGTGCGGATAGTCCTTGATCCGCCGCGCCGCGGCCGGAATACGGACCAGGTCGAGCAGTTCGACCGCCCTGGTCCGGGCTTCCTTTTTGGACAGTCCTTGCCGGACCCGCAACTGTTCCTCGATCTGGAACCCGATGGTGAACACCGGGTTCAGCGCGGAAAGCGCGTCCTGGAAGATCATCGCGATTTCCGCGCCGCGGACTTCCCGGCGCCGGTCCGCACTCGCGGTGAGCAGATCCTCGCCGCGGTACCGGATCGACCCGCCGGTGATCACTCCCGGTGGCGTGTCGAGAATGCCCATGATGGTCTGCGCGGTGACGCTCTTGCCGGAGCCCGATTCGCCAAGTACCGCAAGGGTTTCCCCGGCGTGCACGGAATAGCCGACGCCGTTGAGCACGTTGGCCACGCCGTCGGAGGTACGGAACTCCACGTGCAGGTCTTCGACCTCGAGCAGCAGCTCGTCATCTACTGTGGACACTCGCTACCTCGACTTCGGGTCGAGCGCGTCGCGGATCCCGTCACCGAGCATCACGAACGCGAGCACGGTGACGGTGACGAACGCACCGGGGAACAGGAGCATGTGCGGGTCGGCGCGGAAGTAGTCGCGGGCATCGCTGATCATGACGCCCCACGACACCACCGGCGGCCGCACGCCGATGCCGAGGTACGCAAGCGTTGCCTCGGCGCCGATGGCCGCGCCCAGCGCGATCGTGGCGTACACGAGCACCGGCGCGAGAGTGTTGGGCAGCAGGTGCCGGAACACGATCCGCGGGGTGCTGGCGCCGAGCGCGCGGGCCGCCTTCACGTAGTCCAATTGCTTGGCCACCAAGGTCGCGGACCGCATGATGCGCATGGCCACCGGCCAGGTCAGCACCGCAATGGAACAGACCACCTGCACGATGATGGTGACCTGCCCGGGGTTGGAGCCGGGCGCGTTGAACGTCGTGAGGATGACGATCGCACCGAGCACGAACGGCAGACCGGCGAAGATGTCACCGAGCCGGGAGAGCAGGCTGTCGATCAACCGTCCATAGTAGCCCGCGACAATCCCGACGAGTGATCCGAAAAGGACAGTCAGGATCGTCGCGAACACTCCGACCAGCAGCGAGGCCCGTGCGCCGTAGATGGTGCGGGCGTATACGTCGTAACCCTGGTTGTCGTACCCGAACCAGGCATCCGCGGACGGGCCTTCGTTGGCGTGCGTCAGATCGCTGTATCCGGCCGGGCGATGCGAAAACAGGCCTGGCGCAATGGCGATGATGACGATCAGCAGGATGATCACCGCGGAAATCATGAACGCCGGTTTACGGCGCAGCTGGCGCCACGCATCGCCCCACAGGCTCCGGGGCTTCTTGGGGGCGGTGGCCGAATCATCGATACGCGACAGTTCCGCCGCGTCGACTCCCCCGCCACCGACGAGATTCGGGTCAGTCATAACGGATCCTCGGGTCGAGAACGGCGTAGAGCAGGTCCACAATCAGGCTCATCAGCAGGTACACCAGCACGAGCAGCACGACGACGCCGACGACGGTCGCGCTTTCCCGGTTCTGGATGCCGCGGAAAATGAGCCCGCCGAGACCGTTGATGTTGAACACGCCCTCGGTCACGATCGCCCCGCCCATGAGCGCGCCGAGGTCGGTGCCCAGGAACGTGAGCACCGGAATCACCGAATTGCGCAGCAAATGGATGCCGATCACGCGGCTGTTCGGCTGGCCTTTCGCGATCGCGGTGCGGATGTAGTCGGCGTGCCGGTTCTCCGCAATCGACGTTCTCGTGAGCCGCGCGACGTACGCCATGGAAAGGCTGCCCAAGGCGATCCCGGGCACGATCAATTCCCCGAACCCGGGATTGTCCGAGACGCTGGTGTCGATGATACCGAGCTCCGTACCCAGCACGATCTGCAGCACGATCGCGGTGACGAACACCGGCAGCGAGATCAGGAACGTGGTCGAGACCAGTACCAGGTTGTCGAGGAAACCCTTGCCGCGCAAGCCGGTCAGCACTCCGGCGGACAGGCCGATCACGGCCTCGATGAGCACGGCGACGAGCGCAAGGCGCAGGGTGATCGGGTAGGAGTTGGCGATGAGCTCGCCGACCGCATTGCCGTTGAACGTTTCGCCCCAGTCGCCGGTGAAAAGGCTGCCGAGGTATTTGAAGTACTGGACGAACAGATTGTCGTTCAGGTGGAACTTCTCGGTCATCAGGTCGATGTAGGCCTGCGGACAGGCCGTCTGACCGCATTTGCCGGAGAACGGGTCCCCGGGCACGGCCCACACCAGCGCGTAGATCAGGAAAGTGGTGCCGAAGAACACCGGGATCAGCTGGAGCAGGCGGCGCAGAACGTAGCGAATCATGCGTGGTTCCTCGAAGTGCGCGCCGGGCTCGTGAGTGGCAGGTCAGGCCACTCACGAGCCAGGTGGTGGGAGCGGATGGTTCAGCGCGTCACTTCTTGGTGACCTCGACCGACGAGTAGTCGGCGCGCCGGCGGAAGTCGAGCACCACGGTCTTGGCGTGCTTCGACTTCGCCGCGACCCCCTTCTCGTCCCACACCGGAATCGAGGGCAGGTCCTGCGCGATCTGGTCCTCGGCCTGCTGGTACAGCTTCATCGCGGCGTCCTTGTCGGCCGTCGCGTCGGCTTGGGCCAGCGTCTGGTCGACCTTCGGGTTCGAGTACACCGAGTCGTTCGACGACGCCCCGGTGCGGTAGATCGGGTTGAGGAAGTCCTCGATCGACGGGTAGTCCGCGGACCAGTCCGAACGGCCCATGCCGGTGAGCTTGTGCCCGGTCACGATGCTGCGCCACTGGCCGAAGTCGGTCGCGGGCACGAAATCGCATTCGACGCCGAGCACGTTCTTGATGCTGTTGCACGCGGCGACCAGCGGTTCCTTGCGGCCGCCGTCGGCGTTCGAGGCAATGGTGAGCTTGCCCTTGAACCCGGACTTCTGGAAGAGCGCCTTCGCCTGCTCCGGGTCGAACTTGCAGAACTGGCACACGCCCGGCCGGTAACCCGGAATGCCTTGGGAGATATAGCCGTCAGCGGGCACGTACGTGTCGTTCATGACCGTTTTGGTGATCTGCGGGCGGTCGATGGCCAGCGAGATCGCCTTGCGCAGGTCGAGGTTGTTGTACCCGGGCACGTAGTACGGGATGGCGATCGTGCTGATGCCGAGCAGATGGCCGGTGACCAGGTTGTCCTTGAGGTCAGCCTTGTACTTGCCGCCGGCGAGCGCCGAGGGCGGAAGCGTCTCGATGAAGTCGAGCTTGTTGCTCAGCAGGTCCTGGTACGCGGTTTCCTGGCTGGCGTAGATCTTGACGTCCAGATCCTTGAACTTGACCTTGTCCGGGCCCTGGTAGTCGTCGTTGCGGGTCAGCTTGATGTCGGCGTTCGGCGTGCGGCTCACGAACTTCATCGGGCCGTTGCCGATCGGGTGCTGCGCGAACGCCTTGGGGTCCTTGAAGAACGCGTCCGGCAGCGGCGCGAAGGCGGTGTACCCGATCTTGATGCCGAAGACGGAGAACGGCGCGTTGAGCGTGACCTGGAACTCGTAGTCGTTCTTCACCACGAGGCCGGACATCTTGTCCGTGGCCGGCTTGGCGTTCTCGTCGCTCGGGTGGACGTCGGAGTAGCCCTGGATGTTCTCGAAGAACGTGCTGTTGATCTGCCCGTTCGGGGTGTAGGCGCCGTAGTTCCAGGCATCCACGAAGTTCTTGGCCTTGACTTCGGTGCCGTCGTGGAACTTCCAGCCCTGCTTGATCTTGATGTCGTAGACCTTGGAGTCGGTCGTGGTGATCGAGTCGGCCATCATGTTGTACGGCTCGGCGTTCTCGCCCTTGAAAGCGATGAGCTCCGCGAACATCGGGTCGACGGCCTTGGTGCCGCCCAGTTCGTTGGTGTTCGTGGGGATCAGCGTGTTCTGCGGCTCGGTGCCGTACACCGTGAACGTCCCGTTCGGGTCGACCTCACCCGCCGAGCCGCTGCCCGTCCCGCCTCCGCCACAGCCTGCCAGGAGCAGTGACAAGGTTGTCACCACCGCGGCCGCCCCCAAGAGCCTGGATGAACCCCGCATATCCCCTCCGTTTCTCGCGTTCCGCATAGCGAGACGGAGGCTATCGTGATCGGTGCTTCGTAACGGATTCGCCGGGTTGCAAATGAATGACGACACGAACCGTCACCCGGTCAGCCCACAACCTTCAGGTCTTGATGACTTACGGTGATCTTGGTACGGGATCTACCTTGCTCAGACGAGCGACAACGCGATTCCGTCGAGGATGTCGTGTTCGCTGACCACCAGCTGGTCCGGACCACCCCGCCGCGCGAACTCCTCGGCAAGCACCTGGATGATCACCGCGCCACCCCCGATCACGTCGACGCGGCCAGGATGGATCACCGGATTCGCCGCACGCGTGGCCCGGTCGGCACTGAGCAGAGTGGTGGCGAGCCGGTCGATTTCGGGGTGCGAAAGCTTCGAAAGATGCGTGCGTTCGGAGTCGTATTCAGGCAATTCCTGCGAAACCGCTGACAACGTGGTCACCGTCCCGGCGACCCCGATCCAGGTCTGCGCCTTGGCGACGTCGACGACGTCGAACGCCTCGGCGAGAATCCCGCGCGCGAGCTCCCTGGCGGCGCTGACCTCGGCACCGGTCGGCGGGTCCCCCTTGAGCGCCCGCTCGGTGATCCGGACACACCCGATGTCGACGGATTTCGCCGCGAGCACCTCGGCTTCCCGCCCATTCCACGTCCCGAGCACGAGTTCGGTGGACCCCCCGCCGACGTCGACGACCACGAACGGCCCGTCCTCGGCGTCCTGCTCCCCGACGGCGCCGGTGAAGGAAAGCCTGGCTTCCTCGTCACCGCTGATGACCTCGGCCTCGGTACCGAGCGTCTCGCGGGTCATGGCGAAGAACTCGTCGCGGTTGCTGGCGTCCCGGGTGGCCGAGGTGGCGACCATGCGCACCTTCTCGACTCCCTTACGCCGCGCGGCAACCGTGTAGTCCGCCAACGCGACGCGGGTGCGCTCGAGCGCTTCGGGCGCGAGCCGCCCGGTGGCGTCCACGCCCTGCCCGAGCCGCACGATCCGCATCTCGCGGTGGAGGTCCCGGAGGTCGGCGGAACCATCGTGCCGCGGGGTCACCTCGGCGACCAGCAGGCGGATGGAGTTGGTCCCACAGTCGATGGCAGCTACCCGAGTCATGAAGCCGACTTTACGGGGTCCGTGAAGGGAACCATCAGGGAATCAGATTCCGTGATGGTTCCCTTCACGGACTTCGGGGCTACGAGTGCCGGGCGCAGTCCCCCGTCGGCCAGCCTTGTTCACGGACCCAGGCCAGCGTCTCGTCCCCGAACGGGTTGATGCCCGGCCCCACGGCGAGCGTGTGCGCCAGGTGGACGTGCAGGCATTTGACCCGGCCCGGCATCCCGCCAGCGGTCACCTGCGTGCCCAGCGATTCGATCGCGTCCCGTTCGGCCAGGTACGTCTCATGGGTGCGCTGGTACGTCGCGGCGAGCTCCGGGTCGGTGGTGAGCCGGTCGGTCATCTCCTTCATCACGCCGGACGCCTCGAGCGTGCCCACCATCGACGTGAGCCGCGGGCAGGTCAGGTAGTACAGCGTGGGGAACGGCGTCCCGTTCTCCAGCCGCGGACTGGTCTGGACCACCGACGGATGCCCGCCGGGGCATCGCGCGGCCACCGCCCGCAGCGCCCTCGGCGGCCGTCCGAGCTGCTGCGCGATGACCTCCCGGTCGACGTCGGTGACGGGTTCGAAGCGGGGAGTCTCGTTCACGGGGTCCAGGCTAATGAGCCCTCAGCCGCCGGAAACCTGCGCCCACAGGTTGTCGTACCAGGACCCCTGCGGAACCTCCTGCGGACCGGGCTGCGCCGCCGCCGCGCCGGGCTTGTCCTCCGGCAGCTGGACCATGTACGGCGCCTCGCCGGGCTTCACGTACCGCAGCCGCCGCCGGGCTTCCGCCTCGATCTGGGCCGGGTCGCTCAGCTGGTTCTTCCGGTCGCGCAGCTGGGCGACCTCCTGCTGGAGCTGGGCGCGCTGCGCTTCCTGCTCCCGCACTTCCGACCGCTGGGAGAGATAGGTGCGCAACGGCACCGCCACGGTGAACGCCAGCGCGCACACCACGATCGCGACCACCGCGGCCCGCCGCGTGGTCGACATGCCGAGCACCTTGGCCGCACCGGAGGCACGCTTCGCCGCCAGCCCGCGGCGCAGCCGGGACCTGGTGGTTTCCGTCGTGGCCGCGCCCGTGCGGCGCCGGGCCGAAGCGGGACGGCGGGCCCTCGTGGACCCGCCCCCGTCGGCCCGGCCGCCGCGGCGGCTGCGCGCCCTCCCCCGGTCGGCCATGTGCCCGTCAGGCCTCCGCGCTGAACCGCGGGAAGGCCAGGTCGCCGGCATAGCGCGCGGCGTCGGCGAGGGTTTCCTCGATGCGCAGGAGCTGGTTGTACTTCGCGATCCGCTCGCCGCGCGCCGGGGCGCCCGTCTTGATCTGGCCGACGCCGGTGGCGACCGCCAGGTCCGCGATGAACGTGTCCTCGGTCTCGCCTGACCGGTGGCTCATCATCGACTTGTACCCGTACGACGTGGCCAGCGACACCGCGTCCAGCGTCTCCGACAGCGTGCCGATCTGGTTGACCTTCACCAGCAGCGCGTTCGCCGCGCGGCGGGTGATGCCTTCCTCGAGCCGGTCCGGGTTGGTGACGAAGAGGTCGTCGCCGACGAGCTGGACCTTGTCGCCGACCTCGGCGGTCAGCTGCACCCAGCCGTCCCAGTCGTCCTCGCTCAGCGGGTCCTCGATCGAGACGAGCGGATAGTCGCGCAGCAGTTCGGCGTAGTACGCGGACATCTGCTCCGCGCTGCGCTTCGAACCCTCGAAGGTGTACGCGCCGTCGGAGAAGAACTCGGTGGCGGCCACGTCCAGCGCCAGCGCGATGTCACGGCCCGGTGCGTACCCGGCCTTCTCGATCGCGGCCAGGATCAGGTCGAGCGCCTCGCGGTTGTTGCCGAGGCTCGGCGCGAAACCGCCCTCGTCGCCGAGGCCGGTGGACAGGCCGCGGCCCTTCAGCACCGCCTTCAGCGCGTGGTACACCTCGGTGCCCCAGCGCAGCGACTCGCGGAACGACTCGGCGCCGATCGGCGCGATCATGAACTCCTGGATGTCCACGTCGGTGTCGGCGTGCGCGCCACCGTTGAGGATGTTGAGCATCGGCACCGGAAGCACGTGCGCGTTCGGCCCGCCGAGGTAACGGAAAAGCTCCAGCTCGGCCGACTCCGCGGCGGCCTTCGCGACGGCGAGCGAGACGCCGAGGATGGCGTTCGCGCCGAGCCGCGACTTGGCAGGCGTGCCGTCGAGGTCCACCAGTTTCTGGTCGACGATCCGCTGGTCCACCGCGTCGACGCCGACCAGGTCGGGGCCGATCTCGTCGAGCACCGCGGCCACCGCGCGCTCCACGCCCTTGCCGTTGTACCGGCCGGTGTCCCCGTCGCGCAGCTCGACGGCCTCGTGTTCGCCGGTGGACGCCCCGGACGGGACGGCCGCCCGCGCCAGGGTTCCGTCGTCGAGAGCCACCTCCACCTCGACGGTCGGGTTGCCGCGCGAATCGAGGATCTCGCGCGCGCCTACCTGCTCGATGAGAGCCACGCTCTGCTCCTTGGTGGGTCGTGCCTGCGGTGACGCCGCCCAGAGTAGCCGCCCGGCTCGTTCACCCGTTGGAGGCCAGGCCGGTGCCGGGCGGTTCCGCTGCGTGTTCTCGGGCTCACTCCGCCGACGAACCGGCGCCCTCCGCGCGATGGTCCCCGTGGCGCACTTCACGCCAGCCTGACGGCAGCTCGACCTCGTCGGTGACCTGCTGCCAGAACGTCCAGCTGTTGCCGCCGGGATCGGCGACCGTGAAGATCCGCGCGCCGTACGGCTGGTTCTGCGGCGGCTCGGGCGCATCCTCCTCGCCGAGCGCCGCGCACACCCGTTCGTACTGCGCGTCGACGTCGGTCACGTACACGACGTTGAGCTGCCCGACCGGCCCTTCGACGCCCTTGGCCTCCCAATACTCCGGACCGACCCCGGCCAGCTGCAGCCGCGCGGCCCCGGCGCAGAGCGTCGCCTGGAAGACCTCACCGGACCCGTCCTCGAAGCGGACTTCCTCGGTGAAGCCGAACACCCTGGTCAGCCACGCAAGCGCGGCGGTCGCATCGCTGTAGTAGAGATACGGCGCCAGTCCCACGTAACCGGGTTCCTGATCGCTGCTCATGGCGGGACAGTCCATCACGACGCTTCTGCCGGTCGTGCAACGCCCTCCGCGCCGGTATCGTGGGAGTGACCATGACGGACGCCGCAACTGCCCCCGAACCCGACGGCGAATCGCGCTTCCGCAGGTTCCGCCAAGCCGAACATCTCGTCGCGCGGCGGCGTCCCCTCGACGCGCTCAAGGAGCTCGAACCGCTGCTCGAGGACGAGCCCGACAAGCCGAGTGTGCAGCTGCTGGCCGGGCGCGCGTACTTCCACTCCGCGCAGCTGCGCCGGGCCGAACGGGCCTTCACCCGTGTACTGGAGCTGGATCCCACCGACCACTACGCGCGGTTCGTGCTTGGCCGCACGCTCCAGCGCCTCGGCCGTCTGGCCGAGGCGCTCGCGCAACTGCGGATGGCGTCGGCGATGAACCCGGTACCGGAGTACCTCGAAGCGATCAGCGAGGTCCGTGCCCGGATCGCCCTGAACGAGCACTGAATTCCGCCGCGTCCCGAACGTGCACGGCGGGCGGCACGCGAGGGCAACCGGGGCACCTTGGCCGGGCCCGGCACGTCTTACCCGGTGAAAGGCATCGGGGAAGCCTGGCCATCCGGCAGGTCCGTTCGGCCGGTCGGCCGATCCGGGCACACCGGGCGAAGCGCGATTCTTGATGTCATCAGGAAGAAGTGACTCGAGGAGGCCGACATGACCGCATTGACCGTGATCGGAGCCGCCGCCGGGCTCATCGTGCTGGTGCTGATGTCGCTGGCGCCGGTGATCGTCGAGCTGAACGAGCGGTACCCGGTCCGCCCGCGCAAGCAGCCGGTGCGCCGCGCTGCCGAGGCCCTGTCGACGCCGCCCGTGCGCGTCGCGGTGCCCACCGCTGATCAGGGCGCGACACTCGCCGCCGCATAGGAATCCGCGGCCACGAACACGTCCTGCACGTAGTCCACGGCGGGGTGGTACCGCATCATCGCCCGCCACCAGCCGGACGGCGCACCGAGGTCGTCGCCGTCCGAACAGAGGTACCGGGCCGCGGTGAACGCGGAGTCGTCGAGGCTGTGCGGATCGGCAGGCTTGCCGTCGCCGTTCGCCCGCTGCGCGAACTTGCTCCAGATCGACGGCGTGAACTGCAACGGCCCGATCCGGTGGTCGCCCGCGCGATCGCCGTCGAGCTTCCCCCCGTCGGTGTCCGGCCCTTCCGCGGGACCGGGTTTCACCGTGATCGTCCCCTCCGGGCTCACTTTCGCCGTCCCGAACGCGCGGTGCCCGATCGCCGCGAGCGTCGCCCACGACAGGTGACACGACGGTTTTTGCCGCTGCATCCACATTTCCGCCCGCCCGTAGGCGGCGAGGACCCGCGCGTCCAGCCCGGTCTTCGCCGCGACCCGTGCGGCCCACGCATCCAGCTCCGCCAGGTCGGACTGCTGCGGCCGGTCCGGCGGCGCGGCCAGTCCCACCCGCGGCGCTTCGGTACCCGGCTGCGGACGCTGCTCGGGCGCGACCGAAACCGGCGGCGGGGCCGCGGCAGCCGGAGCGGGCGGCGGATTCGGGTCGCGGATCCCGATCGTCACGACGAGCACGACCCCGGTGAGCACCAGTCCCAGCGACAGCGCAATCCGGCCCGGATAACGGCGGGGCGGTCCGGTGGGGGTCGGCGCTACGGTCGGCTGAGTGGTATCGGCCACCCGGACAGGTTACTGATGAACCCTGCCGGGGGACGCCGGACCGGGGGATTGGCAAGCGGACGGTTAACCGCGCGGGTGAGCAGCCCAGGTCACACAATTCGTTACGCAGATCGTCGTCGAAGCCCTGACCTGCGGTTACCCTAACCTAACCCAGACCTTACGGGTGTTTTGCCGGTTTCATCCCGTCCACCAGGCAGACTCTCCCCCTGGACTTACAGGCAAGCCTTACCTAAAACCATCTCATCGGGTTGTGCAGGTGGCCGCAGGAGGGCTGAACAGTGGTGTTTTCGAGCGCGCTCATCGGGCTGCGCGAAGGCCTCGAAGCCGCGCTCGTCGTGAGCATCCTGGTCGCCTTCCTCGTGAAAACCGACCGGCGGCACGCGCTGCGGTTCGTGTGGCCCGGGGTCGGGGCCGCTGTCCTGCTGTCGGTCGCGGTCGGCGCAATCCTCACCTACAGCACCGCGCAGCTGAGTTTCGAGCACCAGGAATTGCTCGGCGGAAGCCTTTCCATCGTCGCGGTCGGCTTCGTCACGGCGATGATCTTCTGGATGCGCAAGGCTTCCCGGCACATCGCGGCCGAGCTGCGCGGCAAGATGGAGAACGCGCTCAAGGTCGGTCCCGCAGCGGTATTGCTGCTGTCGTTCCTCGCAGTCGGCCGCGAAGGCCTCGAAACCGCCGTCTTCTTCTACTCCGCCGTGCAGACCGCGCAGTCCGACACCCTGCAGCCGCTGGTCGGGTTCGTGATCGGGATCGCCATCGCGATCGTGCTCGCGTACCTGCTCTACCGCGGCGCGGTCCGGTTCAACCTGGCCAAGTTCTTCACGATCACCGGTGTGCTGCTGGTGTTCGTGGCCGCCGGGGTACTCGGCTACGGCCTGCACGACCTGCAGGAAGCCGGGTTCCTGCCCGGCCTGACCACGCTCGCGTTCGACGCCTCGAGCACGCTGCCGGAGACCTCCTGGTACGGCGCGCTGCTCAAGGGGATCTTCAACTACTCGCAGCAGACCACCGTCCTGCAGGCGATCGCGTGGATCGCTTACGTGGTGATCGTGCTGCCGCTGTTCCTCAAGCCCGCCCCCAATAAAACCGAGACGGCGCCCGCCGCCCCGGCCACCGCCAAGGAGTGACCGTGCCCCAGTTCCGCAAGACCCCGATGGCCGTGCTCGCCGGAGTCGGTGCGCTTGTCGCGCTGACCGCCTGCGCCGGCACGAACTCCGCGTCCGGCCCGTCCGGCGCGACGGCGGGCGGGCCGATCAAGGTCGAGGCATCCGACACGGCGTGCGCGGTGTCCGCGACCACCGCGTCGGCGGGCAACCTGACCTTCGAGATCACCAACAAGGGCAGCAAGGTCACCGAGTTCTACCTCTACGCCGAGGGCGACCGGATCATGGGCGAGGTCGAGAACATCGCGCCGGGGCTGAACCGGCGGCTGATCGTCGAGGTGCCATCGGCCGGGAAGTACCAGACCGCGTGCAAGCCCGGCATGGTCGGCAACGGCATCCGCGGCGACTTCACCGTCACCGGCGGCGCGCAGACGCAGAACGACGCCAGCGCACAGAAAGCCGCCGCCACCAAGAGCTACGCGAGCTACGTGGAGAACAACAGCGCGGCACTGGAGACCGAGACGGCCAAGTTCGTCGACGCGGCCAAGGCGGGCAAGGTCGACGAGGCCAAGGCCGAATACGCGCGGACCCGCGTGTTCTACGAGCGGATCGAGCCGGTCGCGGAGAAGTTCGGCGACCTCGACCCGGCAATCGACGCGCGCGAGGCCGACCTCGAGCAGGGACAGCAGTTCACCGGCTTCCACCGGCTGGAGAAGGACCTGTGGACCACCGGGCTGAAGCCGGACAGCCCGCAGATCGCGGACAAGCTGCTCGCCGACGTGAAGAGCCTGGTCGCCAAGTCGAAGACGCTGGAACTGAGCGTGCTCGACCTGGCCAACGGCGCGAAGGGCCTGCTCGACGAGGTCGCCACCGGCAAGATCACCGGCGAGGAGGAGGCCTTCTCGCACACCGACCTGTGGGACTTCCAGTCCAACGTGGACGGTTCGAAGGGCGCGATCGCCGCCCTGCGGCCGATCCTGCAGGAGCGCAACGCGGCCCTGGTGTCCACTTTGGACAAGGAGTTCGCGAATGTGCAGTCGCTGCTGGACAAGACCCGTTCCGGCGACGGGTTCAAGTACTACAACGAGCTGACGCAGGACCAGATCAAGGCGTTCGCCTCGGCGGTCGACGCGCTGAGCGAACCGCTGAGCAAGGTGGCGGAGGTCGTGGCGAAGTGACGGAGGAAGGCACCCGGGTCTCCCGGCGGAAGCTCTTCGGACTGGCCGGCGCGGGCGTCGCGCTGGCCGGAGCAGGCGCGGCGGCCGGAGTCGGCTTCGACCACCTCGGCTCGCCCGCCGAGGCTGCCGCGTCCACAGTGGACTTCCACGGCGAACACCAGGCCGGCATCGTCACGCCGACGCAGCAGAACCTGCATTTCGCCGCATTCGACGTGACCACCAAGGACGTCGGCCAGCTACGGCAGCTCCTGCGCACCTGGACGGCGGCGGCCCGGCAGATGACGGCAGGCCAGGACGTCGGCCCGGACGGCGCGCTCGGCGGGTCACCGCAGGCCCCGCCGGACGACACCGGCGAGGCGCTCGGCCTGCCCGCCTCGGACCTGACGCTCACGATCGGCTTCGGCCCTTCGCTCTTCGACGGCCGGTTCGGCCTTGCCGCGAAACGCCCGCCACAGCTGGTCGACCTGCCGTTGTTCCCGAAGGACAAGCTCGACCCGGCCCGCAGCGGCGGTGACCTGTGCATCCAGGCTTGCGCGAACGATCCGCAGGTCGCCGTGCACGCGGTACGCAATCTGGCGCGGCTCGGCTTCGGGGTCACCGAGGTGCGCTGGTCGCAGCTCGGTTTCGGGCGCAGTGCGTCGACGTCGCGGGCGCAGCAGACGCCGCGCAACCTGTTCGGGTTCAAGGACGGCACCAACAACGTCAAGGCCGAGGACACCGACATGCTGCGCGACCAGGTGTGGGCGCAGGCCGGGGACGGGCAGGCGTGGATGGCCGGCGGCACGTACCTCGTCGCACGCCGGATCCGGATGCACATCGAGACCTGGGACCGCGAGCCGCTTTCCGGGCAGGAGCAGATCGTCGGGCGCGCCAAGGGAACCGGCGCACCGCTCGGTCAGGCCGCCGAGTTCGACCAGGTAGACCTGCAGGTCGGCGGCGCCGGTGGCGCACCCATGATCGCGGACGACGCACACATCCGGCTCGCGTCGCACCAGACGCTCAAGGGCGCGCGGATCCTGCGCCGCGGGTACAACTTCGTCGACGGTTCCGACGGCGTCGGACATCTCGAGGCGGGGCTGTTCTTCCTGGCGTTCAACCGGGACACGCGCACGCAGTACGTGCCGATGCAGCAGGCGCTGTCGTCGAAGGACGCGATGATGGAGTACGTGCAGCACACCGGTTCGGCGCATTTCGCGGTCCCACCGGGGCTGACGCCTACGTCGAATTGGGGAGACGGGCTTTTCTTGTAGTCCTGGGTACAAAGCTGCGCTTTTGCGCCAGTGTGTGGGAGCAATTGCCGACGCTTCGTTTGATCCGCGACAGTACTTTACGTCGTTTGTTGTGGCGTAAGGAGTTGCTGTGGTGCGATTCGGGGTGTGGGCCGTCGTTTATGGGTCGTGGGGTCCGTTCGACCACCCGGACGACCCGGTGGACGCAAGCTGGGAACGCAACCGGCGGCTGATCGTCGAGGCCGACCGGCTCGGCTTCGACTCGACGCTCATCGCACAACACGTGGTCAACCCCTTCGGCGACGAGCTGGACCAGCTGGAGACGTGGACGTCCGCGGCCGCGCTGGCTGCACTCACCGAGCGGATCGAGATCATCGCGGCGATCAAGCCGTATCTCGTGCATCCGGTCGTGCTGGCGAAGCAGGCGCTGCAAATCCAGCAGATCAGCGGCGGACGGTTCGGGCTGAATCTCGTGAATGCTTGGTACAAACCGGAATTGGAGCGCGCGGGTATCCCGTTCGCCGCGCATGACGCGCGTTATTCATATGGTCGCGAATGGATCAGCGTGGTCCGCGGGTTGCTTTCCGGAGAACGGGTTACCTTTGCGGGCGAGCATTTCCAGGTCGACGGCTACCAGCTACGCCCGGCCGATTCGGCGCCGACGATCTACGTCGGCGGCGAATCCGACCCGGCCCGTGCGCTGGTAGCGGACAAGGCGGACGTGTGGTTCATCAACGGCCAGCCGCGCTCCGAGGTGTCCCGCCTGATCGCGGACGTCGCAGCACGCCCCCGCTCGGGCGCCCCGGTGCGGTACGGACTCTCGGCGTTCGTGGTGGCCCGCCCAACGGACGCGGAAGCCGAAGCGGAACTGGCGTCACTGTGGGAACTGGCCGAAGCGGGCAAGGCCCGCTGGGAGGCTCTTGTCGCCGACGCCGACCCGAAGGCAGTGATGTTCCAGACCTTCGCGAAGTACCCGCACATCGGCACGAACGGCGGTACCGCGGCCGGTCTGGTGGGCAGCTACGACACGGTGGCGCAGCGGATCCGGGAGTGGGCGGACCTGGGGATCGAGACGTTCATGCTGCAGTTCCAGCCCTTCGAGAGCGAGATGCGGCGGTTCGCCGAACACGTGATCCCGCGGGTACGCGCGCTCGTCCCGGCTTGACTTCAGGTCCACTTGAACTTGCATCGTGGGGGACATGTTCACCGATGCAGAACTCAGCTACCTCGCCGACCAGGACCTAGGCCGCCTCGCCACCCAACAACCGGACGGAACACTGCAGGTCAGCCCGGTGTCGTTCACCTGGAACCCGGACGCGAAAGCCATCGACGTGACCGGGTACGGGCTGACGAGGAGCCGGAAGTACCGCAATGTCGAAGCCAACGGCCGAGTCGCCTTCGTAGTGGACGACCGCCCGTCCCTCACCCCGATGCGCGTGCGCTGCCTGGAAATCCGAGGCCGCGCAGAAGCCCTGCCCACAGCTTTCCCCCCGGACGGCCACCTGGACGGCGCAGTGATCCGCATCCACCCGGAACGCATCGTGAGCTTCGGCATCGACGACCCAGACCACGACCCGATCGAGCTGACGCCGAACAACCGCAACGTCTGACTCAGTGGAACCCGCCCCTGCCTGTGGGCGGGTTCTGTCTGTTGTGGACTTTGGTGACGGGGCCCGCCCTTACCCTCGGGAGGGGCGGGTTCTGTCCGTTGTGGACTCTTTGCTTGCTGGGCTGTGGGCTTGATGGAGTGGCTTACGGCGACGAGTCGGCCGTCGCTGCCGCACCCCACCATCCCTACCCCAGTCGACCCGGGTTGGCTACCCCCGCCCGACCCCGATTGACTATCGCTGCCCCACTGGATCCCGATCGGTTATCCCCGCCTGCCCCTCCCCGGCACTGCCATGCCCGACCCGGCGGCGACCCGCCCGGCCTCGGCGCCGCCCCGGGCCAAGCCAGTCTGGCCTGCCCTGCTCGGCCGTGCCTGCCTGCACAGCCCTCCTCGGCATCTCCCTCCCCGGCACTGCCCCGCCCGACCCGGCAGTGACCCACCCGACCTCGACACCGCCCCGGGCCAACCCAGCCAGGCCTACCCCGCTCGACCATGTCTGCCCGCACAGCCCTCCCTGCCCTGCCCGGCCCCTGCCCGGGGCGGGGCAGGGCCGGGCACAGCCGGAAGCCAGCCACCTCAGCGGCAGCTGCCGATTGCCGTGTACATAGCCGTTCCGGCGACGAACAGGACTCCTGCCATCCACCACGCTGCCGGGTTGTCCGGGGCGGTCATCGGCCATGCGGCGATGTCGGAAAAGCTCGGGTCGGCGCGCGGGACGGCCACTGGCTGCTGACCCGCCGCTCCGTCAGCGATCCCGCCGAGATCGCCGATTGCCGGTGCTTCGGCCCCGCCACATCCACGAACTGGCACGCGTCGCCAAAGCCGCTGGGCAGCCGCCACGAAAAACGGGAATCCACACCCCGCCTGACATCTCCCACCTCCACCGAAATCCGCAGACTGCTCAACCCCGAGCACGTGCCAGCCCACCACCGACGACGCGGCCATCACGAAATGTCGTTGCAGCGCTGAGGAACAGAGGGATGCTGAGCGGGTTTCCGATGCTGCCGAATCGGTTCGGGACGGTTGGCGTGGCGACGAATCAGCCGGAGAGCACTCACCACGAGCAGAGTCAGAGCAATCAGCGGGTAGGTGTTGACCGCCACATGCATCCATCCCGTCCAGGGGCCTTCGGCAGGTGTGAAAACCTGCGGGCCGACCAGGAGAAGCACAATCAACGTACCGATCGAGTAGCAGGTCAGGTTGCGTACGCGTTCCGGACGGCCCGCGCTCGCAGGCAAGGCACTCGCCGCGAACGCCACCAGCGCAGGCGCCACCCACACCCAGTGCGCAGTCCATGACAGTGGCGAAATCAGCAGCGCCGCGGCCCCGTTGGCCAGCATCGCGATCTCGGGACCGACCCGCCGCATGATCACCACCGAAGCAGCCAGGATCAGGCCCACGAGCGCGATCCAGGTCACCGTGTGCCAGTCCGGCGAGAGGCCGAGCCGATGCAGCCCGGCTGCGATGGTCTGATTTTCCCGGCTGACGATGCCGACCGGCCCGAGGAACACGCCACCGAACCAGAATCGGATCGATTCGGCAGGCAGGACGACGAACATGACCGCGGTCGCCGTCACGGCGGTGATCGCCGCGGTGAGGGCAGCCCGGAAGTCCCGGCGTACCAGGAAGAACAGAACGAAAGCAGCGGGGGTGATCTTTATCGCGACCGCGATCCCGATCAACAGTCCTCGTGGCCACCTCGGATTTTTCACCAGGCAATCGGCAGCGACCAGCGCCATCAGCCACAGATTCACCTGCCCTTGCCCGATGTTGTTGCGAACGGGTTCCAGCACCATCAACAACGGCATGAGCGCCACGGTGATCTGCAGGCAACCGCGGGCACCACCTTGTGGCCAGACCCCACGCAAAACCGCATAGCAGGTGAATCCCAGGCAAGCGAGTGAAAGCAGCACCGACAGCGCCGCTGCCGCCGGAAACGGTAGCGCTGCGAACACCGACAGCGGAAGCAGCGCAAACGGAGGGTAGATGAATCCGGGAGTGCCACCTGCATAAGTCGCCGGCAACGACCCGTACGGGTCCAGGCCGTGCCACCAGGCCAGAACACCTTGATAGAAGCTGTGCAAATCAGTGAAACGGCCGCGGTAACCAAGAACCAGTAATCCCAGAAGGACGAGAACGACCGCTCCGAAAACTGCTATTGTTCGTCCGGTCGACGCACCGGCAACTATCCGGATCCAGAGTGCAAGCCGGTCAACCACTCCCCTTGTGCGGGGTACTCGTCCAGTTTTCGCATCATTCGCAGATTCCATGTCCGGCTAGACGCCGGCTAAGGAATGAAAGGTTCTCCGAAAAATATAATAGTGGTCACAACATTGCCAGGGATAGCTGAGGTGACGTGAGTCGATAAGGCGTCGCAAATTCAGCGTGATGCAGGCCTGCGGACCAGCCGTCGCAGGTGTCTGTTCAGACAAGAGCGTCAGCAGGTGTGCTTGGCCGCAGACACTGCAGTGCTGATCGAACCCTGTTGTGTCAGCGGCGGGCGCCGACCGCGGTATACGTTGCGGTTCCGACGAGGAACAGGGCTCCGGCCATCAACCACGCCGTCGGGTTTTCGGCTGAAAGCGTCGGCCAGGCGAGCATGTCCTGCAGCCCTGGCTTGCCCGGTACGAACTGCGCCATCAGGACCCAGCCCAACGGCAGGATCCAGCAGAAATACCCGCCGAAGAAAGTGGCGGCCAGGCCGGTCAGGCCCATGAGCCCGGCGGCTTCGCGGACGATCCAAGCGGTTTCCAGTTGGACATCGCCGACGCTTTGCACTGCCAGCGCAGCCCCGACCGTTACCGCCCCCAGCAGCAGGATGTGTCCCAGCCGCCGGGGTGGCCAGCCGAATGCGGCGGTGCGGTCGAGATCGAGGTCCTGTCCACTGAGGCCGGCACCGGCCATTGCGATTGCCGAGCCGAAGACGATCGCCGCAAACCTCGGCGACCAGGCATCGCCCAGGGCCAGACAGAGCACGACGACGCAGATCACCAGTGCTGCCAAGGACACGAGCACCCGACGGGAACGCACGTACAGCGCAAGCCAGCCCATCAGTGCCTCCCCTCGGTGAGCGCCTTCAGCGGGTCGCCCGAGCAGGTGAGCTCGAGCTGCCTGGCCGCGGCGACTCGGGCGGTCTGCTCTGCTTCCGGCAATGCCTTCAGAGTCGCCCAAGCCGGGTCCGCCAGTGCCTTCAGCGGAGGGTCGGAGACGGGCGTTGGCGGGGTGTCCGAACCGAGCAGCCATTGGCTCATCACCCAGCGTGCAGCGTCCTCGCGATCGTTCTTGTCCCCGCCATACGATGCTCCTGCGCACCTCGGCGTCCCGGCCCCGGAGAGCAAGGCCGCCGTGAGCGCACGACCGCTTTTCCCGCGCAAGGACCACTCGTCCCGCCGAACCAGCAGCCGGGCGGGGTCTCGGGGACCGGCCTCGGTGTTGGAGTACGGCACAATCGACTCCTCGAAGCGGGACGGATGCTGCGGCAGTTTTTCCAGCTTCTGCAGGGCTTCCTTGGCCGGACCGGACACAGTGGACAGCCAGTTCTCGTGCAGCCGGGTGACACACACCGGACCGTCGCAGACGAGGGCGCTCGCCGCTTTGTCGACGGTCACGTTGCCGGCGTGCGCAGCAGGGAAGACCGGCAGCGCGATCGCCAGTCCGGCCGCGACCGGAAGCAGCGCGAGCAACCGGGACCGCACCGAACCGGCCAGCAGCAACAGGAAACCGGTGAGCGCGAGCCCGCACAGCCAGAACAGCTGCCCGATCTGCACCGACGACGCGGGCGGGGCGAAGGGGCTGGTCAGCGCAGCCGGCGCAATGCCCAGCAGGGCAACCGAGTTCGGGATCGGCGAAGAATCCGGGTTCGCGTTCGCCAATTGCAGGAGAAGCACGGTCACGAACGCGAGCACGGCCGACGCCGGTGCAGTGACCGGGTATGGCAGCAGTCTGCCGAGGCCGAGCCCCAGCGTCGCCCCTGCGACCACCGACAGCACCCCGAGCACGATCGGGACCAGCCACGAAGTGGTGAACAGCCCGCCGGCCGCGACGACCTGCCCTGCTCCGGCTGCGATGATCACCAGGTATCCCGCGACCGCCATGAGCCCAACGGCGAGCCCGAGTGTGACCGCGCGGTGCCCGGCAGGCCGGGGCGTGGACCCGAACAACTCCTCGACTCCGGAGCGTGCGTCCCGCGTGCCCTGGAGCACCGCGGCACCGACGATGATCGGCCACAGAAAAATCAGCAGGTAACGCGACCACTGCACCGCATTGAGCCACTCGCGGTTCCAGGCCACCGAACCAAAGGTGATCGTCCCCCCTACGACGATGAACGCTGCCGCCACCACCAGCATCGCCACCGGGACCCAAAGTGCGACTGTGCGCCGCAGCTCCAGCCGAAACACGCTCATCACCACGACCCCTTCCCCGGCTCGTGGCCGAGCAGCGCCGAGTAGCCACGCTCGGTGGGGCTGTCACCCACGTCCGAGTCGCTGCCCGCTGCGGCAAGGTCGTCCGGGGTGCCTTGGAACACCAGCTTGCCGGCGGCGAACAGGACCACGTCCGAGCATGCCGTGGCGACATCCTCGACCAGGTGCGTGGACACGACGATGCAGGCGTCCCGGCCGATTTCCTGCATCAGCTCCCGGAACCGCACCCGCTGCGCCGGATCGAGGCCGGCAGTGGGCTCGTCGAGCAGCAGGACGTGCGGGTCGTTGACGATCGCCTGCGCGATGCCGACCCGCCGGACCATGCCGCCGGAGAGGGTCTTCATCTTGTCGTCGGCGCGGTCGGCGAGGCCGACGCGCTCGATCGCGCGTTGCACCGCACCGGGTACCTCCCGCTTCGGCATTTCCTTGAGCCACGCCATGTATTCGACGAACTCGCGGACGGTGAACCGCTTGTAGTACCCGAACGTCTGCGGCAGGTACCCGATCCGGCGGCGCAGGCGGCGCTGGTCGATGCGCCCCCCGACCGGCTCACCGAGCAGCTCCAGCCTGCCCTCCGTCGGCCGCAGCACCGTCGCCAGCGTGCGGATCAGCGTGGTCTTGCCAGCCCCGTTGGGGCCCAGCAGCCCGTGCACCCCCGTCCCGAGCTTGAGGTCCAGGCCGTCGACCGCCATCCGGCTGCGGCCGACCCGTACTTTCAGTTCCTGTGCCTGGATTTCCCAGGCGTAGGTCGCCGGAGCGACCTCGGCGGCTTCCACAGCACGCATCGGTTTCCCCTCTCGTTTCCGTCAGTTGTGTGGCGCGAGCCGGGTGAAGGTGTTCCGGCGGAACACCACGAACGCGGCGGCGACGGCCGCCGCAGCGAGCCAGCCCGGCCACGTCGCCGGCGCCAGCAGGACCGATTCCCCGAGCGACACGGTCGGCAGCACGAGCGCGCCCAGCCACAGCCCGACCATGATCGACGCCGCCCAGCCGACGCCGATGAACGTGCCGAGCGCGAGCGTTCCGGTGGTGAACGCGAGACTCGGCAACAGACTGAAGCCCATCTCCGCACCGATCAGCCATCCGGCCATCAGCAGCACTGCGACCACCGGCAGCAACACCGCCGTGGTGCGCCTCAGCACCAGCTCCAGACCGGCACGCGGGGTGCCCGCGGTGAGCTCGTACGCCGGATCCAGCCCACGGGCCCACGCCGCCGCCACCCCGAGCACCGGCAACACCGGAGCGAAGATCTGCACGAACGACAGCGCCCAAAAAGACGAACGGTCGAAGAAGACCGACAGCACGCCGACCGCCAGGACCATCAGCAACCACGGCACCATCACCGGCGTCGCCCAGCAGTGCAGCAATGCCCTGACCCGGTTGCGCTTCGGCTGCGGGGGCACGGCGAGATCCGGTTCCAGCCGTGCCCACACGCCGTCCAGCAGGCCGGCCACCTCGGTGGTGGACACTCCCGCGAGCCGGGCACGGCACTGCGCACACTTCTCCAGGTGCCCCTCGACCGCCCATTCCTCATCACCCGGCAGTTCGTTCCCGGCTGCATAGGTGGTGAGCATCCGGTCGGTTACGTGGTGCACGGCTTGACCTCCCTCAGACAGACCTGGTCGCTCGACGTCCTTCACGACAGCGCCTCCCGCATCACGATCCGGGCCCGCCGCGCCCGTGTCTTGACGGTGCCCTCTGGTAGCCCCAACAGGATCGCCGTCTCCCGGACCGACAATCCGTCGAGGGCCATGGCCTGCAGGACCTGGCGTAGTTCGGGCGCCAGAGTGCGCAATGCATCGCCGACTGAATCGCCGACCGTGCCGGCCAGCGCCACTTCCTCCGCGGCCGGCGCGGCCTTCGGTCCCTGTATTTCGGGCGGCGGCTGCGCGTGGTGCGCACGGCGGCGGAACGCGTCGACGAGCCGGCGCGCCGCGATCGTCCACACCCAGCCGACCGCGGAGCCACCCGTGACCACCCCGGCGAACGAGCCCGCGGCCCGCCAGACAGCGAGGTACGTCTCCTGCATCACCTCAGCGACGATCTGCTCGTCGGCACAACGGCGGCGCAGGCGAACGGCGAGCCACGGCGAGGTGCGGCGGTACAGCTCTTCGAACGCCGCACGGTCACCGCGGGCGATGCGCCGGAGGAGGTGTTCCTCGTCCGGCTCGCTGGGTGGCTTGTGCTTCACATCCGGCAAGACGCCACCTCGGGGCTTCTGGTTCTCGAGTTTGAGTGATCTGGATCACATTTGCCGAGTCGGAGGGGGTTGCGGCTCGGCTACCAGGAGGAATCGTGCCCGGGGAAGTGGATCAGCGGCGAAGGGTGGCGGGTGGCGTCCGTCGTGTGGGTGACACGCGAAGGTGGCCCGGGTGGGCTCGAGGGGCTCGATCAGGGGCGGGCTGGCGACGGGGAAGAGCGGCTCGGGCGCATGTCGGCGAGGCCCGATGATCGCGACAGCGGGCAACACGGGCCGAGGGGCGGCTCGATCGTCACGGCTGCGGTCACGCAAGCGGTGAACGACTCGATCGCCACTGACGCAGCCGCCCAAGCCGAGAAGCGGCTCCAGCATCACCGGTCCAGCCACACGAGCTCGTGAACGACTCGATCGCCGCTGATCCAGCCGCCCAAGCCGGGGTCTGACTCCGAGCGCCGCTCACGTCGGGGTGAGATTCTCAGTGCTACTCGGGCCACGCGGGCTGGAAGCGACTCAACTCACGCCCAGAACGCCCAGCACATCCAGAACTGCCACCCAGGCAATGCGCGCCCAGCGAACAGCTCAGTCGACGTCGCCCGTACGAACGTTCACGACCCAGCGACTGCCGGACGATCACTCCACGCAGCGGGGAGGCTCGCGAAGCCCCAACCAAGCAGAAACCTCAACCAGCTGGCCAGAACTTCCGCCAGCCTTCCGCCTCCAGCGTCGCAGGCTCAACCCCCGCAGCGCGAGCCGCCGCCTCTGCGGAGCGGATGTTCCGGGCGAACTGCTTGGCCACCGACCGCAGTTCGCCCTCTGGGTCGAGGCCTCCTCGGCGGGCCGTCGCGGCCGTGCGGAAGAGCTGGGCGGCTGCGGACGTGCCCTCCGGGAAGAGGTCCAGCGGGATGCCCGCCCGGCCGCTGCGGTGGCCCAGTTTTCCGGCCAGTGCGACCGCGGGCTGGCCCATCGCGACTCCGTCCACAATGGACTTACGGCGCTTCTCCACCTGCTTCAGCTCTTCCCACCGCAGCTCCTGATGCTCGGCCGTGGCGACCCGGGCAGCGTCGGCGAAGACGTTCGGGTGGCGGCCGACCAGCTTGGCCACCAAACCGGCTGCCACGTCGTCGATCGTGAACGGCGCGCGGGGGTCCTCGGCGGCGACGCGGGCGTGGAAGAGGACCTGCAGGAGCACGTCACCGAGTTCTTCGCGCAGTGCCTCGTGATCGCCTTCCTCGATGGCGTCGAGGAGTTCGTACGTCTCCTCCACCAGGTACTGCCGCAGCGATTCGTGCGACTGCCGTGCGTCCCAGGGACAACCGCCCGGCGAGCGCAGGCGGTCCATCACCTCGACGGCTTCGACCAGCGGCGGTACGGGCGTCTCGATGACCTGCGCGCCCGCGGCGATCAACGCTGCCGCAGTGGGTTCGGTACGCGAGGCCGTCAGCAGGACGATGCCCTGAACCGACGGCGCTTGCGTGACGGACGGGACGCCGTACTGCGCCGCATCGAGGTCGGTACCGGCGTAAACCGTGCCGCTGCGCAAGATCGGGAGCGCTGCCGCGGGCAGCGTCGCCCCGTGGACGAGGACGACGGTCACTGCTGCGCCGGGGCACCGCCGTGCAGCGGCACGACCACGCCCGCAGCCTCGGCCGCGCTCGGGGCGAGGTCCATGCCGACCGGGTCCCAGACGCCGTAGCGCGGGTTGATCTTGAAGTCCACGTCACCGACGAACGGCTGCAGCATCCGCACCCCGATCGCGCTCAGCTGCGCGGGGGTCGGCTGCTGGACCTGGTCGGTGGCGACCTTCTTGTCCGTGGTCCGCTGCCGCACGACCGCGGCCACCCACCACGTCGGCGACTGCTGCGGGTTCGGCTGGAACGCGATGGCGCTGTTGGCCGGCGCACCGAACAGTACGGTGGCGGCGTCCTGAGGCGACGACAGCGCGGGCGCCTGCTGTCCGACGTTGCCCTGCGCTCCGCCCTGTACCTCGGCGCGGATGGCGTTCGGGTTCTTCGCGTACTCCTCGGCCTTCGCGATCGCCTGGCTGCGCGCGGTCTTCGGGTCGATCGACGGCGACTGGCTGTCTGCGGTGGGCGCGCCGATGCTGGTGTAGTCGAAGTTGACCGCAAGCGTGGGCAGGTACTTCGCGGCGAGTTTCTGCTGGAGGTACTGGTCGGTGATGGCTTCGCGGTGGTCGCGCAGCCGCCACACGAGCTGGGTGATCGCCGACGCCTGGTCGACCGTGACGGCCTCGGGCACCGGGGTGGCGAGCGGGTCCTGCAGCATGGCCTCGCCGATGGTGGCCTCGTCGGCGGTGATGCCTTCCTTCTGCGCCGCCTTCGTGACGACCTGGTGCAACAGCGCCTGCCGGACGATCTCGCGCCCGACATGGTCGAGCTGATGCCGGGCGGCGAGCTGACGCGCGTAGGGCTGTTCCCGGATGGCGCGGTCGAGCAGACCCTGGACCTGGTCGATGGTGGTGACCTGGCCGTCCACGACCGCCGCCGTACCCACCTGACCGGGACCGGCACCGCATCCGGCGAGGAGAAAAGCTCCGGCAACGACTGCGCCCAGCGCGCGGCGGCGCCCCATGATCCGCATCACAAGCACTACCCTCTCACACGCCTGCCCCGGAAACGCAACAACGTCCGCCCAGCTCCTGGACCGTTATCGAGGAAGCCCGGCGACCCGGGAACGACAGGGCCTCCCCGCGCGCTCCACTCGGATGCGTTCTTGATCAAGGCAAGGGCCCAGCCGGCGCGCCGGAACTGGTTCCGTATCACGGCCCGCGCAGAGCCAGCCCCTTCATCGCAGCCAGTTGTTCGGGCGCAACACGCTCACGAGCCGGGGCAACGCACCTCATCGAGCGGGCCGCCGGAACTTTCCCTGGTTGGCGCAACATTCAGACCGGCATATTGTCGATATATGGACTCTTGGCTGTCGATCGAAGTCCTCGACGGGGTGTTCGCGGCCGGCGCGTGGCAGCGAGCCCACGGGGACCGGCTCACCGAGGCTGCGCTCACCAATGGCGCCGAGCAGTGGGCCTGGCACGTGCACCACTGGGGCGTGACGCTCGAGATCGAGTTTTCCTCCGAGGACCGCCGGGATCGTTTCCGCCGTCTGCCCGCGGTGATTGCTGCGCTCGATGCCGTCCCGGATCCCGAACGCGGGCTGCTCGTGTACCCGGGGCGCGGCGGCGGTTCGGGTGCCCGCGTGCCGCGGCGTCCCCGGCCGTTGCCGATGGCCGGGGCCGGGGCGCTGCCGACCCCGCACGAGGAGGTGTCGCTGCGGCTCGGCTGACCGTCCGCAGTGGACGGAGCAGGCATCCGGCGTTGCCCAAAAGTGTCATCGTGGCCGAAAACGCCACAATCGTCCGGCGGAGCGGCTACGTTCGCGGATACCGACATTCCCGGAAGATTGGTGTCCACATGGCTGAACTGGTGAACCGGCGAACCATGATCGGGATCGGCGGGGCGGTCGCGGCCACCGCGATGCTGAATGCCACCCCCGCCACCGCGGCCGAGGATTCCCCGGACCGGCGGGTGAGGTGGGTTTACGGAAGCCAGTCGCGGCGAGCCGGTGGGACGTGGAATTCGTACCTCACCGTCGCAGGCGAAACGGCAATCGAGGACAAGGCCGACGAACTCGTCGAGGCCTACAGCGTCAACAAAGTCGCCGTCGCGACCGCCGTGCTGGACAAGGTCGACCGCGGCCTGCTCAAGCTGGACCAGCGCCTCGAGGTCACCGACGAAATCGTCATTCACGACGACGACGGCATTTTCGGGCTGGACGGCGCGTACCCGAGCTCGGTCACCATCGGACACGCGCTCGCGATGCTGCTGACCGTGTCCGACAACACCTCGGTGCGCCTGTGCGGCCTCGTCTGCCCGTCCGCCGAGATCAACGAAATCCTTGCCGCGAAAGGCTTTCCGAAGACCCAGGTGAAGCCGGTGGCCAACCCGAACCGGTTCTACCTCGGCAAGACCACCCCGCGCGAAATGCACGACCTGCTCAAGGCACTCGTGGGCGGAACCCTGCTTTCCGCAGCATCCACCGCATACCTGCTGAAGATTCTGCGTTCGCCGGTCGCTTTCACTGACGGAATCCGGCGCACGATGTCGTCAGCCGAGCGCGCCCGCGTGGCCACGAAAGCAGGCTGGTTCGCCGACGGACGCAACGAAGCCGGGATCATGTTCGACGCCGCGGGCAAGCCGGTGCTGATCTACTCGATCTTCGCGCACGGCCAGGCCGACGCCGACAACTTCGGCGCCACCCATCCCGCCCTCGAAGCCCGCGCGGTGATGGGCCGCGCGTTCTTCGACGCGGTGCAGCGGCTGAGCCCACCGAGCACCGCGCGGGCCTTCACCACTCCGGAATACCGCCCCTCCAACGGCGGGTGATCACACCGCCGCCGGGGTTTTGGTGAGCTGCGTGAGCAGTTTCGTGCACCAGTCGAGCAGCTCCTGATCCCGCAGCACCGGTGCACCCATCCGGCCGCCCGCCGGGCCTTCGGTGGGCTTCGGCACCGACACCGTGTTGGTGACCGCCTTGTACATCGCCTTGGGGTACAAGCGTTTCAGCCGCACCATCTGCGAATCCGCCAGCGGCAGCGGAGCAAAGCGAATGGTGTTGCCCTGCACCGCGACCTCGGTGACCCCGGCCGCCCGGCAGGCGTGCCGGAAGGTCGCGACCGAAAGCAGCCGCGTGACCGGCGCCGGCGGCTGGCCGTAGCGGTCGACGAGCTCCTCGCGGACCGCGTCGAGCGACTCGGTGTCCGGCGCCGACGCGATCTTGCGGTACGCCTCCAGGCGCAGCCGCTCGCCGGGTACGTAGTCGTGCGGGATGTGCGCGTCGACCGGCAGGTCGACGCGGACCTCGGCCAGCTCTTCCTCCTCCGCCGGACCCGCTCCCGCATGCCGCCGGAACGCCTCGACCGCTTCGCCGACCAGCCGCACGTACAGGTCGAACCCGACGCCTGCGATGTGCCCGGACTGTTCCGCGCCGAGGATGTTGCCCGCCCCGCGGATTTCCAGGTCCTTCATCGCAACCGCCATCCCCGCGCCCAGTTCGGTGTTCTGCGCGATGGTGGCCAGCCGGTCGTGTGCCGTCTCGGTGAGCGGCGCTTCCGGCGGGTACAGGAAATACGCGTACCCACGTTCGCGACCCCGCCCGACGCGCCCGCGCAACTGGTGCAACTGAGCGAGGCCGAGCATGTCGCCGCGTTCGACGATCAGCGTGTTGGCGTTGGAAATGTCCAGCCCGGTTTCGACGATCGTGGTGCACACCAGTACGTCGTACTCGTTCTCCCAGAAGCCCTGGATGATCTTCTCGAGCTTGTCCTCGTTCATCTGCCCGTGCGCGGTGACGACGCGCGCCTCCGGCACCAGCTCACGGATCCGCCGCGCTGCCTTCTCGATCGACGACACGCGGTTGTGCACGTAGAACACCTGGCCGTCACGCAGCAGTTCGCGGCGGACCGCAGCGCCGACCTGCTTGTCGTCATACCCGCCGACGTAGGTGAGGATCGGATGCCGGTCTTCCGGCGGCGTCAGGATGGTGGACATCTCGCGGATACCGGCCAGCGACATCTCGAGCGTTCGCGGGATCGGCGTTGCCGACATCGTGAGCACGTCGACGTGCGTGCGCAACGCTTTGATGTGTTCCTTGTGCTCCACGCCGAACCGCTGTTCCTCGTCGACGATCACAAGGCCGAGGTCTTTGTACCGGATCCCGGTCTGCAGCAGCCGATGCGTGCCGATGACGATGTCGACCTCGCCCTCGGCCAGCTGTTCCATGGTCCGGTCGGCCTCGGCCTTGTGCGTGAACCGCGACAACCCCTTGATGGTGACCGGAAACGACCGCATCCGCTCGGTGAAGGTGTTGATGTGCTGTTGCGCGAGCAGCGTGGTGGGCACGAGCACGGCCACCTGCTTGCCGTCCTGCACCGCCTTGAACGCCGCGCGCACGGCGATTTCGGTTTTGCCGTACCCGACGTCGCCGCAGATCACCCGGTCCATCGGCACGCCGCGTTCCATGTCGGCCTTGACCTCGTCGATGGCCGCCAGCTGGTCGTTGGTCTCGACGAACGGGAACGCGTCCTCCAGCTCGGACTGCCACGGGGTGTCCGCGCCGAACGCGTGCCCTGGCGCGGCCTGCCGGGCGGCGTAGAGCTGCACCAGCTCGGCGGCGATCTCCTTGACCGCCTTTTTCGCGCGGGCCTTGGTGTTCTTCCAGTCCGACCCACCGAGCTTGTTGAGCGTGGGCAGCTCACCGCCGACGTAGCGGGACACCTCGTCGAGCTGGTCGGTGGGCACGAACAGCCGGTCTCCGGGATGGCCGCGTTTGGACGACGCGTACTCCAGCAGCAGGTACTCCCGCGTGGCACCGGCGACCGTGCGCTGCACCATCTCCACGAACCGGCCGATGCCGTGCTGGTCGTGCACCACGTAGTCGCCTGCCTTGAGCGCCAGCGGATCGACCGCGCCCCGGCGGCGCGACGGCATCTTGGTGTTGAGGTCCTTTGTGGACGTTCCGGCCGTCGCCCCGCGGCCGGTGAGATCGGCCTCCGACAACACGACCAGCGCGCGTTCCGGCGACACGAAGCCGTCCGAGAGACCGCCGCAGGTGACCGTGACGACCCCGGAAGGCGGCGCTTCGGGGAGTGAATCCGCCTGCTTCGCCGGGACTTCCGCGGCCAGCAGCTGCTCCACCGCACGGCTCGCGGTGCCCTGCCCGGCGACGACGAGCACGCCGGTGCCGCCCGCGGCAAGGTGCGCGCGCAGGTCGGTCATCGCCCGCTCCAGCTCGCCCCGATACGCCGGGGCGGGCTCGATGCCGACCTGGTAGACATCCGGGTCTTCGCTGGTCAGCTGTGTGAGGGTCCACCACGGACGCTTCGTGTCCTGCGCGTGCGCGGCGATCCCGGCCAGGTCTCGATACGCCGACGCGCCGAGGTCGATCGGCGCCTGCCCGCCTGCCGCGGCGGTGGTCCAGGACGCTTCGAGGAACTCCTGCCCGGTACGCACGAGATCGGCCGCCCGGGCGCGGATTTTCTCCGGATCCGCCAGCAGGACATGGCTACCCACCGGCATCGCGTCGGTGAGCAGTTCCAGGTCGCCCTCGCACAGCACCGGGATGAGGGCTTCCATGCCTTCCACCGGAATGCCGCCGGACAGCTTGGTGAGCATTTCGGCCAGGTGCGCGTCGGCCTCGTACGTGGTGGCCAGGTCGGCCGCACGCGCCTTCACGTCGGGCGTGAGCAGCAGTTCCCGGCACGGCGGCGCGGTGACCCGCTGGATCTCGCCCGGCAGCGACCGCTGGTCCGACACCGCGAACGCGCGGATCTCGCTGACCTCGTCGCCCCAGAACTCGACCCGGACCGGATGCTGTGCCGTCGGCCCGAACAGATCGAGAATCCCGCCGCGGACCGCGAACTCGCCGCGTTTCTCGACCATGTCCACGCGCGTGTACGCGAGTTCGACGAGCCGCTCGAGCAACCCGTCGAAGCTCTGCTCCTCACCCACCACGAGGTCGATCGGCGCGAGCGAACCCAGCCCGGGCGCCATGGGCTGGATCAAGCTGCGCACCGTGGCGACGACCACACGCAGCTCGTCGTCGCCGGTGTGCAGCCGGCGCAGCACCTCCAGCCGCCGCCCGACCGTGTCCGCCCGTGGTGAAAGGCGCTCGTGCGGCAGCGTCTCCCAGGACGGGAAGTCGGCGACCCGGTGGCTGCCGAGCAGCGCGGCGAGGGAAGCGGTGAGCTCGTCGGCTTCGCGCCCGGTGGCGGTGACGGCCAGCACAGAACGGCCCGCGCCGCCGCGCTCGGGGTCTTCGGCCAGCGCGGCGGCGACGAGCTGGCGCACGGTGACGGCGCCCTGCAGTTCGAGCAGCGGGGCGCCGGCGCGTTCGACTACCCCGCGCAGGGCCGGGTCGGGAAGGGTGGCTTGGAGGAGTCCGGACAGTACAGCGTCGGTCACCGTCCCAGCCTACGTCCCGGCACCGACAGTCTTGGCGATCACCTCGGCCAGCAGCGGCAACTGCCGCTCGACGGCGCCGGGTTCGATCGAGCCGACGCGCGGCAGCACGTGCTCGGCACCGGCGTACCGGCGGATTGCTTCGGCGACCTCGTCGACCGAGCCGGTCGCCGTCGCCTGGATGGTGCTGATCACCGACAGCGGACGCCGGTAGGTCGCCTTTGCGTAGGTCTCCAGGACCTGACGTCCGCGCCGCACATCGGGATCGACGTACCCGGTGAAGAACAGCGACGGCGTAATCGCGCGGTCGGTGGCAGCGCGGATGGTCGCGAGGCCGGACGCGTAGTCCGCTGGATCCGGCGGGTACGGGAGCCATCCGTCGTAGTGCGCGGCCGTGCGCCGGAGCGCGGCCGGGGTGGCGCCGCCCAGCCAGATCGGCGGGCCGCCGGGACGCGCGGGCCGGACCGCCGGGGGCAGCCAGTCGTAGTGCAGCACCTTGCCGCGGAACGAACGCGGCTCGCCGGTCCACAGCTCCCGCCAGAGCGCGACCACGTCGTCCAGATGCGAGAACCGGGTCCGGAATTCGACCCCGGCCAGGTCGAACTCCGGTTCGCTGAACCCCGGGAACCCCGCCCCGACGCCGACCACCAGCCGCCCTTCGGACATCAGGTCGAGCGACGCGAGCGTCATCGCCACCTGCACCGGGTTGCGGTTCGCGGGGAGCAGCACGGCGGTCCCCACCGTGACGCGTTCGGTGGCCTGCGCGACCGCGGTGAGCAGCGTGAGCGGTTCGATCCGCGGCCGCGAAAGCGAGTCACCCGCCCAGATCGACGCGAATCCGAGCCGTTCGGCTTCGCGGGCCAAGGCGACGAGCGCACGCGGGGTGCCGCCAGCTTCCAGCTGTGCCTGTCCAGCGGGAAGAAGAAGTCCGAATTCCATGCTCCCGACGATCCAGGGTGCCCCGGCGTCCCGGCAATTCCCCTGGAGGGAATGGCCGACGCACTCAGGCACCGGCGAGAATCACGTGACTGTCCACCCCGAGGGATGGTGGTGCGCGTGGCGGAAGCGCTCGGGCTGCCGCTGCGCGAGCGCAACGCGTTGCTGCTGACCGCCGGATACGCGCCGGTCTACCCCGAAACCCTGCCCTCACGCCGGTGCTGGACTCGCTGCGTGCCCTGCTCGACGGGCATCGGCCATACCTGGCACTGGTCGTCGATCGGTACGGCGACCTGGTCGCGGTGAACGACGCGTTTGGGCTGCTCACCGAGGGTGTTGCGGCGGAGTTGCTGGAACCGGCGGTCAATGTGCTCGGGATGGCGTCGCGGATCGGCAACTTCGCGGACTGGGCGCAGCACGTCCTCGAACGTCCTCGCCGGGCGCTGGCCGCATGGGCCTGACCTCCTCACGGCGCGACCCACCCCGTGACCTGGCCGATCGTCAGCTCCACCCCGGCCCACAGCACCGCCGCGCACAGGCTCCCGGTAAGGAAGCGGCGGTACGACAGCCCCGCCGAGCCCGCCACGCGCGGCACGAGAGTGCGTACACCGGCAAGGCAGCGGCCGAGAACCACAGCAGGCACGCCGTACCGCGCGACGGCGGCTTCGGCCTTGTCCCACCGCTGTGCGCCGATCCGCCGCCCGACGCGGGAACGGCGTAACCGTGGTCCCAGCACCCGTCCTTCCCAGTACGCGAGCTGGTCGCCAGCCACTGCGGCCACGACGCACACCGCGAGCGTCGGCCACAGCTGTAACGTCCCGCGCTGCACGAGGAAACCCATGAGCAGCAAGGTGGACAGCGTCGGCAGCACGATGCCGGGTAACAGCGCCGTCTCCGCCATGATCACCAGTGCGCAGATGCAGTAGACAAGCGGCGCGGGAGCGTCAAGAAGCGGCTGAAGCAGGCTGTCCATACCGGTCCAGTCCCGAGCGCACGGGCAACGCTGCGCGGTACACGTACGCGGGCGGCAGGTTCTGCCACACCACACTCGTGCGCGTAACGACTGCGAAGCGGCTTCGCAGCAGCTGTGCGAAGCGGCGTGCTGGCGGTGTCCATGCGGTGTGCGCGTACGCGAAGGTCGCGAAGCGGCCTTGGGGCGAAAGCACACCACAGGCAGCGTCCAGTACCGCGGCTTGCCGTGCGGCAGGCATGGCTGTCCACGGCAGACCCGAGACAACCACGTCGACCGGCATGGTCACGTACGCAGCGACGTGCTCCGCGGACCCCTCGGCGACGTGCAGCCTCGGGAAGCGGTCACGTAGCTCCTGTACAAGGTGGCGGTTGATCTCGACCGCGGTGAAGTGCGCGTCGCGCCGAAGCAGGCGAAGCACTGCTTCGGTGAAGACGCCCGTACCTGGACCCAGCTCCACGACGCTGTGTGCGCTCTCGACGCCCAACCCGGCGGTCATCATGCCGGCGAGTTGCGCGGAGCTGGCCGCGATCGCGCCGGTGCGCATCGGGTGGCGGAAGAACTCCCTGGTGATCGACATGTTCTCGACGGTATGGAGCACTTCGATCATCGCGGATCGGCTCGATCGGCCGGAAATGTCGTCCGCTCGGAGGACGGCTGCCATCCTCCGGTACGACGCGCGCGACGACGTACACGGGTTAGGTTCACTTCGTGCGTCGACTGGTCACATGGGCACGCGGGCGGCCCTGGGTGCTGGACCTGCCGCTGTACGCCGTCTTCGTGCTCCTCGGGCCCAACATCATGACGAACCGGCCCTGGATCGAGCAGATGGTCCCGATGCTGTTCCTGCTCCCGCTGTTGCTGCGTCGCCGCTACCCGCGCATAGCTGCGGTGTGGATCCTCCTCGGCGTGGCAGCCGTCTACACGAACGGACTGTGGGCGTACGACCGCGGCCGTAGCGAACTCGCGATGGCAGTGGTCCTGTACACGCTCGTCAAGGCGGGCGACCGGTGGTTCATCCCCGTCATGGCCGCCATCATCGGGCTCGACATGCTGTGGGGCTTCACTTGGGGCACGCAAAGCCCCACGCTCACCGTCGTCGGCGCGCTGCCCCTGCACATCGCAGCTTGGGCGCTCGGCGCCTTCTTCCGCACGAAGGTGAAACTCGCCGCAGAAGAACAGCTACGCGACGAGCTGACAGTGTCCGAAGAACAGGCCCGCAGTCGCGCTGCGATCGCCGAAGAACGGACGCGCATCGCGCGCGAGCTTCACGACGTACTCGCACACAGCATGAGCGTGATCGTGCTCAACGCCGAAGGCGCGAAGCTCGCACGCCACCGTGATCCGGAAGCTGTCGACCGTACGCTCGACACCATCGGCGCTACCGGACGCGCCGCGCTCGCAGAGCTGCGCCGGCTGTTGGAGGTGATGCACGCAGGAGAACCCGCGCGTGCTCCCCAGCCGACGCTCGACCAGTTGCGCACGCTCGTCACCCAGTCCGGCCGCGACGTCACGCTCGAGGTGGACGGCGACATCGCCGACCTGCCCGCCGGCGTCGCCCTGCAGGCGTACCGCATTGTCCAGGAGGCGCTGACCAACATGCTCAAACACGCTCCGGCCGACGCGACCGGAACGGTCCGGGTCACCTTCGCCGGTCCGGAAGTCCACGTGGAAGTGACCAATTCCGGTGGCGGGCAACCGGTTGCGGCGGGCTTGCCGGGGTCCGGCCGCGGGCTGACCGGCATGGCCCAGCGCGTCGAGCTGTACCACGGCAAGCTCGAAACCGGCGCGCTCCCCGGCGGCGGGTACCGCGTGTCGGCGACGCTGCGGACGGACGCCGCATGACGTCGGTGCTGATCTGCGACGACCAGGAGCTGGTGCGCGTCGGGCTGCGGATGATCGTGGACAGCCAGCCGGACCTGCAGGTGGTCGCCGAGGCCGGGGACGGTGCGCAGGCCGTCGAGCTCGCCCGGCAGCAGCGGCCGGACCTGGTGCTGATGGACGTGCGGATGCCGGTGCTCGACGGCGTCGCGGCGACCGCGCAGATCTGCGCCGAGCTGCCGGACACGTCGGTGCTGGTCATCACCACGTTCGACCTCGACGAGTACGCGTACTCCGCGCTCCGCGCCGGCGCGAGCGGATTCCTGGTGAAGGACGCGCCGTCGGACGAGATGCTGGTGGCGATCCGCGGCGTGCTGCGCGGCGACTCGATGGTGTCGCCGTCGGTCACGAAACGCCTGCTCGACCGCTACCTCAGCGCCGACCGGACCCCGCTCGACGAGCAGAAGCTGGAGACCCTCACCGAACGCGAGAAGGACGTGCTCGGCCTGATCGCGCGCGGACTGTCGAACACCGAGATCGCGCAGACGCTGTTCATCGGCGAAACCACGGTGAAAACGCACGTCGGACGGCTGCTGGGCAAGCTCGGCCTGCGCGACCGGGTGCACGCGGTGGTGTTCGCGTACGAGTCCGGATTGGTTCGTCCCGGCGGCTGAATCAGGCATGCTGGACGTATGCGCCACGTCGCTCTGCTCGCGTCGGTCCTCGCCCTGGCTGTGAGTGCCTGCTCCACCCCGGCCCCGGCCGCACCGTCGCCACACCGGTTCGTCGTGCAGGAGGTCGCGCACGGCCTCGAACACGGCTGGGATGTCGGCTTCCTGCCCGATGGTTCCCTGCTCGTACCGCAGCGCCCCGGCAAGCTCGCGCTGGTCCACAACGGCCGGGTCACCGACGTCCGCGCCGATTTCTCCGACGTGCTCGTGCAGGGCGAAGGCGGTCTGATGGGCATGGTCCTGGCCGCGGACTTCGCGTCGTCGCGCGAGTTCACCACCTGCCAGACGCATCAGGAGAACCGCCAGGCGGTGGACGTCCGGCTGGTCACCTGGCGGCTCGCGGACGACGGGGCCGCCGCGACCAAGGTCCGTGACCTGCTCACCGGCCTTCCGGTGAACCCGAGCGGACGGCATTCCGGCTGCCGTCCGACGCTGGCTCCGGACGGCGCGCTGCTGGTCGGCACCGGCGACACCGCGCGGGCGTCGGTGGCGCAGGACCGGCACAGCCTTGGCGGCAAGGTGCTGCGGATCAACGCGAAAACCGGGGAACCGTTGCCCGGCAACCCCTTCCTCGCGTCCGCGGACCCGAACGAGCGGCGGATTTACACCTACGGGCACCGGAATGTGCAGGGCGTCGCGATCCGGCCGGGTACCGGTCAGGTGGTCACGTCCGAGCACGGGCCGACGTTCGACGACGAGGTGAACCTGCTGCAGGCAGGCGGAAACTACGGCTGGGACCCGTCGAAGGGCGGCACCGGCACCAGCTACGACGAGAGCGTGCCGATGACCGACACGAAACGGTTCCCGGACGCGGTGAGTCCACTGTGGACTTCCGGCTCGATCACCGAGGCGACCAGCGGTGACGCATTCCTCACCGGGAAGCAGTGGGGTCCGAACGAGGGCGCGCTGGCCGTGGTGGCGTTGAAGGGGCAGAAGCTCCTGCTGCTGCACCTCGACGCCAATGCGAAGGTCACGAATGTCACGCTGCCGACGGAATTCGACGACAAGTTCGGCCGGTTACGCGCAGTCCGAAGTGCCCCGGACGGTTCGCTGTACGTGACGACTTCCAATGGCAGCAATGACAAGCTGCTGCGCGTCACCCCCGGCTGACATACGCACCACCGTTCACGTGGAGCACCTGACCGGTGACGTGCCCGGCCTCCGGAGACGCCAGGAACCGCACCACCTCGGCAATGTCTTCCGGACGGCCGGCGCGTTTCGTCATCGTGTTCCCGATCAACGTTTCCTGCCGTTCCGCGGTGAGCTTTCCGTGGAAGAATTCGGTGTCCACGACCAGCCCGGGCGCGACGATGTTCGCGGTGATCCCGCGCGGTCCGAATTCACGGGCTACCTCGGCATTCCACAGTTCCAGCGCGGCCTTGGACCAGCCGTACGAACCCGCGCCGGTGCGCGCCGCAATCGACCCGATCGTGACGACCCGGCCCTGGTCAGCCAGCCGATCCCGAAGCCCGGCAGTGACCAGCGCGGCGGTGAACAAATTGGCCCGCAGGTTGGCCAGCCAAGCAGTTTCCAGCGCCTTCAGATCCGCGCCGTCTTCCCGCTCGAAATCGGTGTTCCCACCAGCATTGTTGACCAGCACGTCGACTCGATCCGGCAACTGCGCGCAAGCCGCCTCGACCGCCTCGGGATCTCCCGCGTCGAAACTCACGGCCCGCGCGCCAAGCAACGCCGCCGCTTCGGTGAGCACGCTTTCCCGGCGCCCGGTGACGGTGACCCGATCCCCCTCGCGGACAAACGCCGCCGCAATCGCGTACCCGATTCCGGCACTACCCCCGGTCACCACGATTTCCCGGTTCATCACCACATCCTTTACTGCTAAAGTATCCCCGTGGACGACGTTACCGGCGCCGGGGAAAACCCGTCAAGCGACGAGGTCGACGAAATCCAGCGGGCGTGGCAGCGGGAACGGCCGGGCACGCCGGTGTCGTCGATCGGCGTGATCACGCGGATCTGGCACATCGCGAAGCTGCTGGAAGACGACCGGCGCGCGACCATGCTGGCGCTGGGCATGGACGCGTCAACCCGCACGTTGCTGAGCACCCTGCGCCGCGCCGGGCCGCCGTACCGGCTCACCGCGGGCGAGCTCGCGAAGCGCTGCCGGGTCAGCCCCGGCGCGATTTCCCAGCAGACCGCCCGCGCCGAGCGTGACGGTCATGTGCGACGGTCGAAGTCCACTTCGGACCGTCGCACGGTGTACGTGGAGCTCACCGCCGCGGGGCACGCCTTGATCGAGCGAACCGTCGGGGATCTGCTGGAGCACGAGGAAACCCTCGTCTCCGCGCTGACGCCGGACGAGCGGGAACAACTGGCCGGGCTGTTGCGCGTGCTGCTCGCGGACCTGGACCGGCGGGCGCGGCGGTAGGGTGGCGGACGTGATCGACAAAGTCGCCTGGCTGCACGTCGTCGACGGGCGGCTCCTCGCCGCGCGCTCGGCGGGCAAGGACACGTGGTACCTGCCCGGCGGGAAGCGCGAGGAAGGCGAGACGGACGTCGATACGCTGGTCCGCGAGATCGGCGAGGAGCTGAGCGTACGGCTGGATCCGGAAACCGCGCGACCGGCGGGGGTATGGGAGGCGCAGGCGCACGGCCGCGCGGACGGTGTCGTGGTGCGGATGACGTGCTACACCGCCGATTATGCAGGCGAACTGGCACCGAGCAGCGAAATCGCGGCGATCAGCTGGCTCACGCACGCCGACCGGGATCGAGTGTCGGCCACCGTCCGGCTGATCCTCGACGACCTGCACACCCGGGGAGACCTGACCTGATGCTGCGACTCGGATACCCGGTCGTCGGAGTCACGGACGTCGAGCGGGCAGTGCGGTTCTGGACCGAAGCGCTCGGGCTCGTCGAATCAGCGGAATGGGCGGGCGCCGAGTGGCGCACGCTCGAGTATCCCGGTGGCGGGCGCGCGCTGTGCCTGATGCCGAGCGAGTCACCCGCCGAACCACACCCGCGGCTGCAGCTTGACCTGGTGGTGGACACCGCGGACGAGCAGCGGATCGAGGCAGAGCGGCTCGTCCGGCTGGGCGCGAAGCGGGTCGAGTGGGAGCTGTACCCGCCGGACCCGGACTTCGTGGTCCTCGCCGACCCGGACGGCAACCTGTTCTGCATCGTGGATCTGAGCCACGGTTGAGGTTCAGCCGAGCAACCGGGGCTTGTTCTCCAAGTGGGACAAGCCATTCCAGGCAAGATTCACCAGATGCGCGGCCACCTCGTCCCGCTTCGGCTTACGCGCGTCCAGCCACCACTGCCCCGTGAGCGCGACCATCCCGACCAGCGCCTGCGCGTAAAGCGCCGACAGCTTCTCCTCATACCCCCGGGCAGCAAACTGCTGCGCGAGAATGTGCTCGACCTGGCTGGCAATGTCATTCAGCACCGTCGAAAACGTGCCCGTGGAACTGGCCACTGGCGAATCGCGAACCAGAATGCGGAACCCGTCGTGCGAATCCTCGACGTAACTGAGCAACGCGACCGCCGCCTGCTCCAGCATCACTCGCGGGTGCCCGCCGTGCAGAGTCGACACCATTCGGTCGAGCAGGAGCTGGGTCTCGCGGTCCACGACGACGGCGTAAATGCCTTCCTTGCCCCCGAAATGCTCGTAGACCACCGGTTTGGACACGTTCGCCCGCGCCGCGATCTCCTCGACCGACGTGCCGTCGAACCCCTTCTCGGCGAACAGCGCCCGCGCCACGTTCAACAGCTGCTGCCTGCGCTCGCTGCCGGTCATCCGCACTCGGGCGACCGCCGTCGCCGGACGCGTTCCGGCGACCGCTGCCTCTCGCTTGGCCCGTCGTCTCCCCGCCATTGGCAGGAGCGTAGTCGTGGTGGGTGCTTACTCGCCGTCCGCCGCGATGCGGGCCAGCCGCTGCGGGGTCGGCCAGCGCACGTCGTGCACCCAGCCGAACTTCTCGAAGATCCAGATCAGCCGCGCCGACATGTCGATCTGGCCGCGTTTCACGCCGTGCCGGGCCGAGGTCGGGTCGGCGTGGTGGAGGTTGTGCCACGACTCCCCGAAGGAGAAGATCGCCAGTGGCCAGAAGTTCGCCGAGCGGTCGCGGGCGGCGAACGGGCGCTCGCCGATCATGTGGCAGATCGAGTTCACCGACCAGGTCACGTGGTGCAGCACGCAGACCCGCACGAGCCCGGCCCAGAAGAACGCCGTCACCGCGCCCCACACCGACCACGAGATCAAGCCGCCCAGCAGCGCCGGCAGGAACAGGCTCACCAGGGACCAGAGCCAGAACAGGTCGTCGACCTTGCGGATGGCCGGGTCCTTCACCAGGTCCGGGGCGAACCGCCCCTGGTTGCTCTTGTCGCGCTCGAACAGCCAGCCCATGTGCGCATGCCAGAAGCCCTTCGCGATGGCCAGCGGCGACGTGCCGTACGCCCACGGCGAATGCGGGTCGCCGTCGCGGTCGGAGAATGCGTGGTGCCGCCGGTGGTCGGCCACCCAGGTGATCACCGGGCCCTGCAACGCGACGCTGCCGGCGATCGCCATCACGACCCGCAGCCACGGCTTGGCCTTGAACGAACCGTGCGTGAAGTACCGGTGGTACGCGACCGTGATGCCGAGCCCGCTGATGCCGTAGAACACGACGAACAGCACGACGTCCAGCCAGGTCAGCCCCCACCCCCAGGCGAACGGCACGGCGACCAGCAGCGCGACGATCGGCAGCAGCACGCCGAAGTACACCGACAGCTGGACCCCGACCGAACGCTGTCCTTCGATGATCGGCTTGGGACCCTTCGGCGGGTCGCCTGCTGACTGGGAACGGTCGAGGGTGGCCGTCATGCGCTCACTTCTTTCCTCTCACAACCCCTGACAAAGGGTGCCCTTACCTACGGAGTCGTAAGTTACGGTACAGCAGGTTCCGGGCCCTGTGGAGGCCCGAAAAGTCCGATTCCCAGGTACCCGCGGCGGCGCTGTGGCGCACGCCTCCCCCTCCTGCGACCCGTGCCCACGATCATCGCTATCCTGACCAGGTCCGATCCGCCGTAGTGTAATCGGCAGCACTTCAGATTTTGGTTCTGACAGTTCAGGTTCGAATCCTGGCGGCGGAGCTGCACATCCGGTGAGGCGATGGGAGTGGGGGCGGCTGAGCGAGGAAGCGAGTGACCCCGCGGGTGCCCGTCGCCCGACCCTTGTCGAGATGTCCGACGCGTGGCTGGTCGGTCGCGCGCGGGAACTCATCGCGGCCGTCCAGCGCCAGAACCACGAAAGCCAGCTCGAGATCGTCGCGATCATGGACGAGCTGCTCGAGGAAACGCTGCGCCGCGGGGAACCCACGCTCGTCGCCCAGCTGCTGCGCGCGTCCGCGTTCTCCCGGCTGGTCACCCGCGGGCTGGCCGCCGAGGCCGAACCGCGGCTCGACGAGATGCTCGCGCACACCCGCCGGCACGGCCTTTCGCTGCTGCGCGCCGACGCGCACGCGCTGCGCGGCCGCCGTCTCGTGCTCGCCGCGCAGGAGGACGCCGCGCTCACCGAGATCGCCCGCGCGCTCGCGATCCTCGACGACTCCACGATCCCGGACCGCCAGGTCGGCATACGCAACTGGAACCGGATGCAGTCGATGGCGCTCATCGACTGCTGGATCGTGCTCAACCAGCTCGGCGTCTACGAGGCCGCCGAGGAGGTGATCGGCCGCGCGCACCAGGCGATCCGGGAAAGCGCGAGCCCGCACGAGATCACCCTGCAGCTGATAAACCGGGTCAAGATGCTGCTCGGCTGGGGGCTGCGGCTCGAGCGTATCGAGCAGTACGACGAGTCGGCCGAGAAGTTCCGCACCGCCGCGTCGATGGCGGTGGCCGCCGAGGGACCGTTCGCCGAATCGCTGTTCCCGCGCCGGACCGGCGTCTCCGCGGTCGACCAGGTCGGCGTGCTCGCCGCCGCGCTCGCGCTGCACAACCCGGCCGCCGAACACGTCGAACGCTTGCAGAGCATGCACCTCGGCCACCACTTCCCGCACGAGCAGGAGCTGGTCGCCATTGCCCTGGCCCGCTGCCTCGACCAGGCAGGCCGCCGCGACGAGGCACTGCAGGTGCTGGCGGACACCCGCGACATGCTGGCCGCGGACGTCTCGCAGCCGTCGATGCGGCTCACCGTCGCCCGCGAGCTGGCGCGGCTCGATCCGGAAGCCGCGAGCCCGTCGCTGATCGACTACGCCACGGCGCTGGAAACGGAAATGTGGACGCTGCGCGAATCGCAGATCGCCACGCTGAACGCGCGTCGCGAGCATGAACGGCTGTCGGCCGAGCACGGCGCGATGACCCAGCAGGCGTTGCAGGATCCGCTCACCGGTCTCCCGAACCGCCGCGCGCTCGACGAACGGCTGCGCTCGCTGGCGTCGTCGGCGGATGCGCAACCGCTTGCGGTCGCGCTGGTCGACCTCGACGGCTTCAAGGGCGTCAACGACAAGCAGTCGCATGCCGAGGGCGACAACGTGTTGCGTGTCGTCGCGAGCACGCTGCGCGACGCATTGCGCGGCGACGACGTGGTGGCGCGCTACGGCGGTGACGAGTTCATCGTGCTGCTGCCCGGCGCGCCCGCTTCCGCGGCGAAGATGGCGCTCGGCCGCGCGGCCAAGTCCGTCGCGTCGCTGCCGCATCACCTTTCGCACGGCGTCACGCTGTCCATCGGGCTGGTTTCGCTGCGTCCGCAGGAGCGGGCCGAACAGGTGCTCGCCCGCGCAGATGCGGCGATGTACCAGGCGAAACGCGACGGCGGCAACCAGGTCGCATCGGCCAACTCGATGGCCGGTGACGGGGCGGGCGGCTGGCCCGGTGAACCCGCCCCGACCGACCCCGCGTGGAGCTCCGAGGACCCCACGTAGGATCGTTGCCTGACGTCGACCGCATCGGTGAATCGTTGGGAGTCTCGTGAGCGGCCCGCTGAGCACGCTGATCCTCGCCGCGGGTGAGGGCACCCGCATGCGTTCCTCCACACCGAAAGTGCTGCACCCGATTGCCGGAAGGCCGCTGGTGGAACACGCCGTGCGCGCGGCCGCCGGGCTTTCGCCGCAGCACCTGGTAGTCGTGATCGGGCACGGCCGCGACGCCGTGCGCACCGAGCTCGACCGGGTCGCCGGTGTGCTCGGCCGCGAGGTCACCACTGCGGTGCAGGAGGAGCAGAAGGGCACCGGGCACGCCGTGTCGTGCGCGCTGCACGAACTGCCCGAAGGACTCACCGGCACCGTGGTCGTCACGTATGGCGACGTGCCGCTGCTGGACACCGAGACCATGGCCGCTTTGCTTGCCGAACACGGCAAAGCGGGCAATGCAGTCACCGTGCTCACTGCCCAGGTCGCCGACCCGGCGGGCTACGGCCGCATCGTCCGCGACGCCGACGGCTCGGTCGCCGCGATCGTCGAGCACAAGGACGCCACCCCCGAGCAGCTGGCGATCACCGAGATCAACTCGGGCGTGTACGCGTTCGACGCGGCGGTGCTCACCGACGGCCTGTCCCGGCTGTCCACGAACAACGCGCAGGGTGAGCTTTACCTCACCGACGTCCTCGGCATCGCCCGCGAGGACGGCAAGGGCGTCGGCGCGCTGGTGGTCGACGACCCGTGGGTCACCGAGGGCGTGAACGATCGCGTGCAGCTTTCCGTGCTCGGCGCGGAGTACAACCGCCGCATCGTGCGCCGCTGGCAGCGCGAAGGCGTCACGGTCACCGATCCGAACACCACGTGGATCGAGGCGGACGTCACCCTCGCCCCCGACGTTCTGATCGAGCCGAACACCCAGCTCAAGGGCCACACCTCGGTCGGCGAAGGCGCCGTGGTCGGCCCCGACACCACGCTCACCGACGTCCGCATCGGCGCTGGAGCTTCGGTGGTCCGCGTGCACGCTTCGGATTCAGAGCTGGGCGACGGCGTGAACGTCGGCCCGTACACGTACCTTCGCCCGGGCACCAAGCTCGGCGCCAAGGGCAAGCTGGGTGCGTTCGTGGAGACGAAGAATGCGGACATCGGCGTCGGCACCAAGGTGCCGCATCTGACCTACGTCGGCGACGCAACTGTCGGCGATCACAGCAACATCGGCTGCTCCAGCGTGTTCGTGAACTACGACGGGGTGCGCAAGCACCACACGTACGTCGGGTCGCACGTACGCCTCGGCGCGGACAACACGCTGGTCGCGCCGGTGCGGATCGGGGACGGCGCTTACAGTGGAGCCGGTGCGGTGATCCGCGACGACGTCCCGCCGGGCGGACTGGCGCTGTCGGCCGGCCCCCAGCGCACCATCGAAGGCTGGGCGGTCCGGCGCAGGCCGGGAACGCCCGCGGCGGAGGCGGCGGAAGCTGCCCTTGCCGCCCAGCAGCAGGACACCGTTGTGTCCGAGTCAGCAGCAGGAACCGACGGGGAGTCGCCAGCATGAGTCCGAAGCAAGGTACGCCGAAGAAGAACCTGATGCTCTTCTCCGGACGTGCGCACCACGAGCTCGCGGAAGAGGTCGCCAAGCACCTCAACGTGACGATCACCCCGCAGACCGCGCACACCTTCGCGAACGGCGAGCTGTTCGTGCGGTTCGAGGAGTCGGTGCGCGGTACCGACGCGTTCGTGATCCAGGCACACACCACGCCCATCAACGAGTACGTGATGGAGCAGCTGATCATGGTGGACGCGCTCAAGCGCGCGAGCGCCAAGCGGATCACCGTGGTCATGCCGTTCTATCCGTACGCGCGCCAGGACAAGAAGCACAAGGGCCGCGAGCCGATCTCGGCACGGCTCATCGCGGACCTGTTCAAGACCGCGGGCGCCGACCGGATCATGACTGTCGACCTGCACACCGCGCAGATCCAGGGCTTCTTCGACGGCCCGGTGGACCACCTGATGGCGCAGTCGGTGCTCGCCGACCACATCAAGGCCACCTACGGCAACGCCGACATCACGGTGGTCTCCCCCGACTCGGGCCGCGTGCGGCTGGCCGAGAAGTGGGCGCAGCAGCTCGGCGACCGCCCGATCGCGTTCATCCACAAGACGCGTGACCCGGACAAGCCGAACCAGGCCGTGGCCAACCGCGTGGTCGGCAAGGTCGAAGGCAAGCTGTGCGTACTGATCGACGACATGATCGACACCGGCGGCACCATCGTGAAGGCCACCGAAGCCCTGCTCGAGGAGGGCGCCGCCGACGTGGTGATCGCCACCACGCACGGCATCCTCTCCGACCCGGCCACCGAGCGGCTCTCGCAGTGCAAGGCCCGCGAAGTGATCGTAACGAACTCCCTCCCAATCCCGGACGAGAAACGCTTCCCCGGCCTCACGGTGCTGTCCATCGCACCGATGCTCGCGGAAGCAATCCAGCAGGTCTTCGAGGACGGTTCGGTCACCTCCCTTTTCGACGGCGCCGCCTGAAGCTGACTCGTGGGTGTTTATGCCGGTTCCAGCCGGGATAAACACCCACGAGTCACACGGATCCCATATCGGCGGACAACCACCTCTCCGGCCGCAGGTGGATCGCGATCTGCTCCCCGATCTGTGTGCGCTCGTACTCGACGTAACCCGCGACCTTGTCGGCAGGCAGGTACCGCGCCGCCATTTCCCACGACAGCTCGTGGCTGCCCGGCCGCGTGCGGATCACCGGGCCCTCCACCGACACGTACCGCACCGTGGGCGAGACCCGTTGCACCATCAGGCTGAACCGCCCGGCCGCCTCGATCGCCTTAGCTTTGCGCGACCCCGGCTGCGTGAGCACCCACAGCTCACCGCCCGGCGCGTACTGGTACCACATGGGCACTGTGAGCGGCGCCCGGTCGGGCCGCTCGGCCACGGACAGCGCACCGATGTGCGGCTCGGCGAGAAACTGTTCCCGTTCTTCGATCGACAACACCATGCCTGCGACGGTAACGACGGGGTACGACAAAACCGGTACACCACGACCCCAATGCCACATTGGGTGCGTCAGATGCACCCAACGCCACATTCGCTGCACCCTACGCACCCAATGTGGCATTCGGTGCGTCGCATGCACCCAACGCCATATTCGGGTGTCCGCCGGTGGCGAAAGGAGATGCGCCACCCGTTCGTGTCTCGCTAGCGTCACGGCATGGGGAAATTCGAGTTCGGCGTCAGCCTGTGGCATCCGACCAGCGGCACTGACTGGACCGCGAAGTGCCGCCGCGCCGAAGAACTGGGGTACGAGCACCTCACCGTGCCCGACCACCTCGGACCTGGGCGACCGGCGCCGTTTCCCGCGCTCGCCGCTGCGGCCGCGGTGACCGAGCAGGTGAAGGTCGGCACCCTGGTGTCCAACGTTCCCTTTTACAACCTCGCGCTCTTCGCCCGTGACGTCGCCACCACCAACAAACTCACCGACGGCCGGTTCGAACTCGGCCTCGGCGCCGGCCACATGAAGCACGAGTTCGACGACGCCGGTCTGCCGTGGCGCAACGCCGCCGACCGGATCGCTTATCTCACCGAGGGTTTGGCCGAGTTGCGCACCCGCGTCGCCGACGAGGGCGGGATGCCGCGGTTGCTGATCGCGGGGAACAGCGACGGCGTGCTGCGGCTTGCCGCGGAACAGGCGGACATCGTCGGTTTCGCCGGGCTGCGCCAGGAGCGCGGCCGCCCGCCGGGCACGTTCGTGCTGGACAACGCCGAGGCGCTGGACGAGCGGGTCGCGTATTTCCGTACGCTGGCCGGTGCTCGCGAGGTGAACTACAACATGCTGATCCAGCGCGTGGTCGTCACCGATGACCGACGCGAGGCCGCCACCCAATGGCATGCCGAGACCGAGGAACGTACCGCAGCAAGCATCGCCGAAGTGCTTGAAGCGCCGCAGCTTCTCTTCGGCACCGTGGACGAAATGGTGGCACAGCTGGTAAATCGACGGGAGCGGTACGGGTTCTCCTACTTCACCGTCTTCGAACCGATGATGGAGACGTTTGCTCCGGTGGTGGCTGAGCTGCGAGGCCGCTGACCTTCGCGACCGCGTCCCCGGCGATCAACGTGAGCACGCGCGCCAGCAGACCGTCCGGCACCGATTCGTCGTCGATGTCGGCCTCCACGGCCAACCCGTTGCTGAGCGCGAGCAAAACCACGGCGAATTCCTGAGCAGGCAACGGAAGTTCGAGGTCCAGCCCCTCGGCGAGCCGATCGAGTGCCCGCGCAATCGTGTCCCGGACCTCCCGGCGGCGTCGGCGCAACGCGTCCCGCCGCCGGTCGTCGTGGTGCGCCATCGCGAAGAACTCGGCCAGCAGCCGGTGCCACACCGCGTCCGTGCGCATTTCGTGCATCAGCACGGCGGCGACGTTCGCCAGGCCCGCACCACCGTCGTCCGCTTCGGCGAACCCGGCGAGACTCGCCTCCAGCCGATGCGCGGCGTGCTCCTCCATCAACGCGAGCACCAGCTCGTCCTTCGACGCGAAACTGGAGTAGACCGCACCCTTCGTGAGCCCGGCCGCGGCCGCCACCTCGGTCAGCTTCGTGGCGGCAATGCCCTGGTCCCCGAACACCGTGAAGGCAGCGTCGAGAATGCGCCGCCGGGTCTCCGCCCGCGTCGGCCGCGTCCGGCCGTTCATCGACTTCTCCCTCATCCGGGGCTTGACACCGCCCGAGCCAACTCAATACCTTCAGGTATCCAATACCCGCGGGTATCCAGTGTCAAGGAGATCTCCGATGAGGCTGCGTATCGCACTGGCCGCCGCGGCACTGCTGACTGCCGCGTTCGCCACTCCTGCCCAGGCCGCGAGCGGCGGGGTCAACGATCCGTCCTGCCGCCCGAGCGCTGCCCATCCACGGCCGGTGGTCTTCCTGCACGGACTCGGCGCAACGTCCGATGAGGACTTGAACTTCCTGCAGGAACACGTTGCCGCGCAAGGGTATTGCACGTTCAGCCGCACCTACGGCGCGTACCCGCAGTTCCCCGTGGTCGGCGGGCTGCGCCCGATTGCCGACTCGGCCAGGGAAATCAAGCAGTTCACGAGTGAAGTGCTCGCGCAAACCGGGGCGCGGCAAGTGGATCTGGTCGGCCACTCCGAGGGCGGATTCCAGTCCCTGTACGTCACGAAAACCCAGGGCATCGCAGACCGGATCGGCTCCGTGGTGGCCATCGCACCGCCAACGCACGGCACCACTTTCGCCGGTCTGACCAAGCTGGCGTACCTGCTGGGCCAAGCCGAACGCGACGCAGTCGGCCAAGCCCTCCGCACGCTCGGCTGCCCGGCCTGCGACGACCTGATCACCGGCGGCAGCGCCGTGCAGACGCTCACGAACGGCCCCATCGCACAGCCCGGCGTGCGCTACACCGTGATCACTTCCCGCTTCGACGAACTCGTCACGCCCACCGAAACGTCCTTCGTGCGTGAGCCGGGCGTCACGAACGAATACGTCCAGGACACCTGTCCGTTCGATCCCGTCGGACACGTCGGCGAGGCCTACGACCTCAACGTGTGGCACCTGGTCACCAACGCGCTCGACCCGGCCCACGCCACGAAGTTCTTCTGCACCGCCGGTTCGCCCGGCTGAATCCTCAGTACGCCACGGTGAACCGGGCGCGCGAGTGCTTCGGCGTCTCGATCTCGTCGACGAACGCAATGGCGAGGTCAGCACCGCTGATGTGCGAACGGCCGTCGGCGTCGCTGACGAGCACGTCACTGCCCAGCCGGAATTCGCCCCTGCGCTCGCCCGGGATCCAGGCACCGAACTCGGCCGCCGGGCTCACGTAGAACCAGTCGATGTCCGAAGGAAGCTCACGCATCGCCTCCAGGACGAGGACGTGGCTGCCCGCCTCCTCCTTGTACTCCTCCGGGAATTCCGGAGTGTCGATCAGCCGCGGCCCGTCGTCGCTCACGCGCAGTGAACCCGCGCCGCCCACGATCGCCAGCCGCGCATCGGCCGCACGGGCCGCGTCGACCAGCGTAGGCAGCGCGTCCACCAGGCGGCGCCCTTCGTCGTCCGCCCGGCCCGGCGTCGCCACCACGATCACGTCCGCGCCCTTGGTCGCCTCGTCGACGAACGCGGTGTCGTGCATCGACCCCGCCCGCGCCTCGACGTCGTCCGGCAGCCCGTCGGCCTTGCGCGCGACGCCGGTCACGGAATGCCCGCGCCGCACCGCCTCATCGGTGATCCGGCTACCCGCGAACCCAGTCGCGCCGAATACCACCAGCTTGCTCATTTTCCGCTCCTCGAAGGAAGATCCGTCCGGTCGGCGCCGATGGTAGAGACGGATCTTCAGCTACTTCAACGAAAGCAACGCACCTCGAGGTGAGCGTGCAGGTCAGCCGCCCAGCGCGGCGAATGCCTTGGCCAGCTTGGCTTTCACGGCGTTCGCGTCGACCGGCGACCGCACCTCGCCGACCGCGGTCGGCTTCGCCAGCACCTGGTAGCTCGCGGTGCGGTTGGGCAGGCTGAACTTGACCGCGCAGGACATGGTGATCGTCGCGTCGGCGGCCGCGTCGCCTTCGGTCGTGCAGGTCTGCGCGCCGAGCGTGTCGGCGCTGACCTCGACGGTGAGCTTGATGTGCACCGTCGGCTTGGTACCCGGCTGGCTGCCGACGACGCTGTTCGAAACGTCCACAGTGGTCGTGCAGGAGCCGACGAAGTCCTGGCAGTTGAGCTTGTTGTTGCGCACCGTGACGCTGGCTTGGGCGAGCCCGTCGAACGGCTGGCCGACCGCGTCGACCGCGGCGTCGAACTCGGTGTGGAACGTCTTGACCTCCGGCCCGGTCAGCGGCCGGACACGGAAGCTCGCGCCGAGCTTCGGCCCGCCGAGCGGGTCGAGCAGCGCGGGGGCGAACCCGGCGACGCGATGCGGGGTGGCGGTGGTCACCTGCAGTGCCCCGCCCAGCTGGTACACCTCGGTGCCGTCCGGCAGCTTCTGCGTCTGCGGTTCCCCGGTGCCGAGCCCGGCGAGCGCCTTTCGCAGCCCGGCGGCGAGCTTCGACGGGGCGAGCTTGGCGGCCGGGTCGACCGGCAGTTCGGTGCCGACGGTACGCACCCAGCCGGTGCCGTACTGGGTGCTGTTCTCCTCCAGCCCGTGCGACTTCCAGTAGTCCGCGTCGGCCGCGAGGTACACCTGCCCGCCGGGTTCGGTGATCCGGACCTGACGGCCTTCCATCGGCAGCGTGCCGAAGCCGTCGCCGTCGCGCGTGACGCGGAACGTGAGCGTCTGCGGGTTGCCTGCGCCGTCCTTGACCGTGGCGTCGTACTGCAGCGCCGGCGCCGTTTCCAGAGCCTGGAGCGCCGCGTCCACGGCCGCCTGCTGTTGCGCGCGGCGGTCGGCCACCTGCTGGTCGGCAGCAGAAAGCCCCGCGGTGCCGGTCACCGCGACCTGGCAGCCCGCGAGAAGCCCGCCCAAGAGCACCAGTGCCGCCGCAGTCCATCGAGCTCGCATGTCGCCCCTCTTTCCGCGGGAATCATGCCATCCCGGCAAGGGGGACGGCGGCATGGGAATTGTGTCGTGACCCACCTGTGTGCAGAGACCCGGTGCAAGACCGTCCGGACCGGCTGGTTTACACTTGCGGGGTTGTCTCGGCGAGGCGGGTGCACGCACGCGTGCCCGGCGTGATCGACGCGGCGGCTCGAGAAGCCCCGTGGCCCGGCACGCCCGGAACCTCGCCGCCGTGCACAACCGCCCCCGGGCAGACGACGATCCCCGCCGCCCCTGCCGCACGTCGTGTGATTGAAGGAGTGCTACACCGTGTCCGAGGTACGTCTTTCCGTCGAACCGCGCACCGAGTTCGGCAAGGGTGCCGCCCGCCGCACCCGTCGCGCCGGCAAAATCCCCGCGGTGCTCTACGGGCACGGCTCGGACCCGCGGCACTTCGCGCTGCCGGCCATCGAGTTCGCCCGCGTCGTGCGCGAGAACGGCACCAACGCCGTCATCACGCTCGACCTCGAGGGTTCCAGCGAGCTGGCGCTCACCAAGACCATCGTGGTGCACCCGCTGAAGAACTACATCGAGCACGTCGACCTGCTGGTCGTCAAGCGCGGTGAGAAGGTCACCGTGGACGTGCCGGTCGCCGTCACCGGCACCGCCGCCCCGGGCACCCTGGTCGCCCAGGACCTCGACACGATCCAGGTCGAGGTCGAGGCGCTGCACATCCCGGACCAGTTCGAGGTGTCCGTCGAGGGCATCGAGGCAGGCACCCAGATCACCGCGGGCCAGGTCACCCTGCCGGCGGGCGCGGAGCTGGTCACCGACCCCGAGGCGCTCGTGGTGGCCGTCAACGAAATGCCGCGCGGCGACGCTGCGGACGAGGCTGGCGCCGAGACCGCCGAGGAAGCCCCGGCCGAAGCGGCCGAATAAGCTTTACCGCGTGACTGAAGACCTGCCCGGGGCCGGCGAGCTGATCCTGCTCGCCGGCCTCGGCAATCCCGGGCCTGCGTACGCGGGCAACCGGCACAACGTCGGGTTCATGGTGCTGGACGAACTGGCCACCCGCATCGGCGGCAAGTTCAAGGCCCACCGCAGCGGCGCCGAGGTACTCGAGGGCAGGCTGTCCGGCAGCCGCGTGGTGCTGGTGAAGCCGAGGTCGTTCATGAACCTGTCGGGCGGCCCGGTGGTCGGCGCGGCCAGGTTCTTCAAGGTCCCGCCGTCCGGGGTCGTGGTGGTGCACGACGAGCTGGACGTCCCGTTCGGAGCGCTGAAGCTGAAACTCGGCGGCGGGGACAACGGGCACAATGGGCTGCGGTCGATCACGAAGTCACTGGGTACGCGTGAGTACTACCGCGTGCGCTTCGGCATCGGACGGCCACCGGGTCGGCAGGATCCGGCGGATTTCGTGCTGAAGGACTTCTCGACGGTGGAACGCAAGGAACTCCCGTTCGAGGTGGACCGCTGCGCGGATGCCACGGAGGCCCTGGTGGCGCGGGGGTTGGCGGCGGCACAGAACGAGTTCCACGCGGCCTGAGGTTTCGCTTCCCGGCTTGCGTGATCATCCGGCGGCTGCGTTTCGTGGTTTGGTGATTGTCTGGTGGGTTCGTTTCGCGGGCCGGTGATTGTCTTGTGGGTTCGTTTCGCCGTCTGGCGACCATCTGGTGGATTCGTTTCGCCGTCTGGTGATTATCTGGTGGGTTCGTTTCGCGGCCGGTGACCATTGACGTTGCGGTCCTGGCTTGGGTCGGCGCATTTCGGGCTTCTCGGCTACCTTCGCCGCTCGTCACCGCCCCCTCGCCACTCCGCCCACCACCGTCGCCACCCTGCACGGCCACCTTCTTGACTCCGCCCGACCCGGTCGCCACCCTCGCACGCAGCCACCTTCTCCGTCCCGTTTGACCCGTCGCCATCCCGCGAGCAAGTACCTGACCAGGCGTTGCTCTCTGTGGGTGAGCAACCGTGGCGCTCCGTAGTTTTCTCTCACTCGATGGGCGGCTTCTGCCTCCCTGATCGAGTCGTCCGGACGGCTGTGCCCTTCCCGACTTCCCCGTGACCGGTTAGGACGGGAATCAGGAGTTCGCACCCCCCGACCCTGAATCGGAGAATGATCCATGTCGTTCACCGCCGAGGACCTCACCGAGGTCACCTTCGGTAACGCCCCGATCGGCCGCCGCGGTTACGCCAAACACGAGGTAGACGACTTCGTGGGCCGCATCGCGAAGACGATCGCCGACGAGGACGACCTCACCGCCGCGGAGGTCCACCACGTGCTGTTCTCCAAGCCGCTGATCGGCAAGCGCGGCTACGACGAACGCGAGGTAGACGAATTCCTCGACGAAGTGGAAGCCCAGCTGGCCGACCGCTCAGGCCGCCGAGCCCCGACGGTCCCCGGAGCCCGCGACCAAAGCGAGGCGACCACGGAACGCGCCTTCCACACCGCGCCGAGGGAACCAGCCGCGGAGCACTTGCCAGGCCGCTGACACCTAACGCGCGCAAGGTCCCCTCGCACTCCCCGCACGAGTGGCCCTTTCGCACACGGTTCCGCTGCGCGAGAGGCTCTTTCGCGCCGCGGCCTCCGCACGAGGTAACCCATTGCGCCGCCAATCGGGGCGGGTGGTCCCTCGCACTGGTCAATCCGTATGAAAGGTCCGTTCGCATCAATTGAGCGAGCACTCATTTGATTACGTACTTGTGATCCAGGGCAGGCGCCTGCCAGAACCGGTCCGTATGGGACCAGAACCTCTGGGACCCGTCCCATGGTCGAGACACGTCACGGAGGGACGCTACCTGGGGGAACGTCAGTTCCCCCAGGTACGACGGGTTGCTCTGCAGCCCGTCCCCACCTGACAGACGGCCGTTGTGCGTCACCGAAGTCGAGATGGGGAGCCGCCTGCTGCCACGGGTTGTCCTCCTGGGCCAGTATTCATTCCACCTTGTAGGGGACAGCGGGTGCCACAGTCGGCTCGATGTTGGTCTGGGCAGGGAAGCCAGTACCCGAGTTCACGCCAATGACGGCTACCCAATGTGGCCCAGGTATTCGACGATGGCGATCATGGGTGGGAGTCTTGCCACGAAGGACGTTGCGACCTTGGACGAGAACCGGGCGAAATCTCGGTTCGGTGTCGCGTACGTTCGGGCAGTATGCAGTCAGGCCGGTGTCGGTTTCGGGGAAACAAGCCCGGACGAGGACGTACTCGCCGTCGACGGCCAGGTCGAGTTCGCGGTCGCTCCGGCCAAGGTGCAGGTCAAGTGCACCGGCCGGTTCCGAATCAGTGGCGGCGCAACAGCGACGTGGCCGATTGACGATTCCTGGCACCGGAACTGGAAGCGCAGCGGCCTGCCTGTCTATTTTGTCCTCGTGATCGTCGACCCGGACAAGCGGGTGTCCTGGCTGCATCATCACGACGCGGCGACTCTGCATCATGCAGCTGCATTCTGGGTACGGGTCGACACCTTGGCAACCGGCGAGAACATCGTCGTCCCGAAGACACAGCGGTTGACGGCCGACACACTCCGGTTGTGGGCCGAGGAGGTCGAAGCTAGCTTCACCAGCGGGAGAGGGGGCGGTCCGGTTGTCTGATGTCGTCGTACTGCCGCCGGTCGCCGACGTCGTGACTTACCTCCGCATACACGGATGGTTGTCGAGCCCGCCCGGGCCCGGCGGCACTTTGTGGGTCAAAGGCGAGGCCCGGATCGAAGTGCCGGATGAACCAGACGACGCGCTGCTGGAATCGGTCTTACGGCGACTCGCCAACGTTGAGGACCGCAACATCAAGACGACGGCCGAGGCGGTGCGGTACGTCCGATTCGACGTCACACATATGCGCGCGGTGAACGATTACCGCATCATCGACAAGATCCCTCTCGAAGCAGCGACGAAGCTGATCGGTTCGGCGCGGAAAATGCTTCGGGCCACCGCAACGACAGCACGCTGGGAGCGCGCCCAGATTGGCAGCAGCTATTCACGGATCGGCGACGAGGTAGTCCGCGAAGCCTTCATGGGACACACAGAGCGCGGGTCATTCGTCATCCCGGTACTGGTGCCGATTCGCGAACCGGAGCCGCCGGACCCCGCTCGGCCAACCTTGTTCGACAGCCACGACGAACCTGTGGTGTACGACGCAGCGGCGGAGCCATTCGAGCGCCGGGTTGTCCGGACGTTCGCCCAGTCGATGCAGGCGGTGCACGACCTCGTCGTGGATCCCGACCGAACCCCGACGACCGACCACATCCACGAACTTGTGTACCGGGGCGTCAGCCGGGAGTTCTGCGCTGGCCTGGCCAATGTGCTGGAGGCAAGCGCGATCGGCGAATTTGAGACCCGCGTGGAATGGGCTCCTGTGGTGCCCGCTCCGGACACCATGCCGCGGCGGGTTTCGATCAGTGCGGAATCGGCTGACCTGGTTCGGCTCGTCGCCGAGCGATTGCGCCAGCAGCTTCCGCCGTCCCTGCAAGTGTTCTCCGGCACCATTGTGTCGTTCCGTCACGAGAATCCCGAAGATCCGTTCGGCGAAATAGGAGTGTCCACCATCAGGCGTGGCCGGGCGTCGGAGATCAAGGTGCGGCTACCCCTGGCGACCTACCGCGAGGCCTGGGAGTGGCACAACGCCGGCCGTGCTGTTCTTGTCGAGGGCGTGATCCGTCGCTTGCCGGGCAAGCCCAGCATTGTGGACGCACCGGCGCGGGTGCACCCCGTCGACGACCTGGTCATTCCTACTTCTTTCCCCGGGCCTGGCGCGACCAGCTGAGGCGGATGGATCTTGGCGCGCTAGGGAAGGGCCGCCGCTGCGACGTCGCATGAACACCGTGGCCCATCCGAGCTAGTCGGCCGAGATCCGCACGCGGGGTTCGGGCAGCTTCCGAACCGAAACCGTTGGACACCGTCGTGTGGGCGGCAGTCGGCTGGCACGATTGTGCACTTGACCTAGCCGTCGTAAGTCATCCGTTTGGTCGGCATCTGCAAGCCCGCGTTAGAGGTCCCGTCGCACCAGGCAGCCCGGGCGACAGGTCCGTTCGCGCATGCAGTCCTGCGCAAACGGCCGTGTCGTCACTAAGGTGGCACGAAAGGCCCCCCAACACCCACCAACCTCAAGACTCAGCCGACCGAGCAATCCTCTCCGCATATTGCACCGCAGTAGCCGCCCGTTTGACCTTCCCCGACGGTGTCTTCGGCAAGCTCCCCGCCGGGAGGACCACCACTGCGAACGGCCGCATGTCCACCGCGTCCCGGACCCGGGCCGCGATGGCCTTCGACAGCCGGGTCTCTTCATCCCCCGAACCGGCCAGCTTCGACTCCACCACCACCGCAAACCGCTCCCGGCGGCTGCCCGCATCCAGCCGGACTGCGACCGCGTTACCCGCTCGTACCCCGTCCACCGAGCCCGCCGCCCGTTCGATGTCCGTCGGGTACAGGTTGCGGCCGCCCATGATGATCACGTCCTTGCGGCGGCCGCAGATCACGATCTGGCCGTCCACGAGATACCCGAGGTCGCCGGTCTTCATCCAGCCGTCCGCGTCCTGCGTGGACAGCGGGCCGTCCACCGTCAGGTACCCCGGCGTCACTGCCTCGCCGCGCAGCCGGATTTCGCCGACCTCCCGGTTGCCCAAGCGGCGGCCCGCGTCGTCGACGATGTCTGCCTCCAGGCCGTCCAGTGGGCGGCCCAGCAGCGCAAACGCGCGCACCGCATCGGTTCCCCGGCGCGGATCGGCCGCGGGTACCGGCACTGCGCGGTTGTCCGCCTCCAGCGCGTCCGCCTCGACGACGTCCAAGGTCAGCCCCGTGAACAGCGGCGCGAACGACACCGCCAGCGTCGCCTCTGCCATGCCGTACGCGGGAAACACGCACTCCGGCGGCATCTTGAACCGCTTACCCGCGTCGACGAACGTCTGCACCGCCGTCTCGTCGATCGGCTCCGCGCCGTTGAGGGCGATCCGCAGCGTCGACAGGTCGTAGGCGTCGTCGTCCTCGACGCGCGCCATTCGCTTGCCGACGATGGCGTACGCGAAGTTCGGCGCTGCCGTCGTCGTCCCGCCGTACTTGCTGATCAGCTCCGGCCAGATCAGCGGTCCGGTGAGGAACTCGACCGGCGTGATCTTCACCAGCTCGACACCGAACGTCATCGGCACCGTCAGAAACCCGACCATGCCCATGTCGTGGAACGTCGGCAGCCAGGACACCATCACGTCGCGCTCGAAGTCGAACTCCGCGCGGTCCACCATCGCCTTGACGTTCGTGTACAGGTTCCCGTACGTGATCCGCACGGCCTTAGGCTCCGCGGTGGACCCGCTGGTGAGCTGCAGCAACGCGGTGTCGCCCTCGGCGGTCGGCACGATCTCGGCGAGCGGCGACGCGGCGGCCAGCTCGGTGATCACCGAGTACTGGATGCCCTTCTCCGCCAGCACTGGCGCGAGCTGGTCGAACGGCTCGCCCAGCAGGACGAGTTCGGCGCCGATCATGCGCAGCACCTTCACCGTGTCCTCAGCCCATTCGGCGAGGTCGGTGCGCGCGGTCGGCTGGTGCAGCATCGTGACGCTGCCGCCGGTGAGCCACACCGCCTGCACGGTCGGCGCGATGAGCACCGGCGCCGCGGCCAGCACCGCCACCGCGCTCCCCGGCGCCAGCCCGCCGGAAACCAGCCCACCTGCGATCGCGCGCGCCTGCTCGTGCACCTCGGCCCAGGTCCGGCGTACCGGCTCGCGTGGTTCCCCAGTGACCATGCCGCGCTGCTGACCGCGCCCCGCCGCCGTACTGACGAGCGTGTCCACAAAACGACTCATGGCCGCAACATTACTGTCTGGTTGTCAACGCCCGCCTGCTGTGGCGTGAACAGTGCTCATTCCAGCGCTTCGGACGTCTCCAGCCAGCGCGCCTCGACGTCGTCCTTCTCCGCGTGTACGGCCTTCAGCTCGGCACCCAGATCGATCAGCTTCTCCGGATCCGTGGCCGCCTCGGCAAGTGCCGCATGCAGCTTCTCCTCGCGCTTGGCGAGCTGGTCGAGCTTACGCTCCAACCGGCCCAATTCCTTCTGCGCCGCACGGATTTCCGCCGCGCTGCGCTTGGCCTCGGTCTTCTCCGGTGCGGGCGTTTCGCGACGCGGCACAGCATCTTTCATGCTCGCGCGCCGCTGCAGGTACTCCTCGATCCCGCCCGGCAGATGCGTGACCCGGCCGTCGCCGAACAGCGCGTACGTGGCGTCGCAGACCCGCTCGACCAGGTACCGGTCGTGCGAGACCACGACCATCGTGCCCGGCCAGCCGTCGAGCAGGTCCTCGAGCTGCTGGAGGGTGTCGATGTCCAGGTCGTTCGTGGGCTCGTCGAGCAGCAGCACGTTCGGTTCGGCCATCAGCAACCGGCACAGCTGCAACCGGCGCCGCTCGCCGCCGGACAGGTCACCGACCGGCGTCCACTGCCGCGCCGCCGGGAAGCCCAGCTTCTCGCCCAGCTGCGACGCCGACATCTCCTGCTTGCCGAAGACAACGCGACCCGCGACCTGCTCGATCGCCTGCAGCACCCGCAGATCGGCGGGCAGGTCGTCGAGTTCCTGCCGCAGATGCGCGAGCGCGACCGTCTTGCCCTGTACGCGCCGCCCGGTCTCCGTCCCGACGTCGCCGCCCAGCAGCTTGAGCAGCGTCGTCTTCCCGGACCCGTTCACGCCGACCAGCCCGATCCGGTCGCCCGGCCCGATCCGCCAGGTCACGTGGTCGACCAGGGTCCGGTCGCCGACCGTGAGCGAGACGTCTTCCAGCTCCAGCACCGTTTTGCCGAGCCGCCGCTTCGCGAACGCCATCAGCTCGACGGAATCGCGCGGCGGCGGAACGTCGGAGATCAGCGCCTCGGCCGCCTCGACGCGGTAGCGCGGCTTCGACGAACGGGCCTGCGGACCGCGGCGCAGCCACGCGAGTTCCTTGCGCGCCAGGTTCTGCCGCTTCTCCTCCGCCGACGCGGCGAGCCGGGCCCGTTCGGCCCGCGCGAAGATCCAGTCGGCGTAACCGCCTTCGTACTGCTCGACCCGGCCGTTCGCGACCTCCCAGGTGAGCCCCGCGACAGTATCGAGGAACCACCGGTCGTGCGTCACCACCACGACCGCGATCCGCCTGGCCAGCAGGTGATCGGCGAGCCAGCGGACGCCCTCGATGTCGAGATGGTTGGTGGGCTCGTCGAGCACCACCAGGTCCAGCTCCCCGGTGAGCGCGGCGGCGAGCGCGACGCGACGGCGTTCGCCGCCGGACAGGTTCGCGGTTGGCGTCTCGAGCCCGATCGCGGTGATGCCCAGACCGTCCACAATGGAGCGGACCCGCGCGTCGGCGGCCCATTCGTGCTCGGCGCCGTACCGCTGCAGCACCACATCCGCCACGGTACTGCCCGAAGGCAGTTCGGTGCGCTGGGTGACGACGGCCATCCGCAGGTCGCGCATGTGGCTCACCCGGCCGGAATCCGGCTCGCTGAGTCCGGAAAGGACTTCGAGCAGGGTCGTCTTCCCGCCGCCGTTGAGCCCGACCACGCCGATCCGCTGCCCCTCCGAAATGCCGAGGGAGACGTTGTCCAGCAACGGTTTCACACCGTAGGCCTTGCTCACCGACTCCAGGTTGACCAGGTTGGCCATCCGGATCCTTTCCACAATGGAGGTGTTGGTTCAGGCGTGCACGCGCGGGGGCACGTTGCGCGGGGCGTCGTCGCCGCCGACCACGCGAGCGCCGGGTACCGGGCCGTGCGCGACCCGCACCGTGCGGCACACCCCCGCGCCGGACAGCTCGGCAGCGACCTCGACCGCGGAATCCGCGTCGGCGCACAGGAATGCGCACGTCGGCCCCGAGCCGGACACGCATCCGGCGAGCGCACCCGCGTTCACCCCGGCCCGCAGCGTGCGCCGCAAACCAGGGCGGAGGGACACCGCTGCCGCTTGAAGATCGTTGCCGAGCAACAGGGCGAGCTGCCGTGGGTCACCCGACGCGAGCGCCTCCACCACCGGCGTATGCGACCCGATCCGCGGCGGCTTGCCTTCCTCCCGCAACCGGTCGAGCTCCCCGAAGACTTTGGGGGTGGACAGGCCTTTCTCATCGAAGGCCAGCACCCAGTGGAACGTGTGCCGCGCGAGGACCGGCACGAGCTGCTCGCCGCGTCCGGTGCCGAGCGCGGTGCCGCCGTAGAGCGCGAAGGGCACGTCGCTGCCGAGCCGCCCGGCGATGCCGGCGAGCTCGTCGCGGGTGACGTCGAGCTTCCAGAGCGTGGAGAGCCCGACGAGCGTCGCCGCGGCGTCCGCGCTCCCGCCTGCCATGCCGCCGGCGACCGGAATGCCCTTGCGCAGCACGATCCGCACCTTGGGTTCGCCGGAGTCCGGCCGCCCGGCGTAGGTGGCGAGCTCGCAGGCCGCACGCCAGGCGAGGTTGGTGCCGTCGGTGGGCACCGTGCGCTCCCCCTCGCCGAACACCTCGACCCCGGGCTCGTCCGTCGCCGCGACGGTGACCTCGTCGGTGAGCGAAAGCGCCTGGAAGACGGTGACCAGCTCGTGGAACCCGTCCGCCCGCAGGTCGCCGACGGCCAGGTGCAGATTGACCTTGGCCGGGACCCGGACGGTGACTGGTGGTGGTACGACGGCGAGCACGAGTCCAGCCTACGTGCCTGCTTCCCGCCGGTCCCCACCAGGAGAAAACGGCGCAGCGAAAGTCTTCCGGAGCCGGTACCGCGCTGGACGGGAGAGTAGTTTGGAAGTAATTTGGAAGTATGGCCGGGCTGGACGTCAACATCTCCGAGCTGTCCCTGCACCCACGCCGGGTGGTGGAGCAGCTCGAACGTTCCCCGAGCCGTTCCGTGCGCATTCGCCGTCGCGAGAAGGACCAGCAGGACCTGGTGCTGGTCACCGCAGAGCGCGCCGAGCAGGTGGTCGCCGCCGCCTCGGCCACCACCAAGATCTTCGTGGAGCTGATGCGCCGCAGCGATCTTGCGGTCACGCTCGCCACGGAGGTGCTGCCCGCCGCGTTCCCGTGGGTCCGGTACCTCCCGAAGGAAGACGTGCAGAGGTTTGTCGCCGAACTGGTCGAGACCCTGGAACGCGCGGACTCTCTCGGCAATCCGGCACCGGTCGCCACCCTCGTGGCCGCGTGGAAGCAGACCGCCGAAGTCCACGCGGATCCGGAACTTGCGGCGATCCTGGGCCAGGAAGGCAGTGCCTTCGGAGGAACACGGCCACCCGGGAAGCCGTCGCTACGCGAGTCTCGCCCGTCCAAAGTGGACGGAACAACCGGGCCAGGACGCGTGTCCTGAAGCTTTGGACAACGGGTCCACAGAACCGGGTACCCCGTCCGGAAACAGCGAGGGCCGCCCCCGGCAACGGGAGCGGCCCTCGAAAGAACTGGCTCAGGCGGCGACGACGCTCTGCGGTCCCCGGGCCGGTTGGGCCGCGGCCACGTGGGCTCCCCGGTCCGAGATCCACGACAGGGCGGCCTCGGCGCGCTCGCCGCGGACTCCCAGGCGGAAGCGGGCGATCGGGGTGTCGCCGATGCGGGTCAGGCCGCCGCCGATGGTTGCCAGTTCCACGTCGAAGCGGGCGGCCGCTTCGGGGAGCAGGGCGCCCACCGAGGCGAAACCGATCAGGACCACGTCCACCGCACGGTCGTACTTCGCCGACGTCGCGCGCGAAGTCTCGATCGACGGCAGCACCGCCTGCGCCGTCCAGCTGTCCGGCGTGGAGATCAGGTCCAGCACCGTGCCGCGCTCCACGACTGCGCCGTTGTCCAGCACGGCGACGTCGTCGCACACGCGGCGGACCACGTCGGCGTCCGGCGTGGTCACCACCACCGTGACGCCCAGCTCGGCACGCGCCCGGTCCAGCACCGCGAGCACCGCGCCCGCGTCCTCGGGCGAAACTCCGGCGGTCGGGTCGTCGGCCAGCAGCACGGCCGGTCCGGCGGCCAGCGCCCTGGCGACCGCGACCCGGCGGAGCTGACCCTCGGTGAGCTCGTCCGGCTTCTGCGTGGCACGGGCGGTGAGGCCGGCCAGGTCGAGCAGCGAACCGACCCGGCTGCGCCGCTGCGGACCGTCGACGCCCAGTTGCTCGAGCGGGCTCGCGATGTTTCCGGCGACGGTGCGCTCGGCGACCAGCTCCGGCTTGGTCCCGACCACGCCGAGCTGACGGCGGATCTCCCGCAGCCGCTTGCCGTCGAGGGTCGCGGTGTTGAGGCCGTCGAGCCGCACGACCCCGCGGTCGGGGCGCTCCTGCAGGGCAATGCAACGGGCGAGCGTGGACTTGCCGGAACCGGCCGGGCCCACGACGCCGAACAGCGAACCGGCCTGCACCTCGACACTCACGTCACGCAGGGCGGCGACTCGGTTTCCATGGAAGGGAAAGGACTTGGACACGTTTTCGACAGTGATCACGAAAGAGCTCCAGGCAAGCGGGCGCAGCACCGGTTACGGGCGCGCCGGGCGTCATCGAATTACCGTCCATTTCGGACGGCGCAAGAAACTGCGGAAAAGACGATCAGGCGATGACCATGGAGCGTTGACACGCACATACCGTGCGGCGACCTTCGTCGACGACACGCCGGCGGGTCAGCAGGAGCGGGCGGGTGACCCTCTTCATCGGAAACAGCCTCCATCGGTCCTGGCGGTAGCACCTGCCCTGCGGAGGGTGGTTGCTGCGACTTCGGCGAGCCAGGTCTCTCAGTCGCTCGGGATGGACGTACTGAGTAAAGCCGATCCCACTGGCTGAACGCAAGCGCGTTGGTGCAGATCACACGTCTGGTGGTGCCCGGATACCGGAACACCCCGTCCTGGATCGCGGGACCCGAAAGCTCGGCCACCGAAGCGTGCTTCGACCGGCGGATTCCCCGGCGCGACCCGGTCACGGCCGCCCGGTTCCACTGTGGACGATCAAGGTCGCCTCATGGACAGCACTTTCCGGGGCAGCTTGTCAAGCGGGAGCTGGTTCGGCCGACCTCGGGGTGGACGGTCGAGATAGTTCGTAAGGCAAGTCACTTTGGGTGGGACCGCCGAAGTGGACACGCACGGCCCGTCACCGGGAGAACACGGATGCCGCAGCGAGCGGGCCCCGGTCGGCCGCACCCCCCGATCACGCCGGAGCACTGCCGGGCATGAGTGTGGCACAGGCCACAGGAACAGCGTTCCAAGAATGCGAAGGACGTCTCACGTAATGCCCAGCGATACCGGGAACAGTGCCCATTACTCGCCTTTGCAGATCCGAAATCCGCACTACCTTGGACTTATCGCCTGCAAAAGCACGAAAGGATCGGACGTGAATCTGAAACGCAAGATCGGCGGCGCCGCAACTGCGGCCGCACTTGCCTGCACCGGGCTTTTCCTGAGCCCTGGCGTCGGCGAGGCGGCGACCGTGTACAAGTTCCGTCTCTCGCAGTTCGCTTTCGTAGTGGCCAATGTCTGCGTCCGGACCGATGTGGAGCAGGTGTGCTCGGGCTTCTGGGGCAAAGGCAAGTCCGAGGTATTCGACGTCAAAGCGAACCGCACGTCCGGCTGGCGATGCGATGCCGACGTCAAGGCCGCCGTCGACGCCTCCAAGGGCCCATTCGACCGCAATGAATTCAAAGAATGCGCTCTCCACGGAGACCCGTTCGGAACCAGTTTCGAATTGAAGCGCCCGTGAGCTGACGCGTTCACCGCGAGGCAGCGGCGATCCGCGCGAAAGCCTGCACGTCGAGCTGTTCGCCGCGAGTGCGCGGGTCGACCCCGGCTGCGGCGAGCAGTTCGCCGGCCCGGTCGGCTGACCCGGCCCAGCTCGCCAGCGCCGCGCGCAAAGTCTTGCGCCGCTGAGAAAACGCGGCATCCACGACGGCGAACAGCCGTTCCCGATCGACGCCGGACACCGGGTCGGTGCGGGTGAAGGACACCAGCGCGGAGTCGACGTTCGGCACTGGCCAGAACACCGCGCGCGGCACGGCGGCGACCTTGCGGGCCGAGCCGTACCACGCCAGTTTCACGCTCGGGATGCCGTACGTCCGGCTGCCCGGACCGGCCGCCATCCGGTCGGCGACCTCGGTCTGCACCATCACGAGCCCGCTCCGCAGGGACGGCAGCTCGGCCAGCAGGTGCAGCACCACCGGCACCGCGACGTTGTACGGCAGATTCGCCACCAGCGACACCGGCTCGGCAGGCAGGTCGGCCGCCGTCACCCGCAGCGCGTCGGCACCGACCACCGACAGCCGCCCGGCAGCTTCCGGCGCACGTTCGGCCGCGGTCTGCGGCAGCCGCGCCGCCAGGACCGGGTCGATCTCCACCGCGACGACCTGTGCGCCGGTGTCCAGCAGACCAAGGGTCAGCGAGCCGAGGCCCGGCCCGACCTCCAGCACCACGTCATCCGGCCCGACGCCGCCGAGCTCGACGATGCGGCGGACAGTGTTGGGGTCGTGCACGAAGTTCTGCCCGAGCTTCTTCGTGGGCCGCACGTCGAGCTCGTCGGCCAGCCCGCGGATTTCGGCAGGCCCCAGCAGTTCCACCACCGGACGAGCCTACCCAGCGCCACCGGCAGCAACGAAAACGGCCGTGAGCACGAAGCTCACGGCCGTTGCCGGGGAAGAACGCTCAGGCTTTCTTGCCGCACACCGGCCAGGCGCCGTAGCCACCACGGGCGTCGCGGACCTTCTCGGCCACCGCGATCTGCTGCTCCCGCGAGGCCTGGTGCGGGTACGCCGCGTACTGGTCGCCGCCGTAGGCGTCCCAGGTGCTCTTGTTGAACTGCAGGCCGCCGTAGTAGCCGTTGCCGGTGTTGATGGACCAGTTGCCGCCCGCCTCGCACTGCGCGATGCGGTCCCACGCGGACCCGTCCCCGATCGCCGGCTGCGGCGGGGCCTTGGTGCCGACCTTGATGATCTTCGGCTTGGCCTGGACCAGGATCTTCTCCGAGATCTGCTCGCGGCCGACCTCTTCGCCGTTCTTCTTGGTGACCTTGTAGGTGACGAGCTTCTTGCCCGCCGTGCCCTCGTCCTGGACGCTGGTCTGGCCCTTGAGCTGCGTGGGGTCGTCGACCTTCTGCACCTCGGGGTCGATGGTCTCCTCCTGGTTGACCATCGACACGCCCATGCGGCTGACGTGCACCTCGGCGCCGTCCTTCAGGCTGACGTCCAGACCACCGTCGACGGCGTCGTCCGGGCCGAGGTTCAGCTTGAGGTCGGTGACGAAGTCCTTCGTGGTGACGGCGTTGGTGGTCACCTGGCGCGGGGCGTTGGTGCCGTCGAAGAGCGTGATGTGCTTGAGGGTCTTGACCTGCACGGTGGAGCCCTCGAGCGGCAGGTCGCCGCTGGACGGCATCGACGTCCAGGCGCCCTGGGACAGCACGCTGCCCATGCCGAGCTGGTTCATTGCTTCGCCGAGCGTGGTCGCGCGTACCCACGAAGGCCGCGACACACCGTCGACGATCAGGTTGAGCTGACGGCCGCGCTCGAGCTTGATGACGCCACCGTCGCCGACCGCAGCCTGCGGGGAGGGCGACAGCGAGTCGTGCGCGCCGACGGACAGGCCCGCGTCCTCGAGCACCTCGCCGACGGTGTCGCCGTAGCTGTGGATGGTGCGCTGCTGGCCGTCGACGTCGACGGTGATGCTCTTGTTCATCGCCAGCGCCGCGGCACCGCCGCCGCCGACGGTGATCATGACCGCGAGCACGGCGCCCTTGAGGAACCGGCGCTTCCAGGTGCGGGTGGCCTCGATCAGGCCGTCCTCGACCGCGACCTTCTTCGTCTGCGGCGCCGCGGTGCGGTCCTGCTCGACCTCGTCCGGCAGCACCAGCGGAGGGAGCATCGTGGTCTCGGCGTTGATCAGCCGGATCAGCTCGTCGACGTCGACGTCGATCTCCGCCATCAGCATGTCGGCGTCGGGGCCGAGCGCGGCGAGCACGTCCTGCTGAGTCACGTAGAGCTCGTCGGAGAAGTCCAGCTGGCCGTACGCGGTGTCTTCGAGCTCGCGGTCGAGCACGCCGACCGAACCAGCGGAGGAGGTGAAGTACGCGGTATCCGCGCCAAGGCGCGAATCATCCTGCCGACTACCAGTCACCGGGTCGTTCCCTTTCCCAAGACATCGTGCGTCACCGCACGGCGTCCTTCGTTCGCGACGCACCCGCAGGCGCGCCTCTCAAGTCCGACACCCCCAGCCAGCGCCATCGTCACGGTCCCGAGTCGTACCAACCCCGGTTCCGCTTCCCCGACGTGCACTGACGTGACTGGTGGGCGTATCAGCCGGTATCCGCTGCGCGGTACCGACCGGCACGATCACGGGACAGTAACGGAGGTCGCGAGGTTGCGCAAACACCCCCCGGAGTGTCGTGACTTGTGTCACTCCTTCAGGTGGACGAACGGGCAACCCCGAACGTCGCAATGTGTTCAACCCGTTGTGACACTGCGAAATCACGCGCCTGGCAACCGGTAGACCCGTTCGGCCGTCGTCCGGACTGCATCGGCCACCTCGTGCACAGCTTCGCCCCTGAGCGCGGCGAGGTGCCGGACGGTGTACGCGGTGCAATACGGCTCGTTCGCCCGCCCACGGAACGGATGAGGGGTCAGGAACGGCGCGTCGGTCTCGGCGAGGAACTGTCCGCGGGGCGCGATCCGAGCCGCCTCGTGGAGGCCGCGCGCGTTCTTGAAGGTGACCGTGCCGGCGAAGGACAGTACGTACCCCTTGTCAAGACAGCGGCGCGCGATGTGCTCGTCGCCGGAGAAGCAGTGGAAGACGACCGTGTCGGGTGCGCCTTCCTCGTCGAGAATGCGAAGGACGTCTTCGTGCGCGTCGCGGTCGTGGATCATCAGTGTCTTGCGAAGCCGCTTCGCGAGGTCGATGTGCCACCGGAACGCGGTCTGCTGGGCGTCGTGCGGCGAGTAGTCCCAGTAGTAGTCGAGGCCCGTCTCGCCGACCGCCACCACCCGCTCGCCGCGCGCCAGACGCTCCACTTCGGACTGTTCGGCAGCGCCGAATTCCTTGGTACGCGTGGGATGTATGGCGACGGCGGCGAAGACGCGAGGGTCCCAGGTGGACGCTTCGACGGCCCAGCGCGCCGCGGCAAGATCATCGGCGACCGTGACGACGCGGGTCACCCCGGCCATTGCGGCGCGATCGAGCATGGCGGTGACATCGGCGGCGGTCTGCGCCCCGCACGCGTCGAGGTGGGTGTGCGCGTCGACCACCGTCACCGGCAGGCGGTCGGGGATCGGGGGAAGGTCGCGCTTTTCGTCACTCACGCTGTCGAACCTACTGTGCCCGCTCCGAGCGGTCCGTGAAGGGAACCATCACGGAATTAGATTCCCTGATGGTTCCCTTCACGGACTTGGGTCAGTCGGTGACGATCGGCGCCCACTCCGGGCCGGTCTCGCCGAGCTTCGGGTCCAGCTTCGTGAAGAGCGGAGTCGGCTTGGCGAGCGGACGGCCGGCCTCGATCGGCGTCGACTCCCACTTCGCCTGCTCGCTCGCGTAGTCGCCGGTGAGGATCGGGTTGACGCGGTCGGGCAGGTCCAGGTCCTCGACCTCCTTCAGCTCCGGCTGCGCAGCCCACACCCCGCTGCCGCCGAGCGCCTCGTGCACCTTCTGCGCCGAATGCGGCAGGAACGGCGTCAACAGCGTGTTCGCGTCGCTGACCACCTGCAACGCCGTGTGCAGCACCGCGTCCCGCCGGTCCGGGTCGTCCTTCAGCTTCCACGGCTCCTGGTCCGACAGGTACCGGTTGGCCGCGGTGACCACGCGCATCGCCTCGGCGGCGGCCAGCTTGAACCGCGACCGCGCGAGGTGCCCGCCCGCGGTGTCGAACGCCTGCCGCGACAGGGCCTTCAGCTCCTCGTCCGCGGGAGCGGGCGCGGTCGGGGCCGGGATCGCGCCGTTGTTCTTGTGCGCCATGGAAATCGAGCGGTTGACGAGGTTGCCCCACTCGTTGGCGAGCTCGAAGTTGGTGCGGCGGACGAACTCGTCCCACGTGAAGTCGGTGTCCTGGGTTTCCGGACCGGCCACGCTGATGAAGTACCGCAGCGCGTCCGGACCGAACTCCCGCAGGAAATCGTGGACGTAGATGACCGTGCCACGCGAAGTCGAGAACTTCGACCCGCTCATGGTGAGGAATTCGCTGGACACGATCTCGTCCGGCAGGTGCAGCTTGCCGTACTTGCCCGGCTCGCCACCGTGGTCGCCGTCGCCGTTCTGGCCCAGCAGCAACGCGGGCCAGATCTGGGCGTGGAAGGTGATGTTGTCCTTGCCCATGAAGTAGTACGCCCGCGCATCGGCGTTGCTCCACCACTCCTGCCACGCGTCCGGCGTTCCGTTGCGCCGCGCCCATTCGACGCTGGCGGAGAAGTAGCCGATGACCGCGTCGAACCACACGTAGAACCGCTTGAGCGGCTGGTCGTGCCAGCCGTCGAGCGGGATCTTCACGCCCCAGTCGAGGTCACGCGTGATCGGCCGCGGCCGCATGTCGTCGATGAGGTTGCGGGTGAAGTTGAGGACGTTCGGCCGCCAGTCGGTCTTCGTGCCGAGCCAGTCGCCGAGGGTCTTGGTGAACGCGGGCAGGTCGAGGAAGTAGTGCTCGGTCTCGACGAACTTCGGCGTCTCGCCGTTGATCCGCGACTTCGGGTTGATCAGCTCCGCGGCGTCGAGCTGGTTGCCGCAGTTGTCGCACTGGTCGCCGCGCGCGCCGTCGTACCCGCAGATCGGGCAGGTGCCCTCGATGTAACGGTCGGGCAGCGTGCGCCCGGTGGACGGGCTGATCGCGCCGCGCGTGGTCTTCGGGACGACGTACCCGTTGCGGTTCAGCGCGAGGAAGATCTCCTGCGTGACCTGCGCGTGGTTGCCGGTGGTGGTGCGCGTGAAGAGGTCGTAGGACAGGCCGAGGCCGCGCAGGTCCTCGTCGATCTGGCGGGTGTACTTGTCCGCGGTCTGCTGCGGCGTGAGGCCTTCCTTGTCCGCCTGGACGGTGATCGGCGTGCCGTGTTCGTCGGTCCCGGACACCATGAGGACCCGGTTGCCGGCCATTCGCTGGTAGCGGGAGAAGACGTCGGACGGGACGCCGAATCCGGACACGTGGCCGATGTGGCGGGGGCCGTTGGCGTAGGGCCAGGCCACCGCGGTCAACACAGGGGTGCTCATACCTGTTTAGCCTACGGATGCGATCCACGGCGTTTCGTGGCGGTCGGCGAAGGGAGAACGGCTTGTCGGCGACGCGTCTGCTGGTGCTCGGGGTCGTGCGGATGTCCGGCCGCGCGCACGGCTACCAGGTGCGCCGCGAGCTGCTGTCGTGGTCGGCGGACAAATGGGCGAACGTCCAGCCGGGGTCGATCTACCACGCGCTGAAGAAGATGACCGCCGAGGACCTGCTGGAACGCGTCGACGTCGAACCGGGCGACTCCGGTCCGGACCGGGTCGCGTACCGGCTGACCCCCGAGGGCGAGCAGGAGTTCCAGATCCTGCTGGCGAAGGGGCTGTCCGATCCGAACGCCGGGAACCCCGAGCTGTGCGCGGCGGTCAGCCTGATGCCCGCGCTCCCCCGCAAGTACGCGATCGGCCTGCTCCGCCAGCAGCTGATCCACTTCGAGGCGGAGGAACGCCGGTCGCAGCTGAGTCTCGAGGAGACCGACGACTGGGGCAAGCCGCCGCACGTTTCCGAGCTGTTCCGGCTGTGGGGCGGGATCGCCAGCGCGAGCCGGGAGTGGCTCACCGGGCTGATCGGCAGGCTGGAGGCGGGCGAGTACGTGATGGCCGACGACCCGCCCGGTAATCAAGTTTGACCACGTTGCTCCGAGTGGGGCAGAGTGTGCCGATCAACTAGTCAACCTTGACTAGTTGATCTCTGGGAGGAGAGGGGTTTCTTCATGATCACGGCACGCGGACTCGAGCGGCGGTTCCGCCGCAAGGGCCGGGGCGGTGGCGAGGTACATGCGGTGAAGGGGGTCGACCTCGATGTCGAGGCCGGCGAGCTGGTCGGGTTCCTCGGGCCGAACGGCGCGGGCAAGACCACCACGTTGCGCATGCTCACCACGCTGCTGAGACCGACCGCGGGCACGGCGACGATCGGCGGGCACGACCTGCTCACCGATCCGCTCGGCGTCCGCCGCAACATCGGGTACGTCGCGCAGGGCGGCGGTACCGCACCCGAAGCCCGGGTCGGCGAAGAGCTCGAGATGCAGGGCAGGCTGTACCGGATGAGCCGGGCCGACGCGATCGCGCGCGGCCGGGTACTCGCCGAGCAGCTCGACCTGACCGGGCTCGACAAGCGACCGACGAAAACGTTGTCCGGCGGCCAGCGGCGCCGCCTCGACATCGCCATGGGGCTCATCCATTCGCCGTCGCTGGTGTTCCTCGACGAGCCGTCCACCGGGCTCGACCCGCAGAGCCGGGCGAACCTGTGGGACCACATCCGGCGGCTGAGGTCCGAGCAGGGCGTCACGATCTTCCTGACGACGCATTACCTCGACGAGGCGGACGCGCTGGCCGACCGGCTGATCGTGATCGACGACGGCCGGATCGTCGCCGAGGGCACGCCGGATTCGCTGAAGGCGCGGGTGTCCGGCGACGGCGTGGTGATCGGGGTGCCCGCGGAGTCCACGGAAACCGCGGCGGACCTGGCCCGGCAGCTCACCGGGTCGCACGATTTCGACGTCTCCCCGGGTTCGGTGCGATTCCGCGTCCCGCGCGGCGATGCGGCGATGCCGGAGCTACTGCGGGCGCTCGACGCGAAGGACATCACGATGACGTCCATGCAGGTCACGCGTCCGACGCTGGACGACGTGTTTCTCACTCTCACCGGCCGGACGCTGCGCGATGCCGAGGAACCGGTGGTGGCCGATGTTGCATGACACGTGGCTGATCTTCCGCCGGGACATGGTCGCGGCACTGCGGAACCCGGCGTGGCTGCTGATCGGCATCATGCAGCCGCTGCTGTACCTGTTCTTCTTCGGGCCGCTGCTGGTGAAGGCGCTGAGCGCGCAGGGCCTGTCCGAGGTGGACGGCTGGATGGTGCTCACGCCGCGCTGATCGCGCAGCTGGCGTTGTTCGGCAGTTCGTTCGTGGGTTTCGGGCTGCTGGCCGACTACCGCTCCGGCGTGGTCGAGCGGATGCGCGTGACCCCGGCCAGCCGGACGGCGCTGCTGCTCGGGAAGGTGCTGGCGTGCGCGCTGCAGGCGGTGGTGCAGTCGGTGCTGATCATCGTGCTCGCGTACCTGGTGTTCGACCTGAACGCCCCGATCGGCGGGGTGCTGCTGAGCCTGCTGATCGTGTTCCTGCTCGCGCTGACGCTGGCGTCGTGCTCCTACGCGCTGGCGCTCACGCTCAAGAGCGAGGAGTCGTTCCCGGCGCTGCTCAACGCGGTGCTGATGCCACTGCTTCTGCTGTCCGGGATCCTCATCCCGATCACAGCCGGGCTCGCGCCGAAGTGGCTGTACACGATTTCGCAGATCAACCCGTTCCGGCACGTGGTCGACGTGGAACGCAACAGTTTCCGCGGCGATTTCACGATGGACGCGCTGTTTACCGGCAGCGTGGTCGTGCTGGTGATGGCGGTACTCGCGATCTGGTGGGGAACGCGCACGTTCCAGCGGGAAAACGCCTGATCACCGACACGCCGTGAAGGGTCACCCCGCGTCCCCGGCAGGGACGTAGGGTGGCCTTTCACCCGTCGTGGGGCTTGTCAGGGGTGCTAGGTGACCGAAACGGACAGCGGGCGCGGGCTCACGCTCACGCATCGTGAGCAGGTGCACGACTGGGCAGCGGTACGAGGCTCCGACGTCCGGTTCGCATCGGTCACCATCAGCGAAAACGTGAACTGGAGCGACCCGGGCGCCGAGCGGATGCTGTCCGCGGCACAACATGCGGGTATCCACACCGGCGCCCGGCATTACGCCCGCCCCGGCGCGGTACACGACCAGGCTGATCATTTCGTCCGCACGGCAAGCCGCCTCGGTGCGTTCGCGCCGGGCTCGCTGGCGCCCGCGCTGGAGGTGGACGCACAGAGCGTGGACGACCGGTTCGTGAAGGCGTGGATCAAGCACGTCCGGAATGCCGCGCGCATCCGCCGGGTCCTGGTGTACGCGGGGCATGACTGCTGGGCACACCGCCTGCACCCGGATCGATGGGCGGATTCGGAGGTGGTGCTGTGGCTGGTCCGGCACAACGGCATCCCGGGCCGCCCGGGGTGGTTCCATTCCCGGCTGGGGTTGCATCAGCATGCGTTTGCGCCCGGGGTACCGGGGGTGGACGGGGCGGTGGCGCAGGATGCGGTGGTGTATCCGTTCACGCTGTCGGATGTGCTTCTTTGAGGGTTGTTTTTGGTGCGCCTTTGCCGGGGCGCGCCGGTTGGACGGTGGTCGCCGGGCTGTTGGCGCCGCTTTGACGGTGGTTGCGACGCATTGGCCGCGGTTTCGGGAACTGCGTACTGCGCCGGTCGCCGTTTTCGGGTGCTTGCTTGACCGTGTTGTCCGAACTTGCCGCAATGCGCCGCTTCGACGGCGCTTTTCAGGATGCCAGGGGATCTCGGGGGCGCGGTGTGCTGCTCGGATGGTGTTTCTCGGGCTGCGGCCTGCCCGACCTGAGGATGCACCATGGTGCCGTCACCGCGGCTGCAGCCGTTCCTGCGGATTCGGCATGCCCGACCTGACAGGGGCATTCCGATGCCATCACCGCGATTCCAACCGCCCCTCCAGACACGACCTGCCCAACCTGACGACGCACCCCGATGCCATCACCGCGATTCCGACCGCCCCTCCAGACACGACCTGCCCAACCTGACGACGCACCCCGATGCCATCACCGCGATTCCGACCGTGTTTCTCCGGATGCGGCGACGTCCCGCTCGGGCGGGATTCCCGGGCCGCTGCGGTGATCGTTTCCCCGTCGTGCTGCCCTGATCACCTTTTCCGCTGGTCATCGCCGGTTTCCGGCACAATGGCGCGATGCGTTTCCAGCGGCTTCGGACCGAGCTGTCGCCCGCCCGGGCGGTCGTGCTGCTGTCTGCGTATGCGCGGGTGCACGGGCTGCCCGAACCGGCTGCCGTGTGCGGGAACTGGTTCGGGTCGCGGGCCGTGGTGGCTCCGTTTCTGACGGTGACTCCGCGGCCGTTCCCCGAGCTTCCCGCTGGCTCGGGGCCTTCGGAGCAGGTCGGGGGTGGGTGGTTCGGGTTTCTGTCTTATGACCTGACTGATCCGTCCGGCCGTTCCGCCGGGGTGCCCACGTCGGCGTGGGGATGGGCGGATCACGTGTTGCGCTGGGATGCCGCGGGAGTGTGCTGGTTCGAGTCGATCGAGGGGGACGCGGACGCGCAACTGTCCACTGTGGAGCGTGCGCTGGCGGGGTCCGCGAGGTTGTCGTGGTCGGCGAGTGTGCTGGACCGGCCGTGCGGGCACGCGCTGGCGGTGAAGGCGTGCGTGCACGAGATCGAGGCGGGCGAGCTGTTCCAGGCGAACATCTGCTCGCGGTTCACCGGGCAGTTCGACGGTTCCCCGGCGGCGCTGTTCGCCGAGGGAGTGCATCGCCTGGCCCCGCAGCGAGCGGCGTACGTCGCGGGTGAGTGGGGCTCGGTGGTTTCGCTGTCGCCGGAACTGTTCCTCGAACGGCACGGCCGACGGGTCCGGTCGTCGCCGATCAAGGGCACACTGCCGCGGCGCGACCCGTCGCATGACGGGAACGCCGTGCGGTTGCGGCAGTCGGTGAAGGACGTCGCGGAGAATGTGATGATCACCGACCTGGTGCGCAACGACCTTGGCCGCGTGTGCGAGGTGGGCAGCGTGGTGGTGCCGGACCTGCTCGCGGTGCATCCGGCCCCGGGGGTGTGGCATCTGGCGTCCACGGTGGAGGGGATGCTGGCGGCCGGTGTCGACGATGCCGCTCTGCTGGACGCGACGTTCCCCCCGGGCTCGGTGACGGGCGCCCCGAAGATCCGCGCGCTGGACCTGATCGCCGAACTGGAACCGGCGGCCCGCGGGGTGTACACGGGCGCGGTCGGGCTGGTGTCGCCGCTCGCGGGGCTGGAACTGAACGTGGCGATCCGGACGTTCGAGATCACCGGAAGCCACATCGCACTGGGCGTCGGCGGCGGAATCACGGCAGACTCGGACAGCGCCGCGGAATGGCAGGAGTGCCTCGACAAGGCGGCCCCGTTGGAAGAGCTGCTGTCCAGCCCGCCGGATTGACCTGGTGACGCAGCGGTTTGGGTGCAACGTCGCGGTAACAGCGGGCGCGGAGAACGTCGTCGACCTGCAGGCCAAGGTCCGCGAAGGTCGGTGCCGACGCGGGGCTGGCCTTCGACGGTGACGCTGACCGCTGCTCCGTGGTCAACGAGCAGGGCGAACCCGGCGTCGCTGAGCGGGGCGAACCGGTCTCGCTGAGCGGGGCGAACCGGTGTCACCGAGCGCGATCACCGCGCCGGTCGCCGAGCGCGAGCTGGCCAAGGAGCCGGGTGGGATCCGGCTCATCGGGCACTGCGACCTGCCAGCCCGCTTCATGGGAGGACCTGCCGTCGCACACTGGAAGTCGCTCGGGGGTGGTTTCTCGGATTGACCGCCTTTCTGTTGTCACCTCGGGACGAGGGGGTCTGTTGTCACCTCGGGACGACGGGGTTGCCGCCGTGGGTGAGACCGCCGCCCGCGGGCCGCCGCGAAAGCTGGGCTACTGCCGTGGGTTCAGTAGTAGTTTCCCCGTCGTGCCGCGGGAGCGGAGGGCCTCGTGGGCGGCTCGGGCTTCTTCCAGTGCGTACTCGCCTCCTGCGACGGCTCGGAGGGTGCCTGCTTGCACCATCGCGAACAGGTCATTCAACGCAGCGCCGAAAACGTTGCCCGGCAAGGTGAACGCGTGTGGCAGCCACATTCCGGCCACCGTGGTGCTGTGGCCCAGCAGGTTGCCCAGCTCGATCGGTTTCGGTTTGCGGCGGCCTGCCATGCCGTAGAACACCAGGCGGCCGAACGGCGCCAGCGCGGCGATGCTCTGGTCGGTGGTTGGGCCGCCGACCATGTCCAGCACGATGTCGACTCGCCTGCCGTCGTTGGCTTCCCGGAGGACGTCGGTCATGTTGTCCGCGCGGGAGTCGACTGCGACGTCTGCGCCCAGCTCCACGGCCAGCGCACGTTTTTCCTCACTGCTTGCCGTCGCGATGACCCGGCCGGCGCCCCACGCTTTGGCCAGCTGCACCGCAATCGACCCGACTCCGCCTGCCGCCGCGTGCACGACCACTGTCTCGCCGGATTCCAGGTGCGCGTTCTTGCGCAGCATGACCCACGCCGTCGCGCCCTGGACGAGCATGGACAGCGCGTTCAGGTCGTCGACGCCGTCGGGGACCGGGAAGGTCATTGCCTCCTCGGCCGCGACGCGTTCGGCGTAGCCGCCGTCCGTGACCAGCGCCACCACGCGCTTGCCTTCGGCCGTTCGGCCTACCACCTCGGCGCCCGGCACCAGCGGCAGCGCGCTCGGCGCGAGGTAGGAATTCTCTGCCTGATGAGTGTCGGCATAGTTCAGCCCGGCCCGGTCCACCTCGATCAGCACCTGACCCGGCCCGGCCACCGGATCCGGCAGCTCGACCACCTTGAGTACTTCCGGACCACCGAACTCGGTCACCTGTACAGCCCGCATCTCCGCGGCCCCCTCTCGTCATGAGACATTCTGCCACATGTCTCACTCATGCGGCAAGTGTGGTAATGTCTCAGGCATCGAAACTCCATTCGCCGACCGCACCCCGCGACCCGATGCCGTCGCGGCCTTCCGGCTCGCCCGCGACTGGTTCCTGGCCGGGGAACGAGTCGACATGGGAGAGCTGGCGGCCGAGCTCGGCGTCAGCCGAGCCACGCTGCACCGCTGGGTCGGCAGCCGCGACCACCTGCTCAGCGAGATCCTGTGGGCGGAAACGGCTGCCGTACTCGACAACGTCACGTACGCGGGCCGCGGCGGCGACGGTATCGCGGACGCGATCGGGGCGTTCGTGCGCACCGTCAACGAGTCCGCGCCGTTCCGGGCGTTCCTGCGCCGCGAACCCGAACGCGCGCTACGGCTGTTGACCACCAAGGCGAGCATCGTGCAGTCGCGCACCATCGAGAAGCTGTGCATTCTGCTTGCCGAGGAAGCCGAAGCCGGGCGGCTGCATTCGCCCCTGCCGGAGGTGGACCTGGCGTACCTGCTGGTGCGCGTCGGCGAATCGTTCATCTACACGGACGCGATCACCGGGGAAGAACCGGATGCCGAAAAGGCCCATGTGGCCGCGAAAATGCTGCTGCAGAGCGGAAGTGGCGGCTAAGGTCCCCGCGTGACTATTGTCCAGACCACTTCCCGGATCCCCGCCGCACCGTTCGGACGGCTGGTGTGCCATCCGACCCTTCCGCTCGCGGCCGCCGTCGAGCGTGACCGGCCTGCGGTGCACCTTTACGACACTGCACAGAATCTGCGAAGAACCGCAGTGCTCGGTGCAGATTCCGCAGAATACGGCGACATCCACCACTGGGAGCGAAAGGAACCTGTCCTCGCCTGGCATCCGGAACGGCCGGAGCTCATCGCGGCCGTCGACGGCAAAACGGTCCGCTGGACCCCGGAAAACGCGGCCGAACTGAACCTCCCCGCGTACCGCAACCTGGCCTTCAGCGCGGACGGCCGGTCCTTGCTGGCGTCGCCGTCGCCATCCTCGACCGAGGTCGACGTCGTCTCGGACGTCATCGACCTCGCCACCGCAACCGTCCAAACCGGACCGTACTGGGACACCGGCATCGTCACCCATCCGGCCGGTGGGCTGGTCGCCGCTCTGCGGAGCGAGCAGGGCGGGACCATGGTGCTCTTCTCCCGCAACGATTCCCCGCGCCGGTTCCTCAAGCACGCGCTGGTTCTGGACGCCGACGGCTACCGCCTGCCCGTTTTCCGCGGCGACGGGCGCTACCTCGCGGTTCGCGGCAACGCCTACGAGCACATGGTCGCGGTGTTCGAGTTCCCGTCGCTCCGCCGGGTCCTGAATACCTCGCTTGACCTTCCTGGCAAAGACGAGGAACGCCGCGCCTGGGCCAAGCACAACTTCGCGTTCGCCGGTGACCTGCTGTGGATCGGGACGCCGTCCGGGTCGCTGGTGGAACTCGACGTCGAGCGCGCGCAAGCCACCGAGCACGAGCTGTTCGGCTCGGCGATCACGGCGCTGGCCACCACCTCGGCCGGTGCCCTCATCGTGGCCTCCGGCAGCGAACTCGCCCTGATCCCGATGGCCGCAACCGCTCCCGATCCGGCCACCGTCGCCGATTTCCTTGCCAGGACAACAGAAGTCCCCGACGAGACCCACCTCGTGCTGACCGACGGCGTCCGCACCTGGGACCCGGACGATCTGGCCGCAACCACCGAAGCAAGCCCGCACGACCCGACCTGGCTGCAGCTACAGGCCGCGATCAACGCCCGGCAAGGCTGACGCAACCACCCGGCGGCGGCCACCAAACCGCCGCCGGGTCACTCCCGAGCTGCACGCACAGCCGCGAGCACAGCCGCATCACTTCCGAGCCGCCCGCACAACCGCGCCGCTTCCGGTCCGGAAGCCGCGGACGGTGCGCCCGCCACCGCGCCGATCGGCGCAGACAGGGGTTGGTCGGCTGCACAACCGCCGGGTCATTTCCAAGCCAAACCGCCAGAGCATTTCCGGTCCGGAAGCACAAACCGCGGGGCCACTCCCGAGCCGCACGCACAGCCGCCAGGTCACCTCTGAGCCGCGAGCACAGCCGCAGCACCTCCGAGGTGCGAGCACAGCCGCATCACTCCCGAGCCGCACGCACAACCTCATCACTTCCGGGCCGCGAGTACCGCCGCATAAAGCTCCTTTGTAGACACTCCCGTCGCGCCCGCGACCTCGGCCGCTACCGTCTTCAGCCGTTCCCCCGAAGCGACTCGCTCGGCGACCTCCGGGACCAGATCCGCCACCGACGCCTGCCGTGCGGGAGCGCCTTCCAGCACCACCGTGATCTCCCCGCGCACACCGTCCGCAGCCCAAGAAGCCAGGTCCGCCAAGGTGCCCCGTTTGACCTCTTCGTACGTCTTGGTCAGCTCCCGGCACACCGCCGCCCGGCGAGTCGCGCCCAGTACCGACACCGCGTCCGACAGCAGCGATGCCACCCGATGCGGCGATTCGAAGAACACGACTGTCCGACGCTCGCCGACCAGTTCCCTCAGCCATTTCGCCCGTTCCCCCGGCTTGCGGGGCGCGAAACCCTCGAAGCAGAACCGGTCGCACGGCAAACCGGACAAGGCGAGCGCCGTCGTCACGGCCGATGGGCCTGGCAGGCAGGTGACCGGCAAATCCTCCGCAACGCATGCGGCAACCAGCCGGAAACCGGGGTCCGAGACGCTCGGCATCCCGGCGTCGGTGACCACCAGGACCGTCTCGCCGCCGCGCAGGGCTTCCAGCAGCTTCGGGAGCCGCGCGGTTTCGACGTCCTCGTAGAAGCTCACCACCCGTCCCGACGGCGACACGCCGAGCGCGGACGTCAAGGTGCGCAGGCGGCGGGTGTCCTCGGCGGCGATGACGTCCGCCGAGCCCAGCGCGTCGATCAGGCGGGCGGAGGCGTCGCCGGGATCGCCCAGCGGGGTGGCGGCGAGCACGAGCCGTCCGGGCGAAGCAGTCATGGCACCCAGCGTAACCAGGCCGCCTGTCCACGCCCGACCCGCTCAGGGTCGTAGTATCGGGCCCCGTGACCGCGCTGCTGACCCGTGCCGACGACGAGAGCGTGCGGCCGGACCCGGTCGGCGCGCGCCGTCCCCCGACCGACCGCGAGGCGACCCTGCTCGGCCGCGGCATGCCCGCCGACCGGCTGCGCGGCTGGGTCGTGACGATCGTGCTGACCCTGATCGGCGCTGTCGTCCGCATCCAGAACCTCGGCCATCCGACCGACCACGCCAGCCCCGTCTTCGACGAAAAGCACTACGTTCCGCAGGCCGCGCAGATGCTGCGCAACGGCGGGTACGAGGACAACGCCGGGTACGAGCTCGTCGTGCACCCGCCGCTGGCCAAGGACTTCATCGCGGTCGGCGAATGGCTGTTCGGCTACAACGGCTGGGGCTGGCGGATCATGCCGGCGCTGGCGGGCACGCTGCTGATCCTGCTCACCATCCGCATCGCGCGCCGGCTCACCCGTTCGACGCTGCTCGGCGGCATCGCGGGCGTGCTGGTGATCTGCGACGGCGTACTGCACCTGCAGTCGCGCATGGGGATGCTCGACATCTTCATCGCCACCTTCGTGCTCGCCGCGTTCGCGTGCGTGCTCTGCGACCGCGACCAGGTGCGGCAACGGCTGGCCGTGGCGGTCCGCGAGGGCTGGGTCAACGAATCGCCGTGGGGTCCGAAGCTCGGCTTCCGCTGGTGGCGGTTCGGGGCCGGGCTGATGATCGGCCTGACCTTCGGCGTGAAGTGGTCGGCGCTCTACTACATCGCGGCATTCGGCCTGCTCACGGTGTTCTTCGACGTCGCAGCCCGGCGCGCGGCAGGCGTCCAGCGGCCCTGGGTCGGCACCATCCGGCGGGACGTCGCACCGGCGCTGTGGGCGATCGTGGCGGTGCCGGTGCTGATGTACTTCGCGTCGTACTGGGCGTGGTTCGCCAGCGAAACCGCCACCGACCGGCACTACACCGAGGCCAAGAACGTCGACCCCGGCCTGCTCGGCTGGATCCCGCCCGCGCTGCGCTCGCTCGGCAACTACACGGCGAACGTGCTGCATTTCCACGAAACCCTGCTGACGCCCAAGAACAATCCGCATCCGTGGGAGTCGAAGCCGTGGACGTGGCCGATGGGCCTGCGGCCGATGCTCTACTACTACGACGGCGACGTCACCGGCTGCGGCGAATCGCGCTGCCTCGGCGCGACGATGCTGATCGGCACGCCCGCGATGTGGTGGCTCGCCGCGCCGATGCTGGGCTGGGGCCTGTGGCGCTGGTTCTTCCGCGCGGACTGGCGCTACGCGGCCGTGCTCACCGGGTACTTCGCCGGTTACCTGCCCTGGTTCACCAACATCGACCGGCAGATGTACTTCTTCTACGCCACGCCGATGGCCCCGTTCCTGATCCTCGGGCTCGTGCTGGCGCTGGGTCAGATCCTCGGCAGCGCCAAACGCGGGTTCGAACGCCGGGGTACCGGTCTGCTCGTCGTGGCGTTGTACACCGGGCTCGTGGTCGCGAATTTCGCTTGGCTGTGGCCGATTCTCAACGGAATCCCGATCACGAACGGGCATTGGCAGGCCGAGATGTGGCTGCCGTCGTGGCGCTGAAGTTCGTGGCGCTGAAGTAGGCCCCCGGCGGCACCCCGACCGCGCGGCGGAAGGCGGCGACGAACGCGCTGGCCGTCGTGTACCCGACCCGGCGTGCCACGGTCGTCATCGGCAATCCTTGAGCGAGCAGGGGAAGTGCCGCGCGGAGGCGGACCTGGGTGCGCCAGGTACCGAACGTCATGCGGCAGTCACGGGTGAATGCGCGGGCCAGCGTCCGCTCGCTCGCGCCGACGACGCGGCCCAGTTCGGCGAGGCCGCGCGGATCGGCCGGGTCGGCGAGCACTGCGTCCGCGACGTCCTTCGCCCGCGGGTCGGCCGGAACGGGCACCACGATGGGTACGACGTCCAGCGGTTCGAGCAGGTCGAACGCGACGGCCTCGGCGCGGCGGCGGGCTTCGTGGCCGGGGCCATCTGCCGCCAGGTACTCCAGCAATTCCCGCAGCAGCGGCCGGACCACCACGATCTGCGGCCGCGGCCAGTGCACCGGGCATTGGCCGGGGTCGGCGTAGATCCCGCGCAGCTCGACGTGGCCGACCGCGCCGGTGCGGTGCCGGATTCCGGCGGGAAGCCACAGCGCCCGTGTGGACGGGAGGACCCATTGCGCGTCGCCGACCATCACCGCGGCGACCCCGCGCGCGGCCCAGACGAGCTGGTGCGCGGGATGGTCGTGCCACGGGAACCAGGCCCCGGCGGGGAGCGGCAGGTCACCGAGAAACATCGCGCCGGATTGACCGTATTGCGACATGGGGTGACAGTCTATCGTCTTTCGGTCAGTGCGCCGCGGCCTTAGCGTCGAAGGCATGCCGATGAACCTGATGCACCGCAAGCTCTGCAGCTCGGCGAAGTGGGCCGCGTCGGTGGCCGAGGTGCTGCCGGGGTGGCTCGCCCGGTTCGACCTCGGCGACGACGTCCTCGAGATCGGCCCCGGTTTCGGCGCCACGACGCGGGTGCTGCTGGACGTCGTCCCGCGGCTGACCGCGCTCGAGATCGACCCGGCGTCGACGCGGCTGCTGCAGGAGAAGTACGGCGACCGCGCGGACATCGTCGAGGGCAGCGGCGCGGACATGCCGTTCGATTCGGGGCGGTTTTCCGCGGTCGTGTGCTTCACGATGCTGCACCACGTGCCAACCGTCGCCCTGCAGGACCGGATCTTCGCGGAGGCAGCGCGGGTGCTGCGGCCGGGCGGGATTTACTGCGGGGTGGACAGCCAGCTCAGCTTCCGGTTCCGGCTGCTGCATCTGGGCGACACGATGAACGTCCTGGACGCGGTGACGCTGCCGGGGAGGCTGAGCGCCGCCGGGTTCGAGAAGGTGCAGGTGCAGCATCAGCCCAAGGAGCGGGTGGAGTTCTCCGGCGTGAAAGCGGTCAGCGAGGCTGCCGACTTCTGAAGCGAGAAGTCCGTGAAGGGAACCTTCAGGCCAGCAGATTCCCTGATGGTTCCCTTCACGGACTTCCCGACCGGTCAGCGGGGTTGACTGCGGGGGACAATCTGGGTAACCGGGCCGTCCAGGGACTTTCCGGACCGGCTCAACCAACCATCCACCTCGCGGCGCACCGAATTCAGCGTCGGACGACGGCGGGGTTCGGGGTCCAGTGAAGCCGCCAAGATCCGGGCATGCGCCGACCGCCGGGGCAAATGCGTGACCGGTTCCGCGCGCGCCGCGGCCATCAGCGCGGCCATCGGTGTCTCGCGGGTGCCGCGCGGGGGCTGTCCGGACAGCGCATAACTCACCGTCGCGGCCAGTTGCCACGCGTCCGATGCCGGGCTCGCCGGAGCGCCCATTGCCTGTTCCGGGGCGACGAAATCGGGGGTGCCGATCATCATTCCGGTCGCCGTCATCTTGGCGTCGCCCTGGCTGCGGGCGATGCCGAAGTCGATCAAGTGCGCGAGACCGGCCGGGTCGAGGATCACGTTCGACGGTTTCACGTCGCGGTGCAGCACGCCCTTTTCGTGGGCCGCGACCAGCGCGCCTGCCATCGTGGACCACAGCCGGCCGGCGGCGACGTCGTCGATCGGGCCCTGGCCGTCGACGACCTCGGCGAGCGGGCGGCCCTGCAGGTACTCCATCACGAGCGCGAGCCCGTCCGGCTCCTCGGCCAGGTCGTACACGCGCACGCAGTTGGGATGGTTGACCGCGGCCAGCGCCCGGGCCTCGCGTTGCATGCGCTCTTCGGTGTCGCGGTCGGGGGCGTGCGCGATCTTCAGCGCGACGGTGCGGTTGAGCTGCGTGTCGACCGCTTCCCAGACCGTGCCGAACCCGCCATGGCCGAGCTGGCGTACGCGCCGGTACCGGCTTCCGCCTGCCCCGCGCGACCCCGGAGGCGGCGGGATCATGCCGGGCGCGGCGGCCAGCAACCCGGCGGCCGGGGGTTCCGGCGCCAGCGCCGTGGCCGGGTACGGCTTGTTCACCGGAGCGGGCGGGGGCGGCTCCCGGCGCGGCGGAGGCTGAGCGGGTGGCTCGTCGCGGCGCGGTTCCGGCCGGTTGATCACCGACCACGGCGGCGGTCCGACCAGGGCGACCGGGATCAGCCCCAGGATGCTGAACGGCAGGAACCCGAGCCAGAAGTGCACGGCGGTGTTGGCTGACATACCCGCCGTCGCCAGCGCCATCACCACGAACGGGATCCAGAAGAACCGCGACGGCCACTTCGGCCCGCGGCGGAAGGCGGTGCGCGCCTGCAGCATCACGAACAGCAGCGAACCGGCCGGGAGCACGGTGAACGCGAGCACGTACAGGGCGTACGAGAGCTTGATGCCACGCGGGTAGAAGAGCGTCTCGAAGACGTTGGACCCGCCGCCGAGGTACGCCTTCTGCACGCCGACGAACGAGCAGTAGTTGGTGCTGAGCGTGGCCGCTTCGGAGGCCGACAGCCCGCTGGCGACGCCCGAGTTGACGGCGCGGAACGTCCCCGAGATGCCGGTGGCCATGAGCCACGGCAGCACCAGCACGCTGACCACGCCGATCAGGCCGAACACGGTGAGCGTGGTGGCGTCGTACCGGTTGCCGGTCCCCTTCCGGACCAGCGCCACGACCAGGGCACCGGCCGCGGGGAAGAGCGCTACGAGCGCACCCGCTGTGGTCGTCGCCCACACCCAGTCACCCGGGCAGAAGCCGGGTCCGAACAAGGTGTGTGCGAGCGAAAGCAGCGCGCTCGCGAGTCCGCTCACCGCCTGGTTCCCCTCACTGTCGGTGCCTGTGTCGTGCCGCTGCGCGGCCGACCCCCACGGTCCAGCTTAGGACGCGCGCCCGTTCCCCGGGGTTGCCGGGTCGGGCCGGACCGAGACCTGCATGACACCGCCTGCCGGGCCATCATGAGGAAAGATCCGGCCGCCGCCGTCGTGAGGAGACATCGTGGGCGCATACGACGAGACCTACCGGCGCAGCCTGGCCGACCCCGAGGGCTTCTGGCTCGAAGCCGCCCGCGCGATCGACTGGACGAAACCACCCACGCGCGCGCTCGACTCGTCCCGCGAGCCGTTCTACCGCTGGTACCCCGACGGCGAGCTCAACACCGCGTACAACGCGCTCGACCGGCACGCCGACGGCGGCCGCGGCGGGCAGGACGCGCTGATCTGGGACTCGCCGGTCACCGGGCGCAAGCGCCGCTACACCTACGCCGAGCTGCGCGACGAGGTCGCGACGTTCGCCGGTGCGCTCGTCTCACTCGGCGTGACCCGCGGCGACCGCGTGATCCTGTACCTGCCGATGATCCCCGAGGCCGTGATCGCGATGCTCGCCTGCGCGCGGATCGGTGCGGTGCATTCGGTGGTGTTCGGCGGGTTCGCGCCCAAGGAACTGGCGGCGCGGATCGAGGACGCGAAGCCGAAGCTGATCCTCGCCGCGTCGTGCGGGATCGAGCCGACCCGGATCGTCGAGTACAAGCCGATCATCGACGCCGCCCTCGCGACTACCGCGCACCAGCCCTCGCACGTGGTGGTGTTCCAGCGCGAGCAGGCGCGCGCGGAGCTGTCGGGCACGGACCTCGACTGGGCTGAGCTGGACGCCGACCCGGTCGAGCCGGTGCCGGTGAAGGCGACCGATCCGCTGTACATCCTCTACACCTCGGGTACCACCGGGCGGCCGAAGGGCGTGGTCCGCGACGCGGGCGGGCACGCGGTCGCGCTGGCGTGGTCGATGGGCGCGCTGTACGACATCCACGCGGGCGACGTGTGGTGGACGGCCTCTGACGTCGGGTGGGTCGTCGGGCACTCGTACATCGTGTACGCGCCGCTGCTGGTCGGAGCCACGACGGTGCTCTACGAGGGGAAGCCGGTTGGAACCCCTGATGCGGGCGCGTTCTGGCGGGTCATTGCCGAACATGGCGTACAGGCGCTTTTCACGGCGCCGACGGCGTTGCGCGCGGTGAAGAAGGTCGATCCCAACGCGGGCGAGCTGAGGAAGTACGACTTGGCGAAGTTCCGCACGCTCTTCCTCGCGGGCGAGCGGCTCGACCCGGAGACCTACCACTGGGCACACGACCTCCTGGGCACGCCAGTGGTCGACCATTGGTGGCAGACCGAAACCGGCTGGCCGATTGCCGCGAACCCGCGCGGTCTCGAGCCGATGCCGGTGAAACCCGGGTCGGCGACGAAACCGGTACCCGGATGGGACGTCCGCATTCTCGACCAGGCGGGCGACCAGCTGCCGGCCGGGCGCGAGGGCGCGATTGCCCTGAAACTGCCGCTGCCGCCGGGTTCGCTGCCGACGCTCTGGGGCGACGACGAGCGCTACCGTTCGGCGTACCTCGCGCGCTATCCCGGGTACTACCTCACCGGCGACTCGGGCTACCTCGACGAGGACGGGTATCTGTTCGTGATGGGCCGCACCGACGACGTGATCAACGTGGCCGGGCACCGGCTGTCGACCGGCTCGATGGAGGCGGTGCTGGCCTCGCATCCGGCAGTCGCGGAGTGTGCGGTGATCGGCGTGGCCGACCAGCTGAAGGGACAGGTGCCGCGGGGGTTCGTAGTGCTGAAGGCGGGGGTCGAAATGCCGGAGGAGGAGTTGCGGGCCGAGCTGGTGGCGCTGGTCCGCCGCGACATCGGGCCGGTGGCGGCGTTCCGTGACGTGTCGGTGGTCGCGGCGCTGCCGAAGACCCGCTCGGGCAAGATCCTGCGCAAGACCATGCGCGGTATCGCGGACGGGCGCGACGAACCGGTGCCGTCGACCATCGAGGACCCCGGGGTACTTGATGCGTTGCGGACCATCTTGCGGCCCTGACTTCCCGCCCCCACGCAACCCCAATGTGGCATTGGGTGCATCTGACGCACCCAATGTGGCATTCGGTGCGTCAGATGCAACCAATGTGGCATTGGGGTGCTGTTCGGCGAGACCCGGTGAGCGGGACACGGCAGGCGCGGCCAGCCGTTCGGGCGTTGTCCAGCCACGAGAGGTGGTCTATACCTCTAAGGGTCCGCCTGCTCCCCGACCGGAGGTGTGCCGTGAGGAAGACCCTGTCCAGGGCCGTGCTGGGCGCGACTGTGCTCGGGCTTGCCGCGATGGCAGCGCCCGGGTCGGCTGCGGCCGGGCCGGCGCCGAGCGAACGGCAGGTCACCGACCTCGTACCGGCGCCCGTGCAGGCGATCGCCGACCCTGCCGCCAGTTTCCGGCTGACCCCGTTCACCGTGATCCATGCCGGGCGCGGGGCGGGGGACGTCGCCACCTACCTGCGGGGGCTGTTGCGGCCCGCCACCGGGTATCCGCTGCCGGTGGTCCCGGTGAACCCGGGGCGGTCGACGATCTCACTCGATCTCGGGCACGCTGACCCGCGCGTGGGCAGCGAGGGGTACCAGCTGGACGTGACGAAGTCCGGCGTTCGCTTGCGCGCCAACACTTCCGCGGGACTGTTCGAGGGCGTGCAGTCGCTGCGGCAGCTGCTGCCGTCGGCCATCGACGCGAAAACCGTGCAGCACCGGACGTGGACGATCGCCGGTGGCTCGGTGCTCGACTACCCGCGTTTCGGCCACCGTGGCGCGATGCTGGACGTGGCACGGCATTTCTTCACGCCGGCGCAAGTGAAGACGTACATCGATCAAATAGTGCAGTACAAGATCAACACCCTACACCTGCACCTGAGCGATGACCAGGGCTGGCGCATCGAGATCAAGAGCTGGCCGCGGCTGGCGACCGAGGGCGGCAAAACCGCGGCGTACGGCGACCCGGGCGGCTACTACACCCAGGCCGAGTACCAGGAAATCGTTGCGTACGCGGCAAGCCGGCACATCACGGTCGTCCCGGAGATCGACATGCCCGGGCACACGAACGCCGCGCAGGCGACGTACGCGGAACTCAACTGTGACGGCGTCGCGGTCCCGCCGCGCACGGACATCGAGGTCGGCTACAGCTCGCTCTGCATTGGTTCGCCCATCACGTACCGGTTCGTGGAGGACGTGATCCGCGAGCTCGCCGCGATCACGCCGGGCAAGTACATCGGCATCGGCGGGGACGAAGCGCATTCGACTTCCGCCGAGGATTACCGTGCCTTCTACGAAAAAGTGAGTCCGCTGGTCGCCAAGTACGGAAAGCTGATCACCGGCTGGCACGAGATCGCGAAGACGCCGTTGCCCACCTCGGCGGTGCCGCAGTACTGGGACCAGGGCGGCCCGAACGCGGACGTGGCTGCCGCGGCCGCGCGCGGGAACAAGTTCATCATGTCCCCGGCGAACCGCGCGTACCTCGACATGAAGTACACCGCCGAAACCCCGCTCGGACAGTCCTGGGCCGGCCTGGTCGAGGTCCGTGACGCATACGACTGGGATCCGGCGACCTTCGTACCCGGAGTCGGCGAACAGTCCGTCGCCGGGGTCGAAGCTCCACTGTGGACGGAGACGATCCGGACCAACGACAATATCGAGTACATGGCCTTCCCGCGGCTGCCGGGAATCGCGGAAATCGGCTGGTCCCCACAAGAAGCGCGCAACTGGGACGGGTACCGGGAACGGCTGGCCAAGCAGGCACCGCGCTGGGTGGTGCAGGGAATCGACTTCTACCGGTCGCCACAGGTGGACTGGCGGGGTTAGCCGGCGCGGCGCGTCCGCCAACGGTCCACAGTGGACCGGATGCCCGACCGGTAATCCGCGGACAGCGCAGGCGTTTCCAGGATCCAGGTCGCGAGTTCAAGGGTACTCTCGACCCGGTCCGCGGGCAGCCGCGCGTAGTTCACATAGGACATCAGGAACGTTTTGGTGACCGTCGGCCCGGTCGCGCGCTCCACGATCTCGAGCGGCGCGCGCGTCGGGACCGTCGCAGGGCGCAGCACCCGCAGGTACCAGCCACAGCGGCCACTGTCGATCATCGCGGGCACGATGTCCTTGCGTTCGGTCCGCATCGCCAGCTTGTAACACGGGTTGCGCGGCTGTGAGACCTGCACCAGCGCGTCCCCCCACGACCACACGTCACCGATGCGCACGTCGTCCTCAGTGATGCCCGTCACCGACAGGTTCTCCCCGACACCGCCTGGCGCCACGGCAAAACCGTCCGCCACCCACGCCCGGTAATGCTCGGCCGGATACGCATAGACCGCTTTGTCGACCCCGCCGTGCACGGTCAGGTCCGCCTGCCGGTCACCCGCCAGGTTCAGCTCGGACAACGCCAGCTCAGGCACCTCGACCCGCGCCTTCCGGATCCCGCTCAGCACCGGCTCGTCGCGCCGGTAGCCCAGCACGTCCGGCTCCCCCACGTACACGTCGTTCAGTGACAGCATGAAGCCGAAACTAGCACTGTTCCCGGGTGCCCCGCGGAGTCCGCGGGGCACCCGGTTCACCCGTTGAGCGCAGCCGACTCCTCGTCGCTGAACAGCCGGGAACGGACGAGGAACCGCACCCCTTCCGGGGCTTCCAGCGAGAACCCGCTGCCCCGGCCGGGTACCACGTCGATGGTGAGGTGCGTGTGCTTCCAGTACTCGAACTGCGGCCCGGACATCCACACCGGCACCGGGTCGATCCCGTCCACCGCCAGGTTACCCAGGTGCACGTCGTGCTCGCCGACGCGGAATTCGCCTGCCGGGTAACACATCGGGGCACTGCCGTCACAGCATCCGCCGGACTGGTGGAACATCACCGGACCGTGGGCAGGCACCAGCCGCCGCAGCAGATCCGCGGCGGCCGGCGTCAGGTCGACCCGCTCGCCCATCAGAAGAAGCCCAGCGCCTGGTCGGAGTAGGAGACCAGGAGGTTCTTCGTCTGCTGGTAGTGGTCCAGCATCATCTTGTGGTTCTCGCGCCCGATGCCGGACGCCTTGTAGCCGCCGAAGGCCGCGTGCGCCGGGTAGGCGTGGTAGTTGTTCACCCACACGCGGCCGGCCTGGATGTCGCGGCCCGCGCGGTAGGCGGTGTTGCCGTCGCGCGACCAGACACCGGCGCCGAGGCCGTACAGCGTGTCGTTGGCGATCTTGAGCGCGTCGGCGTAGTCGTCGAACTTCGCCACGGACACCACCGGGCCGAAGATCTCCTCCTGGAAGATGCGCATCTTGTTGTCGCCCTCGAACACCGTCGGCTGCACGTAGTAGCCGCCGGACAGGTCGCCGCCGAGGTCGGCCTGCGCGCCGCCGGTGAGCACCTTGGCGCCTTCCTGCTTGCCGATGTCGATGTAGGACAGGATTTTCTCGAGCTGGTCGTTCGAGGCCTGCGCGCCGATCATCGTGTCGGTGTCGAGCGGGTTGCCCTGCTTGATCTTCTTGACGCGCTCGACCGCGTCGCCGAGGAACCGGTCGTAGATGCCGGACTGGATCAGCGCGCGCGACGGGCACGTGCAGACCTCGCCCTGGTTCAGCGCGAAGAGGGCAAAGCCTTCCTGCGCCTTGTCGTAGAACGCGTCGTTGGCCGCGGCGACGTCGTCGAAGAAGATGTTCGGGCTCTTGCCGCCCAGCTCGACGGTGACCGGGATGATGTTCTCGCTGGCGTACTGCAGGATCAGCCGTCCGGTGGTGGTCTCGCCGGTGAAGGCGACCTTGCGCACGCGGTTGCTCGACGCGAGCGGTTTGCCCGCCTCCACGCCGAACCCGTTGACGACGTTGAGCACGCCCGGCGGGATGAGGTCACCGATGATCGACAGCAGCAGGTGGATCGACGCCGGGGTCTGCTCGGCGGGCTTGAGCACGATCGCGTTGCCCGCGGCCAGCGCCGGGGCGAGCTTCCACACCGCCATCAGCAGCGGGAAGTTCCACGGGATGATCTGCCCGACGACGCCGAGCGGCTCGTGGAAGTGGTACGCGATGGTGTTCTCGTCGATCTGCGAGATCCCGCCCTCCTGGGCGCGCAGGGCACCGGCGAAGTAGCGGAAGTGGTCGATCGCGAGCGGGATGTCGGCGGCGAGGGTCTCACGGACCGGCTTGCCGTTCTCCCAGGCCTCGGCGACCGCGATCTTCTCGAGGTTCTGCTCCATCCGGTCCGCGATCCGGAGCAGGATGTTCGCGCGTTCCTCGATCGAGGTGCGGCCCCACGCCGGCGCGGCTCCCTCGGCCGCGTCGAGCGCCTTCTCGACGTCGGCCGCCGTGCCGCGGGCGATCTCGGTGAAGGTCTTGCCGGTCACCGGCGTCGGGTTTTCGAAGTACTGCCCGCCCGCCGGCGCGACGTACTCACCGCCGATGTAGTGGTCGTAGCGGGTCGCGTAGTCGACGACTGCGCCGTCGGTGTTCGGTGCGGCGTAAACGGCCATCTTGCCCTGCCTCGTTGCTGGTCCGGTGACGGTCGGCAGCGACCGTAAGGCGGGCAACGTTGCACGGACGTTGCAGGCACGTGACCTGGGTCTCTACTCTGATCCACGTGGCAGAGCTGCCCGAACCCGATTTGCTGCGCGATCCGGAGTCGTACGCGCGGCTGCTCCGGCACGTCCGCGAGGCGGTGCTGTCCGGGGTTCCGGCGCCGCGTTCGCCGCGTTCGGTGGTGTCCGCATCGTGGGAACGGTCGCTGGCCGCGCAAGTGGATCCCGACGCCGGGGAGGCGCCGCTGATCTTCGAACCGGACGAGCTCACCGCGCTGCGCCTGGAACATCCGCTGGCGCCGGTGTTGCCGGTGCTGCGCGAGATGCTGGTGAGCATTGCCGACGACGCCGAGCACATGATGATCGTGACCGACGCGGACGGGCTGATCCTGTGGCGCGAGGGCGCCACTGACGTGCTGCTGCGCGCGGACCGCGTCGCGCTCACCGAGGGCACCCGGTGGAGTGAGGAAACGATCGGGACGAACGCCATGGGCACGACGCTCGCCACCGGGAAGCCGGTGCAGATCTACTCCGCCGAGCACCTCGTCCGCCGCTACCACACGTGGACGTGCGCAGCGGCGCCCGTGCGCGATCCGGACACCGGCGCGCTACTCGGGTCGATCGACGTCAGCGGTCCACTTCGGACAGTGCATCCGGCAATGTTGTCGCTGGTCACGGCCACGGCGCAGCTCGCGGAAGGTCGGTTACGCGCGCAGCTGGCGGTCCGCGACGAGAAGATGCGGCGGGCGAACATGCCGCATCTGGCGTCGTTGCGCGGCCGTCCCGGCGCGCTGCTTTCGGCGGGTGGCCGGGTGCTGGCCGCGGAGGCGTGCACCCTTCCGTCCACTGTGGAGGTACGGCGGGGCGGTGGCACGGTCACCCTGCCGGACGGCCGGGTCGCGACCGTCGACCCGCTCGACGAGGGCTACCTGCTGCGGCTCGCGACGTCCGGCTCTGCGCCGCGCCGGAAGCTGTCGCTCGAGTACCTCACCGACGGTCCCGGGTCGACCATTGTGGACGGTCGAGACGTCCCGTTCACCTTGCGGCACGCGGAGTTGTTGACCCTGCTGGCGTTGCAGCCGCGGGGTCTGTCGGCGGAGAAGCTGGCGTTGCAGCTGTATGGCGAGAGCGGCAACCCGGTCACCGTACGTGCGGAAATCCACCGGTTGCGCACGCAGCTGCGTACCGGCGTGTTGCAGACGCGCCCGTACCGGCTCGCGGCCACTGTGGACGCAGACTTCCTGCGCGCGAAAGACGCTCTGCGCGTTGGTGATGCGGCTGCGGCTGTTCGTTCGTTCCGTGGTCCGCTGCTTGCGGAGTCGGAAGCTCCGGCAATTCTCGACGAACGCGAGTCGATCAGCGCGCAAGTCCGCCAGCTCGCACTGAACAGCGGTGACCCGGACACGCTGTGGTCGTTCTGGGAAACCTCTTGCGGCGCCGACGATCTGGCGATCCTGGACGCGTTGTGCGCCGCGCTTTCCCCGACCGACCCGCGACTGGCCGCGGTACGGACTCATCGCGCGCGGCTGGGTTAGCTTCCCGTCGTTTCCCGGATTGCTTTGTCGAGCGGAGCCGGATTCATCGGATCCACGTACAGCTCTCGCAGTAACAGGTCGTCGAGGTGTTGCACGGTCAGGCCGGGCTGTTTTCCGGTGATCCCGTTGAGAAATCCGCCGATCTTGAACGCCGCACGGACCGGACCGGCGGGGATGGCTCGGATCGGACGCGAGTGTCCGGCCGCTGTTGCCATTCGCGCGAGCAGGTCGTGCCACGACAGGTTTTCCTCGGCTACCGGCAGGTCCGCACCCGATGCTTGCTCCAGCGCGTCTACGGTCGCGACGCCGACGCCGTGGGCACTCGTCGCCGCAGTGCCGCCGACAGGCGCGAAGAGCGGCGCGGCGGAGCGCACCCACTTCACGATCGGCACCGACCACTGCGGTACCCGGCCATCCGCGACACCGAAGACGAACGGTACCTCGATCACGGCCACCGGCAGGCCCATCTCGCGCGCGACGCGTGCTTGCTCGTGACGGCTACGCACGTACGGATGCTTCGCAGCCAACCCCCACTCAGGGTGTACGCGATCGAAGTGCGTGTAGTACGACCCGAGCACCGCGGCGCGCGTACAGCCTGCTTCGCGCGCCGCGCGCAACAACGCGGCGACAGGCGCGACGTTGCCCGCGTACAGCCGAGGCTCGACAGGTCCACGTCCTACCGCACGGTCGTCCATCCCGCCCGCGAAGACGACGCCGTCGTGCCCTTCGAGCACTGTATGGAGGCTTGATGCCGTCGATACGTCGAGAGCTCTGTCGACTCCCTCACGTGCCGTACGCGCGACTGTGGTCGCTTCGTGCCCGCGTTTCCGCAGCTCATCCCGTACGTGCTGACCCAGCAGGCCACTGCCGCCCACCACCAAGATCTTCATGCCCGTGATCCTCCCAGGTAGACAGCGTCTACCTGACTTTGATAGACAGTGTCTACAAGATGAACCAGGGGTTACGGAGAGCGGAATGGGTTTCCACACGTTCGTCGCCGTCGGCGACAGCTGCGCCGAGGGGCTGGACGATCCGTACCCCGACCACAGCCGGTACCGCGGCTGGGCGGACTACGTCGCCGGGCGGCTCGCGCGTGACGAGCCTGGGTTCCGGTACGCCAACCTCGCCGTTCGCGGGCGGCGGCTGGACCAGATCACCGCGGAGCAGCTACCTGCGGCAACGCGGCACGAACCCGACCTGATCGCGCTGTTCGGCGGTGGCAACGACGTGATGAGCCGCGGCTGGGACGCTCGCACGGTGGCGCGTCGGGTGGACGCCGCGATCAAGCAGTGCACCCAGATCGCGCCGGCCGTCGTCACGTTCACCTTGAGCGACATCGCACACCGCATGCCGCTCGGCGGACGCATGCGGCCGCGGATCACGGCGCTCAACGACGCGATCCGTGAGGCCTCGGTCAGCTATGGCGCGAAGCTCGTGGACCTGTGGCCGGACCACGCCGCACACGATTCGCGGTACTTCGGGCCGGATCGGCTGCACCTGTCACAGGCCGGACATCTGCGCGTGGCCGGACATCTGCTGGACAGGCTGGGCGTCGCGCACGACGGCAGCTGGCTGCAGCCGCTGCCCGGCAGCCCCGCGCGCCCCGGGCCGATGGCCGACCTGCGCTGGCTGTGGCAGGAGGTGCTGCCGGTCGGGATCACGCGGGTGCGCAACCGGCTCATCGGCCGCTCGCCGGGCGACGGCTTCCTGCCGAAGCGCCCCGAACTGCTGCCCGTGGCCTTCTCCGAAGCTCAGGCATGAGCGCGCGCCAACGGTTGATCAGTACGGCCGCGGACCTGCTCACCGGGTCCGGCGTAGAAGCCGTGACGCTGCGCGGGATCGCGAAGGCGGCTGGGGTGTCGCACGGTGCTCCGCTACGGCACTTCTCGGGTCGCGCGGAGCTACTGTCTGCCGTCGCCACTCTCGGCTTCACACAGCTGCTTGAGCGCGGTGCACAGTTACCTGACGGCACGCCGCGCGAGCGCGTAACGGCCGCCTGTCACGCGTACGTCGACTTCGCGATGAAGAACCCGGCGATGTTCGAGCTGATGTTCCGTCGCGACCTGATCGACCCTGACGAACCAGGGCTTGTCGCCGCCAGCAGTGCAGTTTTCGACACCTTCGCGGAGCTCGTGCGGCTAGACCGGGCTAATGATCGACTGCGACCGGGTACAGACCCTCGGCTCGTTGCGGCGTCGCTGTGGGCCGCACTGCATGGCCTCGCGCAACTGTGGCTGTGGGGCGGGCTGGCTGGCGCGAGCTTCGCGCCTTCGCCGGAATCGGCGCTCGCGGTGACCCTGGACGCGTATCTGGGCTGAAGTGCGTGCCCGGCGGGGAGCCGGGATCCTCCCCGGCCCGAAACTCCCCACCGAACAGCAGGAATGGGTGACCATTCGCGGGTGACGCTAACGGTTCGATCCCCCGGATGGATCCACCTTCGGCCGCATCCGGGGGTAAACCCTGGCGGTAGACGACCTGCCGCAGCCGCGGTAGGTCGTTGGGAAACCGCCGGTCAGGGAGGTAGCTTCAGGCGGTGATGCGGATCTTGCGGGCGCGGCCGCTCCTGGTGGATTCGCTGCTGGCCCTCGCCGTCGCGACCTTCCTGTTCGCCGGTGCGGCCGTCCACCACGGCGATCTCGGCGACCGGCCGGGGATTTCCGGCCTGCTGCTCGCGGTCGCCGGTGCGGTCCCGCTGGTCGTCCGCCGCCGGTACCCGATCATCGTGCTGGTGGTGGTGACGGTGCTGGTCGGCGCGTTCGCGCTGGCCGGATTCCGCGCCACGCTCGGGCGGCCGGACGTGCTGATCGCCGCGTACACCGTGTGGGCGCATTATCCGGTGCGCCACGCGTGGCCGCCGTCGCTGTTCGGGCTGGCCGTTTTCGAGGTGACCCTGCTCGTCGGCGACGCCGCGAATCCCGTGGGAGACACGGTCATCGCGGTGATCCAGGGGTCCGCGACCATCCTGATCGGACATTCGGTGTACCTGCGCGGGCTCGCCCTGAACGCGACCGCGGAGCGGGCCGACCGCGCGGAGCTGGCGGTGGTCGAGGAGCGGCTGCAGATCGCTCGGGAGCTGCACGATGTGGTGTCGCACCACCTTTCGGTGATTTCGGTGCAGGCGAACCTGGCGAGGTACGTCTTCGAATCCGCGCCGGACACCGCCCGCGGCGCGCTCGACACGATCACCGGCACCACCACCGAGGCACTCGACGAACTCCGCCGCCTGCTCAGCGTGCTGCGGCCGCCGAACCAGGAGCCGTACCGTCCGCAACCCGGGTTGGCCGATCTTCCCGCGCTGGTCAGCCGTGTAGCCGAAGCCGGCCTTTCGGTGCAGCTGCGCGTTACGGGAACGCCGCGCACGCTTCCGCCTGGGCCGCAGCTGTGCGCGTACCGGGTGGCGCAGGAAGCGCTTACGAACGTTCTGAAGCACGCGCCGGACTCTGTGGCCGAGCTGGAAGTCGAGTACCTTCTCGAGGCGTTGCGGCTGCGAGTGTCGGACTCCGGCGGCTCTGCTGCCGAGGACAACCCCGCTGGACACGGCCTCGTCGGCATGCGCGAGCGAGCACGAATGTACGGTGGCGAAATCGAAATCGGCCCACGCGATCCTGCGGGGTTCGAGGTCGTGCTGACGCTCCCGTACCCGGGCCGGACCGCCGGAGAACCGAAGTGACCACTGTGCTCGTGGTGGACGACCAGGACCTCGTCCGCGCCGGTCTCGTCGCGCTGCTCGAAGCCGCGCCGGGCATCGAGGTCGTCGGAGAGGCACGGGACGGCCTGGAAGCCGTCCGCTTGGCAGCGCAGCTGTCGCCCGAAGTGATCCTGATGGACATCCGCCTGCCCGGCCTCGACGGCGTTTCGGCCACCACGCGTATCCTCACCGGCCCGGACAGCCCGCGCGTCCTGATCCTGACCGTGTTCGACCTGGACGAGTACGTGTACCGCGCGCTGCAAGCAGGTGCGGCCGGATTCCTGCTCAAGGACAGCCCACCGGAAACCCTGATCGCCGGCATCAAAGCAGTAGCCCGCGGCGACCTGCTCTTCGGCCCGACGATCACCCGCCGCCTGGTCGAGGCGTACACGAGCACCCCGCAGTCCGGCCCCGCGCCACCGCTGACCACCCTGACCGAACGCGAACGCGAGGTACTGCGCTTGGTGGGAACCGGTATGCCGAACGGCGAAATCGCGGCGCAGCTGCACGTCAGCGAGGCGACGGTGAAGACCCATTTGAACCGCCTGATGCCGAAACTGGGCATCTCCAGCCGCGCGCAAGCCGTTGTGGTCGCGTATGAAACCGGCCTGGTCCGCCCGACCCCTCGCCCTTGATCGCCCCTTCGCGCCGCTACCGTTCCGTGAAGGCCACCTTCACGGAATCTGATTCCGTGAAGGTTCCCTTCACAGCCTTCACCACCCACCCGGCCGCAGCCCCAACGTCGTCACAATCGGGCCTCGGGGTGCCCACCCAAGCCGAACTCGCACCGCAACACGACCTCGGCAGCGTGTACCCCACCCATCCCATGCACCCCCGGCCCAGGCGGCGTAGCAGCCGAGCACAGATACACCCCCGGCAACGGCGTCCGATACGGCTCCCACCGAAGCACCGGCCGCCCCACCACCTGCCGCAACGTCATGGCACCCGCCGCAATATCCCCACCCACATAATTGGCGTTGTAAGCCTCGAACCCCACCCCGGAAACCGCCCGAGACGCCAATACCGTGTCACGAAACCCCGGCGCAAATCGCTCGATCCGACGGCAGATCACCTCAGTGACATCACCCGAATCCCCCTGCGGCACATGCGCATAAGCCCAAACCGGCTGCTTCCCGGTAACCCCACGAGAAGGATCAGCCACCATCGGCTGAGCAACGAGCACCACCGGCTCGTCCCCTATTTCCCCGGCCACCACTGCATTCTCCGCAGCGAAGACCTGGTCCCGAGTCCCGCCGAGATGGACAGTCCCAGCCCGCCCCAATTCCTTGTCCCGCCAAGGAATCCCCTCAGAAACCAGAAAATCCACCTTCGCCGCCGCAGGTCCATAACGAACCCTCTCCAACGCCTTCCGATACCGACCCGGCAAAACCGGCCCGGCAATCTCGAGCACCCCTTTCGGCGCTAAATCCAGCAACACCGTCCGCGCATGCGCGACCTGACGAATGTCCGTGACCCGAGCACCGGTATGCACCCGACCGCCATGTGCTTCCAACTCGGCGACCAGGGTGTCAATGATCCGCTGCGAACCACCCCGCGGAACCGGCCACCCATTGACATGCGCCAGATGCCCAAGCAACACCGCCACCCCACCCCCGACCAGCGACGGCAGCCGCCCAACCGCATGCGCCGCAACCCCCGCGAGAAGCGCCGACGCCTCCACCCCAGCGAACGGATTCCCTCGCGCTGCAAGAGCCCGTGTCGCAATGAGCGCCGCCGTACGCGGCCGCGGTAAGTGGCGAAAATCCCCGAGTAGGACTTCCGTGACTTCATCGGTGCGCTCAATCAACGGAGCCATGAAGCGCCGCCAACGAGCACCGTCGACGCCCAGTCGCGCACAGGTGCGCTCGAGGTCGACGTACGCGATCGCCGTGGTGTTCTCGTCGACAGGATGCGCGTACGCGATGTCTGTGCGGCAGAAGTCGAGGTCAAATTGCCTCAAGAACGGCGAAGCAGCCGCCATCGGATGGACGGCCGAGCAGATGTCGTGAATGACGTCAGAGTCGAACAACCGCGCCGATCGCGCCCCGCCGCCCGGCTCGTCCGCCGCCTCGTACACCTCGACCGACAGCCCCGCCCGTGCGAGCCGCACCGCCGCAGCCAGGCCGTTCGGCCCCGAACCGACGACCGCGACGTCCAGCGTGACAGGCGTGGGCACGACCGCGATCGTACGACCGTGACCTGCCGCGACGCGCCGGGTACCCGGTGTCACTCCCGAACACCTGATCGAATATTGTCGTACCCCACGCCTACCGTGCACCCCATGCCGGTCCGCCCGGGGCCGGTGCCGCAGGAGAGGGGGGTTCATGCCCGACCACGACACGCTGCTGGAGCGCGTACGGAAGCTGCTGGCCAAGGCCGAGGACCCAGCGGTCACGGCGGCCGAAGCCGAGCTGTACAACACGAAAGCCGCCGAACTGGTCGCGCGGCACGGGATCGACAACGCAATGCTGGCCGCGTCCGGACAGCGCGGCGACGACATCACCGTGCTGAAGCTGCCGGTCGCCAACCCGTACAGCCGCGACAAAGCCAGCCTGCTCACCAGCATTGCGTACCCGCTGCGCTGCCGGACCCTGCTGCACCGCGTGGGCCAGGGCGTCGAGGCGGTCACCGTGTTCGGCTATCGGTCAGACCTCGCGCGGGTCGAATTGCTGTTCACCAGCTTGCTGCTACAGGCGAGCACGCAGCTCACCCGGGTACGCCCGGAGGAACGGGTATTCCGGGAGTCGCTGGCGGCGTACCGGCGCACGTGGCTGCACGGCTTTGCCCGAGCGGTCCACGAACGGTTGACGCACGCGGAAACGAACGCGGCGCGCAGTTACCGGGCAGAATCGGGTGGGCAGACGGCAGAACTGGTGGTCCGCGACCGGACGGCGTTGGTACAGCAAGCCTTCGACCGCGAGTACGGCGACCTACGGTCTGCGGCGCCGCGCCGATTGTCGGGGTCGGGGTACCGGGAGGGCCATCGAGCGGGAACGCGAGCAAACCTGGACCCGGCTGCGCTGGGGCGGCAGCGAGCGGCGTTGCCGGTTCGGTGAGGGGTGATGCGGTGCTTGGGCCCGGGAGGTGCGGTAACGGGCGGTGCAGTGCCTTGGCCCGGGCGGTTCGGCGGCGGCCGGTGCGGTGCCTGGGCCCGGGAGGTTCGGTGGCGGCCGGTTCGGTGCCTGGGCCCGGGCGGCGCGGTGACGGGCGGTGCAATGCCTAGGCCCGGGAGGTGCGGTAACGGGCGGTGCAGTGCCTTGGCCTGGCCGGTTCGGTGACGGGCGGTGCAGTGCCTGGGCCCGGGAGGTGCGGTGACGGGCGGTGCAATGCCTAGGCCCGGGAGGTGCGGTGGCCGCCGGTGCGGTGCCTGGGCCCGGGAGGTGCGGTGACGGCCGGTGCGGTGCTTGGGCCTGGGCGGTTCGGTGACGGGCCGGTTCGGTGCAAGAAGCGGGCTCGATGCGGGATGTCGGTGACCGGAGTTCGCTGAGCCGGGGGCGAAGCGGCCGACGCGTCGGCGAAGCTGGCCGCTCGGCGAAGCTGGCCGCTCGGCGGAGCACTCTTCATGCTGATCGATGACCCATGTGGTACCACCCGCCGCCCGGAGCTAACGGGCAACGAGATCCTGTATCTGGCCGTAGCCCAGGTGCTGCTGGGCTACCACGGCGAACGCCGCCGGATCCGGCAGGTTCACGGCGATCCGCAGCGGCGAGCCATGCTTCCTTACTTGCCGAAACAATCCGGCTATCACCAGCGGCTGAAGAACCGTTGCTACGCAGGGCAATCCTGACCCTGGCGAGGCGCTGCCCGTCCTGGTTCGACGGTTTGTGGATGACCGCGACCCCTCTTCCCGGTGGCATGTCCCGGGAAACGGTGAAACGCTCGACACTCTCGGGTCGCTCAGCCGACACCTGCGGTCAGGGTTCGAACGAGCGCAGCATCAGCGTGAGGAAACGACGTGAGGCGGCGGCCGCGTTCGGGCCGGCGGCTGTGACGACGCCTCGGTGCGCGATGAGCATCAGCCGAAAGTCGTCGACGCTGAGGTCGGCGCGGAAAGTGCCGTCTGCCTGGGCTTTCTCCAGCAGCACGGAGATCACGCGTTCTGCCTGCCGCCACTCATGGGTGAGCCCATCGTCGGTGGCCGCCGCGTCGGCGAACACCTGGGTGAATCCCCTGTCCCTCAGCTCGTACGCGCAGTAGGTACGAACCAGATCACGCAACGCTCGTGCCGGATCCGGGTCGTGCATGGCTCGGTCCTGGATGGCCACGCAGTCGTCCCACTGGTCGGCGAATGCTGCGGCGACCAGTTGTTCCCGGGTGGGAAAGCGCCGGTACACGGTCGCGAGGGACACCCCGGCGCGGTGGGCGATGCGCGTCATCGTCACGTCCTGGCCTCCCTCGGCGAACACCCGCCGTGCCGCTCCCAGGATCCGATCCCGCTTCTCCACCGCGTCCTGACGCATTGCTCCCGCCTTGTACCGGCTTGCGCTCATCGTGCAAGCACTTGCGACAACTTCCCGTCCCCATGTCGCAGTTCGTTGCGCTTCCGCCGATGACCGAATGACCATGGTGTCGTGGGAACACTTGACGGTACAACCAGCCTCGTCACAGGCGCCAGCCGTGGCCTGGGACGCGCCATCGCCCGAAGGCTCGAAGCCGACGGGTCGCTGGTGGCGGTGCATTACGGCACGAACGAGTCAGCCGCGAACGACACGGTCGCGCAGATCATCGAGGCGGGTGGCGCGGCGTTCGCCGTCGGCGTTCCGCTGGGCGTGGCCGGGAGCGCCGAGCGGCTGTGGCAGGCCGTGGACACCGCGCTGAGCGAGCGCGGCGCGGCGCCGGGCGTGGACGTGCTGGTCAACAACGCGGGAATCGGCGGGGCCAACCCCTCCCTGACCACTGCCCGGCCGGAAGACTTCGACGAACTGTTCGCGATCAATGTCAAAGCGCCGTTCTTCGTGGTGCAGCGCGGTCTCGACCGGCTCCGCGACGGTGGCCGGATCATCAACATCTCGTCCCTGTCCAGCCGGCTCGCGACACCCGAGGTCCTGACCTACGCCATGACCAAGGGCGCGCTCAACACCTTCAGCGTCACGCTGGCATACGAACTGGGTGCCCGGGGCATCACCGTCAACGCGGTGCTTCCCGGGGTGACCGCCACGGAGGCCAACGCCGCCTGGTTCGAATCCCAGCCCGCGGTCCGCGAAGCGATCACCGGTATGTCGGCCCTGCACCGCATCGGGGAGCCCGACGACGTCGCTGACGTAGTCGCCTTCCTGGCCTCTCCAGCCGCGCGCTGGGTGACCGGGCAGGTAGTCGATGCCACCGGCGGCGCGTTCCTCGGGTTCCGCGTGGGCGGAGCTCCGCCCGTCGACGAGCACAGCAGGTCCGTTGCCGCGGAGCCGTCCAGAGGCTGAGCAAGACGGTCGAGACCTGCCGCCGACCGTCCGCCGGCACCGTCAACGCCCCTGGTCAGGGCGGACCAAACCGGCAAGGTCGACCGGGCTGTCAGGTGGCCGGAATCGACCACACTCGCCCGCACCGGGATCGGCGGTTTCCATCGGGCGGGCAAGGCTCACCGAGTCGACGGAGGCATCCCCTGACCCCGGTCCCAAGACGGTAGCCAGACTCCCTCCGCCGGGGGGTGGTTCGTCACCAGGTGGTCCCGCAGCTCCGCGACCGCCGGGTGGGCATGGTCGTGGCGCCAGAGCAGGGAATGCGGGTACACCGGAGTCGGGTCGACCACCGGGATTCGGCGGAGGTCGTAGGCGGCCGGCCAGAAGTAGCGGGAGCCCGTGCCCACGAAGGTGGACACGTCGCGTGACCCGGCCAGTTCGTCCAGCATCACCTCGTTGCCGAAGACCGGACCGGACACGTCGATGGTCAGGTCGAACAAACCGGCCAGTTCCGCGTAGTACGTGCCCCATTCGGTGGTCGGCGACAGGCCCGGCATCCAGATCCGGTGACCCGCCAGCTGGGCCATCGACACCGACGCATGGTCGGCGAACGGATGCCGCGGGCCGACCAACAGCTGGTGGGCGTCGTAGTACACGCGGCCGCTCGTCACGCCGGGCGGCAGGGCTCGCTGTGGTACCCCGCGGAACGCCGCGTCCACCGTGCCCGCGGCGACGGCGGCTGCAGCCCCGGCGAAGTCCAGTTCCGCGCCCGAGGTGACCACGTCCAGCTCCACCTCCGGGTACGCCCGATGGAACTTCTGCAGCAGGTGCGCGGGCGCGGTCCGCCGGTTCAGCACGTCGACCCGCAGTGGCCGCCGCTCCGGGCGGACCGCGGCCAGTGCTTGCTTTTCGGCGGACAGCAACGTGCGCGCGTGGGGCAGGAAGGACTCACCGTCGCTGCTCAGCCGGGCCCCGCGTGCGGTGCGCGTGAACAGCCGCACCCCCAGTTCCCGCTCCAGCGCCCCGACCCGCTTCGACACCGCCTGCTGCGTGATTCCCAGTTCCGCGGCCGCCTCTTGGAACTGCCCTCCGTCGACCACGGCGACGAACGTCCGCACGAATTCCAGCTCCACGAGTCGATCCTAAGCACTCTCGCGGGGCTCGTGAGCGGTCCGGGCGGGAGACCTGGTGAGCGTTCGGTTGACGAGCGCGTCGGTGCACCGGTCAATGCCCGGCGGCGCAGGGCCGGGTCGCGGACAGTGGTGAGCAAAGCCGCGGTGAAACGCTCGGCGTGCAGCACCCGGTAGGAACGAGCGGGTGCGGACATCGACCAGTTCGGCGAGCCCGGTCTCGTTGTGCCGGACGGCGATCGCTTCGTACGCGGTGGCCAGGTGGTGCTCACGATCGTGCCAGTCGGTCACCGCCACGGCGGAGGTGAGGATCGGGGCCGTTTTGCGCGCGGCAAACGGGCGAACGCGCTGCCGAGCCACTTGCTGTACGGCGGATAGACCGGCGCCGGATCGGATGCTGCCGGACCAGGTCGTCGTGGAAGACCTTCCCCGCGGTGAGTTCGGCCAGTGCCGGTGCCGGGGATGAACGCTGGAGGTACGCGGACCAGAGTGCCCGACGAAGTCGGTTTCCCGACAGGCAGCTGTCACGCCCTTGAGTGACGTATTGCAGAATGCTGTCACCTGCGGAGGAAGCGAGCGCACCCATGACGTCCAGTTGGCCGATCTGGGTGCTTGCCGCCCTGGTCCTGGTCGCCGCGGGGGTTGCCGCGGTTGCGATCCCCCGATGGCGGGATCGCCAGCTGCAGGTCCGGACGGCTTGGTCGGCCGCGCGGGCGGCAGTCGAAAGCGCGACGGTGAGCCGTGATGCCGCAGCTGCACGGCAGCCGGAAGCCGAGCAGCTGCTGGCTCGGGCAGAGACGCTTGTCGCGTCGCACGGCGGAACCCGGGCGGCGAAGGCGGCGTTGGCGCAGGCGCAGCAGGCGGACGAACTCTGGCGAGCCGCTCGTGGCTGAACGTTCCCGCCGCGCGTGGCCCGAACTGCTGCGCTGGACCCTGCTCGCGGCAGCCGTCGCCGTGCTCGTCGTGTTCCTGCTTGCGCAGCATCAGCAGACCGCGAACATCAGCTACGGCCAGTCCCCCGCGCAGCGCGACGCAATCCCGAGCGAGCCGAGCGGGCCGATCGTCCCGTCCGTCGAGGAAATGACCGCGATGGTGAAGGCGAACCGGGTCGTGCGGCTGCCCGGCTCGATCGCCACCTGGGACGACAAGCAGGTGCAGGCCGCCATCGGCACGTCCGACGTGCGGATCCTCGTCGCGCCGCCGGGCCTCGACAAGGAAGGCCGCAAGCGGGTCAACGCCGTCGATGTCGCGAACGTGCAGGTGATCGGGACCGAGGTGAGCGGCGGAATCCTGCAGGCCTCGACCGATCGCGCGACGGAATGGATCCGCCAGTTCGGCACCGGGGACGTCACCCGGCAACTGCTCGCGATCCTGGCCCCCAAGACCGACCAGCCCGAGCTGCCTGCCCTCCCGCGCCGGGACCCGGCCCCCGCCGAGCTGGCCACCGCGCTCACCAGCCTGCACGCCGACGGCCGCTACGTCGCCCCGGGTGCAACGCTCACCGATCCACCCGCGACCACGCCCGCGTTCCCGGGCAAGCCGCTCTACGTCGCGCTGCCGCGGCAACCCGCCGACCAGCCGCTCGTCGACTACGGTCCAGCGCTCACCAAGGAATTCCCCGACCGGCCGATCGTGCTGCTGTACGGCTCGTGGATCGAGTACGCCGGCCCGTCCGCAGCCGAGTTCAGCGACATCGCCACCGCCCGGCTCTATGGGCAATTCGGTGACCGGATGAGCAAATCCACCTACCCACAGGGCGTCGTGCTCAGGGCGTATCTCTCCGGCGTCACCGACATCCGCTACGCAGGCCTGTTCGACCGTCCCCTGCCGTACGTCCCCTTCGACCCGGTACGCGTCACCCTGCCTGCGTTGCCCTGGATCTTCGCGGCGTGCGCGGTCGGTTTCCTCGTCTTGTCGGTCCGTCCGGCGCTTCACCGCAAGCCACGCGCCATCACCGGCACTCCGGCGCGGCTCGCGGGTCTGACCGCCCTCGCCGTCGAAATCTCCGGCCTCACCCACGACGCGTCCCTCACCCGTGGCATCGGACGGCTCACTGCCGCGCAGGAAGCATTGGACCAGAAGCTGCCCGACCAGCACGTCCGCGAACTCCTCGACGCTGCCGAAACCGAGCTGGACACCGCCGCCGGGCAGCTCGGCCGCGACGACTACCGCCCGGCCACCTACCTGCGCGAGAGGCTGGCATGAGCAGCGTGCGCCGGTTCTTCGGATCGATGTTCGGACTCGCCGTGGTCGGCTGTCTCGGCCTGGCCGCCTGGGCAGCGTGGTCCGCCGGAGCCTTCGACGGCCCGGTCGGGTCGCAGCTGCGGACGTCGTCGGTGTACGTCGCTCCGGGAATGCAGATCGACGAAGCCGCCGCCGAACGCATCATCGGCAACCGGCGGCTCACCGTCGCGTTCCTGGCGAAGGACGCCGACTTCAGCGACACCTGCGACAGCATTTCCGGCGGCGCCGCCGGAACGCTCGCCCTCCTGCTCCGCCCGGACAACGACGAGTTCGACAAGTACGGCTGCTCGCGGCTTCCCGGCGCCGCTGACGTGCACCTCGGAAAGGCCGCGGTCGCCGAAACGCGGATCGGCAACGGAGTCGACGGCTTCGTCCACCGGCCGCTCGACGCGCTCAAGGTCGCCGTGGTCAACTACGACCAGCTGGTCAGCACGCACACAGTCCCGGACGGCGCCCGCACGATGACCCCGTCGCTGCCCCGCTACCTGATTGCCGCGTCGGCCGTCGCAGTCGTGATTCTCGGCGCCACTGCGCTCTACGTGGGCAGCCGTCGCGCGGCAGCAAAAGCCGAGGCAAACCGCGTCCGCCGCACCGCAGCCTCCGACGCGCATGCCGAACTCAGCGCGGCCGCAGCAGTACTGGCCCAGGAGATCATCGACCTGGATACCCGGTACGCCCGCCAGCGTCCGGACGACTCCGAGCACGGCTTCGCTCCCGCGTACCGCCGCCTGGTCACCGATTACGCGAAGCTGCTGCCGTCGCTCACCCAACCCGACACCGACGTACGCGAGCTGAAAGCAAGAGTGGAGAAAATGCTTACCCGGTCCCGGAAACTGACCGGACGAAGCTAGACCCGTTTGCGTGGTGCAGCCGACCGAGGCGGTTGCGCGCGCATGTGATCCCGTACCCGGGTCATCATCTTGCCAAGCGCCGCAACGTCCTTTTCGGACAGTTGCGAGAACAGCATCCGGCGCGCGACCTCCACGTGACCCGGCATCACCTTGCCGACCACAGCACGTCCGGCGTCGGTGATAGTGACCAGGGTGGCCCGCTGGTCGTCCGGGCAGGGCCCGCGGGTGACCAGGCCCGCCTTCTCGAGCAGACCGGCCTGGTGGGTGAGGCCGCTGCGGCTGTACACGACGCCGTCGGCGAGGTCGGTCATCGTGAGTTCGCCGGTGGAGTGCGCGAGGCGGGCCAGCAGCTGGAACTGGACGTAGCTGATCCCGCCGTCGGCCTGCAGCTGCTGTTCGACCGAATGGTGCAGCAGGTTCACCGACTCCATGAGCGCGAAGTACGCGCCCAGCTGCTCCGGTTTCAGTGCGTCGGCCATACCCCATGATAGATGCTTCGAGATCGAAGCAATGTGACGACCCTCACCGCGTGACGGGATTACTTCGACTTCGCAGCACGTTAGGGTCGGTATCTACTTCGAGTTCGAAACATCTGAACAAGGAGAACCGCCATGAAGGCAGTGCGCTACCAGCAGTACGGCGACAGCGACGTGCTCGCTTACGTCGACACCCCGCGTCCGGTGCCGGGACCCGGCCAGGTGCTGGTGCAGGTGGCCGGGACGTCGTTCAACCCGGTCGACGCGACCATCCGCTCGGGGGTGCTGGAGCAGGTGTTCCCGGTGACGTTGCCGCACGTGCCAGGCGTCGACGTCGCGGGGACGGTCGCCGAGCTCGGCGACGGCGTCGAGGGCTGGCAGGCCGGTGACGAGGTCGTCGCGTTCCTGCCGATGACCGCCGACGGTGCCGCCGCGGAGTACGTCGTGGCCCCGGCCGGGGTGCTCGCCGCCGCACCGTCCACAGTGGATCTTGTCGACGCCGCTGCACTGCCCGCGGTCGCGCTGACCGCGTGGCAGGCACTGCACACCAACGCTCAGCTGAAGTCCGGGCAGACCGTGCTGGTCAACGGCGCCGGTGGCGCGGTCGGCGGGTACGCGGTGCAGTTCGCCAAGGAAGCCGGCGCGACGGTCACCGCGACCGCGAGCGACCGCAGCGCCGAGCGGGTCCGCGGCTACGGCGCTGACCGGATCGTCGACTACCGCACCGCGCCGGTCACCGAGATCGGCGAGCAGTTCGACGTCGTGCTCAACCTCGTCCCCACCGACCCGGAGACGACCGCGGCGCTCGTCCAGCTCGTCGCCGACGGTGGCGTGTTCGTGTCCACCACCACGCCCGGACCGGAGAACCCCGGCCGCGGCGTCCGCACCAGCAGCGTGTTCGTCCAGTCCGACGCCACCCAGCTGGCCGACCTCGTCGCCCGCCTGGACGCCGGAAAGCTGCAGCTCAACGTGGCCGGCCGCCGTCGGCTCGCCGACCTTCCCCTCGTCCACGCCGAAGCCGACGGCGGGCACCTCGCCGGCAAGACCGTCCTGCACCCCTGAAGGGAAAACCCTCGATGACCACCGCATTCGACCCGATCGCCCTGGGCAGCACGAAGCTCCCCAACCGCATCGCGATGGCTCCGATGACGCGGAGCCGCGCGTACGGGCCGGGCGCCACGGTGACCGACCTGACCGCGACCTACTACGCCCAGCGGGCGAGCGCCGGACTGATCATCACCGAGGGCACGCAGCCGTCGGTGCTCGGCCAGGGCTACCCGAACACGCCCGGCTTGCACACGGATGACCAGGTCGCCGCGTGGCGCAAGGTCACCGACGCGGTGCATGCCGAAGGCGGCACGATTTTCGCGCAGCTCATGCACACCGGCCGGATCAGCCACCCGAGCCTGCTGCCCGGCGACCTGCACCCGGTCGCGCCGTCCGCGATCCTGCCGCAGGGCAAGGTCTTCACCAACGACGGCCTGCAGGACCTGGTGACGCCGAAGGAACTGACCGGCGACGAGATCACCCGGACGATCGCGGACTTCGCGGCTGCCGCCCGCAATGCGATCGACGCGGGCTTCGACGGCGTCGAGATCCACGGCGCGAACGGGTACCTGATCCACCAGTTCCTCGCGCCCAACGCCAACCTGCGCACCGACCGCTGGGGCGGTTCGGTGGAGAACCGGATCCGGCTCGGGGTGGCGGTGGCGAAGGCCGTCACGGACGAGATCGGCGCCGACCGCACCGGATTCCGCATTTCGCCGGGTAACCCGTTCAACGACATCACCGAAACCGACGCGGCCGACGTCGACGAGACCTACACCGCGCTCCTCACCGAGCTGGCGTCGCTGAATGTCGCGTACGTGCACCTGATCGAGGGCGCCGACCGCGAGCTCACGCTCCGGCTGCGCAAGACGTGGCCAGGTGTGTTCGTGCTGAACCCGTTCACCCGCCCCGATCCGACCGGTCCGGAGACCCTGGGCCTCGTCGAGGACGGGACGGCGGACGTCATCTCCTTCGGCGCGCTGTTCCTGGCCAACCCGGACCTGCCGCGCCGCCTCGCCGAAGGCGGTCCGTTCACCACCCCCGACCGGACCACCTTCTACGGCGGCGACCACCGCGGGTACACCGACTACCCGAAGCTGTCCGACTGAAACCGAAAGAGTGAGAACCATGGTCGACCGCGCCGCATTCAACCAGCGCACCATTGCGGAATTCCGCCAGAACGACGGCAAGGTGGGCGGTCCGTTCGAGGGCGCGCCGCTGCTCCTGCTGCACACCGTCGGCGCCCGTAGCGGGCAGCCGCGGGTCAACCCGATGATGTACCTGCCCGACGGCGAGCGGTACCTCGTCTTCGCGTCGAAGGCCGGTTCCGACCGCAACCCGGACTGGTACTGGAACCTGCGCGCCACCCCGGACGCCCGCATCGAGGTCGGCGACCGGACGCTGGACGTACGCGCGGTCGAGCTGGAAGGCCCGGAGCGCGACGAGGTGTTCCGCGTCCAGGCCTCGCGGTACCCCGGTTTCGGCAGGTACCAGCAGATGACCGACCGGATCATCCCGGTCGTGGCGCTCGTGCCGGTCGAGGGCTGAACGGCGGTTTCCGGCTGTCCGGCGGCGGATTCCGGCTGTACAGGAGCGGGCCCGCCGACATACCGTGACGTCGGCTGTGCAAGTACCCACAAGGTGGTGCGGTACCAGAACAGAGGTGAACCGATGGCGCCGACGTCACACCCGGCCGGAACCAGTCCGTGGAACGTCGCGGACGCGATCGGCAAACCGGCCGGGCAGCTGCTGCACACCACCGATCTCGACCAGGCGTCCGCGGTGATCGCGGAGAACTACCAGCCGGGGCGGCTGCACATCGCCGCCCCGCGCCGTCCGCTGGACATGGTGATGTGGACCAACACGCTGCCCGGCCTGCGCCTCAACTACCTGTCGTACGGCACCGACGTCGTGGTCACCGCCCCGCCCGCGGAACGTTACGTGCTGTGCCTGCCCATCACCGGCAGTGTGCGGATCGGGTCCGCGCGCACACAGATCGAGGCGTCGGCGAACCGGCTCGGCGCCGCGATCAGCCCGGACGCCTCGGCGTTCTTCGAGAACTGGAGCGACGACTGCCGGGTGGTCACCGCGCGGTTCGCGCCCGCTCAGCTGGAAGACCTGCTGGCGACCATGCTGGACCGGCCGCTGTCCGGGTCGATCCAGTTCGACCTCGGGGTCGACCTGGAGGAGCCGAGCGTCCGGGCCGTGCTGCGCACGCTCACGCTCGTGCGCAACGAGCTCGACCGGCCGGACGGGATCACGTCCGATCCGACGATGGGTACCGGGCTCGCGCGGCTCGTGATGACCGGCCTGCTGCTCGCGCAACCGCACAACTACAGCGAGCTGCTGCACCAGCCCGCGAAAACCGTGGCGCCCCGGCGGATCCGCGGGGCGATCGAGTACATGGAATCGCATCCGACGGAGATCGTCGGCGTCGCGGACCTGGCTCGGGTGGCGAAGCTGAGCGTGCGGGCGCTGGAGGCCGGGTTCCGCAAGCACGTCGGGGTACCGCCGATGGCGTACCTCCGCAAAATCCGGATGTCCGGGGCACATTCGGAACTGCGCACTGCCGACGCGGGTGCGGACACTGCCGCGGCAATTGCCCGGCGTTGGGGATTTCACCATTATGGCCGATTCGCGACCGCGTACCGTGATCGTTACGGCGAAGCACCTTCGGAAACGCTGCGGCAAACTGCGACCGGGCCTGCGTAATCCGGCTGACGCGCAGCGGAAAAAGGCTGCAGTGACGAAAACTGGCGTACCTACGCTGACTCCACCACTTGTCACGTGGCGAGCGGGAGAGCGCAAAGGAGCGTCGCCTTGTATACGGATCTCGAAGGCAAAGTCGTCATCGTCACCGGGGCCGGCGGCGGGATCGGCCGGGAAACCGTGAAACGGTTCGCCGACAACGGTTCGCTGGTGATCGCCACCGACGTCAACGAGGAAACCGGACACGAAACGGTCGAGTACGCGGGCAAGGAACTCGTCACGTTCGTCGCTGCTGACGTGAGCAATGCGGATTCCATGGGACGGCTCGTCGAGCGGACCCTGGAACTGCACGGACGGCTCGACATCGCCCACAACAACGCCGGGGTCGAGCTCAACGGCCCGCATCTCGCCGATGTCACTCCCGAACAGTTCGACCGGATCATGGCAGTGAACCTGTCCGGGGTGTTCCTTTCCATGCGCGCGGAAATTCCGGCGATGCTGAACGGGTCCGGCGGATCGATCATCAACACGTCGTCCGGGCTGGGGGTAAAGGGGTTCGCCGGGCAATCCTCTTACGTGGCTTCGAAACACGGCGTGCTCGGACTGACCAAGACGGCCGCGCTCGAATACGCCGCGCAGGACGTACGGGTGAACGCTGTGATGCCCGGGGTGGTGCGGACGCCGATGGTGGAAGCCATCGAAGCGGAAGTGCCCGGGTTCATCGACATGGTGACGGCAAAACATCCCATGGGACGTCTTGCCACTCCCGGGGACATCGCGAATGCCGTGCTGTGGCTGGCTTCCGAACAATCGGCGTTCGTGTCCGGGGCGGCCATTGCCGTGGACGGCGCGCTGCTCGCCGGGTGACGCGAAAACAGGCACCTGCTCGGCGGTAATCGGCGGGTTCGCGTTCCGGTGCCGTTCCTATGCTCGGCACATGGTCAAATCATGGTTGTTCGACATCTTCAACTATCCGCACGATCCGCGGCCCGAAGGCTTCGATCCCGAGCTGGCACAAGAAGAATTCGACTGGCACCTGGAAACCTGGACCGGCGCGGAAGAACTCGGCTACGACGGGATCTTCTTCTCCGAACACCATTTCACCGCCTACAACATGAGCCCGTCGCCGAATCTTCTCGTTTCGGCGGTGGCCCAGCGGACGAACACGATGCACCTCGGCGTGATGTGCAATGTCACGGCATTCCACCATCCCCGGCGGCTGGCCGAGGAAACGGCCATGCTCGACTACCTGACCCACGGCCGCCTCGAAGTCGGGCTCGGCCGGGGCGCCGACGATCTCGAATTCAAGAAGGAGGGTTTCCCGCTCGAGGACACGCGGGCGTGGTTCGAGGAGTCCCTCGAACTCATGCACCAGGCGTGGGAAAAGCCGCGTTTCACCCACCACGGCCGGTTTTTCGACTACCAGGACACCGCACTCTACCCACGGCCGCTGCACCAGCCCCGGGTCTGGATCACCGCGCTGAGCCCGTCCACGGTGAGCTGGGCAGCGGCCAAGGGGTACCGGATGGCCATCTCGTTCCTGCCCGCGTCCGGGCTCGCGGACATGCGCAAGGCGTACGACGAGGCCGCGCGAGCCGCCGGACGCACGCCCACCGCGGACGACGTCGCGATGCTGCGCAACGTCTTCGTGGCCGACACCGACGAGCAAGCGCGCGAAATCGCGGAACCGGCGCTGGACCACGTTTTCCGGCTGTACAAGGAAGCCGCGGTACCCGAGGACGTCGAGCACATGGCGAAAGGGTACGAGGCGTACTCGTCGTTCTTCCGCCCGTTCGTTTCCGGCGGCGGGGTGACGTTCGAAGACCTGCAGGCGGCCGGAATCGTGATCGTCGGGTCCCCGGAATCGGTGCGGGACCAGCTGGTCGCGCAGACCTCCGAGGTCGGCTGCGGGCACCTGCTCAACTGGTTCTCCTTCGGCGCGCTGACCAAGGAGCAGACCCAGCGCTCGGTCGAGCTGTTCGCGAAGGAAGTCGCCCCCGCCCTGCGCGCGGTCTGACCCGAGAAAGCAGACGAGGCAATGAAGTTCTCCTTTCTGTGCTCCCAAATCTATGGCGACACCGAGCACTACCGGACCCAGAAGAGCTGGCCGGTGCCGCCCGCCCGCTACCGCCCGGCGATCGGTGAGCGGTCCACCGATTTCGCGCTCGACCAGGCTGCGCTGGCCGAGGAGCTGGGTTTCGACATGGTGAGCGTGTCCGAACACCACTACTGGCCGTCGCTGCCGAGCCCCAATCCCGCGGTGCTCGCCGCGGCGCTCACCCAGCGTACGAGCCGGGTGCGGATCGGGTGGATGGGTCCGCTGGTCTCGATCGCCAATCCCGTCCGGATCGCCGAGGAAGCGGCCATGCTCGACCAGCTCAGCCACGGCCGGCTCGAGTTGCTGCTGCTGCGGGGAACGCCCAACGAATTCGTTTCCTACAACGTGAATCCGGCCGAGACCCGCGGCCGGACGCAAGAGGCGACCGAGCTGATCGTGAAGGCCCTCACCGAACCGCAGCCGTTCGGCTGGCAGGGCCGGTATTACCAATACCCCACGATTTCGTTGTGGCCCGGTGTTTCGCAGCAGCCGCGGCCGCCGATTTACGGGTCGGGGAACAGTCCCGAGTCCGTGCGTTACGCCGCTGCGCGTGGGTACAAGATCGGTATTTCGTTCTATCCTGCGCAGTTGACCGCGAAGCTCGTTCAGTCCTATCAGGACGCTTGTGCGGAAGCCGGACGTACGACGACTGCTGCCGATGTGCTTTACCGCGCGCATGTCACAGTTGCCGAAATCGAACGTGACGCCAAAGCGTTGGCGTCACGGTATTACGGCGAAGGTGGTCTCGGTCAGGCAGCGGCGCTCATGGGGCGCGGTGCGACTGTCGCATCCGAACTCCGGCCGCCGACGGAATTGGGGACCGACGCGGACGGGAAGAAAGCCGGTGCGGCGGGATTCGCGCTCGGCAAGCTCGATTTCGCCGGTACTCCGGAAAGTGTGGTGGAGCAGTTGACCGAATTCGCCTCGATATCGGGCGTCGGGTTGCTGGATCTCGGCTTCTCCGGCGGCGGGCTCACCGAGGCCGAACGGGACCGTAGCCTCCGGCTGTTCGGCGAGGAAGTGCTGCCGAAACTGCGACACCTCGGTGCCCCGGACGAGGAGTACGCCGATGCTCACTGAAGCCAGCGTGCACGTCGACGGTTTCGACATCCGTTACCGCACCGCCGGAACCGGCGACCCATTGGTGTTCCTGCACGGTGCGGGTGGACCGGCACCGGCGCGGACGCACGAGATCCTTGCACAGGACTTCCGCGTGATCCTCTTCGAGATGCCCGGCTTCGGCGGTTCCCCGGCCAACTCGCGGCACACGCACGCAGCACAGCTCGCCGACACAATGCATGAAGCGGCGAAGCAGGTCGCAGGCGGGCGTTACACCTTGATCGGGACTTCGTTCGGCAGCCGGATCGCGTCGTGGCTGGCAGTGCGGCACGCCACCGAAATCGATGCGCTCGTGCTCCTCGCACCCACCGGAATCCTGCCGGACGGGTTCCGCCCGCCGACCGTCGAAACGATGCTCGGCAGCCGCGCCGGGCTGTACGCGCATCCCGAGCAGATCGAGATGCGGCCGCAGCTCAGCCGGGAAACCGCGGTGCGGCAGGCCGAGGTCGTCGGACGCCTGCTGACTCCCCGTGACGAGGAACTCGAGGACGCCTACCGCACCCTTTCGGTGCCCACCCTGTTGCTGTTCGGCACCGAGGATCGGCGCATTCCGCCGGATCTTGCTCGCCGTTACCTCGAATTGAACCCGGAGTTCGCCATGCTGTTCGTTTACGACGCGGCCCATGTCCTGGAAGAAGAACGACCCGAGGCCACCGCGGATGCGATCGGCGCATTTGCCCGGCACCGGCTGGGATTCGTGGTCAACCACTCGGACAACCGGGTGTTCCCGTGACCGGGCGGCTCGCGGGCAAGACCGCGCTCGTCACCGGAGCGGCCAGCGGAATCGGCGCCGCCGTCGCCGAACTGTTCGCCGCCGAGGGGGCGAAAGTGATCGCCACCGATGTCCGGCCCCAGCCGGGCATTGTCGAGCTGGACGTATCGTCCGAAGAGGACTGGCGGGCCGTACTGTCCGGAGTGGACAGCCTCGACATCCTCGTGAACAACGCGGGAATCGGGGAAGGGCAAGGAATTGCCGACACCGACCTGTCGACCTACCACCGGGTCATCTCGATCACGCAGACCGGCGTGCTGCTCGGAATGCGCGAGGCAATTCCGCGGATGCCGTCAGGTGGCTCGATCGTCAACATCTGCTCGATCTGGGGCGTCGCAGCGGTTCCCGGGCTGGCGGCGTATCACGCGGCCAAGGGCGCGGTGCGGATGCTCACCAAGAATGCCGCGGTCACCTACGCACCGGACGGCATCCGGGTCAACGCGGTCTACCCTGGCTTCGTCGACACTCCGCTGACGCAGGGCAACGACCCGGCCGCGAACGCCGCGATCATCGGCGTCACGCCCCTCGGTCGCGCCGCGCAGCCGGTCGAAATTGCCTACGGCTGCCTGTTTCTCGCGTCCGATGAGGCCAGTTTCGTGACCGGTGCCGACCTCGCCATCGACGGCGGGTACCTCGCCCGCTGAAAGGAAATCCGCAATGGACTTCGTCCGCAGGTTCGAGCCCGACCGGCTCGCGCGGGACCGGTTCGACCATCAGCCGCTTGCCGACCTGGAGAGCTGCCTGATCGAAGGCGTCCGCATGCCAGGCGGCTCCACGGGGTACGCGCGGCATCGGCACGAGGCCGCCGACCAGCTGTACTACGTGCTCGAAGGCCGGATGTCGCTGGACCTCAACGGGACGCCGTACGACGTCGAGGCCGGTTCCGTCGTCTTCATCCCCGCCGGGACACCGCACCACAACGAGAATCCGCACTCCGCCACGGAACTGCACATCGACGTGATGCTCCCACCTCCGCCGCGCGGCGTCCCGCTCGCCACCCCCGCCGGACCGGACGAACGGGGCGGCCCCGGCACCGGGTACGTCCGCGCTGTCGCCGACCTGCCGAGCCGCGAGGCATTGCCCGGTTTCCACATGCACATTCTGGCCGACCGGCAGACCGAAAGCGGGCGGGCGTCGTTCCGGCTGGCGAACGTCGAGGCGGGCTCTCCCGGAACTCCGTGGCACATCCACGATTTCGACCAGATCTACTTCATCCTCGAAGGCGCGCTGGACATCGACATCGCCGACCGGCATTACCGTGCCACGCAAAACGACCTCGTCGTACTGCCTGCCGGGGTCCCGCACCGCAACCACAACGCCGGACCGGGTCAGGAAAGCCACCTCGTGCTGCTGGTACCCGAACCGGAACCCGGCACCGAGCTCGACCGGGAAGTCGAGTTCGCCGCGACCGGCCGCAGTTTCGGCTGACACAGAAGGGAACCGCCGCCATGGCATTGATCACTGTGGACGGTGCCGTCCGTCTGAACTACCGGATCGCCGGTACCGGACCGGTGCTGGTGTTCCACCCCGGCTTCGGCAACAACCTCGACATGTGGAACTGGCTCGTCCGCGAGCTGGCGCCGCACCGCACGTGCGTGACCTTCGACCCGCGCGGCCACGGACTGTCGGACAAACCCGACTCCGAATACACCCTTGACGAACTCGCCGCCGACACGAATGCGTTGATCGAAGGTCTCGGCCTCACCGACGTCACCTTGGTCGGCCATTCTCTCGGCGGCGCCGTCGCCTTCCAGACCGCATTGAAACACAATGGCGGCAACCGGATTACCCGGCTCGCATTGCTCGCGCCCGCACTCCCCACCTTCGTGGCCTTCGACGACATCGGTGTCCCCCGCGAAGCGTTTGCCGGAATGCAGCAGGGACTTTCCGACGGAATCGTACCCATGGCCCTTGGCATGACCGGCGTGTTCTTCCACCAGACCGACGAAACGACGGCGCACTGGTTACTGCAGAAGTGTCTCGAAATGCCGATCCACCTTGCCGAACGGTACTTCGCCCAGCTCGGCACCATCGACTTCCGTCCGGTGCTGGCCGAGCTCGGCCTTCCGGTGCTGGCCGCATGGGGCGACCACGACCAGATGGCCGACCTGCGGTGGGTGCCCTGGCTGCGCGAGGCGAACCTGCCCGGCTGGTCGGTGGAAACGCTGCCGGACAGCGGCCACGGAATGATGGTGGACGAACCCGCGCGCCTGGCGCAGCTCCTGCGAGACTTCAGCGGGAGCAAGCCATGACCGACGCTTTTCTTGACGTGATGGCCGCAGTACCGACGCCGGTTTCCGTCGTGACCGCAATGGACGGCACGCGCCCGCACGGCACGACGGTCAGCGCATTCGCCTCCCTTTCCCTCGACCCGCCAATGGTTCTCGTCGCCCTGGACCGCGGTTCCGACCTGCTGAAGATAGTTCGCGAACAGCGCAGGTGCGGCTTGAACGTACTCGCTTGCGCACAATCCGATCTCGCTAAAGTCTTCGCCCGCAAAGGCGCCGCGAAATTCACCGGTGTGCGATGGTACAGCGAAGACGGACTACCACGACTCGACGGCGTTTGCGGCTGGCTTTCCTGCAACGTGGCCGATCTCGTCGACGGCGGTGATCACGTCGTGGCACTGGGTACAGTCATCTCGGCGCAGGTCGGGAATCCGGCGCCACTGACATATCACGCGCGGGAGTTCGGCACCCACATCGCACTGGACAGAGCGGTCCGGTGACCGTACGAAAAGCTGTCGAAACCCTCGCCGCAGCCGGAATGGTCGTGGTGATCGACGACGCCGACCGCGAGAACGAAGGCGACCTCATTGCGGCGGCGGAATCCGTGACCGAGGAGCACCTGGCGTTCCTGGTTCAGCACACCACCGGAATCATTTGCGTGCCGATGCCGCCGGAACGGTGTACTGTCCTCGACCTCCCGCAAATGGTGGCTGACAACACCGACCCGCACAGCACCGCATTCACGATCAGCGTCGACCACGTCAGCACCGGAACCGGAGTGTCCGCTGCCGATCGGGCAACGACTGTGCGTGCCCTCGCCGATCCACTCACCAACCCGGCCCAGCTACGTCGTCCTGGGCACGTTTTCCCGTTGAAGGCAAGGGAAGGCGGAGTCCTCACGCGGCCCGGGCACACCGAGGCAGCCGTCGACCTGACGCGACTCGCGGGGATGAGCGGGGTCGCCGTGATCGGAGAACTTGTGGCTCCCGGCGGCAGAATGCTACGCGGCCAAGCGCTGACGGATTTCGCCGCCGAGCACAGTCTTCCGGTGCTCACCGTCGCCGACCTCATCCGGTACCGGCGGTCCGTCGAGCAGGCGCCGGAGGCGGAGAACGTGCGATATCTGTCCACCAAACCAGAACGGCTCGGGCGCCTGCTGAACCTGCGGAGGAGCAGTTGATGAGCAATTTCGACCACCGCCATTTCCACGGGTTCGGCCCGCGCCCGGACGGCCGTTATTCCCTGCACCACGCCCGGATGACCCCGGGCAGCCTGCCGGAAGCCATTCTCCCGCTGGTCCCGGACGTCGTCGGAAATGCCGAAGAACCGTTCCTCGGCATCACCACCGACGGCGTACCGGTTCCCGATCTCTTCGCACTGCAAGACGAAGGTTTCGACCCACGTCCAGCCGCCCGGGCAGCAGCGCAATTCCTGGCCGGGCTCAGTCCAGAACAACAATCCACCGTACAGTACGACATCGACGCCAAACACTGGCGCAGGTGGACGAACGCCTACCCGAGCTGGGAACCCCACGGCGTCCTACTCGACGACCTCACCGCAAAACAGCGCGAAGCGATCTTCGCGGTAATGGAAACCAGCCTGTCGGCCAAGGGTTTCGCCGACGCCCGTACCGCCATGAAATTGAACGCCGCGCTGGGCGAGCTGATCCGCCAATACCCGGACACCCTCACCGAATTCGCGTATTTCTTCGCCGTTTTCGGCACTCCCTCACCGGCCACGCCGTGGGGCTGGCAGCTGTGGGGCCACCACCTCGTACTCACCTGTTTCGTACTGGGCCACCAAATCGTGCTGACCCCGGCGTTCATCGGTGCCGAACCGATCGTCGCCGAACAAGGTACCCATGAGGGTCTCCGGCTCTTCGACGCCGAACGGTCCGCCGGGCTCGCATTGCGCACCAGCTTCACCGCCAAGCAGACCGGACGCGCCGTGCTGCACCGGTCGCTGCTCTCCACGGAACTGCCCGCTGACCTGGTGAACTTCGTCGACGGGCGACACAAGGCAGGCGCCGGGCGGGACAACCGGATCCTGCCGCACGAGGGCATTTCCGCGGACCAGCTGTCCACCGGCCAGCAAGACCTGCTCCTCGACCTGGTCCGGACGTACGTCGACCGCGCTCCGGCAGGTCCGGCGGCGGCGCTGATGGCGCGCGTCCGAGCTCACCTGGACGAGACGTACGTCGCCTGGATCGGCGGCGACACCAGCTCGGAAGCCTTCTACTACAAGGTGCACAGCCCGGTCCTGCTCATCGAATACGACTGCCACCAGGGCGTCTTCCTGGACAACGACGAACCCGAGCCATTCCACGTGCACACCATCGTCCGTACCCCGAACGGCGGTGACTACGGCCAGGACCTCCTTCGACAGCACTACGCGCGCCATCACCCAAACGTTCGTTAGAATGGCGGGGACCGGCAGTCCGAGGAGGGTTCGTGGCACGCACGCGGGGCGCATCGCGGGGACGGCGCGCGGAAGCGCTCGAAGCGGCGGCCCAGGTGTTCTACGAGAAGGGCTACGAGGCAGCCAGCATCCAGGACATCGCCGACCGGCTCGGGCTGCTCAAGGGCAGCGTGTACTACTACATCTCGTCCAAAGAGGACGTGCTGTACGAGCTGGTCAAGAGCTACCACGACGAAACCCGGGCGTACTTCGACGACATCGCCGAGTCGGCCGGCCCGGTGGTCGAGAAGCTCCGCCGCTTCGTGGCCACCGAAACGGCGCACACCGCGCGGCACGTGATCAAATCGAGCCTCTTCTTCAGCGAATGGCGGGCGCTCAGCGCCGAACGGCAAGCCGAGATCGTCGCGGAACGCGACCGGCACGACACCTTCGTCCAGGACTGCATCCGCGCTGGTCAGCAGGAAGGTCTCTTCCGCAAGGAGATCGACCCGCGGCTCACGGCGTTCGGCATTCTCGGCATGATGACCTCGGTGTACCGCTGGTACCAGCCGGGCGGACCGGCGTCGGCGGACGACATCGGCCGGGAGTTCGCCGACTTCACGATCAACGGGCTGATGGCCTGACCGCGAAGCGCGGCTTGCGTTTTTCCCGGAAGGCAGCCAATCCCTCGGCGTAGTCCGGCGAATGCGTGTGCAGTGCCGCCATCGTCTGTTCCCCGGCCAACGCCGTCGGCAGTGGCTGGTCGACGCCGTCGTCGATCAGCCGCTTCAGCCGGGTCAGCCCGTCACGGCTGCGCGAAACGAGATCGGCGACTACTTCCTCGGCAACGACGCCAAGCTTGCCGTCCGGAGCGACGAGCGACACCAGACCCCAGCCGGCCATCGTCACCGCGTCCACGCGCCGTCCGGTCAGCATCAGGTATTTGGCCCGGTTCACGCCGATCTTGCGCGGCAGCCGCACCGACCCGCCGCCGCCCGGAAGCAGGCCGTACCCGGCGTGCCCGTCGCCGAACGAAGCCGATTCCGCCGCGACCACGATGTCGCACGCCGCCGCGATCTCGAGCCCACCGGCGACGGCAATGCCCTGCACCACGCAGACAACCGGCACCGGCGCCAGTTCCAGCCGCCGCAGCACCGCGGAGATCGAGGCGTGGAACGCGCCGATCGCCGCCGGATCGGGCGCTCCGGCCAGCCCGGCGACCGCGTCGAGGTCGCCACCAGCGGAGAACGCCCGCCCGCGCGCCGCGAGCACCACGCACCGGTCCGCCTGAGTCAGGCCGTCCAGCGCCCGGTCGAGCGCGTCGACGACGTCCGGGTTGATGCTGTTCAGCTTCTCCGGCCGGTTCAGCGTGAGCCACACGGCCTCGGCGCGGCGCTCGACCAGCAGGACGTCCTCAGGCTCCGGAGACACGGGTATCGCGGTCCTTCCAGTAGGGCTCCCGCAGTGCGCGCCGCAGGACCTTGCCCACGACGGATTTGGGGAGCGGATCGCTGGTGAACTCGACCCGCGACGGCTTCAGGTACGAGCCCATCCGCTCGGCCACCAGCGCGATGATGTCCTCGGGCCGGACGTCGGCCCCCTCGTCGACCCGGCACACGGCCATCGGCGTCTCGCCCCACTTCTCGTGCGGGATGCCGAACACCGCGACCTCGCGGACCTGCGGATGGTCGGCAATCACCGTCTCTAGCTCGGACGGCCAGATGTTGAGCCCGCCGGACACGATCATGTCGTCGACCCGGTCGAGGACATACAGGTAACCGTTGCGGTCCAGCCTGCCGATGTCGCCGGTGCGGACCCAGCCGTCGCTCAGCCGCGCCACGGACAGCTCCGGATTACCCCAATAGCCGGACATCTGCCCCTCGATCCGGGCGCGGATCTCGCCGGTTTCGCCCAGCGGCAGCTCGTCGCCGGCGTCGTCGAAAATCGCCAGCTGCGCGTACGGCAGCACCTTGCCCGCCGAACGCAGCGGCGTGGAACCGGGTACGTCGGCAAACCACTCCTGCGGCGTCATCATGGTGAGCGGTGTCGCCTCGGTCTGGCCGAAAACCTGGTGCAGTACGTCGCCGAAGGTCGTCCGGGACGCGGCGATGGTGGCGTCGGTGATCGGCGACCCACCGGTGACGATGCATTCCAGCGCCGACCAATCCCGTCCGGCCGCTCCGGGCCGGGCGCAGAGCGCAGCCACCATCGACGGCGCCAGAAAAGTGTGGGTTACCCGGTGGCGTTCGGACATCTCCAGCACCGCGTCCGGTTCGAAGGCGCCGTACAGCAAATTGGTGCCGCCTTCCAGCCACACCGGGATGAACAGGTAGCCGGAGGCGTGTGAAATCGGGGCCGCGTGGCCGAACACGCTGTCCGCGGTGAGGCGCGGCAGGCGCACGAACCAGTTGCGGCAGTTGGCAATCCAGTCGTGCTGACGGTAACCGACGCCCTTGGGATTCCCACTCGTACCGGACGAATGGCGGATGAGATACCAGTCGTCCGGGCCGACCGGGATGAGTGGATCGGTCTCCCGTTGCCCGGCGAGCCAGCTCTCGTACGTGTCGTCGCGTATGAGAACCTGTTGCAGCGAAGGAACTTCCTCGACCAGACCGTGCACGCTGCCGGCATACGCCGGATCGGCGAACAGCAGCACGGATTCCGTGGACGCGAGCATCGCGCGATGTGCGGCACGGGAATTTCGTGCGTACAGCGGTACCCGCACGGCTCCGGCGATGGCGGCGCCGAGGAGGAGATCCACCGCGGGCAGGGAATTGTCCTCGACCATCGCGACGCGGTCGCCCGGCCGGACGCCGAGATCGATCATCGCGTTGGCCAGCCGGACGCCGCGTTGCCATGCCTCGCCGTAGGTCAGGGTCTGCCCGGGGGTGACGATCGCGGTCCGCTTCTCGTTGAACCGGGCCGCTTGCCGCAGGAGTGCGGGCACTTCCATCGGAATCACCTCGTTCACTTGCCGCCGAGAATGGTCACACACGTCGATGCGTCTTCGATGCCGAGAAAACCGCCGCCGCCCTGGCTGATCCCCCAGCGAGCGCCCGGCACCTGCCGCGCACCTGCCTCGCCGCGCAGCTGGGTGACGAGTTCGAACGTCTTGGCCAGTCCGGTCGCCGCGATCGGATGCCCTTTCGACACGAGCCCGCCCGACACGTTGATCGGCATCCGGCCGCCGAGCGTGGTTTCGCCCGCCTCGGCCGCCGCCCCGCCGTCCCCGGGCGGGACCAGGCCGAGGCTTTCGGACTGCAGGATCTCACCGAAGCTCGTCGCGTCGTGGATCTCGGCGAGATCGACGTCGTCCGGGCCGATCCCGGCGCGTTCGTAGGCCCGGGCGGCGGTGCGCCGCGAAAGGTGGTTGCCGAGGTCGGCCGGAGCCCGGTCGGATCCGCTGCCGAGCTCGGCTGCCGCGATGGGTACCGCTCGCCGCCGGTCCACCCTGGACAGGAATTCGTCGCTGCACACCACGACTGCCGCGGCCCCGTCGGTGATCGGCGCGCACATGGGCAGCGTGATCGGCCACGAAATCACCGGCGCAGCCAGGATTTCCGCGGTGGTGAACGGTTTCCGGTACTGCGCCAGCGGGTTGAGCACGCTGTGCGTGTGATCCTTCGCCGCGACGCTCGCGAGCTGCCGGTCGGTGAGCCCGTACTGCTTGAAGTGGAACTTGGCCAACGCCGCGTACACGTCCATGAACAGGCTCTTGCGCTCGGCCGGTGGTTCCTCGACGCCGGGCGGAGTCTCGACGCCGTCGCCGAGCGCGAGCAGGCCCGCGACCGTCCGGTCCGCCTCGTGCACGTCCCAGGCGCCGGTGAACCACTCGAACGCGCATGCCTTGTCGAACGTCATGCGCTCGACGCCGACCACCAGCACGACGTCGGCGAGCCCCGCGCGGACGTGCGCGTCGGCCAGGTACAACGCGGTATCCCCACTGGCGCAAGCGTTTTCGACGTTCACCACCGGCCAGGTACCCAGTCCCATCGCCCGGAGCGCAATCTGCCCGGCGACGGCGTGCTGTCCCTCCAGCGCCCCCTGCAACGCGCACGCGAAGAACGACGCGCGAACGTCCGTGAGCGCGATCCCGGCGTCTTCGATCGCCGCCGAGACGGCTTCCGCCACCAGCTGCTTGACCGGAACCTCCGGCCGCCGCCCGAACGCGGTCATCGCCACCCCGATGACGTGGCTCGCCATGCCGCCTCCTCTTTCTACCAACCGGCCGTTTGAATTTACTGTGACACCTCCGGCGGACCGGGTCAAGCCTTCGTCTCCAGCGCACGTGAAATCCGGACGAGACGGAACCGCCCGGCGTCGGTAACGTCGAAACCGTGCTTGCCCCGCGACCGGTCACCGCGCCGTCGGACCGTGAACTGGTGCGTGCCGCGCAACGAGGAGACACCGGCAGCCTCGGCCTGGTACTGGCCCGGCACGAGGCGAGCATGCGCGCGGTCGCGCTGGCGATGCTCGGCCACCACCCGGACTCCGAGGACGTCGTGCAAGAGGCGACGCTCATCGCGTTGAGCCGGATCGGCGACGTCCGCGATCCGGACGCCGTCGGGGCGTGGCTGCGGATGATCGTGCGCAATGCGTGCCGGGCGCAGCTGCGCCGGACGTCGCCGGTGCCGATGGCCGAACCGCCGGACCCGCCGGGTGCCGGCCCCGATCCCGCGGACATCCTCGAACGGCACGCACTGGGGGACTGGATCTGGACCGCGCTCGACCGCCTCTCGCCCAAGCTCCGGCTGGTCACGATGCTGCGCTACTTCACCGACGTGACGTCGTACGCGGAGATCGCGGCGGTGTGCGAAGCGCCCGTCGGAACAGTGCGGAGCAGGCTCAGCGAGGCGCGGGCGAAGCTGTCGAACGCACTCCTGACCACTGCCGACACCGCGCACGACGACGCGACCGCGCGCAACGCTGTGCACCGCCGGTTCGGCGAGGAGACGTTCAAGGCTGTCGAGCGCGGCTCCGTCACGAAGGCGCTGGGCGATCGATGGTCGCCGCAGCTCACCGTGACGTGGCCCCGCGGGAGCCACACCGATCTCGACTACCTCCGTGCCGCGTGGAGCCGGGATCTGGAGGACGGCGTACGGCATCGGCTGCGCAACGTCGTGGCCGGGCGCGACGTCGTGATCTGGGAAGACGAGCTGAACAGCCCGCCGGACGACCCGTCCCACTGCCCGCCGTCGGTGGTGTGGGTACTGCAGCTCGACGGCAGCCGGATCAGCCGGATCCGGCTTTTCCACCCGAAGTGAATCGAACTTTTCGCCCACCCGCTGCATCCAGCAGGTGATCCCGACCGATGAGGAGAACCATGCTGACCCCCGGCGCCGCCGAACAGGCCGAAATCGATGCGTACCTGACCTTCGCGACCGCGGCCCCGCCCGCCGTGCGCGAGACTCTCGGCGTCGGCTCGCTGCGGTTCGGACCGGTGCGGGCGCTGGCGATCCGCGAGGACCCGAGCGGGTTCTTCAACCGGGCCGGCGGGTTCGACGCCAGCGAGCCCATCACCGTCGACCTCGTCGGCAGGCTGTGCCGGTTCTTCGCCGAGCAGTACGTACCGGCGGGCGCGATCATGATCGCGCCCGCCCTGCTGCCGCCGGACTGGGACTCCATCGCGGCGAAGCTCGGCCTCACCACGGGCGCCAGGTACGTCAAGCTCGCCCGCGACCTCCGCGCCCCGATCGCCGACCCCGTCCTCGATTCCGGCCTGCGCGTCGGCAGGCTCGATCCGGCGGAGTCCCGCGAATGGGCGACGGTGATGATGGAAACGTTCGGCCTGGCCACCCCGCGCGAGATGATCGACCTCACCGAAGGCTTCGTCGGCGCGCCCGGCTGGCAGCAGTACGCGGTGTGGGACGGCGACCACATCGTCGCAACCGGCAGCCTCCACCTGGACGGCGAATGCGCCGACGTATTCGGCGGAGCAACCCTGCCGGAGGCGCGCGGCCGTGGCGCCCAGTCGGCGTTGCTCGCAGTCCGGCTCCAGGCGGCGCGCGACGCCGGGTGCCGCTGGGCCGTCGCCGAAACGGGCACGGAATCACCAGGTGAACGCAATCCTTCGCTGCACAATATGCTGCGCTTCGATTTCACGCGGCAATATGAGCGGACAAGCTGGGTGTGGAATTCCTTGACCTCTAGTTAAGTCGAAGTCCTACCGTCGGTGTCGTGACCGAAACGACCGTTGCCGCCGTACGGCCTCCTACCTCACTACTGCTCACCTTGCTCGGCGCCAGCACGATGACGATCATGGCCAGCGCCACGATCACGCCGTCCCTTCCGGGAATGGAACAGCATTTCGCCGCGGAGCCCTCCGCCCAGCTGCTGGTCCGGCTGGTCCTGACCCTGCCGGGGCTGGCGATCATGCTGGCCGCGCCGCTGCTGGCCAAGCTCAGCGGACGCACCGGCCGCGTGCCGGTGCTGGTCGGCTGCCTGGTGCTGTACGTGCTCGGCGGCGGATCCGGGCTGCTCCTGGACTCCCTCCCCGCACTGCTGGCCGGACGGGCCCTGCTGGGCGTCGGCATCGCCGGGATCATGACCACGTCGACGGCCCTGCTCGCCGACCACCACGCCCCGAGCGAGCACGGGCGGGTGCTCGGATTGCAAGGCGCCGCAATGGGTTTCGGCGGTGTCATCGCGCTTCTGCTCGGCGGATTACTGGCCGCAGTGGACTGGCGGGGCCCGTTCGCCGTGTACCTGCTGGCACTCCCGTTGGTGGTCCTGGTACTGCGCTACGTGCCGGAAGCCCCGGTGCCACCGTCCGACGACAGTGCCCCGGTGGCCTCGTCGCCATGGCGGCCCCGGTTGCTGGGCATGTACGCACTGATTTTCGTCGGTGTCGTCGTGTTCTACACGGTGCCGACGCAAGCCCCGTTCTGGCTGGCCGAGGTCGGCGGCGCGGGACCGGCCGTCATCGGTGTCCTGATGGCCGTCCTCAACCTGGCGACCACCTTGGTCGGCCTGGGCTTTCGCCGCCTGCGCGCCCGCTGGACCTTCCCGGCACTCGCTGCCGCGACCTTCGTGGCCTACGCCGCCGGGCTGGTCGTACTCGGCACCGCCAGTACATTGTGGACAGCCGCGCTCGGCATGGTGGTGATCGGCATCGGAATCGGCCTGCAGAACCCGACGATCAACGGCTGGGTGGTCGCGTCCACCGCACCGGGGACCCGCACCCGGGCACTGGGCCTGCTGACGTCGGCGCTGTTCCTCGGTCAGTTCTCGTCCCCGCTGATCGCACAGCCGGTGATCGACGGGGCGGGCATGGGTATGACGTTCATTCTCGCCGGAGCACTGGCCGTGCTGATCGCGGTGCTCGTCACGCTGCCGCGACTGGGTGGCCGACGCAGCTGACAAACTTACCGGGTTTCACCCGTTACGCGGAAAATGTGGTGACCGCTTCCACACCGTAGTTCTTCGCGTACCCGTTCTCCACCCCGGCCAGCACGTCTACGATCTCGAAATACCGGTCCCAGAACGGGGTTTCGCGCAACGCCTCGATCACGAGCTGGTACGCCTGGTGATCGCGCGCCTCCCACATCCACACGTCGGTGACGCGGGCGGAGTAGAACTCGGTGTCGAAGAACGTCGACCGGACATCCTTTGCCTTGTCCTTCAGTACCGGCAGGATTTCGGTCTCGAAGGCGCTGATCCGCTGTTCGACGCTCATCGCCAGCCACTCGGTCGTGGTCTTGATCAGCAGGAACGCGGTAACGCCCGCCTCGAACGGCTCTTTTGCCATGATTTTCTCCCGTCGGTGCAGAATGCCTGCCATCGACAGTAGGAACATCCGCACTGAACGCGCCACGCAACTTTGTCAACCAAGATTTGCGTACACTGCAACCATGCCCGACCAGATCGACCTCAACCTCCTGCGAGTCTTCGACGCGCTGTTGCAGACCGGCAGCGTCACGGGCGCGGCCGAGCAGCTGACCCTGTCGATCCCGGCAACCAGCAGGGCACTCGGCCGATTGCGCCGAGCGATGAAGGACCCGGTCCTGGTACGAGCCGGCCGCGGCATGGCGCCGACCCCCTTCGCACTCCGCACCGCACCGCGCGTGCGGTCGCTGCTCGAGGAAGCGTCGGCGTTGATCAATGCCGACCGCGAGGTACGGATCGCAGAGCTGGAACGCACCTTCACGATCCGAATCAACGACGGCGTCGCCACGACTCTGGCAGCCACCGCAGTCGAGGCCACGGCCGCCATCGCGCCGGGCGTGGTGCTGCGGTTCGTCGAGGAAGGCAGCGAAAGCGCCGAAGCCCTCCGCGACGGTTCGGTGGACCTGGACATCGGCGCCGGCGACCCGTCCGCCCCCGACCTCCGCAGCGCGTTGCTCTACCGAGAACGACTGGTCGGCATCGTCCGCGCCGACAGCAAACTGAGCCGCACCCCGACGCTCGCGCAACTCTGCCGGCACCCCCACGTGTCAGCCTCCCGCCGCGGCCGCACCCACGGCCCCCTCGACGAAGCCCTCGAAGCCGCCGGCCTGCGCCGCCAGGTAGCCGCCGTCGTGCCGACGCCCGCCGTCGCCGCGCTGCTCGTCTCGTCGAGCCACTATGTGGGAATGGTCCCGCAGCGCCTGGCCGAGCAGTACGGCAAACCGCTAGGCCTCCGCTGGTTCCCCCTCCCGGCCACCCTGCCGGACGTGGAAATCCGCCTGGTATGGCACGCCCGCCTCGACGCCGACCCCGCACAACACTGGCTCCGCACTACCCTCCGCGACGCTTTGTCTTCGTGAACGTTTGTCGCTCATGAGACCGAGGTTGCCTCCCACACGAAATTTGGGCGCAAGCCGTTCCGACACCACTGCCCCGGACAGCAAGGAAACCAGCAGTTCCAGCCCACGTACCTTCATGCATCGGCGAACGGACACCCGGTCGCATGCCCCCTGCCGCGCCCAGAATGCCGACCGAGGCAAGTCGTTCACCGCAAACAGCGCCGTCGGGCGAGATTGGCGCGGTAGCAGGGTTCCTCTCAGCCCGGCGCTCTCCCACAGTGTCGAACGGCGAGTGCAGGAAGCGGCCCGCGATGAGCCAGCCACCACTCCCTGCGACATTCCGCGCGCCACAACCCATACGTCACTGCGTTTTGCCGCCGCCGACACAAGCACGAGACACCAGATCGAGGCCGGAACTCCTCAATCAGGGTGCGCTGTCGGGAAAGTCCGCGATAAAAATCGGATCCAGCAAAGCAACCGAATGAATGAGCGTGGCAAGAACCGCGAGCAATATTTCCGGCCCTTCGTCCGCCCGCTCACGACGAGTGCGCCGGGATCTCTTTCTCCGCCACGAGGACCGTCGCGCCCGCAGAACCGGCCCGACCTCCCGTCCCGCGGCCGCACGCGCCTTCCCGCGTTCAGATGAACCTCCCACTGGCGATCATCAAGCGACTACCGGCACCCGGTCCGCGTACCCGCCGGAAACCGACCGCATATTGCACGCTCGAGCACGACACTCATCGCCCGCCTCCTAGCCTGTTCGAGCCGACCGCCCAGCCCACGCCGGCGGGGCCCGTCCGGAGGGAATTCGCCAGGTCAATCGCCCCGTGATAGTGTCGCTGTCACCAGGCGTACGACCTTGGTTCCGGCCATTTCGGCCACCTTCCGGCATCTTCGCCGCTTCGCTCCCTGTCCGAAGAACGGAGTACCCCTATGAGCACGCCCAGGATCACGGATGGCAACGAACGATCGCTCCTCGAGAACCTGCTGGACCGCAACCGTGAAGCCCTGATCGAAACCGCCCGCGGCCTCTCGGAAACCGCCGCCCGCAAACGTCTCGTCCCATCCCTGACCACGCCGATCTCCCTGATCAAGCACGCTGCAGCCGCCGAGCGGATCTGGTTCCAGCGCTTCTGGGCCGATCGGGACGCCACAGAATGTGACGGATACTCCAACCGAGACGAAGGCACTTTTGTGGTGGCTGATGGCGAGCCGCTGGCTGCCGTAATCGCCGAATTCGAACGCGCAAGCCGTCAATCCCGCCAGATCGCCGCCCGTTTCAACCTGGACGATGTCAAGGAAAACCCGCGCGAAGGCACCGTGAGCATGCGCTGGACCCTGCTGGCGATGATCGAGGAATTCGCCAGGCATGCCGGCCATGGAGACATCCTTCGCGAGCAGATCGATCAGCAGTGAGCCACCGACGACTCGGCAGAAGCATCGAGGGACGACCGGAAGGAGGTTCAACCAGCTCGCCGGAAACTGCTCGTACCAGCGTTTGCGGGCCAGCCTGAATGCCAGCACCGGACGGCCTCAGCAATGGCCGACCGTCAAGGCAACATCGCCTACGATGACGATCTCCGTCATAGTCAAGGTCGGCAGCCGAGATCAGGAGCCAAGCAACGAAGTGACTGTTGCAATGAGATCCGACCGAGATCGTCCCGCATGGTCGGCAATCCTTCGGATCATCGAAGCCGAACTGTTTTCGATGACGTGTACCAGTTCTTCCACCTTCGCATGACCGTTTTCCAATGGGTCATCCACAGCCGACAAATAGAGGTCGGTCGCATCGTAGGATGCGTAGAACACATGCTTCTTGAAGTCGTTCAAGGACGGGATTTCACTGTGTGAAGGCTGTGGTGCTCCGATACAGATCGCGGGGGTTCCGCTGCGCCACGCATTGATCGCGAGATGATAAGTATCCGTGATGATCAACCGGTACCTCGGCAGAGCGGCCAGTAGGTCGCCGAAGGTCGGGGTACCTGGACGCAGCCCGATGCCGTCCATCTCGGGCGGCGCCATTTCCGTCCAGGGCAACCACTCACATCCGGCGTCGAAGTGCTTGGCCAAGACGTCGACGAACGACCCCAGCCACGGTGGAGCCGTGGTCCGCTGTCCGACGAATACCCCGATGACCTCGTTTTCGTCGATTTCACCGGCCCAGCCGGTCAACGGCAATCGATCGATCTCGGGTTCCTCGAGCAGCAACGCGGCATCCGCGCCGAATTTCGCAGCGATTCCGGCATGCCGGAGGTGACCAATTTTAGCCACGGAAATCGGCTCGCGCATCCACACCGCGTGCGAGTCGCGTGCTATCCGGGCAAGCGCGCGATGATACGTCTCGTCCTCGTAGTCTCGCTGAGTATTGTATAAAATCGTTCCGCCGTACAGTATCGATCGACCGACAACCTCATCCGGCGCGTCACGCAGGAACAACGACCGGTAGAGCGCATCTCGTGCGGCACCCGGTCCCATTGCGGATTCACCGGAGGTCAGCCTGACAACGGCATCCTGTTCAAGATCATGCCTGCTGTGCAGAAAATCTCCCCAGTACAGCACGACGTCGCAATCGTCCAATTCCTTTGCGCTTTTCACGAGCGACTTGAAGTGAAAAGGCAAGTCGGATTCCCGCACATACGGGCGAAGCTCTTCGGAGGTCGGCGGCATCACCGTGTACCAGTCCGCGGCGACACCAGATCCGAGGACCCGCCGAATCCCCTCACAGGCGAGGTCCACCGTCACCATTCCGGCGTTACGGTAGCCGGGATTGCTCGCGGTCACTATTGCCATCTTCGCTACCGGTGTCGACGTCAACACATCTCCTTGCCTCAGCCGCTTTGAGAGCAGTACCTCCCTTGTATACGGCGCGTGAGTGACGCTCGGCGATCCCTCACGCGACCGCCTCTATCCGGTAGATGAGTCCAGTTGCCCGACGTCGCACTCTCCGCAAGAGGCCCGTCACCTCCGCAAGACCGTCTACAGACAGTAGTCACCCGCGTCCCCGCCATTCACCCCCGCCAACGTCCAGCCTCAAAGGTCGACCGGTTGAACTTTGATCCCGGTCAGGGTACGTTGTCGGCAGCGCGGCCAAATCGTGGGCTGGCAAGCGATTGTTCGGAGTGCGCGGCAATGCCTTTCGAAAAGACCAGATCCAGACCGGCGAGATGTGGTGGACGCGCGTGATCGATTTCAGATGTACGCCGGAGCTGCTTCTTCCAGGTGAAAACCTGACGCTCCAGGTACGGTCACCGACAGTTGATACCGGACGCTTGACCATCAGTCCGGAATGGCTCCGCCCGCAGGGTCCCATTCATTCTGCAACGGTGGATTTGGACCGAACTGCCGACCCCGAGCCCGGCTGGACAGCCAGTCACGCCATGAGCATTCCACCGGAGTGGCAGCCTGGCGCATACACAGTGAGCTTCGCGGCCGATAACGGCTCGACGGCCTCGGCAGTGTTCGGCGTCGCGGGAGTGATCGACGGCTATTGCTCAGCAGAGTCCGTCTACCCTGGCGAAGAGATCAGTTTCCATCTGAGCGCACGCGGTGGAGCTTTGGTGGATCTTGCAGTGACTCGGTTACGCGCGGACGAACCGGCATTCACGACATCGGTGGAGGTGGCCGATTACCCGAGGCCGGTCGACGCACAAGCCTGCAGATGGCCGGCAGCACACAAACTTCTGGTTCCGGAGGACTGGAATCCCGGCGTCTACCGGGTCACCGCTACCACGGGGAAATCGATCTGCAGGGAGCTCCTCTTTGTCGTCAAGGCACCCCGTCCGACCTCGTCAATCCTGCTGTCCTTGACGACTGCAACGAATGCGGCCTACAACCCGTGGCCAGAAGAATGCTGGCCAGGGAAAAGCTTGTACTCGGCGACATCTCCGACGCGTAGCCGGAAGGTCAGCCTCGATCGGCCGGGCGGGTGGGCGCTTTTCAACATCTGGGAGGAACCGTTCGTCCGCTGGGCGGAAAGCGAAGGAATCGGCTTCGACGTCTGTACGAGTCTTGACCTGCACCGTGACCCGGAGCTGCTGTCCAGGTACCAGCTTCTGCTCAGTGTCGGGCATGACGAATACTGGTCGAAGGAGATGCGCGACAACGTCGAGGCGTTCATCGGCGGCGGTGGAAATGCGGTTTTTTTGAGTGGCAATACGTGCTGCTCGCAGATTCGATACGAGGACGAGGACCGAACTGTCGTCTGCTATCGCGACCCGGCTGAAGATCCACTCACCGGAGTGGACAACGAGCGGGTGACAACGTTTTGGGATTCTGCTCCGGTCGAGCGCTCATCAACGACCCTGATCGGCGTGGGGGTGAAAGGGACAGCCTTCTACACCCCTGCAGCGGGGTGTGAGTCGAGACGGGAAGATGCTGCTTACGAGGTGCGCTTCCCCGAGCATTGGGTGTTCGACGACGCACCGTTGGCGGTGGATGGCACGTTCGGCCGGGGCGAGAACATCATCGGCTACGAAACCGATGCAGCGGAATACGTGGAGGCGGATGGGACAGCGCGAGCTACCCTCCGCGACGGCGCTCCGGCGAATCTCGTGATTCTCGCCACCGCTGACCTCACTTCATGGCGCGGTTGTGGCCATGGCGGCCATGCCACGATGGTCATTTTTCGCCGGAACGGGACGGTTTTCACGGCATCAACGACCGACTGGTCACACGGGTTGTCGAAGCCGGGAAGTGCGGTTCCGCAGATCACGAGAAATGTCATCTCGCGCCTCAGCACGCGGCGTTCTGCGTACGAATGGGAGCTCATCGGAACAGCGCCGTCGATTGTATCGCTGACGACGTTCGAATCTCGCCTGTACGGTATCTGCGCGGATGGACGATTGTGGCGACGGGAGGCGACACCGCAGAATGTCGATTGGACGGAAATCGGTCCCGCGACGGCGATGTACGCGCTCTGCTCAACGGAGTGGTCGAGTGGCCGGCTGGTGGCAGCGGGCAAGAACGGCTTGTCGTGGCGGCACGTAGCAGATGAACGACGAGAGTGGCATCCCATGGGTGACGCTCCTTCGGGTCTTCACGATCTCGCCGGCAGTGCGCAGACGATCTACGGGATTGCCGACGAGGCGCTCCACCACCGGGGAACAGCATTGCGGCAGGAACCCTGGGCCTCGGATGACACTGTCGAAAAGGACATCGTGGCAGTCGATGTCGCCATGCCTACCTCCGTTCTCGTCGGGGCAACCCGGTCAGGAGAACTCGTGAAGCGCCAACAAAACCATCGGGAGTGGCAAGTTGTCGGCGATCTTCCGGGTGAGGTCACGGGAATCGCCGCGCTGCCGTTTCACGGGCGCGTAGTCGCCACAACCACGGACAAACGTGTTTGGTGGCGCCCACTCTGGTGACGCTCGCGCGCGGCACACTCAAACATCTCGCGCATCCCAACCGGTCGATGACTCACTACCAGGAAGTGGCCTACGGTGACGACACCAAGCCAGCGCACCCACCGGCTTGAGGTGCACGATGCCGACGAGGTGGACGCTCCCACCAGGCAGCAGATCCAAGCGTACGCGGCCAAATGCGGAATGCAGCTGGCCACGGAAGACATAGACGAGATCGGCGCACAGGTAACCGAATTTCTCGGGTTCATGAGCTTCGAAGAACTGGGCAAATTGGCGGCTCCGCCCACACCGGCGGACACCTCGAATCGAGATCCCGGCCGCCGACCGAGTGCCGAAGACGACCCGAACAACTCGATCATCAGATTCTGTCATGTTCCCGCCACCGGCACCGGGCTGCTCGATGGCGTACTCATCGGCGTAAAGGACAGCCTGGCCGTAGCGGGAGTACCGCTGACCGGCGGCCACAAAGCCCAGGATACTGTGCCGACCGAAGACGCCACCGTCGTCGAACGCATACTCGCGGCCGGTGCGACGATCGTCGCCAAAACAAATCTGAATATGGCCAGCAGTGAATTCGGAAGTACGAAGAATCCGCTGGATCCACGATTCTCGGCCGGAGCTTCGTCAGGTGGATCGGCCGCAGCAGTCGCGGCTGGACTCGTGGACATGGCGCTAGGCAGTGATTCCGGCGGCAGCATTCGGGACCCGGCGGCGCGGTGCGGAATCGTGGGCTTGAAGCCGACGCACGGCCTGGTTCCCGGCTACGGGAGCACGTACACCTCGGACCCGAGCATGGGCTGCATCGGCCCGATGACCAAGACAATGGCGGACAACGCACGGCTGCTCCAGGTGCTGGCCGGGCCTGAGTTGCGCGAAAGGCACGGTGCACATGGCGAACCGTCCGAGGTAGGTCTCCTCAGCGCAGCTGACCAAGGCATCGACGGCCTCCGGATCGGCGTGATCACCGAGTCCGTCGAACCGGCCGGCTGCACACCCGCCGCTCTGAAAGCGTTCGACCAGGCCCATCAGACACTGACCAGCCTCGGAGCGGTCGTGGAGCAGGTGTCAGTGCCGCTCTGGTGCGAATCAGCCCGCATCTGGAGCACCTGCTACATCGCCAGTATCGCGACGATGGCCAGCTCGTTCGGCCAGGGCTACCACGCGCCCGGCCTGGTCAATATCGAATCATTGTCCGCTGCAGCGCACACGTACTTCCGCGGCTCCCTGCAGTATTCTTTCTTAGGATTGGCGCTGCCGTTCGTGTACGAGCACCTGCGGGAAACCCGGCTCGGTATACCGTTCGGGCACGCACAGAACCTGCGGCTGGAATTGTGCCACCAGGTCGACGACGCGTTGCGGGAAACAGATCTGCTCATCAGCCCCACCCTGCCCACCGATCCGACGGAACTGCCGTCACCGACACCCGGAATGGAAAGCCGGAAGCGCTGGTGGCCAACGTCAGCGATCAATCACGGTCACGAGATGATCAACACAACGCCGGCCAACCTGACCGGACATCCCGCGTTGACCATGCCCTCGTTCCCCGGCTCCCGCGATCTCCCCACCGGCCTGCATATCATCGGCCGGAAGTTCGACGAGTACTCCATCTATCGACTCGGCTTCGCCTATGAGCATGCGATCGCCGCGAAAGCGATCACCTGACGTCCACCAGATGAATCAAGGATGGGGCCACAGGTCCCCGTGCCCGGCGCTGTCGTCGACCGGCAAAGTCGTAGAGTCGAGCTATGGCGGCGAGTGACGAATTCGGTGCGAATCCCTCCTCCGAGTCCCGCAGGAGCGAAGAACCGGACAGTGTGATTCTCCCGCCTCGACCCGATCCGGAGACTGGTCAGCCGTTCCCACCCCATGCTCCGGCCTACTCGCGCGCAGACAGGGGTATCCCGGAGAACGACAAGGATCGGGAAGCGAGCCCGGGTGGCAAACACCGTCCGCCGCCCGGACAAGGACCTACCTTGGTGTCGTATCGAGCCAGTAGACGCAAGGCTGTCCTGGCTGTCGCATGGGTCTACGTTCTGGCGATGATCGGCATATTCATCGAGCATGGTTTCACAACCGGATGGTTTCGTCTTTGGTGGCTCAGGCTCGCCGCTGCAGCTTTTTCGCTGCTTGCCTACCCAATTGTCAAAGAAGAAGGCGCCGCAGCAGGCGCAGAGTGGGTGATGTTCAACAGGGCATGGGTACGTCTCTACGAACTGACGTCGGTCAGGGCCTACTCCTATGGCAATACGCTGAACATTCACCTGGTTGACCACGATGGACGCAAGCTGCAAACCAGCATCGACCGTTTACAGGACGACCGGCGGATCTGGGACCTTACTTACAACGGGATCTTGCACTCAATAGTCAAGAACGGTGCCGATTCCAACCAGCTTGCCCGCGGCACACTCAACCTTCCGGCGACGAGTTAGCCCGCACCACACCCGGTACCGGCTCTCTCGTTCATCGGTACGGCCCACGAGACCACAAATAGATATCAACCGCACGGCGGTGTAGGCCCATCGCGGCACACAGACCACGGTCCGACACGGGCGTGAGTCCCTTACCTGCGCATACTCGGCTCAGATTGGCCAGGTTGGGGCGCTAGTCCGGGTGGCATGCGTGCCGCGTCAAGTCCACGACGAATCCTCACGCAGGTGCAACCCTGGCTTGTGGCGTGCCGTGCACGGCACTCCGGCACCGCCACCCCGGCATGGCAGCCGCGTGGACGTCGGCTGGCCACAGATGACGTGCCAACCGCTGGTGTATTCGTTGCGGGCAAGGAACACGCGTTCCCCGCTGCCCGCGGTGGCCTGGACGGTCCGATTAGCGTAGGTCCATTCGACGGTGTACCGGTCGGCGTCATCGGACGCCTCAGTAAGCATCCAGCGCTTGACCTCCAGCACCGCGCCGCGAATCGGCGGCGTGGCCATCTCGCGCTGCCACCGTTCAGCAGCCTCCGCTTCCTCGCGCGCTTTCCGTACCGCCGCATCAGCCTGCTCGATCTCCCATCGCGAGCGCCCCTGAGACCGCTTGCTGTGCGTTCCGCACGGCTGCTTCTTCTTGCTCATGCACTGCTCGCCTGGCGCAGCCTGGCAGACCGGGCACTCGTGGTTGTCCCGGGCAGGGTCGCGCACGACAACAACGGTGTCGTCGTACAGACCCGTGCCTCGCGGGTCCACGAACCGAGAGACGAATTTGGTCGCACCGTACGTGACGGACTCAAAGCCGCGATTGCGGCCAACCACCAGCTCAGTGATGGGACCATACTTACGAAACGCCTCAGCCGCGGACAACCGGTCGGTCACCGCCACCCAGCCATGTTCTGTCCATTCTCGCCCGATGACGGGATCACCGAGCCGGGCCCACGCAATCGGCTCGCCGCACCAGCCGTCATACAGAACCTCACCGCCCATGCGCCTATCCTGCCCTGGCTACCTCGGCAGGGCACCGCACGAGCGGACCGTGACAGATGCATCACCGATCAAGCTTGGCCACCTACTGGTCCTTACGGCTCAGGAATGCCGTGCAGCATCCGGCGCCCCTCTGGTGCATACAGCGCGAGGCGACGACCGGAGAGTTGCGCGGGCGGTAAGCGAGTGCAGACATGGACGTGGGCCGTCGAATCGTGTCCGGTAACCCAAAAGCCCAGTGTATGAGCCTTACGGGTGATTACTCGAACGAGGTGACCCAACGCGAGCCCCCAGAGAACACGCGGCACAGAAAGGGCCCGCACTCTCCGCGAGCACGAGCCTGCCACCTGTGGAGCTGAGGGGAATCGAACCCCTGACCTTCTCGATGCGAACGAGACGCGCTACCAACTGCGCTACAGCCCCTAGGAGCGTGAGCCCCTGTCATTCAGTGCTCGTAAAGCCTATCAGCCCCCTCGAGCACCGGACGGCGGGGGTCACTCTCCGACTGCCCGGCGGTACGGGCCGACGGTCGGCTCGTCGAGTTCCTCGAATGCGGGGTCCTCGTCGTCCAGGTCGACTACCACTGCCTGGCGCCGGATGCGGGACATCGGGGACGGTTTGCGTTCCACGATCTCACGCGGGACCTCGGGGGCCACGACCTCGACGTCATCATCTTCAGCGGAAGCGGAAGCGGAAGCGGACGACGAACCCGCGGACTCGACCGGCTCCGAACGCCGCGTCGTCGAGTAGCGGGCCATCCGTCGTTGCCGGATGTCGTTCTCGATGCGGACCTGGCGGCGCAGGTAGAAGAGGTAGCCGATGAGGGCGAGGTCGATCGCGGCGTGTGCCCACCAAACGAGCGTGAACAGGAATCCGGCGACCGCGGCCGTCACCACGGCGGCGATCAGCAGGATCACCACCACTCGCTGACGGAATGCGTACTTCGCGCGGGCGGCGATCTCGGCCGCTTCCGGGTCGAAGCCGCCTCGGCCGGGGCGGTAGCTGCGGTGTTCGCGCGCCGGTTCGCCGCGTTCCGCGCGGGCCGGCTGCGGGAGCGGTTCCGGCTCGGGTTCGGGTTCCTCGTCGAGGTCGGCGTCGAGTTCTGCCTCGAGTTCGGCGAGGTCGTCCTCCACCGTAGGCTTCGCATTTTCGGGCACGGCGCGTTCCTCCTGTCCCTCGTTGCGAGCACTGCCCCTGCGCACCACCCGGGCGGCGAGCGCGGAGGTGGGCGTCCGCGCGACCTGCTGGCGTTTGCGCGCCACCATGGGCACGAGAACGACGAGCCATGCCGCTGCGAGCGCGACGATGATCACCGAGCTGGGCATCTCCCGTCACCTCCCCCGATCCTCTGCTGTAGTCACGCTAGCCACAACAGTCACACAGGAGGCGCAGACTCGCCGGGTTCGATCACGGAAATGCATCACCGCATTAGGTGAATCTCACAAGATGTGGTAACGCGTGATCGGACCCGGACGCGTAGTCACGATCAGGCCAGGCCGGCGCGTCCCGAGCCCACCAAGCGGGACACGAGACCGTCGCCGGTTTCCTCTTTTGTCACGGCGAAGCACAGGTGGTCGCGCCAGGCGCCGGCCACGTCCAGGTACCGCTCGAACAAACCTTCCTGCCGGAAGCCTGCCTTGGTGAGCACGCGGATGCTTGCGTTGTTCTCCGGCCGTACGGTCGCCTCGATCCGGTGCAAACCGGCGACGGTGAAGGCGTGATCCGTCACGAGCGCGACAGCCGCGGTCGCGACCCCTCCCCGCACGATCTCCGACGACACCCAGTACCCCACCCAGGCCGACCGCAGTGCGGCCCGGATCACATTACCCACCGTAATCTGACCGGCGAACTTTCCGTCCACCGTGATCGTGAACGGCAGGCACTGTCCCCGCCGCGCCAGCCCACGCAGCGCCGCCCACTGCGACGGCCACGACCAGAACGCGTTGCGGTCCGCCCACGGCCCGATGCCGGTCGGCTCCCACTCCTCCAGGTGTTCCCGGTCGCGCAGCCGGACGCGGCTCCACTCACCCGCGTCACGCAGCCGCACCGGGCGCACGACGACGACCCCGGCCGGGACTCGCAGCGGCCCGAGCGTCGCAGGCCAGCCGGGATGCCGGTGCTCGACAGGGTCGGCGAGTGCGGCCACGGATCAGGCGCGCTGGGCGAGGAACGTGACCTTGACCTGGTCGCCCGCGGCCACCTCGGTGAGGTCCTCGTCCACGATGATGAGGCAGTTCGCCTCGGCGAGCGAGGCGAGCAGGTGCGCGCCCGACGTGCCGAGCGGCTGCACCAGGTACTCACCGTTCGCCTCGTCGCGCAGGAGCTGGCCACGCAGGTAACCGCGACGGCCCTTGGTCGACGTGATCGGCGACAACAGCCGCGCCCCGACCACCCGTCGGTGCGGGTTGCGGGTGCCGCGCGCGGTGCGGATCAGCGGTCGCACCAGCACTTCGAACACCACGAGCGCGCTCATCGGGTTGCCGGGGATCAGGAACGTCGGCACCGAGTCCGGGCCGAGCCTGCCGAAGCCCTGCACCGACCCGGGGTGCATGGCCACGCGGGTCAGGTCGATGTGCCCGAGGTCGGACAGCGCGGCGTGCACCTCGGCGCCGGACGTGCCGCCTGCGCCCCCGGCAACGACCACGATCTCCGACATCAGCAGGCGGCCCTCGACGACCTCACGCAGCCGCTTCGGGTCGCCCGGCACGATGCCGACGCGGCTCACCTCGGCGCCGGCGTCGCGCGCGGCTGCGGCCAGTGCGTAGGAGTTGACGTCGTAGACCTGGCCGACCGACGGCGTCCGGTCGATGTCCACCAACTCGTCGCCGACCGACACGATCGACACTCGCGGCCGCGGGTAGACCAGCACTTTCGCGCGTCCGACCGCGGCCAGCAGGCCGACCTGCGCGGACCCGATCGTGTCACCTTTGCGTACTGCGACGTCGCCGATCTGCACGTCCTCGCCGGCGCGGCGCACGTAGCCGGCCGACGGCACGGAACGGTGCACGGTCACCTTGGCCTGGTGACCGTCGGTGTACGCAGTGGGGACGACGGCGTCGGCAAGCGTCGGCAGCGGCGCACCGGTGTCGACGCGGACTGCCTGGCCCGGCTGCAACCGCCGCGGCTGCCGCGAACCGGCCGGGATTTCGCCGACCACCGGCAGCTGCACCGGCTCCTCCCCGGCGGAGCGCACGTCGACGCTCCGGACGGCATACCCGTCCACCGCGGCCTGGTCGAACCCGGGCAGCGCGTGCTCCGCGACCACCTCCTCCGCGCACAGCAGGCCCTGCGCCTCGGAGATCGCGACGCGGACCGGACGCGGTCGCACGGCGGCGTCGAGGGTGAGCGCGATCTGCTCGTCGACAGAGCGGAAGTCCGCGGCCGGCTCAGCAGCTTCTTCGGCCGGGGTGGCGTCGAGGGAGTCCGTCATGGGCGATCGTTCCCGATCCGTTCGGTCAGCCAGGTGCGTAGCGAGGGCCCGTAATCGGGGTCCTCGAGCGCGAAGTCGACGGCAGCCCGCAGGAAGCCGCCGGGATTGCCGAGGTCGTGCCGCCCGCCGCGGTGGACCACGATGTGCACCGGATGTCCCTCGCGGATCAGCAGCGCGACGGCGTCGGTGAGCTGCAGCTCACCGCCCGCCCCCGGCTCGATCCGGCGTAACGCGTCGAAGATCGCCCGATCGAGCAGGTACCGCCCGGCCGCGGCGTAGGTGGACGGCGCGTCCTCCGGCTTTGGCTTCTCGACCATGCCGTGGACCTGCTTGACGTCCGGGTCGCCGGTGTCGGTGACGTCGAAGACCCCGTACGGCGAGATCTCCGCCTTCGGGATGTCGAAGGCGCAGAGGACACTCCCGCCGTATTGGGCCCGTACGGCCGACATCCGGTCGAGGACCCCGGCGGGCAGCACCAGGTCGTCGGGCAGCAGGACGGCGACGGCGGCGTCCTCGTCGGTGAGGTTGGGCTCAGCCTGGGCGACGGCGTGTCCCAGCCCGAGCGCCTGCTCCTGGATCGCGACCTCGACGTCCAGCAGCCCCGGCCCGCGGCGCACCTTCTCCAGCAGGTCGGTCTTGCCCTTGGCCTCGAGCGTCTTCTCCAGGTCCGGCTGCGCCTCGAAGTACCGGGCCACGGCCTCCTTGCCGGGCGAGGTCACGATCACCAGCCGCTTCGCGCCCGCGTTCGCCGCCTCGGTGGCGACGATCTCGATCCCCGGCGTGTCGACCACCGGAAGCAGCTCTTTCGGCACTGCTTTCGTGGTCGGCAGGAATCGCGTACCGAGGCCTGCGGCAGGCACGATGGCGGTTCTGAAGGTCTGGGTGGTTGAGGCGCCCGTCATGGGCGCAAAGCCTAACCTGGTCTCATGCACGTGCCGGGCAATGAGACCCCGAGCAAGGCGGAGTGGCGGACCCGAATCCTTCGCGCCCGCGCCGACCTGCCACCCGAAGACCACGCCCGCGAGGCCGCCGCGCTGGCCGCCGCCGCAGCCGCGTTGCCCGCGGAAACGGTGTGCGCGTACCTCCCGTTCGGCACCGAACCCGGCCGGATCTCCCTGGTGGACGCCCTGGCCGCCACGGGTGCCCGCGTCCTGCTCCCGGTGATCCCGGACACCCCGGGTCCGCTCGACTGGGCCGAGTACACCGGCCCGGACACCCTGACCCCCGGCCGCCTCCGCGGCGTCCTGGAACCGTCCGGCCCCCGCCTGGGCCCGGCCACGGTCGCCAGCGCGCAGGTCCTCCTGATCCCGGCACTGGCCGTCGACCGTGAAGGCAACCGCTTGGGCCGGGGAGCCGGGTACTACGACCGAACCCTGACCGCAGCCGCCGACGTCGCCCGGGTGGCTGTGGTACGCGCCACGGAGGTGGTCGACCGCCTGCCTGCTGAGCCGCACGATGTGGCCATGACTGCTGCCTTGACGCCGCTGGGGTTGGTTCAGCTGCCTGCTGCCGCGGTGGCTTGGTGAGCCGGTGGGCACTGCGCGGGGCCTGGGTGTCCGGCTGGCGGGTTGGCCCGCGGCGGCTCGGCTCAGGTTCACGTGAGCCCGACCCAACCCAGTCCAGCTTGGTCCGGTCCAGCTCTGCACAACCCAGGCTCGCGTCAGCCCAACTCAGCCCTGTCCGGCCCCTGCCCAGGCCGCTTCAGCCCGGTCCGACTCAGCCCGGTCCGACTCAGCCCGGCACGGCTCGCTTCAGCCCGGCCCGCTTCAGCCCGGCCCGACTCAACCCGGCCCGACTCAACCCGGCCCGACTCAACCCGGCCCGGCCCGACTCAACCCGGCCCGACTCGCGTCGGCCTGGCCCGTGCTTGAGCCAGTCCAACTCAGACCGGCCCAGCGCAGTCCAGACTGGCCCCCCTGGGCAGCCCGGCCCAGGCTCGCGTCAGCAAGACTCAACCCCGTCCAGCTCGGCCAGGCTCGCCTTGACCGGCCTCGCCTCAGCCCAGCCCAGACCGGCCCAGCACGCCTTGACCCGGCTCGCCTCAAGCCACCTCAGCCCGTCACCCGAGCCCGCCAAGAGCCCTACCGGCTCCGCGCCAGCTACGTCACCGGCCACCTCAGCCCCACCACACCCGACCTGACCAGCACCAACCCGTTCCCCTCCCGTCCACCCGCCGATGTGAGCAAGGGGGAATTGCGCCGGAGGAATGCCGTCCAGCACAATTGGGCTAGCACTCTTGTAGGTCGAGTGCCAGTGCATGAAGGAGCTTCAGTGCCCACGTACCAGTACGCCTGCAAGGAATGCGACCACCGCTTCGAGGCGGTGCAGTCCTTCTCCGACCCGAGCCTCACCGTGTGCCCGCAGTGCTCCGGTCCACTGCGCAAGGTGTTCAGCTCGGTCGGGGTGGTCTTCAAGGGCAGCGGCTTCTACCGCACGGATTCGCGTGATTCGGGCAAGTCGAGCACCACCACGGCTCCGGCCAAGGCCGAGAGCGGCAAGTCCGACTCGTCGTCCACCACCTCCACTTCGTCGTCGTCTTCGTCCTCGGATACATCCTCCACCACGAGTACGACGAAAACGGCTTCCACGTCCTCCTGACCCCCGAGTTGTCCACAAGGGGGCGGTTATCCACAGGTCCGCGATGAGGCCCTTCCGGCCGGGCCGCGAGGTCCTTAACGTCGATTTCGTGCGGCATCCCGCCGCACGGGAACCGACGATGGGACGACCGTGAACACCTTGCTCAGCCGCCTTCCCGCGCTGCCTGATCCACGCTTGCTGCGCGGACGGCGAGCCCGGCTGGTCCGCCGGTGCCTCGCAGCGGCGCTGTTGCTGGCCGGTCTGCTGGCCCTGCTCCTTCCGCCATCCGCACGGGGCGCACCGGCCACCGCCACTGTGGTCTCCGCCCGTGATCTGCCTGCGGGGTCGGTACTGCGCGCCGCAGACGTCCGGATCGTCGCGCTACCCGATGACGTCCGCCCGTCCGGTGCGCTCTCGTCGCCGGAAGCCGCGGTCGGCCGCCTGCTGTCCGGGGCGGCACGGTCGGGTGAACCCATCACCGACGTCCGCTTGCTGGGGCACCACCTCCCCGCGACGGGTGAACCCGGCGCCGTCACGGTCGCGGTCCGGCTCGCCGACGCGGCGGTCGCGGAATTGCTGCAGCCGGGCCAGCAGGTCGACGTGGTGGCGGCCGGAGATGCCCCAAATTCCGCGTCTGTGCTGGCCAGAGGGGCCTCAGTGGTCACGGTGCGGCGAGCCGACGACACCGGGAAGGGCGGCCGCAGAAGGGTCCGCTCGTGCTGCTGGCACTGCCGATGCCGGTTGCCACGCAAGTCGCCGCATCCTCGCTGGAACGGCCGGTTACGGTTACTCTCCGCTAACCCGACCCCGTTCCGACGGGCGACGGCTGTCTCACGACGGCCCGGTGCCTGTCCCGAATTTCCTGGGAGTAGAAGTGCTGAAAGGTTTCAAGGACTTCCTGATGCGCGGCAACGTCGTCGACCTCGCGGTCGCGGTCGTGATCGGCGCCGCGTTCACCACGATCGTCACGGCGTTCACCAGCGGTCTGATCAAGCCGTTGATCAGTGCCATCGGCGGTTCGGACGCGGCGCAGGGCCTCGGCTTCCGGATCTTGAGCGAAAACGGCGCGACCTTCATGGACTTCGGCGGGGTGATCAACGCGGCGATCAACTTCGTGATCGTGGCCGCGGTCGTCTACTTCGCGATCGTGCTGCCGGTGAAACACCTGCAGGAGCGGCGCAAGCGTGGTCAGGAGCCCGGTCCGGCCGAGCCCACCGACGTCGAGCTGCTCACCGAAATCCGCGACCTGCTGCGCGCGCAGCAGGGCAACGGCTCCTCCCGCTCCGGCGACTGAGGGGTCACCGATCGTGGTGTGGGGGCCGGTTCTCGAGATACCACGAGTCCGGGGTGGTTTCCGGGCCCCGGCCCCGCTCATCGGACGTGGTCTCCGGCAATACTTCGCCGAAGACCTCGTCGACCCGGCGGCGGCGCTGGGCCTCGGTCGCCGGGGGACGTTGTTCCTCGTGCGGCATGGCTCCATCGTCGCACCTGCTGTTTGACAAGTGCAGAGAGATACCCGCCGAGCTCAGACCTCTTCGAGGCCGGAGAGCTCGTCGATCACGTGCGGGACCAGCGACGAGAGGGTCGCCATGCCGTCGCGCACCGCCGCCCGCGAGCCGGCCAGGTTGACCACCAGCGTGCTGCCCGAAACGCCGGCCAGGCCGCGGGAGATCCCGGCGTCGACCGCGCCTGCGGCCAGCCCCGAGGCGCGCAGGGCCTCGCCGATCCCCGGGATGGGCCGGTCGAGGACCCCAGAGGTGGCGTCCGGTGTGCGGTCGCGCGGCGACACTCCGGTGCCGCCGACCGTGATCACCAGGTCCGCCCCGCCGATCACCGCGGTGTTGAGCGCGTTGCGGATGCCTGCGGTCTCGGCCTCGACCACGACGACGCCGTCGACGATGAACCCGGCTTCCTCGAGCAGCTCGGTGACGAGGGGTCCGGTGGTGTCCTCGTGCTCGCCGTGGGCGACCCGGTCGTCCACGATCACCACGAGTGCCCGGCCCAGCCGCTGTGCGCTCCGTTCCATGTAGACACCGTATCCGGTTCCGGGTCCGCTCCGCCGCCGCGGGCCCGGCGATTCTGACGATTCGGTGACGGCGTCCGCGCAGGCCGCGCGCACGCTGGGCAGGGCAGCCTAGCGTCGGCGGGATGCGAGTGCTCCTCACCGGCGGCGCCGGGTTCATCGGGTCCCGGATCGCCGACCGGCTGGCCGACGAGGGCGACGACGTCGTGGTGCTGGACAACCTGCTGTCCACCGCGCACGGGTCCACCACTCCGCCCGAATACACCCGGCGGCACCGTTTCCTGCGCGGTGACGTCACGGATGCCGAAATCGTCGCCGAACTGCTCGATGACGTCGATGCCGTGTGCCACCAAGCAGCGGTAGTCGGACACGGCGTGGATCCGTCCGACGCGCCGTCGTACGCGCTCAACAACGACTACGGCACCGCGGTACTCCTCGCCGCGATGCACGCGGCGAAGGTGCGCAAGCTCGTGCTCGCCTCGTCGATGGTCGTGTACGGCGAGGGCCGCTACGCCTGTCCGCAGCATGGCGTGGTGCCGCCGTCACCTCGCCGACAGTCCGATGTGGACACTGGTCAGTTCGAGCCGACCTGCCCGCGGTGCGGGACGGAACTGAACTGGCAACTCGTGCCCGAAAACGCGCCGCTGCTGCCCCGAAGCACCTACGCGGCAACAAAACTGGCACAGGAACACCTCGCGGGTGCGTGGGCGCGGCAGACCGGCGGCACGGTCTGGGCCTTGCGCTACCACAACGTCTACGGACCGCGGATGCCGCGGAACACGCCGTATGCCGGGGTCGCGTCGCTGTTCCGGTCGGCGCTGGAACGCGGCGAAGCGCCGACCGTGCTGGAGGATGGGCGGCAGCAGCGGGACTTCGTGCACGTCGAGGACGTCGCCCGCGCCAACGTCCTCGCGCTCCGCACGGATGGACCTGCGGCCGACCTCACCCCGCTGAACGTCTGTTCCGGACAGCCGCACAGCGTGGGTGACCTGGCGCAGGAGCTGGCGCGCGTCTGTGGTGGGCCGGAGCCGCGGATCGTCGGTGGCGCGCGTCCGGCCGACGTCCGGCACGTGGTCGCCGATCCGGCGCGGGCACGGGAGTTACTGGGGTTTACCGCCGAAACGACGTTCGAAGCAGGAGTCGCCGCGTTCGCCACCGCGGAGCTGCGCGCACCCGTCAGCCGATGAGGCGAAAGTCACTTTCCGGAATGAATCGGCCGCACCGGATCTTGATGCTGGGCATGCGTTCCATCGTGGTGGGGGACATCGCAATCCAAGCGCTGACCGACGGGCGCGGGCAGCTGCCGGCGTCGTTCTTCCCCGGGCTCAAAGACGACCGCACGATTCCCGTGGTCACCGGCGCTTTCCTGGTCCGGGCGGGTGGCCACACCATCCTGGTCGACGCCGGTTTCGGCCCGCGACCGGCCGGGTCGCCGCATCTGCCGCAGCACGCCAAAGAGCAGCGGCACCTCGCGGTGGCCGGTCCGGCTGGTGAGCCCGAGGCCAGCGGTGGGCTGCCCGCCGCGCTCGCCGACGCCGGAGTTTCGCCAGAGGACGTCGACCTGGTGGTGCTAACCCACCTGCATGCCGACCATGTCGGCTGGGTCGCGCCGCACGGCGAGCCCTACTTCCCGAACGCCGAGGTGCGGTACGGAACGCCGGACTGGGCTGCGTTCATCGACTCGGCCGGCCGGCACGCCCGGGCCCGGGTGGCGTTGGAAGCCGTCCGTGCCAAGGGCAAACTGCGCGGTCTGGTCGACGGCGAGGCAGTGGCTCCTGGCCTCACAGCGAGGCATGCGCCTGGGCACACCCCTGGGCATTACGTGCTGGAAGTCGCTGATCAGGGCCATCGCGCCGTCCTGCTCGGCGATGTTTTCCAGATCCCGGCGCAGCTGGCCGATCCGGCAATCGGGTCCGCCTCCGACCACGACCGTCGACAAGCAGAGCTGACGCGTCGTCGATGGCTGCGCGAGATCGCCGGGACGGGCACGATCGTTGCGGCCGTCCATTTCCCGGACGAGCCGTTCTTCCGGATCGCAGCCGACCGCACAGTGGAGCCGATTTCGGCAGTCGCCGCGTCCTGACTGTCCGAAGAATCACGAGGCGGCCAGCGGCAGCCGCACCTCGAAACGGCAGCCCGGGCCATGGTTCTGCACGCCGATCCGCCCTCGGTGCGCTTCCACCAAGCCCTTCGCGATGGCCAGACCGAGCCCGCCGCCACTGGTGCGGTCCGGGGTGCGGGCTTGCGTGCCGCGGAAGGCGACGTCGAAGACGCGGCTGATCTCGTCGTCGGGAATGCCGCCGCAGCCGTCGTCCACGGCGAGCAGGGCCTGGTCGCCATCGATGCCGAGCTGGACGGCGACTGTGCCGTCCGGCGGGGTGTGCCGGATGGCGTTGGACACGAGGTTCCGCACGATCCGCGCCAGCTCCGGATCGCTGCCGGACACCACCGGCCATGCCGACGCGTTCTCCAGCACCCGCACGCGTTTGCGTTCGGCCACCGGCGCCTGCGCGGCGACCGCGTCGCTTACCACGTCGCGCAACGGCACCGCCGACATGCTCAGCTCGAGTGCTCCCGCGGTGATCCGGGAAAGCTCGAACAGGTCGCCCACCATGCCGGACAACCGGGTGGTCTCGCCGCTGATGCGCTGGGCGTAGTCGGCCACCTCGGCACGCTCGGAAACTACGCCGTCAGCCAATGCCTCCGCCATTGCCTGGATTCCGGCCAGCGGGCTGCGGAGGTCGTGACTGATCCACGCCACCAGTTCCCGGCGCGACGCCTCGGCGGCCCGCTCCCGTTCACGTGCCTCGCGTTCCCACACACTGCGCCGAGCGATGACCCGGCCGAGCACCATCGCCGCGGGTACTGCGACCAACGCCACCAGCAGGCATACCAGCAGCTCCGTGGTGAGGGCCTCGGTGAACATGAAGCCGCTCACACCGAGGATTCCGACCAGCAGCGCGGCGACCGGCGTCAGCACGAGCGTCGTCATCGTCGTGGCCAGCGACCGGTGCCGCAGCAGGTAGAGCGCCAGCCCGCCGAGCGCCGCCACCGGCAGGGCGAACAGCATCGCGAGCGGCAGGATGTGCAGGACGTGGACGAAGATCTCCCACGCCGATTCACCGGTGCCGATCATGTCCGGACCCCGTCGTAGCGGTAGCCGACGCCCCACACCGTTGCGACGCGGGACGGTTTGGCCGGGTCACGTTCGATCTTTTCGCGCAACCGTCGCACGTGGACGGTCACCGTGGACTGATCGCCGAAGTCCCAGCCCCACACCTTCTCCAGCAGGTCGGACCGGCTGAATGCGACGCCCGGGTGGGACAGGAAGTATGCGAGCAGATCGAACTCACGGGTGGTCAACGGCAGTACGGCGCCGTCGAGAGTCGCTTGGCGGGCGGTCATCTGGAGGCGGAGGTTGCCGTCCACCAGCTCGGCCGCCGGCGGCTCCGGGCGGGGCATCCGGGCCCGCCGCAGGACGGACGCCACGCGCAGCGTGAGTTCCTTGGGGCTGAACGGTTTGGTGACATAGTCGTCCGCGCCCAGTTGCAGGCCGGCGATGCGGTTCTCCTCCTCGCCGAGGGCCGTGAGCATCACGATTGGTACCTGGCTCGTCTGCCGCAGACGTCGGCACACCTCAAGGCCGTTGAGCCCGGGCATCATCACGTCGAGCACCACGAGATCCGGCTCGCGCTCGGCAAACCGGGTGAGCGCGGACGTCCCGTCGCCCGCGAGGTCGACGGTGAAGCCTGCCGTTTCGAGGTAGCGGCGGACGACGTCACGCACCGTCTCGTCGTCGTCCACCACGAGCACGCGGCCCGGTCGGTCGTCCATGCCACACCTCACCAGTTCGTCAGCAGCAGGTGGTTCACCGCCAGGGCAACCGCCGCCTGCGCGGCCAGCCACCCGCGGCGATGGACCGACGGCAGCAGCGCGGTGGCCGGGATCAGCCACGCGCCGAACGGTAGCCAGATCCGTTCTACCTCGGCCTTCGACAGGCCGGACGAATCGGCGAACACGATCGTGAGCACGGCCGCGACCACGATCAGCAGCACCGGGTCATGCAGCAGCTTCCGGCGAGGCGGCAGGAAGAGCGCCGACGCGACGCCGCGCCGGGACGCTGCGACCACCGCGGGCCCGCACGCGACCGCGACCGCGGCGAGGTCGGCCCACACCCAGTACGAGAACGGCCGGACCGCCGCGACGCCCTGGTAGTAGCGCTCCACCACGAGGTGGTACCCGTCGAGCCACCAGAATCCCGCCACCGCGAACGCGGCAACCACCGCCAACGCACCGATGACGGCAGCCGCGGCAGCGCGCCACTGCCGGCCGAGCACGGCAACCGCAAGCGCGACGAGGCCGAGCAAGATGAGCCCGTACGAGAGGAAAATGCCGAAGCCGATGAGCAACCCCGCAGACAACGCCGTGGGCCAGGCATAACCACGTCGGTCGCGAAATCCCACGGCAGCAAGGGCAAGCAACGCGATACCGGTGGCAGTCAGGCCGGCGAACAGCCCGTCGGCCGACACGCCCAGCCACACCGCACCCGGGCTGAGCACCGCGAACGGGAGCGCCGCGCGAGCCGCGTCCGGACGGCCGAGCAGCGCGATCGTGGCGGGTACCGCGACCGCGACCGATGCCGCTGTCAGCACGACGGCGGTCGAGGCCCACGCACCGCCGCGGAGGCCGAGGCGGTCGAGCCAGACGAACACGAGCGTCGCACCTGGTGGGTGGCCGGATACGTGGGTGGTCCAGGAATTGGGCTGGAAGTCGAGGATGCGGGAGGAGAATTCGCCGAGGAAACGCGGGATGTCGGTGATGCCCGGTACCTCGTGCAGGTACTCCTGCGGCGTGGTGAGCCGGTCGGCGAACCCGCGGCTCCAGCCGTCGGCCATGGCCAGCGAAAAGATCCAGCCAAGGGATGTCGCGTAACTCGCCGCCAAGGCCCGCCGCCACGGCAGCCGGGCGGCCAGCGCCGGGCCGTGGAGCACGACACCGGCGGCGATCAGGACGGCGAACACCGACCCGGGACCCACGTGCGGTAGCCAAGACGCGAACAGGGGCGGCGCGAATGCGTAGATGACCACATCCGAGCCCGGGCGGTTGTAATAGACGCCGACGGCCGCAGCGGCGGCGATCAGCACCACCGTGACGCCGACCGTCACGAGGTCGGCGCGGATCCGGGGGCGGGCGGGAACCGGCGGCGCGAGCCGGGCTGCCTTCGTCGACTCGCTCATCGCCGGTCACGATAACCCCGTCGACGGCAGTACGGCGAGGTCAGGGGGATCCGTGAGAACTCGGTAAGATCTGGCCAGACGTCACGATTCGGTAAGCACTGCAAGGGTTATTGACTGTCCTTTACGGACCTAACGTACGTCAGATGAACGCATGCGGAGTGGACGTCGTCCTGCCCTGCCTCGACGAGGCGGCCGCGCTGCCGGGTGTGCTCGCGGGGTTGCCACAGGGATACCGCGCGATCGTGGTGGACAACGGATCCACCGATGGCTCCCCCGAAATTGCCGCTGCGCTTGGCGCGAAGGTCGTCGACGAACCTCGGCGTGGGTACGGCGCCGCAGTGCACGCCGGGCTGGAGGCGGCAACGGCCGACGTCGTGTGCATCGCGGACGCTGACGGGTCGCTCGACCTGGCCGAGTTGCCGCGGCTCGTGGCCGCAGTCGCGGGAGGTGCCGAACTGGCGGTCGGACGGCGGGTGCCGGTGTCCCGCAAGGCGTGGCCGTGGCATGCGAGAGCGGGCAATGCGGTGCTGTCGCTGCTCTTGCGGTCCCGCGGGCTGCCGGTGCGGGACGTCGCTCCGTTGCGGGCGGTACGACGTCGGGAGTTGCTGGAACTCGACATCGTCGATCGTGCCTTTGGTTACCCGCTCGAGCTGCTGGTGAAGGCGCAACGCGCTGGTTGGGTGGTCCGCGAGTTCGACGTCACCTACAGGGAACGGGCGCGGGGCACGAAATCGAAGGTGTCCGGTTCGGTGCGCGGCACGCTGCGCGCGGTGCGTGACTTCGGGCGGGTGCTGGCCCGATGACGTTCTGTCTGCTCGTGGTTGCGAAAGCACCGGTGCCAGGTTTTGCGAAGACCCGGTTGTGCCCACCGGCGACGGACACGCAAGCCGCGGAGATCGCTGCCTGCGCGCTGCTGGACACGTTGGAAGTCGTGTTCGAAACACCGGGCGCGGTCCCGGTGGTGGCGATGACGGGTGACCTTGGGGCAGCGGCGCAGGGCGCGGAGATCGGGCGCGCTCTGCGGAAGGCGACTGTGATCGCTCAGCGCGGCTGGGATTTCGGTTCCCGGCTTGCGAATGCGCACGCTGACACGGCCGTCGTACACGTTGGTCTGCCAGTGCTGCAGATCGGGATGGACACGCCGCAGGTCTCGCCGGAGTTACTGGCCGCGGCGATCGCACCGGTGGTCGCTGGGACGCACGGCGCGGTGCTCGGCAGGGCGGAGGACGGTGGGTGGTGGGGCCTGGGGCTGGCCGATCCGACGTACGCGCAGGTGCTCGCGGGTGTCCCGATGTCGCGGCCGGACACCGGTGCGCGTACCCGTGAAGCGTTGGCGGGTCTGCAGGTTGGCGAGCTGCCGGTGTTGTCCGATGTGGACACTATGGCGGACGCGCGGAAGGTCGCCGCGCTCCGGCCGGGCAGCAGGTTTGCCACGGCGGTCGATGTGGTGCGGGTGGCAGCGTGAAACTCGCGACCGGCAGGGAATTCGACCGTGGCTTGCTCGGGTATCGGTGCTGGCTGGAGCTTGCGAACGGGGGACGCGTCGAGCTTCCGGTGGGCCGTTGGGCAGACGGTTGCGGCGCTGGCGACGCGGTGTTGCTCGACGCGTGCGAAGGTCCGACGCTCGACGTCGGCTGCGGACCGGGACGGCTCACCGCCGCGCTCACCCGACGAGGCGTGGTGACCCTCGGGGTGGACAGTTCGCCGATCGCGGTCAGGCTGGCTCGGCGACGCGGCGCAGCTGCGTTGCAGCGCAACGTTTTCGCGCGCTTACCCGGTGAGGGGCGGTGGAATCATGTGCTGCTGGCCGACGGCAACATCGGGATCGGTGGCGACCCGGAAATACTACTGCTTCGGGTAGGTGAGCTGCTCACGCCGGACGGCGAGGTGCTCGTGGAGTTGGAGGCGCCGGGATACGGCGTGCGGCGGGATCACGTGCGGCTGCGGCCGGATCCGGTGGGCGGGCGGTGGTTTACCTGGGCCTGGGTGGGCGTGGACGCCATCGCGGGAATCGCGGCGCGGACAGGATTCCGGGTCGCGTGGACGACCAGCCGCGGGCGCCGGTGGTTCGCGAAGCTGGAGCGGACATGAAGCGGCTGACGTGGCATGAGTTCGACGCGCGGATCACCAAGGCGCAGGCCAAGTTCAGTGCGCGGGCGGCCGCCGGGATCCCGAAGGCGGAGCAGTTCAAGGGCGGCGCGCACGGCGAACGCGTCACCGCGCGCGTCGGTGTTCTGCTTGGCCTCGCGTTCCTGATCTGCTTCGTCACCGGGCTGTTGAGCCACTTGATCCAGCATCCGCCGAGCTGGTTCTTCTGGCCCAGCCGGCCGGTGTGGCTGTACCAGGTCACGCAAGGAGTGCACGTACTCTCCGGGATCGCGGCGATTCCGTTTCTGCTGGCGAAATTGTGGAGTGTCTACCCGAAGCTGTTCGAACGTCCGCTGGTGCGTTCGGTCCCGCACGCGGTGGAACGGCTGTCGATCCTCGTGCTGTCCGGGGCGGCGTTTTTCGAGCTGAGTTCGGGGCTGCTGAACGTCGCGCAGAACTACCCGTGGAGTTTCTACTTCCCGCAGGTGCACTACGCGGTGGCATGGGTGGCGATCGGATCGATTTTCGTGCACGTCGCGGTGAAACTCCCGGTGATCCGCCGGGCGTTGACCCGGGAGCGCGCACCGGTGGAACCGTCGGGACGTGGGTTGTCGCGCCGTGGATTCCTGGCCACCACGGGAATCGCTACCGGAGCAGTGGTGCTGGCCACCGCCGGAGCGACAGTGCCCGCGCTGCGGAACGTCTCCGGGTTGTCGTGGCGGTCGGATAAGGGTTCGCAGAAGTTGCCGGTGAATCGCACGGCCGTCGCGGCGCAGGTGACGCAGACCGCCCGCGATCCCGGGTGGCGGCTGGCCGTGGTGACGCCGGTCGGGACGAGACAGCTCACGCTCGCCGAGTTGCGGGCCTTGCCGCAGACGACCGTGGATTTGCCGATCGCATGTGTCGAAGGGTGGAGCCAGATGGCGACCTGGCGGGGCGTTTCGTTCCCGGACCTGCTGCGGGCGGCCGGGAGCCTGCCGGGGGTGGACGTCCGGGTGTCGTCGCTGGAAAAGACCGGCCTGTACGGCGTCAGCACGTTGCCGGGTGAGCACACGGCCGACGCGCGCACGCTGCTCGCGCTGGAGTTGAACGGCGAGGTGCTGAACCTCGACCACGGCTATCCGTGCCGTGTGATTGCGCCGAGCCGGCCGGGTGTGCTGCAGACGAAGTGGGTCGCGATGGTGGAGGTGCGGTGAGGATCCTGCTGGCGCTGCCGGGTTTGGCGGCCTTGGTGTTCGGAGCGGTGCTGTTCGTGGATTATGCAGCACCGGCGTGGCCGGGCAGTCTCGCGACGTTGCTGTGGATCGGCGGTGGTCCGATTGTCAACGACGTCGTATTCGCTCCGGTCGCTGGCGTGGTCGGCCTGGTGCTTGCCCGGGTACTGCCGACGCCGTGGCGGGCGCCGGTGCAGGTCGGCGCTGTGGTGACGGTGATGCTCGGGTTCGTGGCGTTCCCGCTGCTGTGGCGGGCGTACGGGGTGCCACCGCAGCCCGGTCTGCACGATGGCAACACGTGGCTGGGGCTGGTGGCGACGCTCGTCGTGGTGTGGAGTGCGGTGCTGGTTGCCGGCATCGTTCGAGTGGCCCGGACGTGGCGTCGGCGGGGCTGCGAAATTCGGTCGCACACAGCCCGTTGACCAGGGTTTTCGTCCCATAGCGGAATTTTCCCGCGGATTTGACGTTTGGGACGGTGAGCGAGTGGGCACCCCATCGCTCGCGGAGAGGCTCTCCGTGCCGAGTCGGAGGCGGCACGGAGAGCCTCGCTGCGTCTTCTTGTTTTGCCTGTGCCGGACGGAAAAGCAACCACGCGCGACCGGCGTGGTCATCCGGTCGCGCGTGGCCTTCAAGGGTCCGGCCCCAGTGAGTGGGGGTCGAGCCGTGGCTGGTCTCGGCCGCGCCACGGCGGCCGAGCGATCAGTTCGCCGGTACCGGCTGTCCGCCCAGGGTGACCTGGACAGTGCGGCCGTCGGCGAGAGTAAAAGTGACCTGCTCGTTGGGCGCGCGGGTGCGGACTGCGGCGACGAGCGTGTTGGCGCTGTCAATCACCCGGTCGCCGATCTTCGTGACCACGTCGCCGGACTTCAGACCGGCCTTCTCCGCCGGGCTGCCGGGCGTGATGTCGCCGAGCTGGGCGCCGCCCTGTGGCGCGTCCTGCACCTTGGCCCCGATGAACGTCTGGGTGGCGTGGCCGGTCTTGATGATGTCGTCGGCGGTGCGGCGAGCCTGGTCGATCGGGATGGCGAAGCCGATGCCGACGTTGCCGCCCTCGGACCCGCTGCCCTGGCCGCGTCCCGAATTCGGGCTGTAGATGGCCGAGTTGATGCCGATGACCTGGCCGCTCATGTTCGCCAGCGGACCACCCGAGTTGCCCGGGTTGATCGCGGCGTCGGTCTGGATCGCGTCCATCACGGTGGCCTGGTCGGTCTTGTCGCCGCCCGCCTGCACCGGGCGGTGCAGCGAGCTGACGATGCCCGAGGTCACCGTGCCGGTGAGCTCGTACGGCGATCCGATGGCGACCACCTGCTGCCCGACCCGCAGGTCGTCGGAACGGCCCAGCTCCACCGGCTTGAGGTTGCCGACACCGGACACCTTGACCACCGCGATGTCCGTGGTCGGATCCCGGCCGACGACCTTCGCCGCGGCCTTCTTGCCGTCCTGGAACACGGCCTGGATCTGACCACCGTTCGCGGCGACCTCGACGACGTGGTTGTTGGTGAGGATGTAGCCGTCGGTGCTGATGACGAAACCGGAACCCTCGCCCGCCGCAGAACGGCCCGACACCTGCAGCTCGACCACGCTCGGCGACAGCTTCTGCGCCACCGATTCGACCGACCCGGCCGGGGCATTTCCGGTCTGCTGCGCGGGTTTCGGCTGGTCGAGCGCGTTCACCGACGAACCGGACGACCCACCGGTGAAGTAGCCGACCGTGCCGCCCGCCACCCCGCCGATCACGAGCGAGACGGCCGCGACGCCCGCGAGCAGCTTGCCCGCGGTGCCTTTCTTCTCGCGCTGTGCGGGAACGTTGTAGACCGAGGTTCCCGGCGCGCTGTACGGGTTGGGGCCGGTCTGCGGGTAGGCGGAGTACTGCCCACCGGCATACGCCTGGCCGGTGCCGGGTTGCTGCTGCTGTTGTGCGCTCTGGGTGGAACCGGTCTGTGCCGCCGCGGCGGCCTGTGCTGACCAGGGGTTCGGGTAGCCTTCCGCGCTCGGGGAGCCGTACGCGCTGGTCGAGCCGGTGTTCTGGGCCGCGCCGTAACCTGCCGCACCTGGCGTGGTGTGTTCCTGGACCGGTTCACCACCGGGTGGGGTCGCTGCCGACTGGCCACCGGAACCTGCCTGCGCCTGACCTGGCTGGCCTGACGACCCAGCTTGACCTGGCTGCCCGGCCTGCGCCGCCGGTGCCACCTGCCCGGCGTACCCCGGCTGCCCAGCCGCCGACTGGCCCCCGGAAACGTCCTGGGTCTGCCCGGCGGAACCCACCTGCCCGGCCTGTCCCGCCGGTGCCACCTGCCCCGGTTGAACCGGCTGCCCAGACGGCCCCGGTTGAACCGGCTGTCCCGCCGGTCCAGGTTGGCCCGGTTGGGCGGGGGGCTGGTTCCAGGCCGCCTGGCCCTCGGCGCCCGGCTGGGCGTCCGGGTTCGGGCGACCCGCCGCGGGGTCGGGCGCGTGGGGGTCGTTCTCGGTCATGTCCTCACCTAAGCGGCCGGGCCTGAGAGGTTCCTGAGTCGAACCTGTGTTTCGTAGATGAGTATGCCGCCGGCATGGGTCAGCCTGCCGTGCGAAGGCGGTCTGCGATCTGTTCCGGGGTGGCGTCGTTGATCCACACTGCCATCCCCGACTCGGAGCCGGCCAGGTACTTGAGCTTGTCCTTGGCCCGCAGTACCGAGAAAAGTTCCAGGTGCAGCCACGAAAGTTCGCGGTCCCGCCGCACCGGGGCCTGGTGCCAGCCGGCGATGTACGGCAGCGGACGGTCGTACAGGGCGTCGCAGCGGCGGAGGACGTCCAGGTACACGCGGGCGAAGTCGTCGCGTTCGGCGGCGGTGAGGGACGGGATGTCCGGTACCTGGCGGTGTGGCACCACCTGCACGTGCACGGGCCAGCGCGCGGCCGGTGGTACATACGCGGTCCAGTGCTCGCCCGTGACGATCACGCGTGCGCCGGACTTCTGCTCTGCCGCCAGCACATCGCCGAGCACCGAACCGCCGTGTTCCCGCGCGACTGCGAGCATTCGCTCCGTTTTCGGGGTGACGAAGGGGTATCCATAGATCTGGCCGTGTGGATGCGAGAGGGTGACGCCGATTTCCTCACCGCGGTTCTCGAACGGGAAGATCTGCTCCACGCCGGGCGTCTGCGCGAGTGCCGTAGTGCGGTCGGCCCAGGCGTCGACGACCAGGCGCACCTGCTCCGGGCTCAGCCGGGCGAATGCACCGTCGTGGTCGCTGGTGAAGCACACCACCTCACAGCGGCCGCGGCCCGGCGCGGTCGGCACGAGGCCAAGGCCGTCCACAGTGGACGGTTCGCCGGACACGTTCTGCGAGAAGGACGGGAACCGGTTCTCGAACACGACGACGTCGTAGTCGGGCTCGGGGATCTCGCTCGGTTTGCCCGGCCGGGTGGGGCAGAGCGGGCAGAGGTCGGCCGGTGGTTTGTACGTGCGCGTCTGGCGGTGCGCGGCCATCGCGACCCATTCGCCGGTGAGCGGGTCACGGCGGATTTCCGACGACGCGGCGACGGGCGGCAAGTCGCGGGTGTCCTCGGCTCGGCGCGGGTGGTCGGCGTTGTGGTCGAAGTAGATGATCTCCCGGCCATCGGCCAGGTGCCTCACGGTGCGTTTCACGCTTCTTCTGCCTCGAGGTTCTCCGCCGTTTCGGCGATCATGAGTTCGCCGACCCGCTCGGCGAGGTCTTCCCGCGCCCGGACGTCCAGCCCGTCGTCGGTCACCACCACGTGCGCCTCCTCGAGGTCCGCGATCGTGGAGATGCCGACCGTGCCCCACTTCGTGTGGTCGGCCAGCACCACCAGCCGACGACCGGCTTCCACCAGCGCGCGGTCGGTTTCGCTCTCGGTGAGGTTCGGCGTGGTGAACCCCGGCCCCACGGCCATGCCGTGTACGCCGAGGAACACCAGGTCCAGATGCAGCGTGCGCAGGCTCTGCACGGCGACCGGGCCGACGAGCGCGTCCGACGGCGTGCGCACCCCGCCGGTGAGCACCACCGTGCGCTCGGGCTGGGCGGAGCTGCGGAGGACGTCGGCGACCTGGATCGAGTTGGTGACGATCGTGAGGCCCGGGATGCCGTCGAGCGCGTGCGCGAGCGTCCAGGTGGTGGTGCCTGCGGACAGCCCGATTGCGGTACCTGGCTTCACGAGCGTGGCCGCGAGCTCGGCGATGGCTTCCTTCTGCGCGCGCTGGCGTACCGACTTCGCCTCGAAGCCGGGTTCGTCGGTGCTCTTGCCGACCAGTGACGTCGCGCCGCCGTACACCTTCTCCACGAGGCCGCGGCCGGCGAGCACGTCGAGGTCGCGCCGGACCGTCATATCGGACACGCCGAGCCTCGCGACGAGGTCACTGACCCGGACCGCGCCGGTCCGCCGCGCCTCCTCGAGGATCACCGCCTGTCGCTGCCGCGCGAGCACCGCCACTCCCCAAGCACACCATCAACTACACAAAATCCTACACGATTCAACATCAGGTGTGCGCGACGTGCTGATCGACGTCCCCCGGCCGGGCGAGGACCTTACGCGACCGGGACGCCGGGCAGCCGGATGGTGAGGAGCGCGCCGCCTTCGGGAGCGCGGTTGGCGTAGACGGTGCCGCCGTGTCGTTCGGCCGCGTGCTTCACGATCGCCAGCCCGAGGCCGGACCCGGGCAGGGTGCGGGCCTCCGACGAGCGGTAGAAGCGGTCGAACACCTTGGGCAGGTCCTCCTCGGCGATGCCGGGGCCGGAGTCCGCGACCTCGACCACCGCGGTGCCGTCGCCGAGCGGCCGCAGCGTGACGCGTACCCGCGAACCCGGCGGCGAGAACTTCACCGCGTTGTCCAGCAGGTTCAGCACCGCACGCTCGAGCGAGCTGTTGTCGCCGGTGAGCACCCACGGCTGCAGCGTGACGTCGAATTCGATCTCACCCGCGCGACGGCGCGCCCGGTCGAGCGCGCGCTCCACCACGTCCATCAGGTCCACGCGCTCGGCCGCCTCGCGGGGCTCGTCCTGCCGGGCGAGTTCGACGAGGTCGCCGATGAGCTGGGTGAGCTCGTCGAGCTGGCCGCGGATGTCGGCCTCGATGTCGGCGCGGTCCTCGTCCGACAGGCTCGGCGAGCCCGGGAGGCTGGCCGACAGCAGCAGTTCCAGGTTGGTACGCAAGGAGGTGAGCGGCGTGCGCAGCTCGTGCCCGGCGTCGGCGACGAGCTGTCGCTGCCGCTCCTGCGAGTCCGCGACCGTGCCGAGCATGACGTTGAAACTGCGGGTGAGGCGGGCCAGTTCGTCGTCGCCGCTGACCGGGATCGGGCGCAGGTCACCCGTCGCGGCTACGCGTTCGGTCGCCGACGTGAGCCGGTCGACCGGGCGCAACCCGGCGCGTGCCACGGCCGTACCCGCGCCCGCGGCCACCACGATGCCGGCGCCACCGACGAGGAACAGGACCACGGCCAGCTCGTTCAGCGTTTGCATGGTGGGACCCAGCGACTGCGCCAGCACCAGGGCCTGCCCGTGCCCGAGTGGCAGCGCAACCACCCGCGTTCCGGTGGCCGTGTCGGTGCGCAGCGACTGGTCCTGCAAGCCCGTCGCGACCCGCAGCTCGGCAGGCCCGACCGGCGGCCGCGCGCCCGGCTGCGGGTAGATCAGCTGGTTGGTCCAGCCGTTGAGCTGGCCGATCTGCAGGTCGGTGCTCGCCAGCAGCGCGCCCGGTACCTGCCGGAGCTGGTCGGTCTGCACCAGCGGCGAGTTGACCGCGGCCTGCGCGCGGGCGAGCAGGTTGTCGTCGAGCTGGGTGAGGAGGTTGCTGCGCACGACCAGGTACGCGCACAACGACACGAGCGCCACCGCACCCGCGACGCACGCGGCCGCCAGCATGGTGACCCGGCCGCGCAGCGAGAACCGGCGGGTGCCCCATCGGGTGCCCCGCGGATCGGGGACCGCGCCGGACTCCGCAGCCTGATCGTCCGGCGGCGCTTCGGTCACGGCGGGGTCTCGCGCAGGACGTACCCCACTCCCCGCACCGTGTGGATCAGCCTCGGTTCGCCGTCCGCCTCCGTCTTGCGGCGCAAGTAGCCGACGTAGACCTCCAGCGCGTTGCCCGACGTCGGGAAGTCGTAACCCCATACTTCCTCCAGGATCCTTCCGCGGGTGAGCACGTGCTTGGGGTACGACAGGAACAGCTCGAGCAACGCGAATTCGGTGCGGGTAAGGCTGATCTCGCGGCCGCCGCGGCGGACCTCGCGCGTGCCCGGGTCCAGCGTGAGGTCGGCGAACGACAGCTCCTCCGACGTCTCCTGCTGCCCGTCCGGCGCGGCCCGGCGCAGCAGCGCGCGCAGCCGGGCCAGCAGTTCCTCGAGGGCGAACGGCTTGGGCAGGTAGTCGTCGGCGCCCGCGTCGAGGCCGGAGACCCGGTCCGAGACGGTGTCGCGCGCGGTGAGCACGAGGATCGGCAGGTCGTCGCCGGTGCTGCGGAGGCGGCGGGCGACCTCGAGCCCGTCGAGGCGCGGCATCATGACGTCGAGGACCATCGCGTCCGGCCGGTTGGCGAGGATCGTCTCCAGTGCCTGCGCACCATCGCTCGCGAGCTCCACGGTGTAGCCGTTGAACTCCAGGGACCGCCTGAGCGATTCACGGACGGCACGGTCGTCGTCCACTACGAGGATGCGCATGCCGTCAGTCTTACTCAGAGTGCTGAGACCCGCCTAAGAACACACGCAGAACTCACAAAGACCGCTCGTCGGGCGGACGCGCGACCGGGGCGTTCCAGTGCCGCCAGAGCGCGATCACACGGATCGCGACCACGACCGCCGCGGCGACGGCGGTCACCGGCCCGGCCGGGAAGTGCAGGGCATGCCCGGCCCACACGCACGCGGCGCCGGTGAGCGCGGCCATCGCGTAGATCTCCTTGCGCAGCACCAGCGGAATCTCCCGCAGGAGCAGGTCGCGGACCGCGCCGCCGCCGATCCCGCTGGTCATCCCGATGAGGCAGGCGGCATACCCGGTGGCGCCGGAGTTGATCGCGACCGTGGTACCCGCGGTGGCGAAGATGCCGAGCCCGACCGCGTCGGCGAGCAGCACCGCGTGCCGCAGCCGGGCGACCTGCGGGTGGAAAGCGAACACGACCAGCGCGGTCGCGGCGCAGACCGCGAGGTACGGCCAGTTGCGCAGGGACGTCGGCGGGTGGATGCCGAGGAGGACGTCCCGGATGATGCCGCCGCCGAGCGCCGTGGTGAGCCCGACCACGACGACGCCGAACACGTCCAGCCGCGCCCGGACCGCGGCCAGCGCCCCGGACGCCGCGAACGACACCAGCCCGAGGAATTCGAGCGCGGTCAGCAGCATCTACTGGTCGAGGAGTCCGCCGCGGTAGGCCAGCAGAGCGGCCTGCACCCGGTTGGCCGCGCCGATCTTGGACAGCACCGCCGAGACGTACCCCTTCACCGTCGCCTCGGACAGATGCAGCCGCCCGCCGATTTCGGCATTCGACAGGCCTTGCCCGATCAGCGCCACCACCTCGCGCTCGCGCTCGGACAGCGAGGCCAGCAGCTTGCGCGCGGGTTGCGCGGCCCGCTGCTCGTCTCGATGGGTCTGGACCATCCGCGCGGCCACCCCGGGATCGAGGACGGCGCCGCCCTTGGCGAGGTCACGGACCGCCCGCAGCAGCGCCGCCGGGTCGATGTCCTTCAAGAGGAAACCGTTGGCGCCGAGCCGCAGCGCAAGGCTGACGTACTCGTCGATGTCGAAGGTGGTGAGCATCGCGACGGCAGGCGGATCGGGCAACGCGAGAATGGCTCGGAGCGCGCGGATGCCGTCGTCAGGAGCCCGCATCTTGATGTCGAGCAGCGCGACGTCGGGGTGATAGCGCCGGGCGACCTCGACCGCTGATCTGCCGTCGCTCGCCTCACCCACGATCTCGATGTCCGCAGCCCCGGACATCATGGCACGCAGCCCCGACCGAACCAGTTCCTCGTCGTCGGCGAACATGAGCTTGATCAACGAAGCCCTCCGGCAGCCCGTGGGTTGGTGGTGGTTCCCTCACCCGTTACGGAAGATTACCTACTGTTGTTCACGGTTTCGAAACCAGACACGACCAGGTGACGAGACTGGTCCACCAGGGCTGCTGGGAACCCCATTAGCCCTGGTTTGGGGTCACCCACGCGGGCGACGACTTCCGTCGCCCCGGGCGGCGGTTGCCGCGGCCGGACGGACCGGTACGCTCCAGGGTGGCAGCACATGCCCTCGTAGCTCAGGGGATAGAGCACCGCTCTCCTAAAGCGGGTGTCGCAGGTTCGAATCCTGCCGGGGGCACTCTCAGTGAGGTAGATGCCCATTTCGATCATGGTTCATTGGAACCTCGATGGGCGAAGGGTCCACAAACGGTCCACATTGGTCAACTCTCGTGGCGCTGTGCCGCCACCATGTCGGTGTAGGACCGGTTCACCGCGTCGTCCTCGGTGACGCCGAGGTTGTCGAGGACGGCACGCAAGGCCCGGAGCGCGACGGGCAGCTGGTCGCGGTCGGCCATTGTCTCCAGCTCGATGAAGGTCCGCCCGGCGAGCTCGGGGATTGTGACGAGGGTGGCGAGCATGTCTCGGCCGTCGGCGGTGAAGCGGGTGTTCTCGCAGTGTTTTTCGAGCGAGATCAGCTCGATCAGGCCCAATGCGGTGAAGATGGTCCCCATGACCTGCGGATCGTCGGCCGTGGTCTCGTGCTCGGGCTTGGATCGCGAGGCGGCGTCCACTGGGGGTTCTTTGTAGGTGACGACGGTGCGCCGTTGCTCGCCGGTCGTGATGGTGCGCACGCGCAGCTCGTAGCCGTCGCGGTCCATGGAATGGTCGGGCCGGTCGTAGTAGGTGTCCGCGTAGACCGAGCGTTCCGCCGCGGCCAGCTCGGCGAGTGCCGCGCGCACGCGGTCGGGGTCGCGGACGACGGCGGTCAGCTCGGCCTCGACGGGCATGCGGCACCTCCTCAGACGACGCGGCGTGCGGTGCGCCGCAGCTCGTGCATGAACCTACGGAACCCGCGGTGCAGCGCGCCATGCGGCGACCCGGTGATCTTGTACATGGGCGAGGTGTGGCCCTCGTGGTTGTCGCCGAACGCGGAGACGAACAGCGTCGAGTCGAGCCCGATCACCCGCCACGTCGGCAGTACGTCGTAGGTGTGCACCTCGACCTCGGCGCCCTCGGCGGCGAGGTCGCGCAGCCGCTCGATCGACAGCCGGATTCCGGCGGCGAAGCTGCCCAGCGTCTCGCCGATCTCGGTGGCCCGGCGCACGGCGGCCTCGCCGTCGGGGTCGAGCAGCAGCACCCGCACGGTCGTCGAGCGCTGCCGGATGCGGGAGCGCAGCAGCGAGTCGTTCATGCCGATGATGCCGAGACCCCGCACGGCCAGGACCTCGATCTCGGTGGCCTCGGCGGCGCGCTGCTCGATCTCCGGCCGCGCCTTGGACTGCGCGGGGAACACGGCCAGGATCTCCGCGCGGCCGGACGCGCCGAGGTGGTCGAGACCGGCCGGGTGCACGGGGGCGAGCCCGAGCAGCATCCGGGCGTCGTCGGGCATCTCCAGCCCGTCGGCGATTCGCTCGAACAGCTCCAGCGTGGTCACGGTCCGGTTGCCGCGCAGGATCTCCGACACCCGCCCCTGCAGCACCCCGACGGCGACGGCGATCCGGCTTTGACTCGCGCCGGTGTACTGCTGGGCAGCCCGCAGCAGCGCGCCGATGTCCCGTGCCTGCAGCGCGTCGCGCACCTCGGCGCGGCGCCATGCCCAGTCCGGCAGCGTGAGCGTCCCGCCGCGGGCGGTCGGTTCGACCATCTCACGATGGTACATATCACCGTGAGATACCCGTCTTGGTATGGAGGCTACCACGCTGTGTAGTCGAGGGTGAGGCCATGGCGAGCAGCGGAAGCATCAGAGGAGAGCTACCGGCCGCCGACGTAGCTGCGGAAGACTACGCCGTGCACCAGTCGGCGAAGGACAACCGGAATCACCGGTACGCGCGCAACCAGGCCGGGAACGACGTGCTGTGGCCGAAATGCACGCGCGGCATGGCGGTGCCGCAGCGGATGGTGTTCAGCTTCGAACTGTCCCCCGAACTCGGCGACGACCGCGACCACGGCGCCGACTGCCGCACCTGCTTCTCCACCGGCCCGCGCGCACCGCGGACGCCGCTGTGGTGACCAGGGCCAGCGGCGATGGGCGATTCCTGTCGGGCGACGCTGAGGTCAACCGGCAGTGGCCCCTGCAGTTCTCGTTCGATCGTCGTGGGCGTCGCCGGTACGAACCACCGGAACCGCCGCCACCCACGCCCCGCCAGTGCCCGCACTGCGGACACCGCCACTGAATCTTCCGGCCGCCGCGCCTTCCCCCTCGGCTGGTGCGGCGGCCGGGTTCCATCCGGTGTAACACCCGCGTTGATCAACGCGAATCTCCGGTGGAGTATCGGTCAAAGGGAGTCGAAATGTCGCTCGGTACCGCCACTGCACGCCGGACCCGGCGAACGTCGCCATGGATGGTCATCTGCGCCGGTGCCGCGCTCATGGCAGTCGCGGTCGTCGTTGCACTCTGGGTGTCCGGCGCGTTCTCCTCACCGACCCAGGCCGATCAGGAACGGCTGTTCGCTGGCCTCGTCAACACCGGCCCTGGACCGCACGGAGACGTCGTGCGAGCTGGGTACATCGCGTGCGGCGACAGCAAGATCTACAGCAGGGCAGAGCTGCAAGACCGGTACGAGCGCAACGGCATCGGCGGCGACCCGTGGACGGCCGATGGCATCCGGTCCCTGCTCGCGAACATCGACGTGCTCTGCTCGGCGAGCTGACCCCCAGACGCGAATCGAGGGCCCCCGCGCAAACTGCGCGGGGGCCCTCGTCGTAGGTCGTACGGGTGGTTTAACCGAGGTCGGCCTTGATTCTCACGGTCTCGTAGCTGGACGGCGGGAACGTCTGCGGTCTCGACCCGGGCCACATGGCCTCGACCTCGACCCGGACGTCCCCGGTCTCGGCTGTTTCCCCGGCCTGCCACCGGCGGGTCAGCACCGCTTTCCACGGGGTGGCCGGGTCGATCACGACGGTGTCCGGGGCGCCGTCAACGACGAGCTGCCCGTGCAACTCCCCCAGCACCCGCCACGCCACCACCTGCCGGAGATCCGCCACCCCCGCGGCGTCTGCGACGTCCATGACGAGCGCCGGTTCCAGGTCGTGTCTCTTGATCTCCATGCTCACGATGTCCCCCCGTGATTGATGGTCAGCTGGGCGCTGTTCTCGCGGATGGCGAGGGTGGCGGTGTTGGGCCGGACGGCCAGAGTCGGTTCAAGCGCCACCGGCACGCCTGTGCCGCCGCGGGCGAGCGCGCGGGCGACGCTGGTCTCCACCACTCGCGCCAGCGCCCGGGCACGCGCGAACGGCAGTGCGCTCTCGACGTCGACCACGCGGCCAAGGAGCCGCACCAGGCCGCGCGCCGGCGCACTCGCGGTGTCCTGCTCGACGACCCGCGAGAGCGTGCGGCCCCGCGCGAACGGGATCGCCGCGCTGGTGTCGACGACCCGGCCGAGCACCCGGGCACCCGCGTGCACAAGGCCCCCGGTGGTGTCCTGCTCAAGTACTCGTCCCAGGCCGCGGCCCCGCGCGAACGGGACGGCCGTGTCCGTCTCGCCGACGACCGGCAGTGTGCGGCCACGAGCCCGGACGGCCGGGCTGACCGTGTCCGTCTCGACGACCCGCGTGAGACCGCGGGCCCGCGCGAACCCGACTGTGCTGCTGGTGTCCACGACGCGGCCGAGGACGCGGCCGCGGGCCCGGCTCAATGGCGTGGTGCTGTCCGCCTCGGCGGCACGCAGCACGCTCCGCCCGCGGGCCATCTTCGCCGTGCTGTCGGTCTCGGTAGCCCGGTTCAGGGACCGGGTGTTCCCGGACGCGGTGGAGCGGATGCAGATCGCGGCCGAACACCACGGCTCAGTCTGCGTGAACGTCGCCGTCTTCGTGCCGGTCGACCCGGACGCGGTGAGGAACTGCCGGAACGACGCGATCGTGACCACGCCGCCGTTGTCCTGCTCGGCAACCTTCGTCGACCCGGCCGGCGCCGTGTAGTCCCCCGCGGCGAAGGTGCCCGAGATGATCGCGGCGAGCCACAGGTCATCCGCACCCACAGGGCTGATCGCGCCGATGGTCTGCGCGGTCGCGCCCGAGGTGCCGTTCACGCTCGACGGCGTCCCGTCCACGGCCAGCGTGACCCCGGCGCCGTTGAGCACGAACCAGTGCGCGTAGTGCGTGCTCACCGACCCGTCGCTGCGGGTCTGGTTCACCGTCACGGTCTGCACGCCATCGACCGTCACCGGCCGGGTCCACAGCTTGATGCTCGGGTTCGAGCTACCCGCATCGCCGGTGGCTTGCAGCGTCCATGTCCCCGCTGTGCCGGTCGGGGTCAACAGCTCCGACGCGGCATAGAAATCCAGCGCGTGGAACAGGACGATCAAGTCCTGGGCCTTGACCGCCGACGAGGTGGTGAAGGAGGCGGACTGCGCAGCGACCGGAGTCAGCTGTCCGAACTCGCGGATCAACGGGTTGGCCACGGCCCACCTCCTTCCCTACGACCGGGTTTGGTCAGGCAGCGCGGAGGAAACCGGGGCTCTGCGGGGTGAACGTCTCATCCACACCGCTAGTGGTGAAGCTCTGGTCGAACGCGACGAGCGGCACCAGGTCGGCGTCCGTGCCGCCGGCGGTGTCCGGGTCGTAGCAGATCACGAGTTTCCCCACGGCCTGGTTGCTGGCGCCGCCGAGCGCGGTGAAGGTGAACGCGGCCGAGGTGATGTCCACCCTGTCGTTCGTGTCGTCCACAGTGGACGACACCCCAGTGAGGGTCTTCCGCGCGTAGTTCGTCGCGGTGACCTCGTCGCTCGTGCCCGCAAGCAGCAGCGACACGTTGTCGTAGTCCTTCAGCGTGCTGTCGGCTTCGAGGTTGGTGCTCTGCAGCAGCACCGCGATCAGCGCGTCGTTCGTGGCCGGGAGCCCGGCGTAGTAGGCGATCTTGCCTTTGGCGATGTTGAACACGAAGTCGGCCATGGCCGGGACTCCTCCTTCGAGCGATGGTGATGGGGCCTCGGCTGGCCCACCGGGATGCCCGGCGAGCCAGCCGAGGAGTCAGGAAGCGAGCCGGGGTGGGTCCTCGACACCAACCCCGTCGAGTTCGAGACGGCCTTGGATGAACCGGAATTCCTGCAACTGGCGGGTGGTGTCCTCGAACGATCTGGTCAGGAACGGGATCGCGTGCGGGTGGATCTCCCACGCCGTGCCGGTGAACCAGAAGAAATGCTGGTGCGCCTTCTTCGGCACACCGGACTGGCGGAGAATCCCCGCGGTGCGCAGCATCCTGGTGAGCTGGGGCACCGACACCCGCAGGCCGTAGCGCTGCCGGATGATCGTGGTGACCTCGTCCCAGGTGTAGGTGAACGGATCGTCGATCGCGCGCTCGTAACGGCCGCCGCGGCGCAGGGCGGGCAGCACCTCGCTGTAAATCCAGTCCTGGAAGCGTTCGACCTGCTCACGGACTACGAGGTTCTTGATCCGTGCGGGCTGGCGCTGGCCGAGCACTCGGTAGAAGCCAGGTTCGGTCAGGTGCCACACCTTCTGGTTTCCGCCAGGGGTGGGAGCTGTCTCCCACCCTTTGTTGCGGTCCGGCACGGTGCGCAGCATGTCCTTGGCTGAGTGGAATCCCAGCGCGCGGGCGATGCCTGGCGCTGACACCGTGAATGAGTCGCCGTCGGGTGTGACGTGCAGTTCGAACTCGCCGTTGTTGAACAGTTGGATGGATGACATTCGGTTTCTCCAGTGGGGATGTGGGGAGATAGGTGTGCCCGGACCACGTCCCCACGGCGAGGCCCGGGCACAACAAAGCCCCGGGGTCTAGGAATCCCGGGGCTGCTTGAGGGGTGCGGCTACGCCGCGGGCGGGTCGTTCGGTTTCGCGACGGCGACAGCGCCCGTGCCGAGAACAGCGGAGCCGACCGTGATCACGACAGCTGCGGTACCCGAGTCGAGGTGCCAGCCCGCGAGCGCGGCGATACCGACGAGCGCCGGGACGGTGAGCGTGCCCCACACCGCGGCGAGCGCCTTGCGGTAGCGGCCCGGCGCGGTGCGCAGCCACGCGGCGAGCCGCTGGAACCGGGTCATCGTGGGCCGTACACGAGGTTCGAGGACGACGGCCCGGTGCAGACGTAGTCCCAGGAGATCGACTCGCAACCGTCCGGGACGGCGAACCACCGGCGCGTGTCCTTCGGCACCCGGTCGATCACGATCGGCGCCAGCGCATGGTTGAAGTACAGGTGCAGGTCGGTGATGTCCTGGTATCCGGCCGAGAGCGAGAACCATGCGTCGCCGACCACCTGCGACCTGGATCGGGTTTCGATGGTGCGGTGGTGGTACTGCCGGTCCTGGCTGGGCTGGTATTCGTGGTCGATGACGCTGGGCATGTCGTCCTCCTCGAAGTGGGGCGGGGTCGGCGGCACGGCGGTGCCGACGGTGGCGACACGGGCACGGAACCCGGTCATGTCGAAGTTCGGGTCGTTCTTGCGGCCGGGCGGCGAGCAGACCTCTTTGTGGCCGAGCACGTGCGATAGGGGGAGGCCGAACGCAACGCAGATCGCCTTGCACAGGCGGGCGTAGGCGTCCAGCTGGACCTCGGGCCACGCGTCGACCCCGGTCGCCTCGGCCTCGATCCCGACGGCGTAGTCGTTGCTCCAGGCGCTGTTCAGTACGGCACCGGCGTGCCAGCACAGCCCGGCAGCCACGACGTACACGGTCCCGTCGCGGCCGAGGACATAGTGCGCCAGCGGGCCCGCCAGGTCTGACCGTCCATTCTGGACAACGCCGAGGGATGGCGCGTTGCCGCTGGGTGCACCGGCGGTGTGGTGACAGACGATCGCGCGGACGCCGGACATCTGCCCGTGCCCGCGGCCGGTCCAGCCGGGTTGCTCGACCACGCGGAGCCCAGCAGAGCGGGCAACGTTGGCCAGCGAGGTCAGCATCATGGTTCAGCCTCCGGGGGTTATTTGAGCGCGGCGACGGTGACGGCAGCGATCGCGATGATGATGGACACCACCGCGATCCATGTGCCGATGTTCCAGCGCCGCCCCTGTACGTCGTTGTCCCGCAACGCTTTGTTTTCAGCAACGTCACGCTCGCGTTGGGCCTTGCCCTCGGCGATTTCGCGGTCGTGCTCATCGAGCCGGTGGTGGATCACCGCCATCTGCGGTGCGACAGTCGACACGTGGGCGCGCATTTCCGCCCACCCGTCAGTCATTTCCTTCCGCAGCGCACCGAGCTCGTCGTGCATGGTCCTTCGGTACGTGTCGAGCTCCTGCCGGATCAGCGCGAGCGCGGTCGAATCGTCGTGCGGCGCAGTCACGTGCCGCCCCCTTTCGTACACAGTGGACGGTCGGTCAGGTGATGTCGACGACCGTGAGGTGTCGGCCGTTGGCGTAGTGCCGGACGGTGGCGCCGCCGTTGGTGAAGTAGCCGCACCCGATGGTGAACTGTCCGGAGGAGGGGGCGGTGAACACGGTGGTGCGGGTGTCGGTGGCGTGCGCGGCGCTGGGTGGCGGGCCGACGAACTGCTGCAGCAGCGTGCCCGCGGTGGTGAGGGTGGCGCCGGAGGCGTACCGGTAGTTCCAGGTCTGCGCGGTCGGCGCGCCGGATGCGATGGCGTAGTCGTCGGTGTGGACGACCAGGTACGGCCTACCAGCGACGGCGGTGAAGGTGACCTTCTCCATCATGATGGTTTCGCCGGTGCCGATCACGTCGTCGGCGGCGGGCCGGGAGGTGCCCTTGAACCTGGTTGCGATCTGGGCGTTGAGGATCGCGTCCATCGCCGCGATTTTCGCTTCCAACGCGAGCGCAAGAGCCTGCTGCCCGGACGGCCCGTCCGGGGAATCGCTGAGTACCCAGAACGGGAATCCGTAGATCGGTGTGGTGCTGGACATGGCGGTTCCCTTTTCTCACAGCGGGATGACGGTGAGGGTCCGGTTGCCGAAGTCGGCGCCGGTTCCTGCACCGGTCACCGCGACTCGGTACATCATCGTGAACGTGTTCAGCCCTTGCCGGAGCCCGGCGCCGAAACTCATGACGTAATGGCCCGAAACGGTGGCCGACACTGTCGGGCTCGGGGTGAGAGCCCCGGATTCCTTGAGCTGGATGGACATTCCGGTGAACGCTCCGGGCAGGACGCTGGAGGCGCCGGTGATTTCCCAGCCGATTTCACCCTGCGATTGGTTCACGGCGACATCGACGCTCCACAGCACCAGGGCGGCGCAGCTCGACCCGATGTAGGTGGTGACCGAGGCCCGGTTGTCGGAGAAGTACTGCCACGCACCGCCCGTCGAGGGAAGCCCGGCGCCACCGGCGCCGAGCCGGTCGTACTGGACCGCCGATCCCGCCGCCCCGCCGGGTGCGGCGACCCTGCCGAGGATGAAGAACGTGGTCTGCTTCTTCATCACGACGACGACGTCGCCTTGGGTGTAGCGGATACCGATTCCGCCTTGCACGGCACGCAGGTTCGGGAACGCTTCGCCCTCGATCTCGACGACATTCTCGCCGGTGAGGGTGTCCCACGACAGCACGACTCCGACGCGCAACCCGATGTCGCGTTCCCCCGAGGGTTTCGGGACGAGGATGTCCTGGGCGATGTCTTCGGACCTCATCCGATTCCTCCCGTGATCTGCTTGCGGGTGGTGGCACTCATGCCTGACCCGGCGTCGAGGGGGATCGTGAGCGTGTCGATCACGTGGCTTTCCGGCGGCTTACTGTCCGAATAGGACACTCGAACCGGGTCGAGCGGTTCCAGCGCAACGTTCGGGACCGCTTGGAAGTTCACGTTGTAGGGCAAGCCGATGACCCGTTCCAGCTTCGCGCGGGCCGCGGTCGCCGCCTGGTCCGTGGTGGTGATGAACGTCGAACTGTAGAAGGTCGGGACCTTCCCGAACGGCCCGTTCCAGTACGTCGGCGAATCCGGGTTCAGGTCGTAGGCCACCGCACGCACTGGCTGGTTCTCCCCCGGCGCCTCACCGGTTGCGACCACTGCGTTGTAGATGCTCTCCCGGCTCAGCGACCGGGACAGCTTCACCAGCACCCCACCGTGGCCGTGGGTCACGTCGAACACCGGCTTGTCCGGGCTCGGCGCGGTCCGCACCTGCAGCACCCCGGCGTAGTCCCAGTACATGACCTTGCCGAACGAATCCGCGATGTCTTTCAGGAACTTGTACCGGTCGTCGTCCATGACGTGGTTGTCCGGGAACAGGGTGGCCGCCGCGTTGAAGTCGTACGCGATCACCGCGTCCGGGTAGACCTCGCCGACCAGATCATCGAACACCGACCCCACCGACGCCCCGGCCGGGAACGACCGGGGCGCGACCGGGCGCGCATCAGTGATCCCCGCCATCCGGTCTTTCCCGCTGATCCGCAGCACGCCGTCCGGGGCTTCGTCCTGATCGACGTCGTAGATCCGGAAATACCCCTGGCTGACCCATTCGATCGAGCCATCGCCGTAGGCGATGCCGCGTTCGACGAACAGTTCGTTCCCGTATGGGGTCAACAGGTCCGTGGTGCTGTCCGGCCAGTCGGCGGGGGTGGTGAGGTCGAGGGACCCGCGGACATCGGCGGTCGCGTCGAGTTTCACGTCCCCGGCGATAATGGGGACCTCGTTGACCGGGTTGCCTTTCGCGTCCAGCGGTCCGGGGTTGGTGCCGGTGAGCCCGGGGGCCACGACCCGGGCCCGCGCGGCCATGCCGTGCGAGTCCCGGACGGCGTCGAGGAACCGCGGGGTGACGGGGCGCATCCGCTACTCCGTGATGATGTTAGTCGGGTCGCCGACGGAGTCGAGGACATCGGCCCAGGTGGCTTTCGCGGCCAGCAGATCCGCCCAGGTCGCATAGGTGGCCTTGATGTCCGCCCACGTGACCGTCGCACCCACCACGCTCGCCGACGGCGCCGCAACCTGGGTCAGCGGCATCCACAGGGTTTTCGCCTCGTCGTCGTAGCTGATGTCCCCGATCACCGCATACATCGACGGCAGCCGCGTGTAGTGCGGCGGCACGTGCAACAGGATCGTGTCCCCGGCCGACAAGACCGCGTCGAGACGCAGATAGTCGGTGTCGTCGTCCAGCAGCGCGCCGAGCGTGTAGGTCTTGCCCTGCCGCTTGTCGGTGACCGCGACCGGCACATCCCGCCCGACGATCTCGAACACTCCCGCCCGGGCCTTGCGCCCGATCGTGATGTACCCGACCGGGACATCAAGAGCAGTGTTCAGGTACGACGCTCGCAGGTTCTTGATCCACACCTTGTCGACGCCGGACGCATCAGCCAGGCTCGGCGTGATCGACGCGGTCTGCTGGAACAGCCACGGCGCTTTCCGGAACGCCAGCGCCGCCGCCCGCGAGATCGCCGCCGCCCCACCGGTCACTGTGAGGGTGCCGGCGCCGATGTCAATGTCGGTCGAGCCTTGGACGGTGTACTCCCACCACATCGCGGCGTCGTCGCCCGCGGTCGAGGACCAATCACCGATCTCGGCGAACCCCCGGCCGCTGCTCGCGCCGGTCCAGTCGTCCTGCTTCCATCCCAGCCAGAGGTTCAGCATCTGCTGCTCAGGCACGGTGAGGCTCGGCAACGCCACGTTCTGCGCCGAGGCGTTCAGGACCGGGTTCGCGACGACCGGGGTCAGGTCCGCGTTGTGGAACGCGGTGACCTGCGCGCCCGTGTCCGCGTTCGCCACACCGCCGGTGAACGCCACAGTCGGCGCGGCCACGCCGGTGGTGTAGCGGCGGGTGAACAGGACTGCGTTGCCCATGTCCACCGCGGTCGTCCACCCGGCTGGTTTCACCGGCGCACCCGCACCCGAGTTGCGGATCGACGCGAACAGGAACAGCGTGTCCCCGTCCGTCAACCCGCCCGCCCCGCCCGCCGGGAGCGCGGGCGACAGGCTGGCGTTGTTCCCGGTGACCGTCGCGCCGGGCGCGGCGACCATCGAGATCGGCGCCGAGTCCACACCCGACACCCGGTAGTAGTTCACGACCCCGGGAGTGAACTCGAAGTCGTCCAGATGGCCCGCGCCCGCCACCACCGGCACAGCGCTGCCGCCGCGCACGGTCACCCACCGAGCACCGTCGAGGGAGCGTTCCACGATCGCCGAATCCACCGCCGCGGCAAACCCATCGAACGCGATCCGCACCCGGGACAGGTCCGTCATCAGGGTGGCGGTCGTCGTCATCGCGCAGCTCCCGCCCCGGTCGTCACCGACCGCCGAGTGTTCCGCTTGTCCTGCCGGATCTCACCGCGCACCAACCCCAGCAACTGCCCGCTGTCGAGGACCAACTGCCCCTCGAACACACCCGACGAACCCCCGGCCGTCGACTGCGGAACCACGATCCGCGGCGAGACCCGCTGCACCGACGCCGCACCCGACATGATCTGCCGCTGCACACCTGCGCCGAGCCACGCCCCGTCGGGCATCTGGGCGCGCCCCATCGCTGCGTTCGTGTAGTCCAAAATGGCCTGCGATCGCGCCGAATTGGGGTCGAGCGGGATGAACGACTCCCGAAATCGCTTGTTGTCCCCGATCAGCCGTTCCATGCCCGGCCGTACGACGGTCGCGATGTTCGGGATGCGGGGGATCACGCCTCCTGCAGCCATCGGCGTCACGCCCTGTGGGAAGTCAATGCCGCCCATCGCACGCGGGCCATAGGAACGGCTGGTGGACGCACCAGCGTTGTCGACGGTGTAGGTGGTGACACCGATGCGGATGACCCGGCGACTGCTGTCGGCAACGAACTCGCCGATCTGGGCGCGCGCAGCCTCAGTATGGGCGTTGACGTTGACCCAGCCCCATTGCCCGTTCGCGTATTGCACCCAGGCCTGTACAGTGCCGTCGGCGAGGGTGCGGTTGGCGTTGACGTTTGCCCAGCCCCACGTCCCATCGGTCTTGCGCTGCCACACCAGAACCTGGCCAGTCGCCTGGTCAACTTTCGCGTCCACATTGGTCATGCCCCAGGTACCGTCTGTACGTTGCGCCCAGATCGTGACCGCGCCGGTGGCATCCTTGGTGTCGGCGGCTACCCGAACAACCGGGTCGTAGTGGTTGATTTCATTTCGCAGCCTCTCCGCTGCATCGCGACCTTCCTTGGTGTTCGCGAACACCTGGAACCTGCCGTCTGGGAGCTGAACAACCTGCTTGCCCAGGTCTCGCAGAGCTTGCGCTGCAGCCTGGTCATTGGCTTCGAGCTTGATTCCCTTCTCGGCCGGTACCTTGTTCAGCTCAGCCATCAGCCCGACGAGTTTGTCCTGCATCTGCTGGTCTTTAGCGACGAACTGAACGGCGACCTCGTCAGGTATCAGCCCGAGCTTGTCGGCCAGCTGGCCGGCCTGGGTTTTCGTGAGCCCGGCGGCGGTTGCGGCGTCGATGAACTTGTCGCGGGTGCGTCCCACGACGGTCCCGACCTTGCTCAGGGCCGTCGCGAGGTCATCACCTGCAGCGCGTGACTGTGCCCACGCGGCCGCGGTTTCGATTCCCATTGACTGCTGCAGCGTGGCGAAGATCGCCTGCAGGTTCGCACCTGCGTGGGTGAGGCCGTTGATGCCGCCCTGTCCGTTCACCAGGTCGGTGAAGGTGCCTTTGAGCTTGCCGCCGGAGTCTCGGATGCTCTTGATCGCCTTGTCGACGTCCTCGAACGCTTTCGTCGATTGCGCCTGTGCCGCGGACAGCGTGTTGTTCTTCCCGGACAATTGGTCCAGGACGGTGGCGAGGGCGCTGCCTTGATCCGTAACGCTCTTCGTCGCGTCGCCGATCGTAGCGAGCGCGGCAGACATCACCGCACTGTCCGCAGCGGACAGTTTGAGGGCTGCGCCGGTGAAGCTGGTGGCCGTGCCGAGCTGCCGCATTTGTTCCTGGGCTTTGGCTGTCGCAGCCGATTGCGTCTTGATTTCGGACGCGAGATCTCGCTGCCCCTGGGTCATTCCCTGCGCCGCCTGCAACGCGCCGGCCATGGTGCCGCCCCACCCCTTGGTGGCGCCGCGAGTCTTCTGAACAGCATCATCAAGATTCGCGTACTGCCGCGTGGACTGGCCAAGGGACAGTGACACCAAATCATTGACATCGACGCCACCGCGCTGCAGAGCCTGAAACTGTTCGACGGACAGCTTACTTTCGAGGGTGCTCTTGACGTTCTGTCGCAGAGATCCATTGACCGAGTCGAGCGCGGTCTTGTTCCCGGTCATCGCGTCGGTCGTCAGCTGAACACTCAAGCCGTATTCGGAAATCAGATCAGCGCCAGTCTTCTGCGACTTGCCGAGCTGCTTCGTCTGGATGTCGTTCGCAGCTTTCGCGCGCGTGTTCTGCGTGATCGCGCCGGTCGAGGACAACGTCCCCTTGATGTCAGCCACGTTCGCCGCGAACTCGGCTGCCTTCTGTGCGGCCTCCTGCGACTTCTTCCCCCACTGGTCAAGCAGCAGTCCGCCGCCAACGAGCGCGAGCCCAAGTGGGTTGAACCCGCCGGACACGATGGATTTCAGACCGGCCTTGAACTTGCTGTTGCCGTCGGCGTCGGCTTTCTTCAGCGCCTCACGGAATGGGCTGGTTTTGTTCCCGGCCTCGTCCATCTTGGTCGAGAACGCGTTCAGCCCGAACCCGGTCTCTCCCAGGCTGGTGCCGAACAGCTTCGCGATCGAGTTCGTTGCCAGCAGCGACCCGCCCGCGGACCCGAGTGGGGCCGCCCATGTCCCGAGTGCGGACGCGAACGCGTTCACAACGTTCAGACCGCCGCCCACTGTTCCGAGAAACCCCGACGTGGTGCCGACGAGAGCGGGCATCCCGGACGAGGTCAGCGTATTCGCGACACCGAGGACCTGATGCAGCGCGCCACCGAACTGTGGAAGCGTCTGGTGCGCACCGCCCGCGAGGTTCGCGAACAGCGTCCCGGTCTGCCCGAGCAGATCCCGCGTGATGCCGCCGAGATCCCGCATCGCGAGCCCGGCGTCCTCGCTGCCTTCCGCAGCGTTGTGGAAGAAATCGCCCACGCCCTGACCGGCTTGACCAGCGAAGTCCCGGACACCGGCGATGGCGGGTTTGGCTTTGTTGATGGAGTCGACGATGCCGGGCATCGCGTTCTCCGCGAAGTCCGTTGCGGCGCCGGTGAGTTCCCGGATCTCGGGTGCGGACCCTCGGATCGCGGACTGCACCGCCGGGCGTACCGCATCCCAGGCGTGGGACATGTCCCCGATCGCGCCGGTCAGCTCACCCGCGATGGGTTTCGCCATTTCCCGCACATCGGACTGCACTCGCCGCGACAGGTCCCCGAACTGGGTCTGCACCTGCTCGTTGCTCGCCGCGGCGGAGACACCCAGCGCGAGGAACCCGCCGACCGCCAGTCCGAGCGCGGCGGTGACACCGGCCGCGCCGAGCGCTGCCGCCGCGGGCAGCCCGGCGGACAGGCCGAGGAACAGTTTCGCGTCGAACGCGGCGTTCGCGCGGGCCGCGACCCGGGAGATGGTCCGCTCGGTGCGCTTGCCAGAGTCGTCGACGTCGTCCGCGGCAGCTTTCTGCGCTTTCGCGTACCGTTCGGTCGCTTCCTTGGTGCGGATTGACGCAGCCTCGACCTTGCGCAGGTTCGAGGCGTGGTCTTCCTCCGCGGCAGCCAGCTGCGCCACCGTGGCTTTCGCGTTCTTCCGGACCTCGGCGAGCTTCGCCTCGGAAACCCGCGCGCGACCGGCGGCGTCATCCTCCTCATCGAGGGCTTTCCTGAGATCCCGGCCCGCGGCCTCAAGGTCGCGCGTCGACTTGCCCGCGGTCTGCATCTTCGCCACATAGTCGGCGATGTCCGCACGGAGCTTGACGGAGACGGTCCGCTCAGCCATTCCGCCTCCTCAACTCCGTGGGCCACAACACCAGCGCGCTCGCATGCGGCGCTTCCTCGTAGTCCTCGCGTTTCCGCGCGATCGCGGTGCACCGGTGGCACCGGTGCGGCGCCTCGGCCTCGTACCGGCCTTCGTTCTCCGCGGCCGTGGTTTCCGGGATGTACCCGCCGCACCCGGAGCAGGTGAGCAGCTCGTAGTCGAGGTACGCCAGCACCAGCGACCGGTCAGTGTCCGTCCACTCCGGACTCCGCGTCGCGACAGCCCGGATCAATCGGCCCTCGTCGTCGTACTGGTATTCGGTCAGCTCTTGCGGTTCTTGCCCCGCGAACCGGGACGGGGAGATCCCGAGCCGGACTGCCGCCGCGGTGTCTCGCCGGAGTCGGGCGTCTCCCGCGAAGCGGCCCGGTTGAAAACCGGAGAATCCTTGTCCCCGCGGCTCAACAGCCACGCCGCGTTCTGCAGCGTGGCGTACTGGTTGTCGCTGATGACGTCGATCAGCAACTCGTACTGCTCGTCGCTCAGCTCCGGCTCGACGATCGAGGCACGGACCATCGCGGGAACGAACGTCTCCAGGTTCATCCCCATCGCGAGATCACCCGGCTTGTCCTCGCGCGGAGGGTGGGCAGCGAGCAGCTTCGCCCACGGTTCGTGCGAGAGGCCACGCAACACGATCGGCAGCGTGTGCTCGGCGATCTCGGCTTCCAGCGCCGCGAGCTCGTCGGCCAGCTCACCCTCACGCAGTCCGGGTGCGAGTGTGGTGCGGTCACTGCGTTCCCGCAACAGCTCGCCGTCGAGCTTCTCGAACCGGTCCCGCAGATCCGGGCGCAGGCACAGCGCAACGGTGTCCTCGGGCAGTTTCGCGCTTGCGAGTAGGGCGTCGATGTCCACTGTGGTCTCCTCGACTCAGGGGTTTCTCGACTCGGGAAAGGGGGTCCGGGCCGCCCGGGAGTCGAGGACCGGGCGGCCCGGAGATTTCAGGCGACGACCGCGTCGAGGTTCGGCGAGGCAGTGTTGTAGCCCTGGCTCATGAACTTCTCGACCCCGTTGGCCTCCGGTTTGATCGGGCGCCGGACACCGAATTTCACCGGGTACACCTCGACCTTCTGGGTCGCGGCATAGGCGGTCGCGACGGGGATGCCGCGGCGCACCACGACGTATCCGGCGAGGCCGCGCTGCAGCAGAGTCCACGCAATGTCTTCGGCGGGGACGTCCTTACGGACACAGGTCAGCTGGATCGTGGTCTTGGACCGGCCCGGCTGCTCCGCGTCGATCGTCTCGCACAATTTCGGTGCAGCGACAACGGATTCGTCGGTGGAGATGTCCAGCCCGTCCGCGGTGATCAGGCACTCCAGCGAGGTACCGCCGGTCAGCTCGGTCGTGGTCGGTGCCGCGAGGTTCGCGATCGCCGCGACGAACGTGACTTTGTTCGCGCCGTCAGAAAGCATGTCGGCCACGGGTTTACTCCTTCTCTTCGGCCGACGAGGTGTCGGCGGACTTCTTCCTGCGCCGCGACGCGGGGGCCGCGGTGTCGGTGTCCGGTGCCTCGTCACCGGGGAATGCGTTGACCTTCGGCCCGGACGGCGCCGGACCCTCGACCTGCACCCAGCCGGGGCACATGCCGAGTTCGAGCGCCTCGGCCGGGAGGGCTGCGACGTGCCCGGTGGATTCCTGTCTTGCCCGCACGAGTTCGCTCATCGGTCAGCCCCGGAACGCGAAGAAGTTGACCGACGTCGTGCTCGACGCGGTGATGTTCACGAACCCGTCGCCCTGCTTCAGATCGGGCTCGACCGGGCCGAGCACACCCAGGCCACCAGCGGGCACCGACACGGACGTGATCGACGGGTTCTGCTGCCCGTACTTGGTTTTTCCCGGGTCCGCGACCGACGCGGTCATCGCGGACGCGCCACCGTTCTGCACGATCACGTACACCTTGCCGCCGCCGTCACCGGGCGCGACCTTGTCCGGGCCCGCGGTCGCTGGCGTCGCGGTGAGCACGGTTCCGGCGAGTTTTGCCTGTACCTGCACGATGGTTGCCATGGTTCAGTCCTTCCAGGACTCGAATACGTAGGTGTCGACCGCGAACATCGGGTGGCGTTGTGTCGCGGTGTCGGTGACGTCCCGGTCCTCGCGGACCGGGATCGTGGTTTCGTTCCGGACCCGGTTGGGCTTCCAGCCGGCCACGCCGGGCCGGATTCCGAGGACGCGGGCGCTGGTCTGGTCGACGACGATCCGCGCGGACGCCGCGGTCAACCCGACCGAGGTGACCTGGAACCGGTAGGTCGCCATGTCCGGGTCCCCGCACAGCTTCGTGCCGTCGTCGATCCCGGCGTCGCCGTAGAACACCGCGTACGGGAACGAGGGCCCGTCGGGGACTTGCCCGTCGTAGACAGTGAACGGCGGCGAGCCCGCCCGCAGCAGCGCCAGGATCGCCTCGTGATGCGCGGTGACCGGGCCGGGCGCCGTCACAGAATGTCCTCGGCGACGTCAGCGAGCGCGTCCGCGAATCGGGGCGCCTCTTTATCGATCGACTTATTGATATTTAACACACCCGGCGTATTCGAACGACCGAAATAAATTAGGTTCCCGAGCGCGCCTTGGATCAAATTCTTGTCCGGTCCGATGACCGCGCCGAGCCCGTCATCGGTGGTGTCGTAGGAGATCGACCTCGGGAAGTGCTTGAAGGTCGCGTGCCCTTCTGCGTCGGCGCGCATCCCGTTTTTCACGTTCACGGCACCTTTCGCCACGACCCGCTTCAGCTTCGGCGTGATATCGGCGGGGATCGCTTCCAGGTCGTCTGCCAGCTTGTCCACCTGGCTCATGTCCACTTCGGACACAGCGGGCTCCTCCCTGGTTCAGCCGGTGATTTCCTCCACCTGGCAGCGCAGCGCGGTCCCGTACGACTTCCGGTCACCAGAGCGGATGCGGAAGACACGGCCGACGTTGGCCGGATCGATCGAGCCAGTAATCTCGACAACCAGGCCAGTGCCGACCGGCGCTGTTCCGGTGATCGGCAGGTGCAGCTCGGTCGGGGTCACAGTGAACTGGTGCTCACCCGCGTCCGGCGTGCTGGGGAACGACGCGCGCTGGTTCTGCAGCTTGCATTTCCCGCTGTACACCGGGTTCCCGTACGTCGGTGTGACTTTCCCGGTGTTCGGGTCGGTGGTTTCGCCGGTGACGGCCCGGATACGGCAGGTATCGAGCATCAGCGTCTCGGCGGCACGGCGGCCACGGAGGACCGCGCTTCGGGCGGTCACCGTGATTTCACCACCGCGACAGCGCCGCCGAACCGTGCGCTGAGCCATTCCCGAGTCAGCCGGGGCAGTTCGAGCGGACCGGCCTGTTTCTCACCAGCCGCGCCCTGGTACTGCTCGGAGTAGTCGTCGATCCGGAAACCGGTCTGGTCTCCGCGGGACGCGTAGTCCCCGCCCGCCGCGCGGTTCATGCCGAGCCCGGCCAACGCGCACACGAGGTCGACGATGTCCCGCGGAACGTCGAAAAGCCCGCCAGTGATGGTGGCGGTCACGTTCGATGGCTCGTCGCAGTGGTTCTGCCACCCGTGACGGCGCCACAGGCGCCCGCCGACGAGCTTCCAGTCAGAGACCGGGGTGTCGTCAATCAGGACGCCCGTCACCGACACCACGGGCCCGCCGGGCGGGGTGAGCCATTCCTCCAGCCCGCCGGGGAAGGTGACAGTGAACGTCTCCCGGGTGATCGGCACGCCCGCCGCGTCCCGGACAGCGTCCTGAGCGGCCGCGAGAAACGCAGCCGCCTCAACGCCATCCGGGACGAGGATGTTCCGGGCGGTGAGGTCGGCCACCGTCGCCAGGTCCTGCAGTGCCACGGTGGCCTCCCTCTACTTCGCCAGGTCGATCAGGTCCTGCTTGGTCGCGGCCTCGGCGTCGTTGGGGTCCATGCCGAGGGCGTTGACCGCGTAGCCGACCCATTCGGCTTTGGCTGCGTTGACCGCCGGCCGCGGCGGAACCCCGTTTGTAAGTTCGCTGCCGGTGTCCTCGGTGTCGTCGACCGGTTCCTGCCACGGGGACCCGTCCGGGTTGACCCGGCGCAGGTATCCCTTCGTGACCTTGTCCTGCATGTGCTCGTCGAGCGGCAGGTCCATGCCGATGACCTGCCCGCTTTCGCTGTGGAAGTGCGCGAGTTCGCGCGGTTCGTCGGCCATCAGGTGTTCCGCGGAACCTTGAGCGCCACGATCGTCCCGACGATCGTGGTGGCGTCGATCAGCATCGAGCCGTCGTTCTGCAGGAACCGGCCCGACTCGAACGGGCCGATGTCGCGGGTCTCGACGCCGACGGTGATCGACAGGTCGCCCAGGCCCGCGGCGAGCGCGGGCGGGTAGGAACCGGTCTTGATGGTGAGGTTCCCGCCGGTGCTCGCGACGACCCGCAGGACCGTCTTTTCGGGCTCGGCCTTGGCGATCACGTGGTCGTTGGTGGCGTCGATCGTGGTCGGCGTCGCGACCACGCTGCCGTTCGGGACGGCGCTGGTGTACGGGATTGCGGTGCGTGCCATCGTGGATCAGCTCCTATCAGGAGATCGGGTTGGCGTAGGCCACGGCGATCGAGTCGGGACGCAGCAGCTTCGCGCCGTAGAGCGCGAGACCCTTGACCGCATCGGCGAACTTCGCTTCCGGGCGGTAGGCCTCGGTCTTGTTGATCTGCTCGGCGAAGCTGATCGCCGACTGCACACCGGCCTGGATCACGTGCACGTTGCCGGTCGGGTTGGGCACGTTGTTGGATTCGAGGATGTCGAACCCGGCCGCGCGGCCGACCATGCCGTTGCGCAGGCCCTCGCTGGTGCCGGACTCGTTCACCTTGATGAACCGGGAGTCGAGCAGCAGCTGCGCGTGGAACTCCGGGGACACCACGACGTAGCGGCCCTCGGTGGGGACGTTCGCCCGCGACAGCTTCGTGCGCAGCGGCACCAGCACCTTGTCGTAGGCGTCGCTGGGCGTGGTGAACACGTTCACCGCTGCACCGGTCGAGCCGATGACGTTCGCGGTCTGCGCGCCGGTGTAGAACGACGCCACGAACTGGTCGACGGTGTCGGCGAGCTTGTAGGCTGCGCGGCTCATCGCCTCCGGGATGACGTTGCCCTTGGCCTGCCGAGCGTCGACGTCGTCGACGAAGAACGCCCAGTACTTCGCCTGGTCCACGACCAGGGTTCGCTGTGCGTCCGACAGCTCCTCCGGAGCGATGACGGTGGAGTTGGCGTTGTAGGTGCCGATCGTCGGGTCACTGATCGAGGTGATCCGGACCGTGTCTCCGGCCTCGCGGATGTCGCCCTCGTAGTCGCGGTTGACGATCCCCGGACCCGCGTACACGAGCGCCTTGCGCAGGGAGACCAGGAGATTGGCGGACCAGATCTCCGGGCGGAAACGAGTGATGGCCACTGTGGGGCCCCTTTCTGGTTAGCCCGCACCCATCAGATCCGCGAGTCGGCCCTCGTTCTGGGCCTTCACGATCTGGTCGGGCGTCATGGTTTTGAGCTCGGCTTCGGTGACCTGCTTCTTCTTCGTGCCGGCCTTGCGCGCGGCCCCGCCGTCACCGGTGCCCTGGAACCTCTTCGCCGTTGCGGCTGCCAGGTAGGGCTTGTTCTTGATCAGCTCGTCGATCGCGTCCGCGATCTCGTCGCTATCGACCTCACCGTTCTCGTCGACCTCGAACTGCGTGAGATCGAGAAAGGTGAGGGCGTCCTTCGGGTCGGCCAGCTTGCCGGTCGCGGCAGCCCGGATCTCCGATCGGATGATCCGCGCGTTCGCCTTCGTGGCCGCCGCCGTCTCCGCCTCACGGCGGATCTGGTCGACGTCCGGCTCACCGTCCTTCGTGGACCCGCTCTTCAGCGTGTCCCGCTCGGCCTCGGCGGCGCGGCGCTTCGCTTTCTCGTCGCGCAGTTTGGCCTTCATGGCGTCGAGCGCCTTCTTGCCCTTGTCGCCGAGATCCTCGGCTCCCTCCGGGTCGCCTTCCGGCTCCTCGTCAGGATCGTCCTCGGGTTCCTCGGCGGGGTCGCCCACCGGCTCGCCCTCCGGGTCCTCGTCGGGATCGCTGGCGCCCGCGATGGGCCAGATCGGCTGTTCGCCGCCTTCGCCGGGGCGGGCATTGCGCCAGCCAACGGCCTGGAGGCCGGTTCGCGGGTGGATGGGCAGGATCGTCTCGATCATTCGGGTACTCCCCATTGCGGGTGTTGGTGAAAGCCGCGCGTTGCGCGCTGCTCAGACGATGTAGCCGTGCTGGCACAGCAGCTGCACCGCTTCTTCCCGCGAGCTGGCCTCGCGGTAGATCTGTTCCGGCATCAGCCGGGCCCGGCCACCGAGCCTCCGCCCAGCGGTGCCGCGGCGCGTGATGCCCGTCCGAGTCAGCTTCCGCGCCCCGGCGACGTACATCCCCTTGTGCGCGTTCACGATCTGCGCCATGTCGGCACCGTCGCGGATGGCCTGGTCGTCCGCTTTGGACAGTCCCTTGACCCGGCCTTCCTCGAACGCACGCCGCGGGTCGGTGGTGAAGTCGTCCCCGGTGTCCTCGGCCGTCGGGATGTGCACACAGTCGCACTGCGGATGCCGTTCGAATCCCTGGCTGTACCGGTAAACCCGCCCCGCGAGGATGATGCACCGCGGACACGAGTCCCCGACGACCATCCGCGTCCACGACACCGTCGGCCGCGCCACCACGGCGATCCCGTCCGCGACCCGGCCCGCATCAGCCACCTGCGTGCGCGTGATCAGATCGAGCCGGATCTGCCCGACGGCGAGTGCCTGCTTCGATGTGGCGCCTTTCGCGATCGCCGCCTTTGCCGCGAACACCGGCCCCATCAGCAACGTCTCCAGCGGACGCCCGTCCGAGGAGATCCCCGCCAACTCCTCCGCGGCGACCCGGCCGGCCGCCGGGTCGCGGTAACCCTGCGCCCGGAGCGCCTCGGCCGTGTAATGATCGGCCTGTCGAGCCGCCGTCAACTGCGCCTGCGACACGGCCACGAACATCCGCATCAGCAGGCTCAGCCAAGACTCCTCGATCGCGCGCGGCTCGACCTGCCTCCACAGGCGTCGGCCATCCGCCCGGGCGGCCTTCGCCAGCCGGGCGCGCGCGGCGTGGTGACTGCGCGCACGATCAAGCGGCGTCACCGGTGGGCTCCTCGCCCGGATCGCCAGCCTGGCCACCGAGGCCCATGTCGCGCGCCACCGCGGCGACAGGGTCGATTTCGGCCTCGCGCTTCTTCATGTCGATCAGATCGACGATCTCTGACGGGGTGAGACCCCACTTCGCGGCGAGGTACTCGAACGGGAACCCGATCTGCGCGAGTTTCAGCAATGCGTCGGCGAGCTGCGCCTGGGACCGGGACTCCGCGTCGGCCCACAGCACCGTGCCCGCGGTGAACGCCTTCGCCTTCTTCTCGTTGCCCTGCGCCAGCGCGATCAAGCCGAACATCTGCCGGATCGCCTGCCCGAACCACAGCTGCTTCTCCTCGACCCGCTTCACCAGGCCGGTTTCGGCGGCGATCAGCGCGTCACCGGACAGGTTCGCCATCTTCCCGATGAGGTAGTGCTGTGGGGTGCGCGTCTGTGCGGCAATGTGCCCGACCGCGATCTCGATGACGTCGGTGTAAGCAGCGAGATTCGCCGCCTGCCACTCGGCGATTTTCGACTGCTCGCCGGTGATCCACAGCACGCGGTCGACCGCGAACTTCGCCAGATCCACCGGACGCTGCCCAACGACCTCGCCCTTATCGTTGAGGATCGGCGTGGTCGGACGCTCGGCGCCGAGCACGATCCGCTGCGGGAACGACGCATAGTCCGAGGCCGTGAACAGCTGTGCCCACAGCAGGTTCACCGCGTCCTGCATCGCCGTCACACCGGTGACGTCCGAGATCGGGTCATCGGCCAAGGTCGGCTTGTTCGGCAGCTCCACCAGCGGCACGACACCCATCGGGTTCGGCTGCGGATTCGGCTCGTCAGTGTCCCGCGGCGACCACTTCTTCAGTTCCTCGTCCACCGCGGACAGCAGGATCAGCTTCGTCTGCTGCCGCGTCACCGGCCGCTCGAACTTCCACACCTCGTCCGGGAGGTACAGGGTGGCGTAGTCGCAGTTGCCGTCCTGCCACTTCTTCAACGCCGCTCGCCGACGACGCCGCGACCCCGGCCAGTACGCGATGACGCACTGCGAGGCGTCCTCGAAGGTCACCTCCGGGGTTTCCTCGTCGTCAGGATTTCCCCACACGAGCCCAAAGGACCGCGCCGAGTTCACACCGCCGAGGAACCCCAGCTGCGAATCAGCGTCGAGCGCATTGGTCTGCCACACCCGCCACATCTCCGAGTCCGGCTCCTGCTCGCCGAGGCCCTTGATCCCCATCACAGTGAGCCGCTCCACCGGGGCGTCCGCGACCGGCGCGACCCAGTTGTCGGAGAAGTCGACGTACCGATCGCCGTGGTACTTCTTGAACTGATCCGACGCGTACTTCAGCGGCTGCTTCCCGCGGTAGTACCGGTCGTTGCGCTCCACCTCGGCGGATCGGTTCAGCAGTTCCTGCTCAAGCAACGCCACCAGCTGAAGGGCCTGGGCCTCGGTCGCCACGGTCACCCTCCTCAGGCGGTATAGACGAAGTTGTCGTGCTGCTTCCACAGCTTCGCGGCCGTGACGTCGCCGGCGGCCTCGTTGCAGATCACCGACACGACCGCGAGGTCGATCTTCCGGCCGTCGCCCGGCTTCGTGAGGACGTAACGGTTCTGCGGCCGGGCCGCCTTCTTCGCCGCTCCCATGTGGAGCTCGGTGTCGTCGCAGCCGTCGTGCGCGAAGCCGCTGTCGGCCTTGTTCACGTCGACCAGCAGCCGCTCGCACGCGGCGTGCATCTGGACAGGCCGGTACGTCTCGAACCGGACCACGCGCTTCTCGCCGAACTGCTCCGCCCACGTGTCGACCTCGGTCTCCCAGTACGGCGGGTCGGCGTACATCCGGATGATGTCGAAGTTGCTGAACAGCCACTCGACCGCCGCATGCACCTCCAGCCGCGGCACTTTCCCGCCGTGCTTGGCCGGGTTCCAGATAGTCGGCCCGGCCGGCGTGTACGGCGTGAACTGGTAGCCGCCGCGGGTCTGCGCGCGGATTGCAGTCCAGTCGTCTACATCGGACCCGTCGAACCCGAGCACCAGCTGAGTCCGACGCCGCAGCGGCGGGGCCTTCTTCGCCGCGCGGGCCTTCCACTTCTCGACGTCCATCCACGTGTCGAGCCCGGCCACGATCCGGTTCCCGAAGAACCGCTCCGCCTGCCCCGGGTCCTTCTCCATCAGCTCGGCAGCCTCAGCCTCGATGGAGTCGAGGTTCACGTGCGGCGAGCCCGCGTAGTTGAACGCGTGGATCTTCCGGCGATCCGCCTTCACCGAGTACTTCAGGCCCGCCGGCGGCGGCTCGTAGAACCTGAAGACGTCCTTCGCACGGGACTCCCGCGTTCGCTGCGCCGTCGAGTTCTGCGACGGGTCGTAGCAGTTCGTCGTCTCCCCGCCCCGACCGCCCATGCCCGCCGCGCCACGCCGCATCGTCTCCGCGACCTTCACCATCTTGTTCTCGACGGTGTACAGCTGCGGCTCGTCGTGGAAGTACGCCGAGATCGGGTTACCAAGCCGCGACTGCGCGCTCGAAGTGACCGCGTCGATCCGGCCTTCATTCGGCAGCCGGATGAAGCCTTCCCGCGGCAACATCAGGTCGGCGAGTGGCCCGTTTTTCGCCATCGCCTGCAGCGGTCGGTAGATGTTGTCAACCTGGTCCTTGGACGTCGCCAGCAGTTGAATCAGCGGGGTCGCCCACGGCATCCCCATCGGCTCACCCGGGTCATACGGGTACTCCCAACCGCAGCCACAGCCGTGCTCCGCGCAGACGTAGCCGTCGTCTTTCCCCGCCCAACCAGCAAACAGCGCCGGCCCGACACCCTCGTTCGACGCGAGCGTCGCTGTCCATGGCCCCTTGCCGACCTTCTGTGGTGCGATGACCTGGAAGCGCCTGTACCAGAACGCTGCCGCCCGCGTCGGGTAGCCGTTCTCGTCGTACGCCTCCGCGTCCGGCCGCACACGGTAGTGGTTGAGCGTGCACCACAGCTGCCAGTCGTAGTGCTGGAACGGCGCACCCTTCCGGAACCCGTCCGGGATGATGCAATGCCGCTCCACCCAGGCCGGCGCGACCCAGAGAGTCGGGAAGTCGACGACGTACCGCTTAGGCTCCGGCGCCATCGGTCGTGACCGCCGACATTCGCGACTTCATCTCGCGTGCCGCGGCACGCGAGTCAGCCCGGGGATCCTTCGCAGAGCTGGCGCGCTTGTCGGCCAGCTCGTCGACAGCGATCGCCCACCCGTTTTCCCGCAACCCGGCCGGCGTCAGCCCGATCTGATCGGCGAACCGGTGCAGCGAGTTCTTGTCGGCCGCTGTCGCCTCCGCGGACTCGCACAGCGCCGACGTCCGAACCCACATCGCGACCGCATGCCAGCGCCACCGCTCGTTCGCCCACGCGCATGCCTGCGGAGTCGACCACGCCCACTCCCACAGGAAGATCTCGCGCTCCCAGCGTGCTTCCGTCGCCCCCTCGTCCGGCACGCGGACCCGCTGCTTGTCCTCGTAGTACTCGTCGTACACCGTGACCTTCGTCAACGGGAACTCCGGCACCTCACCGCGGTACCCTTCAGCCGGCAACGCCGTCAGCTTCACGCCGCGCCGATCACTCCGGCCCGAGGTCGGATCCGCGCTCGGACCCGACCGATTCCGTGCTCCGCCCTTGGTCATCGTGCTCACTCCTCAGCGGCCTTGCGCCACGTCGGCGGACGCCGCCTTGCGCGACACCCAGGTGCTTGGACGGTGACCGTCCGGATGTTCTGAACCCTCCGCGCTATCCGGAGCCCTCCCCGGCGGTCCCGGTGTGATCCACTTCGGGGGGTACCCCCCAGGGGGTATGGAGTCTCGGTGATCGACTCCGCGCCGCGTTGTGGATCACCGAAGATCGAATGTGCCTGCCGTCAGCGTGCGTTCCAGCCGCCCGGCTGAGCTTCAGCTGTGTGCTTGCTATGGCACCGAGCGCAGATTCCGCGCCCGTGCTTAGGGTCGTTCGGGTTCTCGCCGCGCAGCACGAGCGTGCGTCGGTCGATCGGATGATGGTCTGCGTGCACTGACCATGCGCGTCCGCACAGTTGGCAGATCGGGTGCTTGGCCAGCACGCCCCGGCGGAACCGGGTCTCGTGTGCCCGGTCGTACCCGCGGTCGCGTGCACTGCCTCGACGTTGCTCAGCTGCGCGCTCGTGCTCGGTGCAGCGGCCAGTGCCAGCGGGCACCAGCTCGGGGCACTGGGGTACCGAGCACACCTTGAGCGCCCTCGGCATGGTGACTACTCGCGCCCGTCCCAGGCGTGGTGCACAACCATCCAGCCCGACCGGTCCTCGCCTTGCACATGCTCGACGTAGGGCAGGCAGGCGCAGTCATCGCCCGGGGTGTGACCCACCACGTCGTCCACGGGGGTGACCTCGGAGCCGGTATCAGTGGGGGCGACCAGCCACCCGGTGCGCACGGCCATCCGATACCCCTTGATCGTTCTTACCCGCCGGTTGGGAGTAGGCATCTTTCCGCAGGTCAGCGGGGTGCATGGTGTTTCGAGTAGGTTTCGAGTAGGCGCGCCCGTCGCGCTGCCCGCGGGGCATGAGAACGGCCCCCGTGCCTACCTGCAGAGCAGGCAACGAGGGCCGGTCTGTCGTCTGGCTCCCGCCCCCGGGACTGGTCACGGCCAGTAGACGTGTCCCCGGTTGCTGCCGCTCGCGCAGAGCAGCCGTGTCCGGCGAGGCAATCGGGCTTCTCTGCGCGTCAGCCCGCAGCGGCCGGTGGGCATAGCTCACGCCCGGGGTAAGCGTGACACACGCGATCACCTGGGGCAATCACTGGGGTGGATCTTGGGTGTGTCGTGGTGTTCTATCCGCCCCCGCATTACTATCTAGCCCCCCTTTACATTTACTATCTAGTGGGGGTAGAGTACGGTCATGGTGTTCAAGCCGATGAAACGAGCAGACGTCATCACGGCACTGGAGTCGAACGGCTGCCGGAAGCTCCGCGACTCCGGCGACCACACCGTCTACGGCTGCCCGTGCGGCAAGCACCGCGCCCCGGTGCCGCGCCACAACAGCATCACGCCGGGCGTTGTCCGCAGCATCGGCAAGCAAATGGCCTGCCTACCCCAGGGATGGTTGCAGTGAAGACCTACACAGCGACAGCGACCCGCGAAGGCGGGTGGTGGATCGTCGAGGCCGACGGCATCGGCACAACCCAGGGACGCACCACCGCCGAAGCGCAACGCATGGCCGTCGACATGGTCGCCCTCATGGAGGACGTCGACCCGTCCGAGGTGACCGTGGACGTCACGTTCGTGCCGCCGGGCGGGTTGGCGGACGAGGTCCGCGAGGCCCGCGAGGCGACGCGCCACGCAGCCGAAGCACAGGAACAGGCTGGACGGAAGACGCGTGCAGCGGTGCATCGGCTCCTCGCCGCGGGCATGTCAAAGCAGGACGCAGCCCGGATTTTGCGGGTAGCTCCTCAGCGCATCAGCCAGCTCACGAAGCAGCGTGAGAAGTAGGCCCGGAGCCGATGGCGTCCTTGCAGCCGGGGCACAAGATGCCGCCCGGCCCGGCCGGCGCGGTGCCGCACTTCGAGCAGATCGGGGTCGTTGGGTCGTCGCTCATGTCGGGATCCTCGCATCCCTACGGTCGAGGTACGCCAGGATCTCCCGGAGGCTGTAGCCGCCGTCACCTCGGGTGATGTGGCCGCGGCGCACCCACTGGCGCAGCGTGGCCGGGCCGATCCGGTAGCACTCGTCGCCGGTTCGGTCGGCTTCCTGGGCGAGGAGGAGGACGACGTCCGCGGCGCGGGCCCGGCCGGTCACCGGCGTGCCTGCCCGGCAAGCTCCGCCTGCCGGTTCGCCCAGCGGGCATCGACGAGGCGTCGGCGGCGCGCCCGGTCCTCGGCGATGGCGCGGTCGAGCGGGCCGCGGACCCGCTCGACCGTGAAGTCGCGTTCCACGTTGAGCCCGAACCCTGCCAACTGCTTGAGGAACCAGTCTCGTTGCGCGTCAGTGGCAGCGAAGTCGGACAGGGTGCTGCAGGTGCCGATGCGCTCGGCAAGCAAGTCGTCGCGGCGGCTGATCCGCCACAGCCACGGCATGTTGTGCTGCCTCTGGATCTCAGGCGGAAGCAGGCTGTCTTCGCTCACGTGTTCGACTGTAAGTAGCGTGACAGCCGAGGTCAACCGACGTGTACCCACCGGCGCCGTCGTGCCCGTGCCAGCTGCAGCAGCACCCGCGCCCGCCGAGTGTCGCGCGGCTGGCCACGGAGGAACAGGTCACGAGGCGGACGGCCCTCGTACCATTCGACGCTCGTGGGCTGGCGGGGAGTTTCCTCACGCGGGACACCGAGCTTTGGCAACGCCACATACCAGCACGGCGGACGGATGCCGAGACGAGCTCTCACGCTCATGGCTTCCACTCCTCGCGGTAGTCCGGGTGACCGGCGTACGGGAGGGCGAGCAGGAGAAGCGTCTCGCACGGAGCGTCCTCGTGTTCGACGTAGCGGAACCGATTGCCGCCAGCGTCTTCGTCTTCGCCTGTGTAGACGCACGTCGGGCATTCCAGGTCGCCATCGTGGCGCTTGCGGGGCGTGTGCAGCTCGATGATCCGTCGTTTGGCGTCGACCTCGGCGAGCACCCGGGCCGGGTCGTGGCGGGCGATGTGCGCGCGGTACGCGAAACCCAACTCGTTCGGATCCGAACCTGCAACGTAGCCGAGATTCCCGTAGGCCAGCTTGTTGTCACGGATCTCTGTCGGATCGACCTGCACCCCGAACGGTCCGGACACCCACCGAACGGGGCAGCAAGCTTGTGCGTGCTGTTCGTCTTCCTCAAGGCGTGCGCGGAGGAACGCGATCAGGTCATCCATCAGCCCAACGCCTCCCAGTCGCCGAGGCGTTCGAGCTTGCGTGCCAACACGGCGCGCGGGTCAGCATGTTCGCGACGACGCATCGCGGCCAGCTGGCCAGGCGTCGGGTTCAGGCCGCCCAGCGCGGCGACCTCATATTCCCGGTGCCCACAGAAGCCGCATACACCGCCCTCGGAGAACCACCGGTTACGGTCGCACCGGATGCAGAAGAACGTCCCCGGTAGGGCGCCAAGGCTGATCAGGTCATCCACGGGCGCGCCTTTCCTCTTCCGGGTCGATGCCGAGGATTGGCCGGTCTCCGGCGATCTCCCGCAGCTCGGTCGACGGCTCCCGGCCAACGTACATGCCTTCCGGCATCGGCTCGACCGGGTGCATCGCGCCGTGCTTCTCCGTGGCGCCGACGAGCCAGCGCAGCACCTTCTCCTCGCTGTCGAGCCCATCAGGGACGGTGATGTCCGCGAGCCATGGGTGCTGTTCGAGCAGCCATGGCTTGACTACGTCCGCGGCGCGGGGCAGTTGGTGGGTGAAGTGCGCTTGCCCGGTGACGAAGCCGATGAGCTCGTACACGCCCGCGATGTGGTTGGGCGACACCAGATGCCCATCCGTGATCGAGAGGAGCTGCCCGAGGTGGAATTCGCGTGTGGCCATGGTGGTCATCCTGCCTTGGTGGTGGGTGGGCATGCTGCTGTCTCCTGCGCTGCTTCCAACCTGACTAAATCGAGACCGTCATATGTGCGTTTGCACGCCTTGCATTGGGCTGGTTTGCCGACACCGGCCCAATGCACCTGCCCGTCGCAGGTGACGGTGAGGCAGGCGCCGAGGGCTCGTTGCGGGGCGTCGCCGGCCAGTTGGCGGGCCATGTGGTGTAGCTCGGTGAGGTCGCCGACAGCGTCGTCGACCCAGTCCTGTCCGCCGAGCCACCAGGCGTTGCGGGTGACGTAGTCCGCGTCGGTGTCGAGATTCCCGCCGGGGCGGGACTCGTCGCGCTCCTCGGCGATCGCGTCCGCGAGGTAGCGGAGGCGCCCGGGGATGGACGCGACCCAGCTGCCCGCGTCGTCCGGGCGGCGCGTCACGGCGTCACCGTGCTCGTCCACGTCCCCCGCCAACGACCGCGGATCAAGCGCCGCGATCACGTCGTCACGGGCCGGAGAGTGTGGCCCGTAGCCCGGGGACATCCTGCCCGTCATGCCCCGACCCGGCTCCACCATGAACGGGAGGATCAGCGTCGCGTACACCACGATCTCCCGCACCAACCGGATCAACCGGTTCACACAGTCGTTGCACGAGTACGCGACGCTCGTCGCGTCCTTCTGGCGGCACACGTGGCACTTGCCGACAGCGACCTCGGTCGTCACGATGCCTCCTCCAGGGGTGGTTTCGATGTCAAATGCCAACTGCCGCAATACGGACACTGGTAGGCGCGACGCTCCAGACGCCTGCCCGGATGCGGTGTCGCCCAGATACTCCCCAGCACCTCGTCCGCGCGGGATTCGCTGCGGTACCGGGCTTTCCCCGTCACCGGGCAGCGGGCGGACACAAGCCCTCCTCGTGCCCGTCCTCCTTGGCTACAGGGGAGGCAGACGCGGGGAGCAGCGGCTCCCACAGGAGCCGAATGTGTTCTGCCCGTTCGGTCAGCCACTCGCGCACGGCTGGCTCGTCGGCCTTGCAGACCTCGACCTCAGTGCAGCGGAAGATCCCCTTGCGCTGCAGCATCCAGAACACCTGGAGCGTCCAGGCGTGGTCGCGGTCGCCGAACCGATCTGCGTACTCCTGACGACCAGCCAGCGTGTCGTCCTCGATGAACTCGCGCGGCTTCCAGTCCCAGCGGAACACGAGGTTCCTGTCGAAGTCGTTATCGCCTTCCGACTCGACGAACCCTTCCCACGACCCGTACCGCTCGTAGTAGCCGGTCGAGAAGTAGTTGCCCTCCGAGCAGTAGTACGGGTGATCGATTTCCCAGAGCTTCATCGCCCCTCCTCCGGCTTGTGCTCCACCACGTGGCCGTGCGGGAGTGGCTTCCCTGCGTGGGGGTTCGGGATGATGTGCGGCGCCCAGCGTTCGAGCACAGCCTGCATCTCGGGCGTGCGGTCGAACGTCCCCGGTGACCTCCCACGGGCGTGGATCCTGCAGCGGTGCCTTTATCTCGATGGCTGCCCGTTGTGGTCCTTGCTCGTACGGGTCCCCGGTGTTCTGGGAGTTGGTGTACGCCTCGGAGTCCGAGTGACCGGTAGCGGCGGTTTCCTCGCGCGGGGCGGGCTCCGGTTCGACGCCTGCGCACACCGCGCACCAGAGCGGCTGTTTCCCGTGCTTGCATCGGGAGTCGATGCGCATCCTGGACGCTTCCTCGCGTGGAGCGGCAGCGGGCTCCGAACTCCCAGTTTGGGAGAAGTTGGGAGTTCGCTGGGAGTTCGGCTCCTCGCTCGACGCCTGGGCGGGTTCAGCGTCCAGGCACCCGCTCAAGCAACCGCAGCAGCCTCCGCACGGTTCCGGGGAACCCCCGCACATTCCCTGGTTGCATTCGCCGTCAAGGCAGCGCGACGGCTCCTCGCGGCCCGGCTCGCGGTCGAGGATGGCACGCAATTCCTTGAATCTTCTGTCTGCGTCGTCGTCCCATGAGACGCCGTCGGGCCAGTCGGAGTCCAGCACGGCGCGGATGTCCGCGCGCAGCTTGGTCAGGTCGGTGTACGCGGAATCGCTGGCGGCCTGCTCTCCCTGCGCAAGGCCAGCGGCGAACGCCGCCTCGACATCTCCGAGCGGGCCGACGGCGTCGGCGGGCAGCTCGGGGGCCGAGAATCCTGACCAGGCTTCAAAGAAATACCCAGGCCCCGAGCGAAGGAACACTCTCTCGCTTGGGCTCCACCACACGTCTGGCACGCGCGGGGGGTCGGCGTCGGTCACGGTCGTTCCCCTTCCAGCCAGCCGCGCGCCACGTCCACGGTCACGGGGCCGTCGGCCCGAACGAAGTCGATCACTTGCGCCAGGTGCGCGGGACAGGCCCGCGACCCGTACGTCACATCCGCCGAAGCGCGCACCCGGAACCGGGCAGCGTGGGAGCAGCGGTCTCCCCGGGGAGACAGGCCGGTGCAGGGCGGGGTGTCGGCGTCGGTCATCGCTTCTCCAGTTCCGCAACCAGCTCGTCGATCTCTTCCTGGTGCCACCACTTGTCCGGGCGCTCCGCCATCTCCGCCAGCGCGGCGGCCAACGCTTTCGCTGTCGAGCAGTCGAGGACGTTGCCGGTGTCGTTGCCGAGCGCGTCGTTCGCGGCGTTCAGCATCCGCTCGGCCCACTCGCTCATCGCTGTGCCTCGCTGTCCGATTCGACACGCGCCAGCGTCGGGTACAGGTCGCGATGCGACTTCGCGGCGCGGAGAACTTTCGCCACCACGGCGGAATCCTTCGGATAGGGCTCGCCGGAACTGCGCGGGAACGCGTGGCCCCACAGCACGCCATGGACGTGAGCGAGCACGATCGCTTCGCGGACGAGTTTCGCAGTGCGTTTCCCGAGGATCATCGCTGTGCCTCGCTGCTCTCTTCAGTCCACGACCACACGTCGAGTCCCATCTGGTCGAAACCGCGGAACACCCAGTGGCCGTCGGTGTTGAGCGGTTCAGGCGCATCAGGCATCGCAGCGTCCGGGTATCGGGATTCATTCACGGGTGCGCTCATCTCTGTGCCTCGCTGTCCGCCTGGCGCTCGACAGGCTGGGCTGCACATTCCCGACGCGCCGAGTCCACGAGAGCCTGCCACTGCTCGATGATCGAATCTTTCAGGTCGACGTACACATCATCGGCGACCCACGAATCAGTTCGACCGCCGTACCGGTACCCGTACTCGTCGGACACGATCACCTGTGCGGGCACGGTGTCACCGGGGAAGAACACACGCGGCTTCGTCTCGCCGGCCGGTTCCTCGCTGGCTGTGCGGAGAGCGTCGGCGTGCGGCTTGCAGTACTCGCCGTCCGTGGCGTTCGCGATGCAGTAGCCGCCGTCTTCCCGGGACACGCCGGGTATCACCTGGTACTTGCACGGCACGTAGCCGCGCGCCGGTTCCTCGCGGTCCGCGCCCACCCACGACTCGATCAACCGAACGGTCTTCGCTGTCGACCGCGTATCCACCGCGCCGTTCTCAACCTTGTGCAGCTGCCTTCGCCAGTCGGCAGGCAGCACGGCAACCTCGCGGTCCGTGACGTAGCCGCCTTCGCGCAGCCAACGAGTCAACTGGACGGCCATCCCACGCAGCGTGTCCGTGGTGGTGGAGAACCAATCCGAGTCCGCAACTTCCCGCCCCGCGTGGAGATCTTGCAACCTGTGGAAAAGGAACTGCTCGACATCGCACGCCGTTTCCTCGCGGTCCGGCAGAGCCTTCGCGCCGTGCACGATCTCCAGATGTGTCCACAACGCGTGGTAGACGACGCTGTGCGGCTCGCCAAGGCTCTGCACGTAGCAGTGGGCGCAGTAGTAGTCAGGGCATTCCAGCTTCAACGGCTCGACGGTCCGCGCCGGTTCCTCGCGGTCCGTGACGGGCTCGGCGTGGTCGTGGAAGACGATACGGGAGATGCGCCCTATGACGGCACCGTAGTCGTTGATCGGGTCGAGCACCTCGGCGCGTACCTGGTCGAGTTTCGCCGCCAGCCCGTCACGCTGCTTCCGCACCAGATCGCGTTCACGCAGGGCCAGCATTTCGAGCGTGCTGCGCACATGGTCGACGGTCGTGGGCTCGCGGTCCGTGACGGGCACGGCGAAGTAGGCCGCCGTCATCTCCCGCACCCGGTTGAGGATCTCGTGACAGTCGGGGTGGTTGACGGTGTCGTGGCACGGGTCGTCGTCGCCGACCGCGTCACTGATCGCGACCAGCGTGCTGCGCGCCTGGTCGACGATCGTGGGCTCGCGGTCCGTGACGGGCTCCATAACTGGCTTCGAGCCGGTCAGGGCAGCGCGGATGTGGCTGAGCGGGAAGAGCCCGGGGTCGTACCGGTTGACGACCGCCAGCGCGGCCTCGATCCGCTCCCGGGCGTCGTCACGCTCACGCTCCAGCCACATGTGGGTACGCTCGATCGCCTCCGAGTCCCGCAGCACCGACAGATCTTGCTCAGCCGCGGCGAGCTTCGCCTCCGCGGCCTTCTTCCGTTCCGCGAGTAGCGCCACGTCCGCGACTACACCCTCCCCGGTGCCATCTGTCACGTTCGGGCCAAGCGCTACGTCGAGGATCTTCTCGATATCGAGGCGCAACTCCGCGGCTTTCGCCTCCGCGGCATCGGCGCGGGCGATCGCCTTCTTGGCTTCCTGCCCGATCTCGTGAGCGAGGATCCGATAGTGCTCGGCGAGGACGGCGGGATCATCGCTGTGCGCCGTTTCCTGGCCCGCATTCGGCTGCTCGCTGGCGAGGTTCCAGGTGTAGCAGGTGCAGTTCGGCTCCGCGAAGTCACGATGGGTTTCCCCGTGCCCGGCAGCCTTGGTGCACCGGACGTGATCGTGATCCGGGTGCTGTGCGTCGCATTTGCCCGTTCCGCCCGGCTGGTTCGGCCGCTCGCTGACGTTCTCGTTGTCCAGACCCTGACTCATCGGGGCAGCTCCTCAATCGTCACACGGACACGCTGGCCATCGACCGTCCCCAGCCACGCCGATACTGTGCCCTCCTCGTTGGATTCGGCTGAATCGAGATCGATCACGAACGACTCCTGATCGACCAACTTTCCGTCACGGTCAAGCTCGATCGCAGTGAACGTCACCAACCGCGTCGTTCCCTCGCTGGCGTTCTCGGTCTGGTCAGGCATCCGGGTCTCCTTCGGGGTTTCGGGGCTCCTGACGGAGCTGGTCTGCGTCGAGCAATGCGCGACGCAGGTTCGGCGGCCGGAGTTTCGGGCGGCAGTCGTAGCAGGGACGCGGATGATCAGCGTCCCGGTCCACCCAGCCGTTCCCGTCGCAGCGCGGGTCATGCAACGGCAGTTGGGGTTCGTCGTCGTCGATCCGTTCGCCGGTTCGGTCGTGGCTCATGCGGTGTCCTTGGCGGGGAGCCCGCGCCGACAGGCGGCACAGGTGGGTGTTCCGTCGGGGCGGTGGTGGGCAGGGAGGCCGTGCGGACATTTGCGGGGGCGAAGCTGGATCGGCTCGGTTGGGTCGCGCGCGGTCGGTGGTTGCGTTGGGTCCGGGCCAGAAGGTTGGTCGCTTTTAGGTGGTTGGTGTAAGTGACTTGGTAGGCGCTCGGAGCTGCGAGCGGTCAATAGGCCGGAGCGAGCGGTCAATAGGCCCGTAACGGTGTTTTCCGAGCGGTCAATCGGTTCGTCCGCCGCGGATTGACCGCTCTCTATGGCGAGCAGTGAATCCGATTTGTCCACAGGGGACGGTGCCGATTGAGCGCTCTCCTGGGCGAGCGGTGAATCGTCGGATTGAGCGCTCGCTATACGGAGCGATGAAACTTCGGTCGGCGGCAGCAGCGACAGACTGTCCACATCAGACGGAAGCGTCAATCGGTACTCCGTGGCGCGCCCACGACCCGACCGGCCGCCACCACGCGCCACGACCTCGATCAGACCCGACTCCCGCAACGCGGCCACCAGGCGCCGTACCGTGCTCGCTCCCTGCCCCGTCACAGCAGCGAGGACATCGACCCCCGGGCGTACGCGGGTGCCGTCGGCGTCGGCGTACGTCGCCAGCGTCAACGCGACCAGCTTGAGCCGCATCGGGAAGTCAACCCGGCGCACGACGCGTTCCCATTCGAACCGTCCGCACGGCTGCTGCCCATCGACCGACACGATCGTCAATCGTTCGGCTCCTTTCCGGGTGGTGCACGGTCCCGCCCGTACCGGGGAACGACCGGGACCGCGAGATCAGGCGGTAGCGACGAAGCCGGGGTGCTGGCTGGCCATGTGCCGCGCGACGTCCCGGAACGACCGGTTGCAGCACGCACAAACACCAGCGGCGGCGCGCTTCCTCTGCTTGGTGATGACGCCGCGGAGAGCAGCGTTCGAGCGCTCGGCTGCCTCGCGCTGGTCACGCTGGTGGGTCGCGTTGGACTCCGCCCATTCCAGCCGCCGCTTGAGCTTCGTTGCTTCGCTCTCCCGGAACACTAGGCTGTGGCCGTTGGGGCAGTAGAAATCGCCGCCGTCCTCGCGACGCTTCCGCATGAGGTAGTCCGGCATCGCGAACGGCACGCCGCACGTGACGCAGTGCGTGGAGACCAGGGTCAATTCCGCGTTCAGGGTGTAGGTGGTCACTGCTTCTGTCCTTCCTGGACGGTGGGGGCAGCGTGGCCGTCATCTTTTGCGGACGGCAAGCTGGCGATGTGGTCGCGCCACGGGCCTTCGAGTCCGCCGAGGCCCACGAGCGACACCCATGCCCACGCGTCGTCGCACGAGCACTCGCCTCGGTAGGTGTTCGGGTTGATGCCGGAGTGTTCGACGGTGAGCCGGTGCTGCACCTCGGGTGTCGCGTTCACGGGTACCTCCACCTCCATGAGCGGGATCTGGTTGGGGTCGACCGGGTGGTGGTCGACGGGCCGCGCGGCAGAAGGGCGGGCTTTGCTGCTGCGGAGTTTCGGCTCGGGCGGGCCGAACAGCTTCCGGTAGCAGACCGGCCCGTACTTGCGCCGCTTGCTCTCGACGTCCTTGAGCGGCCTGTGGCACTTCTCGCACACAGACGCGGTCATGCGGCCCGCCTCAACGCGGCGTCGATCGCGTCCGGGCGGACGCCGAACCGTTGCGCGACGGCTTCGACGCTGTCGGTTTCCAGCAGCCACCGCAGTTCCCCGGCCGGTGGCAGCGTCCCGCGCCGACGCTCGGCAGCGGCACGCTCCCGATCCCGCACACGCTGGTCCCGCTTCTTGAGCCGCTGATACTCGCGTTCCCCCTCGACGACCCACAGCGACCGGTTGCCGCCCGCGTAAGCGGTGTGCGCGCGGCGCAGATACCGGGTCAGCGGCGACACCGACAGGTCGACCGGGCGCGGCTCCACGGCCGGGATCTCCCCGGTCGGCCGGACCGGGTCGCCGTCGGCGAGCGCGGCGGCGAGCACGCCGAGCACCTCGACGACACGCGCCGGGTTTTGCCGGGCCTGCCCGATCAGGCCCGCGACATGGTTGGCGAATTGGCCCTCCGAGGCCAGCTGCACCAACACTCCCGCCTGCCGTCTTGCGGCAGGACTGCCGATCACTTCGGGACCTTCTTCCGCCCGTTGCGCGACACCGCGACCCACCGGAAGTTGACGTCGACTATCCCGAGCATCTGCAGGATGTCCACGGCCTCAGCCGAGTCTCGGGCCTCCAGCTTCACCCGCCGCACGCACGCCGCGGTTTCCTCTGGCGTGCCCTTCCCGATCGGGCCGCCGAGCACGCCGTGCGCCTGCTCCGTCGGGGTAGCGAACCGCCTGTGCTTCGAGGTCATTCGCCACCGCCACGGCTGACCAGTACCACCGGTGCGCCGTCGAGGATTGCGAGCGCGCCAGCAACCTTGTCGACGTTCGGGATCGTCGGGTTCCCCAGGATCGCGCGGGCATGGTTCACGCGCGTCCACAGGCGCCCGTACTCGACGTGCATCGTGATCCATCCGGGACGCGCACGCTCCATCTGCTTGGCGTGCTGCTGCATCAAGACCTCGGTACGGCGCCGGACTTCCGCGTCCGGTAGTTCCGGCGCCCACTTCCGGCTCATGACACACCCGGCCGAAGCACAGCCCACGAGGCCACGTCCTGAGGCAGCAACGACATGGTCGGCCAGTGCGAGTGATGCCCGGGCGGAACCCACACCACCGACCACGGCCGCGCCCGGCCCCCGTAGAACCGTTCATCGTGGACAGCGACCACACCGATCGGTGACACCCGGAACTCCGCAGGCATCGGCGGGGCGGCCAGGCGGTCGCAGATCGCGTTCAGCTGCTGCACCGTGATCGTCATGCTGCTTCACCTTTCCGGTGATAGTCGGTGGTGTCGTCGTCGATGAGCACCGGGCCCCATTGCCAGTGCTCGAACGGCACAGCAGCCGGGTCCGCGTCGCGATCGACAAGCCACCCGTGCTCCTTCGCCTCGTCCGGGTTGGCGTGCACCCATCCATGGCAGGGAGGGCAGAGCCGTAACCCGTTCGACGGCGCCCACGTCCCGCCCTGCGACCGTCGTTTCCGGTGATGCCAATGCATCACCCCGCCCGCGCCGCACTTCTCGCAGCACTTCGAACGGTCGGCCACCCGCGCCCGGCCGTTCGCCTCGGTCCACTCCGAGCGGCGCTCGGCCTTTGTCCGGCCGCGGGTGCGTTTCATCGGGGAGCGTTTCAGCCCGGCGCCGCGGGGCAGGAACCCGCGGCGCTGCAACGGAGTCCGCCTAAGCATCGGCACCGTCATCAGGCGTGGAATCCAGGTGCTCGCGGTACCGGTCGAGCAGGTCTGCCGGTGCGGTCGCGAACGTCTCGCCGCCCAGGCCGCCTGCCCAGCACGTGAAATTGGCGTCGATCTGTGGAAGCGCCCATCCGAACCGGCGTGACGCGTAGTTGCGGATGGTTCCGCGGATCGCGTCGGCGTCGCGTTTGTCGACTGGCTTAACGGCCGCCCGGGCAGGCGGTCTGGCAGCGCGGCGACGCCGTGGCGACTGCGTCTTCCACAGATCCAACGCCATCCCGAATGACTGGCCAGCGTTGCGGAGCGCGTCCCCGATGACTTCCTTCGTGGCGGCGGTGCCGCGGCGCCCTTCGGCGTCGCCGTATCCGAGCCGGGACACCCCGGCCACGGTGAGCCGGATCCACAGGCCGCCGTAGCTGTCGAACACTGGGTTGCCGTTGTCGTCGCGCCCCAACGGTTCCCAGTCCCACCCCGGGTCGGCCTCGATAAGGCGTTCCCGGATGTGGGCGTGGCCCACGTAGTCGAGGTGCTCGTGCGCGACGGTGAAGACCTCGCCGCAGCTCTCGCAATGCGAGGCCTCATGCTCCGCGCAGACCGCGCCCGGCTGGTCCCGGTCCAGCAGCTCGCAGGCCGGGCAGGTGATGATCGGCCGCTGCCGGACCGCGGAATTCGGGAACTTGCGGCGCAGCTTTTTGAGCGCGGCTTTCTGTTCGTCGGTGAGGGTCACGCCGACCGCCTCTCGGGCTCAGCCTCGGGCGCGGTGAGCAGGTCGAGCAGAAGGTCGCCGTCGGCCAGCATTTCCAGCGCCGCGGCCCCGCCGTCCGGCGCGGTTTGGCACTTCACCGTCCCGCCGGTACGGTCGATCACCACGCCCGGGATCTCGGCCTCGCCGTCCGGCGCCATCGGTGCACCGTTCGCCGTGGACAGGTCGAGCACCTTGCGGCGCAGCTCGTCCGCCACCACCGTCACCGACTTCACCAGATGCGTCGCACCGGCCAGATACAGCGCTTCCGCGACTTCCTTCTCCGACCCGGTGATCTCGAACGCCGGTTGCGTCGCATCCGGGTACGCTTTCGCCGCCCACGCCGCGAACGCGGCCGTGTCGGCGATCCGCGCGGACACCTTGATGTCCTCCCGCAGCACCGTGCCCAGCCGCCAGCCCGCCGGGGAATCCACCCGCAGCCGCGACCCAGCCGACAGCTTCTGCGACACCCGCTGTCTCAGCGCGTCGTACCGGCCGTCGACCCGGTCCTTGAACGCCTTGAGCTGAGCCAGTTCCGACGCCAGCTCTTCCAACGTCACCGTGTTCGGGTCGCTCACGCCGACACATCCTTGGCGCGCTTCGCCGCAATCTCGTCGGCGAGAGACGCGAGCATGTCGAGCTGGATCTCACCGCGCAGCTCACCGAACTCGCGGAGGATCAACTGACCCTCGTCTGCGTCGAGCACTGCGGCTACTCGGTCCAGCCGCGCGCCACCGTCCATGACGCCGGACAGGTACAGGTGGTAGCCGCTTCCGTACGTGTACCGAACCTTCGTCCCGGTCAGTGTCTTCGACCAGGCGATCAGGGCCGCGAGGTGGCTGCCGTCGCGGACGAACAGCTGCACCCCGGCGTTGTTGGCGACCTGCAGACTCGAAAGGGTGCCGTCGAGTTCGGGGTGCGCTTCGAGATGTTCGAGGATGGCGCGTACCCGCGCGGTTGGGGTGCTCACAGGGTTCCTCCGATACGTCCAGCGCCCGGCATGGCGAGCGCGAGGTAGATGGCTTTGAACTGACCGACACCGGCGTTGCTTCGGCGCACGGCGGCCAGGAATTCCTTTGTCGACGGTGCCTGCCAGCCGAGTTCCGCTGCGTCGATCACGGCGGCGGCCCCGGCGGCGAAGTCGTCGACCGCGTGCACCAGCTCGCGGTCACGCTGCTCGTCGAACCGCGCGAACAACGGGTCCAGGTCGGGCGCGGTCATCTGGGTTCCTCCGTGCAGGTGCCGTACTGCGGTCGGCAGTGGGTCATGGTCGGATCGGGGTAAGAGTTGGGGCCGCCGGTGGCGATCAGCGTCAGCGCGACGGCGAGCATCACCACCGAGGCGATCAGCGCCACGACCGCGGCCACCGCCAGCAGCCAGCGTTTCGCCTTATCCGGGAGACCCATCACCGGCCACCGCTCCAGATGTTGAACGGCTTCACGAGGTCTTCCGCCCGAGCACGAGTCACCGGCTCAGGGCGGAGATGTTCCGGCAGGCTCGCGAGCGCGGCCGCGTTCTGCTCTATGAACTCGTCGGCCGTAGCCAGACGCAGCAACACCGGCTTGCCGTCCACGGTGGACACGACGATCGGGTCCCCGGCCGCCGCGGTAAACAGCTCGTGCAGCACGCAGTTCACGACCGGCATGCCTTCGCGTGCAGCACGTTCCTCCGCCAAGCTCGCCATTGCTACGCCACCTTTCCGAGGTAGAGGGGTTCGCTGTCGACGTCAGCTCGCCACGCGCGCAACATCGCGCCGAGGTCGTCGTCAGCAGTGAGGGCTTGATCAACCGCGTCCGCGGGTGGTCGGGGTGCCCGCGCCGGGGGCGGTGGACCGTCCGGCAGCGGCCCGTTATTGCAGCCCGTCACGGCGACCGCGACCAGCAGCAGCGGCGCCAGCACCCGCCGGGCCGGTGCCCGATAAGCACGCCACGCCAGCAGGAAAGTCCCGTATGCCAACGCGATCAGCCCAGCAGCGACCGCGAGCAGCGTCCCGTCGGCGGTGAGCCGGAACGAATGCGCCGGGCCGGTCTGCTCCACCAGCGCCGCCGGGGCCAGGAACACCAGCACCGCGAACGCGGCCACGAGCAGCGCGCTGGCTGCGCGGCGCTTCACCGCTTCACCGCCGGGTCATCCGGGCCGCACTGCCGGTTGCCCATCGTGTGGCAGTCCCAGCACGGTTCGTCTTCCTCGCACTGCACCGACGGCGACGGCGCCGGGTGCGGCGTACCGGGCTCGGGCTTGCACCCGGCCAGCCCGAGCACCGCGGCGGCCATGGTGACGGCGACGATGCCCGTGATCCCGATGCGCTCGCCGAGCCCCTGCAGCTTCCCCGTCCGGCCGTCGTTGTCGTTGCGGCGCTTCGGTTCCGGCTTCTGCTCGGCCGCCTTCTTCTTCCCGTGCTCGATCTCGAAGTCGACGACCTTGTCGGTCCATTCACGGACGGTCCGGAGCCTCTTGATGATCCCCATCACTCGCACACCTCCGCGGCGGTCGCCGCTTCACACTCGTCGACCAGGCGCTGCAGGTCTGTGAGTTCCATCTGGAGCTGCTCGATTCGCTTCTGGCGCTCGCGGCAGCGTTCGCACTTCGCCATCACTCGCACACCTCCACGGACACGAGTCGGAACGGCCCGGCCTCGATCAGGGCCTGCCGCACCGCGCCGGTACGCGGGTTGATCGCGCAGGAGTGGCACACCTCGACCGCGAACAGCGGACGCAGGTCGTCCCGGTCCGGATCGGGGTCGCCGCACACCCGCACCGTTGCCAGCTCCGGCCGGGCCGGTGCACACCACGTGCACTCGCCTGGTGTGAAATGCGGGTCGATCATCACCCGCAGCGCGCCGTGCATCTGCTCGGCGACAGCCTCGATCTCCGCCACCCGCACCGACGGCGGTGCGAGAAGCTGCCAGCTCGGCGGCGTCGCCTCGACCGGGCGCCGCTGGCCATTCAGCCACGCACCCAGCGCCCGCCGACACCGGCGGCCAGTACTCTGTTGAGCGATCATGAGGACTCCCTTTCCTCTTGGTCAGCCCGTTCCGGAGCCCTGCACGGCACCGGGGCGGGCGTCTTCATTTCTTGGGGTGGGGAGCTGGCGGGCCGGGCGGGGTCGGGGGGGCACACCCAGCCCGCCAGCAGCTCAGGCGGCGGTGACGCCGCGGGCGAGGTAGCGCTGCAGCTCGACGTCCGGAACGACGTGAAGTCGGCCATCCTGGACAGCGCCGAGCAGTCCCTCGTGGATCAGTTCGAGGACCTGCTTGTAGGAGAGGCCCGTCATCTGCGCGACCTCGCGCGGACGCCACGCGACGCGGACCGGGGCCTTCGCAGCCTTCTCCAGCCGGGAGATGCGGTCCGTGAGCTTCTCCACCGCCTCGACAAGTGCGGTGCTCATGCTGCAACTTCCTTGCCGGTTGCGCGTTTCGGACCGGTCGACTTCTCCTGATCCTGGCGCCGGGTCGGGTGGGCGGGTTCACGCTTCGGCTGTTTCGGCGGCTCGTCCGGGACGCCGTCGTTCGTTGCCGTGATGTCGTCGATCGTCACGCCGAGGACTCGTGCCATCCGGTGCACCAGGCGATCGCCGGGCTTGTCGGTCTTGCTGAGGATGTTCCTCAGGTACAGAGGGGAGATCCCCAGCGCGCCCGCGAATTCCTCGTTCGAGAGGTCGCGCTCGTCACGCCTCTCACGGATGGCGGTGGGGTTGATGGGGTGGAGTGCCATGCGAGAAGTTTTGCAGGTTTTTGCAAGAAGTGCAACCCATTGATCCTGCAGATCTGCCTGTTTGTGCAACCTTGATATTTCCTGTAGGCTGCAGAACCATGCGAAGACGAGGTCGGAGGCACAACCCGAGACCATCGAGGCGTTCCCCGCCTTGCAGAAACCTGCGCTACGCTCTGCGCGTGGAGGCCATGCGCAAGAAGCTCGGCGAGCATGTCCGCGACACGCGTGAGCGGCTCGGGTTCAGCAGCCGGGAGGCCTTGGCGGAGGTGGCGGACATTGGCACTCGCAGCGTCGCCGCTGTCGAGCGCGGCGAAGCAGCCGGCCGAAAGGTGTTGAACGCAGTCGAGGAAGCGTTGAACTGGCCTCACGGCACGATCTCCGCCTTCCTTAAGGGTGAGGCCGAGTTGCCGCCACTCCCCAAACGCGCACCAGCTCCCGAACTCGCACCTCGGCACGAGTGGTCAGCATCGGAGCGCGCCCGGATGCGGGACATGTCCATGGCCGAGGTCCGCGATACGCACGACATGTTCCGCAGGAAGTCGGAGTACTTGGCCGACGTGTGGATCCGCGAAGTGATGCGAGTTAAGGCCGAGGCCGAAATCGAGGATCAGCTAACTACGGACAGTTAGCTCACGTCGATTTCGAGATCTTCCCTTGACCAGGATCGTTACCTGATCTTAGGCCGTCTTGGTGATGTATCCACAGAGTGCGAGCCACGTGTTAACGCACCCTACGTGACGAACGACGTGCCTCGTACATGTGTTCGATCCTTGTCCGAAGGAGCCTGCTTTGTCCCTCATGCCGCAAACCGTGTCCCGGTCCCCCCGGACGTTCGCGGTCGCCTGCGCCGCGATCGCCTTGACCGCCATCATGGGAGTGCTCGTGGTCTCAAACATCGACAACGACTCGACCCCGCCACTCCTCATCGTCGCCACCACCGCGGCCGGGTTGGCATGGATCTGGCTGATGTTGTTGCGCCGAACCGAGAAAGACGAGCGTGCCGATGAGGAACTGATCGCGGCCATGCGATGCAGCCACGACCAATGTCGCCGTGAGGAGGCAGCATTTCGAGAGATCACCAGATATTTCAACGAAGGAAAACCGTTCTCGTAAAACTGCGGGGGGGCGTCCTTGCGCTTTTCCTTCCCCCAACCCCGCGCCGACCGAAAGGGAAAGCGATGGGCAGACCTCGAACCGAAATCGGAACTTACGGAAATATCAACATAACGGAGATCCGGACCGGCGTGCACGAAGCACGTACACGGTTCAGATATCGCAATGGTCAGCTGAGACCGGTCAAGCGCCGAGGAAAAACCGCCGCCGCCGCTGAGCGGGCGTTGAAAAGGGCGCTGGTTCAGAAGTCCAAAGAGGTAGCCGGAAAGAAGATCAATGGTGACACCAGGTTTGGTCACGTCATGGATTTGTGGCTGGCCGACTTCAAGGCGAAAGTCGAACGCGGCGAGCGAGCCCACAAAAGCCTGTACGACTACCGCGACACGCTCAAGCATCTCCGCAAACACATGAGCGAACTAACGTGCCGCGAAGCCGAGGACGCAGGCATGTGCGACGAGACACTCAAAACGATCCGGAAGGACACGGCGGGCGGCACGCGCGGGAAGAGCGGCTACTCGGCAGCCACGCGCGCCAAGACTGTGCTCTCGCATGTCTGCGGATACGCGGTCCGGCACGGCGCCATGATGACCAACCCCGTTCGATCGGTCGAGACCATCGAGAACGGTGACCAGGAGCCCATTCTGGTACTTGAGCCCGACCAGAGAGCGGACTTCATCGCGAAGCTGCGCGCCGAGTGCGAGGCGCGGGCAGGAAACAAGAAGCTGGGTCCGCGGGCACAGGCGTGGCTGGATCTTCCCGACCTTGCCGAGGTCATGCTGGCGACGGGTGCGCGGCCGGGCGAAGCGCTTGCCATGATTGGGTCGGACGTCGAGCCGACGAAGCGCACTGCCCTCATAGGGCATCACCTCGTTCGCGTCGAGGGCCAGGGCATTGAGCGCAAGGTCCTCCGCAAGGGCCGACGTAAAGCGATCAATCCGATGTATCCGTCGTGGGCGGCGCCGACGTTCAACCGGCGGAAGATCGCAGCCGGCAAGGGAGCGATGTTTCCGACGTGGAACGGTCAGTGGCAAGACCCCAGCAACGTGTCGAAACGCCTGAACGCGGTGTGCGAAGCGATCGGGTACGGCTGGGTGTCGGCCCGGATGTACCGCCATACGGTTGGTACGCACATCGTCGACCAGGGCGGCACGAATGAGGACGCGGCCGACCAGCTGGGCAACACCCCTGCGATGGTGCAGAAGCATTACCGGCGACCGAAGATCACCAACACGAAAACCGCCGAGGCTCTGGAGTCGCTCATGGATGCTCCCGATACGGGTTCATGATCGGAACGTTGGTCCATTTACGGTCCGGAAACCCTCGGTTGCAACCGACCACAACGGCGCGACTTCTCCTCTCCCGCCCAGGTGTAGCCCACAATCGACCCTATCGGACCGGGTTTTCTGAGACAGCGGGTGTCGCAGGTTCGAATCCTGCCGGGGGCACCAATCCAGGCAATGTGCGAACCTTTCGCTCCGTAGTCGTCGCTGGTGAGGCGGCTGCGGAGCGTTGGGTTGGCACATTGGCCGCGTCGGGGATGATGAACGTGGGCGCAGCCGTTTCGCGGCTGGTGATATCGACTCGGTGAACAAAGGTCTGCATGACGCGGCGGAGGGCTTCGTCGCTGCCAGCGTCGGCTGCGGCTGAGATGGGTGGCGAGTTTCTTGACTCGGGGCGAGCAGGTGTCCTCGTCCATCGTGCCGTTCTCGAACGCGTTGAGGTAGCGGTCGATGGCGTCCTCGTTCTTTGTGATGTCGCGTTCGAGGGCGGAGAGTTCGGCGGCGTAGGTGGCGCGTTGGTCTTCGACCTCGCTGGTGGTGTTGGCCAGGCTCTGCTCGATGAGGTCGCTGCGGGTCAGGGTGTTCAGCAGTGAGGTCAGGACGGCGTGTTCGAGTTGGTCGGCGGGCAGCCGGTCGGCGGAGCAGTGTTCGGTGCCGTAGCGATGCCGGGTGAAGCAGGTGTAGTAGCGGTACTGGTACTTGTTGCCTTTCGCCGCTGTGCCGAGGTAGCGGTTGCCGCAGTGGCTGCAGAACAGGCGCCCGGCGAGGTGGTAGTCGGAGTTGGCGACGGCGCGGTGGGTGGTGGCGTCGCCGCGGGCGTCGAGGATGTCCTGGGCGTCGTTGAATAGCTTCTCGCCGATGATCGCCGGGTGGTGATCTTCGGCTTATACCAGCGGTCGCGGAACCAAATTTCGCCGAGGTAGGTGCGGTTGCGCAGGACGTCGAGCACGGCGGCTTGGGACCAGGGGTTGTTCGCTTTGGTGCGGTAGCCGTCGGCGGTAAGGCGTTTGGCAATGGCGGCTGCACCGAGTTTGTCGCGGACACAGGTAGTGAAGATGCGTTCCACGACTGGCTTCTCGTAGTCGATGATGGTGAGCTTGCCGCTGCTGCCGACTTCGTAGCCGTGGGAGCGCTAGCCGCCGGGCCATTCGCCGCGGGCGGCTTTGCGTTCCATACCGTTGATGACGCGGTCGATGATGGTGGCGCGTTCGAACTCGGCGGCCACGGCCAGCATCTGCACCATCATCCGTCCGGCGGGGGTGGCGGTGTCGAAGGGTTCGGTCGCGGACCGGAACGCCGCGCCCGCGTCTTCGAGGTCGGCGAGGATCTCCGACAGGCCCCGGATCGATCGGGACAGCCGGTCCACGCGGTAGACCAGCAATACGTCGAACTTCCCGGCCCTGGCGGCAGCCAGGGCGCGTTTCAGGGCGGGTCGGTCGGTGGTCGCCCCGGATTTCTCATCGATGTAGGGCTTGCCGACGAGCTCCCAGTTGTCCTGCGAGGTGACGTAGTTGCGCAGCTTGAGGTTTTGGGCTTCCAGCGAGAAGGGCTGGTGCAACTCGTCGGTGGAGATCCGGAGGTAGATCGCCACCCGCAGCGGCGGGCTGTTCTCCTCGGCGCCGATGGTCGCCTGTGGCTGGGTGGCCTGGTTGGTCCGAACCCGGGGGCGACGCTGGCGGCGCTTGGGTGCGGTGGGTGCCGACATCACCGCACCGCCCGGCGACGCACCTGCTCGCGGTGCTCCTGCTCGTATCGGGCGAAGGCGGCCATCAGCCGCAGGACCATCCGCCCGGTGATGCTTGTGGTGTCGAGGTGCGATTCGGTGGCCGAGCGGAACGCCACGCCCGCCTCGTCCAGCTCGGTGATGATCTCGCTCAGCTCGTTCAGGTTGCGCGAGACCTGGCTGGCGCTGTGGACCAGAAGGAGGTCGAACTCTCCGGAGCGGGGGTCGGTGAGCGCGCGCCGCAGCTCGGGGCGAGTGGCCAGCGGGCCGGGTTCGCGGTAGGTGCGGTTGATCTGCCGCCAGGTGGGGTGTGCGCCCAGGCAGGCGGGGATCGCGGTTTTGATGCCGCCGCCGACGAGGTAGACCGCGACGCGGGTCCGCGAAGTCGGCGGTGCCGGGTCGGGTTGCGGTGTGTGGTTGTTGCTCATGGGACCGTCCTTGGTTACGTCGTTGGCCCCAGGCCAATCGGCCTGGGGCCAACGACGAACGCTCGACTCCTCGGTAAGGGCAAGCTGCTTGATCAGCTGCTTCGGCGGCGGTGACCGCGCTCGGCGAGGCGCTGCTGATGCCGCTGCTGGAACGACTCGTCGGCGAGCACCTCGGCGAGCCGCTGCGCGAGGACTGCGACCGCGGCGGGCCGGTCGGCCTCGGGCATCGGCAGCACGGTGGGCGGCTCGACGGTCACCCTCCGGTCGGCGGTAACCGCGTCGTCCGCGGCTCACTCAGACGGCCCGTCGGCAGACGCCACGCCTGGCCGCTGCGGTCCGACTTCTGCTGGCCGCGTCCGATGGCCCGGGTGGAGCCGGTAGTAGCTGCCCCAGAACTGCGCGGGGCCGACCAGCGCGGGGTGGGCTTGATCGAGCGACCAGGTCCACTGCCGCGGGGGTTGCGGGACTCCGTGGTGGGTGCGGCCGTGGACGACATAGCCCAGATAGGCCGGATTGGTAAGCAGCCCGCGCGCGACCTTGACCGTCCACCGTCCCGGCGGCGGGTAGAGGTCGGGCTCGGCCGCCAGGCGTGCGGCGATCGCGGACGGCCCGTGGCCGTCGTGGTACCACCGGAAGATCACCGGAACAACGCGGGCGCAGTCCTCGTCAGGCACGAGACGCCGAAGCGTGCGGCTGCGTCCATCCTGGTCAGTGACGCGATGGAGGTGCACCTGGTAGCCATACGGTGGCAACCCCGCCACCATCCGTTGATCGCGTCGAGGTAGCGGCGGTACCACGCGCGGAAGGCGAGTTCGCGTTGGTAGCCGCGGATCGCCGCGGTCTCCAGGCGGTGCCGTTCTTGCATGAAAACCGGCCACGCGACCTCGCACACGAGGCGGTACAGCCAGGTGCGCACCGGGCGGGGCTTGTCGGTGACGGGCTCGCTCCACGATGCCCATCCGTCGTCGCAGCCACCACCGCGCGCACGAGCCGCCGTTCGTCGTCGACCGGCAGCGGCGCCTGGCCAGCCGCGGCGCGGCGCTGCACCCAGGCAGTAACTTCCTCGGCAACGTAGGCCCGCATCCGGGCCTGCTGCTCTTCGACCGACAGCGGCGAGTCCAGATGTGTTCCCCGGCGGCGACCCGTTCCAGCCGAGCGGCGACCGACTCCCGGATCGCCCGCACGGCCTGCGGGTCCAGGAACCCGCCCGCACCGCCGTCCCGCGCTGCTGCACATGCACCACAACCGCGCCCTCGGCGTCAACCGGGACCGGGAAGCCATCTGCTTACGGCTGGCACGCCAAGCCGCCGCAACCTGGCGCAGTACGTCCCGGAGGCAGCCGTGACCACGCAATCGCTGGCCGACGGCCCCGCCGGACAGGCGCTGCTAGCCCGGGAACGAGGCCAAGACGCCCACCGGTGGCTGGCCGCCCTGGTGGCCGAACCAGTGATGGCCCACCCCGAGGAGGCGAGCTTGTTCGAGGGAGCACCTGCGGTCGCGTTCGCCCTCGTCCCCACCGCTCAACATCGGGCGCTGACCGTGCTCGGTGACCACGTCGAGAAGATCACCTCGTCTAAGTTGGACGCCGCCTACCAGCGCATGGGCCGCGGCGAGCTGGCCGACAAGCGCGAGTTCGACCTCATCGGCGGCCTGACCGGGCTGGGCGCCTACCTGCTGCGCTGCGGCACCGCCGACGAGCTGCTGCGCGAGGTGCTGCGCTACCTGGTGGGCCTCACCCGGACGCACCCGGACGGGCGGCCCGGCTGGTGGGCCTGCCGGTCCTGGCCCGGCCTGGCAGATGGGGCACGGCAACCTGGGCATGGCCCACGGCATCGCCGGGCCGCTGACGCTGCTCTCGCTCGCTCTGCGCCGCGGCATCGTCGTGTCCGGGCAGACCGCGGCCATCGACCGGATCTGCCGGTGGCTAGACCGCTGGCGCTGCGGTGTGCCACCGCGGGCGTGGTGGCCCGAGGCCATCAGCCAGGCCGACCACGCCCGCGGCGCCGTGCACCTACCCGGCCCGTCGCGGCCGAGCTGGTGCTACGGCACTCCCGGCATCGCCCGCGCGCAACAAGTCGCCGGCCTCGTACTCGGCGACCGCGCCCGGCGACGGTGCGCCGAGAACATCCTGGCCTGGTGCCTGCGCGACGAGCAGCAGCTCGCCCGGCTCGGTGACGTGTCGCTGTGCCACGGATGGGCCGGGGTTGTGCACACTGCGTGGCGAGCCAGCCGCCACAACGACCAGCTCGCCGCCACGCTCCCGCGCCTGCTCACCGGCCTCACCTCCCTCCTGGCACGCCAGCCTCCGAACGGGCGCGGGCTACTCACCGGCGCCGCGGGGTCATGCTGGCCCAGCGCTCCGCCCGCACGAACACACCACCGGTCACGCAGTGGGACACCTGCCTGCTGCTCAACGAATGAAAGGAAGCGATGGACAACACCACCGACACCACTGCCAGCTCACCCGAGGCCCTGCGCGAGACCATGCTCGCCAAGGCCCAGGGGAAGGGCTACGCGAAGCGCCCCGAGGTGGCGCGGGTGCTACGTGAGGTGGCTCGGCACGAATTCGTGCCCGACGCCGACCTGGACGCCGCGCACAACCCCTGGCAGGCGGTGATCACCCACCGCTTCGCCGACGGCACCTCGCTCTCCCGCGCCTCCCGTTCGTCGTCGCGATGATGCTCGACCGGCTCGCTGTCGAACCTGGCAACAAGATCCTCGAGATCGGTGCCGGGACGGGATACGACGCCAGCTTGCTGGCCGAGCTGACCGGCAACGAGACGAACGTCGTCACCATCGACATCGATCCCGACGTGACCGAGCAGGCCACGCGCAACCTGGCCGCCGCCGGTTACCGCGGCGTGCACGTGGTAACCGGCGACGGCGCGCTCGGTGTCCCCGTGGGATATTCCCTGGGCGTGGTGGCGGCAGCTCGCCCCCGGCGCCAGGGTGGTGCTGCCGCTGCGGTGGCGCGGCCAGGCCCGCTCGGTCGCGTTTACCTACCGCGATGGGCGGCTGATCTCCGACTCGATCGAACTGTGCGGCTTCGTCTACCTTGTCGGCGAGGACGAAGGCGAACAGTCTGCGCCGATCACCCATGACGAGACCATCCTGCTGCACTGGGACCGCGACCAGCCTTTCGATCTCGACGCCCTGCACGGAGTGCTCGATCGTCCGTGCCAGCGAATGGTCCGGGGTAACCATCGCGGGCGACGAGCCCTACGCCGGGGTGTAGCTGCGGCTGACCGTCACCGACCCACGGGTGTGCCGCCTCAACGTCCCCGCCGACATCAAGCCCGCGGTCTGCGACCCGATCTCGCCCGGTCGCGCACCCCGCTGGTAGAAGGCAGCTCGCTGGCCTACCTCACTTCCCGCCGCCGCGAGGACGGCGGCACCACCAGGTGGGAGCTGGGGGCCACCGGGCACGGCCCCGCCGCGACCGAACTCGCCCGCCACCGCTGTGACGAGATCCGCGCCTGGTCGGTGCACCGCGACGAACGCAAGGCCACCCTCGTCGCCTACCCCGCCGACACCCCCGACAGCGAGCTGCCCGGACTGGTGATCGACAAGACCCACAGCAGGTTCGTCCTCACCTACGAAACCGAGTAACCATCTCGGCGGGGAGCAGATGATGACCAGGAAGCCCGAACCGCTGGCCGAACAGGCAGTCGATGCCTTCGAGACCGAGTTGATCCAGGCGTTCCGTCGTACCGTCCGCACCCGGGATCTGGGGCGGTCGTAGAGCTGGCCGACTTCCTGATCGTCAGCGGGACATCCTCGTCCGCCACAGCGGCGGCACCGTGCTGATCATCAGCCACGGCGAAACCGTCACCGTCGCCGCGCACCTCTTCCTCGACCTCTCCGCCAGCATCCGGGCCAGCGCTGCGTTCGTCGTGCACTACGCCAGCATCACTCGCTGGGAACAACAACGTTTCGCCTGGACCCAACCCGACGCCAGGCTGGCGCTGACCCCTGCTCATCCAACGACGACACCACCCACCTCACCCGGTAGCGACCAACGCGGAGCAACGCTCGCGCTGTCGGGCTACTTGGTAAACCAGGTGCAGTGGCAGTTCCACCAGGGCTTTGGGAAAAACCTTCTCGAGACTGCAACGAACGGCGACTTCGACCGATCTATGTAGGCAGGAGCAACCTCGACTCGGCAAGTTCAGCGCTGACGGTGCCGCCGTCGGCAGAGTCGAGTACTCTCGACTGCACAACTTCACACGCAGTGCTTCACCGAACGGACGCGTGCCACCGCATGGGGCTCGCCACCAGACCAATGGAGCAGTCATGATCAGCCAAACTGTCCAGGCAGCCGTTATCGTGCTGCAACAGCGAGCCCTTGCCGCTCGCGACCTGTACGAACTCGACCGCATCGAACGTGCTCTCGACGAGTTGTTGCGGACCCCAAGCGGACAGTCTACTTCGACACCGGCAGCTGCCCGCATGCGATCCGCACTCGGGCACGCCTACGAGGCGATCGAGCGGCGCCGAGAAATTGCCCCGTCAACCGTGCTAGACGATCACACGGACCTCGGCTTCGAAGACCAGAACTACCGCTTAGCCGAGATTCACCTCTGGCTCCAGACCGAACCGGCCCTCACGGCCAGCGACCGGACGATACTCCGCGACCTGGCCGACGGCGAGGACGCGGCGAGTCTTGCCGATCGTCACGGATTGCCAGTAGCCCGCGTACGCGAACGCATCAGCCGTGCTCGTCGCCACGGCCGCCAGATCTGGCACGAGACGGCGTTGGCCGCATGACGCCGCGCCTCCTTCGCCTGCGCCCCTGGCTCATCCGCGCGCTCATTCCCGCGAACCACATCGGCACGTACATGCTGTACGGCGACCAAGGCGAGTTGTTCTACGTCGGCCGTAGCGACACCGACGTGCAGCGCCGATTGGTTTGCCACGCATCCGACCAACGAGGCGAGTACTTCACCTACGACATCCGCCACACAGTGACCAGCGCCTTCGACGTCGAATGTGCACTCTTTCACATCCACGTCGAAACACCGTCCAACCGGCTCCATCCGGACAAACCCGACTTCCACCCTATTACCTGCGCGTTTTGTCCATATCCCTCGACCGCCATCCGTGTCGCAAACAGGCCGACTACTGCGTCACACGTCGTCCGTACAAGTCGCAAAGGATCTCACTCACCATGACTAGCCAACCGCTCTTCCTTTCCACTCAAGATCAGCGTGCTGATCTTGTTCAGGTCGATCGAGCGTTGGAGTCCATGCGCGATGCAGGCTTCGATCTCACTGCCGCCGTCGGCGAGCCCTTGGACAACTCTATCGAGGCCGAGGCCACAATCATGCGCGTACTGCCCGTGTTTGGTCCCCGGAAGAAGACCATCGACAGCATCATCATCGTCGACAACGGTACGGGCATCGATCCGACGATCATGCACAAGGTTCTGTCCATGGGCTATAGCAACCGCTACAACCAGCGAGCCGGTCTCGGTCGCTTTGGCGTCGGCCTGAAGCTAGCCGGGCTCAGCCTCGGTGAGCGTATCGACGTTTACAGCAAGGAGGCCAACAGTTCGAAGGTCTACCACAGCTACATCGACCTCGAGGAAATCCGCGAAGGTCGACAGCAGTACATCACGACTGTGCCTGTCGACGATTGGCCGGCGGCAGCCGCCAAACTCATGGTCGGCCGAGACGGCCGCCCCTTCTCCTCCGGTACGGTCGTGGTCTTTGGCAAGATCGACCGGTTGTCGAGCGGCGGTAAGTTCGCAACGTCGCTCGAGCAGAAGATTGCCGATCTCAGGAAGTTCATCGCACGGGCCTACCGCACCTTTATCGACACCGGGCGCTCCTTCGAACTTGACGGCAAGGAGGTCACGCTGCACGACCCGCTGTTCCGGATGGACAATCCCCGCATCATTTCGCGATACAAACCAGCCGACCCACGCGGTCAGCTCATCGAAGAGGATGACATTGTCGTTGACGGGCAAAAGGTTCATGTCGCCGTCGCACTTGTGCCGCGGGAGTTCCGGCCTTACTCCGGGGCAGGAGGCGACACTGACCACAAGGGTCAGGACATCCGAGAGTTCCAGATCAACGCCGACAATGCGGCGCGGATCAGCATCCTCCGCAACGGACGCGAGATCTACTACGACGTGGTACCTCAGCTGGTTGAAGGCGGCAGATCAGACAAGGTGATCCGGTACATCGCGATCGAGGTCCGTTTTCCTGCTGATCTAGACGAATACTTCCAGGTTCGTCACGTCAAGCGCGGTGCGGAACCGGTCAGCAAGCTTCGCGACGAGTTGCGTACGTGGTTGAAGCGGCCAGTCCGGCAAGCACGTTCCCTGGTACGGCAACAGTGGGAGGAATACGACGCCCAGAATCGAGCCGAGAATGGTGAGCACAGCGGCAGCATGAACACCGCTGAACGCGTTGACCCCAATCTCCCCAAGGGGCTCGCCGGGCGCACAGCGACCGCGGAGGAGGAGGAACGGATCGTCCAAGAGGCAGCCGAAGATCGGGGGCTCGATCCGCAGGTCGACACCGGCAAGATCGAGAAGATCCGCGAACAGGTACGGACCAAGCCGATCACGCTGCTCGACGGTCGCTGGCCCGGCAAGGAATTTCTCGACATTCGACACCTCAATGGCAAGTCCGTCGTGAAGCTCAATCAACGGCATGCCTTCTTCAGGGACGTCTACGCGCCCATCAAAAAGGTGGCCGATGAAGGCGTCGGGAACATGGCTCCCGAGGAGATGGTTGATCTCGCTAGGCGCGCGGAGTCAGCGATCGACTTGCTCTTCATGGCGTACGCCCGAGCTGAAGGCATGTATGAGAACCCCGAACAGTTCGACGACCTGCGGACGTACTGGGGCATGTTCAGTGAGGCCCTGTTGAAGGAGCAGTTCAAGGATCAGTAGTCGGGCCGGCCGGTGGGGACACGCAGACGAGTACAGCCCCCACCGGCGCCGACCGCACACGGTAACGTTTGATGCCCGGCGTGTGATTCCTACGGAGTAGTCCGCTCGCACGAAGCAACGTCGCTCACCCAGTGTGAGCGACTGGACACGAAGTGCAAGTGGGAGCGCGACGCGATGTACTAGAACACAAGGAAGGCAACGAAGTATGTTCGGCTCCGGCACCAAGCTAACCTTCCGGGACTATGTCCAGGGAACTTGGGGCAGTTTCGATACACCTGCCGGTCGCGTCGACTACGTGATGACCAAGGCCAAGCTCGGCGGTGAAGGCGACGCTCCCGAGCGACAACTTACCAAGAGTCTGGCGCCAGTCCGGGAGATCATGGATGCTGGCGACCTCGACTTCAACCAGCTCCTGCAACGCGACCTCGATGACCACCGGGTCGCGGTCAACCTCATCCCCTACCTGCTCAAACCTCAAGCCACCGGCCCAGCCTTCTTTCCGCCTATCGTTGCGGTACTTCTACCGTTCCGCAACAAGAAGCCAACTAAGTTCCCTGCTCTTGGGGAGCCTGTCACCAACGATCACGACGACGCAACATGGCAGGAGCAGCGCGCTGGTAACGCATTCCAAGTCCATCGGCTCCTGGACCCCGACGGCGAGCCGCATGGCGCCAACGTGGGAAAGCTCTGGTGGAATCGGTCAGAAGCGAGTTTGGTGGTGCTTGACGGTCAGCACCGCGCGATGGCTCTTCTCGCCATCGAACGGACGCTCTCCAACTCTTGGCAGGACACGTCGGGAGTTAAATTCCGATCCTTCTACGAACATCAAGTCAGGCAGCTAATCAACACCCACGGCACAACAGAAGTCGACCTTGAAAAAGTTGAGGTGCCGGTCACAGTCTGCTGGTTTCCACAACAAACAGGCGAGGAATCACGGCCGCACGAAGCAGCTCGAAAACTCTTCGTCGACGTCAATAAGGAAGCCCGCCCACCAAGCGAATCTAGAATAATTCTACTGTCCGACGCCGAACTCGGTAATGTACTGACGCGGAGTATGCTCAGTGCACTCCGAGGCCGCAGTGAAGATGCACGTATTCCGCTGTACGCAGTCGAATACGACAATCCAGACGTCAATAGCAGTCGACCGGCCCGCTGGTCTGTCGTCACTAACGTGCATCTACTGAAGATGGCCGTCAACCGGTGCATCTTTGGCCCTCCCAAGTACCTCGCAAACTTGGCTCAACCGATTATTGGACGGGAGAGCCCAGAAGAGCGCGACGAGTTCATGCGTGCCCAACTCGACCTCGAGACGCTCCTGCCAAGTCGACTTGACGATGGAGGTTACACCTTTGACTGCAAGTCCATCGGAAATCTCAACTTCCCCATAGGCAAGGCCGACGCAATTAGCGAGCGATTTATGGAGACCTGGGGCACCGCGATACTCACGTTGCTCTCAAAGACCAAACCATACGCTGCACACGCAACGAGCCTTGCAAAGCTAAAAGAGGATTGGCACACCGCAGACACTTTTGCCTCCCTTGCGCATGACGCGCTATTCGGGGGAGTTGGCGTGTTCTGGACACTGCGCGCCAGCCATGAACACTATCTTGAAACCAAGAATTCGGGCGATTACAGAATTCCAAAATCAGACGTAATCCGAGCCTGGGAGGCACTGAAAGCAAAAGAGGATGACTTCGATCGATATCGCGCGCTTGAGTATCTCGAATCAACTCGACCCGAGAGAATGAAGAATTGCAAGGCTGCCTACAGTGTCTATAACACACACGCTTGCCAACTGGGATTGATCATGACACTCGGCTCCCTGTGGGAAATGCGCAAAGGAATGCTTCCTGACACGAGAATCGTCGACCTGCCGAAGTTTGCCGACGCCCTGACTGCTGCGTGGAATACTTTCTTTGCGATCGACCACGGGAAGGGTCGGGATCGGAAACTTGCTTTCAGTAAGACGATTACCAACCCAATCAATCAAATTGGGAACATGGACACCCCTCAAGCTGTTTACTTTCGGTACTTCTGGATGCAGGCCCTTGCAATTCCTCACGCGTGGCAACACGTTGCGGACTGGTTACCTGCGCGCGCCAGGTTCGACGCGAAGCTTGGCCAAGCCCGTCGCATGTACCTGGATCTATGCACGAAACAGCAACTTAAAGCCTTGGCGACCAGTCAGCCGGGCGTTTCCGACAGTAAGCTACGTAACCAGGCCGAAAAGATCGCCGCGACCAGCCTTAAGAGGGCACTTCGCGACTGGTTCTTTGTTTCTGAGGAAGAGTTCAACGTTTGGTCGGCCAATGCCAAGGTCGGCGATCAACAGGGAGCACTCGATCTAGCTCCGACAACGCCAGAGGCCGCTGCAGACAAGGAGTGACACTGGAGGTCGGCGGCTGCAATTGTTCCACATGAGCGGCGCCGCAAGCTTGGCTTTTCCTGGGAACAGCCCGCTGTAAGTTACCGCGACCGCCAGATTACAGTAATGACTAGTGCCTCATCAAGGAACGTTGACGCGGTAACCGTGTCGCGTGGACATCCGGGCTGGTGAGCGCGAGGCTGGCCGGTGGAGGTGAGTCATGGCGCGTCAGCCGGAGGTGTTCGCCCGGTCGTTGCAGCCCGACGAGGCGCAGCAGCTGGTGAAGATCACGAGGTCGACTCGGGATCGGGTGCGGCTGCGGCGGTCCGGGATCGTGCTGGCCTCGTCGCAGGGCCGCTCCGCGGGAGAGATCGCGGTGATGTTCGCGGCGACCGAGGGCTACGTGCGGGAGGTGATCCACGCGTTCAACGACTCCGGGTTCGCGGCGTTGTCCCCAAAATGGAACGGCGGCCGACCTCGTAAGTTCGGGCCGGCCGCCCGTGAACAGATCTGCCGCATCGCCACCTGCAAACCGACCGAGCTGGGGTTGCCGTTCACGACGTGGAGCCTGGCCAAGCTGGTCGAATACCTGGCCGACCACGCCTGGATCAGGGCGAGCACAGAGACCGTCCGGCAGATCCTGCGCCAAGAGGGCGTGTCCTGGCAGACGACGAAGACCTGGAAAGCCAGCAAGGACCCGGACTTCATACCGAAGAAGACCCGCATCCTCGACCTCTACGATCAACCACCCGCCGACGGGCGCGTCATCTGCGTCGATGAGTTCGGGCCGCTGAACCTGCAACCACGTCCCGGTCGCGGCTGGTTCCCCCGCGGCCGACCGGCCCGCCTGCGCGCGACCTACACCCGCACCAAGGGCATCCGGCACATGTTCGCCGCGCTCGACCTCGCCACCGGGCAGATGTTCTACCGGTTCCGGGACCGCAAACGCTGGCCGCAGTTCCTCGACTTCTGCAAGCAAATCCGCCGTCGCTTCCCCGCTGGGAAGCTCCACCTGATCTGCGACAACTACGGACCCCACGGCAAGGCCGAGGTCACCGCGTGGTGCGCCGCCAACGACATCGAGCTGGTCTACACACCCACCAACGCCTCATGGCTGAACTGGATCGAGTGCGAGTTCACCGCGATCCGCTACTTCACCCTCGACGGAGGCGACTACCCCAGCCACGCCGCCCAGGAAGCCGCCATCGCCGGCTACCTGCGCTGGCGCAACCGCCACTGCCACCCCAAACGCCACTTCGCCGTCAACTCCAAAATCCGCCGACCGGATTACCTACCTAACGTTGCTTGATGCGGCACTAGCTCCTTCGACGGAGCCGATCACGTTCGCGCTGCCAGCCACCAAGGGTGGCAATCCGTTCTGGGTGGTCGTACAGGCCGGCTTCGGTCTCAGTGACTGAGATCGCGGAGAGCCGCTCACGGCGGGGGTCGTCGGGGCCGAGGAATTCCTCGGTCCGATGCAGCAGCGGTGGGTCCGGCGAGCCTCGGTGGTCCTGGACGTCGACGACGCGGGTGCGCAGGTCGACACTGAGGGCGGTCGCGAGGGTCGGGTGTGAATCTTGCCCAAATGTCGGGTAGGTCAGGTAGGCCACCTTCGGCTCGTTGCGGTGCAGCTTAATGATGTTCGCGCCGGGAACGTTGCCCACGAGCGTGCGTGCACATCCCTCGAGGACCCTTAGCACTGCGGGCGCGTGACGGAGAGCATCAACGTGGATGTACAGGGCAGTGGGGGATCGCTTGCCGACAGGGCTAGCGTCCACGGCGAACCCGACCATGTCGGCGTTGCCGGATGCCATGAGCAGGCGGTCGGCGCGGCGACAGGCGTTGCGATAGTTCTGCGTGAACTCCCGGACGTCGTGCTGCACGGTGCGGGGAAGGTGGCCATATCGTGGTCGTCCGTCGAAGCGGGCGAGCGCGAGGTGCACAAGCAAGCTGGCGGTAGCGCGGGCGCGCAGGCGGACCCAGTGTTCGGGGTCGGTGCTGGTCGAGATGATCGCGAAGGCGCGGGCGAGGCTGCCGAACCGTCGGGTGATGGTGGGTGCGGTGTCCATTTCGGTCGACCTAGGCAGTCGCCCGTATGCGGTGAGGAACTCGACCAATGGCATGAGGGTGTCGCGGTGCTGGTCGTAGAGCTGTCCGCAGATCCAGGGCTCGGGTACTGCGGTTCGGCGGTGGGTTCGGGCCGCGAGTAGTTCTTGTGCGCGTGTGGGATTGCGGAAAACGTAGATGATGCCAGGGGCAGCGTTAAGTGTTGGCGCGTTGAGGGCGTCTTGAACCAAGGTTCGGAGTTCATGCTGGTCGAAGAACTTCTGAAACGTTCCAGTGCTCGTGAGGACGCCGTCCCCGGAGGGCCGGCCGCGAAGTCCGCGAGCATCCCATGTCATTCGTGCGGACACGATGAGTGCATCCCGGGCGAGTTCCCATGCCGCGTGTAAGGTGCGGACGCGTTCGTCAGGGTGCTCGATGACGTTGAGGACGTAGCCGAGGTTGACAACCTGCGCGGGTTGGCGTGCCTCGTGAGGTCGGTGCGCAGGATCCCATCCAGCGCTGGTGATGCCGAGCTGGTTGAGGTGTGCAAGATCGGTTCCGCGTCCGCAGCCGTAGTCGAACACTGTGCTCTCGGTGGTCACGATCTTATCGGCTACCGCGCAGGCGAGTGGACGCGAGAGCTTAGTGCGGATGAGTGCCGTTCGGTGGCGAGGTACCGCCGCTGTCACGTCACGTTGGCAGGGACGTCGATGGCTTCGTTGACGAGGTCGGTGATGGTGCGCAGGCTCCGGTCGCCGACGAGGTAGCCGATCCCGCGGTGGAGGTGGACGCGGAACTGTTGAGCGAGTGTTTCGTCGTCCAGGGGCAATCCGTCGGAGTGGCAACGCTGACGCAGCAAGGCCCAGTAGAGGTCGCCGTGGGGTCCGGCGAAGGTGCGCCAGTCCATTTGAACGTTGCTATCGGCTGGATGTTTCGCTTTCGGTGGTGGTGTTGCCTCGGATAGTGACCGGCAGAAAGCCCATCGGCAGAGCGTGTTCCAGTGCGGGATGCCGGTGCGCCGTTTGAGCGTGACAAGTTGGTCGCGCGCTTTTTGGCTAAGCCGAATGTTGTCTATGGGCATGAGGTTTCCCGGATGTTGTCGTTTTACCAGAGATAGCCGGTGGTGGCGCGTGTGCTGCCGCGGCCGGCGTCGTGTTCGAGTTGATATGTGTGGCCAACGTGCTTACGGAGCCGCTTCCACGCTGCTTCGTCGATCTCCTGGTCGGTAGACAGGAGGATCACCTGGTGGCTTGCCTGGGGGAAGTACCGTTCAAGCAGGTGGTTGCGGTGAATACCGTCAAGCCGGCCGAGCGGCGTGTCGATCACAACGGGAAGCGGACGGCCGGATGCCTGTCCAAGGCCCCACAACATGGACACGGCAAGCAGCTGTCGTTCCCCCGCAGAGAGCTGCTGCGGTAGGAGCACTGTGCCATTGCGTCCTTGGAGCTCGACTTCGAAGGTTTCCGGGTCGATACGAATATCGGTGATCAGGCGGTCCTTCCGAGCAAGGCGCTGCAACGATTCCAGGATGAGCTTCTGAATTCGGTCCACGTTTCTGCGGCTGGCCTCGTGTCGGAACCGGCTCAGCGTCGTCCGCACTCGTTGGCTGTGTTCGATCACCCGGCGGGAGTCCTCCGCGGCGCCGAGTTCGTCCGCGGCCTTCTCCAGCAGGCCGCTGAGGCGCCGCTCGGCCTCGTGTTCTGCTGCTGCAGCAGCAGAGACCTCGGTCTCGGCCTGGTTGAGCAGTTGAGTCGCCTCGGCAACGACGCGATAGGCGTCGTCTCGGTCCTGGCGAAGTTCGTCCAGGGCTTTCTCACGCGGAACGCTTGCGATCATTTGGAGCACATCATCGAGTTCTTGCACTACCGTGGCCCGTTGATCGATGAGCCGCTGTGCGTTCCCGATCTCGGCATCCAGATCGGCATCGATCAGGCGACGGAGGATAACCACACTTTCGTTACTCAGTTCCGCAATCGGCTTCTTTTTTTCTTTGCCCGTCTGTGACTTCCGGTCGGCAGCGAGATAGTCCTGTACATTCTTGATGACTTCCGTAGAAACCGCCTGCTTTTTCAATTGACCAAGGATAGCTCGGTCACGCTTCTGCAGAATGTCGCGGATGTCGCGTTGTCGCCGATCGTACAGTTCGGACTCGGCGCTTTCAGCGAGCTCAAGGAGCTGTTCACGGACGAGCTGCAGCGGGAGTGTTCCTGCTGCAGCGTCACGTAGCCTCGAGTCAAGGTCCTTCGCCGACTCTGCCAGGTGGAGTTTGGCTGCCTCCAGTTCGCTGCTGCGATCAAAGAGTTCACCACCCTCGAGACGTAGTCGTTCATTGACGTCGAACAGTCGCTTTTCCGCTCGTTCAAGCTTGCCGCGGGCCTCGTCGACGCTCCGCTTCATTTGCTCCTTCTGTTCGCGGTGCATGTCAACTTTATTCCGCACGGTATCGAGGACCTTTTGCATTGCTGGCGCTGCTTGGTCGGCCTTGTGGTTACGTTCCACCAGAGTCAGGTCTGCAGCGAGGCGGTCAACCAGATCGAGCCCGAGGAGGGCGCCGATGGCCGTGCGGAGGACTTCGCGGGCGTTGTCGAGTTCGGCTAGCGTCTCAATCTTCTCTCCATCGAAGAAGAACAGTTCCGCGACACCTCGAGGCACGAACGCATCGACCCGTTCTGCCCACTGGCGTGACAAGGTGCCGTCTGGGCGATCGTCGACGAGGACGTCGACCCGCTCGCGGGCACCCGTGGCGGTACCGGTCCACGCCCGGCGTAACCGGTAATGGCGTTCGTGGCCTCGTTCAACGATGTGGAACGCGAGTTCGATCGCTGCGCCTTCATCCAGCGGCGCGTCGTTGTGGATCAGTCGGCGGAGATAGCTTTGGTAGCTGCCGCCGCCTCGGCTGGCGGTACGGGCAAGCGGTCCGAACAACGCCAATTGGATGGAGTCGAGGAAGGTTGTCTTTCCGGCGCCGTTGAGTGCGCCGATCAGAATGATCGGCTTGTCGGGCGATGGGGGTGTCAGTTCGAAGCTGTGGCGGCCGGCGAAGACGCCGACGTTGTGCAGCACCAACTCATCGAGGATCATGCGTTAGCCTTACGATCAACGGGAGTCAAATTGATCATTCCTGTCTCGGCGTCGATCAGGGAATCCAAGGATTCATCGCGGTCTTCCCCCTTCCGACGCGCCCGGTTCGTGCGAGCGCGGGCAACAGCGTCCTCTCGATCGTCGTAGAATCCTTTTCGCAGGGCCGCTTCCAAGGCGTCGAAGAGGCCGGCGCGACGCGACATTGCGCGATGTCGCTGTTCAATATCGAGCAGCTCACGCACGAGCTCGAAGTGCAACGATCCACCGCCGCCTCCGACGATTTCACGCAGAAGCCTGACGTCATCTGAGCCAAGTGGCAGATGATCGTCCATTGGCTTACCGGGATAGGGCTCGCCGACGGCCTTCTCGTATATCATTGGAAGGGAGTCTTCGAATTCGTGCTTCTCCACAACCCAAATCCGGCGAATCTCTTCCATCTCCTCCAAGGTGATGAGTTCGATGTTCGCCACATTGTCAGGACCTCCTTGCCGAATGTAGGTCTGCGCCTCCAGTAGCTTGTTCAGCCACGCTTCGCGCCACTCCTGCAGGTATGGGCCGTGGATAGGTGCATCATGGAAGAGTTGGACCGTGCCGTTCATTCGACGGAAGTCTCGCTTGGATCGGTCATCGGTCTCGTCAAGTTCGTTGCGAATATCCAGAAGAGGACGCATCCATTCTTTCTCTTCGTCGTTCTGGATCATCGCGGACATCGACTTGTCTTTTTCAACAAGCGTGCATGTCCAACACCCGAAGCGGCTGTCGCCACAGCTCGGCGTGCTGGTGTCCACGACTAACGGGCACTCGCCATCCGATGAAGCACCTTGATACATGGTGAGCAGGTCTTTGTTGTTGTATCCCCACGGGTTCGGGCGCTGCATCAAGAACAGCCACACGTCGTCGTTGCTCCAGTCCTCGATTGGGCTGTACACCAAGGAGTTGGGCAGGTTCGAGTTCTGGCTGAGCTGGTCGCGAATCCTGCCACCTTCCAGTGACGTCATACGAGCCGAGCGCCCGGAGCTTTCCGCCTTGCGCGTGCCCAGCACCAAGATTGCTTCGCCGTGCTTACGGACCATCCGGCGAATAAAATCATTTGATGGATTGATCTTCAGCCGTTCGGTACACCAACGAAACTTCGGACGAGGAGCTGGGTATCCTCGTCCGATTAGATTTACCCAGAATGTGTCGGTGATCTTGGGTGTTAGCCTGTGGGGGTTGATCGGTAGCTTCGCCTTCTCAGCTCGCTGTCCGATCAGCTCGAGCGAGTGGGACACCCATGCAGCGACGACTGGATTCTCTACTAAGGTGTCGGTGCTGATCACGTGAACCTGCTTGGTCCGCTGAGCCTGCGGCAGCGCCTCTAGCGCCATCCAGACCAGCTGCAACGTTGCGGTCGAGTCCTTGCCGCCGCTGTAGCCGACAACCCAGGGAATCCGATCCGCGAGATACAGATTCTGGACTTGCTCGATCAGGCTGTCGAGAACCGCTGACATGCCTCCGTCGGCGAACGCCGAGTTCCTACTGGTCTTTGCGCGGCTCATGCCCGCCCCCGATCATACGATTCTTCGATCCGCTCTTCCTCGCTCGAAAGCGGCAGGTTGAGCAGCTTCTTAATAACATTTGTAGTCAGGGTGACGCTATTTCCCGACTTCGAAACTCGACCACCGACCATCGCGCGCCCCTCCCACAGCCTAGAATTTGTCCTGGACCAATCCAACGTGCTTAGCGACGCAAGGCTGCGTTTCCACTTGCGGGAATCTCGTGTCTCCCGTACAAGGACGTTCCCAACCTTCCCCAAGGCGTGCAACGCGATACCGTGGCTATGCAGGAAGTCACGGCGGATGTCTCCTGCGCTTACTTTCTTCTCGTGCACGAGCTTCCACTCTGGAATAGTCTCGCCCACGACAGTCCAGTAACTCCGCGCGATCCTGCTCGCCTCGTCAACGCTGAGATCATCGATTCCGTCCAGTAGCGCCTTCGTTGCCGTGTGTAAAGCTGAGAGCGTGAAGAGCTTTCGTGAGCGAGCAGATAGGTTGGTTCGCTCAGACTCGATGAGGTCTGTCCACAGCGGGGACGTCTTAACAACGCTTTTGACGATCCTCGCGCCGTTCTCACGTTGGTCGTACAGGATCGTCAGCGACCGAGAGGGACGAATCGCATACCGGTTGAGATCAGTGAACATCTGCTGGCAGCGCTCCAGGCCGATGTCAAGGAAGAGCACGATCGGGATGCTTTCGTCACCCATGTCGGGATTTTCACGAAGCGCCTGCTCAATGGCCGCTCGACGATGCTGGCCGTCGTTGATGACGAAGCGCGCCGACATGGGAATAGCCAGCAGGCCAACACGCGCCCCTGGCCCGCCCGCACCAAGAGGATCAAACCGCACCTTAGCGTCGACCGAGGCGGTCAGCGCGGAAAACACATACCCGTCGGGATTGTCCAGCATGTACCGAGCGATCTCGGGGATACGCGCCTTGTTCAGGTTGCGCTGCGCCCGCAGAGTAGGCTGCAGCTCCTCCTCGTCAAAAAGGAACAGACGCGGTACGAGCCGCAGTGGAAACATAGTGACGTAGAAGTCACGCTGCGCTTGCACGCCCCTGACCGCTGGAAACGTGTACTCGAACGCACCCCCGTAGGTCTCACCAGCCGACGGTGTCGGGTCAGCCGTCTCGCCGGTCGCAGGTGACATGATCGATCAGTACCTCCCCTTCGCCAAGTTCGCAACCGGGTGCGACTTTCTTCGTACATGCACCGGCGTGGCTACGAACACCGCATGCTCTAGCTGCGTACACTACCTACATCAACCGACAGTTCTGCGAGCAACGCCGACATGACGACAGAAGGTAGCGTGACCAGCGACAACACGAACGAGGCGGTCTACCTCGACAGCAACGCGACGACACCGCTCGAGCTGGCGGTGCTGCAGGAGATGACGCACTACCTGGCAGTGGAGTTCGGCAACGCTGGCAGTCGGACCCACGAGTACGGGCAGACCGCGAAGAGCCGTGTTCAGCGTGCGCGCGAGCAGGTCGCAGCGGTGGTATCCGCACAGCCCGATGAAGTCGTCTTCACTAGCGGTGCGACCGAGAGCAACAACATCGCTTTGCTCGGGTTGGCACCGCACGGCGAGTCGTCAGCCAAGCGACACCTTGTCACCACCCAGATCGAACACAAGGCCGTCCTCGAACCCCTGGAGCAACTCCAGAAGAGGGGCTTCGACGTCACGTTCGTCCCACCAACAACTGGCGGCTGGGTCGACCCCGAAGCCGTAGCGTCCGCTGTCCAGCGCGACACTCTTGCAGTATCAGTGATGCACATCAACAACGAGACGGGCGTCCGCCAGCCGATCGGCGAGATCGCCAACCTTCTGCGAGACCACCCGGCCTACCTGCACGTCGACGCGGCACAAGGCTTCGGCAAGGAATTCGACGACCTGTCCGACCCGCGCATCGACCTGATCAGCATCTCTGGTCACAAGATCTTCGGCCCCAAGGGCGTTGGAGCGCTGATCACCCGCCGCCGGGGCTACAAACGGCCGCCGCTAACCCCGCTCGCCTACGGCGGCGGGCAAGAACGCGGTCTCCGTCCTGGCACGCTTCCCGTCCCGCACATCGCTGGGTTAGGAACTGCCGCTCAACTCGCCATCGACAACCATCAAGCACGAACTGACGCGTGCCTGAAGTACCGCACTGACGTACTCACAGCGCTGCAAGAGCTGGGCGCTGAATTCAACGGCGACCTCGACCGCACGGTCGCGCACACCGTCAACGTGTCCATACCCGGACTCGACTCAGAAGCCGCGATCGTCGCTCTGAAAGGCTCCGCCGCCATCTCCAACGGCTCAGCCTGCACCTCCCACAGCTACGAACCCAGCCACGTGCTGACCGCCATGGGACTACCTGCGGATCGCGTCTCTAGCGCATTGCGCATCTCGTGGAGCCACCTCACGCCCGCCACCGACTGGCGCGGAATTCGCGAACGGATCAACGCCGTCCGCTAGCCCTTCAAGGCCGGTGACAACAGAGCGTAGTTCCTATCGCTGCTTCCGACGAGGCTTTCCATATCCCTGCCTTCGAACCTTCGCGTTGAGGTGCCTTCACAGAGATCGGCAAGCCGCTGACCAGCAGGTTTAGGTTCGTATACTGGCTTGTTGGGTGCACCCAGAACATGGGCAACATCGACAGGCGAGCGGCTGGTACTCGAAGACTCCTTCACGGTGTGAGTATCAGCGGCACGCCTATTCACGCTGGTCAGCTCTTCGTGAGAGCACGCGACGCCCCAGCAGACACATGATCGACGCTGAGCGTAATGCAGCCCGACGGTCGTCGTTGGTGGCTGCCTCAGCCACAAGCTTCACGTCGGCGGCTGACGACCCGGCACCCGCAGTGCTGGCCGACTTGCTCGACGTCAAGGTCAAGCATCCTCGGGCCGAACGGGGTGAGCGGGCCCACGATCTGCGTCGCGAAGATCGTTATCTGGTGGTTCGCCGGACAGGACGCCGATGTCTGGCGCACGATTGCGCCTTTCTCGCCGTTGGGGGCGTTCTCATACGCGGTGACGATCGCGAGTTTGCAACACCCGGCGGGTCCGGTGCGGTGCCGGATCTTGGTGGGCCGGGTTGGCTGGGGCGGACACGTGTTTCAGGATCGCCGATCCCGCCCAGGGCGCGTGCTGGACGGCTTCCGGATCGTGGCCCTCTACCTTGAACCGACCTGCGGTCTCGACGGCTTCGTTTCGCCCTCAGGATGGGGTCGAGGATTTCGCTGCTGACCGGCAGACAAAACACGGAACCGTCCGTGCAACTCGCATAAGTTCCTGCCGAGCACGCATTTCTGTCAGGCCTACCGCGGAGACAAGGGGTGGCGTCCCGAAGTGGTTAGCAGCTCGCTGAAGTACCGGCGGTCACCGAAGATCACATCGATCGTCAGCTGCAGGATCGCGCCGAAGGGGGTTGGCCGGTCCACACGGTAGCCAGGCGGTCGGCTTCGTGTTCTGCCTGGCGAATGCCCAGAGCGTATTCCTCAAGCGCCAGTTGCAGGTCCATCGCGTTGGGCGTCGGCCCGGATTGCGCTCTCGTGCGCGGTTCTACGGTCGCCAGCCATCGGGTCTTGCCGATGGTCGCGAGTTCTCGGTTGGCGGTTCTGGCCATCAAGGGTGACGGCCTCGGTCCGGTCGTGCTCAGCGGGACGGAGGACATGATGATCATGCGATCGGTCGGGGGTGCTGCGGCTGCGTTGAGGTGATTGACGACCACGGCGTCGAGGTAGCGGCGTCCGTCCAGGCTGACTGGTGGGTAGAGCATCGGCACCGCGCAGCTGGACGCTACCGCCTTCTGCAGCGGCACGCCGGATTCCGGTCCCCACACTCGTAATTCGCCGTTTTCGGCGTCGATGGCCGTGCAGTGGAACGAGTGGGGCCATGGTAGGTCGGCGATCTCCGCAAACAGGCTCAGATAGGTTCGCTCGTCCATCGTGTCGGCCCGTTCGGCGGCCTCGCCGATCCGTACCAGGCCCGCGCGCAGGTCGGTGTCCAGCCCAGCCTTCGCCACGATGGTCATGAAATTCTTGAAGCCCGCGGCCAAGGTCGCGCTGTCCATTACCTCTGCCACGCTGGCCAAGGTGGTCAACCCGGCCGCGAAGCCGGCGCGCGACGCCACCAGTGCCCCGACGAGCGAACCTGCCGACGTGCCGAGAACTACCTCGGCATCGGACAGGTCGAGCCCGGCTTCGCGCAGGCCGGTGAGCAGTCCGGTCTGCCAGCCGAGGCCGACCAGGCCACCGCCGCCCAGAACCAGCGCACGGGTTGGTTCACCCGGGTCTGCCGCCATCACATCCTCCGCTGTCGTTGTCCAGCAATCGGTTCAGCCGGGAGCGGGATCCGCACGACGTGGACGCCCGGGCGTCGGCGGTGGCGGAGCCGAGGTGCACGACGGTGACCGGAATGGCCAATGGGCTCGCGTGGAGAGTGCGTCAGGATCGCCGATGGGTCTCGGGAAGGTAGCCGTCCATGGCGAGCTTCTCCATGATGCCGCCGGCGGAAAGGATTTCGAGTACGAGGTCGGGGAGCCGGTCACCCGGCAGACGAGTTCCCCGGTCGTCGTTGGCCACCCAGCCTTCGGACAGGTCAAGGGTCATCGTTTCGCCGTCGGCGAACGCGGTGGACACCCCGCCGACCCGCAGCGCGGGGAGTCCGTGATTGATCGCATTGCGGAAGAAGAGCGAGTTGAACTCCTCGGCGACCAGCGCCGAGATGCCGAGTTCCCGCAGCAGGGCGGCAACCGGGCGCGAGGAGCCCAGCCCGAAGTTCCGCCCGGCCACGATGATGTCTCCCCGCTCCACGTCGTCGACCCAGCCTGGGCGCAGTTCGTAGAACACGTGCCGGGCGGCTTCCGGAATGCTCATTTTCATGGCATGGGCCGGATACATCGCGTCGGTGTTCACCGAGTGCCCGACGACCCACACCCGGCCCGAGAAACGCGTCCGCAGCATCGTCAGTCCCTGGTGTCTCGCGGATCCGTGACCCGCCCGACGAGCGCGGACGCGGCCACCGTTGCGGGAGAGGCCAGGTAGATCTCCGCGTCCGGGCTCCCCATCCGGCCGGTGAAGTTCCGCGTGGAGGAGGTCAAGCACACCTCACCCGGTCCGAGCACGCCGAGGTGATACCCGAAGCACGCGCCGCACGTCGAATTGGTGATGACCGCACCGGCGTCGGCAAGGTCCTGGAGGTAGCCGGCGCGCATGGCGTCCCGATAGACCCGCTGCGAAGCCGGGGTGACGAGAAGCCTTACCCCGGCGGCGACCTTCTTGCCCCGCACGATCGACGCCGCGATCCGCAGATCCTCGAGCTGGCCATTCGCACACGAACCGATGAAACACTGCTGGACGGCCCGATCCTCCACCGCGGAAACCGGAAGCGAATTCCCGCTCACGCCGCCCGGCCGGGCAACATGGGGCTCGAGGGCACTCAGGTCCACTCGCCGGACTGCCGCGTAACGCGCGTCCGGATCCGCCTCCACCCCATCGTAGGGCGCGGCGTCCGGCGGCGAGTGCTCGTCGACGAAGTCCCGGCACGCTCGGTCGGCGGGGAAGATCGAGAAATCGGCGGAAATCTCGGCTCCCTGCGTGGCGATCGTGCGTCGGTCGCTCATCGACAAGGAAGCTATCCCGTCCCCGCCGTACTCGAGGTTGTGGTTGGTCGCATCCCCGAAAACACCGGCGAGATGAAGGAAGACGTCCTTACCCGAGACGCCGTCCGGCAGTGAACCGATCAACTCGTAGCGGATCGTGGGTGAGACCTCGAACCAGGTACGTCCGGTGCACAGAATCGCGTAGACCTCCGCCGGGCCCAACCCCCGGGCCGCGGTGTTGTACGCGCCTGCCGCACAGGAGTGAGAGTCGGTACACGCGAGGATTTCGCCGGGACGCGCCAGGCCGTTTTCGGCGATCACCTGGTGGCAGATCCCGTGGGCGCCGACGTCGAAGAACTTGCTGATGCCGAAGTCCGCTACGAAGCGGCGGGCATTCACCCCGCCTTCGGCGTCCTGGACTGTCGGTGCCGGGACGGCGTGGTCCATGACGACCGCGACCCGGTCCGGGTCGGCGATGCGGGTCGGCGGGATCCATCCGGTGGCGAACTGCAGATCGATCATCACGGTCAGGTCGACCTCGCAGGTGACGATCTGGCCTGGGGCTACGGTCGGCACGCCGGCCTTGCGGGCCAGGATCTTTTCGATCATCGTCATGCCCATGACGTGACCCCCAGCCTGGTGAGCGTCTCCAGATATGACTGCTCGCCCCGATCCTGTGCGCCGTGCCGGACCAGGTCGACCTTCCCGTCGGGTGCCATGCGCAGCATGGTGGTCGCTCGGTAGTCGAGATCGGGATCTCGGAGCGCGTCGCCGTCGACGACCGGAACTTCCGGACCGAACATGGCTTTGGCCGCTACCGCGGTCGCGGCGGGATCGTTGCCCGTGCTGTTGGCGCTGCTGACGTACAACAGCGGGAACTGGTCGATGAGGGAGGCAAGTGGCTCCCAGCGTCCGCCGCATACCAGTACGAAGCCGCGCCGGGTCGCCGGAGCGGACCATTCAGGAGGTGTTGCGCGCTCTCGTAGCGGCACGAGAAGGGTGACCAGCTCCTCTCGCATGAGCCGAGCCGCAGTCTGACGTGCGGCAGGCTCCAGATCGAGGCTCGGCGTCAGCGCGGTCCACGCCGCATCCTGGTAGAGCCAAACCGCCACCTCCTGATCGAGCGGACGGCCCTTCGCCGCATTGATCGACGCCGGTTGCCGGGAGACGATCACATACGTGAGCGGGGGCGGCATCGGAAGAACTGCTGCCCGGCCCTCGCGAAGGGCCGTATATCCCGGCTGGGCGCCGGGAAGTTCACCGTCTGTCATGTCACCGGGTCGGCCGAGGCCAGTGGACGGCCGGCCACCATTCCGTCGAGGAACATCGCAAAGTCGTCCTCGCTGACGACGGATTCGTTGAGCCGGAAAGCACGATCCTTGATCCAGGCCATGGCGGACGTGATTTCGTCCGAGGTCAACCCGTACCCCAGGTTCTCCGCCACCGATTTCACGATCCGGCTCGACACCAGCTGAGTGAGGAGTACCTTCTGCTCGATACCGAGATGCTCTTTCTGGTCGAACGCATGGAATACCGTCGGATCCAGAAAATGCGTTCCGGCGCTGGTCGTGCCGACCCCGGAACCGACGATCGGGGTGGTCACGGTGATCGGTACGCCCGTTTCGCGAGAGACCATTTCGGTAATCCGCGGCAGCTGCTTCAGATCCGGCGCCGACCACCACAGAGGGACGTCGGTGCCGAGTAGTTCGGCAGCCCGCTTCGGGGCGTAAGTGAGCAAGAAGACGAGCACCTCGGTGGGAGTCATTCCGCTGCGCTCGGAAAAGCCGAGCCAGGAAGTGGCGATGACCCTGGTTCCGGTCTCCATCGCGGCGAGGGTGTTCGGGAGCGCGAGGCCGAGATCATTGTGCATATGCGAGCCGAGGACCACCTCATCGCCCGCCCGCCGGGCGATGTCCTCGAAGAGGGCACCTGCCTCTCTCGGCAGCAGTCCACCGGTGGTGTCCGCCAGTACGATCAGACCCGCGCCCTCGGCGGTCATGGCCGCGGCGCTGTCCGCCAGCTGTGCCCGGTCTGCGCGGGGAGCATCCCCCATGATGACGTCGACGGCCACCTCTCCGGCTGATTCCTGAACTGCCTGCTTGACCACGTCGAGTGCATAGGCGAAAAATTCAGACGTCGAGCGTCCGGTCAGCTGGCACATCTCCGCCGAGCTTCCCACAATGATGAGCAGCCGGGTGTTCTTCGCGCCGTTGAGAGCCTTCAGTCCGAGTTCGACGTCCTGCGGGAGGCATCGACACACGGCAGAGACGCTGACGGCCTCTTGCGCCTCCTGCGCGACTTTCCGGATGGCCTCGCGCTCGTGGCCGGAGATGGCGGGGAAACCCGCGGCATACACCACCTGCCGAGAACCGTTCTCGCCGAACATCGCTCCTTGCGCCAGCGCGAGTTTCACTCGGAAGTCAGCGCTCATCAGAGTCTTCGCCTGCGCACCGTCCCGCGGTGACTCCTCGTAGACGACGACCCTTCCCGCCTGCGCCGACGCTCGGATCAAGTCATGCTCGGTCACTGCTGCTCCTCACGGTCAATTGCGGTGAGCGCGGCGCTCAACGCGTCCACGGACGGGTTGTCCCACAGCACCGTCGGATCGACGACGAGACCGAACTCGTCTTCGATCTCGCCACACACCGCGACCGCGTGCAGTGAGTCGAGCCCGTATTCGGGCAGCGGAACCGAACTGTCGATATTCTCCGGTGCCATCTGCAGGTAGCCGGCGATCCGGCCGGTCAGCCAGGTGGCCAGCCGGTGCCGGTCGATGGCCGGGGAAACTTGCTCGGGTGACATCGGGATCTCCTCGTCCGCGGTTGTCATGCCATGCTGCGGAGGTCGCGGCACGCAAGGTCGAACGTCATGTCCTGGTCGGCGCGTTCGGCAGCGTCGGTACCCAGTTGCGACCGCGCCGCTGCCACGGCGGCCGGCAGACCCGGGAGGTCAGGCAGGCGGCCGGTGAATCGCCTGGCCAGCCTGGCCAACGCCAGCAGCGGCCACGCCGGGTCGCCGCCGTCGGCCAGCCAGCGGCCAAGGCAGGCCGCCGCGCCGAGGGCGAGGGCGTAACGCGTGGTCAGCGCGAGAGCAGCCGGGCCGGCGGTGATACCCGGCTCGTTCGGCGGAAGCGTGCGGCAGTCCGCGGCCAGTGCGTCGACCTGGTCGCCGAACCACGCCGCCAGGGCACGCAACTCCCTGGCATCACGGGGAATCCGGTCGACGGCGGTCAGCAGCGTGCCGATCAGCGGGTCGTCGTCGTCCGGCTGGAGGGTGAGCCTGCCGAAATCCAGTTCATCGGATCCTGATCGGAACAACTCGTCCGGCGCCGGGATCCCAGACCGAGCCGAGCGCGGTAAGCAGGTCAGCAGGGTCAATTGAGCGGAGATGGCAGGCTCGTGCCCGAGACCGGCTGCCCGGACGTCCCGGACCAGTTTCTGGAAGTAGCCGGTTTCCCCGTCCCGCACGTAGAAGGCGGCTCCGAGCAGCGCACTCAGTTCCGTCGTCGCGTCGATCAACATCCGGGGGACCAGGAACTTCACCGCAGCCGCGTACCGGTTGGCGGAGCCGGGAAACCGGACCAGTGCCTCGGCCGCCGCGCCGCAGAACGCGTCGCAGCACAACAGGTCGGCGAATGCGCCGGACAGAATTGCCTCGGCACGCGGCATTCCGGCCAGCGATGCGCCGTACAGGATGCGACGGCGGGCGTGCCGCACTGCCAGCCGCAATGCGGTGTCCAGGATGCCGATCATCATGCCGGGCAGGGCGACCCGGATGACCTGGCAGGACCGCTGGCCATCGCCCAGGCCGCCAAGCGGGCTGGCCGCGGGTACCGGACACTCGGTGAACCGGATGCCGCCGAGTGAGACGCCCCGCATCCCGACCGTGGCGTGCCGGGGCAGGTCATGTACGCGGTCAGCAGCCAGTTCGCCGCGATGCAGCAGGAGTTGGCGGTACGGCCGCGTGCCGGGCGTGTCCATGGTGCGGGCCGACACAACCATGGCGTCGGCGTGCTCGATATTCGCAACGATGTCGTTGACCCCGTTGAGGACGAGCGAGTTACCCGACCGGACGGCCGACAGCCCGTGATCGGTGAGATCGCTGCCGCCCGCCAGGGTTCCTCCGGCCAGCAGCAGTTTCGCGGTTCGCGCGCATTGTTGCGGCGAGCCGGCGGTCCACACGTTGGCCGCGGCCACCAGGGGGCCGGCGCCGCAACCCAGCCCGAGAGCGGGGTCGCGCCGGTAGACCGCGCGCAGGACCTCGATCGTGCGGGCGAGGTTCCGCAGCCGGCCGCCGTGGTGGGCAGGCACGAACTCCGCGGTCAATCCGAACTCCGCCATTGCCGCGACGCCGGACGGCGGCAGCTCCGCCCGTTCGTCGGCTGCCAGGCACGCCGCGAGTCCCAGCGGGTTGTCCGCGGCCCAAGGATCGCCGAGGATCCGTTGTACGGCCGCCACGGCCGCACCGGTTGTCATGCCAGTCTCTCCTCGAAGGCCGGCTCGAGCCCATCCAACGTGTCGCGCTCGATCGGTTCGGCCGGCTCGCCGAGCAGCACCATGACGCGGGCAAGGCAAGCCTGCAGCCAGGTCGCGTCCACTCGGCCGGGATTCGCTTGGTACAGCCGCATACACGCGGCGCCGGCAAAACACAGTTCGTACCGGACAGCCAGTTCGAATGCCTCGGCCGGTGGCTGTTTGGCCGCCTGGTGATCAGCCAGTGCGGCCAGCACCTCGTCGGTGAGCGCCGCGAACCGCGCGACCAACGGGCCGGACAATGCCGAGGCCACTTCCGGTACCGACTGCACGAGATCACAGCCGGTCGGAGACAGCAGGCGCAACCGGTCGAACCGCAGCGGCCCGACCGGCCGCGCCAGATCGGTCACCGCGGCCACGTCCGAATTCCGCCGACGGGCCGCGTAACCCCGGGCGAGCAAGCCGAACTGGCCGATCAGGGCGTACCGGTTCACGTCGGTGCTGCCGTCGAAGATCGCGACCAGCCGGTGATCGCGCTCGATCTTCTCGAACTCGCCGGCCACCAGGAATCCTTGCCCGCCAAGCAGTTCACCGAGTTCGGCGAGCATCCCGTCGACGAGTGCCGGTACCAGCGCCTTCACCACGGGCGACACGACACTCAGCTCTTCCGGAGCGGCGTTGACATATCTGCCTGCCACCGTGGAGACGGCCTCCACCAGCCACGTGGTCGCGACCGCACGGCCGAGCACCCGGCGCACGTTCGGCAGATCGGCGAGCCGGTGGACACCGGCGTGGCGGGCCGCCGCGAATTCCGCCGCGAACCGCAACCCGTGTGCTGCGGCGCCGAGCGACAGTGACGTGGTCAGAATCCTGGTCAGCTGCAGGGCTTTTACCGTGATCTCCATGCCCTGCCCGGCGCCGCCGAGCAGGGCGTCATCCGGTACCGGCGCGTCGTGCAGAGCGATGCCGCTGATGTCCGCGCCGCGCACACCGTGCGTGTGCAGCTTGGGCACGTAGGTGTAGCGGTCGGCGAGTACGCCGGACTTGTCGAGCAGGAACAGTCCGAAGCCCCGATTGCCGCCCTCCGGCTTTGTCCTTGCCAGCACACACAGTACGTCGCTGCGCGTCGCGTTGTTGATCGTCCACTTCGTGCCGTTGAGGAGCCAGCCCTGATCGGTGCGGGTGGCAGTCACCTCACCGGCCAGCAGGTCGCTGCCATGGCCCGGCTCGGTCAGGGCCCACGACACCACGGCGCCCGCTCCGATTCGACCGCCCAGAGCTGCTCGCTGCTCTCGGGTGCCGGCCAGCCAGGTGGCCACGCCGCCGAGAAACGTCTTCCCGTGCGCGACGGCAACGGTCAGGTCGCGAGCCGCGACGGCGGCCAGCAATCGGATCAGCTGGCTGAAATCGCCCAGCCGGCCGCCATCGGCCGCCGGTACGTAGTAGGCAGGCAGTCCGAACTCGTCCAGCGCCGTGCACGCCGCACTCGGAAACGCCTCTTCCGAGTCCAATTTGGACAGTCGGTCCGGATCGAGGGCGCCGGCGATCAGTTCGGCCAGCTCAGCCATCGGATTCTCGTCCTGGCTCCCGGAGCGCGGCGTCGACAGCTTCGTACACCGGTTGCAGCGCACCGGAAAGGAACAGCTCCCTCATCTCAGTGCGCTGGATCTTGCCGCTCGTGGTCCGGCGGACCGCGCCGGGCCGAAGCAGCACGACGGCGGCCGGGCGGATGCCGAACTCGCGCGTCACGGTGAGCCGGATCGACGTGGCCAGATTGCGGAGGCGCGCCTCGTCCGGCCTGCCGCGCAGCTCGTGGGTCACGACGATCTGTTCGTCCGGCGCGGCGACGCCGAACACGGCCCCGACAACCGGCTGCAATTCCGGGTGCTGCGCCCGGATCTCGTGCTCGATGTCCTGCGGGTACAGATTGCGCCCCCGCACGATCAGGGTTTCCTTGATCCGCCCGGTCACGTACAGCTCACCGCCGTGCACGATGCCGAGGTCGCCGGTGCGCAGGAATCCCGTCTCCCCGTCGGCCGTCGTGGCTCCGAACACAGCTGCCGTCGCTGCCGGGTTCCGCCAGTAGCCCATGGTCACGCTCGGACCGCGGAGCCAGATCTCGCCGATTCGCCCCTCCCCGGCGGTCGCGGACGTCGCCGGGTCGACGACCCGGACGTCGAAGTCGTCCGCGGTACCGCAGCTCACCAGTTCCGCCCCGGGCGTTGCCGGGTCCACCGGCCGGAACTCGTGGCGTTCCAGCGCCGCCGCGTCCACCCGCGCGATCATCGGTTCGCGGTCGCCCCGGCCGGACACGAACACGGTCGCCTCCGCGAGGCCATAGCAGGGCGTCAGAGCGTGTGACGCATAGCCGGCCGGGGCGAACCGCTTCGCGAAGGCGAGCAGCGTCCGCGCGCGGATCGGTTCCGATCCGTTCGCCGAATGCGTCCACCGCGACAGGTCGAGCCCGGCGAGCTGGTCATCGGTGACCCCGTGGACGCACTGCTCGAAAGCGAAGTTCGGCGCCGCCGAATAGTTGATGCCGAACCGGTCGATCAGGGTGAGCCAGTGGATCGGGCGCTTGAGGAACGCGGTCGGCGACATCAGTGCGCACTCGGAACCGAAGAAGAGTGCGGGCAGCAGCTGTCCGATCAGTCCCATGTCGTGGTAGAGCGGAATCCAGCCACCGAACCGGGTCCGGCCGGTGAAGCCCATCGCCCGCCCGAGGCAGGCCACGTTGTGCAACAGGTTGCCGTGGCTGACCATGACCCCCTTGGGATCGCCGGTCGACCCGGACGTGTACTGCAGCATCGCCAGATCGGCCCTGCTGACGTCGGGCGCGGCGAACGGATCGGCACCGGTCAGTTCCGCGACGTCGACCACGTCTACCCCGGGCAGTTCGGCCCGCGCCCAGTCCTGTGCGTCGGCGAAATCCGCGGGACCGGTGAGCACGCGGCGCGCACCGGAGTCGACCGCGATCGTCGACACGCGGCGGCGCTGGTGGGCGTACTTACCGGGGAGCGGCGCCGGAACCGCGACCATGCCCGCATACAGCACGCCGAGGAACGCGGCAACGAAGTCCGGACCGGACGGGAAAACCAGCATGACGCGGTCGCCGGGGTTACCGGACCGCAGCGCTGCCGCGATGGCGCGGGCCCGCCGGTCGAGCTCCGCGTACGACACCGTCAACGGCGTGCTGCCGTCTTCGGCAACGGTGGTCACGGCCGGTGCGGAGCCGTTTTCGGCAACCCGGCGGCGAAACAGGTCGACCACGCTCGTCGCAGTCTGGATGGCGGTGAGTGTCAAGCGCTCGCCTTCCTACCCAGTGGGTATCCGATCGAGGTCGGGTAATTCACTCGTCCCGTTCCCAATGGACCGTACTTGCGTAAACCGAACCGGGGCGCCAGCAGGGTCATTTCGGTCACGAACTTTGACCGGAGAGGAAAATGTGCGACCGCATTGGGGAGATCACCCGCTGGGGGTGATACGCGAAGCCGACTCGACAGCGGTCACCCTTGGGCGGACAGGAAAAATCCCCTTATCTGGCAGGCTCGTCGTCCGGCGCTGGTTCGCGTTGTGGTAGCTGTGCGATTTCGGTACCGATTCGTTCGGTCGGCTTTACCGATTCGCATGGCTCCATCTCTTGATATTGTCGATTTATCCAGGAGTGGCAGGCCTTGACGGCGGCATGTGGAAAAGGAAAAACGAATCGGGTGGGGTGCTGGCTCAGGCGGCGACCGGCTGGTGGCCGCCGTTGTCGGAGTAGCCCTCTTCGCGGAAGAAGCCGAGTGACCGCATCACCGGGAAGTCGTTGAACGAGAACAGGCAGGCGTCGTCGGACTGGCTTGCGTTCGCGTGTTCGTGCCACGTCCACGACGGGACGCAGAAGATGTCGCCCTCGCTCCAGTCGAAGCGTTTGCCGGCGATGATCGAGACGCCGCTTCCCTTGGCCGCGGTGTAGATCTTCGAGCCGACCTGGCGGTGTGCCAGGGTGGCCTCGCCTGCGCGCAGCAGTTGCATGTGCGCGCTCATAGTGGGCATGACCGAACCACCGGTGAGCGGGTTGCTGTACTCCATGATGATGCCGTCGTAGGGGGAACCGTCGGTGGCCTTCGCGGCGTTGAGCAGCGCCTCGTAGGTGGGTTCCCACGGGTAGGCGAGCAGCGGTGAGTGGTTTTTCGACCAGGTGTCGCCGTACGGGCGCAGCTGTCCGGCGCCGTAGGTGAGCAGCGAGGAGTTCACCACGCCCTCTTCCTTCTGGTAGACGTCCGGGTGCACCTCGTAGAACGGCGCGTCCAGGGCGTTGACCAGGGGGATGTCCAGTCCGTCCTGCCAGATCACCGGGCCGGACTCGGCGGCGCCTTCGTTGCCGTGCTCGTGCCAGGTCCAGTTCGGGGTGATCGCGAAGTCGCGTGGGCCGACCTTCAGTTTCTGTCCGTCCACAATGGTCCAGGCGCCGGTGCCTTCGAGGACGAACCGCAGGGCGGCGGCCTGGTGCCGGTGGGCGGTCATCGACTCGCCGGGGGCCATGACCTGCAGGCCGGTGTAGAGCAGCCCGACGGTGGCCGCGATGTCCCGGCGTTCGGGGTTGTACAGCGCCACGACGCGGCGGCCGGCGTCGTCGCCCTTGACGAGGCCGAGGGCTTCGAGCACGAGCGGGCGAAGGTCCTGGTAGCGCCAGTGCATGGGGATCGACTGCGGTTTGGGGGACCAGGGTTCGATCTTGTTCGCGATCGTCCACAGTGCCCCGGCGTCCAGCTCTTCGAGACGCTGGTAGTAGGCCAGCAGCTCGTCGGTGTCGCGTACCCGTGCCCGGCCGAGCATGTCGTCGTTTGCGGTCATGTCGCTCCTTCGGTCCGGTCCAGTCGTTCGGTGAGGCGGGCGGCGGCTTCGGCGTTCACGCTTTCGACCGTGGTGAGCAGGTGCGCCTGCAATGCGTTGACGGCTTCCGCGGGCTGGTGGTCCACACAGTGCCGGAGGATCAGCTCGTGCTCGCGGCGGCGGATCTTGACCTCCGCGGCGTCGGCCAGCGAGGCGGCGCGGTAGCGCTCGCTGTTGTGCCAGGTGGGGCCGATCGAACGGAACAGCCAGTTCGACCCGGCGGCCCGGTAGACGGTGAAGTGGAAGTCCTCGTGCGCTTTCCGGGCCGCGGCTTGGTCGCCGAGGCGCAGGGCGCGTTGCTGCGCGTCGAGGGCGTCGCGGGCCTTGCGCGCGGCCTGCTCGTCGAACCGCTCGGCGGCTTGGCGTACCAGCGCCCCCTCGAGCACGATGCGGGTGAGGTAGGTGTCGATGAGGTCGTCCTCGGTCATGGCGCGGACCCGGGCCCCGCGATGCGGTTCCACCTCGAGGATGCCGATCGCCTCCAGCTGGCGGATGGCTTCGCGCACGGGCATCATGCTCATCCCGAGATCGGCGGCCAGCCCTTGCAGCGGCAGCGGTGCCCCGGCCGGGATCGAGCCGTCGAGGATCGCGGCGAGGATGGCGTTGTAGGCCTGGCCGGCGGTCGTGGTCCGCGCGGGGGCACGGAGTTTGGGAGTGTTCATCGGTACCTTCCGCTCAGCAACTCTCCGGCGCCGGGCACCACCGGCTTCAGATCGAGTGCCTTGAGGACCTCGTAGGTGGTGGCGACCGCTGCGGACACTACGGGCTTGCCGATCCGCTCTTGCACCACCGGGATCGCCGCGAGGGAGGGCATCTGGACGCAGGCCGACAGGATGACGACGTCGGCCCGGCGGTGATCGAGCTGGTCGACGATGGTGTCGAGCGCCATCGGATCGCGGTTGCCGACCTCGAGGTTGTCGGGGATCCCGAGTGCGATGTGGCCGGTCACCTCGTAGCCCTCGTTGCCGAGGTAGCCGGCCACCTGCTCGGCCCCGTTTCCGGCGACAGCTCCACGGCACACCGGCCCGACTCGTCGTCCATGGCCGCCAGCTCTTCCGCGGTCACCGACTGCATCCGCATGCGGGAGGAGTGGAAGGTGAACCGCTCGGGTTCGATCTCGTCCCTTGCCCGGAGCATTGCCGGGATTTCCGTCTCCATGGTGACGTTGGAGCTGGGGACGATGAGCCCGATCCGGTGCGGCCGCGCGGTCGTCGTCATACCGCCACGACCGGGTTGGTCAGCACTCCGATGCCTTGGATCCGTGCCTCCACGACGTCTCCCGGCTGCAGGAACTGCGGCGGATCCTGCGCGGCGCCGACTCCCTGCGGCGAGCCGGTGGAAATCACGTCGCCCGGTTCGAGAGTGACCCCGGAGGTGATGTCCTCGATGAGCGCCGGGATCGGGAAAAGCATGTGCTTGCTGTTGCCGTTCTGCTTCTGCTCGCCGTTGACGGACAGGGTCAGCTCCAGCGCGTGCGGGTCGGCGAGTTCGTCCGCGGTCACCACCACCGGGCCCATCGGGGCGTAGCTGTCCTGGCCTTTCGAGAAGAACCACTGGCCCGAGCGGCGCTGGTCGCGGGCGCTGATGTCGTTCAGGATCGTGTAGCCGAAGACATACCGGTACGCGTCCTCCGCCCGGACTCCGTGTGCGGTGCGGCCGATGACGACCGCGAGTTCGCATTCCCAGTCCAGATGCTTGGTCAGCCGGGCGTCGTGGCGGATCGGTTGTCCAGGGCCGACGACCGCGGTGCCCGGTTTGCTGAACAGCACCGGGCGGGACGGCAGCTCCTTGGCGGTGTCCAGCGTGCGGCTCGACTCCTCCACGTGCTCGACGTAGTTCAGTCCGACGCCGATCACCTTGCCCGGACGCAGCGGAGCGTGTACCTGCACGTCGTCCCACGGGTAAGACGTGCCCTCCGGCCACGAAGTGCGGTTGTCCACGGCCTCGCGGACTGCGCCGAGAACGTCCGGCCCGGCCTCGATGAGGGTGCGCAGGTCACCGGGCACCGTGCCACCCAGCGCTGCTCGCACGTCGACGACGGTGCCGTCGACGACGAGGCCGAGCCGTGGGGGCTGCCCGGCAGCCGGGCTGAAAGTGGCGAACCGCATGGTGACTCCTCGGTGGTCAGGGACGAGGTGTGTCATCGGTGAAGACGACCCCGCTACGAGGCCGCCGATCGACGTGCAGCTGGAAGACGTCGAACCGGTTGTAGTGGCCGATGATGTCGTGCATCTGCTTGGGCTGGACGCAGCGGCGCAGGTCGATCTCGGCGTAGACGATGCCCTCGTCGTCGATCAGCGGTTCGGTGAGCAGGCGCCCGTCCGGACCGAAAATGCCGCTGAAGGCACTGTGCTTGCGCTGCAGCAACTCCCGGGACGCGTCGTCGTGCGCGACCGCGTCGACGATCTCCTGGCTGATCGCCGCACAGGAGACCACGGAGAAGATCTTGCCCTCGAACGAATGTGCCGCCGAGCGGACCTTGATGGCCTCGACCATGTCGTAGTCGGCAGGCGCGACGGGCAGCGCGATGTAGTTCGCGACGTGCACCGTCTCTCCCTGCGCCAGCAGGGCGAACCGGGCCAGCGTGTTCGTGTTCTCCCCGCACGCGAGCGCGCCGATCCGGCCGAGCGGGGTGTCGTGGACCCGCAGTGACTGCCCGTCACCCCCGGCCCAGGTGAGCTTCTCCGCCCAGGTCGGCACCAGCTTGCGATGCACGCCGAGCAGGGCGCCGTCCGAACCGATGAAGACCACGCTGTTGTACAGCGTCCCCAGCGAAAACGGGTCCCGCTCGTTGACGCCGATCACCACGACGGTTCCGGTGCGCCGCGCGGCTGCCCGGAGCTGGTCGACCTCCGGACCGGGGATGTCGATCGCGGCCTCGGCGAGCCGCTCGAACCACGGGCTGCCCTGCAGGGGTGACATCGTCCAGTTCCAGTAGGGATAACCGGGGACGAACACCTCGGGGAAGGCTACGAGTTCCGCACCCTCGTTGGCTGCGGTGGTGATGAGATCGCATGCTTTGGCGACGGTCGCAGCGGAATCCAGGTATACGGGTGCGGCCTGGACTGCCGCCGCCCGGAACCTCGGGTACTCCACCATCGCAGTCCGATCCGATATTAGTGGATTTGATCAAATGCTATTTTAGCAAGGGTGGCGGGGGTGCGTCCAGGGTTGGAGAGCGGGGGGCGGGTTGGCTGGGAGGTCGCGGGGGGCGGGACCGGCCTCGGTGGGGACGGGCGGGCTGGTAGCCGACAGTCATCGGGGACGGACGGCGGGCCGTTGGCCGACAGTGATGGGGACGGGCGCGGGGCTGCACCCATGCGGGACAGGCGCGGGGCCGCTTGGCCGATACCAATCGGGACGGGCGCGGGGCTGCTTGGTCAACACCAATCGCGACAGGCGCCGGGCCGCTTGGCCGACACCAATCGGGACAGGCGCGGGGCCGCTTGGCCAACACCAATCGGGACGCACCTCGGGACCGCTTAGCCGAGACCCATGTGGGACGCACCCCGGGATCCCTTGGCCAACACCAATCGCGACGTACCCGGGGCCGCTTAGCCGACAGTGGTGGTTTCCGCGGCAGGTGGAGCTTGGGTGTGCCAGCTGGTGCGCTGCTGATAGGCATTGGCGACGGTCAGCACGGTGGTGTCCTCGCCGGGGCGGCCGATGATCTGGAGTCCGATCGGCAGGCCGGAACTGGTGAAACCACAGGGAATCGACACCGCCGGGGCGCCGAGGAGGTTTGCCATCCGGGTGAATCGGTTGCCTGCCTTGGCCATGTGCCGGGCGCCGAATTGGTGGGCGGGCTGCTCACCGAAGCGCGGGGGCGGGGCGGGGGACGTGAGGGTGACGAGGACGTCCGTGCCGTCCATGGCTTTGCGGAACTCGTCCTGGAATACCTTGCGTACCCGTGCGGCCTGCAGGTACGCCGACGCGGGCACGGTGCTGCCCAGGGCGACCCGCTGGCGCGCGCTCGGACCGTATTGCTCGCTCCGGGCGCGGTACAAGTCTTCGTGCACGGAGTAGGACTCCGCCAGTACCAGCACCGAATGTGCGGTCTGGGCTTGTTCGATCATCGGCAGCTCCACCGACGTACGCACCATGCCCGCCTCCGTCAACACCCCCACCGCAGCCTCCAACGCCGACCGAAACTCCGGATCCACCCCATCCACAAAAAACCC
>NZ_JNYZ01000004.1 GCF_000717335.1 Amycolatopsis jejuensis
TGGACAGGACTTGTTCGGTGAGCTCGCGGTCGGACAGCTGCCAGGCCGGGAGAGTCGTTGACGGGGACACACCACCAAGGTATCGAACGCGTGTTCGACGTCGCATCACCTGAACCGGTCTACCTCGATCACTCACCCGAGAACACGAGCTCACCGTACGGAGCCGAAAGTGCGATATCGCCTAGGAATCCGGCTCCCCATCGCAGAAGGCGGGGCGTTACATCGGCCAAATCCGCCCAGCTACTGGGGTTCGGTGAGCCGCGCAGGGCAGGGCCGTGCACGGCAGGGCACGGCCGGGCACAAGCGCGGCAGCGCAGGGCAGGGCACGGCGCGGCGCGGCGCGGCAGGACACGGCACGGCAGCGCAAGGCAGGACACGGCACGGCAGAGCAGGGCGCACGTAGCGAGCTCAGGTAACGCATAGAAGCAGGCCCGGCGACGGAGAAATGCGGCGGCGATAGCAGGTCACCCGGTGCGCCGCCGAGATCATCGCCGCGCAATCGCTCGCACAGCCCAGCACAGCTGGACTCTAAGCCGTCCACCCGCCGTCAACAGTGAGAGTGCTTCCCGTCGTGTAAGCCGATGCGTCCGAGGCCAGATACACCGCGGCACCGCCCAATTCCGGCGGCGTTGCCACTCGGCGCTGGGGGATTCGCGCGACGATTCGCTCAGACCACTTGCTCTGCACCAAACCTTCGGAAAGTTCAGTGTGAAAGTAGCCCGGCGCAAGCACATTGACCCGCACCCCGCGGTCGGCCCATTCCACCGCCAATACCCGGCTCAGCGCCTCCACTCCGCCCTTGCTCGCGGCGTAAGCGGCGATCCGGTCGAAACCCGAGCGCGCGTGCACGGACGAAACTGTGATGATGGAACCGTTGCCCTGCTTCAGCATTTGCCGTCCGGCGGCGCGGGCGCAGTAGTAGGTACCGGAAAGGTTGACGGCCAATACTTGTGTCCAGGTGGCGTCGTCGGCGTGTTCGGTGCGGTGGAATGTCGGGCTGATGCCGGCTGCGGTCACGGTGACGTCGAGACGTCCGTACTTCGCGACGATCTGTGCGACTGCCGAGTCGGCGAACGCCGGGTCGGCCACTGAGCCGGGGAGGACCATGTCGCCATGCAAATCCGCTTGCGTTCGTGACGTCACGGCGACGGTGGCGCCCGCGTCCGCCAACGCAACTGCGATCGCGCGGCCTAGGCCTTTGCTTGCGCCGGTGACCCACGCGACCCGGCCGGTCAGGTCGAAACTCATCCGCGCAGGCTCCGCTTCAGTACCTTTCCGGACGGCGTCCGCGGCAATTCGGGGAGGAACACCAAATCAGCGGGGACTTTGAACTTTGCCAATCGTTCCCGGCAAAACGCAAGCAGCGCATCCCGATCAGCAGAGCACCCTGGGCGCAAAACCACAAACGCTTGCGGGACTTCACCCCATCGCGGATGTCCCATTCCCACCACCGCCGCTTCCACGACGTCCGGATGCTCGTACAACACCCGCTCCACCTCGGGCGTCGCAATGTTTTCCCCGCCGGACACAATCATGTCCTTCTTACGGTCCTCGACGTACAGATAGCCGTCCTCGTCAAGCCGTCCGACGTCACCGGTGTGGAACCATCCATCCCGAAAGGCCCGAGCCGTCGCTTCCTCGTCACGCCAATACCCGGCACTCACTTTCGGCCCGCGCAAAGCGATTTCCCCCAAGGCACCGGCGGGTACCGGCGCACCCGACTCGTCGACGATCCGGACGTCCAGATGCACCACCGGCCGCCCGACCGAGCCGATCTTCGACAGCATGTGCCCGGCATCGTTGAACGTGTCTCCGGAAACGGTTTCCGTCAAGCCATAAGCATCGGAGAACCACGCATTCGGAAACGCCCGGCGGATCTTCTCCACCAACGGTACCGGCATTTTCTCACCACCACCGATGATGAACCGGATCGACGACGTGTCCCGGTCTGCGATGTCCGGCAGTTGCAGCACCGCATTCATCATCGACGGCGCCAGCCACACATTCGTCGGCCGTTCGCGTTCGATCACGTCGACGACCTGGGCCGCGTCGAATTTTCGCAGTATCGTCAGCGCCCCGCCCGCATGCAGGGTCCCGATGCCTGGCAGGTCGAATCCGCCGACGTGGTACAGCGGGCCGCAGATCAACGTCGTATCCGCGGCAGTGAGCCCGAATTCGACGATGTGGCCCAGGTTTTTCCAAGCCACATTGCCGTGAGTGATCCGCACGCCTTTCGGCCGCGAAGTGGTGCCGGAGGTGTACATGAGCCGTTGCAGATCGTCCGGCGCCATTTCCGTGGGGACCACCGAGCTACCGTGGTGCGCGGTGAGCAGGTCGGCATATTCCGTCCAGCCAGGAGCAGTGCCACCGAGCAGCAGCCGGTGTTTCAATGCAGGCAAAGCGATTCCGTCGGTTTCCGGGCGGAACTCCGCTTCGGTCAGCAGCCCGACGGCACCGGAATGATCGAGAATGTACCGCCATTCCTCGGGTGAAAGCCGGTAGTTCAGCGGCAGGAAGGCCGCTCCCACGCGGTTGATCGCGAATACCGCTTCGAGGAATTCGAGGTGGTTGTACAGCAGCAGCGCGACCACGTCCCCGCGGCCGACCCCGAGTGACTCCAGCCCCGCGGCGAGCGCGTCGACCCGGGTGAGCAACGAGCGATTGGTCCTGGTCAGAGAGCCTTGCCGGAGCACGACCCGATCGGGATCCCGGCCCGCGTGGTGGTCGAGAATGGTGGCGAAATTCGACATTCACCGCTCCTGCGCGTGAAAACTGTGCAGCTCGCCCCCGGCTGCACCCCAATGGATGGTGCTGATCATTCCTCCGTCGGCCACCAGGTCGGTGCCGGTCACGTAATCCGCCCCCGGTCCGGCGAGGAATGCGACGACGCGGGCGATGTCGTCCGGTTCGCCGATCCGGCCGAGCGGCGTGTTGGCCACCGTGGCCGAACGGATGTTCTCATGAGACAGCGTATCCCTGTTCAATCCACTGTGGACCACTCCGGGGCTCACCGAGTTGATCCGGATCCCGTCCACGGCCAGTTCCGCGGCCAGCTGCCGGGTCAACGCCAATACTCCGCCTTTTGCCGCAGTGTAGGAAGAGAATCCGTACCCGGTGTGCCCGGCAATCGACGCGATCTGCACGATCGACCCGCCGCCGCCCGCCGCCATCCGCGGGATCACCTGCTTCAGCAAAACGAAATAACCCGTGAGATTCACGTCCACCACCCGCCGCCATTCGTCCACAGTGGAGTCCAGCAGCTTCTTGCGGATGATGATTCCGGCCGCGTTCACAAGTACCTTAGGTGACCCGAAAAGACTGTCCGCAACGGCAACTGCCGAGGCGACCGCGTTCTCATCCGTGACATCCACCGCGAACGCAGCTCCGCCGACCTCCTTCGCGGTACGCTCGGCCGCCGCAGCGTCAGCGTCGAGCGCAGCGATCGACAGGCCGGTCTCGGCGAGCCGCAGCGCGCACGCCCGGCCGATGCCGGACCCGGCGCCGGTCACCACCGCACATCCTGAATTGTCCACTGTGGAACTCCTTCCGCCGGGCCTCAGCCCATTGCGTAGCCCCCGTTGACGTCCACCACCGCACCCGTCACGTAACTCGCCGCGGGCGAGGCCAGAAACGCGGCCACCCGCGCGATCTCCTCCGGCCGCGCCAGCCGTCCGAGCGGATTGTAGTCGGCGGAATACCCTTTGCCACGCACCATTTCCGTATCCACCACACCGGGCGCGACCGCATTCGCCAGCACGCCATTGGCTGCCTCGGTTTTCGCCAGCCATTTCACGATCGCGTGCACCGCACCTTTGCTGGCCACATAATGCGGCCCGGCCAGCACCCCACCGACCTTGCCCGCCACCGACCCGATACACACCACGCGCGAATCGTGCCCACGCAGGAACGGCAGCGCGCCGTCGATACACCACAACGTGCCCTTGACGTTCACGCCCAGCACATCGTCCACTTCGGACTCCGGCAACGAGGCCAGCGAAGCCGTCGAACCGTAAATCGCCGCACACGTAACCAAAGCATCCAGCCGAGGACCCGCCGTCGCCATCGCAGCCGCAACCGCGGCACGATCGGTGACGTCGACCCAGAGGCCGGCGGCAGTACCACCGGCCTCCGTGATCTCCGCGACCGTCTCCGCCGGGTCCCGTGCGTCCAGCGCCGTGACGTGCGCGCCGGACAGGGCCAACTCCACCGCGATCCGGGCGCCGATCCCCCGCGCGGCGCCGGTCACCACCGCCCGGGCTCCCCGAAGCGACGCCGGACCGCGCGGGTCGAGGACCCCGGCCGTCACGCCGTCTTCTGCTCGTGCGCGGCCAGTTCCTCCATCAGTACGGGGACGCCGAGGGTGCAGGTGTGGATCCCGAGCACGCTCGTGAGCTCCAGCACCTCCATGATCTCCTCCTTCGTGGCGCCGTACCCGAGCGCATTGCGAATGTGCTGACGCAGCCCGGGTTCGTACAAATGCGTGGTGGACGCGTCGATCGCGGTGTAGATCAATTCCTTCACCTTCGGTTCCAGCACGCCGTTGCGCCACGGTACCGCGGAGAAGTTCAGGTACGCGTCGAAGAACTCCGGGTCGAGGCTCAGCAGCCCTTCCCAAAACGTGTTCCAGTACCCGCGTTCGGCGATGAACCGTTCCCGCAGCGTATTCAGCTGCTCGGCATCGGACCCGTTCTGCGACACAGTTTTCCTCCCTACTGCGCGGCCAGCTCGGCTCGGCGCTTCGTGGTGGCTTCGTAGTCGATCACCAGGTTTTCCGGATCGCCGTGCGGATCCCCGGTGATCACCACACCGTAATCGCGGTACGCACCGTCGATCGTCACGTATTCATCCCGCACATCCCGGCACACCCGTTCCGGCGAACGCTCCAGCGGCGAACCCCAGCCACCGCCACCATTCGTGAGGTAACGGAAGACCGCATTCGGCTTGGTGTGCCACACCGGCGTGCTGGCGAAGTAGAAATACTCGCCATCCGGGTCGACGGTTTTCGCCGCCGGGTCGAGCATTCCGGCCACCGGCGTCGCTCCGGCGTACACACTCGCGTCAGTGCTGATGAGATCCTTGTCGCGCGGCACATTCTTGTAGTCGGAATGGAACACCCACGTTGCGCCGAGCGCGCCGGAATGTCCGCCGTACACGCCGACCCCACTGGCGGTTTTGGTGTGCAACGGGCTCGACCAATGCTCCGCTTCAGTGAGATACAGCGTGTCCTTCAGGACTGCGGCACCACCGCGGTTCGTACCCGCACCCGCGCTGTCCGGCGCATATTCCTTGCGCAATACCACAGCCGGTAGCTCGGATTCGATCGCCTCCGTCGCCGGGTCCAGGTTGTTCGCCTGATACACCACGGAATAGCTATCTGCGTCACCGGCTTCCGTGGCACCCCAAGGACCGTGCTCACCGCCGCATTGCGCAGTGGTGACCCATGGGGTCCCGTCGGCCAATACTCCGTTGGCATTGTGGATGTTCAGCGACCCGTAATCCCCGCCGACAGCCTTGCGTCCCAACGCTTTCTCCAGTGCCCGGAATACCGCCAGCAACACCGGACCGGTACTTTCCCAATACAGGAACACCGCGCCATCCGGTGGAGTCGCGCTGATGAAGGTACCCGCCGGAAGGACGATATCGATCGGCCGATACGCCCCCGACGTGAACGGCGTCGCCGGGTCGATCAGGAACTTCAACGCCACCCCGACCGCGGTCTTGGTATCGAGAATCCCCGCATTGATACTGGTCCGAGCCTGCGGTGAAGTACCACTGAAGTCGAGCTCCATCCGGTCTTCGGCCTTCGTGATCTTCAACCGGATCCGATACTCGACCGAATCGTCGACCCCGTCGCAGTCAATGCCTTCCGCTGCCTCATAAACGCCGTCCGGCAGCTCGGCGAGCGCGCTGCGCATCGATTCCGCCGACACGTCCGTGGAATACCGGATCGCGCCCAGATACGCGTCCACGCCGTACCGCTGCACGCTTTCCATGATCAACTGCTCACCCAGCAGCAGGTTCTGGTAGATCGTCTTGATGTCCGGCAGCAGCAGGGCACAGAACCGCGCGTTGTCGAAGATCAGATTGAACGCCGACCGCACCGGCTTGTTGTCCCGGTACAGCAGCATCGGCGCAATCACCAAGCCGTTTTCGTACACATTCCGCTTGGTACCGCTGAATCCGGCGGGCACCACCCCACCCATGTCGAGCTGGTGTGCGCGCAACGTGACGAACGAGATCAGCTTGCCGTCGTGGAAAACCGGCCGGATGAAGCAGATGTCGTTGACGTGGTTTCCCGCGCGGTACGGGTCATTGCAGATCACCACATCACCGGGCCGCAGATTCTCCGGGCCGTATTCCTCGACGGTATTGCGCACCGCCTCGGACATGGTCCCGAGGAACATTGCGAGACTGTTGCTCACCGACGACATCGGGTAATTCTGTTCCGGCGGACCGGAAATCGTCGCGGCGAAGTCGTACCAGTCCCGCAGGATCAGCGAAAACGCATTGTTCAGCAGCCCGGTACACATGTGCTGCACGATGTACCGCATCCGGCTCGACAGCACCGACGCGGTGAACCGGTCCGCGCCGTACCGTTCCTCGAACTGGGCGTCGTCGAGGTCCTTCAGTGAAGTCATCGGTTTCCCGCCTTCCGGATCCGCAGCTCGCCATAGGTCCCGACGGTCGCCACCTGACCCGGGACAAGGAACGTGGTGGACAGCGGTTCCCGGATCACCGCCGGACCCGGAACCTGGTCACCCGCGCGCAGGTCGGCACGCTGGTACTCCCCGGCCTCGAGCACGTCATCGGTGAGGTACCGGATCTGCAGCGTGCGCGTCGGTTCGAGCGACGAGCCCGCGGTCCGCGCAGGCAATTGCGGATATTCGACCTTGTCCGCCTGAGCCACCGCCTGCACGCGATACGTGACCCCCTGCACCGGCAACGCTTCGAACTTGTTCCCGGACCGTTCCGCGTACGCCTCATGGAAGTTGGCGACCATCTGCGCCACCGCGTCCGCGTCGATCTCGCCGTCGGGCACCCCGATGAACGGCGTTTCCCAGGTCTGCCCGGCAAGCCGCCCGTCGAAGCTGCGGACGAACGTGACGTTGTCGCGGTCCTTCTCCTGCAGCCTTTCGCGCAGCCGTTCCTCCATCGAGTGATACACCTTGTCGATCTGCTCGGCCGCCTCGGCGGTGAGCAGCGTGTACGCACTGCGGCTGTCGGCATACACCAGATCCGAGCTGACCAGGCCGAGCGCGGAGAACAGGCCCGGATGCGGCGGCACGATCACCTCGGCCGCGTGCACCAGGTCCAGCACCGCAGGCAGCAGCATCGGCCCGGCTGCACCGTATGCGACCAGGCTGTAGTCCCGCGGGTCGACGCCGTGCTGGATGGCGATGTTGACCACGCCTTCGGCAATGTTGTTGATGCCGATGTTGAACGCGTAGCTCACCCGCTGGTCGAACGACAGCTTGGAATCGAGCGCGTCGAACGCCTGCCGCGACAGGTCCGGGTCGAGCTTCATCCGGCCGCCGGCGAACCCGTCCGGGTCGATGACGCCCATCAGCAGGCACGTGTCGGTGGTGGTCGGCTGGGTGCCGCCGAGGCCGTAGCAGGCCGGGCCGGGGTCGGCGCCCGCGCTGCCCGGACCCACCTTCAGCTCGCCCGCCGGGCTGATCGTGATGAGGCTGCCGCCGCCCGCGCCGATGCTGGAGACCTCATTGGACAGTGCGTTCACGATGAGGTCGTGCTCCAGCTCGAACGTGGTGTTCACGAACGGCTTGCCGTCGGTGACCATGCTGATGTCGCACGACGTGCCGCCGACGTCCGCGCACAGCAGGTTCCCGGCACCGATCAGGCCCCCGAAATGCGCGCTGGACACGGTTCCGGCCGCCGGACCGGCGAACACGATGCGGAACGGGTGTTCCATCGCGACGTCCGAACGCACCAGCTGGGCCGCGCAGTCGGCGAAATTCAGGTCACCCGCGAAGCCCAGCTCGCGCAGGCCGTCGTCGAGACGGCGGGTGTACGCGTCGTAGGTGAGCCGCATGAACACGTCGATGACCGTGGTGGACGCGCGGGCGAATTCCTTGGCCAGCGGCGAAACCTCGCTCGAGATCGACACCGGCACGTCGCCGAGCTCCTCGTGCGCGAGCTGCCGCAGCCGCTCCTCGTGATGGTCGTTGACATACGCGTTGAGCAGGCAGATCGCCACGCCCTCGACCCCGCAGCCGCGCAGGATCCGCAGCTCCTCGCGCGCGTGGTCCTCGTCGAGCTGGATCAGCACGCCGCCGTCGGCGGTGAGCCGTTCGCGGATGCCGCGCCGCAGGTACCGCGGGACGAGTGGCCGGTTGGCGTCGCCGTACGAGCGCCGCCACGCCGGGTTCGTGAGGCCCTCGACCGGCCGCCAGGTGCGTCCGACGTCGAGGATGTCGCGGTGCCCGAGCGTGGTGAGGAACGCGATCTTGGGCAGCCGCCGGGTGATGATGGCGTTGAGCCCGTGCGTGCTGGCGTGGTTGAACACCGCGGAGCCGGCCACGCCGACCTCCTCGGCGCCGCGCAGCACCGCGCGTTCGGTGGTGCGCACGTCCGTGGCGACCTTGACGGTTTTGATCTGCCCGTCTTCGATCGCCACGACGTCCGTGAACGTGCCGCCGACGTCCACTCCGATCATGGGACTACCGCCTTTCTTCGAGAGTCAGCCGACGTCGAGGCCGTCGGAGGTGAGCACGATCGGGCCGAGCAACGGCCCCGGCTCGCGGTGGACCGATTTCAGCGTGCCGAGGTGCTTCACGACGGTGTACCAGCCACCTTCGGAAAGCACCGGGTAGCGGCGGAAGTCCGCCGCGGTGGAACCGGGGAAGTCCCGCGCGAGATCGACGCCGAGGGCGGCCAGCTCGTCCGCGGTGACCTCGTCCCGATCGACCGAAAGCCCTTGCGGGACAGGTGATCCGACTGCATCCATGGCCATCACTCCGGTGTGTTGTGCCGAGGCCGAGTTTCGTGTACCAATCGGTCTAAGAAACCGTGATGGGAAGCACTGTAGGACTCCGGCAGCGGCCTGACAAGCCCGGACCGGGTGAGGTGAGGGAGCCACCGCGATGACAGAACGAGTCCACGTCGAGACCTCCGGCCACGTCGCCACGGTGACGCTGACCCATCCCCCGCTGAATGCCTTCGACACGGAAATGCGCCGTGCGCTGGCCGAAACCGCCGCCCGGCTGGCGGATTCCGCCGACGTGCACGCGGTGGTGCTGTACGGCGGACCCCGCTGTTTCGCCGCCGGTGCGGACATCAAGCAGCTGGCCGGTTTCGGCTTCGAGGAGGTCGCGAACTGGAACCGCGCACTGCAGCAGACATTCACCCGGTTCGCCGAATTGCCGATGCCGGTGGTCGCCGCGATCACCGGGTACGCGCTGGGCGGCGGGATGGAGCTGGCGCTCACCGCCGACCATCGGATCGCGGCGCCGGACGCGGTGCTCGGCCAGCCCGAGGTGCTGCTCGGCATCATCCCCGGTTCGGGTGGTACCCAGCGGATGGCGCGGCTGATCGGGCCGTCCCGCACCAAGGAGCTGCTGATGACCGGCCGCCGGGTACCTGCCGACGAGGCGCTTACGCTCGGTCTCGTCGACCGGCTCGCCGACGACCCGTACGCCGCCGCGCTGGAGTACGCGCGCGACCTGGCGGCTGGGCCGCGGTTCGCGCTCCAGGCCGTGAAAGAGGCCGTCGACCACGGGATCGACGCCCCGATCGCAGCCGGGCTGGCGCTGGAACGGTCGCTGATCGCCGGGCTGTTCGCCACCGCCGACCGCGCCGAGGGGATGGCGTCGTTCCTGCGTGACGGACCGGGCAGGGCGCGCTTCGGACGTCCGGCTTAGAGTGAGGCGACTGCCGGGAGGGGAAGAATGCCGAGACCACCGGGACACGGACCCGGCTACGAGGTCAAACGCCAGGAGATCATCGACCAGGCCGCGGCTTTGTTCGCCAAACAGGGCTACGCCGCCACCGGGATCGCCGAGATCGGCCAGGTCGCGGGGCTCGCGAAGGGTGCGCTGTACTACTACATCGGGTCGAAGGAAAACCTGCTGGTCGAGATCCAGGACCGGGTGTTGCGGCCGCTCCTGCAGTCCGCCCGCCGGATCGCCGCGCTGGACGAGGAACCGGTACTGCGGCTGCGGCTGCTGTCGGAAACCCTGCTCGACAACATCCTCGAACGGCTCGACCACATCTGGGTGTACGAGCACGACTACCGCCACCTGCGCGGCGCCAACCGGGCCCGGCTGCTGCGCCAGCGGCGGGAGTTCGAGCGGATCGTGCTGGACCTGCTGGTGGCGGCGATGGAGTCGGGCGCGTTCCGCACGCTGGACCCGCGGCTGGCGATGCTGCAGTTCCTGAACCTGCACAACCACACGTACCAGTGGGCGCGCGCAGACGGCCCGTGGGACGCGGCGTTCCTGTCCCGCGAGTACTGCGCGACGCTGATCTCGGGCTTCTGCAGCCCGGGGTACGACGTGGCGGATCTGGAGGAACGGGTGGCGAAATTCCGGGCAGCTACTCCGGCGTGACCAGGCGGTCTATTCAGCCCATCGCCTCCCGGACCGCCGCCGCAATGCGCTCCTGAGACGGCAACCACACCCGTTCCAGCGACGGCGCATACGGTGCCGGAGTACTTTCCGCACCCACGCGCAGCACCGGCGCATCCAGGGTCCAGAAACCCTCCCGCGCCGCCACCGCTGCCAGTTCCGCGCCCACGCCGAATGCGCCGACTGCCTGGTGGGCCACCACCAGACGGCCCGTTTTCGCCAGTGAGCGCAGCACCGTCTCGGTGTCCAGCGGGGCGATCGTGCGCAGGTCGATCACCTCCACGCTGATCCCCTCCGCCGCCAGCTGCTCAGCGACGTCGGCGCAGTCGTGTACCAGCTTCGAGTACGACACCAGCGTGACGTCCGTCCCGGCGCGGCGGATCGCTGCCTTTCCCAGCGGTACCAGGTGTTCCGGTGGCGGTTGCGGGCCCTTCCGCCCGTACAGCAACCGATTTTCGATGAACACCACCGGATTCGGGTCGCGGATGGCGGCGCGCAGCAGGCCGTAGGTGTCCGCGGGCGTCGACGGCATCACCACCGTGAGGCCCGGGATGTGCGCCAGCAGCGCCTCCAGGCTCTGCGAATGCTGGCTGCCCGACGACTTCCCCGCGCCGAACTGCGTGCGTACCACCAGCGGCAGGCTCACCCCGCCACCCGTCATGAACCGCAGCTTCGCCGCCTGATTCATGAGCTGATCAAGGCAGACACCCACGAAATCGAAGTACATCAGCTCCACGACCGGCCGCATCCCGGCCATCGCCGCGCCCACCCCGGCGCCCATGATCGCGCTCTCCGAGATCGGCGTGTCGCGTACGCGGCCGGGGAACTTCGCGGCGAGCCCGCGCGTGAGGCCGAAGACGTTGCCGCCCTCGCCGACGTCGATACCCGCCAGGAACACCGCATCGTCGCTGGTCAGCTCGTGGTCCAGGGCATTGCGGACGGCGTCCATGGTCCGGAACACCTCGCCGGTCGCTTCCGGTGGTTCCGGCGCCGGCTCGCGCGGGACGCCCACGAAATGGTGCAGCGTGTCCGGCGACGGTTCCGGCGCTGCCCGCGCCTGGTCGACCGCCTCGGCGATCTCGGCGGCCACCGAAGCGTCGATCTCCTCGACGTCGATGCCCTGGTCACGCAGCCGTTGCGCCGTGGCGACCAGCGGGTCGCGCGCTTTCCACTCGGCGAGCTCCGCCGGATCGCGGTACCGCTCCGGGTCGCCCTCGTAATGCCCGTGCCAGCGGTAGGTTTCCGCCTCCACCAGCACCGGGCCGCCGCCCGCGCGCAGATCCCGCACGAGGTCGCCGACCACACCCGCGACCGCTTCGACGTCGTTGCCGTCGACCTTGTGGTAGTCCATCGCGTAACCCGGCGCGCGGTCGGCCAGCGACGCGCGCGTCTGGGTGGCGATCGGCGAGAACTCGGCGTATTTGTTGTTCTCACAGAAGAAGATCACCGGCAGCCGCCACACTGACGCGAGGTTCGCCGCCTCGTGGAACATGCCCTGGGCCACCGCGCCGTCGCCGAAGAACGCGAGCACCACGCCGCCGTCGCCGCGCAGCTGCGCCGCCGTACCCGCGCCCACCGCAATCGGCAGCCCGGCCGCCACGATCCCGTTCGCTCCGAACACGCCGCGCCGCGGGTCGGCGATGTGCATGGACCCGCCGCGACCACGGCAGGTACCCGTCTCGCGGCCCATCAGCTCGGCGAACATCCCGGTGACGTCGAGGCCTTTGGCAATGCAATGCCCGTGCCCGCGATGGGTGGACGTGACCACGTCGTGGTCACCGAGCGGGTGGCACGCACCCACCGCCGTGGCCTCCTGCCCGATCGAAAGATGAAGGAAGCCGGGGATCTCGTTGTTGCGGTACAGCCGCGCCGCGCGGTCCTCGAACTGCCGGATCAGCCGCATCCGCCGGTACATCGCCGCGAGCGCCGCCATGTCGCTCACCCGGGTGGAAGTCATCACGCTCCTGCCGTTGCCGTTCACGGGTTTTCCGCCCGGCCCCTTGACATCGCGCCGGGAACCACGATTCTTGTACCGACTGTTCGAAAAAACAACTCCCGTTCGGAGGTGGTCGGCGTGCACGCGCTCCGCTGGCACGCGCAAGGGCAGCTGAGCCTCGACGAGATCCCGGAGCCGGCCGCCCCGGGACCAGGTCAGGCGGTGGTTGCGGTGTCCTGCTGCGGGATCTGCGGCACCGACCTGCACGAGTACACGCACGGCCCGAACCTCATCCGCACCGCGCCCCATCCGTTGACCGGCGTGACCCCACCCGTCACGCTCGGCCATGAGTTCAGCGGCACGGTCACCGCGCTCGGGTCGCCGGTGCCGGGCGTCGCCGTGGGTACCCGGGTCGCGGTGGACCCGTGCCTGCGCTGCGGCGAGTGCCGCTGGTGCACCCGCGGCGAGTACCACATCTGCGCGAAGGGCGGTTCGCTCGGCCTGGCCGCGGACGGCGCGTTCGCCTCGCACGTCACGGTGCCGGCCGAGGGTCTGGTGCCGATCCCGGACGGCGTGTCCGACGAGATGGCCGCGCTCGCCGAGCCGCTCGCGGTGGGCCTGCACGCGATCCGCCGCGCCGACGTCCATCCGGGTGACCACGTCCTGCTGCTGGGTGCCGGTCCGATCGGCGTGGCCGCGTTGCTGTCGGCGAAACTCGCCGGTGCGGCCGGGATCTACGTGAGCGAGCCGGTACCCGGCCGCGCGCGGACGGCCGCGGAAATCGGCGCGACCGAGGTGTACGACCCGGCGGTCACCGACGTGCGGCGCGAGGTTTTCCTGCGCACCGGGCGCGTCGGACCGGACGTGGTGGTGGAGGCGACCGGGCGCCCTGAGCTGGTGGAACTGGCGGTCCGCACGGTGCGGCGCGGCGGCCGGGTAGTGCTGTGCGGGATCAGCGGCGCGAGCGCGAGCCTGCCGATCACGCAGATCGTCCCGTTCGAGCGGACGGTGGCCGGTTCGCTCGGCTACAACTTCGACATCCCGCGGGTGCTCGACCTCATCGCCACCGCACGGCTCGACCCGTCGCCGCTGCTGACCGGCATCCGTCCACTGTCGGCCGGACCCGACGCCTTCGCCGAACTGGCCGCCGACCGCGGCCGGCACCTCAAGATCCTCCTGACCCCGAAGGAGCGCTGATGGATTTCGACCTGCCCGAGGAAACCCTTGCGCTGAAACAGCTCTGCCGGGATTTCGCGGCGAAGGAGATTGCGCCGTACGCGGCCGAATGGTCCGAACGCTGTCATTTCCCCGCCGACGTATTCCGCCATCTCGGCAAGCTCGGGTTGATGGGCATGCTGGTCCCGGAGGATTACGGTGGCGCCGACGCCGGGTTCGTGTCCTATGTGGCCGCAATGGAGGAATTGGGGGCAGCGGACCAGTCCGTGGCGTCGGCGTGGAATGCGCACTCGACCATTGCCACGCTACCGCTGGCCACTTTCGGTACCCATGAACAAAAAGACCGCTGGCTCCGTCCACTTGCGACCGGCGAAGCCATCGGCGCGTTCGGCCTCACGGAACCGACAGCGGGCTCGGACGCTGCCGGAATCCGCACGCGAGCCCGGCGCGCGGACGGCGGCTGGCTGCTCGACGGTACCAAGATGTTCATCAGCAATGCAGGTACCGAAATGAGCCTCGGCGTCACCGTACTCGCGGTGACCGGCGAGAATTCCGGCGGCAGCAAACGATTCGGTACGTTCTTCGTCCCGGAAGGCACTCCCGGTTACGCCAAAGGCCAGCCACTGCGGAAACTCGGCTGGCACTCATTGGACACGCGCGAATTGGTCTTCACCGGCTGCTGGCTGTCCGACGACCATCTCATCGGCGAGGAAGGAAACGGGCTGCGGCAATTCCTGGAAGTGCTGGACGGCGGGCGGATCAGCGTTGCCGCATTGTCGTTGTCGCTGGCCCAGAAGGCATTGGACCTCGCGGTGCAGCACTCCGGGGAACGTGAGCAATTCGGCCGTCCGCTGCATCGTTTTCAAGCGGTGGGACACAAACTGGCGGACATGGCGACCGAAATCGCGGCCGCGCGCTGGCTCGTGTATCACGCGGCCTGGCTGGGCGATCAAGGGCGGCCGTTCAGTACGGCGGCAGCGATGGCGAAACTGTATGCGTCGGAGGTGGCCAATCGGGCGGCGAGCGAAAGCTTGCAGATCCACGGCGGGTACGGATTCGTGCGCGAATCGACGATCTCGCGGTTCTACGCCGACGCCAAGATCCTCGAAATCGGCGAAGGAACCAGCGAGGTGCAACGCAATGTCATTGCCCGGGCGCTTTCCCGCGGAGCCGGCTGACGCGGTCGGCAATGCCGTCGAGAAGACGGTCGAGGCCGAATTCCGACGCGTCCGACGCCTGTTCCGCGGTAGGCCGGTCGAAACCGCCGTCCAGCCAGGTCCGGTTCATCGCGGGATGGGATTCGACGTCGAAATACGTGTCCCAGAACGACGACCGCTGACCCCACCAACTGTCGTTGGACTGTCCGGTAGTGCGTTCGAGGTAAACGCTTTCCGCCTCGACCGCGGCATTCGCGGCCACATATCCGGCAACGCAGTTGGCCGCGGCGGCGACCTCGCGGGCGGGTAGGCCGAGACTGTCCATAATGGACAGCAGATACTCCTGCCCGGCGAGCTGACCGGGCCCGAGCGCGGGCCGGGCCCGCGACGTCTCGCGCAGCCACGGATGACGGCGGTAGATGTCACGGGTGCGATCGGCGTACACCTTGACCTGCGCACGCCAATCACCCGGGCGCGCGTCGTGGGGGCCGGGCAGCTGCCGTTCGCGCAGGACGTCGTCGACCATGAGGTCGAGCAGCTCGGTCTTGCCAGGCACGTAGGTGTACAGCGTCATCGTGCCCGCGCCGAGTTCCTTGGCGACGCGGTGCATGGACGCGGCGGCGAGCCCGTCGGCGTCGGCGACCGCGATGGCCGCGGCGACGATCCGCTCGACGGTGAGCGTGGGCCGCCTGCCGCGCGCCGGCGTCGGGGCGCTGCGCTCGCGCCACAGCAACGCGAGCGTGCGGGCGACGTCCGGCTCGCGACCGTCGTCTTCGCGCTCGACGGTCATCGCGTCCCCGTTCCTCCGGCCGTTTCCGTCTCGACGGATCGTACCTGCCGGTTCGGGACCTTCGGCCCCTCCGCGCGCGGGCAATGCCGGTTACGCTGGGCAGGGAGGGAGGTGGCCGCAGTGACGCACCGCAAACCACCCGGCGTGTCGTTCGGCTCGTGGGTCGATCAGCAGGTCGCCGCCGCCGAAGCACGCGGCGAGTTCGAAGACCTGCCGGGCGCGGGAAAGCCCCTGCCACCGTCGTCGGGCCGCGACGCCGCCACCGACTGGGCACTCCGCCGAGCCCGTGAGGGCGACCTGGACACCTCCGCGTTCCTTCCGCCGTCGCTCGCCTTGCCGCGGGAAATCCAGGACCTGCCTGCGAAACTGGCGAAGGTGCACTCGGAACAGCGGGTACGGGAGATCGTCGAAGACCTGAACGCGCGCATCACTCGTGCGCACGCGCTTCCCCAGGAGGGACCGCCGTTGCGGGCGCGGACTTTGGACGTGGAGGAAACGGTGACGAGCTGGCACGCGGGACGCGGCGCTTCCTGAAGCACCGGCGATCCTCCGCCCGGAAACCGGCTACTCTGGGTAGTACCTGGTCGAAGGGAAGGCAACCGTGATGCGTGGAGTTCGCCGGGCTGCCTTTCTGGTCGCCGCGTTGCTGCTGTTGTTCGGGGAACCGTGGTCGGTGCTGGTGCTGCTGCCCGAGTGGCCGACCGGTGTCACGGTCGCGGGCACGGTGGTCTTCGCGGTGGCCGCGCTCGGATTCCCGGTGCTGATGGTCCTCGGGCACGGGCCGCGGCAGAGTGACGCCGCCGCGCGGATCGGGGACGTCACGCTGGGTGCCGTCTGGGTGCTGTTCTCCTGGAGCGTGCTGACGCACCTGCTGCGGGTGATCCTGCTGGTGTCCGGAGTGGACGATCCCGCCCGGCCGCGGATCGTCGCCGCGGCCACCGTGGGCGTGGCGGCAGTGCTGCTGGTCAGCGGGAACCGGATCGCGATGCGGGTCCCGCCGGTGAAGGCCGTCGACGTGGTCATCCCGCGGCTGGGTGCCGGGCTGGACGGGCTGCGGGTCGCGGTGGTCACCGACACGCACTACGGCCCGCTCGACCGCACCCGCTGGTCCGAACGCCTGGTCGCCGAGCTGAACCGGCTGCAGCCGGACGTGGTGTGCCACGCCGGTGACCTCGCCGACGGGCCGGTGGCCAAGCGGCGCAAGCAGGTCGACCCGCTGGGCAGTGTCGAGGCGCCGCTCGGCCGGTTCTACATCACCGGCAACCACGAGTACTTCGGCGAGGCGCAGGCGTGGCTCGACCACATGGCCGGCCTCGGCTGGGACCCCCTGCACAACCGCTCGGCCCTCCTCGAACGCGACGGCGCCCGCCTCCTCTTCGCGGGCATCGACGACCCGACCGGCGCCGCGTCCGGCCTCCCCGGCCACGGCCCCGACCTGCCCGCCGCCCTGAACGGCGCCGACCCCGAGGTACCGGTCGTCCTCCTTGCCCACCAACCGAAACAGGTCACCGAAGCCCGCGCGGCGGGGGTCGCGCTGCAGATTTCGGGGCATACGCACGGCGGGCAGATCTGGCCGTTCCACCTGCTGGTGCGCCTCGACCAGCCCACCCTGTCCGGCCTCACCCGGCACGGCGAAACCCAGCTGTACAACAGCCGGGGCGCCGGTTTCTGGGGGCCGCCGTTCCGGGTGTTCGCGCCGAATGAGATCGGGTTGCTGACCCTCCGGAGTTCCTGACCTGGGGCGTTGGCCGGGGTACCGAGCCTCGCGGGGTCCGGTCAGTCGTCCCGGCGGCGCTGCCCGACCGCCTGCACCATGCGGTTGAGGTCAGCCGAGCCCGTCGCTCGGCGAGACCTGCCTCGTCCTCCTCGCAACGACCGCGTACCCGTCCTGCCAGCGTGTGCCACCCGGGCCCCCGGCCCAGCCACATCGATCGGCCCGGCGAGGCGCACACCGAAAAATTTTTTTGTCTTGACAACTCAAACCATCGGATGCCACAGTCTTCTCACCATCACCGAGAAGGAGGCATCTCATGGCCACCATCACGTCCGCCGACGGCACTTCCATCGCGTACTCGCGCGTCGGGGCCGGTCCGGCGCTGGTCCTCGTGGACGGCGCCCTCTGTTACCGCGGTTCGACTCCCAACGACGATCTCGCCAAGGCACTCTCCGAGCGCTTCACCGTCTACACCTTCGACCGCCGCGGGCGGGGCGAGAGTGGGGACACTGGGCCGTACGACGTGGAGCGGGAGGTCGAGGACATTGCCGCGCTGGTGAAGGAAGCCGGTGGCGAGGTCGGGCTCTACGGGATTTCGTCCGGGGCCGCGTTGGTGCTCGAAGCCGTGCACCGCGGGGTGCCGGCCAAGCGGGTTGCGGTGTACGAGCCGCCGTTCGTTGTCGACAGCACGCGCAAGCGGGTGCCTGCTGATTACGAAACTCGGCTTGAGGCTGCGGTCGCTGGCGGGAAACGCGGGGATGCGATCAAGCTGTTCATGACCGAGGGGGTCGGTCTGCCGGGGCTGATGGTTGCGATGATGCGGCTGATGCCTGCGTGGCCGCGGATGAAACGTGTCGCGCATACCCTCGCGTACGACGCCCGTGTGATGGATGGCAACCAGGCTGGCCAGTCGCTGCCGGACAATCGGTGGTCCGGGATCAGCGCGCCGACGTTGATCATCGACGGCGGCAAGAGCCCGGAGTGGATGCGGAACGGCGTTGCGGCGGCGGCCGGTCAACTGCCGGGGGCCGAGTACCGCACGCTGGCCGGTCAGACGCATCTCGTGAAGACTGCCGCGCTCGCGCCGGTGCTGGCGGAGTTCTTCGGGGCGAGCTGACCGGTCTGCTGCCGATGAGGCAGGCTGCGGGGGTGGTTGTGCGAGCGCTGATCTTCGACTTCGACGGCACCCTTGCCGATACCGAGGCCGCGGTGCTGCGGTCGTGGCAGGAAACGTTCGCGGGGTATGGGGTGGAGTTGCCGCTGGACGTCTGGCACACGGTGATCGGCACCTCGAATACCGGGGCGACGATGCTGGCCTTGCTTGCCGAGCACGTCGGTGATCTGGACCCGGAGGTGGTCCGGCCGGTGATGCGGGCCCGGGTGCACGAGCTGCTTGCCGCGGAGGGGCCTCGGGCGGGGGTGCTCGGGTATCTCGACGAGGCTGACGAGCTGGGGCTGGCGTTGGGGGTCGCGTCCAGTTCGTCTGGCGAGTGGGTGCTCGGGCAACTCGAACGGCTGGGGATCGGGGGGCGGTTTTCGGCGGTGGAGACGGGGGATCGGCATGCCGCCAAGCCTCGGCCGGATACGTATTTGGCGGCATTGGGGAGGCTTAGAGTGGGGGCCGGAGAGGCTATTGCGTTCGAGGATTCTCCGCATGGGGTGAGTGCCGCCAAGGCGGCCGGGATTGTGACGGTGGCGGTGCCCAATCCGATTACGGTGGGGTTGGATTTCGGGAAGGCCGACTGCGTGTTGCCTTCATTCGGTGCGATTTCACTGGCGGCACTATTGGGGCGGATCGGGTTGGCGGGCGCCCCAAAGCAGGAATTGTGACCACGGCTTGGCGCCAGGCAAGTCCGTGAAGGGAACCATGAGGGAATCAGATTCCGTGATGGTTCCCTTCACGGAATGAACCGGTCCAGGAAGGCGCGTTGACCTTTTACCAGCTTCGCGCGGGCCGTCTCCACGTCGAACCACTCCACCCGGTCCACTTCCGGGAACTGCTGCATCCGGCCTGAGCGTGGGGGCCATTCCAGGTCGAAGGTGCCGGGTACGACTGTTGCCGGGTCCAGGTCCGCCTCCACTGCCCAGGCGGTGACCACCTTGCCGGACTGGCGGACGTCACCCAGCGGGTGAAGCGGGCCCTCCGGTGCGGGGAGGCCCAGTTCCTCGGTGAACTCGCGGCGGGCTGCTGTCTCCGGGTCCTCGCCGTCTTCCAGCTCGCCCTTCGGCAGGGACCAGGCGGCTTCGTCCTTCTTCGCCCAGAAGGGGCCGCCCATGTGGGCCAGCAGCACCTCGACCCGGTCTCCGGACCGGCGGTAGAGCAGCAAGCCTGCGCTGTGCCTGACAACCATGGCTCCAGTTTGCCGGGTGCGTCTGACCAGGGTGAACGCGGGCGCGAAAAAAACTTCCGGGACCGTGTCGATCGACGCGGGCGCGGTTCGACGCATGGGTACAAGCCAGCGCAACGGAAGGAAAGACCCATGAGCATCACGACCGCCACCCGCGAAGCCACCACCGATTCCCGTCCGCTTGCCGACCGGGCCCGTCCGGTGGTGCTCGGGCTGTTCCGGGTTGTCGCCTCGTTCCTGTTCCTGTGTCACGGCCTGCAGGGCTTTGGTGCCTTCGGTGGCATCGACGGCGCGGGCGCCGGAGTCGCGTTCGGCGAATGGCCTGGCTGGTTCGCCTGCGTGATCGAGGTCGTCGGCGCGGTTCTCGTGCTGTCCGGCCTGTACACCCGGGTCGCGGCGATCGCGTTGTCCGGCGTGATGGCGTACGCCTACTTCACTGTGCACGCCCCGGAAGGGCTGCTGCCGCTGCAGAACATGGGCGAGCCGGCGGCGCTGTACTCCTGGGTCTTCCTCACCATCGCCGTCGTCGGGCCGGGTGCGTTCGCCCTTGACCAGCTCCGCCGCCGCTAGCCGACCAGCGTGTCGGAATGGGCGAGTACGTGTTCCATCAGAATCGTGAGTACCTGTTTGGTGGAGTCCCGCTCCCGCGCGTCGCACAGCAGGAGCGGGACCTCCGGGTCGAGGTCCAGTGCCGCGCGGACCTCCTCGGTGCCGTACCGGTAAGCGCCGTCGAAGCAGTTCACCCCCACCATGAACGGCAGCCCCCGGCGTTCGAAGAAATCGACCGCGGGGAAGCAGGATTCGAGACGGCGAGTGTCCGCGAGCACGACCGCGCCGAGTGCGCCGTCGGCCAGTTCGTCCCACATGAACCAGAACCGGTCCTGCCCTGGGGTGCCGAAGAGGTACAGGATCAGCTCGGGGTTGATCGTGATGCGGCCGAAGTCGAGGGCGACCGTCGTGGTGGTCTTGCCCTCGACGCCGGAGAGGTCGTCCACGCCCTCGGACGCGGTCGTGATCACCTCTTCGGTGCGCAACGGCGGCACCTCGCTCACCGAGCCCACCATGGTCGTCTTGCCGACCCCGAAGCCGCCGGCCACGAGCACCTTGACCGCTTGCGCGTTCAGTGCCCGGCGGGGCTCAGAGTTTCCGGATGCCATCGAGAACCGCCTGGAGTACGTGTTTGCCGGGCTTGTCGGTCATGGGGGTCGCGGTGCGGAACAGCACGAGGTTGCGTTCGATCAGGTCGCTCAGCAGCACCTTCACCACCGGCAGCGGCAGATCGACCCGCGCGGCCACCTCGGCCACCGAAACCGGGCGCTGGCACAGCGAAAGAATGCGCGCGTACTCCGGTTCCAGCCCGGCGACCTCACGCGCGGTCCGCATCGCCACGACGAGCGTGATCAGGTCGAGCCCGAGCGTGTCCGACCGCGTGCGGCCACCGGTCACCGCATACGACCGGACCAGCGGCCCGGCCTCGTCCTCGTACCATTGCTCGCGGCGCGCGGTCATCACGGCGACGTCCGCTGGACCACTCCGGCCCGCGGCGCCGCGGTGAGCACCGCACCGACCCGCTTGACCATCAGGTTCATCTCGTACGCCACGAGCCCCATGTCCGCGTCGACCCCGGCGAGCAGCGCGAGACACGCCCCGCGCCCGGCCGCCGTGACGAACAGGAACGCGTGGTCCATCTCCACCATCGTCTGGCGCACGTTGCCGCCGCCGAAATGCCGCCCGGTGCCGCGGGCGAGGCTCTGGAACGCCGACGCGACCGCCGACAGGTGCTCCGCATCCGCCTCCGACAGGTTGCCGGACCGGCCGATCAGCAACCCGTCCGCGGACAGCACCACCGCGCGGTCCGCACCGGCGACCCGCTGTACGAGGTCGTCGAGCAGCCAGTCGAGCTCGTTGACTCCGTTGTTCGCCATCAGTCGTGCTCTCCGTACCTGGTGTCGTGGCCCGGATCGGCCTCGCGGCCGCGCCGGGTGCCCTGCTGGAACGCGGTCAGCCGCGAGCGAGCCTGCTCCGGCGAATCCTCGCGGACCTCGTCGGCCTCCGCCGGGTCGGCGATCGGGCGACCACTGCGCAACTGCGGCACGAGGTTCTGCTGCCGCCGCCGCTGCGGCAACGCCGGACGCCCCGGTGGCCGTCCGTTCTCCACCGCCCCCCGCCCGTTCTCGGCGGCCCGCTGTTCGTGCTGCGGACGCCCTTGCGGCAGCCTCGGCGGACGAACCGGCGGTGCATCGGCAGCGGGGGGCCGGACTGCCCGGCGTGCGGGAAGCACGGGCCGTTGCGGTTCGGGATGTTGCGGTTCCAGACGTTGCGGCTCCACTGCAGGCCGGGCGGATTCCGGTGCCGGGGAGTGATACTCCCCCGCAGGCCGGAAAGACTCCGGCACAGGCCGGGCGGATTCCGCGACCGGACGCCCGGCTTCCACCCCGTTACGCGGCGAATCCGCCCCCACTCGCGGCGAATCCGGCACCGGACGCGGCCGCTCAGCCGTGAATCGCTCCGATTCCCCCGCAATCCGCACGGATTCCGTTGCCGGACTCAACTCACCGGCCACCGACCCGGATTCCGCCACCCCGCCGTCCTCGGGGTCCGTCTCACTGATCGGGGCGAGCAAATCCTTGCGGATCAACACGATTGCCCGCGTGCCGCCGTACGCCGAGTCCCTCAGGTGTACCGAAATCCCGTGCCGCGATGCCAGCCGTGCGACCACGAACAGGCCCAGCCGCGGTTCCTCCGACAGCGCCATGATCCCGAAGTCCGGCGGGTCGGCGAGCATGGCGTTGAACTCGTCGGCCTGGTCCGGCTCGATGCCGAGACCCTGGTCCTCGACCTCGATCACCACGCCCTTGCCCACCACGTTCCCGCGCAGCTCGACGCGTGATTCCGGCGGCGAGAACGACGTCGCGTTGTCGATCAGCTCCGCGAGCAGGTGCACGAGGTCGCCGACCACCGGTCCGCGCACTGCGGCCGACGGCAGCTTCGCCGTCTTCACCCGCGCGAAATCCTCGGTCTCGGCCGCGGCGCCACGCACGAGCTCCACCAGCGACACCGGATTGCGCCACTGCCGTCCGGGCTGCCCGCCGCCGAGGATGATCAGGTTTTCCGCGTTGCGCCGGGCGCGGGTGGAGAGGTGGTCGAGGCGGAAGAGGGTGTCGAGCTGGTCCGGGTCCTCCTGCTTGCGCTCGGCCGCGTCGAGCACCTTCAGCTGCCGGTGCACGATGACCTGGCTGCGGTGCGCGATGTTCATGAACACCGCCTTCGTACCCTGCCGCGTCTTGGCCTCCTCGACCGCCGCCGCGATCGCGGACTGCTGCGCCAGGTTGAACGCCTCGGCAACCTCGCCGATCTCGTCGTTGCCGTGGTCGAGCAGGTGGCCGCCCGCTTCGAGGTCCACCGGTTCGCCCGCCCGCACGCGGTCGACGATCTCCGGCAGCCGGACCTCGGCCGCGTCGAGCGTGTCCTCGCGCAACCGGGCAAGGCGCGCGATGAAGCGGTTCGACAGCCGCAGGGCGATCAGCACCACGATCAGGGCGAAGAGCACCGCCGCGGCACCCGCAATGATCGAGTTGCGCAGCGTGGTGTCGGCGTCGGCGATGGCTGCGTTGGTCGCATTCGCGCTCTGCGCCGCGAACAACGTCATCAACGATTTCGCGACCTGCTGCGCCGCCGGCCGCCACTGCTCCATCGGCACCGGCAGCTGTTTCGCCCCGGACAGCAACGCATTTTCGACCTGTGTCACGGTCGCCCACGCCGGGCTCGCGATCAGCTTGTCGTAATTCGCCCGTACCTCGGGCACCATCTGCGCGACCGACTGCTCCAGCTGCGCGTGGTACGCCCCGATCTGGCCGAGATACGCGCGCTGCTCGTCGCCGGACAATCCGCCCGCGGCGAGCCCGGCCGCCGCCAATGCGTCACTCCGCTGCATTTCCTCGGCAGCATTGAAAATGGGGATCGCGGACAGCCGGGCGTACGCGTTACCCGCCCCGCGCGCGGCCTGCGCGAGCCCCGCGACGCCCTGGGTGAATTGGTCGATGATTCGGTTGTAGAAGGAAAACGCCTCCAGCAACGGGACCTGTCCGGCGTCCACCTGCTGGCGCAACTGGGGCAGCTTCGACTGCAGACCGGCGAACGTGGCGATGTTCTGCTTCACGCTCGCGGGCACCGTCGAGTCACCGGCGAAATTGCCCTGCAGCACCGCGCTGATCTGCGCGGCGGCGGCGTCCGTCTTCGGGCGGCTGGCCTGCAACGCGGCGCGCGCGGCGTCCTGCCCGGCCAGCAGGCTCATCGACAGCTGGCGTTCCTGCTCGGCGGCGAGGATGAACGGGATACCCGGCCCTTCCGAACCGCGGATCTTCTGCGCGTAGCTGCGTGCTTTCAGCGCGTCGACGACGAGGTACCCGGCCAGCGCGACGCCGACGAGGAGCAATGCCACACTCGGAATCAACGCGATCGCGAGCACGCGAGAGCGAATCGACGAGCCGCGGCTGCGTCGCACGGAATTCTGCTTCACCGTGGTCCATTTACCTTTCCGGCAGTACCGGGTTATTTCGGGTCCGCGGTGTTTTCCACCGGGACGACCAGCCGGATCGAAACTCACCGTGGTCTGCGTTGCCCCGCACGACGGTAAGCAACCCGGACGGGTGAGTCAAGTCCGGACATGAGCAACGATCACGTTCTGGTTACCTGCTGGTAACCCACTGCAGCGCCTCGAAAATCAGTGACGCCTGCACGTGACGTTGGTCGCAGGCCACGGTGCGTACCCGGTGGCACCGCATTCGGTGAGGACCCGTCACCGACCGCGTCCGGGCCGCGACGGAGACCGGAACCGATTCGGGTTCCAGAAATCGCATGCGCATTCCCGCATTCACGCGGAATCACCCGGCGAGTGGAGATTGATTACCGGAATTCAGTGCCGGACACTTTCGGCGGCCGATGTGGCGAAAGTCGCGGACCGGGTTCCGGCTGTGGTTCCGGTGCCGCCGCGGCGGGGCGGCGGCGGATCAGGTCGTGCAGCATCTCGCGGCACGCCCACGCCAGCACGAGCACCGCCGCCACCAGCACCGCGACCAGCGCCGACTCGACCGGGTAGCGCGTCAGGAAAGCGCCGAAGCGCGAAAGCACGAAGCCGAGCGCAATCCCGACGAACAGAGTGACGACGTACGACAGCGGCACCTCGCGACCGCGGGTCTCGATCATCCCGGCCCCTTCCACCCATACTTCGCCCGGCGGCGCCGCTGTTCCCCTTCGACCGGCTCCGACCTGCGAAAAGCAGGTATCGATCATACCTGCCGGACAGCCCGGAAAGCGCCCTTCGGTCACCCGAAGGGGCGAGCCGGACACCGATTGTTCACCCTCGCCACGGAAATTTCGGGGAGTTCGGTAACGCTCAGCGCAGCCCGTGCAGCGTCGTCACCGCGCGCAGCACCTCGCCATACGTCGTGTACAGCGGCGCCAGCCCGAAGCGCAGCACATCCGGCGGACGGAAATCGCCGAGCACGCCTTGGCGGTGCAGGGCGTCCATCGTCTGCTGGCCACCGGGATCGCACACCGAAATCTGGTGTCCACGGGCGTGGTCGCGCGGCGTCGGCACTTCGGCACCAGGGAGGAGCTCGTCGAGGCACTGAAAGAAGAAATCGCCAAGCGCCAAGCCTTTTGCGCGCAAGACGGCGAGGTCGACACCGTCCCACACGTCCAGGGCGGCGTCGAGAGCCAGCATCGACAGCATGTCCGGCGTACCGGCGCGGGCGCGGGCGATTCCGGCGCTGCCGCGGTAGCCGTCCTCCATCGCGAACGGATCCGCATGCCCGGCCCATCCGGCGAGCGGCTGGTCGAATTCCGCCTGATGCCGCTGCGCCACATAGACGAATGCGGGCGAACCCGGCCCGCCGTTGAGGAACTTGTACGTGCAGCCCACCGCGAAATCGACCGCGCACTCGTCGAGCCGTACCGGAATTGCGCCGACGCTGTGGCAGAGGTCCCACACCGCGAATGCGCCGGCGGCCTGCACCGCGTCGGTGACCGACGGCATGTCGTGCAACCGGCCGCTCACGTAATCGACGTGGTTCACCAGCACCGCCGCCGTCCGCTCGGACACCGCGTCCGCCAGCTCGGCCACCGGTACCCGGCGCAGCGCGTGCCCGGTGAGCCGGGCGACCTGGTCGGCCACGTACCCGTCGGTCGGGAAAGTTCCGGCGTCGACCAGGATCTCGTCGCGCCCGGGATTCGCCCGCACCGCCGCGACGAGCGTCTTGAACAGGTCGACCGTCGTCGAATCCGCCACCACGACCTGCCCGGCCGCGGCGCCGACGAGCGGCGCGATCCGGTCACCGATCCGCTGCGGAGCGTCCCACCAGCCGTCGTTCCACGAGCGGATCAGCCGCCCGCCCCACTGCTCGCGGACCACCTCGGTGAGCCGCTGCGCGACGTGTTTCGGCGGCGCCCCAAGGGAATTGCCGTCGAAATAGGCGACGGCGTCGTCGAGGTCGAACTCCGCGCGCTTGCCGGCAAGCGGGTCGGCGGCGTCCAGCGCGGCCGCCTCGTCGGCGAGGCTCCGGCTCCGCGCAACGGATTCGGTCATCGGCGCTCCTCAAACAGTTCGGTCCCCCCATTCAATCAGGGTGCCTTCGCGCAGCGGAGCTACCCGGTCGGCCGCGATCTCTATCGGCACCGGCGAGGACGTCCTACAGTGACCGTCACCACAGGAGGAGGCAGTATTGACTCAGTCGATCGCCGAGCAGGCCGAGGGCCTCACGATCCCGCGCCTGCTGCACCGCAACGCCACCGAGCACGGCGACCAGCCCGCCGTCACGTCGCTCGATCTTGACGGCCACCCCACGCTCACCTGGGCCGAGTTCCGCACCGCGATCGCCGAACTGTCCCGCGGCCTCGCCGGGCTGGGTCTCGCCGCGGGTGACCGGATGCTGATCATGGCGCCGAGCAGCCCGGACCACCTCGTCGCCGACCTCGCCGCAGTGCACCTGGCCGCCATCCCGTGCACCGCGTACTCGACGCTGAGCCCGGACCAGATCCGCTACGTCGCCCGGCACAGCGCCGCCCCCGTCGTGGTACTGGCCGGCGAGGCCGAGCTGTCCCGCTGGCAGCCGGTGCTCGACGACCTGCCCGCGCTGCGTCACGTGGTGCTGTTCGACGCGGCGGCAATCCCCGAGGGCGACGACCGGTTCGTCGCGTACTCCGCGGTGCGCGAGGCCGGTCGCGCCGCGCTGGCCGCCGACCCGGACGCGTTCGACCAAGCGTGGCAAGCAATCCGGCCGGACGACCCGCTCGCGATGATCTACACGTCCGGCACCACCGGCGACCCGAAGGGCGTCGTCCTTTCCCACCGCAACGCAGTCCACGAAGGGCTCGCCGTCACCGCCGCGCACGACGCGCCGTGGGGCGTCACGAACGTCGCGTACCTGCCACTCGCCCACATCGCCGAACGCGAGCTGTCGATTTATCTGCCGACCGTGCTCGCCGGGCACGTGCACACGGTCGGCGATCCGACCGGCGTGGTTGCCGCGCTCGGCCGGGTACACCCGCAGAGCTTCTTCGGCGTACCGCGGGTGTGGGAAAAAATGGTGGCAGGCTTGAAGAACATGCTTGCCGGTGTCCCGGAAGACCGGCGGACAGCGCTCATCGCCGCCAACGAACTGCTGCAGGAAGGCTACAAACTGCGCAGCGCCGGCAAGGAGGTCCCGGCCGAGCTCGCCGAGCGGATCGCCAAGACCGACGAAGCAGCGCTCGCCCCGGTGCGCGCGCTGCTCGGCCTGGACCGGCTGCACGTCGCGTCCAGCGGCGCGGCCGCACTGCCGGTGGAGGTGCTGTACTTCCTGGCCGGGCTGGGCGTGGAAATCCAGGAAGTGTGGGGCCTGTCGGAAACCACCGGCGCCGCAACCGCCAACACCGCCGACGCATTCCGCGCAGGCACCGTCGGCCGCCCGCTGGACGGGGTGGAGGTAAAAACCGGCGAGGACGGCGAACTCTTCGTCCGCGGCCCGATCGTGTTCCTCGGCTACCTGCAAGCCGACGGCACCATCGAGCAAGCCACCGACGCCGAGGGTTGGTTCGCCACCGGCGACATCGGCACCATCGACGCCGACGGCTTCGTCACGATCACCGACCGCAAGAAAGAACTGATCATCACCTCAAGCGGCAAGAACATCGCCCCGACCCGCATCGAGGGCTTCCTGAAAGAACACCCGCTGATCGGCCAAGCGGTAGCAATCGGCGACGCCCGCCCCTACGTAACGGCCCTGATCGTCCTAGACGACGAAATCGCCCCCGGCTGGGCCGCCGCAAACGGCATCGAAGCCACCGACATCGAAGCGCTGGCCGCCCACGAGGCAATCCGCGCCGAGATCGACCGGGCCATCGAATCCGCCAACAACCGCCTGGCCCGAATCGAGCAGATCAAGCGCTACCACCTGATCGCCCGCACCTGGACCCCGGAAACCGGCGAACTGACCCCCACCCTGAAACTCAAGCGCCGCATCATCAACGCCCGCTACGAATCCACCATCGCCACCCTCTACAACCCCTGACCCACTTCCGTGAAGGGAACCTTCACGGACTCAGATTCCCTCATGGTTCCCTTCACGGACCACCATTCCGTGAAGGTTCCCTTCACGGACCCAGATTCCGTGAAGGTTCCCTTCACGGACTTCCCCCCGACCCGCCACCCACTCACCGCAGCCCGCGCACCCCACGAAACCCGGCAGCCCAGACCCGGCCCTGCACCCCGATACGAAGCCAAAAACACGGTCTGGGGGTGCTTGTCAAGGCATCTTTCCCGCCTTGACAAGCACCCCCAGACCGTAGTCACAATCCCGGCTTCGGGGTGCCCACCAGCGACGCCCCCCACGCCACGGCCCCGCTCAAGCGATCCGGCTGGAGTCCGTCCACTTGCGCAACCGAGGCGGCACCCTCTTCTCCAGCCCGTAATTCTCCAGATGCGCCGAGAACACCTCGTCAAAAGCCTCCTGCACCGTCTCCGTATCCCACGCCCGCCGCTCCAGGATCGGCTGCTTCAGATACGGCTGTCCCATCACATGCAGCTGCGGCCCGTTGCACCGGATCATCTGCCCGGTGATCCCGTCCGACCCGGCCCCGAGCAGGAACAGCACCACCGGCGCGATCCGCGCCGGGGTCCGGTCCGGCGGGCACGCCCGCAGCGCCCGCTCCGACTTCCACACCATCCGCGTGTGCGCCACCGGGCACACCGCGTTCACCCGGATCCCGGACTCCTCGAGGTCGAGCGCCCAGGAATACGTCAGCGACGCGACCGCGCCCTTGCTCGCCGAGTACACGCCCAGCTTCCGCTGCCCGAGCGACGCGCCCGAGGAAATATTGACGATCGACCCGCCGGTACCCGCGCCCACCATGGCCCGGATCGCCGCCAGCCCGGTGTACATCACGCCGAGCACGTTCACCTCGACCAGCTGCCGGACCTGCTCGACGTCGTCCTCCCAGGGCAGCGCCTCGTAGTTCAGCCCCGCGTTGCTGACCAGCCCGTCGATCCGGCCGAACTCGGCCACGCACCGGTCCACGATCGCCTGCGCCTGCGCGGGGTCGGCCACGCTGTGCCCGCTCGCGACCGCGCGGCCGCCGTGGTCGCGGATCGTCGCGGCGGTGCGCTCGGCCAGTTCCGCGTCCACGTCGTTGACCACCACCGCTCCGCCGGCCCGCGCGATGTGCACGGCGAACGCCTCCCCGAGCCCACGGCCGGCGCCGGTCACGACGACGGCCTTGTCCTGCAAGAGACTGTCCATACCCACTCCCCACTGTCTCTTCCAGTGTTGGCCCATTCGGCCCAGCAGGCCGCGCGACGGCGACGAACGGTGGCCGCGCTGCGCCGAACGAGGGACGGCCGATCAGTCCCGCGGTACCCCCCGGCAGGTCAGTCCGGATCGGCCCGGCGGTCCGGGAAGAGGCACGTCCCCGCTGTTCACCCGGGTGTGATCGGCGGCATACTGAGGGTCGACCCTCGGCGGGATTTGTGACGTCCCGGCCCGGAGCGTCACCGGCAAAGGCACAATGCGGACAGCACAGTATTCACTCGATCGGGGAGGGGGCAGTGGTCACCCCGTGACGACCGACGCGACATCACGGCTTACGGCGCCGCTGCGGAACGTCGAGTACCGCGTTCTGTGGGCGGCGGAGGCCGTCTCCAGCGCGGGCGACCAGCTGGCGAAGGTGGCACTCGCCATCCTCGTGTACAACCGGACCGGCTCCGCGCTGTGGGCTGCTGTCGTGTACGCACTCACCTTCCTGCCTGCGCTCGCGGGCGGGCTCGGGCTGTCCTTCCTCGCCGACCGCTACCGCAGGCGCACCGTGCTGAGCGCCAGCGCCGCCGTCCAAGCGGTGCTGGTGGGGCTGATGAGCTTGCCGGGAATGCCGCTGGCCGTGCTGTGCCTGCTGCTGGTGGCCGTCCAGCTCGCGGCGTCACCGGCGAACGCGGCGCAGAACGCGATCACGCGCGAGGTGTTCACCGACGACGAGCTGTACCTGCGCAGCCAGGACCTGCGCGGGATCACCACCAACACGGTGCAGCTGCTCGGCCTCGCCGGTGGCGGGCTGCTGGTGAGCGCGGTCGGCACGTCGTGGGCGCTGGCCGTGGACGCGGTGAGCTTCGCGGTGGCCGCGGTGATCGTGCGGGTGTGGGTGAAGAACCGGCCTGCCGCCGGGAGCGAGCGCACCACCTGGTTCTCGGCCACCCGCTGGGTTTTCGGGCAGCGGAAGCTGCGGGTGCTGATCGCGTTGTCGTGGCTCGTCGGGCTCGCGGTGGTCCCCGAAGGACTGGCCGCACCGCTGGCCCAGCAGCTGAACGCGCCGCCCGCGGCCGTCGGCTGGCTGCTCGCCGCCGACCCGCTCGGCTTCGTCGCCGGGGCCTACCTGCTGTCGAAGTTCGCGTCCGCCCCGGTGCGCCAGCGCCTGCTCGGCGTGCTCGCGACGATGTCGCTTGGCCTCTTGGCACTGTTCCTGGTACAGCCGAACCTCGTGCTCGCGCTGATCCTGCTGGCCCTCGCCGGGGCGATGGGCTCGTACATCATCACGGTGACCGCGACGTTCTCCACCTGGGTGCCGAACGAACTGCGCGGGGGCGCCGGCGGGCTGTACCGCACGGGCCTCCGGGTCGCCCAGGGGGTCGGGGTCGCACTCGGCGGGGTGGTCGCACAGACGACCGGGTCCGCCATCACCGCCATCGCACTCGCCGGGCTGGCCGGCGTCGCACTGGCGATCCCCACTGCCTTCTCGTGGACCCGGGTGCGGCACACGGTCGCGGCCGGGACCGGGCTCTGAGCCGTGGCCGGTACTGCGCACCGGCCGCATCGGTCCGGACCTCCCGGGCCGGAAGTCTTTTCACGCCTCGCGGTCACGCACGGAACACACCTCCGCTCGCATTGTCACGAATCTGCTCTCGGCTCGTCACGGAACTCACGCCTCGCGGTCACGCACTGTTCGCCACCTCCACTCAGTGACAATTTCCGGAAAAAGGACATCGCTTCGATTCACGCTTCGCGGTCGCGCATCGGAAAACACCTCATCTCGGGGGACGGCGGGGAGACTCCTCCGCAATTTCTCTTCATGGATACACCAGGTCGCACGGAAGGCGTCTCCGGGGTTCGGGGACAACCACCGAATACTGCTCTCGCGTCGCTGCGCGGCGCCGGGAAGTCGGTAAGTGGGATGATACCGGTAACTGATAAGCATGCAGAAGCGGCAACCGAGTGCGAACCGCCCGAGATACCCGAGGAGGCGGGGCCCGATGGCCGGAACCGAACCGGCGCACGGTGACGCCCGCGGTCCCGGGGAGGAATCACCCACCGCCTCGGGCCGTACCCGGAAAGTGCGCGCGCTGATCGCCGGGAACCCCGTGCCGTCGTGGGATCTCTGGACCAAACCACGCCGGATGGTGGCGTTTCTGCTGGCGTGGGACGCGATTGCGGCCGGCCTGCTGACGTTCGGGGTGATCACGTCGCCGGGGCCGACCCTCGTGGACTGGGGCCGGTTCGGGATTCTCGCGGTGTGCGCGACGGTGCACATCCAGCTCACCCGGCGGCAGGAGGAACGGCGGCGCAACCGGATCACCGCCGTGCACATCGACCTGTCCGGCATCTGGGTTTTCCCCGGCGCACTCCTGCTGCCGATCCACCTGACCCTGCTGCTGATCGTGATCGTGCGCGGCCAGCGCTGGTTCAACTCCCGGCGGCCACCGCACAAGTTCCTGTTCACCTCGTTCACGCACGCCGTTTCGGCGTTGCTGGCACACCAGCTGTACCAGACCTTCGCCTCGGCCGAGCTCGCCCGGCTGACGCCGGAGAACTCGTTGCAGGTCTTCGGCATCCTGATGCTCGTCGGCTTTTGTTACGCCGCGCTGCAGGCCGTCGTCATCGGCGGCCTGCTCGCACTGGGCGGAACTTCGTCGCCCACCCTCAGCAACGTCCTCGGCACCAAAGACGACAACCTGCTTGAACTTTCCACCATCGGACTCGGCACGATCGCGACGATCCTGCTGGTGAACATCCCACCGGCGATCGTGATCCTCGTGCTCATCACGGTCCTCGGAAACCGGCTGGCGGAAATCAACCAACTGCAGTCCGAAGCACGCACCGATCCGAAGACCGGGATCTTCAACGTCCGCGGCTGGTCCGAGGCCGCGGAACGCGCGCTGACCCGCACCGTGCGCGGCGGGGAAATGCTGGCACTGCTGATGATCGACCTCGATCACTTCAAGTGGATCAACGACACGTACGGCCATCCGGCAGGCGACGACGTCCTGCGCACGGTCGCGCAAACCCTTGACGAAATCACCCGGCCCAAGGACATCATCGGCCGCTTCGGCGGCGAGGAATTCCTGATCCTGCTTCCCGAAGTGGACACCACCGCGGCCAAGGTGACCGCCGAACGAATCCGCACCGCAATCGCCGAACAGCGGATCGTGACCACCGACAAACGCGGTGGTTCCGCTTTGATCAGCGGCCGCACCACTTCCATCGGCGTCGCATTGCTCGGGGTCAACGGAACGAGTCTGGAACAGTTGCTGCATGCCGCCGACGCGGCCGTCTACACCGCGAAGGAAGGCGGCCGGAACCAGGTCCGCTTCGCCGAGGAAGTTCCGCCGCCGGAGTGATCGAATTCCGATCACCGGCACCTTTTCCGATTAATCGCGAAACGATTCAGAAGTAGCGCTCCACAAGCCCCGGAATACCGCCCTCGGCGGGGATGGCGCGTTTCCGGAACGAGTGCTCATTGCCGAAAACCGGCCCCCTCGGGTTGTCCCCCGTACCCGCCCGGGGGACAGCCGCCTGCCGCCGGGCGCGCGGGACTGGCACCCTGGTGCGCATGCCAGCCATCGACGACCGCGACCCCGCCCCGGCTCCGGCCGCGCGCCGGGTCCGCCGCCGCCCCTGGTCGACGTCCGGCTGGCTGCTGCTGGTCCTGCTCGTCGTGTTCGGCTTCGGCCTGATCGCGTCGCGGCCGGCCGACCCGCCCGACCAGGGGCCACCCACCGGTGACGTCCTCGCCGCGCAGCAGGCCATCGACGCCCTCACCCACCCCGGCCCGCAGCCAACCGCACTCGCCTTGCTGCCCAAGGACTTCACCGCCGTCACGGGCATCACGCCTGGTGCCTTGCCCGCCCGCGACGGCACCGTGCGCGCGGTCCACGTCGACGGCGGCTGCTCCACTCCCTGGGGCGACGACAACACCAAGTGGGACTACGCCGCCCCCTGCAAGGCCCACGACCTCGGCTACGACCTCCTCCGCTACGCCGACAAGAAGGGCCACCCGCTCGACCAGACGGCCCGCGCGTCGCTCGACGACCGGCTGTCGCAGGACATGCACCACGCCTGCGTGATCAACCCGATGGACTCGGCGCGGACCTGCCAGGTGGTCGCGTCCCTGTACACGGCCGGTCTCGTCGTGAACTCGTGGCACCAGCGCTGGGGACCGCCGGTCGGCGACCCGGTCGGCCCGATGGTCGCCGGGGTCCTGGTGATCGGGTGTCTGCTGGCCGTCCGGCTGCGGGGCTGGCGCAGCGCCCGCCGCACCCCGCGAGCCTGGCCCGGCGTGCCGCGGCCGTGGACAGTGCTCGGCGTGGGCAGCGCCGCGGTGCTGGTGGCCGGCGAGGCCGTCACCGCGCTCGCCGACTGGGGCGGCGTACCGGAAACCGCCTGGTCACCGCTCACCTGGCTCGCCCAGCTCACCCCGCTGCTCTTCTTCGCGGGCGGATTCGCGAACGCGGCCGGCTGGCAGGCCGAACGCGACCGCGGCTACCGGCACTACCTCGCCGAACGCGCCAGCCCCCTGCTCCGGCCCGCGCTGATCTTCGCCGTCGTCGCCCTGGTCGTGCCGCTGGCGCTGGAACTCCTCGGGATCCCGGCAGGTACCAACGCGACGGTCATGCGGATTGCGCTGCACCCGCTGTGGCTGCTGGGCGTGTACCTGCTGACGGTCGTCGGCGCACCGCTCCTGCTGACGCTGTACCGCCGAGCGCGGCTGTGGACGGTCGCGGGACTGGCCGCCGCAGTGGCGGCTGGGGAGCTCGCTGCGGTCTGGTCAGACTCGGCCTGGCCGCGTTACGCCGCGACGCTCGCGTTGGCGCTCCTCGCCCAGCAGACAGCGTTCGCGTACGCCGACGGCGTCCGCCTGCCACGCCGGCTGCTCGCTGTCGCCGCCGTAGCCGGGATAGCGGCGCTTGTGGTGGGCGTCGTCGGCTTCGGCGCTTCGCCGGTGCTGCTCGGCAGTCCGGGCGCCCCGGCGGCGTTGTCCGCGCCGCCGTGGGAAGTCCTGCTGCTGGGGGTGTCACAGCTGGGTCTGGTCGGGCTGCTGGCGAGCCCGTTGCGCCGCTGGGCCGCGGGGAGCCGGGTCACGCGGGCGACCGCGCTCGTCCTGCGTGCCCCGATGAGCCTGTACCTGGCGTTCCTGGCGGCGATGCTGCTGCTGGTCGCCGTCGTGTACCTGCCCGGCCCGATCGCCGACGGCCTGGACTGGCTGGTGCGGCCACGCACGCTGGTGGCGGTCGCGCTGCTGCTCGTGCCCGCGGGTCTGGTCTTCTGGTGGTTCGAACGGCATCCGGGCCGGCCGGACGTCCCGGCGCCGCCGCGGCCACGCATTCCGACCGGCCGGGTGCCGGTGCTGCTCACCCGTGCGGCCGCCGCGCTGGGCATCGGCTACGCGACGCTCGGCGTGTTCGGTCTCGCGCTCGCCCGGTTCGGCGCCGTCGCCGCGGACGCCGACGTGCTCGGCCTGCGCCTCGACCCGGTGCAAAGCCTCGTCCACCTGCTGCTCGGCGTTCTGCTGCTGCACACCGTCCGGACCGGCGCGGCGGCGTCGGCCGGCACCTGGCTGTTGTGCGCGCTGACCTGCGTCCCGTCCCTCGTCGCCGCGGCCGGAGGGGAAACGCACGGCGCGGCGACCGTGGTGCTGCACACCGGCACTGCCGCGCTCGCGCTGGTCGCTGCGGGTTCCTGCCTGCTGCCGGACAGACGGGCGGCGAACGCCACACCCTGACCTCGCGACACGCATCAAGGCAACCGGGCGAAACGGGTCCTGATGCCGGAACATGGGGTGGCGCACGCCACACCGGCCGGGGGAGGTGCAAACCTGCGGCAACCCCGTCCCGGCACCATGCGTCTCCAGGACCGGACGAGAACAACGAGAAGGAGCCGACCGCGTGGACTACCCGCCTCGACACGGGCAAGGCGATCGCCGCCCCGCCCGCTCGCGGCAGGACCAGCCCGGCCGTGCGCGCCGTCCACCGCCACCACCGCCCCGAGCCCGCCGCGAGGCCCCCGGATCCGGCCCGGCCCGCCGTCCGGCCCCACCACCGCGCCGGCCACCGGCCCGCCGTCCCCGCCGCAACCCGATGCGCGGCGCGAAAATCGCCGTCGCCGTGGTGTCGCTGCTGGTCATGGGGCTCACCGGGTACGCGTGGGCGTCGCTGCAGGGGCTGGTCAACGGGCTGAACTACGCCGACGTGATCGGCGCGGGCGGGGGCGGCGAGAAGCCCGCCGACGGTGCCCGCGACATCCTCCTGGTCGGCCTCGACAGCCGCACCGACGCGCAGGGCAACCCGCTCTCCCAGCAACTGCTCGACCAGCTGCGCGCGGGCGAGTCGGACGGCGAGCTGAACACCGACACCCTGATTTTCGTGCACATCCCGAACGACGGCAGCAAGGCCGTCGCGATCTCGCTGCCGCGTGACTCGTACGTCGACATCCCCGGCTACGGCAAGCACAAGATCAACTCCGCGTATGCCAGGGCGATGCTGCAGGCGCGCAAGGATCTGCAGGCCCAAGGTGTCACGGATCCGAAGGAGCTCGACGTCAAGGCCAACCAGGCCGGGGCGAAGCAGCTGATCGGCACGGTCGAGGCGCTCACCGGGTCCACGATCGACAACTACGCGGCGATCAACCTGCTCGGCTTCAGCGAGATCACGCAGGCCGTCGGCGGCGTGGACGTGTGCCTCAACAACAATGTCGACGACGAGTACTCCGGCGCGAACTTCACCAAGGGCCAGCACACGATCGCCGGGGTGGAAGCGCTGGAGTTCGTCCGGCAGCGGCACGGCCTCCCGCGCGGGGACCTCGACCGGGTGGTGCGCCAGCAGGTGTTCATGGCCGGAATGGCGCGCAAGATCCTGTCCGCGGGCACGCTCACCGACCCCGGCAAGCTCAACGCGCTGATCGACGCGATCAAGAAGTCCGTGGTGCTGAACCAGAACTGGGACATCTTCAGCTTCGCCCAGCAGATGAAGGGGCTGACCGGCGGGCAGCTGGAGTTCCGCACGATCCCGGTCGACAACGTCGAGTATCGCACGCCGAACGACGGCGTCGCGATCAAGGTCGACCCGGCCAAGGTGAAGGCGTTCGTGCAAGGGCTCGCGGGCCCGCAGGCCGATCAGCAGCCCGCACCGCCGCCGCAGCAAGCGAACGACGCGCACAAGGACATCACGGTCGACGTCCGCAACGCGACGGGCCGCAACGGGCTGGCTGCGAGCGTGTCGAAGCAGCTGACGTCGAAGGGCTTCAAGGCGGGCGAGACGGACAACGCGTCATCCCGGAAGACGACGGTGATCTGGGTCCCGAACGGCGGACAGGCCGCGGGGCAGGCAGTGGCCGACGCGCTGGGTACCAAGGCGACCGTGCAGGAGGACAAGAGCGTTCCGGCCGGACACGTGAAGGTGTACCTGGGCTCGGATTACCAGCCGTCGGACGGCGCGTCGAGCGGCACCGGCTCGGCACCGGCCCCGCGGCAAGAGGCCGCCACCCCACCGCCGTCGGCAGGCGACGACCAGCAGCCGATCACCGCCGAGGGTGTGCCCTGCGTCAACTGACGCATTGCTCCATTCGGGGTAAGTCGAGATTTCTTCGCGAAAACCGCGTAATGAAACGGCTCCCCGATGCTTTCACCATCGGGACGCAAGCCCGCGTCCGCGAGGTTGGTGAGGGGCAGGGGCCGTGATCGACGCTGAGCACTACCAGCGGGTACTCGGAGACGAGCTGCGCAAGCTCCGGCGTGGCCGAGGGTGGACGCGCAAGGAGCTGAACGCGCATCTGCAGAGCGAGATCTCACTGCAGACACTGGCGACCTACGAACTGGGCACGCGGCAATGCTCCGTGGTCCGCCTGGTCGAGCTGTGCGTGGCAATGGACGAGCTACCCCAGGACCTGCTGGCGAAAGTGCACAGCCGGGTCTTCACCGAGGAACCGGGCCGGGTAAGGGTGGACCTGCGCCGGGTGGTCGCGGAGGCGGGACCGGAGCTGACCCCGTTACGCCGCTGGGCAGAGGGACGGTTACGGCAGATCGGAGCTTCGGTACCGGCTTCCCGGGTTTCGGGTGCTGGTGGGGGTTCTGGTGGTTCTTCACGGTCCAGTGCTTCGGGTTCTGGTGCTTCCGGTTCTGGTGGTGCTGGTGGTTCTTCTCGGTCCGGTGCTTCTGGTGCTGGGGTTTCCGGTTCTGGTACTTCCGGTTCTGGTGCTGGGGTTTCCCGTTCCGGCAGTGGGTTTTCCGGCTCCGGTGGGCCAGTTCCGGGTGCCGGAACTGGTCCGGGCTCCGGCACCGCCCGCCCGGAATCCCCTGGCAGTCAGCCCTCTTCCTCCGGCAGCCCAGCCTCGGGCGAGGTGTCCTTCGACCTGGCCGCACTGGAACGGATGGCCGAACTGTGCGGCCTCCCGACCGCGGAACTGGTGTCATACCTCCGAAAACTCGCCCCAGCCTGACCCACCCGCGGCGCTTTCCTCCCGCCGCTTCCAAGACCACGAGGGGGACTTTCGCGACTCCTCCCCTGCCGCGAAAGTCCCTCTCGTACTACGCGCACTTCCGCTTCACGCTTGATGTTTTACTGCTAGCCACTTGGTGCATGATGCTTACCGCTTGATGTTTTGCCACGTTGAGCGCATCACCGCCACCTCGGCCGACACTCACCGTCCACACGGGACCCCAACCGAAGTCCGCCCCCGCACTGTCCACAGCGCACTCACCCAGTCCCGGCCCCACTTGCCCAGTCCCGGCCCATTCGGCCAGTCCCTGCACCACTCACGCAACCCTGCACCGTCCACACGCGACTTTTGCACCCTGTAACCTGCCGCACCGTCCACTTCGGACCCGCCGCGGACCGTGCACCCCACGAACCGCGAGGGGGACCTTCGCGACTCCTCCCCTGCCGCGAAAGTCCCCCTCGCTCCCAAGCTCACCCCGGCATCACCCGAGCAGTTCGAAGTCCTCGCGCTGCACCGTGCGGGTGTCCAGCCAGTACCGCCACGTGAACCCCGGCCAGATCGTCCGGTTCACGCCCTTCGCGTCGAGGTACCAGCTCTTGCATCCGCCCTGGGTCCAGATTCCGTTGGCCAGTTTGCGTTGCACGTCCGCGTTGAAGCGTTCCTGCACATCTTCCCGCGGTTCCAGTGCGCGGGCACCGGCCAGGCGCAATGCCTGTGCGACGTACGAAATCTGCGCCTCGATCATGAACACCACCGAATTGTGCGCGAGCCCGGTGTTCGGGCCGAGCAGGAGGAACAGGTTCGGGAAGCCGTTCACCGTGATACCGAGATGCGTCCGCATACCCTCGCTCGCCCATTCTTTCGCGAGATTGCGGCCGTCGCGGCCGACGATTTCCAGTTCGTCGAACGCGTCCGTGACGTGGAAACCGGTGCCGTAAATGATCGCGTCGACCTCGTGTTCCACGCCCGCCGCGTCGACGACGCTGTGCTCGCGGACCTCGGCTACGCCGTCGGTGACCACCTCGGCATTTTCGCGCGCCAGCGCCGGATAGTAATCGTTCGAAATGAGGACTCGCTTGCAGCCCATGGTGTAATCCGGCGTCAGCTTGGCGCGCAGCTGCGGATCCGGTACCGCACGGTCGATATTGCGCTTCGCAATCCGCTGGCCGATCTTCATGATCCACGGCTTGCCGTTGAAGCCGAAAGCGCGCGCTTCCAGTGTCCAGTAAAGGAAATTTCGATACAACCGCTGCACCGGCGGCACCACGCGGAACAATCGATGCAGCCAGCCGGGCATTTCACGGTCAGCCTTCGGCATCACCCACGGCGGCGTACGCTGGAACAACGTCAATTCCGCCACCTGTGAAGCGATCTTCGGCACGAACTGGATCGCACTCGCCCCCGTTCCGACCACGGCGACGCGTTTTCCGGTGAAATCGAAATCGTGGTTCCATTCGGCAGAATGGAATACGCTCCCGGCAAAGTGCTCTATTCCCGGCAGCTCGGGGATCATCGGCCGGTGCAACGCACCGAGTGCCGAGACGAGCACCGGCGCGACGAACTCGTCACCACCACGAGTGCTTACATGCCAACGGTTTTCCTCCTCATCCCAGCGCGCGCCGGTCATTTCCTGGCCGAAGCGGATGAAGCGGCGCACGTCATATTTGCCGGCAACCTCGCGCAGGTAGCGGAAGATCTCCGGCTGCGGCGAGTGCGTACGAGACCAGCCGGGATTCTGCTCGAAGGAGAACGAGTACATGTGCGACGGGATGTCGCACGCGCAACCGGGGTAACTGTTGTCCCGCCAGGTGCCGCCGACGTCGGCTGCCTTCTCGAGGACCACGAAGTCGTCGCGCCCGTCCTTGCGCAGCCGGACGGCCATGCCGAGCCCGGAGAACCCGGTCCCGACCACGATCACGCCCGTCTCCGTGCGGTTGCCCATGCGTCCTCCCATTTACTGTTACCCGGAGTCCATCTTACTCAGAGTAGGTTACTACCGGTAGAGTGTGCGCCGTGACCACCGCCAAGCGCAAGCGCATGCCCCGGGCCGAACGTGAGCGGCAGATGATCGAGGTCGCCGAGCAGGTCTTCGGCGAGCGCGGCTACGCGGCGGCGTCGATGGACGAGATCGCCGAGCTCGTGGGCGTGTCCAAGCCGATGCTGTACGAGTACTTCCACTCGAAAGAGGGCTTGCTGCTGGCATGCATCCGGAAGTCACGGGCGGCATTGCGGGAGGTCACGAAGCAGTCGGTGGCCGGTGCACCCAGCGCGGAAGAGGCGCTGCGACGTGGCCTGCTGGCGTTTTTCGTGTTCATCCGCGAGCGGCGGCCCGCCTGGTCACTGCTGCGGCACGAGATGGCGTTGATCGGCACGCCCGCGGCGGAGGAGATCGAGGAAACCCGCCGCCAGCAGACCGACCTGATCATCTCGCTGATGAGCGGCTACCTCGACGGCGACGACCCGCTGCGCACCGAAGCGTCGGCCGAGTTCGTGGTCGGCGGCTGCGAACGGCTCGCCATCTGGTGCGAGCGGTTCCCGGAGGTGACCCCGGAGAAGGCCACCGGGTACGCGATGGAACTCCTCTGGGCGGGATTGTCACACCGAGCGATCTGACGTGCACGTGAAGATGACCGTGCATTAGGCCATTCGGTCGTCACTCAGCGCGAACCCCGTCCCGTTACTTGTGACACAGAGTTTTCTTACGGTATCGATGACACTGTAGAAAGACTGACTGAGTGTCGCGCCAGCGGCGGGGGAGCAGGAATCGCGTCATGAGTGTGCGGTGGCCGGGTCCCGGTGTGTGACGCATGCTGATGACGAGAGGGGTGAGGCAGTGGTGGAAACGATCACGGCGACATACAAGCACGAGAACGACGACTGGACGATCACCGTCAGCGGCCGTGGCAAGGAGCTGACCGGGAAGGCGCCGGGCATCATTGCTGCGCGCGACCGGGCGGACCAGCTCGTGGAGAAGATCGCCCCGAACGAGCGTCCCACGGTCGTGCACCTGCTGAACGGCAACGCGCTGGAGTTCACCAGCACGTACATGGCCGCTCGCCTGACCCTGCCGGAGATCGAGCCGCTGGAAATCCCGCCGTCGAGGTCGGGGTCCGGCTCAGCTTCCGGCACGGCTTCGAAGACGGACAAGGACGCCAAGACAGAGCCGGAACCCAAGGCGGAGGCCAAGGACGCCGCGGCCGGTTCGAGTGCGACCGGTCCCGGTCCGGGTACCGCTGCAGCCGGTTCCGCTTCGGGTATCGCTACGGCCGGTTCCGCTTCGGGTGCCGCATCGGCCGCTTCGGACAAGGCAGATGCCACGAAACCGGCGCTGCCCCCGAGCAAGCAACTGCCGAAGGCAGTGGAAGACCGCAAGCCCGGGGAGGCGAACCGCCCGGGTGTGACAGCGGGCGCGTCGGCGACGCCGCCTGCCGCACGCGCCTGACCTGAGGTTTTTCGGCGCCCTGCCTTGGGCTTCTCCGGGGCTGGATCGACCTGCATGGGCGCGGGGAGCCGCCCTGACCTGCACATTCAGGTTTTGATGCCTCCAGCACCGGGCCGTCGCTCGGGCCCACACACGTGTGCGGCTGCACATACGGGCTTTGGTGTCTCCGACACCGGGCCGTCACTCAGGCCCACACACGGTGCCGCCTGACCTGCACATTCAGGCCCTGGCGCCTCCAGCACCAGGTCGTCACTCAAGCCCACGCACGAGCGCGGGGCCGCCCGACCTGCACATTTGCGCTTTGGCGTCTCCAACACCGGGCCGTCGCACGGGGCGGGGAGCCACCTGACCTGCACACCGAGGCTTTGGCGTCTCCAGCATCGGGCCGTCGTCCCGGAGTCGTCTCCGGCCCATGCGCATGAAATGCCAGGCCGAGCTTCGGCGACCGCTCACGTTCGCAGCGACCTATCTGGACCTCTGCGCACCCGATTCAGCGCCCCGGACTTTCTCCACTGCGGAGACCAGGCTCAGCAACCGTCCGGCCGCGCCAACAGGTAGGTCACCCAGGCGGGTTAGCCCACATTGGCGTGCCCGCGCCATTCTTCCGACCCATCCGAGTGACCTCCAAACGAGTGACCACCAACGGGGTGGCAATTCTCACGAAGTTCACCCACCGTAATGATTGTGGCCGTCTTCCGGTCATTCGGGCTACACACGGCCAGTACCCGGCCGATTACTCGCGCCGGAGCTTCGAAGACGCAGCCCGAGCCGGGTAGCGAACCGATCCACGGCCAGCCGAGCCGCCAGGTCTGCGCAGTCCCCGCAGGCGAACGACGAGGACCGAGCCCAGCCAGGGACGTCCACCGCGCTCGGCCGGTCCATTACCGGCCCTCAGCCGGACGTCCGACCCATCCGGGTCCATTACCGCCCCCAGCCGGACACTCGCAGCCACGGGGCAAACAACCTTTCTCGCCCCAGAGCCGGACGTCCACCGCACCCAGCCGGGTCCATGTCGCCCGGCCAGACAGCCGCCACGGGTGAACAACCCACCCTCACCGCGGCTGCGAGCCACGCACCGCCGCAGCAGGGCCGGTCTCAAGGAAAGCCGGGGGTCAGCGGAAGAGCTTCCGGATCAACAGCACCGCAACCAGCACCCCGGCCCCGATGAGCGGGTACTTGATCTTGGGGTCGTCCAGCTTGGCGCGGACGCCGTCCTTCGCCGCGGTGGCGAGTTTCTGCGGGCTGGCCTTGGTGCCGAGCTGGTCGAGAGTTGCCGCCAAAGCGGTCCTCGCCTGCTCGATCTCACGCTCGATGGTCTCGGGGTCGCGAGCCACGTGCCCTCCTCGCCGCGTCGGACTGTAGGCGCCCACCGTAGAGGACGGCACCCCTTCAGCGGCCACTGGCCACGCCGAGGCACCCCGAACGTGGCACACGCTACGATCGCAACCGGGTTTCCCGGCGCCGTAGCCCAATTGGCAGAGGCACACGGTTTAGGTCCGTGCCAGTGAGAGTTCGAGTCTCTCCGGCGCCACTTCAGTTCTCCGGCCTCCGGCAGCACGCGGTGCCACGGGGCCGGGCCGGTGAGACTCGCCCATGCAGCGAGCGCATCCGCGTCGAACAGCCGGATCCCGTGGTGCGCGGCGTGCTGCTGTGCCGGCCGGGTGAAGAACGAGGTGGTGACGACCGCCGCGACTTGCGCTCCGTGGACGGTGAAGCTCCGTGCACGGTGAAACAGGGGCCGCCGAAACGCTGCAGATCCGGGCTGGTGACCTTGTGGGTGGGCACGTATCGCTTCGCCTGCAGGACGATCTTGCGGCCGTCCGGGGCGGTGGCGATCACGTCCGCGCCGAGGTCGCCGGCACCACCGACGCGCTGTGAGGACAGGCAGCCGTCACGGACGCACAGGTACGCGAGAGCTTCCTCGAACTCCGGCGCGCCCATCAGGTCGTAGCGAGCGATCTCCGGCAACCTGGCTGCCGGAAGCTGGGATGGCTGCTCGCGGGCGACCGCAGGAGCACGGCTCCGCCGCACCAGCAACGGAACCCGCACCCGATGATCACCGCCGCGACGACCCCGGAGACCACCGGGTACTCGGTCGCGGCGGTGACCACGAAGCCCAGGACGACCGCGGTCAAACCCACTGCGAACAAGAAAGCAATGCAGCCCGTCGAGCCACGGTCACGATCGGTCGAACTGAACCCGAATTACTGCAACGCAGAACCCGGTAATGCCTCCAACCGAGTGGTCTCCGAATTCTTCACCACACCTGCCACCGCTTCTTCGATTCCCTGCCACTCGGCGCTCTCGTGCACTGCCTCCAGAATCTCCACTTTCTCCGCCACACTCGTGAACCGGCGGATCCACACCACGGCATCCTCGTCCGGAATCCGGAACGAACCGAGCACCGTCATGCCGTTTGCCTCGTGTACGGGGATCACCTGGTCGGCCATCGACCGGGCGAGATCGTCACCTTTTCCGGGAAACCCGTTTTCCCGGCGGATTTCATAGAACATCCTAGCTCCTTTCCGCGGCGAGCCGGTAGACATCTTCCGACCCTTCCCATGGTGCTGTTCGCTCGACGGCCCATTCGCGGACTCGCCAGCCCTCATCCGTTCGTACCAAGCGCACGGACCAGAAACCGCGCATGATGCAGTAGTCCACGACCCCGGGAGGGGCCGGAACGTGGTGGTATGCCGTGACATATGCGCGGCAGGTCGCGGTATCGCCGGTCACCTCGGTCAGCAAACCGGCCGGTGAATGGTGGGTGCAATCGAAGCCCTGCAGCACCGTGCGGGCTTTGTCCGCCAATTCCGCGGGCGTGAATTCCACCGGGTCGTCGCCGAAATGCGTGGAGAGGTCCAGCAGGACGCGCTCGGCGAACTGCGCACGCAGACCGTCCCAATCGCGGGAATCCTGGGTGTACGCGAGTTTCGCGACGACGTCCGCAATGGCTTGCCAGTCGTTCATGGTCAGCTCCGTTCGATGATCGGCAGTACCAGCCGGCTCGGGTGTGCCGGGCCGTGGTGGACCTGGTTGATCGCGACGACCGTTCTCGCCTCCTCCGCAATCACGCCGCCCGTGTTGGTATTCCGGTCGTAACGGGGGAAATTGCTGCTCGACACTTCGAGCCGCAGCCGGTGGCCGGGCAGGAAAACGTTCGACGTCACATTCAGGTCGAGGCGAAGCTCGTACACGTCGCCGGGCACCATCCGGTCGGCCTGGTATCGCGTACGGCACATGCCCTCGCACAGGATGAGCGCGCGGCCGTCGGGGTGGACGTCGACGAGCTTGCCCGTGAAATCCGTGTCCGGCGCGGACGACGAAACGTGCAGCACCAGCTCGACCGGGCCGGTCACCTCGAGCGGCCGGTCGAGTTCCGGCGTGGTGTAGCACAGCACGTCGGACCGGTTCTCGATCTCCGACTGGTCCGCGGGACCGGCGAACCCGCCGAGCGGCAGGATGTTGCCGCCGAGGGTCGGCACCGGGTCGAGCGGGTCGTAGCGGAACACGTCGGACGCGTCCTGGTCCGGCCCGGCCGCGGTCAGCCGGCCATCGCCCCTGGCGGTGTTCGCGCGGCCGTCGCCGGTCAGGTGGTAGTCGGTGTACCGGGTGTCCGGCAGCGGCCAATCCGTTTCGTCGCGCCAGGTGTCGATGCCCATGACGAAAATCCGCACCCGCGGGCCATCGTCGGCGCGGCCGCGGATCCAGTGGTCGAAGAACTGCAGCTGGGAGTCGGTGACCGCGGCGGCCTTGATGCTGCCCGCCATGCCGAACGAACGGTCGGGGAAGAGCCCGGCGTCGGCGCCGTCGGGGTGTCCCCACGGCCCGATGACCAGCCGCTGCCCCTCACGCGCCGCCTCGCTGCCACCGTGCTGGCGCATCAGCGTGTACGCGCGCACGGTCTCGCCGAGGAAGAGGTCGTACCAGCCGCCGAGGTGGAACGCCGGGACGGTGATCGAGGCGGCACGGTCGATCGCGGCCAGGTTTTCCCAGTACGCGTCGCGCTCCGGATGGTCGAGCACCTCACGGACCCACGGCAGGGCCTCGATCAACGCCGAACGGTCGGCGACCGGCAGCGGGTCGAACAGCTTCTCGCTGTCCGCGAGACCCGCCATCAACTCCCCGGCGCGTCCCGGGGCGGCCCCGCGGCGGACGTTGCCCAGAGCGGCCAGCGACGCCCAGGTGTAGAACCCGCCGAGCGACAGCGCACCACCGGGCGAGTACCACGGCGCACGGTAGAGATCCGCGGACGTCATGGCCGTCGACATCGCCCGCAACGCCGGCGCGCCGAGAGCCGCGGCCTGCCACTGGACGAACCCCATGTACGACCCGCCCCAGGTGCCGATATTGCCGTCGCACCAAGGTTGTGCGGCCAGCCAGCCCAGGGTGTCGACGCCGTCTTCGCCGTCGTGCCGGTGCGGTTCGAGCAGCTCGGGCGACTGGCCGGTACCACGGACATCCTGCGCCACCACCGCGTAACCCGCTTCGACGAGCGCGAAAACGTCCGGCAGTTTCTGGTTTCCGTAGAGGTCGGCGCCGTCCTTGCCGTACGGCGTGCGAACCAGCAGCGCCGGGAACGGGCCCGGGCCGTCCGGCCGCCAGACGCTGGTAGCGAGCTCGACCCCGTCCCGCATCGGGACCCGGAACTCCGTGTCGACGCTGAACTTCATTGCTTCCCCTCGATCATCCAGTGGCTGAATGCCGCGTAGTGCGCAGCGAATTCCTCAGGTGTGGCAGCGAATTCGACCGCGTCGGCCAGCTCGGCGACCCGGGCGTACCGCGGAATCCGTTCCGCTTGATAGGAAATGAGCGCGGCCGGGATGTCCACAGTGGACCCAAGCAGCTCGCCGAGCAGGGCAGCGTCCTCGATACCCAGCGACGCACCCGCGGTGATGTGCGGCGACATCGCATGGGCGGCGTCGCCCGCCAGCGCGACTCGCGACGACACCCAACGGTCGAGCCGCGGCACGTACATGATCTGGTTGTGCAGAATCGCTTCTTCCGGCGTGGCGGCGATCAGTTCGGCGAGTACCGGGTTCCAGCCGCCTTCGTTGAGGTGCTCGGCGCGTTCGAGCGCCTGCTGCTTCACCGTGCCGGTCAGCTCCGGCGACTTGAACTGCGACAACAGCCAGTACGCGCCGCCGTCGCGAGTGCGGGCATACCCACCGCGCGCGCCATGGGTACCCAGCGCCATCAGGTCGCGGTCGACCGCCACCCCCGTCGCAGGCGTGACCGCCCGCCAGGCGTGGTGTCCCTCGTGCTCCAGCGCTTCGCTGCCCGGGACGAGCTGCGCGCGGACGGCCGAGTAGGCGCCGTCCGCCCCGATCAGCAAGTCGCCGTCCACTGTGGACCCGTCGGAAAGATGCGCGGTCACCCCGGTTTCCGACTCGTCGTACCGGACCACCGCGGCGCCGAGCCGGATGCTGCCCGCGCCGACCGCATCGGCCAGCAGGTCGTTCAGCTTCGCCCGGTGGACCAGCAGGTAGTGGTGGTCTTCCGGGCCGAAGCCCGGCGGGTCGATCAGCTTGCCCGCCGGATCGTGGAAGTACATCTCCCCCGGCTTGCCGATGTCCCGGACCCCGGCGCCGAGCGCGTCGAACACGGCCAGCGCGTTGCGCCACAGCCCGAGCGAACTTCCCGCCGCCCGGATCTCCGGCGCCCGCTCGCAGATCACGACCTCCAACCCGGCCCGGCGCAGCGCCAGCCCCGTGGTCAGCCCGACGATGCCGGCCCCGGCAATGACTGCCCGCATCTCGCTCACCCCCTCGAATGTGGTGGCCGGAATGGGTTTCCGGCCTCGCTTCCGAGGCTAGGAGCGCTTCCGGATTTCTACCATTGAATGTTTGATACACAGTCCTTGCATCTGTGATAATCGGCGCGTGGACAACGTCGATCTGAACCTCGTCATCGCACTGGACGCCCTGCTCACCGAGAACAGCGTCACCGCGGCCGCGGCCCGGCTGCACACGTCAGCACCGGCGATGAGCCGGGTACTCGGCAGGCTGCGGCGGGCGTTCGACGACCCGCTGCTGGTCCGGGCCGGGCGCAACCTGGTACCCACGCCGCGTGCGCTGGAACTGCGCGCCGAGGTGCACGCGATCTCACAGCGGGCCAGGGCGCTCTTCGAACCGTCCCGCAGCGCCGACCCGCGGGTCGCGGTCCGGACGTTCGACCTGCAGATCACCGACGTGCTGTCGACGACCTTCACCCCCGCGCTCATCGACGACATCCGCGCCGTCGCGCCGGGCATCTCGATGCGGCTGCGGCCGGAGACGATCGAGGACCTGCCTGCCCTGCGCGAGGGCGTGATCGACCTCGAGGTGGGTGTGATCGAGAACCAGGACCCGGAAATCCGCGCCGAAACACTGTCGACGGAAATGCTCGTCGGCGCGGCAAGGGCGGATCACCCGCTGGCGAAGGCCCGCAAGGTCACCCCGGCCCGCTTCGCCGCGGCCGACCACCTGGTGGTGTCCCGCCGCGGCCGCGCCCACGGCCCGATCGACGACCGGCTCGCGGCGCTCGGGCTCAACCGCCGGGTGCTCGCGGTGGTCCCGACGTTCGCCATGAGCCTCCTGCTGGCCCGCAAGACCCCGGCGGTGTGCGTGGTCCCGTCCGGGCTGAGCAGGCACCTGGAGGAGGAGTTCGGCCTCCGCACGTTCCCGATCCCGTTCGACCTGCCGCCGGTACCACTCGGGATGGCATGGCATCCGCGCAACGAAAACGACCGCACGCACCAATGGCTGCGAGACCGGGTACGGACGGTGATGGCGGGGTTGTCGTGAGGTTTCCGGCCGGTCGGCAGGTTGGCAGCCGCGCGGCGAGCCGGTTCGGCGAGGTGCGACCTGCCCGCTTGAACTCGTCCTGCGCGTGCTCGCCCTGTTTGCTGCAGCAGATGACATCTGCGGCGTCGATTCCCGAGTGGACACACGCGTCGTCGGCATCGGCCGGACAGACCAGCAGAAGGTCCACATCGCTGCCGACCGTCATGTCCCCCGCGTGCCGCCGATCCGAATACCGCGGCATACACCGGCGGGATCACCCAGGACTCCAGCCGATCCGCTCCAGAAAAGCCGTCCGCATGCGCGCTAGCCCGACGATGTGTTCCACCGCAAGGTGCTCGTGGGTTGGCGAGCCTCCACTCTAGGTGAGTCGGTACGAAGGGCGGCGAGCTTCTCCGCATCCTCGGATCCCGGCGCGACCGTGAACACCAGCAGCCGCAGGTCTCCCTCCGGGGCGGTCAGCACCGTGCCGTCCGTCCGGATCGGACCGGCCGTCGGGTGGTTCAGTACCCCGCTGCGGGATTCGAACTTGCCGGTCGCCCCGCTGTGCCACAGTTCGCTGAACCGCGGGCTCGCCTCGTGCAGCGCGGTGACCAGGTCGGCGAGCTCACGATCGGCCGGGTAGCGGGTGGCGGCTTCCCGCAGGTCGGCTACCAGAGCGGCCTCGTACTGCGGACCGGGTGGCGGGGCCGTGCAGTTGGTCGTGTTCGTGAAATGCCGCCACACCATGTTCAGCTCCCGCCGCGGGCACGGGAACGGGTTACCGCACAGTGCCATGGCCAGCTCGTTGTACGTGATCAGCGTCCAGCCCGCGTCGAAGACCGCGACCGGGACCGAGTCGAGACGGTCGAGCAGCTGCCGCGTCGCCGGGCCGAGGTGGCGGTTGACCTCGCCCGGCCGGGCCAGTGCGTACCCGGTGAGGATGCACAGGTGCGCGTACTCGGCCGGCGACACGGCGAGAGCCGCGGCGACCGCCTTCAGCACCTGCCGGGACGGTCGCGCGCGGCCCTGCTCGAGCCGTCTGACGTAGTCCGTGGACACCCCGCTCAGCGCGGCCAGCTCCTCGCGCCGCAGGCCGGGCGTGCGGCGCCGGTCCGGACGCGGCGGCGGGACCCGGCCCCGCCATTCGCGCAGCAGCGCACCGAACCGGCGAAGATCCTGCACGGGACGCAGTCTAGGGCGCGCTCACACCGCGGCCAGCAGATCTCCGTCGGCGTCGGCGACCTGGCGGGCCACTTCCACCAGGCTCGCGACCTTGCCGTCCTCGATCCCGGCGAACAGGTGCGATTCGAACACCAGCTCCGGCCCGTCGGCGGGCACCATCCGGAACAGGTAGCGGCCTGCGATCGCGGTCTCCGTGACGACCTGCTGCAGTACCTGCATCTCCCCGCCACCGGTGACCAGCTGCCGCATTTCCTCGACGTGCGGGGCGAACTCGTCCCGGTGGAACACCTCGCCGTTGATCCGCTGGACGAACGCCGGGGTGAGCACCCGGTCCAGCGTTTCCTCCACCGGGCCGGTGCCGTACAGCAGTTCGCGCAGCACGCCGGGAAGGTCGAATCCGTGGTTCATCAAGCACCCTTTCCAAGATCGGATACCACCACGATCCCGGCGGCAGGCGCACGTATCCAGGGCCGGGCTGTCCCCCTCAGCGCACTCGGTCGTACCCCAGCGCCATCTCGCCGATTTCCTGATGCGCGACCGTCCACTTCGTACCCGGCAGACCGTCGTCGAACAACCGCGGACCGCCGCCCGCGATCTCCGGGCAGATGATCAGGTACAGCCGGTCGATGAGGTCTTCCGCGAGCAGCGCCTTGATCACACTCACACTGCTGTTCACCAGGATGTCGCCCGCTCCCTGTCCACCAACCGCCTCGCGTACCCACGGTCGCGCGGGTCGGCATTCTCGTCGCCAGCGACCGTCGGCCAGAAGCCGAGGAAGCCTTCGGCATTGCGGCCGAGGAGCGCCGTGGTCGAGGACCTGCCCCCAGCCGGTTTCGATTCCGGCGATCGCGGGCACGGCCTCGACGGTCGTCTCGGTGATCTCCAGACCCAGCTGCAGCCGGGTGCCACCAGAAGCGGCAGCGAGGACGAGGTCGTAATGGCCGCTGAAGGCGACGGCACCCGCCGCATCCAGCACCGCAAGGTCGAAGGCGAGCCGCTCGGGTTCCTCCGCGGTCCGCACCCGCCCTTCCGAGCGGTAGGTGCCTTCGGCGTCGCGGTACGCAAGCACGACCCGTCCGCCGGTCACCGGTTCGAGAACGCATTCGGTGACCGTGAGCGACGGCGGCACCCACCACGACGCCAGCTCGGCGTCAGCCCAATACCGCCACACGGTTTCCGGCGGCACCGGCAGCACGCGCTCGAACGCGAACGCGCGCCCATCGGCTCACCGCTCCCGGTCCGCGACCGCAGTGTCGGCCTCGATCGCGGCACGGTAGCGCGCGAGCACGTCCCGCTCCCCGGCGTGCGCCTCGATCGTGCGGGCGAGCTCCAGCAACCGGTCCGCAAACTCCCGCAATGGCGCCGCTTCGGCCGCGTACACCCGACGCTGCCCGAGCGGAGCCACGGAGACGGCGCCCGCGCGAGCCAGGGTCTGCAGGTGCTTCGTGGTCTGCGGTTGCCGTGCCCCGGTCAGCTCGGCCAGCTCGCCCACCGACCGGGGCCGCTCGGCGAGCAGCTCGACCAGCTGCCATCGCGCGGTGTCTGCGAGTGCTGAGGCGATCCCGTCCATGCGGCATAGCATTCACTATAGAGAATATTCATGTCAAGGAATTCTTTTACCCGGGAAGCAGCCGAGCGGCCAGGTTGCGGACTGCCAGCCCGGCCGAGGTTTTCGGGACCAGCGCCGCCGCAGCCGCCCGGACACCGCGTCGCTTCGGGGTCACCCGCGCTCGATGGATCGCTTCGTAGCGCGCGAAGGCGTTGCTTTCGACGAGCGAGGTCGCAAGCGTGTGCGCACCCGCGATGGCGAGGCTCGAACCGTCGCCGAGAAGGGACACGCACGACGCCGCATCGCCGACCAGGGCAACCCGGCCACGGGACCACGACGGCGGGTCGACCACACTCACCTCGTCGAAAAACACGTCGTCGGCCGCCTCGAAACGGGCCAGCAGTTCAGGCACCCGCCAGCCGAGATCTCGGTACGCGGCGGACACGATTTCCTTGCCCCGCCCGCCTTCCGGCGCGCGGAAGATGAACGCGACGCCCGAATTCCCGCGGCCGGGATGGATCGCCACGAGACGGCCCGGCGTGTTCAGCATGACCACGTCGTGCGGGTACTCGGACGACTCGCCGAAGGCCACGGTCGCAACGTACAACCCGGCGTACCTGGCGAAATCGCCGCCGAACACCAGCCGCCGCACCACCGAGTGCACGCCGTCCGCGCCCACCACCAGGTCGAAGCGACGCGGGGCAGCGCGATCGAAGGTGACGTCGACGCCGCCCGCGTCCTGCTGCAACGCGGTGATGGTGTCGTCGAACCGGAACTCGGCGTCGTCGCGAGCCGCTTCGTACAGCACAGTCGCGAGATCGGCCCGTGGGACCTCGATCTCCTTGCCCACCGGCGTCCGGACCGTGGTGATCTCACGCCCGTCCGCAGCCAGCAACCGCAACCGCCGGGCATGGGTCGCGACCTCGCGCAACCGCGGTACGACCCCCATCGCCTCGGCGACCTCCATCGCGCGGCCTCGGACGTCGACCGGGTTCCCGCTGCTTCGCCCACCCGGCGCCCGCTCGACCACCGTCACCCGGAAACCGTTGCGCGCCAGCCAGAACGCCAAGGTCGACCCGGCAATCCCGGCACCGCATACGAGCACGTCGCGAGTCATGCCGTCCACTATATCTGCACTCGATGCAAATTTGCACTGGATGTCGTACAATCGCCGGGTGTCTCTCCGTGATCGCAAGCGCGCCCGCACCCGGCAGGCCTTGATCGACGCCGCGACGGACCTCTTCGAGCGCAACGGCTACGACGAGACGACCGTCGCCGACATCGCCGCGGCCGCCGAAATCGCGACCCGGACGTTCTTCGGCTACTTCGCCAGCAAGGACGAACTGCTGTTCCCCGACGCCGACGGCCGGGTGGAAGCGACCGTCGAGGCCCTCGCCAACCGCAAACCCGGCGACCGGCCGATCGACATCCTGCTGCAGGCTCTCGCGCATGCGGGCGACGTCAGCGGCGAAACCGTGAGCCGCCTGACCACGCTGCGGCTCCGGCTGATCCAGACCGTGCCCGCGGTGAGGGGCCGCGCGCTGCAGATCCAGCTCGACACCGAACGCCGGATCGCCGCGCACCTCGCCGAGGCGTTCCCGGACCAGCTCGACGACGTCGGCGCCCGTGCGCTGACCGGTGCGTTCGTCGGTGCGGTCAGCGGCGCCGTGCAAGCCGTGCTCGAACGGACCGGCGAGCTGACCCCGGCCGCCCGGCAAGCCGCGTCCCGGGAGGCGGTCGAGGTCGCGCTGGCCCCTTGGCTGGCTCAGCGCGGCTGACCATCGCGGGTATCGTGACCGGTTGTGGATTTGCGCTCGCTGCGGTACTTCGTGGCTGTCGCCGAGGAACGGCACTTCGGCCGGGCCGCGGCGCGCCTGCACATGACCCAGCCGCCGCTGAGCCGGGCGATCAAGCAGCTCGAGACCGACCTCGGCACGACGTTGCTGGAGCGCTCGCCGTCCGGGGTCACGCTCACCGCCGCGGGAACCGCGCTCTATGACGAGGCCCGCGTGCTGCTCGCGGGTGCCGACCAGGCTCGCGCCCGGGTCGCCGCAGCAGCCGGCGCGGGCACGCTCACCGTCGGCACCCTCGCCGACAGCGCGGAGCAGGCCAGCGTCCTGCTCGCCGGGGAGTTCCGCAAGCGGCATCCCGGCGTGCGGATCCGGGTCCGCGAGGCCGACCTCACCGACCCGACCACTGGCCTGCGCTCGGGCCTCGCCGACGTCGCGCTCACCCGGATTCCCTTCGACGACACCGGAATCGGCACGCACGTGCTGCGCTCGGACCCGATCGGGGTCGTCCTGCGTTCCGACGATCCCCTCGCCGGCCGCGACCAGGTGCACCGGGCGGATCTGGCCGGCCGCTCGTGGTTCCGGTTCCCCGACGGCACCGACCCGGTGTGGCAGGACTTCTGGACCGGCGGCGGCGAGTTCCGCGGCGGCCCGGTCGTCCGTACCGTGCACGAATGCCTGCAGGCCGTGCTGTGGAACGGAACCGTGGGGCTGGCGCCGCTGGTGCACGACCTGCCGCAGGGCGTCACCGCGGTCCCGCTGGCGGACTACCCGCCGAGCCGGCTCGTGGTCGCCTGGCGGGAGGATTCGACGCCGCCGCTCGTCCGGTCGTTCGTCGGGCTCGCGCTGCACGTCGCGCGGACCGGGCTCGACCACGGGACCGCGGCCGCGAACCCGTAGGCTGACCACGGAAGAATCGGGGAGGTGCGCCGTGCCGGCACGAAATCCGCTGCGGATCCTGCGCAAGTGGGCCGATTGGTTCGAGGACCGCGGCGTGTACATCCCCGGCGAGGAAAGCCGCGCGGTGGACCCGGTGCGCGACTTCGGCTGGCTCATGGTCGCGTGGGGCGCCGGGGTCGCGGTTTTCCTCCTGCTTTTCGCCTTCGCCGTCTGACCCCGTCTGACACTGGGGTGACGACTGTCACCCGGAGTGCCCTTTCGATCACGGATCGGCCACGGCTGTACACCAGGTCCGCGTCTTCCCGGCCACGCGGGCGCCGGGGCAGACAGAGTGGAGCGGGTCCGTCCGGCAGCTACGCCGAACGGCCTGCCGCCCCACCCCGACTGGAGTAACCGCGATGGCGCCCCCGCGCACCCCGAAGCTGCTGCTGTCCGCCTGCTTGTTGATCACGGTGGCAGCCTGCGGCGTCGACGGCCGGGAAGGCTCGGCAGCGCTGGGCGCCGCCAACGCGGCAGCCAAACCCGCGGCCGCACAAGCATCGGGTGACCTGCAGTTCGGCGCCAACCACCGGTTCTCCAGCGGGATCACGGTATCGGTATCGGCACCACAGTCCTTCCAGCCCAGCGCGGCGGCGTACCCCCGCAGCACGCGCGCGGCGGCGTTCTACATCGAGGTCACGAACAACGGCACCGACCCGTACCGCCTGTCCGGGCTGTCGGTCACCGCGACGGTGTCCGGGCAGCAGGCGAAGCAGGTCGTCGATGCAACGCAGGGTCTCGGCGGAATCACCGACGCGGGCAAGGACCTCCAGCCAGGCCGGTCGACGCAGCTCACGCTGGCGTTCGCGGTACCCGCCGACAGCACCCGGCTGGCCCTGCAGGTGCGCCCGAGCGCGGGTGAACCCGCCGTCGCCACCTACTACGGAACGGCCTGAATTACGCTCGGTGCCATGACCGACCAGCGACTGTCCCCCGGCGACGACGCACCCGACTTCACCCTGCCCGACTCGACCGGCAAGAACGTCTCGCTCAGCGACTTCCGCGGCAAGACCGTGGTGGTGTACTTCTACCCGGCCGCAGGCACCCCCGGCTGCACGAAGCAAGCGTGCGACTTCCGGGACAACCTGGCCGAATTCAACAATGCGGGCTACCAGGTACTGGGCATCTCCCCGGACAAGCCGGAAAAACTGGCCAAATTCGCCGAAGCCGAACAACTCACCTTCCCGCTACTGTCCGACCCGGACAAAAAAGCCCTCACCGAATGGTCCGCATTCGGCGAAAAGAAGAACTACGGCCGCACCTACCAAGGCGTAATCCGCTCGACTTTCGTTGTCGACCAAGACGGCAAAATCGCCAAGGCCCTCTACAACGTCCGCGCCACCGGCCACGTGGCAAAACTAGTCCGCGACCTAGACCTCGCCACCTGACCTCCACCTCCACCCCCGCACCAAGTCCGTGAAGGGAACCTTCACGGAATCAGATTCCCTCATGGTTCCCTTCACGGACTTGCGAAGCCGGAAACCTCAACGTGAACGTAGATCCTTCCCCAAGCACACTGCGGACACCGACCCCACCCCCATGCGCCTCGGCGAGATTCCGGACGATCGCCAACCCCAGCCCACTCCCCCCGGAAGCCCGGCTGCGCGCCGCATCCGCCCGCCAAAAACGATCGAACACATACGGCAAATCCTCCGCCGCAATTCCCACCCCGGTATCCGCCACCTCGAACACCACATCCCCACCGACCCGGCGCCCACTCACGGTCACCGCCCCGCCAACCGGCGTATGCCGAATCGCATTGGACACCAAATTGTCCAACGCCTGCCGAAGCCGCACCGGATCCGCCGTAACAGCCGGATCCTCCAGAAAACGCACGTCCAACCGCACTCCAGCCCCCTCCGCCCGCGCGGCGAAAGCGGCCCCGAGCTGCCCCAGCAGCGCATTGGCGTCGACCGGCTCCAAATGCACGCGCAACGCCCCCACGTCGGCGAGCGCAAGATCCTGCAGATCGTCGACGATGTGCTGCAAATGCACCGCCTCCTCCAGCAGCGACGCAACCAGCTCGTCATCCAGCCTGCTCACGCCGTCCTGTGCCGCCTCCAGCCAGCCGCGAATCGTGGCCAGCGGCGTACGCAGCTCATGCGCCACATCCCCGACCATCGCCTTCCGCGCTTCCTCCAGCTCCTCCCGCGCCCGCGCCATGTCGTTGAACGCCCGCGCCAGCCGCGCGATCTCGTCCTTCCCCTTCACGCGCACGCGCGCCCCCGTCTCACCCGCTTCCATCCGCTGCGCCGCCCCCGTCAACGCACGCAGCGGGCGGATCAGCCGGATCGACGCCAGCCCCATCACGACCACCGTCAGCAGCAGGATTCCCCCGGCCACCGCAATGAGCCGCACCTGGTTCTCCGACGACAGCGTGAACCCGGTCGGCGGCTGGTCGCTGCCCTTTTCGGTGATGTAGAGCCAAGCCGCGGGAGCCACGTACGGCGTCAGCTGCTCGCGGCGCGCCGACGTGACGCAGCTGGTGACGGTCTGGTCGGCCGACTGCACGACCGGCCCGTCGAACGTCCAGGACAACGCCAGTTTCGCAATCGGGATGGTGCGGTTGTTGCGGCCGAGGCAGGCGTCGATGAGCTCGCTCAGCTTGGCGAGCGCGTCCTCCTCGGTTTCAGTCGGCTTTTCGAGCATGACGGCGCCGCAGCCGAGGTCCCCGAACGGCACTACGACTCGCGGGTGGCCGCCCGGGGACACCTCGATGCGGCCGAGACCGCTCCGGCGCTGGGTGCAGGCGAGCACGCGCTCGGCGACCGCCCTGAGGTCATCCCGTTCTTCCTTCGACAGCGCGTACGGGCCGACGGCATCCGGGTCGATGCGGTCGGGAGTGGACTTCACGCCGAGCCGCGCGTCGACCGACAGCGGGTCGATCACCACGGACGGCTGGTGCGGCAACGGGTTCGGGCTCGCTTCGGACGCCGCGATCGGCGTGCCCTGTGGCGTGGTGAGGACGACGCGGCGGCCGGTCTTTTCGGCGTATTCCCGGACAACCGGTGCGACGTCGTTCCAGTTCGGATGTGTTGCGGCGTAAGCGAGAAGGCTCTGGTAGATGGTGCCGTCGTCGGCGAAGACCTGACCCTGTTCGCGTTCGATGGCGCCGGAGGTGGTGCGCGCGGCCAGCCAGGCCGTGGCTGCGATGGCGCAGACGGCGATGAGGGCAGACACCGCGATGAGGCGGATCAGCAGGCTACGGCGCATCTTCGGTGAGCTTGTAGCCGACGCCGTAGACGGTGCGGAGCTTGGTGGGTTTGCGGGGTTCTTGCTCGATCTTCTTGCGGAGGTTCATGACGTGGACGTCGATGGCACGCTGGGTGATGTAGGCGTCGTACCCGTGGAGGTGCTCGAGGAGCTGGCCACGGGTGAACACCTGGTTGGGGCGGGCGGCCATGACCTCCAGCAGGCGGAATTCTCCGGGGGTGGTTTCTATTCGTTTGCCGTTCACGGTGACTTCGTGGGTGATCGAGTCGATCGTGAGGGTGCCGACCGTGGTGGGACCTTCTTTGGGGGCGGTGCGGCGGAGGAGGGTGCGGACCCGCGCCATGAGTTCCCTTGGGCTGTACGGCTTGGTGACATAGTCGTCGGCGCCCAGGTCGAGGCCGCGGAGGAGGTCATCTTCGGTCGACCTCGCGGTGAGCATGAGGATGGGGAGGTCGGATTCCGCGCGGAGGGTCCGGCAGATGTCGAGGCCGGTGGTTCCCGGGAGCATGACGTCCAGGATGAGGAGGTCCGGCGGGTCGGCTCTGGTGGCGGCGAGGGCGTCGGTGCCGTTGGGGATGACGGTTACGGTGTGGTGTTCTCGTTCCAGGTAGAGGCGGATGAGTTCGGATTGTTTGGGGTCGTCTTCGGCTACGGTTATGGTCGCCATCTGTTCGGGTTGGGTGTTGGGGGCGGTTGGGAGCGCACCCCGAAGCCGGGATTGTGACTACGGTCTGGGGTTGCTTGTCAAGGCGGGAAAGATGCCTTGACAAGCAACCCCAGACCGTGTTTTTGGCTTCGTATCGGGGTGCAGGGCGGGGGCTGGGCTGTCGGTCGTCGTGGTTAGTGTGCGGCTAGTGCTTTTAGTGCTGGGATAAGTGCGCGTAGTGCTTGTGCGCGGTGGGAGCTCTTGTCTTTTTCTTCCGGTGGTAGTTCTGCGCTTGTCCGTGTTTCGTGTTCCGGGATGAAGATGGGGTCGTAGCCGAAGCCGTTGGTGCCTCTTGGTTTTGTGGTGAGGGTGCCTCGCCATTCGCCTCGTACTGTGGTTTTCTCGCCGGTCGGGTGGGCCAGTACTGCGGCGCAGATGAAGGCTGCGCCTCGGCGTTCCGGTGGGGTGTCCGTCAGTTGGGCCAGTACCAGGTTGAGGTTTGCTTCGTCGTCGCCGTGTTTGCCGGACCAGCGGGCCGAGAGGACGCCGGGCATGCCGTTGAGGGCGTCTACTGCCAGGCCTGAGTCGTCGGCGATGGACGGCAAGCCGGTGGCGGCTACGGCATCTCGTGCTTTTGCTGCCGCGTTGCCTTCGAAGTCCGGGGCCGTTTCCGGGGCTTCCGGGAAATCGTCGACATCGTTCAGGCCTACTACTTCGATGCCCTCGATGCTTTCTGCTTCCAGGATTCGACGCAGTTCCTGTAGCTTCTTTGCGTTTCTCGTGGCCAGTAGCAGCTTCGTCACTTCGTGCCCTTCTTCTTGCCGGGGCGCGGTTCCGGGAGCTCTCCCGGGTACGGCAGGGCCAGCGCCTCGTTCTGCCGGCGCGTCAATTCCTCGCAGCCGGCCAAGGCCAGGTCGAGCATTCGGTCCAAAGTGGACCTGGCGAAGGTGGCACCCTCTCCGGTGCCTTGTACTTCGATGAGGGTGCCTGCGTCGGTGGCGACCACGTTCATGTCGACCTCCGCGCGGGAATCCTCCTCGTACGGCAGGTCAAGGCGCACCCGGCCGTCGACCACACCCACGCTCACCGCGGCCACCGACGACGACAGTGGTTGCGGGTCGTTCAGCCGGTTTGCTGCGCCCAGCCAGGTGATTGCGTCGGCCAGCGCGACATAGCCGCCGGTGACCGCGGCGGTGCGGGTGCCGCCGTCGGCCTGGATGACGTCGCAGTCGATCACGATGGTGTTCTCGCCGAGGGCGGCCAGGTCGATGCAGGCCCGCAGCGACCGGCCGATCAGGCGCGAGATCTCGTGCGTCCGGCCGCCGATGCGCCCCTTGACCGACTCCCGGTCACCGCGCGTGTTCGTCGCCGACGGGAGCATTGCGTACTCCGCCGTGACCCAGCCCAGCCCGGACCCCGCCCGCCAGCGGGGTACGCCCTCGGTGACACTCGCCGCGCACAGCACCCGGGTGTTGCCGAACTCGATGAGCACCGACCCGGCAGGCCACTTCTGGAACCCGCGGGTGATCTTCACGTCGCGCAGCTGGTCGTCGTTCCTGCCATCTTTTCTAGCCACGCGTGCACTCTAAGACCTACCCCCGACACTTTCGTGATCAGAGGTCGTACACAGCGCCTTGGGTCACCAATTCGGTGTCCGGGAACACCGCCGCGGCCTCGGCCAGCACCGCGTTCCGATCGGTCCACGGCGCGATGTGAGTGAGCAGCAACCGCCCGACTCCGGCCTCTTTCGCCAGCTCACCGGCCTCTTTGCCGGACAGGTGGACGCCCTCGGGCCGGTCTGCGGCGTCGGTCCACGACGCTTCGGAAAGCAGTACGTCGACGCCGTCCGCGAGCTCGCCCAACGCGCGGCACTGTCCGGTGTCGCCGGTGTACGCGAGAATGCTGCCGCCGTACGCGATGCGCAGCCCGAAGGCCGGTGTCGGGTGGTAAACAGCAGCAGCCGTGACGTCGAACGGTCCAATCTGCACAGTCTCTTCTCGCAGGGCGTGGAACTCGTACACGTCAGACAGATCAGTTCCAGCCCGCTCCGCTGCGTCGGCTGCGTACGCGTGCGCGAGGCGCGAAGGCGCTTCAGACGGCGCGTACACCGGCAACTGACGCGGCCGTGCGGGGTATGGCGGCGCGGGGTGGTAGCGGCGAAGCACGGTGAGGGCGTTGACGTCGGCACAGTGGTCGGAGTGCAGGTGCGACAGGACGAGCGCGTCGAGGTCGAACGGGTCGAGCACGGTCTGCAGCTGGGCGAAGGCACCGTTGCCCAGTTCGAGCGCGAGCCGGAACCCCTCCGCCTCCAGCAGATACCCGGACGCAGCAGCGTTCGGCCCGGGGACGCTGCCCGAGCATCCGAGGATCGTCAGTCGCACCCCGCCACCCTAGCGCCGCCTGCCGGGTCCACCAGGCTCACGCGCTCGCCGGGGCGAGGGCACCCGGCGCGAACCCCATGAACCGCTGCGCCAGGCGCGTGAACGGCTCGGGCGAGCCGGTGGCGAGGAACTCGTGCCGCGGTGGTTCGTCGCCCGTGGCCAGCAGGTCGAGCTCGGTCAGGGTGCGGTAGAGGTCCTTCGCGGTCTCCTCGGCGCTGGACACGAGCGTGACGTCCTGCCCCATCACGATCTGCAGCACGCCGGACAGCAGCGGGTAATGCGTGCAGCCGAGCACCAGCGTGTCCACTTCGGCCTCCAGCAGCGGCTGCAGATACCCCTGTGCCAGGCCGAGAATCTGCCGTCCGGTGGTGATGCCGCGCTCGACGAAGTCCACGAAGCGCGGGCAAGCGACACTGGTGAGCCGTACGTCCGGTGCTGCGGCGAAGGCGTCGTCGTACGCCCTCGAACGCACAGTGCCCTCTGTGCCGATCAGCCCGACCCGTCCGGAATGCGTGGCAATCGCAGCGCGACGTACGGCGGGAAGGACGACCTCGATCACCGGCACGTCGTAACGCTCGCGCGCGTCGCGAAGGCAAGCCGCAGACGCAGTGTTGCACGCAATGACCAACGCCTTCACGCCGCTGTCCACCAAGTCGTCGAGCGCGGACAGCGCGTACTCGCGCGCCGTGGCGATGGGCAGCGGGCCGTACGGGTTGCGCGCGGTATCACCGACGTAGCGCAGCTGTTCCGCGGGCAGCAGTTCGAGAATCGAGCGGGCGACGGTAAGCCCACCGACGCCGGAATCGAAAACACCGATGGGCGCGCCGGGAGAACTCACGCCCCGAGATTACCCGGCTCCACCTTGCGCGCCTTCGTCCGCTCGCCGCGGGAGGTCAGCCAAGCGGCGAGGACCCCGGCCAGCGCGCCGAAGAGGTGCCCCTGCCACGAGATCCCGGGGTTGCCCGGCAGCAGGCCCCACAGCATCCCGCTCCACACGCCCAGCAGCACGACCGCCACCACGATCTGGCCGAACGAACGGTGGAAAATGCCGCGGACCAGCAGGTACGCCAGCCAGCCGAAAGCCAGCCCGGACGCGCCGACGGTGTAGGCGTTCGCCGGTCCGACGAGCCACACCCCGAGCCCGGAAACGGCCCAGATGATCGCGGTGACCACCGCCCAGCGGCCGATGCCCGCCGCCATCGCGAGGAAGGAGAACACCAGCACCGGCACGGTGTTGGAGAAGAGGTGCGACCACCCGGCGTGCAAGAGCGGGGCCCAGAGGACACCGTCGATCCCGGACGCCTGCCGCGACAGGATGCCACCGTGGGTGAAGTCGCCCGGCAGGATCACGTCGAGCAGTTCCACCAGGTAGAGCACGAGCGTGAACCCGAGCGCGACGATCGCCGCAGCCTTGGGATTGGGCGGCAGGATGCGCTTCGAGACGTCCACCGGCTTGCCGGCATCACCACCGGCAGCGGGCGGAGTCGGAAGAGGAGGCAGTGTGCTCACGCCTCTCAGGTTACGTCCGCCACCCGCGAACGACCTCGGGTGAATTCCCTGATCTTCGCCTCGGCGGCAACGCCGTGAAGGCCACCTTCACGGAATCTGATTCCGTGAAGGTTCCCTTCACAGCCTTGAGACCCACCACCCCGAACCGGCAAGTTCCGGCTGAGGGGTGCAGCTGGGTGGATCAAGCCCAGAGCTGGCCGTCGAGCCGCTCCGCAGCCTCATCCAGCGACCCGGAGTACGCCCCCGTCGACAGGTATTTCCACCCGGCATCGGCCACGACGAACGCAACGTCCGCCTTCTCCCCCCGCGCCGCCGCCTTCTCCGCAACCCCCAACGCTGCGTGCAGCACCGCCCCGGTGGAAATCCCGGCAAAGATTCCCTCATGTTCCAGCAGCTCACGCGTGCGGCGAAGCGCGTCGTACGCACCCACGGAGTACCGGCCGTTCAGCACGCTGGGGTCATACAGCTCCGGCACGAACCCCTCGTCAAGGTTCCGCAAGCCGTAAACCAGCTCGCCGTACCGCGGTTCGGCCGCAATGATCTGCACGTCCGGCTTCACCTCATGGAGGTAACGCCCGACCCCTACCAGCGTGCCGGTGGTACCGAGCCCGCCGACGAAATGCGTGAGCGTGGGCAGGTCTTTGAGCAGTTCAGGGCCGGTGCCGCGGTAGTGCGCGTCCGCGTTGGCCGGGTTGCCGTACTGGTACAGCATCACCCAGTCGGGGTTCTGCTTCGCGAGCTCCTTGGCCCGCCGCACGGCCTCGTTCGAGCCGCCCGCGGCCGGGGAGAACACAATCCGCGCTCCGTAGGCCTGCAGCAGCTGCTTGCGCTCGGTGGAGGTGTTCTCCGGCATCACGCACACCAGGCCGTAGCCCTTGAGCTTCGCGGCCATGGCGAGCGAGATGCCGGTGTTGCCCGAGGTCGGCTCGAGGATCGTGGACCCGCGGCGCAGCGTGCCGTCGCGCTCGGCGGCCTCGATCATGGCCAGCGCGGGCCGGTCCTTGATCGAGCCGGTGGGGTTGCGGTCCTCGAGCTTCGCCCAGAGCCGCACGTCGTCCGTCGGCGACAGCCGCGGCAGCCCGACCAGCGGGGTGCCGCCGAGCGCGTCGAGGAGGGACTCGTAGCGGGTCATGGGTCAGCGCGCGCCGCCGGCCACGGCGGGCAGGATCGTGACGGTGTCGCCGTCCTTCACCTCGGCGTCGAGCCCGCCGGCGAAGCGCACGTCCTCGTCGTTGACGTAGACGTTGATGAAGCGGTGCAGCTTCTCCTCCTTGACCAGGCGCGCCTTGATCCCGGCGTGCCGCGACTCGACGTCGTCGATGATCTCGAGGATCGTCTTGCCCGCCGCCTCGACGGACTTCTCGCCGCCGGTGTGGGTGCGCAGGATGGTCGGGATGGACACGGTCACGGCCATGGGTTCTTACCTCCGGGTGGGTTCCTACACGCAGACGCATCGGACGCCGCGCTTTATTCCGGCAGCTCAATCGACGATCTCGACGGGCTCCTCGGTGATCTCGGCGTCCACGATCCGGTACGAGCGGAACTCGTGCGAATCGGGGTCCTTCGTGGAGACGAGCACGTAGTGCGCATCGGGCTCGGCGGCGATGTTCGCATCCGTGCGGGACGGGTAGGCCTCGGTCGCGGTGTGCGAATGGTAGATCACCACCGGGACCTCGTCGTTCGCGTCCATCTCGCGGTAGAGCTTCAGCAGGTCGGCCGAGTCGAACTCGTAGAACGTGGGCGACCGCGCGGCGTTGAGCATGGGAATGAACCGCTCGGGCCGGTCGGAGCCGGCCGGTCCCGCAATCACCCCGCAAGCCTCGTCAGGGTGGTCACGGCGAGCGTGGGCGACGATCTCGTCGACGAGTTCACGGCGGATCCGGAGCACACCGACATCTTAGGTGGTGGACGCAGCGAGTCCAGACTGTGAGATCTACAGCTCATCACCGGATCCGGGGACATGCCGGTGTCCTCGAAAGTACGCGAACACTGCCGCGCGTTCCTCGCCGACGGCGAGGTGACAGGCCTGCAGCACCTTCCGCCGGATGAAGCCGGTCTCGGTATGGGAGCAGCTGCCGCGCGCCACCGAGCTGGGCCCGGCGGAAGTGCACCCGTCACTCGGGCCGACGGTGTCCTTCGGCGGCATGGTGCTGGAGATCGACGAGGAGTACGCAGCCGTCGTACATGCCGCTGACCTGGAGTTACGCGCCCCGCGCGACCCGTTCGGCTAACGCCAGGCTCAGCCGAACGCCTCCGGCCACACGTCCCGGTACGAAGCAACCCCCGCGGCAGCCGTGGCCGACAGCAACCCGTGCACCATCGCCCGCGCGAACACGCGCGCCGCGGCTGAGCACAGTGCGTCCAGAGCGCCAGCGCGGGCCGCCGCCGCGAACGAACCCTCCTGACCCGGCAGCTCCCGGGCGCCCGTGGCCAGCGCGAACACCGTGTCCCCGTCGAACATGCTGTGTGCCGGACGCACGGCGCGCGCCAGGCCGTCCTGCGCTGCAACCGCGAGCCGTCGCGCTTCGGCCTTCGACAGGTTCGCGTCGCAGGCCACCACGCCGATCGTCGTGTTCAAGTCCGTGCGCTGTCCGGGTACCGTGCCCGGCCGGTCCGGCCAGCGGACGCCGAACTCGCCGTCGACCTCGTGGTCTCCGGCGAACGCGCGGCCGGTCGCGAAATCCACCGCCTCGCCCGCCGCATTCACCGCAGCGATCGCGCCGACGGTCACCTCTCCCACGACCTCGCTCGCCGTGCCGATGCCGCCCTTCAGCGAGCCCACCACCGCGCCGGTACCTGCGCCGACCGTACCCAACGAAACCGCGCCGGAAGTGGCTGCTTCGCAAGCGGCGTAACCGAAATCGGCGTCCGGCCGGTTGCCCCACTCGCTGCGCGGCAGGTCGAACAGCACCGCTGCGGGCACGATCGGCACGACCTCATGCGGCTGCGCGCCGACCGGAAAGCCGAGATTCCGCTCCGCCAGCCACCGCATCACGCCGTCCGCCGCGCCGAGGCCGTACGCGCTCCCGCCGGACAGGCACACCGCATTCACGCGCTGCACCAGGTTTTCCGGCTCCAGCAGGTTCGTCTCGCGGGTGCCGGGCGCGCCGCCGCGCTGGTCGACCGCGCCGGTCGCGCCGTCCGGGACGAGCACCACCGTCGTCCCGGTGGCCCAGCCGTCGCCGAGCCGCTGGTGGTGCCCGACGAGCACGCCCGGGACGTCGGTGATCATGCGGTGAGTGCCTGGATCAGCGTCTCCTGCACCCAGGTCAGCCAGTGGTAGACGCCGAGGTGCGGGGCGCGCGGATCGTCGTCGGGGAGCTCGTCGGGCATGTCCTCGGTGACGTCGAGGGCGGTGCCGAGCGCGAGGCGTACGTCGTTGAGCGCGCCGAGCCAGGCGTCGGCCTGCTCGAAGGTCAGCTTCACCGAGCCGCCGTCGCGCGGCAGCGTGTCGAGCACGACCTTCGCGACGCCGACCTTCTTCTCCAGCAGTTCCGGCTCGTGCAGCGACCGCATCGCCGCGGCGGAATCGAGGTCCTCGCGGCTGGGGTTGTCCGGGTCGAGCCGGTGGAAGTCCGGGAGCAGCCGCGAGAGCACCGGGTCGTCCGGCGATTCGGCGGGACCGGTACGGATACCGGTGAGCTCGGCCAGCTCGTCCTGCGGTGCCTCCTCGGCACGCGCGCTGAGCATGTCCTCCAGCTGCCCGACGAGCCCGCGCAGCACCGCGGCCTCCTGCTGCTCGAACCCCGCGAGGATGGTGTCGCCTTTGCGCCGCCAGGCCTTCACGAGGGCTGTTCCATGGTCGCCCACAGTCCCGCGGCCTGCAGCTTCGCCACGTCGGTCTCCACCTTCTCCTTCGAGCCGGACGACACGATCGCCTTGCCCTTGTGATGCACGTCGAGCATCAGCTTCGTGGCGTGGTCCCGGCTGTAGCCGAACAGCTTCTGGAACACGTACGTCACGTACGACATCAGGTTGACCGGATCGTTCCACACGATCGTCCGCCAAGGCTGGTCGGTGTCGGCCAGCTCGGCCCCGAGTGGATCAACCTGCGTCTGTTCGGATGCGACAGGCGTGGACATGAACCCCATGGTGTCACGGCCGTCACCCGGTACGCCGCGCCAGGTCCGGCCATGTGGGTGAATAGGCTGGCCCCATGGGTTCACCCGAGCCGGTCACCGGCGCCAGCACGGCGCTGCTCACCGACCACTACGAGCTGACCATGCTGGCGAGCGCCCTTTCGGACGGGACCGCCGATCGTCCCTGCGTCTTCGAGGTCTTCGCCCGGCGGCTGCCCGACGGCCGCCGCTACGGTGTCGTCGCGGGCACCGCGCGCGTGCTCGACGCGATCGCCGACTTCCGGTTCACCGATGCCGAACTGACCGTGCTGGAGCAGACCGCGGTCGTGGACCCGGCGACGCTGTCCTGGCTCGCGGACTACGAATTCCGCGGCGACATCGACGGTTACCGCGAAGGCGAGCTGTACTTCCCCGGCTCGCCGATCCTTACCGTGAGCGGCAGTTTCGCCGAAGCCGTCGTACTGGAGACGCTCGTCCTCTCGATCCTCAACCACGACAGCGCAGTGGCGTCGGCCGCCGCGCGGATGTCCGGCGCCGCGCACGGACGCCCGATCATCGAGATGGGCGGCCGCCGTACGCACGAGTACGCCGCTGTCGCCGCCGCGCGCGCCGCGTACCTGGCCGGATTCGCCACCACGTCCAACCTCGAAGCCGGACGCCGCTACGGAATTCCCACGCGCGGCACTGTCGCGCACGCGTTCATGTTGCTGCACGACAGCGAAGAAGCCGCTTTCCGCGCCCAGGTCAGCCAAATGGGGTCGGACACCACCCTGCTCGTCGACACCTACGACATCACCGCGGGCATCGAGGCGGCGGTGCGCGTCGCGGGTCCGGAGCTGGGCGCGATCCGGATCGACTCCGGCGACGTCGGCCCGCTCGCCCGCAAAGCCCGTGACCAGCTCGACGCGCTCGGGGCGAAGGACACCCGGATCGTCGTGTCCGGCGACCTCGACGAGCAGGCGATCGCGGCGCTGCGCGCGGAACCGGTCGACGCGTACGGCGTGGGTACCTCGGTGGTCACCGGATCGGGCGCGCCGACCGCGGGAATGGTGTACAAGCTGGTCGAGGTCGACGGGCGGCCGGTCGCGAAACGCAGTGTGCACAAGGAATCCCGCGGCGGGCGTAAGCTGGCACTGCGCAGGCACCGCAGCAGCGGGACCGCCGTCGAGGAGGTCGTCTGGACCGCCGCGAGCGGTCGGCCGGAACCCGGCGAGAACGACGTCGACCTGCAGATTCCCCTGGTGCGCGGCGGCCGCCCGGAGGATGATCTGCCCACGCTGGACGACGCGCGCGCCCGGCTGCGGCGCGCGCAGGTGAGCCTGCCGTGGGAGGGCCTGAAACTCTCGCACGGCGAGCCCGCGATACCGACGACGTTTCTGTAGGGAGCCGATCATGGGGACCGCGCTGATCGTGGTGGATGTGCAGAACGACTTCTGCGAAGGAGGTTCGCTCGGCCTGCCCGGCGGGGCGGCGGCGGCCGACGCGATCTCGCAGCACATGTCCGGCGGGGGTTACACGCACATCGTGGCCACGCGCGACCACCACATCGACCCGGGCGACCACTTCAGTGACACGCCCGACTTCAACACCAGCTGGCCGCCGCACTGCATTGCCGGTACGCCGGGTGCGTCGTTCCACGACGCGTTGGACGTGGTGCCGATCGAAGCGGTGTTCTCGAAGGGCGAGTACGACGCTGCGTACTCCGGCTTCGAAGGGAAGTCCGGCGACGGCAAGACGCTCGACGAATGGCTGCGCGCGCACGAAGTGAGCGAAGTCGACGTCGTCGGCATCGCTACCGACTTCTGCGTGCGCGCCACTGCTCTCGACGCTTCGCGCGCAGGCTTCCGCGTACGCGTGCTGCTGGACCTGACTGTGGGCGGCTCACAGCCCACCGTGGACGCGACGCTGAAGGACTTCGACGAAGCAGGCGTGCACTACACGGGAACCCCCGCGCTGCCCCCGGCCTGAAGCACCCCAATGTGGCATTGGTTGCATCTGACGCACCCAATGCCACATTGGTTGCATCTCACGCACCCAATGCCACATTGGGGTGTTTGCCGAAGGGGTTACAGGCGGCGGTGCCGAGATAGATGTCGCCGCTCGCCGGACCGCCCTGCGGGAACAGCTTGATGTGCACGGCGTGCGTCACGAGGCTGCCGTCGGCGGGCTGTGGTGTCACGGTTTCGTTGAGCGTGATCGTGGCCAGCGCCGTGCCTGCTTCGCCGCCAGGCACCGTGATCCGGTAGTTCGCCGGGATCGACGACGGCACGGTGAAGCCCGTGACCTCGCCGATCGACATCGAGCCGGTGCTGCCCGAATCGTCGGTGGTCGCGCATCCCACGGCGTACGTACGCACCTTCAGCACCGGCCCGCCGTAGTGCTTGAGCAGGTCGGACTCGAAGCGCTGGCCGCCGGTCTGGACCGACGCCACCGGCCCCTTCCGCGCACAGGTGGCCCCGCCGAAGCCGAACACCGCGGCCGGGCCCGCCTCGCCGCCGGTGGTGCGCGCGGACGCCGGTCCGTCGGCGTCGCAGCGCGCCAGTTCCCCGGTGACCACGTGCTGGGTGTCCACCAGTACGTCGGCGCTGCCCGCGGAACCCCAGCCGGTCGAGGTGACCGGGGGTTCGGCGTGCGCCACCGCGGTAGTTGAAGCCATGAGTGCCCCGGTGACCAGCAGGACCCGTCCGCGCATCGACCTGTCTCCCTTCGCCCGTGCTTCGACATCGGCAGCGCGGCAGGGGTCCCAAACGTCGCAACTCCGACCTCACCCGGACGTGTGGTGCAGACCGGCTCGGTTCCCGGCTTGGACCGGCTCGGTCCGGCTTGGTCCGGCTTGGTCCGGCTCGATCCGGCTCGGTCCAGCTCGGTCCAGCTCGGTCCGGCTCGGCTCGGCTCGGTCCGGCTTGGTGAGGAACGCAACTTGTCCGGTTCCGTCCGGCCGGTCGGCGATAGCCTGCCGGGACGTCCGTTTTTCGTGGTTGGAGGTCCCGTGTCCACGCTGTCCCTCGCCGGCCGCCGTCAGGTGCTGGCCGACCTCGTGCCCGGCGCGCTGGTGCGCGATCTGACGCTGGTGGCAGGCGGTGCCGTGCTCACCGGCGCGGCCGCGCAGCTGGTGATCCCGATCCCGGGCACGCCGGTCCCGATGACCGGCCAGACGTTCGCCGCGCTGCTCGTCGGCGCGACGCTGGGCATGCGCCGCGGTGCCGCGTCCCTGCTGCTGTACCTGCTCGTGGGCGCGGTAGGGGTGCCGTGGTTCCAGGGCGGGACGTCCGGGCTGTCCGGCGCTTCGGCCGGGTACATCGTCGGGTTCGTGTTCGCCGGTGCGCTCGTCGGCGCGCTCGCCCGCCGCGGTGGTGACCGCACCCCGCTGCGCACGGCGGGGACCATGGTGGCCGGAAACATCGTGATCTACGCGTTCGGCGTGCCGTGGCTGATGGCCGTCACCGGGTTCGATCTCGCCACCGCCTTCAGCAAGGGCGTGGTGCCGTTCCTCGTGGGTGACGTGCTGAAGACCGTGGTCGCCGCGGGTGTGCTGCCGCTCGTGTGGGTCGCGGTTTCGCGGTTCCGCAAGGAAGACTGAGCCGGTAGCCGATCCCGGCGCGAACGGCCCGTTCGCGCCGGGATCGAACATCCTGTCGGACCCGGCGGCTATCGTGTCTGCCTGTGCCCGCCCGAACCGATTTCCCCGGCGTCCTCGAACTCCTCACCCACGCGGTGGAGTCCGTCGGCGGCGCCGAACGCCCCGGCCAGGTGAAGATGGCCGACGCCGTCGGCCACGCCATCCGCACCGGCGAGCATCTCGCCGTGCAAGCCGGAACGGGCACCGGCAAATCGCTGGCGTACCTGGTCCCGGCCATCCGGCACGCGGTGGAGAAAGACAAGACGGTCGTCGTCTCCACGGCCACCATCGCGCTGCAGCGCCAGCTGGTCGACCGCGATCTGCCGCGGCTCGCGAAGGCGCTCAAGAAAATGCTCGGCCGCGAGCCCACGTTCGCGATCCTCAAGGGCCGCCGCAACTACCTGTGCCTGCACCGGCTCGACACCGGCGCGCCGGAGGAGCCCGACGACGCGCAGCTGTTCGACCCGTTCGTGGTGTCCCGGCTGGGCAAGGAAGTCACGCGGCTGCACGAATGGTCGTCGGACACCGAAACCGGCGATCGCGACGAGCTCGTCCCCGGCGTGTCCGAGCAGGCGTGGCGGCAGGTTTCGGTCACCGCAAGGGAATGCCTCGGTGCCGCGAAGTGCCCGATCGGCACCGATTGCTTCGCCGAACGCGCGCGGGCCGAGGCCGGGCGCTCCGACGTGGTCGTCACCAACCACGCGCTGCTGGCCATCGACGCCTTGCAGGGCTACCAGGTACTGCCCGACCACGACCTGGTGGTCATCGACGAGGCACACGACCTGGTCGACCGGGTCACGTCGGTCGCCACCGGCGAGCTCACCAGCTCCATGGTGTCGGCCGCCGCGCGCCGGTGCGGAAAGCTGATGGACGCGGCGATCGCCGACCGGCTGCTGGAGTCGTCCGACGGGCTCGCGCTGATCCTCGACGACATCCCGGCCGGGCGGCTCGACGCACTGCCGCGGCCGTTGCAGGGCGCGATTCCGGCGGTGCGCGACGCGGCGAAAGAATGTCTCACCGCGCTGGGGTCGGATCGCAAGGAGGAGGTCGGCGAGGCCACCGCGCGCAAGCTGGCGCGGTCGCTGCTCGATGAGGTGCACGACACCGCGGTGCGGCTGCTCGACGCGTACGACGACGATCTGGCGCACCAGCGCGACGTCGTGTGGGTCACCGGGGATCGCTACTCCTCGAACCCGCGGCCGCCCGCGTTGAAGGTAGCGCCGCTCGGCGTGGCCGGGTTGTTGCGGGAACGCGTGTTCAACCAGCACACCACGGTGCTCACGTCGGCCACGCTCACCCTCGGTGGCGAGTTCGACACGATGGCGCGGCAATGGGGTCTGCCGCCGGGTGGCGCCCGCGTCGAGAAATCGCCGGGCACGGCCACCGACAAGGAAGCGCCGTCGGACGAGGACACCGGGCCGAAGTGGACCGGCCTCGACGTGGGTTCGCCGTTCGACCACCGCCGCAACGGAATCCTGTACCTCGCGAAACACCTGCCGCCGCCGGGCCGCGACGGTCTCGCCGAGTCCACAATGGACGAACTGGCCGAGCTGGTCGAGGCGGCAGGCGGGCGCACGCTCGGCCTGTTCTCCTCGATGCGCGCGGCAAAACAGGCCGCGGAGGCGATGCGCGAACGGCTCGACCACCCGATCCTGTGCCAGGGCGACGACGCCACGCCACTGCTGGTCCGGAAGTTCGCCGAAGACCCGCGCACCTGCCTGTTCGGCACGCTCACGCTGTGGCAGGGCGTGGACGTGCCGGGGCCGTCGCTGCAGCTCGTGGTGGTGGACCGGATTCCGTTCCCGCGCCCCGACGACCCGGTGTCCTCGGCCCGCCAGCGAGCAGTGGAAGCAAGGGGCGGCAACGGATTCCTCACGGTCGCGGCCACGCATGCGGCGCTGCTGCTGGCGCAGGGAACCGGACGGCTGCACCGCTCGGTCACCGACCGCGGGGTGGTCGCGGTGCTGGATTCCCGGCTGGCCACCGCCCGGTACGGCGGATTCCTGCGCGCGTCGCTGCCACCCTTTTGGCCCACCACGGATCCGCAGGTCGCACGCGATGCACTGAAACGACTCGACGCGGCCGCGCCCGCGTGAGGAAGGGCACGAGGCAGGCGGGTACGGTGAACCAAACGTTCACGACAGGGAGCACCGGTTGACCCAGGATTCGTCCAGCGCACGATCCCGGACCGTCAGTGTCGACGACACCGGGGTGCGGCGCACGCTCGCCGATGGCAGCGAAGAGGCTGTGACGTGGTCGGAGCTGCAGTCCGTCATGGTGAGAGTCATCCCCGACGGCCCCTGGAACGAAGACGTCTTCTTCATGCTCGTAGGCAACGACGGCAAGGGCACGGCAGTCCCGAGCGGCGACCCGGCCGCGGACGCCCTCATCGAACGCCTGCAGACCCTGCCCGGTTTCGACAACGAGAAGTTCATCGAAGCGATGACGACGGACGCGGATCAGGCTTACGTGGTGTGGCAGAGCTGAGCTGCCACTGCTGCTTCGGGTGGCTGGCTTGATCTGCCGTTCAAGGTATGTCGGGTGGCAAAACTGAACCGCCGCCCACGCTGAGCCGTGCGGGAGACCGATCCGCCGCGCGGCAAAGTTGAACCGCCACTCACGCTGCGCCGTGCGGGACACCCGATCCGCCGCGCGGCAAAGCTGAACTGCCGCTCACGCTGCGCCGGGCGGCAGACCGATCCGCCGCTCAAGCAACGTCACGCCGCCAAACTGACCCGCCGCCCACGCTGCGCCGTGCGGCAGCCCGGATTCGGCGCTCAAGCCAGGTCGAAGGGCAGATTGCTCCGCCGCTCAGCCGGGGAACGTCTCCGTCACCGGGATGGCCTTCTTCAGCGTCCGGCTCACCGTGCACAACCGCTCGATCGCCCGATCCACCGCGCCCGCCAACGCCTCCCGCTGGGCCGGGTCCAGCGCGGACACGTCGACGTCGAACGCAAGATGCACCGCGTCCAGCTCCGACGCACCCTCCCGCCGGTCCGCCGTCACGCCCACCCGGAACTTCGCGTCCTCGCCGACCCGGCGCGTGATCAGCTCTTCCGCCGTCACCGCCGCGCAGCCTGCCGCGGCGATCTGCAGGAGTTCCGCCGGGGAGAAGGCACCTTCCGCGCCGCGGCGACCGATCCGCACCTCCGCGCCGCGTTCGTTGCGGCCGACGAAGCTGTGCGTGCCCTCGCGCTGTACTTCCAGGGTCATCGGTGCCCTCCAGGTTGCTGTGCCAGCACGGTGATCGTGCCGGGGTCGACCTCGGTGAAACCCGCATCGCGCACGGCGACCACCCGGTTCTCGCGCCAGCCCGCTTCCGGGTCGTCGATCGGGCAGAGTTCCTTCCACCGCCCGGGACTGGGCGTGCGCACCGCGACGCGGTAGCCGCGGTCCGCCCACGTCGCCAGCTCGGCGTCCGACAGCAACGACGCCAGGATCATCGTCGCGTGTCCGACCTGTGCGGACGCTTTCCCGACTGTCATCGGGACGTCGGGGTTCAGCATCAGCAGCGGTACGTCGGACGGCGGCGCGCCGGGAGTGTCGGCGGGCAGTTCGCTGCCGGAGATCTGCAGGCGCGAGACCTCTTTCGGGGCATCCTTGACCAGCCCGGGGACCAGCGCTCGCGCTTCGGCGCCGTCGACGTTCACGGTGATCCCCGGCAGGTCGAGCACGGCTTGCCAATGCGCACCGCGGGCCCGGCGCGCGACCTTGCGGATGCGGTTGTCGAGCCACGCGTGCACCGGCTCGGACCATTCGCCGCCGGGTGCAGAACGCTCGTCGAGGCACGCCGCCAGCGCCGCCGCGGCTGCCGCTTCGAGCAGCGCAGTGCGGCCCGGCGGCTCGGCCCGTTCGATCCGCAGGATCACCGGCATGGCGCGGACCTCGTCCGGGTCCTCGTCGGAGGTGTCGGCCGTGGCCTCCGCGGGCAGGCCGAGCCACGAGGCGTACCGGCTGCGCAGTGGTTCGAGAACGGAACTCACGGGCGGACCAATTCGAGCCCGTCGGCCGCGTCTGCCGCTTCCACCTCTGCACGCGTGACGCCGAGGACGAACAGCACCGCGTCCAGATACGGATGCGACAACGCAGTGTCGGCGACCTCCCGGAGCGCGGGCTTGGCGTTGAACGCGACGCCCATCCCGGCCGCGGCGAGCATGTCGATGTCGTTGGCCCCATCGCCGACCGCAACACACGCTTCGAGCGGAATCCCGTACTCGTCCGCGAACCGGCGCAGCGCGGTCGCCTTTCCGGCTCGGTCGACGATGTCGCCGACGACCCGGCCGGTGAGCTTGCCGTCCACGACCTCCAGTTCGTTGGCGGCCGCGAAATCGAGCCCGAGATCGTCGACGAGATGGTCGATGACCTGGGTGAACCCACCGGACACGACGCCGCACTGGAAACCCATCCGCTTGAGCGTGCGGACGGTCGTGCGGGCACCCGGGGTCAGCTCGATGGCCGCGGCGACCTCGTCCAGCACCGTGGCGGGCAGCCCGGCCAGCAGGGATACGCGCCGCTCCAGCGATTCGGCGAAGTTCAGCTCACCACGCATCGCGGCGTCGGTGATCTCGCGGACCTGGTCCTCGACCCCGGCGTGCGCGCCGAGCATCTCGATTACTTCGCCCTGTACGAGCGTGGAATCGACGTCGAAGACCACCAGCCGCTTCGCCCGCCGGGTAATGCCCGCGCGTTCGACGGCGACGTCGATCCCGGCTTCGGACGCCGCGTCGGCGAGGGTGGAGCGGAGCTCGGCGTCGGCGGATTGGGTGTCCTCGCGGACGGAAACGTACAGCTCCAGGCCGGTCACCGGGTAGTCGGCGACGCTGCGGATGGAGTCGATGTTCGCCCCGACCCCGGCCAGCCGCCGCGCGACCTCGGAGAACGCCCTGGCAGTGACCGGACGGCCGAGCACCACCAGCACGTGCGAGGAATCGCGCCGGCCGAGCGCGAAGGGGTCCACGCCGATGGCGTCGCCGATCCGCACCTCGACCTGCATGCCGACCGTCGCCATCGCCTGCTCCACGGACTCCTGGAGCCCCTCGGGGTCACGGTAGACGCCCGCGAGCACGCCGAGCACGAGCTGCCCGCGGATCACGACCTGCTCGACGTCGAGCACGTCCACGTCGTGCCGCGTGAGCACGGCGAAGAGGACGGACGAGACGCCGGGCTTGTCCGGACCGGTCGTGGTGATGAGGACGGGAGTCTGGGTCACTGGTTCGCTATCCCTCGTTCGTCTCGGTACCGACGTTCCGGCCACGGCGAGTCGGCACCGCCCAGTCTGGCCTCCCGGACGCGGCGGCAGAACGCCCGCGTGCCCTGCTTCACACCGGGAGCACCACGAACGGGGGACCCGGGACCGGCTCGGGGCAGGAAAAAGGCGCGTGCCCGGCCGAGGAAGCCTCGACCGGGCACGCGCCTGGAACTCGTGCGGGCTTTACTGCTCGCTCGCGTTGTCCTTGCTGTGGTCACCCGGCATCGTGGCGTCGACCAGCTTCTGCGACGGCGCGGCGACGTGCTTGGCCTTGCCGAAGAAGCCGATCTCGCCCTCCGCATGGAGCCGTTCGACCATGTGCGGGTAGTGCAGCTCGAACGCCGGGCGCTCGGACCGGATCCGCGGCAGCTCGGTGAAGTTGTGCCGCGGCGGCGGGCAGGACGTGGCCCATTCGAGCGAGTTGCCGTAGCCCCACGGGTCGTCGACCGTGACGATTTCGCCGTACCGGTAGCTCTTGAACACGTTCCAGAGGAACGGCAGCGTGGACGCCCCGAGGATGTACGCGCCGATCGTGGAGATCGTGTTGAGCGTGGTGAACCCGTCGCTGGCCAGGTAGTCGGCATACCGCCGGGGCATGCCTTCCGCGCCGAGCCAGTGCTGCACCAGGAAGGTGGTGTGGAAGCCGATGAACGTGGTCCAGAAATGCCACTTCCCGAGCTTCTCGTCCATCATCCGGCCGGTGATCTTGGGGAACCAGAAGTAGATCCCGGCGAAGGTGGCGAACACGATCGTGCCGTAGAGGACGTAGTGGAAGTGCGCCACCACGAAGTAGCTGTCCGACACGTGGAAGTCGATCGCGGGCGCGGCCAGCATGATGCCGGTGAGGCCACCGAAGAGGAAGGTGACGATGAAGCCCATCGAGAAGATCATCGGCGTCTCGAAGGACAGCTGGCCCTTCCACATCGTGCCGATCCAGTTGAAGAACTTCACGCCGGTGGGCACCGCGATGAGGAACGTCATGAAGGAGAAGAACGGCAGCAGCACCGCGCCGGTGGCGTACATGTGGTGCGCCCACACGGCAACGGACAGGGCCGCGATCGACAGCGTCGCGAAGACCAGGCCCTTGTACCCGAACACGGGTTTTCGGCTGAAGACCGGGAAAATTTCCGACACGATCCCGAAGAACGGCAGCGCGACGATGTACACCTCGGGATGGCCGAAGAACCAGAAGAGGTGCTGCCAGAGGATGACCCCGCCGTTGGCCGGGTCGAAGACGTGCGCGCCCAGATGCCGGTCGGCAAGAAGCCCGAAGAGCGCCGCGGTGAGGATCGGGAACGCGAGCAGGATCAGGATGCTCGTGATGAGGATGTTCCAGGTGAAGATGGGCATCCGGTACATCGTCATGCCGGGCGCGCGCAGACAGACCACTGTCGTGATCATGTTGACGGCGCCCAGGATTGTGCCTAGACCGGACACCGCCAGCCCGGCAATCCATAGATCAGCGCCGACGCCAGGCGAATGGATCGCGTCCGATAGTGGCGTGTAGGCGAACCAGCCGAAGTCGGCGGCACCACCCGGGGTGAGGAAGCCGGACAGCACGATGAGGCTGCCGAAGAGGAAGAGCCAGAACGAGAACGCGTTGAGCCGCGGGAACGCCACGTCCGGCGAGCCGATCTGCAGCGGCAGGATGAAGTTCGCGAAGCCGAACAGGCTCGGCGTGGCGTACAGCAGCAGCATCACCGTGCCGTGCATGGTGAACAGCTGGTTGTACTGCTCCTGCGACAGGAACTGCTGCCCCGGCTGGGCGAGCTCCGTGCGGATCAGCATGGCCATCGCGCCGCCGACCATGAAGAAGGCGAATGACGCGACCAGGTACATGATCCCGATCTGCTTGTGGTCCGTCGTGCGGAACAACCGCAGCAGGTACGAACCCTTTACCGACTCGCGCGCGGGATACGGGCGCGTGGCGATCGGCTTCGGGGCTACGGCCGTCACTCCTGCCTCCAACACTGCAACCTTGTGGTGGTCAATCGTCCGGGTCGCTCGGGGCCAGGCGGGCCTGGATCCGGGCGGTTAGGGGGATCGTAGCCCTCGGTACCGACAGTCGCTCGCACCGGCTGCTCAGATCACCGCATGGCAGCCCCATTCCACGCCGTGGCGGTCTCCGCCGCGCTCGCCACCGGCCGGGTGCGCGGACTGCCTGCCGGTTCCGCGGAGGTCATCCGTGAGCACTCGAACGTGCTGGTGAGGATGGGTCCGCTGGCGGCGCGCGTACCCGCGGTGAGGCGGCTGCTGCGGCGACCCGGTTCTCGTACGATGTCGTCGCCTCGGCCTTCGTCACCGAGCGTGGTGTGCGCGTCGTCTCACCTGCCGTGGATCCCCCGGCCGGGCACTGTTTCGTCGCGGGGCGACCGGTCACGCTCTGGCACTGGATGCCGCGCGATCCGGATCATGGTGATTTGCCGGACGCGTACTTCAGGGGTACCAGCCGAGGATCGCTTCGACCACGCCGGTCGGGTCTTCCAGCGGCGTCATGTGGCCGACGTCAGGCAGCACGACGAGCGTTGCTCCGGGCAGCGCGTCGACCATCGTGTTCGCGGCCTCGATCGGCGTGGTCGCGTCACGCTCCCCCACGATCACGAGCGCTGGCACGGCTGTCTCGCGAAGCAGGTCGACGGAATCGGGACGCGTACGCATCGCGCGGGCCGCCCAGGCGACACCTGTGGGTGGTTGGGAGTCGATGAGTTCGCGTACGCGCGCTACGACGGCTTCGGGCGCACTGTCGGCGACAAGGATCGGCAGGTTGGCGTCGGCGAGCCAGGCAGTCCCTTCGGCGTCGACGCGGTCCGCTACGTCGAGCCGGGTCTGCGCGGCCTCGGGCGTGTCCGCAGTGGCTTTGGTGTCGATGAGGACGAGACCGCCGACGCGTTCGGGCGCCGCGCGGAGGACGGCCATCGCGACGTAACCGCCCATCGCACAGCCGCCGAGGACGACCTGGTCGAGCTCGAGCTTGTCGAGAAGCGCGACAACGTCGCGGGCCGCGTCGGCGAGGTCCGGTTCGGCGGTGGTGTCGGGTAGCGGGCTCCGGCCGAGGCCTCGTTGGTCCGGTGTGATGACCCGGAGGCGTTCCGCGAGCGGCGCGCGGACCGGGTCCCACATGCGGGCGTCGAGCGGGAAGGCGTGCAGGAGCACCAACGGCAGTTCGGTCATGGCGGCATTGTGGCGGTTTTTGTCGGTGGTCGTGGTTAGGGTCGGAGGGGTGAGGGAGATCGTGACGGAACGGCTGGTGCTGCGGCCGTTCGTGGAAGCCGACCGGCAGGCCGTGGTGGACATCCAGACCGACCCGCGGACGAACCGGTTCAACCCGGACCCGCCGGACGTCGCGGGCACGCTGCTCGTTTTCGACAGCTGGCTCGCACATTGGGCGGAGTTCGGGTACGGGTACCTGGCAGTCCGGGAACGAGGCAGTCCGGAGGTTCCGGACGGGGCTGACGTGATCGGCATGACGGGAGTCCGGGTGCGGGACTTCCACGGCGAGAAGGTGCTGAACCTGGCGTACCGCTTCCGCCCGTCGGCGTGGGGAAAGGGCTACGCGGAGGAGGCCACGCGAGCGGCGGTGGAGTGGGCAGAACGCGAGGTGGCGGGGGTGCCGGTGCTGATCAGTGTCGCGGTGGCGAACAAGCCGTCACTGCGAGTGGTGGAGAAGCTGGGCTTCAGGGAGTACGTGGAGGAGGACTACGAGGGGGCACTTTCGCGGCATTTCCGCCGGTGAGGGTTTGCGGTGGATCGGGTTGTGGCTGGGCTGGGGTGTCGCCTGAGCATGGCTGGGGCTGAGCCGGGATTGCAGCCGGGCCGGGGTTGCCGCAGAGCCCGGCTGAGCCGGGATTGCAGCCAGGTCGGGGTTGCCGCAGAGCCGGGCTGGGCTGGGATTGCGGCCGGGTCGGGGTTGCCGCAGAGCCGGGCTGAGCCGGGGCTGCGGCCGGGCCGAGGTCGCGGCCGGGATGGGGCAACCATCGCCTCCGGGCACTGCACCGTTCACCGGCGGCGGTTGGGGCGGCGGCGGGTTCTGGCGTCCCAGCAAGGGCGGTGCCAGTGGCGGCGGTCGGCGACCGAGCCGGTTTCGTCGGCGGGCCATACGACTACGTGTGGGGTGCCCGGGCGGATTTCGTGGTCGCAGCCTGGGCAGCGGTAGGTTTTCGTGGCGTGGGAGCCCGGTACGGTCCGGACCAGCCAGTCGCCGTCCGGGCCCGATTCGGCTTGTGCCCAGCCGCTGGTTGTGCCCGGGTCGGGGCGTTCGTCCCGGCTGCGACGGCCGCGGCCGGGGAGATTGCGTCGGGGCACGGGTAAAACGGTAACCGGCCGTCGATCATGGGGTGGGGTGGGCCAACAAGTGCGGGAATGGCTGACTGAGGGAACGGCCCGCCGAGGGAATAGCTGGCCGAGGAAAGTGGCCCGCCAAGGCACGGTGCGGTGGGCGGCAAGAGAACGACGGCACGAGCAAAAGGCGACGGAGACCGCCCACCCACCGGAGGGACGGGTCCGTCAACCACCCAACGCTGCCATGCCGCCTAGTGCCGGGAGGACTGCGCCGTTCACGTAACTCGCGTTCGGGGAGGCCAAGAAGGCGATCACCTCGGCGATTTCCTGGGCCTCGGCCAGGCGTTGCAGGGCTACCGCTCAGCCGGCTGCTTCGAAGGCGTCTCCAAAAGCTGCCTGCGCGTCGGGCCGGCTGTTACGGCGTCACGCATACTCCGGACGGGCCGAATTCTGCTGCCCACGTCCTCGTCAGCGACTCCAGAGAGCGACCTTCGACGCGCCGTACACCCCGTTTCCCGCGCCGGGGACCGATGCCGCGCCGCTGCGCACGTTCACCGCTGCGCCGCGAGCTCGGCGGACCATGCCTGGCACCAATGCCTGTACCAGCAGGAACGGTGACCAGAGGTTGACCTCGACGTGGTCGTCGAAGGAGGTGTCTGCGGTGGAGGCGAAGCGGAAGATCCCCGCGTTGTTCACCAGGACGTCGACCTCACCGGCTGCGGCGGCCAAGCGGCGGACCTCCGCCGGGGCGGCCAGGTCGGCGCGTTCGAAGCGGGCACAGCGGAACGGATCCTCGCGGAGGATTCCGGCCACGCGCGGGGTCGCGACCGTGGAGTAAGACGTCCAATCCCTCGAGCAGCCAGTATGACTCGGCCGATGCCCGCGGTGGCGCCGGTGACCAGGGCTACCGGGGGCACGGTGGATCTCCAATCGAAGCCGGGACGAACCCCACGAAAGACCATCACAGCGAAGATCGGCAAAGGACATTGCCGAAATGGCAAAGATCAGCCCTGCGCAAGCGCGAGTGGTACCAGCTGCTCCCCCTCGGTCAGTGACCCGTGCTGGCCGATCAGGCTTGACTCCATGGCCTCCGCCAGCTCGCGGACCATGCCGAACGTCCCCGTCGCCGCTGCGACGACGTCGCCGATTCTCGGGCGTACTCGGTCGCTCACTGAGGTGCCGAACCAGCCTGCGGCGATTGCCTCGTCTCGCGGTAGCACCCACGCTCGCGGGCCCAGCACCGAGCGCCACGCGGCGAGGACGTCGGGCGTTGCGCCAGGCTCGGTGTACACATGGCGGGCCCGTACCTCGCCGCCGAAGGCTCGGACGCCTTCCAGCAGGTCGGGCGTGTCTTCCAAGTTCAGCTTTTCCGACACCGCCACCATTCCGTGGTCCGCGACCACCGCAAGCAACGCACCGGCGGGCAGACCGTCCACAATGGACTCCACCAGACGGTCGACGTGCTGCAGCTGGATCCGCCACGCGAGCGAGCCCGGGCCGTACAGGTGCCCCAGCAGGTCGAGTTCGCTGTGGTACGCATAGCAAAACGCCCGTGACGACAGGACTTCCAACGTCCGTGCGGCGAGGTCGCCCAGCGCGTGTACTCCGGCGTACCTCGCACCGCCCTGCGTCGCCTGAGTCATGGCGGTGTTGGCGAAGTGTGCGGACGACACCACGGCAGTGTCGAGCCCGGCCGCGGCGGCGCGTTCGAACGTCGTCGGCAGGGGCTGGACCTCGCGGGGTGGCAGCGCGCCCCGCAGGTCGCTGCCGTCTTCGTGCGAGCGCCAGCGCAGCGCGTTCAGCACCCCCGCGCCCGGCACCTCGAAGGTGTACCCGACCATCCCGTGCTCGCCCGACGCCAAGCCGGTGCCGATGGCCGCGAGCCCGGCCGCCGTCGTCGACGGGAAGCCGACCCGGAGCGGGCGGCGGGCGAGTTCGGTGAGCACCGGCGCGTCGGCGGCGTGTTCGGCGAGCAGCTGCCAGCCGAGGCCGTCGATCAGGAGCACGCACGCGCTTCTCGCTTCCGGCAGCTCCAGCCCACCCCCTTCGCCGGGCACGCCGAGCGAGCCGAGCAGTGCAGGAACGACCTGGCCGAGGTGCGGGAGATCCGCGAACTGGGGCACATCCACCCACACAGCTTCCCACCAACCCGCCTCGGCAGCGATAATCACCACCATGCCCACCTACGCGTACCGCTGCCGCGACTGCACCGGCACCTTCGAACTGCAGCGTCCGATGAGCGAGTCGAGCGCGCCGGCGCGGTGCCCCGAAGGCCACACCGACACGGTCAAGCTGCTCACCACCGTCGCGCTCACCGGCGCGTCGGCCGCCCCCGCCCCGTCCGGAGGCGGCGGTGGTTGCTGCGGAGGCGGCTGCTGCGGCTGATCAAGAACTCTTCAACGCCTGATCCAGATCCAGCCACAGATCCTCGACGTCCTCCAGCCCGGCCGACAGCCGCAGCAGGCCGTGCGTGATCCCGGAGCCGGTGCGGTCGTCCTCGGCCACGATCCGGTGCGTCAGCGACGCCGGGTGCTGGACCAGCGTGTCGACGCTGCCCAGGCTCACCGCGGGCGTGATCAGCCGGACCGCGCCCACCACCGCATGCGGATCGCCGGTCACCTCGAAGGCGACCAGCGGTCCGCCCAGCTTCGGATAATGCACGACGCGCACCGCGGGATGCGTAGCCAGCCGCGACGCCAGCACGGCAGCCGTCTCCGACGCGGCTTTCACGCGCAGCGGCAACGTTGACAGCCCTCGCAGCAGCAGGTACCCGGCCAGCGGATGCAGTACGCCGCCAGTCGCGAAGCGCAGTGACCGCAGCCGCGCAGCTTCCTCCGCGTCGCACGCGACCACGCCACCCATCACGTCACCGTGTCCACCGAGGAACTTCGTGGCGCTGTGCAACACCATCCGCGCGCCGAGCCGCCCTGGACGCTGCAGCACCGGTGTCGCGAAGGTGTTGTCGACGAGCACCGGAACGTCACCGGCCACCTCAGCCAGCGCGGCAATGTCGAGTTCGCTCAACGTCGGGTTCGCCGGGGTCTCCACGAAAACCAGGCCGGTATCTGGTCGGAGCGCAGCTGCCACCTCGTCCGGAGAAGCCCAGGTGACCTCCGTGCCGAGCAGGCCGGTCGTCAGCAGGTGATCCGTGCAGCCATACAGCGGCCGTACCCCGACGACGTGCCGTTTCCCTTGCGACACCGCGGAAAGCAAGCAAGCCGACACCGCAGCCATGCCACTCGCGAACGCCACCGCGTGGTCGAAGCCCTCCAGTTCCGCGAGCGCCTCTTCGAAGCGCGCGACGGTCGGGTTGCCGATCCGGCCGTAAATACCGGTGACGTCCGCGCCCGCGGCGAACTCGTCGATGCGGCGAGCCTCCGCCGCGCTGTCCCGCGCGGGGTAGGTGGTGGAGAAGTCGAGCGGGACGGCGTGCAGGCCGAGGTCGGCGAGATCGTCGCGACCGGCGTGGACGGCTCGGGTGCGCAAGGCGGAAGTCATGGTCGCCACGGTCGGTCAATCACCGGGCCGGACGCAACATGATCGGATAGAATTCGGCAATGGCCGACCAAGTCGAACTCAGTCCGGTTGATCTCGAGATCCTGCGGGTGCTGCAGAACGATGCCCGGACGTCCAACAAGGAGCTGGCGGCAGCGGTCGGCCTGGCGCCTTCGACGTGTCTCGACCGCGTGGCACGGCTGCGCGAGACCGGCGTGATCACCGGCCAGCACGCGCAGGTCGACGCCGCGAAGCTGGGCCGCCCACTGGAGGCTTTCCTGTTCGTGCAGGTCCGGCCGCACCGGAGGCCGCTGGTCGAGCAGTTCGTGCAGCACCTGCTGGCGCTGCCGGAAATCCGCGCCGTCTACCACCTCACCGGTCCGGACGATTTCCTCGCGCACGTGGCCACCACGTCGGCTGCCGAACTGCAGCGGCTCGTACTGGACGAGCTGACGTCGCGCGACGAGGTCGCCCGGGTCCACACGAACCTCGTTTTCCAGCACTGGCAAGGCGGTCCGCTGCTGCCACCGGCGACTCCGCAGCACCATGCGCGCACCGAGCGCGACGATTTCTCTCGATCCGGTGGCGGCGCCGGAATCCGCCGCCGGAACCGGTAACGGAATTCGCCGGGAATGCGACTCGCCCACCACGAAGGATTCGCCGGTCGAAGGACGGAGGAACCGCGATGACGAGCACGACCGGACCGGCCGCACACCATTCCCCGGAATACCTCGGACCGCCGACGCAACCCCTGCGGCTGCCCAGCAGGCCCGGCGCACCGGCCACCTGGTTGCTCCTGCTCGCCGCGCTCGCCGGAGCCGCGGTGATCGGCGCGATCTGGCTGGGAATCAGCTTGGCCGCCAGGTAACGAGAGGGCAGAATCGGCCGGGTGGCAGAGATCAGCTTCCTGACCGAATCCGACCGCGCCGGCTGGGAAAAGCTCGCGCGCGGCAAAGACGCCTATTTCGACGTCGAACGCAGCGACAACAGTTACGCGGAAACCTGGCGCCGCCTGCTCGGCGACGAACACATCCGCGGGATCGGCGCCCGGCTGGACGGCGCAATGGTCGGCATCGCGCATTACCTCTTCCACGCCAGTATCTGGAAGACCGGGCGGTGTTATCTCGCGGATTTGTTCGTCACGGACGAAGTCCGGCGGCAAGGTGTTGCGACGGCACTGGTGGAGTGGGTGGCCCGGGACGCCGAGGAGCACGGTTTCCCGGCGCTCTACTGGAACACCCTCGAAGACGCCCCGGCCCGCAAATTGTATGACCGGGTGGGGAAATTCCACCCGGGCCTGATCCTCTACACCTATCGCCGTCAGTAATCCTTGAAGCCCTTGCCGGTTTTGCGCCCGAGCCGACCCGCCGTCACCAGGTGTTCCAGCAGCGGCGCGGGAGCGAAACCCTCCTCGCGGAATTCGTTGAACAACGTGCGCTGAATCGCGAGCGAAACGTCCAGCCCGACCACGTCCAGCAGTTCGAACGGCCCCATCGGCAAACTGCAGCCGACCTTCATCGCCGTGTCGATGTCGTCCGCCTCGGCGTAATGCGCCTCCAGCATTTTCACCGCGTCGTTGAGATACGGGAAAAGCAGCGCGTTCACGATGAATCCCGCGCGGTCGCCGCAATGCACCGGATGCTTGCCCACCGCGGCGCACACGGCCGTCGCGGTCGCCGTGACGTCCGGCGCGGTCGCGATCGTGGACACGATCTCCACCAGCTTCATCACCGGCGCCGGGTTGAAAAAGTGCAGGCCGACCACGTCACCGGGCCGCGACGTCGCCGCCGCGCATTCGATCACCGGCAGCGACGACGTGGTGGTCGCCAGTACCGCGCCCGGGCGGACGACGTCGTCCAGCGCCGCGAACACCGCCTGCTTCACCGAAAGTTCCTCGGCCACCGCCTCCACCACGAGGTCGACGTCGGCCAGTTCCTCGAACTCGGTCACCGGCCGGATCCGCGAAAGCGCGGCCACCGCGTCCTCTTCGGACAGTTTTCCCTTCACCACAGCCTTGTCGAGCGACTTTTTCACCTTCGCCACCGACGCTTCGGCCTTGTCCATGCTCCGCGCGCGCAGTACGACGTCGAAACCGCGCTTCGCGAACACTTCAGCGATGCCGGTGGCCATCGTCCCGGTGCCGATCACGCCGACCGAGCGCACCTCACGCGCGTCCGAAGAGTCCACAGTGGACGCCGAAGCGGAATCCACCACCACGGGCGAATCCGGCGCATCGTAGGCGTAAAAACCGTGCCCGCTCTTGCGTCCGAGCTGCCCCGCGGTGATCATCTGCTTCAGCAGCGGCGCCGGCGCGTGCAGCCGGTTGCGGGACTGGTGGTACATCGTATCGAGGATTTCGTACGCCGTGTCCAGCCCGATCAGGTCGAGCAGCGCGAGCGGGCCCATCGGGTACCCACAGCCGAACCGCATGGCCGCGTCGAGGTCCTCGCGGGTCGCGTACCGCTGCTCGTACATCCGCACCGCGTGGTTGAGATAGCCGAACAGCAGCGCATTTGCGATGAAACCGGCCCGGTCGCCGATCACCACCGGCGCTTTGCCCAGCCGCTGCGCGAATTCCACGACGTCGGCGACGACGTCCGGCTCGGTCACCACCGTGCGCACGACCTCGACCAGCTTCAGCACCGGCGCCGGGTTGAAAAAGTGCATCCCGACGACCTTGCCGGGCCGCGCCGTGTGCACGCCGATCTCGGTGATGGACAGCGACGACGTATTGGACGCGAACACCACGTCCGGCCGCGTCACCTTGTCCAGCTGGGCGAACACCTCGGCCTTCGCGGTGAGGTTCTCCGGGATCGCCTCGACCACCAGGTCCACTTCGGACAGATCGGCGAGCGACGTGGAACACCGCACGCGCGCGAGCAGCTGCTCCCGCGCGGCCGCGTCGAGCTTCCCGCCCGCAAGCGCCCGTTCGGTGGAATGCCGCAGGTGCGCGAGGCCGCGCTCGACCCCGGCCTCGTCGAGTTCCACGGCGGCCACGTCGAGCCCGCTGCGCGCGAGCACCTCCGCGATGCCTGCCCCCATCGTGCCAAGACCGACGACGCCGACCGTCGAGATTTCCCGTGCCACAAGGCCTCCGGAGGTTACCCGCTGGTAGTTTCCGCTCACTGTGCCACGCGGGACCCCCGAAAGCACTACCGAATCGAGTCAGTCCGGCCGAAGTCACCCGGTCGGCAACCCGGGTCACTCGCCGAAGTTCGTCTCCACCAGCTCGGCCACCTTTGCGACCGCCTCACCCGCCTGCGGGCCACTGGCGCGGACCACGATCCGGTCACCGTGGCGGGCACCGAGCGACATCAGCGCGAGCACGCTGTGCGCGTCGGCCTCCTGTTCACCCAGCCGCACCGAGACCTCGGCCTCGAACGCCGCCAAGCTACGCACCAGTACGGCAGCCGGACGCGCATGCAGCCCGACGTCGTTGGTGAGCGTGAACTCCTTCTCCACCAGGCCTTCCCCGGCCGGCTCCGCCAGCTCCAGGTCGGGTGCGAACCCGGCACTCGCCGCGGCCTCGCCCACTGCCTTGCGATCTGCCCCGCCCTGCGCTGCGACAGCCGCCGCCACCGCGCCCTCCACCAGCGGCGCGTCCACGACCACCGCCGCCGACGGCCCGGCCAGCGACTCCACCGCCAGCTCAGCGGTCATCTGCGCGCTGCCCAGGTCGTACAGCAGCACCACGCCGTCGCCGGAGTCGGCGCGCTGGGTAGCCGCGACGACCTCGTCGTAGTCGGTGCCGATACCGCCGTCGTCGGGCAGCCCACCGGCCGGGACGATCCGGACGTCCGGCGCCATCTGGGCAGCCAGCTCGGCCAGCCCCTCGGCCAGTTTCGCGCTGTGCGACACGAGAACGATTCCGACGGTCACCGGGCCGCCTCCGCGAGGGCGCGCAGCAGCAACGCCGTCGAGCGGGCACCGGGGTCCATGTGCCCGACCGCGCGTTCGCCGAGGTACGACGCCCGGCCCTTACGCGGTATCAAGTCCACTGTGGACTCTGCGCCGCGGTCTGCTCCGTCGGCAGCTGCGGCGAGCACGTCAGCGACCGAGCCACCCGTGCTTTCGGCTGCCGACAGCGCCGGGATCAGCGCATCGACCATCGTCGCGTCGCCGCCGACCGCCTTGCCCCGCGCCTGTACACCCTCCAGCGCCGCCCGTAAGGCGTCCAGCAGGAGCGGCACATCGATCTCGGCCGCGTCACCCAGTTTTGCCGACGCCCGCAGGAAAGCCGTGCCGTACAACGGTCCCGCCGCGCCACCGACCTTCGAGATCAACGTGGTGGCAGCCAGTTTCGCGACAGCGGCCGGGGTCGCCGGGACCTGCGTTTCCAGCGCCGAGACGATCGCGGTGAAGCCCCGGCTCAGGTTCTCGCCGTGGTCGCCGTCGCCGATTGCGCGGTCGAGCTCGATCAGCTCGGTGCGATGCTCGGCAATCACCTCGGCGGCGGCACGCAACGCGGCCGCGAGCCCTTCGGCGGTGCAGCCCATCACATCCCCCAGCGCAGGGCGGCGGTGCGCACCGGCGCGTCCCACAGTTGCGTCAGCTCGTCGTCCAGTTTCAGCAGGGTCAGGCTGATGCCCTGCATTTCGAGGCTCGTGATGTACGGGCCGACCAGCCTGCGCTCGACCACGATCCCGCGTTCGGCGAGCAGCCGCTCGGCAATGCCGTGCGCGAGGTACAGCTCGAGCTGCGGCGTGCCGCCCATCGAGTTGGTGAACAGCAGCACCTTGTCCCCCGCCTCGAACGGCAGGTCGGACACCACCGCCTCGACCATGCGGGCGACCAGCGCGTCGGCCGGTTCGGCCGGAATCCGCTCGCGGCCGGGCTCGCCGTGGATGCCGATGCCGAACTCGACCTCGTCCGGGCCGAGGTCGAAACTCGGCTCGCCGACGTGCGGCACGGTGGGTGCGGTGAGCGCCACCCCGATCGACCGGACCTGGCCGATCACCTTGCGCGCCAACGCTTCCACCGCGTCGAGCGAGGCACCGCGCTCGGCCGCGGCGCCGGTGATCTTCTCCAGCAGCACGGTGCCGCCGACGCCGCGCCGCCCGGCGGTGAACGTGGAATCCTTCACCGCGACGTCGTCGTCGATGACCACGCTGCGCACGTCGAGGTCTTCCGCGGCGGCCAGTTCGGCGGCGGTCTCGAAGTTGAGCACGTCACCGGTGTAGTTCTTGACGATCAGCAGCGCACCCGCCGGTCCGGTGGTCGCGGTGACAGCTGCCTGTACCGCATCCGGAGTGGGCGACGTGAAGACCGCGCCGGGCACCGCGGCGTCGAGCATGCCGGGGCCGACGAACCCACCGTGCAGCGGCTCGTGCCCGGACCCGCCGCCGGAAACCACCGCGACCTTGCCTGCCACCGGCGCGTCCGCGCGGACCACCACCGCCGGGTCGTCCTGCACGCGCAGCAGGTCCGCATGCGCCACCGCGAGCCCTCTGAGCGATTCGGCGACGACGGCCGCCGGATCGTTGATGATCTTCTTCATGCGGACCTCCGGCACCTCGGCGTCGTCGATGCCCCCAACCTAGTGCCGGACCGCCGGGAAGGCACTCACGACGGGCGGGGCAGTTTCCCGGCCAGCTGCTTCGCGAGGCCGGTCGCCTTGCCGCACGGATCGTCCTGCGCCGGCTGGACGTCCGGGTTCCGGTACTCCAGCTGGACCACCTCGGCGCGCTCCGGCGCCCACAGCCGGTGCTGCCATTTGACCTGGCAGCTCGACCCGCTGCTGGTGCCCTGCTTCGCGTACGCCTGGCTCATGCCGCCGACGTCGGCCTTGAGCCAGCCGTCCCCCTCGCGCGGCTGGACGCCGGGGAACATCGTCACGCGCAGGCCGTCCACCGAACCCCATTCGCAGGCATGCAACCCGGCCGGACGCGGCTTGGCCCCCATCACGACGGCGTCGACCGCGCTCGGGTCGAGCACCGTGCACGGGTCGACGGGGAGCAGCGACCCGGCGTTGGACGGGTACTTCTGCGGGCTGCCGTGCAGTTTTTCGACCGCCGAAGCGACCAGCTTGCGCCCGGCCGCGCACGCGTCGCCGCCGGGGTAGTCGATGCGGAAGGACACCCCGAGGTCCGGGTTCCGCGCGGTGAGGACACTGACCGAACACCCGGTGGTGCCGCTCGGGTCCGGCACCTCGACCTGCGGCAACCCGCCCACCGCGCCGGTGGTCTTGTTCGAGGCGAACAGCACGATGCCGCCCACCTCGACGTTCGCCGTGATCACCTTCCCGCCCGGATCGGCGGCCTTGCCGCGGCACTCGTCGAACCGGACGGTCGACGGGACCGGATCGCCCTGCGCGGTACCCAGCTGCGCGAGCGCACCCTGGTCCACGAACTGACAGGGCTGGACCTCGCGCAACACGGCGACGGTGACCGCGGGATCGGAGATCGGACCGGACGTCGCGGCGCCGTCCCCGGCCGCGGGAACGGTGGTCCGCGCGAAGTTCTCCTTGCCCAGATCCGGCCCGCCGCACGCGGACAGCACCAGCGCACCCACGGCGACCAGGGCGGACAACTTCGGGAACCGGGCAGCCCGGTGATCGTGCACCACGTCCGGCAACCTAGTCGATTGTCGCGGCTGTCTTGTGCCGATACTCCGGAATCCACGAGTGATCTTCGGGCACCGCTCGGGGTAACGACGCCCGTGATCCGGCCGGACGCGGCACTTTCACCGGCCGCAAGGGACAAACTCGTCCCATGGCGACCCAGCTCAATGTCAGCGACGAATTTCCGGTCCTGCTCGAACGGATCGATGCCCTCGGTGCATCCATCGAAGCAACCGCCGACCAAGCCGAGAAGCTCGCAACGCTCACCGACGAGACCGCGCAAGCGCTGCTCTCGGCCGGGCTCGTCCGGGCCGGACTGCCGAAAAGCCTCGGCGGTCACGAGTTCTCGCCACGGCAGGTGATCAGGACGATCGAGCGGCTCAGCTACTACGACGCGTCTGCCGGGTGGACGATGATGGCGCTGCAGGGAGCCACCGGAGCCACCGCGGCCTACCTAGGCGACGAGGTGGCGGGCGCCCTGTTCGCCGACGTGGCAAACGGCAAGCACGCTGTGCTGGCGGGCCAAGGCAGCCGGCCCGGCCGGGCGGTCCCGGTGGACGGCGGGTACCTGGTGAGCGGGAACTGGCAGTTCGCCTCCGGCATCGCGCTGGCCACCCACATCTACAGTGCGATCGTGGTCAAGGGCACCCGCGAGATGCGGATGCTGGCCATGCCCAAGGAAGAGGTGACGCTCGTCGACAACTGGGACGTCCTCGGCCTGCGCGCGACCGGCAGCATCGACTACCACTGCACCGACGTGTTCGTCCCCGAAACCCACACCTACCCTGCGGCGATCACGGATCCCGTAAGCGGCGGTGCGCTCTACCGCATCGGCCAGGCGAACATGACCACGGTCGTGCACACCGGCTGGGCGCTCGGGGTCGGACGGCGGCTCCTCGACGAGCTGAAGCGCTACGCGGCGACCAGGTTCGGCACGCGGGGCGCCATCGTCGACACCGCACAGTTCCACGCCGAGTACGCGACAGCCGAAGCCCGGTTACGCGCGGCACGGGCGTGGGCACTCGACGTCTGGCAGGACAACGAAGCCACCCTGGATTCCGGCCGGTTGCTGGACACGGAGCAGGAAACCCTGGTCCGGCTGGTGCTCAACCACACGACCCGGACCGCACACGAGGTGGGCCAGACCGTGCACCGCTGGGCCGCGACGACCGCGATCCGGCGGGGCCCGATCGACCGGTTCCTGCGTGACCTCGCCACCGGTACGCAGCACATCACGTCCGGCCCGATCGCCCTGCAGAACTGCGGGAAATGGCTCAGCGGCGCACAACCCGGCGGGCACTGGGAATTTCTCGACCTGGTGGACGCGGACCGCTAGTCGTCGGCAGTTTCGGTGGAGGGCGGCACCACGAGCGGACGCAGCACCGCCCACAGCACGAACAACGCCGTCACGACGAGCAGGCCGATCCCGGACCACAGGTTGATGTTGACCCCGGCCGCCTTGTCGCGGTCCGCGTCGCTGGTGAACCCGGCGCCCATGACCGTGAGGATCACGCCGTAGACGCCGAGCAGCAGCGCGATGATCAGCCGGATGTCGAAGGCGCCCGCCTTGCGCGGCCGCGAGGACTTCTCGGACATGCGGGCCTCCTCAGAAGATGATGTTGAGAGCGACGGTGATCACGAGGACGATGCCGGCCAGCAGGCCGGGCTTGCGGTACCAGCCCGCGTTCTCGCCGGTGGCGTCGTGCCGGAGCGCGTCGCGCGGGGTCAGCGAGTACACCAGGCCGGTGAGCTGTGCTTCCGGTTTCGGCTGGGTGGCGAGCGAAACCCCGATGCTCACCAGGATGTCGACCGCGAACGCCGTCCCGGCGGCCACGAAGCTCGTGCCCTGTCCGGACAGTCCCAGCACGCCCGCCTGGGACAGGCCCCAGATCGTGATCGCCGACGCGGTGCCGGCCACCAGGCCGATCCACCCGGCCGCCGCGGTCATCCGCTTCCAGAACATGCCGAGGATGAACGTGGCGAAGAGGGGCGCGTTGAAGAACGAGAACAGGTCCTGCAGGTAGGTGAGGATGTTCGAGGACTGCGACGCGACGAACGCGGTGCCGATGGCCAGCACGGTGGCACCGACCGTGGTTTTGCGGCCGAGGCTGAGGTAGTAGCCGTCGGGCTTGTCCTTCTTCACGTACGTCTGCCAGATGTCGTAGGTGAAGACGGTGTTGAACGAGCTGAGGTTCGCGGCCATCCCGGCCATGAACGACGCGAGCAGACCGGCGATCGCGATGCCGAGGATGCCGTTGGGAAGCAGGTCGCGCATCAGCAGGAGCAGCGCGTTGTTGGCGGTGACGCCGCTCGGCGCGGTGCCTCCCTCGAGCAGGATTCCCTTGTCCCGCAGGTATTCCGGCACCACGACCCCGGCGATCATGCCGGGGATGATCACGATGAACGGCACGAGCATCTTAGGGAACGCACCGATGATCGGGGTCCGCCGGGCGGCCGACATGCTCTTCGACGCCATCGCGCGCTGTACCTCGACGAAGTTCGTGGTCCAGTAGCCGAACGAGAGCACGAAGCCGAGGCCGAACACGATGCCGAGGACGGACAGGAAGTTGTTGCCGAAGCCGGTGAGGTTGTCCCCGGGCCAGGAATGCAGCTGCGCGGTGCCGCCGGGGCTGTTCGTGATCTTGTCGACCAGTCCCTGCCAGCCGCCGACCTTGACCAGGCCGACGATGGTGAGCGGCAGCAACGCCACCACGATCACGAAGAACTGCAGCACCTCGTTGTAGATCGCGGCGGAGAGGCCGCCGAGCGCGGTGTACGCGAGCACGATGGCCGCGGCGACGACGATCGACACCCACAGCGGCCAGCCGAGCAGCAGATTCACGACGCTGGCCAGCAGGAACAGGTTCGCGCCCGCGATGAGGATCTGCGCCGCGCCGAAGCTGATGCCGTTGACCAGGTGCGCGGCCGGGCCGAACCGGCGCCGCATGAACTCCGGGACGCTGCGGACCTTGGAGCCGTAGTAGAACGGCATCATCACGATGCCGAGGAACAGCATCGCCGGGATGGCGCCGATCCAGAAGTAGTGCACGGTCGGCAGGCCGTAGAGGACCCCGTTGGCGGACATGCCCATGACCTCGACCGCGCCGAGGTTCGCGGAGATGAACGCAAGGCCGGTGACCCACGCGGGCAGCGACCGGCCGGACAGCAGGAAGTCGAGACTGCTCGACACCTGCCTGCGGGCCAGGTACCCGATGCCGAGCACCAGCACGAAGTAGAACGCCAGCTCGATGTAGTCGATCGGGCTCGCATCGAGCCGCAAGTTCGCGTCGGCGAGGATCGGCACCCGGCTACCTCCGAATCAAACATTCTCCCACAGGAAACACCATCGTTCCCGTCAGAGCGGCACAGTACTGCATGGATTCCGAGAGGTCACCCCGACACCGCGGTTTTTCACCAACCTGCATCCGACCTGTGGATTTCCCCAGGTTTCCGGCCCGGTGTGCGGTTGTGGTCGCTTCCCCGGTGAACCACTCACCGGAACCCGGAAATCACCCGTTCCGGGAGGGGTCCCGCCACCGCGGGCTTACCGTGCGAGCACTGTCGGTGACATCGGAAAGGACCCGCCGCGATGACCGAACTCCGCATGCCCATGCCCGGACGGCTGCGTGCCGCCCTCGTGTTCGTATTCGTGCAGGCTCTCCTGAACGGCGCGTTCGGGGTGCTGGCACAGGTGGAGATCAGCAGCCGGCAAGACCACGGCCAGGAGGTGATGGGTGCGCTGTACCTCGCGGAGTATCTGTCGTACGTGTTCGCGGTGGGCCTGCTGGTGTCCGGGCTGGCAATCACGCTGGGCTACGACTGGGGCCGGTGGCCGCTACTGGTGTTCGAAGGACTGTCGGCAATCGGCGGGTTGATCACGCTGTTCTCGGGCAGCCCGCAAGCGGTGATCGGGTTGGTACTGGCGGGTTTGGTGGTATCGACGCTGTTCCACGACACGGTGCGGTCGTGGTTCGACGCGAAGGCTTATCAACGGCGGGGTGCCGATTCGGGGGCGTGAGGTGCCGGACGGCTGAGCTGACGCGACCCTGGCCGTTCTCGGATCACCATCCGAGGTGCCTTGATCAGATGAGAGGTCCGACCTCATGAGCAAGACGAGGAGATCGCCGATCTGGCAGCCCCGGCCGTGCCCGGTGTGGTGCGCCGGCGGTCACTCCGACGACCATCCGGTGCCGGATCGCCGGCACTGGTCGAAGTATCGGAGTGAGATCCGGATGTCCCGGTACCCGGCGGCCGAGCGCCGGGACTGGGAAACGGACGTGCGCCCGTTGACCGCTGAGGTCTGCGTGGGGCAGTTCGTGACCGAGGCCGCCCCGACCGTGTTCCTGGACTGGTCCGGCGGCACCAAGGACGTGGACGAAGGAGAATACGAGCGGCCGCTGCCGATCCGGATGACGGTGTCCGAGGCGGCGGCGATCGGCCAGGCACTGGTCACGGCGGCGGCGCTGGCCCGGAAATAGCACCGGGCACCGCCCGGTGGTCTCGTACTTCTGACACCTCGGCGAGGTTGGCGCGGCCGAGGCGCACATCCGCGCGGAGCATCCGTGGGACAAGCCGGAGGTGACCGCCGTCGAGCTGGCGCGCGGTTCTGCCGACTACCTGCGGTGGATGGAAACCGCTGAGTGGCATCAGGCGGCGTAGAACGTGCCCAGCCGATCAAAACAGCCGGAACTCGTCCGAATCCGTCCCCCGCAAAGCGTCGTAATCCAGTACCACGCAGCGGATTCCCCGGTCCTCCGCCAGGGTGCGCGCCTGCGGTTTGATCAGCTGGGCCGCGAACACCCCCTGTACCGGGGCCAGCAGTGGGTCCCGGTTGAGGAGTTCCAGGTAGCGGGTCAGCTGCTCCACCCCGTCGATCTCGCCGCGGCGTTTGATTTCCACTGCTACCGAGCGGCCGTCGGCGTCGCGGGCCATGATGTCGACCGGGCCGATGGCTGTCGGGAATTCGCGGCGGACCAGGGTGTAGCCGTCGCCGAGGGTTTTGATGTGTTCGGCGAGCAGTTCCTGCAGGTGGGCTTCCACGCCGTCCTTCTGCAGGCCCGGGTCGACGCCCAGGTCGTGCTTCGAATCGTGCATCACCTCGTCGATGGTGATCACGAGTTTCTCCCCGGCTTTGTTCTGCACCGTCCAGATGTCCGGGTCCTCGATGAGCCAGCACGGCGGCGACATCCAGTTCAGCGGCTTGTACGAACCGCCGTCGGAGTGGACGAGCACCGAGCCGTCCGCCTTGACCATGAGGACGCGGTTGGCCATCGGGAGATGCGCGGTGAGCCGGCCGACGTAGTCGACCTGGCAGCGGGCGACGACGAGCCTCACCGGGCCCACCCCCCGGGACCGATCTGTGGCGAAGCGAGCACTGGACGCACCCGCCGAGGGTAGGACAGGCTCGGTGATACTGGTGAGGTGGACCCCATTCAGCGTGTCGCGACCCGTGAGGTGTATCGGAACAACTGGATGACCGTGCGCGAGGACGCCATCCGCCGCGCCGACGGCAGCGACGGCGTCTACGGCGTGGTCGACAAACCGACCTATGCCCTCGTCATCCCTCTCGACGGCAACCGGCTGCAGCTCGTCGAGCAGTTCCGTTACCCGCTCGGCCTGCGGCGATGGGAGTTTCCGCAGGGCACCGCACCCGGGCTCGCCGAAACGGCGCCCGCCGACCTCGCCCGCCGCGAGCTGCGCGAGGAGACCGGCCTGCGCGCCGACACGATCACGGACCTCGGCCTGCTCGACGTCGCCCCGGGCCTCAGCAGCCAGCGCGGCCGTGTGTACCTCGCCACCGGCCTCACCGAGGGCGAACCCGAACGGGAACACGAGGAACAGGACATGCGCACGGCATGGTTCCCGCGCGCGGAGGTCGAGAAGATGATCACGACCGGCGAAATCTCGGACGCCCAATCAGTAGCGGCGTACGCGCTCCTGTTACTCCACGAACGCCGCTGAACGCGCCCCAATGTGGCATTGGTTGCATGCGACGCACCCAATGTGGCGTTCGGTGCGTCAGATGCACCCAATGCCACATTGGGGTAGCGGGACCGGGGATCAGTCCGTCCAGTCGGGCTTTCGCTTCTCCAAAAACGCCGCCATCCCCTCGCGCGCGCCGGGCAGCTGCGAAGCCGACGCCATCACCTCCACCGCAATGGCGTACGCGTCGGCTTCCGGGCGGTCCAGCTGGGCGTACAAGGTCTGCTTACCCATCGCCTTGCTCGCTCGGCTGCCGCGAGTCGCGCGGGCGAGCAGGGCGGCGACTTCGTCGTCCAGGGAAGCGTCCGGGACCACGCGGTTGACCAGGCCCCAGTCGAGGGCCGTCGCGGCGTCCACCACGTCGCCGGTCAGCGCGAGTTCCATCAGGCGTTTCCGGCCGATCGCGCGCGCCACCGGGACCGCGGGCGTGTGGCAGAACCAGCCGCCCTTGCCGCCGGGCAGGGCGAAACCGGAGGATTCCGCGGCCACCGCGAGGTCGCACGACGCCACCAGCTGACAGCCCGCGGCCGTTGCCAGCCCGTGTACCCGCGCGATCACCACCTGCGGCACCGACTCCATCGTGCGCATCAAGGTGGTGCACAGGGTGAGCAGCTCGCGTACCCCCATGAGGTCCCGCGCGGCGACGTCCCCGAAGTCGTGGCCCGCCGAGAACACCGGGCCGGCCCCGGCCAGCACGATGCCGGTCGCGTCCGACTCGCCTGCTTCCCGGAACGCCGTCAGCAGCTCGCTCAGGTGCTCGGCCGACAGTGAATTCCGCCGCGCCGCGCGGTTCATCGTGATGGTGACCGTGTCCCCGTCCCGCTTCACGAGGATGTGCTCGTACTCGCCCATGCTCCGACCGTAACCCCGCCGCCGGGGATGCGGAAAGTCCGCCGGTACGTGTCCGGGCCCACGCCGACCTCCGCGCGCAGCCGCCGGCGCAGGTTCGCGGCGCTGCCCAGCCCCGCCCGCTCGGCCACCCGGGCGACCGGCAGGTCCGTGGTCTCCAGCAGCCGTTGCGCCTGCTGCACCCGCTGTACCAGCAGCCACCGCCCGGGCGTGCTGCCGGTGGCGGCGGCGAACTCGCGGTGGAACGTCCGCGGGCTCATCCCGGCGTGCGCGACGAGGTCGGGTACGCCGATGTCATCACCGATCCTGCCGACCGCCCAGTCCATTGTGGACGCAATACCGGGCCGGGAACTCCCGGCAGGCAAGGGAGATTCCGTGTACTGCCGCTGGCCGCCCTCGCGGACCGGCGGCATCACCAGCCGGCGCGCGAGCCGGGCGGCGACCTCCGCGCCGTGGTCGCGGCGGACCAGGTGCAGGCACAGATCGAGCCCGCCGACGACTCCGGCGGACGTCAGCACCCCGTCCTGTTCGGTGTACAGCACGTCACGGCGGAGGTCTGCGGCCGGCGCGACCTCGGCCAGCGCGTCGAGGTCTCGCCAGTGGGTGGTGGCGGGGCGCCCGTCGAGCAGCCCGGCCGCGGCGAGCGTGAAGGCGCCGGAGCACAGGCCCGCGACCGTCGCGCCGGATCGATGCGCCCGGCGGAGAGCGGCCCGAGCGGCGGCTGGGACGTCGGCGAGCGGGTCGTCGCGACCCGGCGCGACGACGAGGTCACAGCCGTCGAGCCCGGAAAGCCCATGCGTGGCAACGACTTCCCCGAACGGCGACACCCGTGCGCGTTCCCGCCCGGGCGCGCATACGCGCACGGTGAACGGGCCGATGCCGCTGTCGGTGCGGTCCTGCGCCCACACCTCGGCGATCACCGCCAGGTCGAACATCCGGCTGCCCGGCAGGAGCAGCACCCCGATCGTTCGCATGGCAGAAAAGTACCGCATAGCGCGTCTTCTGCCACTCCCCTGCGGGCGTGATTCCGGACCAGACTGCACGTCATGACCGCACTTCTGCTGATCGACGTCCAGCGCGGCTTCGACGACACGTCCTTCTGGGGCCCGCGCAACAATCCCGCCGCGGAGGCGAACATCAAGGCCCTCCTGCAGGCATGGCAGGACCGGCGCGACCCGGTCGTGCTCGTGCACCACGATTCCGTGAAGCCCGGCTCGCCGCTGCGCCCCGGCCAGCCGGGCAACGATTTCAAGGCCGAACTCGACGGCGCCCGTCCGGACCTGGTGTTCGGCAAGAAGGTGAACTCGGCGTTCCTCGGGGACGTCGACCTCGACGCGTGGTTCAAAACCCGCGGCATCGACAGCTTCGTGCTGGCCGGAATCCAGACGAACTTCTGCTGCGAAACCACCGCCCGGATGGGCGGAAACCTCGGCTACGACGTGACTTTCGCCCTCGATGCCACGTACACCTTCGACCTCGAAGGCCCGGACGGCACGCTCCTCACCGCCGGCGAGCTCAGCCGCGCCACCGCCACCAACCTGCACGGCGGCGGGTTCGCGACGGTGAAATCGACCGGGGAAATCCTGGGCTAGCCGGTCATTCCCGGTCCACGACCGCGCGCAGGAATTCGCGCGTGCGTTCGTGGTCCGGGTCGGTGAACAGCTTTTCCGGCGGCGCGTCTTCCAGTACCTGGCCGTGGTCGAACATCATCACCCGGTCCGAAACCTCGCGGGCGAACTGCATTTCGTGCGTTACGCAGAGAATCGTGATGTCCGTGGTGGTAGCGATTTCCCGGAGTACCCGCAGTACCCCGGCGACCAGTTCCGGGTCCAGTGCGGACGTGACCTCGTCCAGCAAAAGGACTTCCGGGCGCATCGCCAATGCCCGTGCAATTGCGACGCGCTGCTGCTGGCCGCCGGAAAGCTGCGTCGGATGCGCATCGGCCTTTTCCGCAAGGCCGACCATTTCCAGCAGTTCCACCGCGCGTGCCTCGGCGTCCTTTGCAGACAGTCCGAGGGTCCGGATCGGCGCCTCGGTGATGTTCTGCAGTACCTTCATGTTCGGGAACAGGTTGAACTGCTGGAACACCATGCCGATCCGGCGGCGGACCTCGCGCAGGTACTTCTCGTCGGCGGCGACCAGTTTACCGCCGCGGGGCATGTGGCTGAGCGGCTGCCCGCCGACCTCGATGGTGCCGCCGTCGACCTTCTCCAGGGTCATCAGCAAGCGCAGAATGGTGGTCTTGCCCGAACCGCTCGGCCCGATCAGCGAAACGAACTCCCCCGGCGCGACGGTGAAATCCAGCTCGCGCAGGACCGTGTTGTCGCCGAATTTCTTCACCACCCGGTCGAAGCGGATCATCGGTTCATCTGCTGAGGCCAAAACGACGCTCCAGGAATCGCACGAGCAGGGAGGCCGGATAGCTCAACACGAGGAAGAGCACGCCGGCCAGGGTGAGGGGTTCGACGTACCGGAAATTGAGGGAACCGACCTCGAATGCCGCACCCGCGAGGTCGAGCACCCCGATGGCCAGCAGCAGCGGCGTTTCCTTGAACATCGAGATGGTGTAGTTGCCGAGCGCCGGGAGCACGCGCGGAATCGCCTGCGGCAGAATGACCCGGAACCACGTCCTGGCCCGCGGCAGGCTCAGCGCCACTGCGGCTTCCCACTGTCCTTTCGGGACCGCGTCGATCCCGGCGCGGTACACCTCGGCGCAGTAAGTCGCGTAGTGCAGGCCGAGCCCGATCACCCCCGCGGCGAGCGGCGAAAGCGTGAGCCCGAACTGCGGCAGCACGAAAAACAGGAAGAACAGCTGGACGAGGAGCGGCGTACTGCGCACGAATTCGATGATCAGCCACACGATCCGGCTCACCAGCCGGATCCGCGACCGCCGCAGCATCGCGAGAACCAGCCCCAGCACGTAGGCGACCAGCGCGCCGAGGACGGTCGCCTCGAACGTGATCAGCAGCCCGTCCAGTACCGAGGGCAGTACCTTCCACAGGTAGTTCCAGTCCCAGCTCATGTCCCCGCCCCGCTGAGCACGGCCGCGCGGCGCGCCGGCGCACGCCCGACCCGCGCCGCCGCCCGCCGTTCCAGCACCTTCATCCCGGCGGTGATCAGGAGCGACAGCACCAGGTAGAAGACGAGCACGATGGTCCAGATCAGCGCGGCCTGCCCGGTGAACCTGGTGACCAGCACCTGGCTCGCCTGGTACGTCATCTCCGGCACGGTGATGAACGTGAGCAGCGCGGTGCCTTTGAGCAGCTGGATGAAGAGGTTGTTGAACGGCGGCACCATGTCGACGAATGCCTGCGGGAGAATGACCCGCCGCATGCGCTGCGCCGGCGTGAAGTTCAGCGCGACACAGCCTTCCTTCTGTTCGCGCGGCACCGCCTGCACCGCACCCCGCACGATTTCCGCGCCGTACGCACCGAAGTTCAGGCCCAGCACCACGATCCCGGACCACAGCGGCAGGATCTGGAACCCGGTGAGCACCGGCAGCACGAAGTAGATCCAGAAGAGCTGGACCACCTCGGACGTCCCGCGCCACACCTCGACGTAAACCCGCGTGACCGTGCGGAGCACCCTGAACCGCGACAGCATCGCGAGCCCGGCCAGGAACGACAGGACGGTGGCGAGCAGGATGCCCCCGACTGTCGCCTCGACCGTCAGCAGCAGGCCGTCGGCGATGGTCGAGACGAACAGTCCGAAGTTGCCGAACATCGGGCTCCCGTCAGGAACCCGAGCAGAGCTGCTCGGTGGTGACGTCGGCGGGCGGGAGGTTGTCCTTGGTGAACCCGAACGGCTTGACGATCTCGAGCCACTGGCCGTTCTGGTGCAGCTTCGCGAGCTCGGTGTTGAAGGCGGTCACCAGGTCGCTGTCGTTCTTGCGGAACACGAACCCGCCTGCCTGTACCTGCTTCTTGCCCTGCACCTCGGGCACGAAACCGGCGGTGACCTCAAGCGCGGCGCCCGGGTTCTGCTTGAGCAGCGCCTTCAGCGAAATGTCGGTGAGCGCACCCGCGTACGCCCGGTTCGCCTGCAGCGCCTGCAACATCTGCGGCTGGCCGTCGTAGGTCTGCAGCTGGCTGTCCGGGACCCCGGACGCCTTCGCGACCTGCTGCTCGATCGTGCCGGACAGCACCGCGACGTTGAGGTCCTTCGCCTTGATGTCCTCGAAGCTCAGCACCTGCTTCGGATTGCCTTTCGGCACCAGGAAAGCCGTGGGCGTGACGTAGTCGACCGCGGAGAACGCGGCCTGTTTGCACCGCTCCGGCAGGATCGCCATCCCGGCCGCGACCATGTCGTACTGCCCGGCGGCGAGTGCCGGGATGAGCTGCTTGAACTCGACCTGCGTCGCGTCCACCTTCGCGATGCCGAGGCTCTTGAACACCGCCTTGGCGACCTCCGGCGACTCACCGGTGACGTTGCCGCCGTCGGTGTAGCCGTACGGGATCTCCCCGGCGATGCCGACCTTGATCGTGCCCGCCTTTTTCGCTCGTTCGAGCGCGCCACCCGCGCCCTGGCCGCCGGTCTGCGGCGCCTCGGTACACGCGGCGACGAAGGACGCACCGCCCAGCACCACCGCTCCGGTCGCCGCCAGCCGGAAGAAATCCCGGCGCTTCCACTCGTCGTGCACCATGTCTGCGGCCCCTTACGCCCTTGATCGGGTCACTCGTCCGCGACCTGCGATTTCCGGTCACACGCCGGCCAGGGACCCCACCCCGCGAAGCTGGCGGCGGTGATGCCGACAGGACTCGAACGTAGGTGCCGGTGGCTTTGCGGTCAAAGATTCTCCTGCACCCGAACGGTTCTGTTACCGATTAGAGATGCACGATCGGGCCGATTTTCCCGCATTCTCACTCGGGGCCGCGCGGAGAAATTCCAGCTCATGCAAGGTTTTCCGGCCGCTTTGACTGTCCACAGTGGACTTGAAAAACACAAACAGTGACGATCACGTTCAGCTAACAATGCCCCGTTCAGCGCGCGGCAACGGCCGATCAGGGGGACGTACGCAGCAGCGCTGCGTTGGTCAATTTCCGTCGCCTTTCCGGCGGCCGCAACTCATTCCGTACGGCCGTGACCTGCATCGCATTCACTTGAGGGTTCAACCGATCCGCAGGGGCGACTCCAACTCACGCATGTGGGTTATTCACCGCCTATTGCAGAGTAGCAGCTATTTCCCACTCAACCCGTGGCGTTCGCGGATCAGGTCGACGATCCCGGCCATGATGTCGGTGAGCTCGTAGTCCTTCGGCGTGAAGACGCGCGCGATTCCGCGTTCGGTGAGCAGCGCGGCGTCGTCCGGCGGGATGATGCCGCCGACGATCACCGGGACGTCCCCGGCACCGGCGGCCCGCAGCCCGTCGACCACCAGCGGCACGACCTCCAGGTGCGAACCGGACAGCACGGACAGCCCGACCACGTGCACGCCTTCCTGCACCGCGGCCGCGACGATCTGGTCCGGGGTAAGCCGGATGCCCTGGTAGACGACCTCGAAACCGACGTCGCGGGCCCGCACGGCGACCTGCTCGGCGCCGTTGGAATGCCCGTCGAGACCGGGTTTGCCGACCAGGATGCGCAGCCGCTCGCCCAGCTCGGACTCGGTACGGCGGACCAGCGCGCGGACGCGTTCCAGCTCCGGGTCACCGGTTCCGGCCGCCACCGCGGCGGAAACTCCGGTGGGCGCCCGGTATTCGCCGAACACCTCGCGCAACGCACCCGACCATTCGCCGGTGGTGACGCCCGCGCGAGCACAGTCCACAGTGGCCTCGAACAGGTTGTCCGAAGTGGACGCCTTGGCCTTCAACGCATCGAGCGCCGCGGCCGCTGCCGCGTCATCCCGTTGCGCACGCCATTTTTCGATGGCCGCGATCGCGGCCTTCTCCACCGCCGGGTCGATCGTCTCGATGGCTTTCGCGCCCTCGGCCTGCAGCGGCGACGGCTCGGTGGTCTCGAACTTGTTGACCCCCACCAGAATCCGCTCGCCGTTCTCCATCCCGCGGCGGTATTCCGCAAGGGAGGAAACCAGCTGCGATTTCATGTACCCGCTCTCGACCGCCGCCACCGCGCCGCCGAGATCCTGTACCCGCGCAATTTCCTCGCGGGCGCCGGACACGATTTCGTCCACTTTGGCCTGTACGACGTGCGAGCCGTCGAAAATGTCCTCGTACTCCAGCAAATCCGTCTCGAATGCGAGCACCTGCTGCATCCGCAACGCCCACTGCTGGTCCCACGGCCGGGGCAGGCCGAGCGCCTCGTTCCAAGCCGGCAGCTGAATGGCGCGCGCCCGCGAGCCACGGGAAAGCGAAACCGCCAGCATTTCCAGCACGATTCGCTGCACATTGTTTTCCGGCTGCGCTTCGGTGAGCCCGAGCGAGTTCACCTGCACGCCGTACCGCAGCCGCCGTGCCTTCGGATCCTCGACGCCGTAACGGTCCCGCGTGAGTTCGTCCCACAACTGCGTGAACGCGCGCATCTTGCACATTTCTTCGACAAAACGCACACCCGCGTTGACGAAGAACGAAATCCGCGCGACGACCTTCGCCATGTCGGCATGGTCGACCTGACCCGAATCGCGGACCGCGTCGAGCACGGCAATCGCGGTGCACAGTGCGTACGCGACCTCCTGCGTCGGCGTCGCGCCCGCCTCCTGCAGGTGGTAGCTGCAGATGTTGATCGGGTTCCACTTCGGCACGTGGTGCACGGTCCACGCGATCATGTCGGTGATCAGCCGGAGGCTCGGTCCCGGCGGGAAAATGTAGGTGCCGCGGGACAGGTACTCCTTGATGATGTCGTTCTGCGTGGTGCCGGTGAGCTTGGCGAGCACCTCGTCCACGTCGCGACCCTCGGCCTCGGCCTGTTCGCGCGCCACCGAAACGTACAGCGCGAGCAGCCACATCGCGGGTGCGTTGATGGTCATCGACGTGTTGGCCTCGGCGAGCGGGATGCCGTCGAAGAGCCGGCGCATGTCGCCGAGGTGCGAAACCGGCACGCCGACCTTGCCGACCTCGCCGCGGGCGAGCACGTGGTCGGGGTCGTACCCGGTCTGGGTGGGCAGATCGAAGGCCACCGACAGGCCGGTCTGGCCCTTGGCGAGGTTGCGCCGGTAGAGCTCGTTGGACGCGGCGGCCGACGAGTGCCCCGCGTAGGTGCGCATCACCCACGGCCGGTCGCGTTCGTGGTCGGTCGGGTACGGCACAGGGCACCTCTCTTCGCCGAGACGACCGACCGATTCTACGGGTGGGTAACTTATTCTGCGGTGTGGAGTCGGCCACGGTCGGATGAGCTTGACTCGGACGGGCGGTCCGGATGCAACACGACGACCCCGCGCTCGAGGTCCACGTTGCCCAGCGGTGGTGCGCCCTGCGCGTCCTGGTCGAGGGTCATCTCCACCGAGTCGCGATGCTCCAGCTCGTTGCGCTTCGTACCGTAGAGGAACGCGGTCACCTCGTCGAGATAGGTGGCCGAAAGCCGCGCCTTGAGCCGCGACGGCCGCCGCTTCCGGCGCAGCTCCCACACGCCGACCGCCACCAGTGCGAGGGTCGCGAACGGCAACGCGAGGCCGAGCAGAGTGAGCAGCATGTTTCACCCAACGGCCGAACGGTGCGGAGCGTTCCGCGCGATCAGGTCCGCCACGCGACCGGCGCCGTGGATGGCGACGAGCTCCGGCAGGATCGGGTACCTCGGCGGCAGCGTCCGGTATCTGTCGGCGAACCACACCCAGCGCGGCCCGCTCAGGTTGCCGCACCGCTGTGACGAAAATCCGCGAGACGGCAGCCCCTGCCGGGTTCTACCGTGGGCATTTGTGACGTGGAGTGGGTACAGCAGCTATCTCTTGATCGTGGTCTTCATCGTGCTCGCGCCCGGGCCGGACACGATGGTGATGCTGAAGAACGCGCTGTCCGGCGGCGGGCGTGGCGGGCTGCTCGCCACGGCGGGCATCGCCGTGGCCAATGCGGTGCAGGGTACGGCCGCGGCGCTCGGGCTGGGTGTGGTGATTGCGCGGTCGCAACCGGTGTTCCTCACGCTCAAGTGGGTCGGCGCGGCGTACCTGCTCTTCCTCGGCTTCCAGGCACTGCGCGGCGCCTGGCGCGGCAACTACGCCGCCGTCGAGGACGTCCAGCGCAAGCGCGCCAGCGGTTTCCGGCGGTGGCGCGAAGGGTTCCTGTCGAACATCACGAACCCGAAGGTGCTGGTGCTGTACCTGTCGGTGCTGCCGCAGTTCCTCGACCCGGTGCGCACCACCACGTGGGACGCGCTGCTGCTCGCATACACGGTCACCGTGCTGGGCACGCTCTGGCTGCTGATCCTGCTGTTCTTCGTGCACCGGGTCCGTACCTGGCTCAGCCGCCGCCGGGTGCGCCGGGCGATGGACGGGGTGACCGGCGCCGCGCTGGTCGGGTTCGGTGCGGCGCTGGCCGTCGAGTCCTGACCCGCCTTACCGCAGCGCGTCGTCCAGCCAGTCGTAGATGCGGGCGTTCGCGAGCCGCAGCGCGCCGACGTGGCAGTGGGCTTCCGCGCCTTCCTCCGACGTGAACTCCAGCAGCGTCTTCGGGCCGGTGAGGTGGTCGTACAGCCGCCGCGGCTCGCCGGTGAAGAACAGGTCCTCCGGCGCGTCGCACACGAGCACCGGGCACGTGATGCGCTCGGCCACGCCGTCGCCGAGGTGGTACTCCAGGTACTTCGCGAGGAACTCGCGGTCGGTCGCGCCGCCCATCACGTAACGGCCGTGGCCGAACGCCCAGCGCATGGTGGGGCTAGTTGCCCGTCCGGCGGCCAGCAGGTCGTCGAGCTCGGGGTCCGCCGGGGCATTCGCGCGCCGCACGACCTCCGCCCGGTCCCACGGCAGGTGCTTGGTGACGGCAGCTGCCGCGTCGAAGAGCCCGTCCACCGCCACCACCGCGGACAGCCGGGGTTCGAACGCGGCCGCGCGCGGCGCCAGCATCCCGCCGAGGCTCCAGCCGACCAGTGCGATCTTCTCCGGGTCGACGTCCGGGTCGGCGATCGCGTAGTCGATCACCTGGCTTACGACGTGCTCCCAGTCCGGCCGGAACTTCAGCCCGTCGCGGTGGACGGCGCTGGGCTGGCCGGGGCCGTCGAAGGTCAGCACGTGGTAGCCACGCTCCGGGCCGCCGGTCGCGCCGCCGAAGTGCAGGTCCTCCGCTGCCCCGTCGAAACCGTTGTGCACCAGGACAAGCGGCTTCGGGCCGGTGCCCGGGGCGCGGTAGAAGTAGCCGCGCAGCACTTGGCCGTCGTACGGGATCTCGATCGGGTCGACGCCGTCGATCGTCTCCAGCGCCCGCTGGAAACACTCGACATTGCGCTCGTACGCCTCGTTGATCCGCGGGTCTTCCGGGTTGCCGTGCAAGAAGAACTCGGCCCGGCGGTAGTAGGTCGAGGCACGCAGATACGCGTCGCGGGCGCTGATCGGGTGTGCCTTGGCAGCTTCCGCGGAAAGCCGTTCTGCGCCCGCGAACCAGGCGTCGTACCAGCTGTCGTAGTTTCCGGACTCGATCTTCGACGCGATGGCGATGACCTCGCCGAAATCCGCGCCGCCGTAGGTGATCTGGCCGAGTGCGGCCAGTGTTTCGAACCAGAACTGCGGGTCGTCGTGGAACAGCAGCTGCTTCATCGGATCTCCTCGTGGGTGAACGTGACGAAATCACGGGCGGGCCGTCCGGTGACCCGCTCGACGGTGTCGGTGACGCGGTCCTCCGCGCCGCCGCGGATCGCCTCGTCGAGCGAGGCGAGCATGGCCGCGTACTGCCCGGGAATCCCGTCGCGGACGAGGAATTGCGTGTATTCGCCTGCGGAAACCGGTTCGTGCGCGACCGGGCGGCCGAGGTGGTGCGCGACGATCGCGGCAGCCTCGGCGTAACTGAGCGCGCGCGGGCCGGTGAGCAGGTGGTCGGTGTTGTGCGGCTCCGGGTCGGTGAGCGCTCGGACCGCCACCGCGGCGATGTCACCGGCGTCCACGAACGCGACGCGGCCGTCGCCGGTCGCCGTGACTATCCGACCGGCCCGGACGCCTTGCGCGACCTGGTGGTCACCGGCGAAGTTCTGCATGAACCACGACGGCCGCAGGACCGTCCAGCCCGGCCGCTGCCGCACCAGGCCGGGCAGCGCGCCCAGCACCGGCGTGTCTTCGTGCACCGACGACGAGCTGAGCAGGACCACCCGCGTGCGCGGGGCGTGGTCCAGGAACGACTCGACGAACGGCCGCGGGTCGGCCACCGCAGGGACGATGAGGTAGACCGCCGACACGCCGTCGAGCGCCGGGCCGTAGGTGGCCGGGTCGGCCCAGTCGAAGCGGATCTGCCCCGGTTGCGCCGGGGTGCGCGTGGCCGCTCGTACCGGCACGCCAAGGGCTTTGAGGCCTCTTACGACCCGGCTGCCGGTGGTGCCGGTGGAGCCCAGCACGAGGACGTCAGACACCGGTGGTCCCCAGGATCTCGGCAGCGGCGAGCGGGCTCCAGTAGTCGCGGTAGTGCTGGATCAGGCCGTCGCGGACGGTCAGCACCGCGAGGTAGCGCATCCGGTACGGCCGCTGGGTGGCGACCACGATCCCGGCCAGCTCGAACTCCACGATCGACACCTCCGGGTCGGCGGTCTCGTGCACCGTCTTCGCGACGACCTCGCGGACGTCGAGCAGGTCCGGGTAGCCACGCAGGTACTCGGCAAGGGCGGCGCGGCCCGCCACCCGCTCCCGCTGCCCCGGCGCGGCGAACGGAAACTCGAGCACGGCGTCCTCGGCGAACAGGGCGGTGAAACCGGTCATGTCGTGCTGGACCAGCAGGTCGAGAGCTCGGTCGATCACGGTGACTCCTCAGGAATGGACGATACGGTACCGTCTCGACGTGAAGGTACACGAGACGGGACCGTCCCGTCCACCCGTTAGAATCCGGACATGACATCACGCCGGACGCCGACCGGGGCCGCGGTCCTGCAGCCCGAGGTCACCAACGCGATCACCGAAGCCGTCCTCGACGAACTGGCCGAGGCAGGTTTCGGCAGGCTGTCGATGGAAGCGGTGGCGAAACGCGCGGGGGTCGGCAAGAGCGCGCTGTACCGGCGGTGGCCGTCGAAGGACGAGATGGTCGGCGCGGTGGTCGCGGAGTTCAGCGTGACCCGCGCGGTGGACCCGGACACCGGCACCCTGCGCGGCGACGTCCGGGCGAGCCTGGACGCCCTGCTCGAGTGGATCATGCACCCGCGGTTCTCCCGGATCCTGCCCGACCTGATCGCCGAAGCCGGCCGCAACCCGGAACTGGCGGAATTCGCCCGCCAAACCATCGGCGGCCCCCGCCGCACGATCAACCGCGCGATGTTCACCCGAGCACTGGACCGCGGCGAAATCCCGCCGGACACCGATATCGAACTGGCCCAGGACCTGGCCGCGGGCGTGATCTACTGGCGGCTGATCGTCCGCCGGGCCCCGACGTCGGAGGGGTATCTGGACGAGGTGACGGAGCTGCTGCTGCGCGCTTTGGGTGCGTGAGGCGCGTATTGGGTCAGAGCAGGGTCGCGAGATCGAGGGATACGCGGACCGGGGTGGTGACGGTCAGTGCGCCCTGGTGCGCACCGGTCGGAACGTAGGAATGCGTGGTCGCATCGAGGCGGTAGCAGAAGACGGCGAGCCCGTCGGCGTCGTCGGTGGTGTTCTCGATCCGCCAGAACTGCGGAATCCCGGCAGCGGCGTACTCGGCGGGCTTGTCGATCTGGTCGACGGTGATCGATCCGGGCGACATCACCTCGACCACGAGACGGCAATGCTCAGGCCGCAACACCGCGTCCGGCGGTAGCGCGGCGTCGTAGACGACCAGGTCCGGACCATTCCGTCGACGATTTCGATGTCACGGCAATGCTCCTCGGGCCACGCCGCATAATCCGCCGCGCTGACCCCGGTCCTCATGCCCGTTCGGGTTCGCCCGTCACCCGTTCGATCCGGGCGCCCAGCCGGTTCAGGTTCTCCACGAAGTGCGGATACCCCCGGTCGATGTGGAACACGTCCCACACCTCCGTGATCCCGTCCGCGCACAGGCCCGCCAGCACCAGCCCCGCGCCGGCGCGGATGTCCGACGCCCAGACCGGGGCGCTCGACAGCTTCTCCACTCCCCGGACCACCGCGTGGTGGCCATCCGTGCGGGCGTCCCCCGAAAGCCGGATCATTTCTTCGATGAAGCGGAACCTCGCTTCGTACACGTTCTCCGTGATCATCGACGTGCCCTCGGACACCGCGGACAGCGCGACGGCGAACGGCTGCAGGTCGGTGGCGAAGCCGGGGTACGGGAGGGTCACCCAGTCCACTGCCTTCGGGCGTTCCGGCTGGGCCACGCGGAAGCCCTTTTCCCCGTACGTCGTCACCTCGGCGCCGGCCAGGCGGAGCTTGTCGAGGATCAGGTCGAGGTGGTGCGGGTTCACGCCGCGCACAGTGAGGTCGCCGCGGGTCATCGATGCGGCAAACGCCCAGGTCGCGCCTACGATCCGGTCGCCGATCACGCGGTGTTCGGTCGGCTGCAGGCGGTCGACGCCGTGGACGGTGAGCGTGGACGTGCCCGCGCCTTCGATTTTCGCGCCCATTTCGGTGAGCATCGTGCAGATATCGGCGATTTCCGGCTCGCGCGCGGCATTGTCGATCACCGTGGTGCCCTCGGCCAGCACCGCCGCCATCAGGATGTTCTCGGTGGCGCCGACGCTCGGGAAATCGAGCCAGATCTGGGCGCCCACCAGCGATTCCGCTTTCGCGACGACACAGCCGTGCTCGATCGTGCTCGTCGCGCCGAGCTTGCGCAGGCCGTTCTGGTGCATGTCGAGCGGACGCGAGCCGATCGCGTCGCCGCCGGGCAGCGCCACGACCGCCTGCTTCAGACGGCCGACCAGCGGACCCAGTACGCACACCGACGCCCGCAGCTTGCCCATCGCGGGCGAGTCGGCGCGGTGCGACAGCTCGGCGGGCGTGGTGATGCGCGCGGTGTCGCCGTCGATCTCCACCTCGCAGCCCACGCTGCGCAGGACGTCACCCATCAGCGGGACGTCCAGGATCTGCGGGCAGTTCGTGATGGTGGTGGTGCCCTCCGCCAGTAGTGCCGCGGCCATCAGCTTCAGCACGCTGTTCTTGGCGCCGACGACGTCGACCTCACCGACCAGCTGTGCCCCGCCGTGCACGTCGAAGTGCTCGCTCATGGCCGCCAATCATGCCCTCTCGCCTGCTTTTGCCCGAACCGGGGCCGGTAGAGTCGAGACCATGGTCGTTCGCATCAACCGCGTCTACACGAAGGTCGGCGACAGCGGCACCACAGCCCTCGGCGACGGTTCCCGCGTGCCCAAGACGTCCGCCCGGCTCGCCGCGTACGCCGACACCGACGAGGCGAATTCCGTGCTGGGCCTGGCGGTTGCGCTCGGTTCGCTGCCGGACGAGATCACCGGCGTGCTGCGCCGGATCCAGAACGACCTCTTCGACGTCGGCGCCGATCTGTGCCTGCCGATCCAGGAAAACCCGCCCTACGTTCCGCTGCGCATCACCGAGGCGTACCTGGAGCGGCTCGAAGGCTGGTGTGACGACTTCAACGAACGGCTGCCCAAGCTCACGTCGTTCATCCTGCCCGGCGGCACCCCCGGCGCGGCGTACCTGCACCAGGCCCGCACGGTCTCGCGGCGCGCGGAACGCTCGGCGTGGGCACTGCTGGAAGCCGAGCCGGACACCACGAACCCGGTCGCCGCGAAGTACCTCAACCGGCTCTCCGACCTGCTGTTCATCCTCGCGCGGCTGGCCAACCCGGAAGGTGACGTGCTGTGGCAGCCCGGGGGCTGACAGCGCTCGGCCTCTCGGCACTCGCATTCGCCGGTGGCTGGGCCGCGCGCAACCTGAAAACGTACGACCTCGCGCTGGCCCGCACCCGCCGCGCCGGTTTCACTGAGAAACAAGCCGTGATCAACGGGTCTACGATCCACTACGCCGAAGGCCCGGCCGGGCCCAATCCGCCGCTGCTGCTGATCCACGGGCAGGGCGTCGACTGGCGTAGTTACGCCCGGGTGCTGCCCGCGCTGGCAACGGACTTCACGGTGTACGCCGTCGACGTCCATGGGCACGGCCAATCCGCGCGGACACCGTCGAAATACACGGCGGAGGCGATCGGCTCCGACCTCGCGCGGTTCGTCGAGGACGTGATCCGGGCGCGGGTCGTCGTTTCCGGGCACTCGTCCGGCGGGCAGCTGGCGGCCTGGCTCGCGGGTCACCGTCCCGACCTCGTGCGCGCGGCCGTGCTCGAAGACCCACCGCTCTTCACCACGCTCCTGCCGCGCGCGGAGAAAACGTGGAACTGGGTCGACCTGGCCACCACCTGCCACACGTACCTGGAATCCGGCGAAACCGATTGGCCCGCATACAGTTTCGCGCACCAGAAGCTGTGGGACTTCTTCGGCGACGGCGCGGCCCGCATCGTCCGGGGCGGGCTGGCGCGGCACGCAAAGCATCCGGACCGGCCGATCACGCTCTTGTTCATGCCGCCGAGCTGGAACGACATGCAACGCGCGCTCGAAAGCTACGACCCGCACTTCGGCAACGCGTTCTACACCGGAACCTGGGACGAGGGCTTCGACCACGAGGCCACCCTGCGCAAGATCGAAGCGCCGACCACGCTGATCCACGCAAACTGGAAGTACGGCGACGACGGCGTCCTGCAGGGAGCCATCGACGCCGACGACGCACAGCGGATCGCGTCCCTGATCAGCAACGTCGAGGTGGTGCGAGTGGACAGCGGCCACAACGTGCACGGCGAGAAACCCACGCAGTTCACCGAGGTGGTACGCGCGATCAAGGACCGTCAGTTGGATTCGCGAGTGGCCCAGTAACGCTCGTAATCGACGTCCCACGTGGAGTCACGGCCCGGATCGGCCGCCTGCGTAGTGGTGAAGTCCTCGGGCCGTACCGGCTCGGGCAGCTTCCCCCACCGCCGCGCGCGGTCTTCGCGTTCGAGGGCGTCCATACCGCCAAGGATAACGCCGCTCAGGACGCTCGCGGCAGACGGCGACCGGGCGGTGCCGACTCCAGCCACGACAGGAACCCGGTCAACGCACCCGGCCCCATCGCGATCTCGATCGCCTCCTGGGCGGACGACTCACACCGCAGCACCGTGGACCCTTCCGGCACGGCGTACGCCTCGGAGCCGGACGGGTCGCGCCGGTCGGCGATCTGCATGTTTTCCCGCTGGAAGACGCGGTCCGGGCCGGTCCGCAGGCTCCATACGCGGTACCAGACGAACTTCTCGCCCTCGTACCGGCCGAGCCCCAGATGCCAGCTCGATCGCGGGTTGTCCGGACGCCACCGCAGCGCGACGCTCACGCCACCGCCGCGGCGCATCCGGATCCACCGCTGGCCGTACCAGCCGACCACGACGACCAGCACGATCAGGAGCACGAGCACCACGATTGCGATCTTCACGGCCCGGCTCCTGCTCGTCGTCCGGTCAGACCGTTTGCCCGGCCGCGCGGAGCTGGGCCGTGGCCCTCGTCCGCTCGGCTTCGTCGCCGGTACTGAGGGCTTCCTTCGCCGCGGCCACGTCGATCTCGTCGGACAGCTCGGCGCTCTCGGCGAGCACGCTCACCCCGGTGCCGGTGACGGACAGGAACCCGCCGTGCACGGCCGCGGTGAGCACGTCGCCGCCGGTGGTGTTGACCTTGACCACGCCACCCTCGACGAGCTGGCCCAGCACCGGCTCGTGGCCCGGCATGATGCCGATCTCGCCCTCGGTGGTCTGCGCCACCACGAAGGTGGCGGTACCCGACCAGAGCCGGCGCTCGACGGCCACCAGCTCCACGGACATCTCAGCCACGTAGCACTCCTTCGCTCGGGGTGTCACCACCGAGTGTAATAGGTCTTGCTTCGGTTACGAGAACGGCGGGGGCTGCCGTCCACAATGGACAATGCCCCCGCCGCTCTCGGAAATCACTTTCCGGTGATCTCGTGGTACTTCTTCTCGAGGTCCTCGAGGCCACCGATACCAAGGAACGCCTGCTCCGGGTAGTGGTCGAAGTCGCCCTTGGTGATCTTGTCGAACGACTCGATGGTCTCGGCCAGCGGCACCGTGGAGCCCGGCTGCCCGGTGAAGGCCTCGGCCACCAGCATGTTCTGCGACAGGAACCGCTCGATCCGGCGCGCCCGCTGCACGGTGAGCTTGTCCTCTTCGGAAAGCTCGTCCATGCCGAGGATCGCGATGATGTCCTGCAGCTCCTTGTACTTCTGCAGGATCCGGATGACCTCGGAGGCGACGCGGTAGTGGTCCTCGCCGACGATGGCCGGGTCGAGGATCGTCGACGTCGACGCCAGCGGGTCCACCGCAGGGAAGATGCCCTTCTGGAAGACCCCACGCGACAGCTCGGTGGTGGCGTCCAGGTGGGCGAACGTCGCGGCCGGGGCCGGGTCGGTGTAGTCGTCCGCGGGCACGTAGATCGCCTGCATCGAGGTGATCGAACGACCACGGGTCGACGTGATCCGCTCCTGCAGCTGGCCCATCTCGTCGGCCAGCGTCGGCTGGTAGCCCACCGCCGAAGGCATGCGGCCCAGCAGGGTCGACACCTCGGAACCGGCCTGGGTGAACCGGAAGATGTTGTCGATGAAGAGCAGCACGTCCTGGTTCTGCACGTCGCGGAAGTACTCCGCCATCGTCAGCGCGGACAGCGCGACCCGCATGCGGGTGCCCGGCGGCTCGTCCATCTGGCCGAACACGAGGGCGGTGTCGTTGATGACGCCGTCCTCGGACATCTCCAGGAAGAGGTCGTTGCCCTCACGGGTGCGCTCGCCGACGCCGGCGAACACCGAGGTACCACCGAAGTTACGGGCGACACGGGTGATCATCTCCTTGATCAGCACCGTCTTGCCCACGCCGGCACCGCCGAACAGGCCGATCTTGCCACCCTGGACGTACGGGGTGAGCAGGTCGACGACCTTCAGGCCGGTCTCCAGCATCTCCGTCTTGCCCTCGAGCTGGTCGAAGGGCGGCGGGTTGCGGTGGATGCCCCAGCGCTCGAGGTCGTCGCCGTAGCCGGGCTCGTCGAGGCATTCGCCGAGCGCGTTGTAGACGTGGCCCTTGACCTTGTCGCCCACCGGCACGGTGATCGGGCCGCCGGTGTCGGTGACCTCCGCACCGCGGACGAGACCGTCCTGCGGCTGCAGCGAAATCGTGCGCACGAGGTTGTCGCCGAGGTGCGCGGCAACCTCGAGGGTCACCGTCTTGCGCAGCTGCTCGAACTCGATCTCGACCTTGAGCGCGTTGAACTGGTCGGGGACGGAACCGCGCGGGAACTCGACGTCGACGACCGGCCCGGTCACCGAGACGATGCGCCCCTTGGCGCGCGGGGCTTCAGTACTGGTCATCAATCATCACTTCCTGCTGCGGTGAGCGCGTTCGCGCCACCGACGATTTCGGAGATCTCCTGGGTGATCTGCGCCTGGCGGGCCTGGTTCATCTCCCGCGTCAGGTTGCCCACCAGTTCGTTCGCATTGTCCGACGCCGCCTTCATCGCCGTGCGGCGGGCCGCGAGCTCGGACGCCGCGGACTCGAGCAGCGCCGCGTACAGCCGGGTGTTGATGTACTTCGGCAGCAGCGCGGCCAAGAGCTTGTCCGCGCTCGGCTCGAACTCGTAGCTCGGCAGCAGACCGGCCGGCTTCTCGTCCTCGCCCTCGGAGTACTCGACCTCGAGCGGCGCGACGCGCTTGGCCACCGGCCGCTGCGTGAGCATCGACACGAACTCGGTGTAGACGACGTGGATCTCGTCCACCCCGCCTTCGCCGCCCGCCCCCGCGTTGAAGGACTCCACCAGCGTCTCGGCCGTCTCGACCGCATCCCGGTACCCCGGCTGGTCGGAGAAGCCCGTCCAGCTGCCCGCGACCGGGCGGCCGCGGAACCGGTAGTAGTTGAGGCCCTTGCTGCCGGTGACGTAGACGTCGGCCTCCTTGCCCTCGTCGCGGAGCAGGGCAAGCAGTTCCTCGGTCGCCTTCAGCACGTTGCTGTTGTAGCCGCCGCACTGGCCCTTGTCACTGGTGACGACCAGTACCGCGGCCCGTTTCGGTGCCGGGCGCTCGACCAGTAGCGGGTGGTCGAGGTTGGCCGCCGCGCCGGCCAGCGCCGAGAGCACCTTGGTGATCTCGTCCGCGTACGGCCGGGAAGCGGCGACCTTCGCGCGCGCCTTGGTGATGCGCGCGGTGGCGATGAGTTCCATCGCCTTGGTGATCTTGCCGATCGACTTCGTCGCCTTGATGCGCGAGCGAAGCTCCCGGAGTTGTGCGGCCATGGGCTACCAGCTCACTTCTTCGGGGCGGGCTTGTTGACCTTGACGGTCTCCTGCCCGACCTTCTCGGCGTCCATCGCGTCGGCGCCCGACTCGACCAGCGGCTTGCCCTCGGAGGTAGTGAACTCCTTCTTGAACTCGTTCACCGCGGCGACCAGGCCGTCGCGAGCCTCGTCGGTGAACTTGCCGGAGTCACGGATCGCACCGAGGACCTCGGTGTGCTTGCGCCGCGCCGAGTCGAGGAACTCCTGGTTGAAGCGGCGCACGTCCTCGGTGGGCACCGAGTCGAAGTGGCCGTTCGTGCCCAGGTACACCGTGGCGACCTGCTCCTCGACCGGAACCGGCGAGTACTGCGGCTGCTTGAGCACCTCGTACAGCCGGGCACCGCGCTCGAGCTGCGCCTTCGACGCGTCGTCGAGGTCCGAGGCGAAGGCGGCGAACGACTCCAGCTCGCGGTACTGCGACAGGTCGATGCGGAGCGAGCCCGACACGTCCTTCATCGCCTTGACCTGCGCGGCACCACCCACGCGGGACACCGAGATGCCCACGTCGATGGCCGGGCGCTGACCGGCGTTGAAGAGGTCCGACTGGAAGAAGCACTGGCCGTCGGTGATCGAGATGACGTTGGTCGGGATGTAGGCCGACACGTCGTTCGCCTTGGTCTCGATGATCGGGAGACCGGTGAGCGAGCCCGCGCCCAGCTCGTCCGACAGCTTCGCGCACCGCTCGAGCAGGCGGGAGTGCAAGTAGAAGACGTCGCCGGGGAACGCCTCGCGGCCCGGCGGGCGGCGCAGCAGCAGCGAGATCGCGCGGTAGGCGTCGGCCTGCTTGGTGAGGTCGTCGAACACGATCAGGACGTGCTTGCCCTCGTACATCCAGTGCTGGCCGATGGCCGAACCGGTGTAGGGCGCGATCCACTTGAAGCCTGCCGAGTCCGAAGCGGGGGCGGCGACGATGGTGGTGTACTCCATCGCGCCCGCGTCCTCGAGGGACTGCTTGACCGAGGCGATCGTGGAGCCCTTCTGCCCGATCGCGACGTAGATGCAGCGCACCTGCTTCTTCGGGTCGCCGGTCTCCCAGTTCGCCTTCTGGTTGATGATCGTGTCGACCGCGACGGCCGTCTTGCCCGTCTTGCGGTCGCCGATGATCAGCTGGCGCTGGCCACGGCCGATCGGGGTCATCGCGTCGATCGCGGTGATGCCCGTCTGCAGCGGCTCGGACACCGGCTGGCGCTCGACCACCGAGGCGGCCTTGATCTCCAGCGGGCGCCGGGTGGTGGTCTCGATGTCGCCGAGGCCGTCGATGGGCGCGCCCAGCGGGTTCACGACCCGGCCGAGGTAGCCGTCGCCGACCGGCACCGAGAGGACCTGGCCGGTGCGCTTGACCTGCTGGCCTTCTTCGATGCTCTCGAAGTCGCCGAGGATCGCGGCACCGATCTCGCGGGCGTCGAGGTTGAGCGCCACGCCGAGGATCCCGCCAGGGAACTCGAGCAGCTCGTTGGCCATGGCCGAGGGCAGCCCCTCGACGTGGGCGATCCCGTCACCGGCGTCGGCGACGACACCGACCTCTTCCCGCTCCACCGAAGGGGCGTAACTCGAGACGTAGTTCTCGATCGCGTGGGCGATCTCGTCCGAGGAGATCGTCAGCTCGGCCATTTCGTTCCCGCTCTCGCTTCTCTTCTGTCAGTGTGCAAAGTCTGTGGTGCCGAAACCGGCCTAGGCCCGGCTCAGCGTGCGGCGCACGGCCGCCAGCTGCCCGGCGGTGCTGCCGTCGATGATCTCGTCCCCGACGCGGACGACGAGCCCGCCGCCGAGCTTCGGGTCGACCTCGACGTGCAGCGCGATCGGCCGCCCGTAGATGCCGTCGAGCTTGGCCCCGAGCCGGGTCCGCTGCTCGTCGGTGAGCGCGTTCGCGGCGGTCACATACGCGACCGAGCGCTCCCGCCGCTCCGCGGCCAGGGTGACCAGCTTGTCGAGCCCGTTGCCGACCCCGCGCCCCTTGGCGCGGCGCACGACCTGCTCGACCAGTGTTTCGGTGACGGCGTCGACCTTGTCCGCGAACAGCCCGCGGACCAGGGTCCGCTTCGCGTCGGCGGGAGCGGCCAGGTCGGACAGCGCCGCCTCGAGCTCCGGGGAGCCCGCGACGATCCGCGCGACCTGGAACAGCTGGGACTCGACGGTCTCGATCTTCCCGGTCTTCTCGGCGGCGGTGAGCAGCGCCGAACGGCCGACCGACTCGAGCCCGTCCACCAGCTCACGGGGGCTGGACCAGCGGCTGCCCGCCACGGTGTCGAGCACCTGCAGAGCCGGTTCGCCCAGCTTCCCGTCGAAAAGGCGGCGGACGAGACCCTGGCGGCTCTCCGGGGCTACCGAAGCGTCACCGACCGCGCGGCGCAGGCCGATCTCGCGGTCCAGGAGGTCGACGACCGAGAGCAGCTCGTCCCCGACCACCGCGGGATCAGTACCCGCGGCGGCCAGCACCTCGCCGAGGCGTTCCCCGGCGAGGTCGAGCGCTTCACGGCTCGCAGCATGCAGCGTCATCTCTGGCTACTTCCCCGATCCGTTGGACGACCCAGCGGTCTCCAGCTCCGACAGGAACCGGTCGACGGTGCCCCGGCGGCGTGCCTCGTCCTCGAGCGACTCGCCGACGATCCGGCCGGCCAGCTCGACCGCGTTGCGGCCCATCTCGGCCCGCAGCTCGGCGATGATCTGCGCCTTCTGGGCCTGCAGCTGGGCGTGCCCCTGCGCGACGATCCGCTGGGACTCGGCCTCGGCCTGCTCCCGCAGCTCGGTCTTGATCTGCTCGGCCTCGAGCCGGGCGTCGTCCCTGATCTTGGCGGCCTCGGAGCGGGCGTCGGCCAGCTGGGCCTTGTACTCCGACAGCGCCTTCTCGGCCTCGGCCTGAGCCTTCTCGGCCTTCTCGATGCCGCCTTCGATCTTCTGCGCCCGCTCCTCGTAGGTCGCCTCGAAGCGGGGGACGACGAACTTCTTCAGGAGGAACAGCAGGATCAGGAAGGCGACGATGCCGAGGATCAGTTCCGAGGGGTCCGGAATGATCGGGTTCTCCGATGCGAGCACCATTTCGGTCTTCAGCACAACGTCTCCTTATGCGAGAGCGGACGACTCAGGCGGAGGCGATGAAGTAGATGACGATCCCGATCAGGGCCAGCACCTCGGTGAGCACGAAGGTGGCGTAACCGATGCCCTGGAGCTTGCTCTGGGCCTCCGGCTGACGGGCGGTGCCGTTGATCACCGCGGCGAAGATCAGGCCCACGCCGATGCCCGGGCCGATCGCGCCGAGGCCGTAGCCGATCGCGGCGAGGCCCTTGTTGATGCTGACGGCCTCAGCGGCGGCCTGGGCCAGAACGATGTTGCTCACGTGCGTTTCCCTTCACTTCGGTCCGCGCACTCACGCGGATCGGGGCTTCTGGTGTTCTCAGTGTTCCGACGCCAGCGCGGCGCCGATGTACCCCGCGGATAGCAGGGCGAAGATGTATGCCTGCAGCACCTGGATGAAGGCTTCCAGGAACGTCAGGCCGATGGCGAAGATCCACGCCACCAACGACACCGGCTTCAGCGCGATGCTCGAGGTCTCGGTGAGCAGGAACGTGCCGCCGAGAGTGAAGACCGCCAGGATCAGGTGCCCGGCGAACATGGCGGCGAAAACACGGATGGCGAGCGTGAGCGGGTTCAGGAAGAATTTCTCCGCGAACTCGATCACCGCGAAGAGCGGGAGCACCGGACCGGGGACCCCGGCGGGCGCGAGCTCTTTCTTGAAGTACGCGCCGAGGCCGTGCTTCTTGATCCCGGCGTAGTGGTACATCGGGTAGACCACGAGCACCGACAGCGCGATCGGGAACCCGAACCGCGCCATGGTGGGGAACTGCAGGAACGGGATGACCCCGTAGAGGTTGTTCAGCAGAATGAAGGTGAACAACGCGAAGATGACCGGCACGAACCGCTTGAAGTCTTTCGAGCCGATCTGCTCGCGGGCGATGTTGTTGCGCGCGAAGTCGTAGATGAACTCGGCCACGAACTGGCCTTTGCTCGGCACGACCTTCAGCTTGCGCGTCGCCAGCAGGAAGTACCCCGCGATGATGATCACCGAGAGCACCACCAGGAGCATCGGCTTCGTGACGAAGCCGAACAACGGCGGCAGCTCGAAGCTTTCGGCGCCAGGGGGCGCGAAGGTCGCACCCTCGGTCAGTACCAGCGCGGCCACTGGGCTCCTCCCGGTTCTCCCGGCCGGCGTTCACTCCGCCGGGGGAATCGTCACGATCTGGACTTAACGTACCCGATACGCATCGGGACGCCGGAGGCGGCTTACCCACCGCGCGCGGGACCCGGTTTCCCGGTCCGTGCACGGGGATGTCTCGCGTGAACACTGCCCTGCGGTCTACTTCGGACCAGCGGCTGGAAGAGGCGGAACCATCCGGTCGCCACACTGCTGATCGCGGTTCGTCTTCGGGAGTGCGCGGCCGAGGCCGCCACCCATGAAGCGGACCATACCAGCAGGTCAATCAGTGCCGTACAGGCGTACTCCTAACCATCCGTTCGGTCGAGGACCTAAGTCCCGTCCCGGCCGGGACCCGCGTCCCGAACCGGTCATTCACCGGCCGGGATGATCGTGGGCATGCGGGTCTTGCGGAAGCTCGCGAACTCCACGGCGGCGGCCACGAGGATGGCGACGATCATGGTGATGCCCAGCGAAAGCGGGTGCAGCGCGGTGACGCCCTTGAGCAGGGTGAGCGCGAGGAACAGCAGGATGACCTTGGCGGCGTACCCGCCGAGCGCGATGAGCATCACGAACGACGGGTCCTGGCCCGCGCTGATCTTCATCATGCCGAGCGTGGACAGCGACGCGGCCATCGCGAGCACCCCGCCGACCAGCGAGCCGAGGAACCCGGGCAGGCCGTTGAGAACGCTGAAGAGCACTATGCAGGCGAGGATGAACGGCGGGGTGAACAGGAGCGAGGCCCTGGTCATCGACCGCGCCAGCGCACGCACCGGGGCGGCGTGCGGGTTTTCCGCTTTCGCCTGCGTCTGGTCCGGCGTTTCGCTGTCGCTCACGTACTTGCTCCTCGTTCGATTCGACCCGCCAGTATAGCGGGCGCCGTGGTCAGACTCCGTGGCGGTGCCGTGCCCGCAACCGTGGTACCAGGGAAACCAGCACCGCGGCCACCAGCGCGGCGGCGATGACCCAGAACACCACCGGGCTGTCGAACAGCGTGACCGACACCGCGCCGAAAGCAAGAATTCCTGCCCACAAATAGATGAGCAGTACGGCACGGCGTTGTGAATGGCCGATTTCCAGGAGCCGGTGGTGCAAATGCATTTTGTCGGCGGCGAACGGGCTCTGCCCGCGCCGGGTGCGCCGGATCACGGCCAGCACCAGGTCGAGCACCGGCACGAACAGCACCGCGGCCACGACCACCAGCGGCGACAGCAGGGCGAGCGCGTCCGAGGCGGAGAACCGGGTGTAGCTCACGCGTCCGCTCGCCGACGTGGTGGCACCGGCGAGCATCAGGCCGATCATCATCGATCCGGAGTCGCCCATGAAAATCTTGGCAGGCTGGAAGTTGTACGGGAGGAAACCGAGACACGCTCCGGCGAGGGTCGCGGCGATGAGCGCGGGCGGGTACGTGCCGAAGTCGCCGCCGGTGCTGTCGAGAAGGCCGAGCGAGAACGCGCAGGTGGCCGTGGCGGCGATGAAGCCGAGTCCGCCGGCCAGCCCGTCGAGGCCGTCGACGAAGTTCATCGCGTTGACCATCATCACGACCATCACCACGGTGAGCAGCGCGCCCTGGTTCTTGTCCAGCACCAGCACCGAGCCGAACGAATCGCCGGTGCCGCCCCACGGCACCCAGAACGACACCCACTGCACGCCGAAGATCACCAGGATCCCGGCGCACATGACCTGTCCGGCGAGCTTGGTCCAGGCGTCGAGCTCGAACCGGTCGTCCAGCGCCCCGATGAGCGAGATGACCCCGGCCGCGAGCAGCACGCCGACCGAGTCGAGCGAGGCGTCGAAACCGTGGCTCAGCGCGGGAAGCTGGTGCGCGAGGCCCATCGCCGCGGCGACCCCGAGGTAGATCCCGACGCCGCCCATCCGCGGGATCGGCTTCACGTGCACGTCGCGGGCCCGCGGGTTGGCGATCGCGCCGACCCGGATCGCGACGCGCCGGACCAGCCCGGTGAGCAGGTACGTCACCGCGGCCGCGGTGAGCGCGACGAGCAGGTACTCCCGGATCGGGAGAAGTCCTTGGACTGCAGGCATGACCGGGTCAGGCCCGCCGGGAGGTCGGAGTCACCGCGTCACGCTACCGCGCCCGCGTGCGGTCCCGGTGAACGGCGGTCACTCTGTGCTGAGCGACTCCGCGGGTACGCCGATGACCTCGGCGATGGCGTCCTTGGTGACCGCACCTTCGCGCAGCACCGTGGGGTTGTCGCCGGTGAGGTCCACAATCGACGAAGCCACCGGCTCGCCGCTGGACCCGCCGTCGAGGTACACCGAAACCGCGTCGCCGAGCTGCTCCTGCGCCTCGGCGGCGGTCGACGCGGGCGGACGGCCGGACACGTTCGCGCTCGACACCGCCATCGGGCCGACGTCGCGCAGCAGCTCCAGCGCGACCGGGTGCAGCGGCATCCGCAGCATCACGGTGCCCCGGGCGTTGCCGAGATTCCACTGCAGACTCGGCGCATGCGGCAGCACGATCGACAGGTCGCCCGGCCAGAACGCCTCGATGAGCGCCCGCGCCTGCGGCGGCACGCCGAGCACCAGACCGTCCACAGTGGACCACGAACCGACGAGCACGCCGACCGGCATGTCCGGGCCGCGGTTCTTGGCCCGCAGCAGGGCCTGCACGGCCCCGGCGTCGAACGCGTCGGCACCGATGCCGTACACCGTGTCGGTGGGCAGGACGACCAGCCTGCTGGACCGCACGGCGGCAGCCGCCGCGGAAAGCCCTTCGGCACGGGTGTCGCGCTTGCCGCAGTCGTAGACCGCACTCATGCCGGGCAGCCTAGCCCGCCCTCTCCGGTCCGGCCCCGCCTGCCCGTCGCTGCCAGCCCCGCTCACCCCAAGCACCCCAATGTGGCATTGGGTGCATGCGACGCACCCAATGTGGCATTCGCTGCATCTGACGCACCCAATGCCACATTGGGGCGATCTGGTGCGGCGGACGGCGGCGGCAAAGGGCCCGGGTCAGCTGCCGTAGGTGGCCTGCTTGACCGTGAAGACGTTGCGGTTGCCCTTGCCTTCCTGCAGGGACCACAGCAGATCGGCGCCGTTCGGGTCCTCCCAGTACGAGATGCTCTCGCCGTAGCTGACCCACGGGTGCGTGGCCGGGCCCGCGGACGGGGTCCAGTAGTACAGCTGCTTCGCGCCGGAGGAGTTGAACCACCAGCGGCCGTTGTGCGAGGCGACGCCGTTGAGCTGGTACCAGGGCAGCTTCAGCGCCTGGCTCGCCGTGGTCGACGCGGCGAACACGCCGGAGGCGAACGGGAAGCGAATCGCCCGCGGAGCGCGGTTCGGGTAGTCGGTGCAGCCGGACTGGCAGGTGTACTCGGTCATCACCATGGATTTGCTGACCCGGTCCAGCGAAATGCTCGACCACGACAGGTTCGTGCCCGACGTGGTGTGCGCCGCGACCGTGCCGACCTGCGGCAGGACGTAGCGGTAGTTGTGCGCGTAGTACTCGTCGCCGGAGCGGCCGATCTGCCCCGCGGACCCGCCGGAGTTGACCTCGAGGATCTTGCGCATGTCGAAGACCCGCATGCCACGGCCGGTGTCGGCGACGTACAGATGGTCGCCGTACCAGGAAACGCCGCCGGCGTGGATCGGGATGTCCTTGAAGTCCGGCGCGGACCCGGTCCCGGTGGGCTCGACGAGCAGGATCTTGCGGTACTTGTTCGGGTAGGTGGCATCCCAGTCGACCAGCGTGATCCGGCTGCGCACCTGGTTGCCGCCACAGGCGTCACGGGTGTACCAGCTGACCGCGACGAGCTGATGCCCGTCGTAGTTGCCCCCGACGGCGTCACGGCTGGTGGTGATGCCCTGCGGGTAGTTGGTGCAGTCGCCGTTGTCGGTGTCGTCGAAGCGGAAACCGCCGGTGAGCCCAGCGAGCTTGAAGTCGCCCGGGAGGCCGGTCCGTTCGTGGTTGGCGTTGTCCATCACGGTGTGCACGGGCCGGGTCGGCAGCCGGGACGCGAGGCCGGAGTTGACGGCGTCGAACTGGTGGTAGTCCGCGGTGAGTGTGTACTCGCCGGTGGGCAGGTTGCTCGGCCCAGCGGCGGCTGACGCGGCAGCGGTGGTCGCGGTGGTGGTGATGAGCAGGGCGCCGCATACGACGGCCAGCCGGTTGCGCAAGGACATGACTCTCCCCCAAAGCCGAGTCTGTTGGCGCCGCCCACGGTAGGGGTTGCGTACGGTGCGGGGCAAGGGATTGTCGCCGTGGGGAAAACTCGCCGGTCAACCCAGGCGGCGGGCGGTGACGTACCTTGCTCGGCCAGTCAGGTCGGGGTGATCCTCAACGCCGGTGAGGACCCGACGAGCACGCACCAACGCCGGAACCGCCGACCCATGCGTGTCATCATGCTCGATCGCCAGCCCGCCACCCGGACGCAACAACCGCGCACCCGCCGCAATCGCGTGCCGGATCACCCCCAGGCCGCTCAACCAAAGCGGGCAGTGCGATTGCGACCGGTCCGGCCGCAATCGAGGCCGGACCACCCAAGACAACTCAACCCAGGCGGCGTGCGGTGACATAACGAGCCCGGCCAGTCAGGTCGGAGTGATCCTCAACGCCGGTGAGGACCCGACGAGCACGCACCAACGCCGGCACCGCCGACCCATGCGTGTCATCATGCTCGATCGCCAGCCCGCCACCCGGACGCAACAACCGCGCACCCGCCGCGATCGCGTGCCGGATCACCCCCAGGCCGCTCTCCTGGGCGAACACCGCGCGTACCGGGTCGTGTTCGCCGACTTCCGGGGGGACCTGGGTGCCTTCCGGTACGTACGGCGGGTTGCACAGGACCAGGTCGACCAGGCCGTCCAGCTCCGCGAACATCGTCGGGTCGGCGATGTCGCCCGAGTAGAGGCGGATCGGGGTGTTGCCTGCCGCGGAGTGGACGTCGGCGTTGTGCCGGGCCCACGCGAGTGCCTGCGGGTCCACGTCCACCGCGTACACCACCGCGTCCGGGCGCTCGTTCGCCATCGCCAGCGCCAGCGCGCCCGAGCCGGTGCACAGGTCGACCACCACCGGGTACTCGCGGCCCTGCAGGAACTTCACGCCCCATTCGAGCAGCAGCTCCGTCTCCGGCCGCGGTACGAACACCCCCGCGCCGACGTTCACCGTGATGTTTCCCAGCGCCGCCCAACCCGTGAGGTACTGCAGCGGGATCCGTTTCGCCCGCTGCGCGACCATCTGCCCGATCGCTTCGATCACCGGCGGGTCGACCAGTGGCACCATCGGCAGCCTGCCCCGGTCGACGCCGAGTACGTGCGCGGCGATGAGGTCCGCATCCGACCGCGGCGATTCCACGCCCGCCTCGGTGAGGATCCGGGTGGCCTCCATGATGGCCAGGCGCAGCGGCTGCCGATTCACTGGTCGTCCTTCACTCGTCGTACCCAGCAGGGGTGCTGCCCAGGGTATCGACAACCGCCCCGGCACCGGGGACGCCTGGCCGGGTCGCGGGTTCAGCGGGTCAGCAGCTCGGCTGCCCGCTCGCCGACGAGCACGCTCGGCGCCATGGTGTTCGCCACGGTCACCTTCGGCAGCACCGACGCGTCCGCCACACGCAGCCGGTCGATTCCCCGCACGCGCAGCGAACTGTCGACCACCGCCTGGTCGTCGTTGCCCATCCGCGCAGTACCGCATTGGTGCCAGTACGTCTCCACCGCGTTGCGCAGGAAATCCTCCAGGTCGATCCCCAGCCTCGGCGCCACCTCGCGGGCGGCGAACGGGCGGAGGGCGGCGGAGTTGCCGATTTCCCGCGTCCGCTCGATGGCGGAGAGCGCGGAGCGGACGTCCGCGGGATCGGACAGGAAACCGGTGTCGATCCTCGGCGCGGCGAACGGGTCCACGCCGGACAGCCGGACCCGGCCGGTGCTGCGCGGACGGAGCGCGGGCATCAGCGTGATGGCCTGCTCGGGCGGCGGGTACTGCGCCGCAATCTCCTCGGAAACGGCACTGCCGGGGATGGTGTACAGCACGAATTCCGGCCCACCGGGACGGCTTTCGTCCCCCCAGAAAGACACCGACTTGCTGCGCGACGACAGTGGCAGCGAGACGTCGTCGGGGGCTTCCCAGACACAGCTGAACCTGATGTGGTCATTGAGGTTGCCGCCGACCCCTGGCAGGTGCTGGACGACCGGAATTCCGAAGCCCCGCAACTCTTCCTCGCCGCCGATGCCCGACCGCTGCAGCACGGCCGGGGTGTTGATCGCGCCGAGTGAGAGCACCACTTCCCCGGAAGCGAAGACCTGGAGCGCCTTGCCGTCCCGGATGATCTCGACCCCGGTGGCCCGGCCGCCGGAAACCAGCACGCGGGACACCGTGGTGCCGGTGAGCACGGTCAGGTTCGGCCGGTCGGCGTGGTCGCCCAGGTACGCCCGGAAGGGACTCTGGCGGACACCGTCGCGGTTGAACTCGTCCAGGATGGCGCAGCCGGTGACGTGCTCCATCAGCTCGCCGTTCGCGCTGCCGAACCGCGGGATCCCGGTGGATTCCGCGCCGTCCAGCGCCGCGGTGAACAGCGGATGGACGTCCTGAGCAGGCTGGATGTACATCGGGCCGCCGGTGCCGCGGCGCGCCGGATCCGGTGTTCCGTGCCAGTCCTCGATCCGCCGGTACCGCTCCAGCACCTGCTCGTAGCCCCACGCCGGATCGCCGGTGACCTCGGCGTAGCCGTCCCAGTCGGTCCGGTGCCCGCGTGCCCACACGCCGGCGTTCACGCTGCCGCCACCGCCGAGGACGCGGGCCATCGCGTACCCCAGCCGCCGGTCGTTCAGGTGCGGGTTGGGTTCGGCGAAGAAGTCCCAGTGCCGGTCGGTCATCAGGTTCAGCGGCCACTGGTCCGGGTCGAGCACGCTCGGCACGTCGTCGGTACCGCCGCTTTCCACCAGGAGGACGCGCACGTCCGGGTCGGCGGAGAGGCGGCCGGCAACGACCGAACCGGCCGGACCGGCGCCGCACACGAGGTAGTCGAAGGTCGCACCGTCGTCGAGAGAAGTCACCTTCGCAACGTAGGTCCCCAGACCCGCCTGCCAGGCGAGTACTGCCCCGCCCAGTCCCGAGGTCTGCCCGGGAGGTCACCCTTTAGACTCGCCCGGTGAGATCCAGGGACCTGCGCTTCGGCCTCGGGGTGTTCGCCGCCTCGCTCGTGCTGTTGCTGCTGCGGTTCCTCGTTCCCCGGCCGGTCGGGATGGCCGACAACGGGGACGGCTGGCGGCTGCTGTGCCGGCTCGGCGGACGGCAGCTGGACCGGCCGTCGGAAGGCTTTGTGCGGTTCAGCTACGGGTCCGCGCCACCGTGCGATTCGGCGTACATCTCGAGCCAGAACTGGCTCGACTGGGCGGCGAGCAAGCTCGGTACCCTCTTCGGCGCGGCCGGCGTGCTCAACCTGCTGGTTCTCGGCGTACTCACCTGCATTCTCGTCGCGGGCGCGATCACGGCCACCGTGCTCGGGCTCGACCTGAACCGGCGCAACCGAATCATTGCCACTGCGCTGCTGTTGCTCGTGATGGGCGATTCCGCGTTCTTCGGCTATTTCGCGTCAGTGCTCAGCGAAGGCGCGGCGTTCCTCGGCATCCTGCTGATCTGCGGCGGCCTGCTGCTGATGCACCGCACGCGCGGTCTGCGCTGGACCGGCGCCGCGGTGACTGTCCTCGGTGGACTCATCGGGCTCAACGCCAAGTCGCAGACCTTGTTGCTCATCCCGCTTTTCGCGGTCGCGTTGCTGCTCACCCGCCCGCCCGGCGCGCGTGGTCGCGAACGCTGGGTGCTGCCGCTGGCGGTACTCGCGATCGTGGGTGCGGGCACCTTCGCGATGCAGTCCCAGGGAGATCCGGCCAATACGGAGTACCGCGAGGCCAACATGTATCACGCGGTTTTCGACTCCATTGTGGACGGTAAACACGACACCAAGGCCGACCTCGCCGCGCTCGGGCTGCCGGAGTCGTTCGAGAAGTACATCGGCACCGGCTGGTGGAGCGAAAACGCCGCCTGGCACGATCCGCTGTACCCGCAGTACCGCGACAAAATCAGCCGCCGCAATGTGGTGCAGTACTACGCTTCGCATCCCGCGCGTACGGCGGAAATCCTTCAGCAGGGCGGAATCGACGCCCTCACCGCGCGCCCGGAGAACCTCGGCAGCTTCGGCGAGCTGTCCGGGCAGCCGCGCCTGGCGAAGGAGTACCGCGTCCCGGTGTTCTCCGGTCTCGCCGCGCTGGCCGCGCCGCTGGGCTTGTTCGTGCTGATCCCGATCTGGGTGCTGATCGCCTTGGCGGGCGTCCGCGCCTTCCGCCACCGGCGGCGGGAGTACGGGATCGTGGCGTTCCTGCTGGTGTTCTTCGCCGTGGGCCAGCTCGGGCTGTCCGCGCTGGGCGAAGGCGTCGAAGGCGTGAAACACCAGCTGCTGACGCTGTTCCCGACGGTGCTGGCCATCGTGTTCGCGATTCTCAGCCTGCTCCCCCGCGAGGAAACCACGCCCGAGAAGATCGAAGCGGCCGAAGAGCTCGCCGCCGCCTGAGGCTCAGCCTGCCTGTGCGAGCCGTTCCTCCCGGTCGGCGGTGGCCAGCGCGTCGAGCACGCCGTCCAGCTCGCCGTCCAGGACCTGGTCCAGGTTGTACGCCTTGTAGTTCACCCGGTGGTCCGAGATCCGGTTCTCCGGGAAGTTGTACGTGCGCACGCGTTCCGAACGGTCCACCGTGCGGACCTGCGACCGGCGGGCGTCCGACGCCTTCGCGGCGGCCTCCTCCTCGGCGATCGCCTGCAACCGCGCCTGCAGCACCTGCAGGGCGCGCGCCCGGTTCTGGATCTGCGACTTCTCGTTCTGGCACGACACGACGATCCCGGTGGGCAGGTGCGTGATCCGCACCGCCGAGTCCGTGGTGTTCACGCTCTGGCCGCCGGGGCCGGACGAGCGGAACACGTCGATGCGCAGGTCGTTCGGGTCGATCTCGACCTCGACCTCCTCCGGCTCCGGGTAAATCAGCACCCCGGAGGCCGACGTGTGGATGCGCCCCTGCGATTCGGTGGCGGGCACCCGCTGCACGCGATGGACGCCGCCCTCGAACTTCAGCCTCGACCACACGCCGTCGACCTCGGCCGCCTTCGTCTTGATCGACAGCGTGACGTCCTTGTACCCGCCGAGGTCCGACTCCGTCGAGCCGAGCACCTCGGCCTTCCAGCCGTGCCGTTCGGCGTACCGCAGGTACATCCGCAGCAGGTCCCCGGCGAACAGCGCGGATTCCTCGCCGCCCTCGCCGGATTTGATCTCCATGACCACGTCGGAGCCGTCGTACGGGTCGCGCGGCAGCAGCAGTTCGGTGAGTTTCGCTTCGAGCTGCGGGATCTTCGCGGCGAGCTCGTCGGCCTCGGTGGCGAACGCCGCGTCCTCCGCCGCCAGCTCACGGGCCGCGGTGAGGTCGTCACGGGCCTGGTCCAGCTCGCGCACGGTACGCACGACCGGGCTCAGCTCGGCGTAGCGGCGGCCGAGCTTGCGGGCCCTGGCCTGGTCGGCGTGCACGGCCGGGTCGGCGAGCTGCTGTTCCAGCTGCGCGTGCTCGTCGAGCAGCCCCTTGAGCGAACTCGAATCCACTTCGCCGCCTTCCTCTCCCGAACGGGCCCGGACAGAACGACGGCGCCCACCCGGGCGTGCGGGTGGGCGCCGTCGGACGAGCTACTTGGCGTCGGTCTTCTGCCGCTTGCCGTAGCGCTTCTCGAACCGGGCAACCCGGCCACCGGTGTCCATGATCTTCTGCTTGCCGGTGTAGAAGGGGTGGCAGTTGGAGCAGATCTCGACGTGGATCTGACCCGACTCCTTCGTGCTGCGGGTGACGAAGGTGTTCCCGCAGTTGCACGTCACCGTCGTGGTCACGTATTCGGGGTGAATACCGCTCTTCATGGTGTCCTCTCTCGTTGGCCCCGGGTCCCCTGATGCGGGGTGAACCGGTGCCGGACTTCAGCGGGTCATTCTGCCAGACGAGCCGGCAGGGCCTTCAACACACCCCGGTGACCAGCTATTCCCGGGCCTTGTACGAATCTTGTACCTGCTGTCGCAAAGCTGGCCTTCTTCGTGAATCACTCACCATCTGGAGGTCCGGAAATGCGTACTACCGACCTGCTCGGCCGGGTCGCCGCGGTGGTCGCACTGACCGCGTCCGTGGCGGTCTTCGCCCCGGCGGCGAACGCGAACACCGAGGTGACGGCCGCCGACGTGAACCCCGCGGCGGGAACGTTCACGATGCTGCCCGAGGCAAGCATCACCAGCGCAGGCGACGGCACCCCGGCCGGTGCGGTCGCCTGGTACAAGGCGCATCTGGGAAGCACCGGCTGGGAGCACTACTGCGAGAAGGCGGCGGAGAACTCGTACGGCACCACCGGAGTGTGGGCGTCCGCCAATGCACATTGGAACGGCGCCAGCCCGAAGCACACGAGCGGCACCCCGCCCCTGGGTTCGTTCGTGTACTGGAACATCAGCGCATACGGCCACGTCGGCATCGCCGACGGCAACGGCGGCTTCTACGCGACCAGCGTCGGCGGCAAGATCGGCCACGGCAGCTCCACCGGGTACTTCAACAACTACCGCGGCTGGACCCCGGCTGCCGTACCCCGGCACTGACCGCGGGAAGTCATGATTCGGTGACAGGATGATCGCACTCCGCAGACATGAGTCGATCATCGTGGCGGCATGCGTATTCGACCATTCGCACTGCTGCTCGGATTCAGCGTGACCGCCGCGGTGGCGGGCGCCGTCCCGGCGTCGGCCATCGTCGGCGGGAGCGAGGCCGCCCAGTCGTACTCGTTCATGGTTTCCCTGCAATACGACTCCCCCCGTCCCGACGGGCACCGATGTGGGGCGGTCCTGATCGGGTCGCAGTGGGCAGTGACCGCCGGACATTGCGCAAACACTCCGACCGGTGCGACCGTCGCCGTTCCCCGGGGGTGGAAGGTGCGCGTCGGATCGCTGGACGTGACCACCGGAGGCGAGGTCGCCGAGGTCGACAAGTTCTACCGACGGCACGACAAGTACGACCCGCCGGGCGAGGATCTCGCGTTGCTGCACCTGCGCACTCCGGTCAATGCCAAGCCGGTACGGATGACCGCGACCACGCCGAAGCCGGGCACAGCGGCCCGGATCCTCGGCTGGGGCGCCACCGCCACGTCCTGCAGCGACTTCGCCGACCCCGGTTGTTTCCCGCGCAAGCTGCGCGCGGCGGACACCGTGGTGCAGCCGCTCGACCAGTGCTGGGACGACGACGGAAGCACCCTTCCGCTCTGTATCGGCAGTCAGCAGCCCGCGGTCGGACCCGGCACCACGGATTCGGGCGGACCGGCGTTGATCCGCGACGGTGCCGAGTGGGTGCTGGCCGGAACGGTCATCGGCCCGGGGATCCGCGGCGCCGACCTGCCGGACATGTACACCGATGTCTCGAAGAACTCCGGCTGGATCAACGGCATCGTCAGCGGTACCGACGTACCCCCGGATTCGCCGGTGCCCAATGTGGAAGGCACCGCCAAGGTAGGCGACTGCCAGGGAGCGGTGATCCGCCCGGACACCGCGAGCCCGGAGGATCCCGCACTGGCGCTGACGAACGGCCACTGCATCAAGGGCGACCGCCCCGCCCCGGGAAAGGCGTTGGTGGACCAGCCCGCCAACCTGGACCGGCCGATCCCCATCGCCGATCCCGCCGGTTACCCCCAGACGACCGCGCGGGCCACCCGGCTGGTGTACGCGACGATGACCGGCACCGACATCGCGCTGTACCGGCTGGACAAGACCTACGCACAACTGGCTGCCGACGGCGCGAAGGTGTTCCGGCTGTCCGCCACCCCGATGCGCGCCGGGCAACAGCTGACCATGGCCTACTCCGGCTCCCGTCCACAGTGCACAGTGGAAGCCGTGGTACCGCATCTCCGCGAAGGCGGTTGGCAGCAGGACAACTCGGTGCGCTACGCCGCCAGTGACACCTGTGCGAGCAAACCCGGCTACTCCGGGTCGGCCCTGCTTTCCGACGAGAACACCGTCGCGGGCATCAACAACACGAGCAACCGCGACGGCAAGCAGTGCACCGAAGGCAATCCGTGCGAGGTCGCCGAGGACGGCACGGTGACCGCGGTACAGGGGCGCAGCTACGGCCAGCAGGTCGCGCCGATCTCCGGTTGCCTGGTCGCCGGCTCGCGGGTGGACCTGTCCCGTCCGGGCTGCACCCTCACCGGCGCCCCTGGGCACTGAAAGCCGTGAAGGGAACCATCACGGAATTAGATTCCGTGATGGTTCCCTTCACGGACATGCAAGCGGCCCGCCCCCTGGTGCGGAAGGGGGCGGGCCGGGTGCGGCGGCGGGGGGCTCAGTCGTCGTCGTTGGAGCCCAGTGCCGTCTTCGAGACCTGCATCAGGAATTCGATGTTGGTCTTCGTCTTGCGCAGGCGCGAGATCAGCAGGTCGATGGCCTGCTGGGAGTCCAGCGCGTGCAGCACGCGGTGCAGCTTGTGCGTCACCGCCAGCTCGTCCGGCGAAAGCAGCAGCTCTTCCTTACGAGTACCCGACGGGTTGACGTCGACCGCCGGGAACACGCGCCGCTCGGAGATCTTCCGGTCCAGCTTGAGCTCCGCGTTGCCGGTGCCCTTGAACTCCTCGAAGATCACCGTGTCCATCGTGGACCCGGTTTCCACCATCGCCGTGGCGAAGATGGTGAGCGAGCCGCCGTTCTCGATGTTGCGCGCGGCACCCAGGAAACGCTTTGGCGGGTACAGCGCCGTCGAGTCGACACCACCGGACAGGATCCGGCCCGAGGCGGGCGCGGCCAGGTTGTACGCGCGGCCGAGGCGGGTGATCGAGTCCAGCAGCACCACGACGTCGTGACCCATTTCGACCAGGCGCTTGGCCCGTTCGATGGACAGCTCCGCGACCGAGGTGTGGTCGGACGGCGGGCGGTCGAAGGTGGAGGCGATGACCTCGCCCTTCACCGACCGCTGCATGTCGGTGACCTCTTCCGGCCGCTCGTCGACCAGCACGACCATGAGGTGGGCCTCAGGGTTGTTCGTGGTGATCGCGTTTGCGATGTCCTGCATGATCGTGGTCTTACCGGCCTTCGGCGGCGACACGATCAGCGCCCGCTGGCCCTTGCCGACCGGCATGATCAGGTCGATCACGCGGGTGGTGAGCTTGTGCGGCTCGGTTTCCAGGCGCAGCCGCTCGTTCGGGTACAGCGGCGTGAGCTTGGTGAAGTCCGGGCGGCGCTTGGCCTCGTCCGGCTCCAGGCCGTTGATCGAGTCGACGCGCACCAGCGGGTTGAACTTCTGCCGCTGCTGCTCGCCGTCGCGCGGCTGACGCACGACACCGGTGATCGCGTCACCGCGGCGCAGGCCGAACTTGCGCACCAGCGACAGCGACACGTACACGTCGTTCGGCCCGGCCAGGTAGCCCGAGGTACGCACGAACGCGTAGTTGTCGAGCACATCGAGGATGCCGGCCACCGGCAGCAGGACGTCGTCCTCGCGGATCTCGGTGTCCGGTGCGCCGCCCTCGCGCTGGCCACCGCCACTGCCCCGGCGACGGCGGTCACGGAAGCGGCGCCCGCGGCGGCCGCTCTCGTCATCGTCGTCCTGGGCCCCGCGGTTGTCCCGGTTGTCCCGGTTATCGCGGTTGTCCTGCTGGTTGCGCTGCCGGTCGCGGCGGTCGTCCTGACCACCCCGGTTGTCCCGGTTATCGCGGTTGTCCCGGCTATCGCGGTTATCGCGGTTGTCCCGGCCGTCGCGGTTGTCCCGGTTGCCGCTCTGGCGGTCACCGCGCTGCTCGCGCTGGCCCTCGCCGGAACGGTTCGCCCCGCCGCGGCGACGGCGGCTGCGGCCACCGTCGTCGGACTGGCCGTCGCCCTGCTCGGATCGCTCCTGGCCGGACGGCTTCTCGGCGGGTGCCTCCGGCGCCTCGGCCTTCGGGGCTTCCGCCTTCGGCGCCTCGGCCTGGACCGAAGTCTCCAGCTGCGCCGCCTCGGCCTTCGGCTCCGCCTTGGCGGTCTCGGCCTTGGTCCGGCGCGCCGGCTTCTCCGCCTTGACCGGCTCGCCCACCCCGTCCAGCGGGAGCGGTTCCGCGGTGGCGGTGGCGCGCTTCTTGCTCTTGCCTTGACGCTCGCGGATCGCGGCGATCAGGTCCCCCTTGCGCATCCCGGTGGTCTCGCCCACGCCCAGTTCGCCCGCCAGCTGGCGGAGCTCGGCGATGACCATCCCGGACAGGCCCCCGGTGCGGCGCTTCGGAGCTGCCGCGGCCCCATTGGTCTCAGCGGCCGCGGCGGGGGTCTCCACGTCGCCGCTCAACAGATCGGTGTTGCTCACACATGTCCTTCCTGACCGATCCACGTTCCGGGTGGATCAGCGGACTGCCGCCGGTCGCAGCACTCGCGAGACGGCTTCTGCCTCCGATGCGGACGGGTCGCGCCCAGCCGTGCGAGACACAGCTAGCGCCGCCAGCACAGGGTGTTTGCCCCCTCCGGACGGAGGAAGCGGAATTCGGCACCGCCGGAACCGGAAACCCGCCTGCGTCCTTCCGCGTCCCGCAGCTGGTGCGGTGCGGATCGGCGGATCGACGAAGGATGCGGACCGGAGCCCCCTGAGGAGCCGTCAGGACCGGCATCGGGTGCGGAAACGCACGGTGATCGAACGCCCCCGAGGGTAGACCGCACCCTCTCCGGGTGCAACAACCACCCCCCGCGTGGCGCACGTTCTCGTCCGCCGCGTGACCGGGCCGTCACCTCGCGACGACCTGCACACCCATGCGGTCGACGCCCAGTTCGGCGACTTCGAAACCCGTAACGCCGATGCCGGGCGGCAGTATTCCCGTGGTCGTGAGCGCGAGCACAGTGGGCCCGGCGCCGGAGATCGTGGCGGGGACCCCGTGGGCACGGAGGGTGCGCACGAGGGCAGTGCTCGCCGGGTACGCCTCGGCGCGGTAGTCCTGGTGCAGGCGGTCCTCGGTGGCGGCCATCAGCAGCTCGGGCCGTTCGGTGACGGCGAGCACAGCGAGCGCCGCCCGGCCCGCGCTGTGCGCCGCGTCGGCGTGCGGCACCTGCGGCGGGAGCAGCCCGCGCGTGGCGTCGGTCGACGACCTTTCCGCGGGTACCGCCACCACCGGCCGGATCGCCGGGTTCGGCTCGACCCGCTCGGCGCGGAACCGGCCGCCGTCGCACCACGCCACCACGAGCCCGCCGAGCAGGCTGGCCGCCGCGTTGTCGGCGTGCCCCTCGAACTCCGCCGCGAGCTGCAGTGCGTCGTCGTCGAGCGGACGTCCGGCCAGCGCATACCCGAGCGCGACGCCGGACACCACCGCCGCGGCGCTCGACCCGAGCCCGCGCGCGTGCGGAATGTTGTTGTGGCAACGCAGGTGCAGGCCCGGCGGCTGCACGTCCAGGTGCTCGCAGGCGCGCCGGATCGCGCGTACCACCAGGTGGGACTCGTCGGTCGGCACGTCGGCCACCCCGCCGGCCCCCGCATCGAGCACCTCGACCTTCAGCCCGCCCGCGGTGACCTGCAGCTCGACGACGTCGTGCCGGGCAAGCGCAAGACCGAGCGCGTCGAACCCGGGGCCGAGATTCGCCGTCGAGGCGGGGACCGTCGCGCGGAACCCGGTCACGACCGCGCCCCAATGTGGCATTGGGTGCATGCGATGCAGCGAATGTGGCATTGGGTGCGTGAGATGCACCCAATGCCACATTGGGGTGGTTGGGGCCGAGCGGGGGCGGGGGCGCGGGCGGTCATCGGAGGTCCAGGGCCGCTGCTACGGCTGTCGGGTCCACGGCCAGCGGTTCGACCTCGACGTTGCCCTCCAGGGCCGTCGCCGGGTCCTTCAGGCCGTGGCCGGTGACCGTGCAGACCACCGTCGAGCCCTGGGGCAGGCGGCCGTCGGCGGCGGTGGCCAGCAGACCGGCCACACTCGTCGCCGAGGCGGGCTCCACGAACACGCCCTCACGGCTGGCCAGCAGCCGGTACGCCTCGAGGATTTTCTCGTCGGTGATGGCGTCGAACAGGCCGTCCGACTCGTCGCGCGCCGACACCGCACCCGCCCACGACGCCGGGCTGCCGATGCGGATCGCGGTGGCGATGGTGTCCGGGTCGGGCACCGGTTCGCCGCGCACGAGCGGCGCCGCGCCGGCCGCCTGGAAGCCGAACATCCGCGGGGTGTTCTTCACCACACCATCGGCGGCGTACTCCGAATAGCCCTTCCAGTACGCGGTGATGTTGCCCGCGTTGCCGACCGGGAGGCAGTGCACGTCCGGCGCTTCGCCGAGGACGTCGCAGATCTCGAACGCCGCGGTCTTCTGGCCGGCGATGCGCACCGGGTTGACCGAGTTGACCAGCGTGACCGGGTAATCCGCGGCGGTTTTGCGGGCCAGTTCGAGGCAATCGTCGAAGTTGCCGTCGACCTGCAGGATGCGCGCGCCGTGCAGGACGGCCTGGGCGAGCTTGCCCATCGCGATCTTGCCTTGCGGCACCAGCACCGCGCAGGTGAGCCCGGCGCGGGCGGCGTACGCGGCAGCCGACGCGGAAGTGTTGCCGGTGGACGCGCAGATCACCGCCTTGAGCCCGCTGGCCAGCGCGTGCGTGATGGCGACGGTCATCCCGCGGTCCTTGAACGAGCCCGTCGGGTTCGCGCCCTCGACCTTCAGGTACACCGTGGCCCCGGTGACCTCCGACAGGTACGCAGCAGGCAGCAGCGGCGTGTTGCCCTCGCCGAGCGTCACCACCCGCGCGCCGTCCGGGACCGGCACGCGATCTCGGTACGCCTCAATGATTCCCGGCCACGCACTCATGCGTCTTCGCCTTCCACCCGCATCACACTGACGACTTCGTGCACCACGTCGAGTTTCGCGATTTCGTCCACAGTGGACTGAAGCGCCGCGTCCGGGGCAAGGTGGGTGACCACCACGAGGCTCGCCGTGTCGTTCGCGTCGCGCTGGCGGACCGCGGCGATGCTCACGCCGTGCGCGGCAAACGCTTGCGCCACTTGGGCCAAGACACCCGCCCGGTCGGCGACGTCGAGGCTCACGTGGTACCGCGTCGGGGTCTGGCCCATCGGCCGCACCGGCAGCGCGGCGTGCGCCGACTCGCGCGGGCCACGGCCGCCGACCACCCGATTCCGGGCCACCGCAACGAGATCACCCAGCACCGCGCTGGCGGTGGGTGCGCCACCCGCGCCCTGGCCGTAGAACATGAGCTCCCCGGCCGCATCCGCCTCGACGTACACCGCGTTGAACGCGCCGCCGACCCCGGCGAGCTGGTGACTGCGCGGAATCATCACCGGATGCACACGTGCGGACACGGATTCCGCACCGTCGTCGGCCGTCACCCGCTCGCAGATCGCCAGCAGCTTCACCGTGCGGCCGAGCGTGCGCGCCGCGGCGAGGTCGGACGCCGTGACGTCGGCGATGCCCTCGCGGTGCACGTCCTTCGCGGTGACCCGGGTGTGGAACGCCAGCGAGGCCAGGATCGCGGCCTTCGACGCGGCGTCGTAGCCGTCGACGTCCGCCGTCGGGTCGGCCTCCGCGTACCCGAGCCGGCTGGCCTCGTCGAGCGTTTCCGCGTACCCGGCGCCGGTGGCGTCCATCGCGGAGAGGATGTAGTTCGTGGTGCCGTTGACGATGCCCATCACGCGCGTGATGCGGTCGCCCGCCATCGATTCGCGCAGCGGGCGCAGCAGCGGGATGGCCCCGGCGACGGCCGCCTCGAAGTACAAGTCGGCACCGGCCGCGTCGGCCGCCTCGAACAGCTCGGCCGAATACTCGGCGAGCAGCGCCTTGTTGGCCGTGACCACGGATTTGCCCGCGTTCAGCGCGGCGAGCAGCCAGCTGCGGACCGGCTCGATGCCGCCGACCAGCTCGACCACCACGTCGATGTCCTCGCGGACCACGAGCGCCGCCGCGTCGTCGGTGAGCAGCTCGGTAGGCAGCTCCGGATGCTTGTCCGGGCGCCTTACCGCGATCCCGGCCAGTTCCACCGGCGCGCCCGCCCGGGCGGCCAGCTCACCGGCCTGCTCGGTGAGCAGCCGGGCGACCTCGCTGCCGACCGTTCCGCAGCCGAGCAGCGCGACGCGGATCCTGGGCGAACCGGATGGAGACACAGTGGACACTTCTCAAACCTCCAGGCGCAGCATGTCGTCCGTCGTCTCCCTGCGCAGCAGCAGCCGGGCGGCACCGTTGCGCACAGCAACCACCGCCGGGCGCGGCAGCCGGTTGTACCCGCTCGCCATCGCGTAGCAGTAGGCACCGGTCGCCGCGACGGCCAAGAGGTCGCCGGGAGCCAGCGTGTCTGGCAGCCAGCAGTCTCGGACCACGATGTCACCGGATTCACAGTGTTTTCCCACCACTCGGGACAACGTGGGGGTGACCGGGTCGTCTCCGTCGGCTGCCGACCGCGAGACCACGCGGCAGTCGTATACCGCGTCGTACAGCGCCGTGCGGATGTTGTCGCTCATGCCGCCGTCGACGCTCACGTACCGGCGGGCGGTTTCGTCACCGAGCGCGACGTCCTTGATCGTGCCGACCTCGTACAGGGTGAACGTGCCCGGTCCGGCGATCGCGCGGCCGGGCTCGCCGGCGATCCGCGGCATCGGCAGGTCGGCGTACGCGCATTCCTTGCGCACGATCTCGCGGATCTGCGTGATCATCTGCGAAGGCGGCGGCGGATTGTCCTTTTCGGTGTACGCGATGCCGAAGCCGCCGCCGAGGTCGACGACGTTCAGCTGGTCGAGCAGGTCGCGGCCGTGCTCCTTGGCCAGGTCGGCGAGCAGCCCGACGACGCGGCGGGCGGCGACCTCGAAGCCGTCGGCGTCGAAGATCTGCGACCCGATGTGGCTGTGCAGGCCGATCAAGCGCAGCGACGGCGCGTTCAGCACCCGGCGCACGGCCTCCGCGGCATCGCCGGACGCGAGCGAGAACCCGAACTTCTGGTCCTCGTGCGCAGTCGCGATGAACTCGTGCGTGTGCGCTTCGACGCCGACGGTCACCCGTACCAGCACCTTCTGCTGCACCTCGCGCGTGGCGGCGATCTCGGCGAGCCGGGCGATCTCGTAGTACGAATCGACGACGACGGTGCCGACCCCGGCCTCGACCGCCGCGTCGAGCTCGGCGACCGATTTGTTGTTGCCGTGGAAGGTGATCCGCTCCACCGGGAAGTTCGCGCGCTGCGCGACGGCCAGCTCGCCGCCGCTGCACACGTCGAGGCTCAGCCCCTGCTCCGCCACCCAGCGGGCGATTTCCACCGACAGGAAGGCTTTCGACGCGTAGTGCACGAGCGCCGGGTCGTCGAAGGCCTCGGCGTAGTCGGCGCAGCGGGACTTGAAGTCCGCCTCGTCGACCACGAACAGCGGCGTGCCGTACTCCTCGGCGAGGTCGCGCACGTCGACCCCGGCGATCCGCACCACGCCGTCGGCGGCGCGATAAGCGTTGCGCGGCCACACTTTCGCGGGCAGCTGGTCGAGTTCGCCGGCACTCGCGGGCGGGAACCCGGAGGCGTCGGCATGGGGGTAGACGTCGGCGTGGCGGGGGCCCGCGGGGTGCGCCATTTCTTACATCCGTTCCGGAGCGGAGACACCGAGCAGCGACAGGCCGTTCGCCAGCACCTGGCGGGCGGCTTCACACAGGGCGAGCCGGGCGTGCGTGAGGGGGGTGGCCTCCTCGTCGCCCTGCGGGAGGACCCGGCCCACCGTGTAGAACTTGTGGTACGCACCGGCCAGTTCCTCGAGGTACCGGGCCACGCGGTGCGGTTCGCGCATTTCCGCGGCCCGTGCGGTGAGGGCGGGGAATTCGCCGATGGTGCGGATGAGATCGCCCTCGGCGGGCAGGGTCAGCAGGCCGAAGTCCACGTCCGCTTCGGACTTGATCCCGAGGTCCGCCGCGCCGCGCTGCAGCGACGACAGCCGGGCGTGCGCGTACTGCACGTAGTACACCGGATTGTCGTTGGAGTGCTTGCGAAGCAGGTCGAGGTCGATGTCCAAAGTGGAGTCGACGGAGTACCGGATCAGCTCGTACCGCGCCGGGTCCACGCCGACGGCCTCCACGAGGTCCTCGAGCGTGATCACCGTGCCCGCGCGCTTGGACATCCGCACCGGTTTCCCGTCGCTGACCAGGTTCACCATCTGGCCGATCAGCACCTCGACGGTGCCCGGGTCGTCGCCGAACGCGGCCGCCGCGGCCTTGAGCCGCGCGATGTAACCGTGGTGGTCCGCGCCGAGCATGTAGATGCACAGGTCGAAACCGCGGTTGCGCTTGTCCTTGAAGTAGGCGAGGTCTCCTGCGATGTAGGCCGGGTTGCCGTCCTTCTTGAGGACGACCCGGTCCTTGTCGTCGCCGTACTCGCTGGAACGCAGCCACCAGGCGCCGTCGGCGAAGTAGAGGTTGCCGGAGTCCTTGAGCTGCTGCACCGCGGCCTCGACGGCGCCGGACTCATGCAGCGAGTTCTCGTGGAAATAGACGTCGAAATCGGTGCCGAACTGGTGCAGGCTTCCCTTGATCTGGCTGAACATCAGCTCGATGCCGATGCGCCGGAAGGTCTCGTGCCGCTCGGCCTCGGGCAGGCTGAGCGCGCTCGGCTCGGCCTTGATCACCTCGGCGGCGATGTCCGAGATGTACGCCCCGGCGTACCCATCCTCGGGCGCGGGCTGGCCCTGCGCGGCGGCGATGAGCGAGCGGACGAACCGGTCGATCTGGGCACCGGCGTCGTTGAAGTAGTACTCGCGCGTGACGTCGGCACCCTGCGCGGCCAGCACCCGGCCGAGCGCGTCGCCGACCGCGGCCCAGCGCGTGCCGCCGAGGTGGATCGGGCCGGTCGGGTTGGCCGACACGAACTCCAGGTTGATCCGGCGCCCGGCCAGCGCGGTGCCACGGCCGTACTCCGCACCCGCGGCCAGCACCTGGCGGACGACCTCGCCCTGCGCGCCGGCGGCGAGACGGAAGTTGAGGAACCCGGGTCCGGCGACCTCGGCCGCGGCCACGCCGTCCGCACCCGCGACGACCTCGGCCAGCGCCTCGGCGAACTCGCGCGGCTTCAGGCCCGCCTTCTTGGCCACCTGCAGGGCGAGGTTGGTCGCGTAGTCGCCGTGGTCCGGATTGCGCGGGCGTTCGATGGTCACCTGCTCCGGGAGCACGGCGTCGTCGACGCCCCGTGCGGCGAGGACCTGCACGGCGGAGCTGCGGACCAGATCGGCGAGAGCGGCGGGAGTCACTCGCCGAATTCTAGGTGCGGGCGGGCGCCGTGCTTCCGCCGGTCCGGGCAGGCGAGACCGCGGGCACACCCGGACGGGTGTTCCGCTTGCCGGGGCAGCGCTCGGGTGTTCACGGTGATCCGACGCCCGGTCTCTACACTGGGCCACCGGCAGGGTCCGTCCGGATCCCTCCCCCGCGCTCACGAGGAGATCTCGGCAACCATGGCCAACGGGACCACCAGGAAGAAGGGCCAGTCCGGCAAGGCGGCGGTCAGGGCGGCCAAGAACCGCTCCGTCGTCGCGACCAAGGGCACGCCGTGGGGCACGATCATCGGCGTCGTACTGGTGGTGGCGCTGCTGGCCGGGGTGGTCACGTACTACCTGATCGCGTCCGCGCCGAAGCGGGCGGCCGAGTCGTACACACCGTCGGCGAGCGACCCGGACCCGTCCAGCCGCATCCAGGGCGTGATCACCGCGAAGTACACCGGTTCGGTGCACATTCTCCCCACCGAACGGGTGGCGTACGACCACTCTCCGCCGTTCGGCGGCCCGCACGACGGCTACTGGGCCGCGTGCAACGGCGTCGTGTACCCGAACCCGGTGCGCAACGAGAACATGGTGCACGCCCTCGAGCACGGCACCGTGTGGATCGCCTACAACCCGGACCGGATCAAGGGTGACCAGGTCGACCAGCTGGCCAAGCGGGTCACCGGCAAGACGTACATGATGCTCTCGCCGTACCCCGGTCTGGACAAGCCGATCTCGGTGCAGTCGTGGGGCCACCAGCTGAAGCTGGACAGCCCGGACGACGAGCGCATCGACGCGTTCATCGCCGCGCTGCGCACCAACCCGAACGGCGTGTACCCGGAGATCGGCGCCTCGTGCGACGCGCTCGGCCCCGGCATGTTCGACCCGGCCAACCCGCCGAAGTTCGACCCGAGCAAGCCCGGTCCGGACGCGAAGCCCATGGACTACAAGGGCAGCACCGGTGCCCAGGGTGAGCAGGGCGGGAAGCCCGGCACGCCGCCGACCGGACAGTGACCCGCCCGATGAGTGGCTCGGACCCTGCAGTGCAAGCCGGTGATCCTGCCGGTGGTTCTGCTGAACACGCCGGCGGGGTGGCCAGTTCGGCCGGGCCGGTCGGCGGCTCGGTGGGTCATGCCGATGACTCGGGCGAGCCGACCGGCGGATCGGATGGCGGGGACCGGCCGGGCTGGTCGCCCTGGGTGATCATCAGCGGGACTCTGGTGGCGGTGCTGCTGGTCGGCGCGGCCATCGGGATTTTCGCGACCCGGTTCACCGACGCCGGTCCGGCCGAGGCGAACCCGGCGGCGGGCTCGGTCGAGGTCGGGTTCGCGCAGGACATGTCGGTGCACCACCTGCAGGCGGTCACGATGGCGGGCTGGGCCCGCGACCACTCCACCGACCCGGAGATCCGCCAGCTCGCGTTCGACATCGAGCGCACGCAGACCGAGCAGGTCGGGCGGATGAAGGGCTGGCTCATGCTGTGGGATCAGCCGGAACAGGCGACCGGCGCGTACATGACGTGGATGACCGAGCCGATGGGGCACGCGGGCATGCAGGTGCCCACGAGCAGCCCGGCAGGCGGCGCGCCGATGCCCGGCATGGCCACCGACGCCGACCTCGTCAAGCTGCGCACGCTGTCCGGGCGCGAGCTCGACGTGTTCTTCCTGCAGCTCATGCTGCGCCACCACCAGGGCGGCGTCGCGATGGCCGAGTACGCGCAGGACCACACGTCGCTCGCGGCGGTGAAAGCGTTGTGCCGCAGCATGTTGACGTCACAGGGCGCGGAGATGGACCAGATGCGGAGCATGCTCCGCTCCCGGGACGCGCAACCGCTCCCCGGTCCGTAGCCCTCACGAGGGGTCGTAGCGGTTCCAAGAGCCTGTCTTCGATGCCGGTGGTGGGGATGAGCCAGGCCCAGCCGCTTGCGCCGGTACCCGTCCGACACCACTTCCCACGGTGCACGGTTCTTCACCCGCTAGACCAAACCGGGGGTGTTCGAGGGGATCAGTCGCCCCGCACCCTCGGCGGCGGTGACCGACTCGCCTTCGGGCAAGGCCCACCCCACGTGGTGTGCGGTGTATCCGAGCCGATGCGGCTACCCCGGCAAGACCGGCGCCGTAGCCCTCACGAGGGTTCGTAGCGCGGGCGGCCCAGTTCCTTCACTTCGCCGAGCGTGGACCATTCGTCGCGGCCGAGGCGGGCCAGCGGGCGGAGCCGGTCGATCAGCGGGTGGTCGCCGTCGAGGACGTCCTCAGCGATCGCGAGGTGCACGACCCGGCCGAACACCACCGTCGACGAGCCGAAGCCGACCGTGCTGTGCAGTTCGCATTCGAACGCCACCGGCGATTCCGCGACGCGCGGCGGGCGGACCTTGAGGCTGGGTTCGCGGGTGAGCCCGGCCTCGTCGAATTCGCTGAGCTCGGGCGGGAAATCGGTGCCGGTGTCGTTGACCCGCTCGAACAACGGCTCGGCCGCGAGGTTCACCACGAACTGCCGCGTCGCCACCACGTTGCGCAAGGTGTCCTTGCGCCCCACCGACGTGAACTGCAGGATCGCGGGCGACGCGGACGCGACGGTGAAGAACGAATGCGGCGCCAGATTGTCCACTCCGGACCGGGAAGTGCTGGACACCCACGCAATCGGCCGGGGCACGACGGTCGCGGTGAGGAGCCGGTAGAACGCGTTCGGGGCCAGCTGCCCGGGGTCGAAGTCCTTGCGCATGTCCCCGGTCTACCAGGACAGCTCCTCGCACCGGCGGGCGCATTGCGGTCCTTCGACCTGGAGCGTGGCGTGCTTGATCGCGTAGCGCACCGACAGCAGGTCCTGCGCGTCGGTGAGCACAGTGGACTGTTCGGCTTCCGCGGTCATGGTCAGGTGCGCGGAGGCGACCTCCATGCCGGAGGTGAGAGTCCAGACGTGCAGGTCGTGCACGTTCGCGACGCCCGGGAGCGCCGCGAGCTCGGTGCTGATCTCGGCGACGTCGACGCCTGCCGGGGCGTGCTGGAACAGGATCCGCAGCGCGCGGCGCGCCAGCGTCCAGGTGCGCGGCAGCACGAAGAGGCCGATGGCGACACCGATGATCGGGTCGGCATAACGCCAGCCGGTGGTGAGCGTGATGGCGCCGCTGAGCAGTACGCCGACCGAGCCGATCAGGTCGGCCAGCACCTCGAGGTACGCACCGCGGACGTTGATGCTTTCCTTGGCGCCCGAACGCAGGACGACGAACGACACGATGTTCGCGGCGAGCCCGGCCGCGGCGGCGAGCAGCACCGGCAGGCCGGGTACCTCGGGCGGGTCGGTGATCCGGCCGATCGCCTCCACCGCCACGTACCCGGCGACCCCGAAGAGCAGCACCGCATTGCCCAGTGCGGCAAGGACTTCCGCGCGGTACATGCCGAACGTGCGGCTGAACGTCGGCCCGCTGCGGCGCGCGAGAACGATGGCGGCGAGCGCCATGCCGACGCCGAGGACGTCGGTGAACATGTGCGCCGCGTCGGACACCAGTGCCAGTGAGCCGGTGGCGAACCCCACCACGAACTCCAGCACCATGAACCCGGCGCCCACCACGAGGGCGACCAGCAGCGCACGCACGTAACGACCGGACGCGCTCGCCGGCGCCGCGGTGTGTCCGTGGCTGTGCCCGTGTCCCATCGCTCGCCTCCCCTTTCGCCGTCTCCCGCAATATATAGTGACATGCGCATATGTGCAATACAGGGTAGCCTAAGTTCACCTTAACGGGCAGGGACGGCCTTCCCCAGTAGCGTCCCGGGAAGTGAGAAGCGGCTTTACCGCACCAGGCGGAAGAACCCGCGGATCTGCTCGACGAGCAAGGCAGGCTGTTCCATCGCCGCGAAATGCCCGCCGCGGGGCAGCCGCTCGAACCAGCGCAGATCGGTGAACCGCAGCTCGGCCTGACGGCGCGACGGCCGTCCGATGTCCCGCGGGAACACCGAAATCCCGGACGGCGCGGTGATCAGGTCGCCGAAACTGCCGAAGCTCTCCCAGTACAGCCGCGCCGAGGACGTGGCCGACGCGGTGAACCAGTAGACCGAAATGGCGTCGAGGAGCTGCTGCCGCGAGACGGCGTCCTCGGGGCGGCCGTTGTTGTCGGTCCAGGCCCAGAACTTCTCGGCGATCCAGGCGGCCTGCCCGGCGGGTGAGTCGGTGAGGGCGTAACCGAGGGTCTGCGGGCGCGTGCCCTGCTGGCTCGAGTATCCGCTCCCGGTGCGGCGGAACTCCTGGATCGCCGCTTCCCCCTCGGTTTCCTCGGGCGTCGGATCAGCGAAATCCCCCCGCGGCGCGATCGCCATGTTGACGTGCACCCCCGCCACCCGCCCCGGCGCGACCTCACCGAGCGCCCCCGAAACGGCCGACCCCCAGTCACCGCCCTGGGCACCGTAACGGTCGTAACCGAGGGAGCCCATGAGCTGATCCCAGGCCCGCGCAATGCGCTTGACGTCCCACCCGGCCGCCGCCGGCTTGTCACTCCAGCCGAACCCTGGCAACGAAGGCGCGACCACGTGGAACGCGTCCGAGGGGTCGCCCCCGTGCGCCCGCGGGTCGGTGAGCGGCCCGACGACGGCAAGGAACTCGAGCACCGAGCCAGGCCAGCCATGCGTGATGACCAGGGGAAACGCGTCCGGCTCCGGCGAGCGGACGTGCAGGAAGTGAATCCCGAGCCCGTCGACGGTGTCCCGGAACTGCGGAAAGACGTTGACCCGGTCGGCGAACCCGAAGTCGTAGTCCCCGGCCCAGCTGCGGCAGAGATCCTGGGCGTAGGAAAGAGGAAGCCCCTGCGACCAGTCCCCGACGGTCTCGGCCTCGGGCCACCGAGTGCGGCGCAGCCGATCCCGCAGGTCGGAGATGTCGTCGTCGGCAATCCGGACCCGGAACGGCTCGGCACTCACGACAGTTCCCCTTTCGGTCACCCCCGCCTGGGTTTCCCGGCAAGATCGACGCTACCGCGCAAGGCCCCCTCCTGTGCTCAACCGGGAACGGCCATGCGCTAAGCTCTGCACAGTCGCGCAAGCGGCGAGCCCTCGTAGCTCAGGGGATAGAGCACTGCCCTCCGGAGGCAGGTGTCGCAGGTTCGAATCCTGCCGAGGGCACCACAAGGATGGGAACGGGAGAGTTGTCAGACATGACACTCTCCTCTTCTTTTTTGTCCTGTTCGCTCGTCTTACTGCGGTCGAAGAGCAAGATCACCGCGTCGCGGCCGGGCTGCGGGGACCCGTCGAGCCGATCAATGTCACGGTGCACTTGAGCCGGTTGGTGTTCTTCGTCGACGACCTCATCTATCTGCTGATCGACCGGCGGATCGGCGCGGGCGAGATCGGTCCGCTCGGGTCCGGCAACCACCGCCGGCTCGATGGCCGAACGGAACCACCTGGTCACCGAGCGGCTCATCGGTGTGACCCGGGCGGGGCGAGGCGGACGCGCTCAAGATCATTGACGACTGCGGACGAGGCGCTGGAAGAACGGGCCGGAAAATCTCCCGGAGCGATGTCCGGGATGTCCCGGCGGCTTCGACGTCTCAGTCGTACGGCAACCAGAGAGGACAACGACCGTGAAGTACATGATCATGCTGATGGGCTCGCAGCGGGACTACGACATGCTGACCGGCAAGGCCGCCGACCGGCCGGCCTGGAGTGCCGAAGAGGTCGCGGCCATGCACGAGTTCATGGCCAAGTGGAACAACGACCTGGTCGCGTCAGGTGAGTTCGTCGACGCCCGCGGACTGAGCGCACCCGTGCACGCCCGTCGCGTGAGTAGCAAGGACGGCGTTCCGGTGGTGACCGACGGGCCGTACCCGGAGACCCAGGAAGTGCTCGCCGGTTACACGATCGTGGAGTGCGAGAGCTTCGATCGGGCCACCGAGATCGCCGCGCGGCTGGTCAACACCCCGCACCCGGAGCACGCCCGGCTGGACCACGACTGGTACGTCGACATCCGGCCGATCGACGAGTACGCGCCCGAGCCAGAAGTCTGATGGCGGACACCGAGGCCGAGAGCCTGTTGCGCCGGCTGGCGCCGCAGGTCCTCGGCGCGGTCGTCCGGCGGTACGGACACTTCGACACTGCCGAGGACGCGGTCCAGGAAGCCCTGCTCGCCGCCGCCACGCAGTGGCCGTCCGGGATGCCGCAGAACCCGCTCGGCTGGCTGATCGCCGTCGCCTCGCGCCGCCTGACCGATCTGCTGCGCAACGAGCAGGCCAGGCGGCGGCGTGAGGACACGGTCGCTCAGCGGACGCTGCCGGAGCAGTGGCTGGCGCCTGCCGCCGATCGTCCGGCATCGGACTCCGACGACACGCTGATCCTGCTCTTCATGTGCGGTCATCCTTCGCTGTCACCGGCTTCGCAGATCGCGTTGACTCTGCGCGTGGTCGGCGGGTTGACGACCGCGGAGATCGCGCGGGCGTTTCTCGTGCCGGAGGCGACGATGGCGCGGCGGATCAGCCGGGCCAAGGAGAGCGTCAAGGACAGCGGTGTCCCGTTCGCCATTCCGCAGGGTGCCGAGCGGTCCGAGCGGCTCGGGGCGGTACTGCACGTGCTGTACCTGATCTTCAACGAGGGGTACGCGAGCACGTCCGGTCCGCAGCTGCAGCGCACCGACGTCGCCGGTGAGGCCATCCGGCTGACCCGGTTGGTGTACAAGTTGTTGCCGGACAACAGTGAAGTCACCGGCCTGCTCGCGTTGATGCTGCTCACCGACGCGCGCCGGCCGGCCCGCACCGCGCCCGACGGCGGTCTGATCCTGCTGGCCGACCAGGACCGCACCCGGTGGGACCAGTCGCTGATCGCGGAGGGCGTCGCGTTGGTGAGCGAGGTGCTTCCCAAGGGCGAGGCCGGGCCGTATCAGTTGCAGGCCGCGATCGCCGCCGTCCACGACGAGGCCGCCGGCTACGAGGAGACCGACTGGCCGCAAATCGTTGCCCTGTACGAGGTTCTGCTGCAGATCACGGACAACCCGATGACCTCGCTGAACCACATCGTCGCCGTGGCGATGGCGCAGGGCGCGCAGGAAGCGTTGGCGCTGCTGGACAAATTCCCGGCCGACGCACGGATCGCCGACCATCACCGGTTTCACGCCGTCCGGGCGCATCTGCTCGAAATGGCCGGCGACCACGCGGCGGCAGTGGCCTCGTACCAGGCCGCCGCCGACCGGACGAGCAGCCTGCCCCTGCAACGCTATCTGCACGGCAAGGCCGCACAGCTGAGCTCATGAGGGGTCGGTTTCGTAAGTCTCTCCGTGGCTGATCATGCGCTCATGGAACGCGGGTGGCGGTCGCTCGATTCGCCTGCTGATCCTGTGCTCAACCCGGCAGACGGGCAGCCCTGACCACATCGATCCATCCCACATCTCGTGGTCGATGCAGCCAAGTGAATCCCCTACATACAGGAGGCTCTCGCTATCGGCAGCTGGCCCGGAGCAGCGTAGTCAGCGCAGGCCCACGGTCCACAAGGCCGACGCCGCAAGGCTTGCCCAGAAGTGATGTCCAAAGTGGACGCCGAGCGGGACTGTTCCAAGATTGGTGTTTCGGCCTGATACGCCGGGTTGAGGTCTGGCGGGATGGGCACTGTGAGTGATGGCATCGGAGCTTGTGAGTCCGCGCAAGCGTGATCAGAAGGCGGCGCAGCTGTCGCCGGAGCAGGCCGCCGCGGCGGCGATGGCGGCTGAGGCGAAGGCGCGAGGGTTGGCGTTGACCGGCCAGAGTGCCAGTCTTGGCTTATATAAGCGACACCGGGTATGATTCGGTTGTGCACGCGTTCGACATCCTTGGTGACCCGGTGCGCCGGCGCATCCTGGAGCTGCTGGCCGATGGCGAGCAGACCTCTGGCGCGATCACGGAGGTGATCCGGGCCGAGTTCGCGCTGTCTCAGCCGGCTGTCTCCCAGCATCTGCGCGTTCTTCGGGAGAACGGGTTCGCGTCGGTTCGAGCTGAGGGGGCTCGCCGGTTCTACGCCGTCGACCCCTCCCCGCTGAGCGAGGTCGACGTGTGGCTGGACCGGTTTCGCGGGTTCTGGGATCAGCGGCTCGATGCCCTGGGAACCGAGCTGGCCCGCGGCAGGCGTGCATCCCGTACCCGAGGCGATGGCCAGGCCGATCCGCCGGCGAAAGGACGATGACATGAAAGACGTACTGGACGAACTGGCCGCGGCGCGCCGGACGATGGGCTCAGCGACCCTGTCTGCCGGCGACGCTTACACGATCGAGTTGCGGCGTCGATACGATGCGCCGGTCGACGACGTGTGGAACGCCATCACCGACCCCGAGAGACTGGGCCGCTGGTTGAAGCCGGTGACCGGGGACCTGAGGATCGGTGGATCGTTCGAGCTGGATGGCGGTGAGCACGGCGAGATCCTTGCCTGCGACCCGCCGCAGCGGCTGCGGGTGTCCTGGCTTTTCGGGCCGGAGGCCGATGAGTGGCCGGGGACGAGCGAGGTCGAGGTGCGCTTGTCCCCGGGCCCAGCCGGGGGCACCGAGTTCGAGCTGGTCCATGCAGCGGCCGTCGGGGAGCCCATGTTCCCGACCTACGGCCCCGGTGCCGGCGGTGTCGGTTGGGACCTGCATCTGCTGACCCTGGCCGGGTTCCTCGCCGACGGGAAGGCCCTCGACCATGACGAGTTCCGAACCTTGCCCGAGGGGCGGGTCTTCGTGCGGCGCAGTGCCGCGGCCTGGGGCGAAGCTCATCTGGCCGCCGGTGGCGATCCGGGTCACGTGGCGGCCGCGGTGGCGGCCACCACCGCGTTCTACGCCCCGGGAGGCAACGAGTGCTGAAGTACACCGTCTCGATCGAGATCGCTCTGCCTCGCCAGGAGGTGGTCGACCTGATCTCCGATCCGGCACAGATGCCGAGGTGGCTGCGCGGCTTGATACTGCACGAGCCGGTCAACGGGGTGCACGGGCAGATCGGCACCACCTCGCGAGTCGTGTTCCAGATGGGCAAGCAGAGGATGGAGGCGACCGAGACCGTCACGCGTCTCGACCCCGCGGATCTGCATGCGATCCCCAGGTCGGTCGTCGTGCACTACGATCGTGAGATCGTCGGCGGGGGGATGTGGCAGGCCCAGCGCGATCGGATCATCGACGCCGGTCCGAACAGGACGCGGTGGGAGAGCGAGAGCGAGTTCCGGTTCGACGGGTTGCCGATGCGGCTGATGGGACGCCTGATGCCCGGCACCTTTCGCAAACAGTCGCGGCAGCACATGCAGGACTTCAAGGCGTTCGCCGAGGATGGGACGGACGTCTCCCAAGGGGCGAACTGACCTGCCTCTGAGCTGGATCCGAGCAGCACATGGCGCGCGGCCACCTCACGCATCGATCTGCACGCCGCGATCCTGCGTGACGCGAAGGCGGGCCGTCACGCGAAATCGGAATCTCGAACTGTTCGTGCGAGCGTCCGGTGCCGCGCTCGTCGAGGTCCATGCGGCCGGATTCGACGTCGTAGAAGTGCGCGGGGCTGCATGTCCCGAGTGGACACCCGCCCCAGCCACGCGAAGCGCAGCAATGTCGGCGACGCCGCGTACGCGTCTTTCCCGTAGTGGCTCCCGACTCGGCCTACGCTGCGTTGTCCAGCCCACGCACGGACCAGTTCCGGGCCTGCCATTCCGTCACCTCCAAAAATACTCGTGCCTGTTCGCTGGCTAACCGTTGCGCCTCAACACCTTCGGCGGTTCTGATATTCGCTTGCCACGACTCACACTTGCCGATCGTTGACGAGGGAACCGCGCGGCTGCGGCGATCTCCACACGTTCTTGAGACCACAGAACGGTTCCCGGATCCGCGGGTACGCAGTCTGGACCTTATCGCCGCCGGGTTCGGGTGCTGCCGCGACTTCCATGAGATTGCGCCTCCCTTGCCTGGTCAGTGCCGCACCACTCACGCTCTCCGGACGGCAGCGTGTCGGGGCCTCGCGGGCCTGGAATGGTGGCGTCAATCATCGAAAAAGGGAGGCCACGAATGAGTGGGCCGCCACATGTTTCCGCACCGCGGCGCTCGGCCGCGTCTGCACGGTCACCCACATCGGCGAAATCAGTCGCGCCTCAGCGCAGGAACTCGCTGCCCTGCAGGGGCTATCACAATTACCGGGTCGAGTACCACCGGTGCAGTCGGTCAGATATCGTCCGGCGCGGCGGTCGGTCCGGCGAGCCGTCGCCGCGCGATGTCGTGATAGGCCGGGTTGGTGTCGATACCAGTGAAACGACGGCCCAGTTCGCGCGCAGCCACACCCGTAGTGCCGCTGCCGCTGAACGGGTCCAGGACATGCCCGCCCGGTGGGCATCCGGCCGCAATGCAACGGCGCGGAAATCTCGACCGGGGAGGGCGCGGGGTGATCGGACCGGGTCCCGTCCGGTTCCACAGACGGGGTTCAGCTTGGTCCCGCCGCAGTGAACTCGGCGGTACCGGGTGCGGTCGCCGGTGCAGGGCTGCCGGATCGGGTCGAAGGTGAAGTAGTAGTCCGGTTGCGTGACGAACAGGAAAACCATCTCGCGGCGGGTCGCGAGCCGATCCCGGATCAGCGTCGGCGTGGCGTGCGGTTTGTGCCAAACGACCGCCGACCGCAAGATCCAGCCGTCGGCCTGGAGCGCGAAGACGACGCGCCAGGGCATGCCGAGCAGGTTCTTGTGCGGCACATCAGCGACCGGCCGGTAACGAGCATGCCGTGTCGATAGCGACCTTTACCTGCACCGCAGCGATCACTACCACGGCACTGGCCGCCACCGACCGGCTCGGCTTCGTCGAGATTGTCCGCCGGAACCCCACCCACGATATTGCTTTTGTCCAACCTTGAACAAGCCTCAATATGCAGAAGCCCTGGCCAGGAAGGACCCGAGGTTCCCGCTGCCAAAGAAGAAAGCGAGAGATGCCGTCAACGAGGTTTTCGCCGCTCTCTTTGCAAACGGGTGTTCTACTGCTCTCGTTCCAGGTCTCCGGCGATCTCCTCGGCTCGGGAATCTTCCAGGTACTCGATGGTGACCGTCTCGAGAACGTCGCCGGGTAGCGGGAATTCGCCTTCATACGACGTCGACACCTGGGTTCCCTTGTCGCGGCCGACGTCCAGCCCGTAGCAGGACAGACGGCCCGCAGCGATGGGGAGCACCGCTTTGCCGGCCGTCTCCGAGCCGACGAACAGCTCCAGTTCGGCCGAGCGGTCCGGCCTGCGGCTGAGAGTGAACCCGAGCAGATCCGGTGCGGGGGCGGCGATCGTTCCGGAACGGCATGTGACGCGTACGTCGAGGAGCAGGTGTTCGAACACGAGCTCGCGCCGGTGCAGATAGAGCACGTAGCCTCCGTAGGACCCGCCGCTGGCGAGAATCACCCCCTCCGCCGGCCAGGTGCCTGCCTGAATCCGTGCGGTGACCCGCATGGAGCGGTCGGTCCCGGTGATGCGGCTGGCAAGCGGAACGTGGCTTTGCCCAGGACGGAGTACCAGCCGGCGCGCCGCCAGCAGGCCCTGGGGCCTGCGCAGCCCGAGCAACGTGGCGAGCGGACGGTCGTCCAGCGGGAAAACGTCGTTGGCTTCTGCTTCCCGTTCCCACAGCTGCCGCAGCTCGGCCAGCTGTCCGGGATGGCGCTGGGCGAGGTCGTGGCATTCGGAGAAGTCTGCGGTGGTGTTGTAGAGCCGCCACGTGTCCGAGTCGAACGGCGTGCCGGGGGTGTGGATGGTGACGGCTTTCCAGCCGCGATGCCAGATGGCGCGGTGGCCTAGCATTTCGAAGTACTGCGTGTCGCGCACCGGGGGCGCATCGGGTTCGGCGAAGGTGCCCGCGATGCTGCGTCCGTCGACCGGTCCGCCCGGCTCTGCACCGGCGAGCTCGAGCAGGGTCGGGGCGATGTCGATCGCGTGGACGAACTGCGTGCGGGTCTCCCCGCCGCGCGTGATCCCGGCCGGCCAGTGCACCACCAGCGGAGACCGGATGCCGCCGAGGTCGACGAACTGCTTGTACCTGCGGAACGGGGTATTTCCCGCGGTCGCCCATCCCTGCGGGTAGTGCGCCGGGCCGTCGGGGCCGCCGATCCGGTCGAGGCGGGCGAGTTCCTGGTCGAGCGTCTGCTCGATGCGCCCGTAGGCCGAGTTGAGGTCGGCGGTTCCGGTGGTGCCGCCTTCCGGGCTCGCGCCGTTGTCGGACAACACCATCACGATGGTGTCGTCCAGGACGCCGGACAGCTGCAGCGCGTCGAGCAGCCGTCCCACTTGGGCGTCGGCGTGTTCGAGAAATCCGGCGAAGGCCGCTTGGAGGTGCACCGCCAGCTGCTGCTGGCCGGCGCTCAGCGTGTCCCACGCCGGTACGCCCGGGTTGCGCTCCGTCAACTGGGTGTCCGCGGGCACGAGGCCGGATTCCCGCTGCCGGCGCAGGCGATCTTCCCGGGTGCGGTCCCATCCTTTGGCAAAGGTGCCGAGATAGCGTTCGAGATGGGGACGGGGCACCTGGAACGGAGCATGTGTCGCACCGAGGGCGAGTTGCAGGAAGAACGGGCTGCCCGGCCGGAATGCGAGGTGGTCGCGGACGAAGCCGATGGCCCGGTCGGCGAGATCCGCGGACAGGTGGTAGCCGGGACCGCCCGGTGGGTCCACCGGATGGTTGTCCTCGTACAGCTCGGGGACGTACTGGTCGGTGCAGCCGTCCAGGAAGCCGTAGAAGCGGTCGAAACCCCTGGCCAAGGGCCAGTTCTCGAACGGCCCGGCCGGGGTGATCTCCGGCAGCGGGGTGAGATGCCACTTCCCGGCCAGATAGGTGCCGTAGCCTGCCTGGCGCAGCCGGGAAGGCAGCAGTTCGATGCCGGGGTGGATGCGGCCCCGCGAGTTCGGGAACCCGGTGTCGGCGCTGGGCAGGAACCGCATCCCGGCCGCGTGGTGGTTGCGGCCGGTCAGGAGGCTTGCCCGCGTTGGCGCGCACAACGGAGTGACGTGGAAGTTCGGGTACCGCAGCCCGCCTGCGGCGAGACGGTCGATGGCCGGCGTTTCGATCTCGGAGCCGAAGCAGCCGAAATCCGACCATCCCGTGTCGTCCAGCACCACGACGACCACGTTGGGCGCGGCCGGGCCGGTGGCCGGTTCCGGCCAGTGCGGCGCCGACTCGGCCACGGTGCGGCCGATCCGCCCTGCCCACGCCGGGCCGCCTCGGGACCGCTGTCCACCGGTCAGCTCCGTCACGGTTCCTCCTTGTCCTCGCGTCCTCGCCTGCGGCGCCCGCCCGCCATCGCAGGGCTTGACTATCGGTGACCGCCGTCTCAGTATGAACCAGCCACTGACAGACGTCTAGACGTCCATTGTCGAAGGAGTCCGGATGGACCGCCTCATTGCCCGTGGCCACGGCAAGCTCGTCGTGGCCAGCGTCATCGGGAACACGATCGAGTTCTACGAGTTCAACACCTTCGGGACGATGACGGCACTCGTGTTCGCGCACCTGTTCTTCCCCGCGGCCAACCCCGTCGCCGGCACGCTGCTTGCCTTCGGCACGTTCGCCGTCGGATTCGTCTCGCGCCCGCTCGGCGGCGCGCTCTTCGGCTACCTCGGCGACCGCTTCGGCCGCAAGCCGGTGATGATCTGGACCCTGATGGTGATGGGCGGCGCGACAGTCCTGATGGGCGTCATCCCGACTTACAGCAGCATCGGGATCGCCGCGCCGATCCTGCTGACCGTGCTCCGGTTCGTACAGGGTTTCGGCATCGGCGGGGAGTGGGGCGCCGCGGTCACCCTGGTCACCGAACACGCGCCGGAGAAGCGCCGCGGGTTGTACGGCAGCCTCGTGCAGACCGGCAGCGGGTTCGGCCTGGTGCTCTCCTCGTTGACGATCACCGTGCTGCTCGCCGTGCTGACGAACGAGCAACTGCTGGCATGGGGCTGGCGAATCCCATTCCTGATCAGCGTCGGCCTGATCGGGATCGGTCTGTGGGCCCGGCTCCGGATCTCCGAATCGCCGGAGTTCGAACGGGTCAAGGCCAGCGGGACGCGTCCGCGCTCGCCCCTGTGGGAAACGCTGCGGCACCACCCCGCGACGGTGCTGCTGTCCATCGGGATCTACACCTCGGTCGCGGCATTCGGCTTCCTGATGGTCTTCGTGACCTCCTACGCCGTTTCCCCGCTCGGCTTTTCGCGATCGATGGTGATCGACGCCCTGCTCGTGGGCAACATCGTCAACCTGATCGCGGCGCCGCTCGGCGGACTGCTCTCGGACCGGATCGGGCGGCGGCGTTCCTTCGTGATCGTCGCGCTCTGCCGCGTTCCGCTGGCGTTCGCGTTCTTCGCGGTGCTGGAGGTGCGGTCGGTCGCCGCGCTCTTCTTCGCGCTGATCCTGGTGAATCTGTTCAACGGCCTTGCCTACGGAATCCAGGCAACGCTGTTCACCGAGCTGTTCCCGGCTCGCGTCCGCTACACCGGGATCTCCCTCGGGTTCCAGGCCGCCACCGTCCTCGGCGGCGGGCTCATGCCGGCGATCGCGACGCTGCTGCTGTCCGCGAACGGAGGCCGGCCATGGGGAATCGCCGCGTACATCGCCGCGCTGTGCATCATCACGGTGCTGTGCGTGGGGTTTGTCCGCACCCGCGGATTCGCCGGCTCCGCCGATGCCGGGACCAATCCGGCAGTGCCGCAACAGCAAGCGTCCTGAGTGCAGCGGCGGGTGTTGCCCGCCGCTGCTCAGCTGCCGACGGTGCGCACCAACATGAACGTGAAGACGTCGGAACGGTAGTACGAGTAGGTGGAGACGACGACCTCCCCGGTGTTCGCGTGGCTGGTCTGGTGCGCGTGCAGAACCGGGGCGCCGTCGGGAAGACCGAGCAGCCGGGCGATGTCCTCGTCGGCCGCGACCGCGTCGAGCCGGGCCTCGTCCCGGACCACGCGGAGCCCGATGCGCTGGATGAGGCCCGGCAGGTCCACGTTGAGGTCGGTGAGCCGGTCGGCGGGGAAGTCGACGCCGTTGAGGCTGGCCGGAATGTGGTCCCGCAGCACGATGGCCGGCGCGCCGTCGATGGTCAGGCACCGCTCGACCCGCCAGACCGGATCGGCCGGGCCGAGCCCCAGCTCGGCCGCCACCTCGTCCGGGCAGGGGATCCGGTCCGCCTGAGCGTGCGACAGCGCAGGGGTGTGTCCGGCGGATTCGATTTTGTGCGGCAGCGAACCGACATCGGCGATGTCGACGAAGATGTTCGTGACCGCGGCCCCCCGCGGCGGCGGGGTGTCGCGCACGAAGGTGCCCACTCCCCAGCGCCGGGTCACCAGCCCTTCCACCCACAGGTGGCCGAGCGCCTCGCGCACCGTGACGCGGCTGACCCCGAGGCGGCGGGCGAACTCGGCTTCCGAAGGAAGCTGGTCGCCCGCCTGCAGCTCGTCGGCGATGAACTGCCGGATCATCTGCGCGGCCGTCGCGGCGCGTTTCGGGGGCTTAATCACCCGGCCACCCTAAGGCCCGCCACGCCACGCCGGCTCACCATGTCCCGATCCCGTAGAGCTCGCGGGGACTGTTCGGGTATCCCTCCAAGGCAATCCGTTCGAACAGCCGGTCCCGCAGGCTTTGCCGGGCCGCCTCTCCTTCCGGCAGCCCGGCGAGGTTCTGCTGTTCGTCGGGATCCCGTTCCAGGTCGAACAGCTGCTCCCCACCCCCGGCCAGAAAGACGGTGTAGCGGTGGCGAGCAGTGCGCAGTGTCCGAGCCCAGTTGCCGGGCGTCGCCGACCAGTGGTTGTTGTTGCTCTGGATGTACACCGCGTCGCGCGGCCCCTCCGCTTCCGACGGCGGCGCCAGCAGGGACCGGCCGGCGAACCGCGGCAGTACGCCGGGTTCGTACGGCCGGCCGAGGTCCGGCTGCGGCAGCACGGGTTGGGCCAGCCCGGCCAGGTCGAACACGGTCGGCGCGAGATCGCACAGGTCGACGAGATCGGTGCGGACGGCCGGCGCAAGACCGGGTCCGTGCACGATCAGCGGAACCCGGATGCACGAGTCGTAGTGGCGTTCCCATTTTCCGAGAAGACCGTGGTCATGCAGCAGCTCGCCGTGATCCGAGGTGAAAATGACATGGGTGCGATCGAGCCGGCCGGTCTCGGCGAGGCAGTCCAGCAGGACCCCGAGTTCGTGGTCGAGATGAGCGAGATCGGCGAAGTACAGCCGCCGGTCGCGTTTCCAGTCCGCAGTGTCGTAGCTCGGCCTGGCGTACCGCTCCTGCGCGAAGTACGGCACGCGCGCGTCGCCCTGCCATTCCGCCGCAACCGGTTCGGGGATCGACGCGTCCGAAACCAGCGGCACATACTCCGCAGGCGGCGTGAACGGATTGTGCGGCTGCACATAACTGACCTGTGCGAAAAGCGGCGTGCCTGCCGGGGTCTCCCGGAAGAATTCGCATGCGCGGCCGGTGATCCAGGCGGTCTGGGAAACCTCGGCGGGAAACGGCAGCGGATACGCCTCTCCCGCCACCTGCGGGTACATCTCCCTGGCCCGCCGGATCTCCTCCCGCAGATCGGAGTGCCCGGGACCGTAGTCGCCCAGCTCCGGGATCATCGTCATCCACACCGTCGCCTGTGCGGCGCGGTAGTGCTGCGGGTGCCGGCGCTGCACCCAGTCCAGCCACTCCCCCGCGCGCGGGTCCTCGCTGATTCGCGTGACGTCGAACCCGTATGGCCGGTAGTCGGGATGGACACCGGCCAGCTGCGGCTGGAAATGCAGCTTGCCGAACGCCCCGGTCCGCCAGCCGGCCCCTTGGAGGGCCTGCATGAAAGTCGGCACCTCCGGGCTGAGGCGGTACCCGCATTCGGTGACGCCATGGCCCTGGCTGGTCAATCCGGTCGCGATACTGGCCCGCGCCGGGCTGCAGACCGGGTTGGGGGTGAACGCGTTGGCGAACCGGACCCCTCCCTCGGCCAGCCGGCGCAGATTCGGAACGGCGACGACGCCGTCGAACGCTCGCTCCAGCCAGCGAGCGGCGAGCTGATCCACCATCACGAGCACGATGTCCGGGCGCACCATTTCCACCTCTTCATAAGACGTCTAGACGTCCTTCCTATTACCTGTCATAGTGAAGTCATGCAGCTGGGACCTGTCAAGACGCACGGGCGCACACAGAACGTCGTCATCGACGTCGACACCGGAGTGGACGACGCGCTCGCCCTCCTGTTCGCTGTCCGGCATCCCGGGCTGCGGGTGCACGCGATCACCTGCGTGGCCGGAAACGCCGCGGTCGAGCAGGTCGTCCGGAACACCCTCACGGTCCTCGAGCACGCGGACGCTCCCCCGATCCCGGTCGCCGCGGGGGCCGCCCGGCCGCTGATCGCCCCACCGCACGACGCGAGCCACGTCCACGGCCGCGACGGCATGGCCGACCTCGGCCTGCCCCCTTCCCCGCGGAAACCCGATCCCCGGCATGCCGTCGAACTGCTGCGCGACGTACTCCGTGACGCGGCCGAACCCGTCACCCTCATCGCGCTGGCCCCGCTGACCAACATCGCGCTGCTGGCCCGCACCTACCCGGAGGCGATGCAACGCCTGGAGCGCATCGTCGTGATGGGCGGCACCGCCTCGACGGGCAACGCAACACCGGTCGCCGAGTTCAACGCGTGGCACGATCCCGAAGCCGCCGCCATCGTTTTCGCCGCCGGAGTGCCCGTCACCATGTACGGGCTCGACGTGTTCTACCGCGTCGGGGTAGCTGCGGCCGGCTGCGACAAGCTGGCAGCACACGAACACCGCAGCGCACGCCTTGCCGGGCAGTTGCTGCGACACCAGCTCCGCACGGCCGCCGGCGAGGCCCGCACCGAGCTCGGCATGGCCACGATCGGAGACGCCGGCGCGGTGTGTGCGGTCGCCGATCCAGCCGGTCTCGTCACAGCGCATCTCCCGGTACAGGTGGAGCTCGCGCCGGGGTTCGGCCGCGGCCAAACCGTGGTCGACCGCCGCGCGCGGTCCGGTGAACAGGAACTCCACGGTATGGCCGCCCCGGCGGCGAGGCTCGACGTGGCGATCGACGTGGACGCTGCCCGCTACGGAGACCTGTTCCTGTCCACCATTCTCGGCGAACCGGGCACTTCGTGAACGGCGTCGTCAGCGTCGTCGGATCGCTCAACATCGACCACGTCGTCTCGGTGAGCGAGCACCCCTCGCCGGGCGAGACCGTGCTCGGCTTGCGCCTGCGGACCCTGCCCGGAGGCAAAGGCGCCAATCAGGCGGTCGCCGCCGCGCGCGCCGGCGCCGCCGTCCGGATGATCGGCCGGATCGGCGACGACCCGGACGGCACCCGGTACCTGCATGCCCTCAGCCGGCGCGGGATCGACACGTCCGCGGTCCGGCGTGCACCGGACCAGCACACCGGACGAGCCCACGTCACGGTCGACCGCACCGGCGAAAACTCCGTCATCGTCATCCCCGGCGCCAACAGCACGCTCACCGCCGCCGAGGTGACGACGGCAGCGGAGTCGATCCGCACCGCGTCCGTCGTGCTGCTCCAGCTGGAGACGCCGCTGCCCGCGGTGGAGGAGGCGGCAGAACTCGCCGCCGAAACCGGCGCCCGACTGGTCTTGAACGCTTCTCCCGTGGCGCCCCTTCCGGACCGGCTCCTCCGGCTCGCGGATCCGGTCATCGTCAACGAGCACGAACACCAGCGCCTGGCCGTGCGGCCGCGCTCGGTCTGCGTGACGCTCGGCGCGGACGGGGCCCGCTGGGGCAAGTATCGCGAACGGCCGCCGCACACGTCCGTGGTCGACACCACCGGTGCGGGCGATGCCTTCGCCGGCACGCTCGCCGGTCTCCTCGCTTCCGGATCCACTGAGCAGGACGCCCTGGCAGCCGCTGTCCGGGCCGGAGCACAGGCCACCACCTGGCACGGGGCCCAAGGGTGGGAGCTGCCGTGAAGCCGCGACACCGGACGGGTATTCGCTCGACCTGCCCGAGCCCATGCCAGTCCCCGCAAGACCCAGTGCCGATCTTGCCGCGCCCCTCGGCCCTGCTGCACCCGGCGTGCCGCAGCCGGACGGCGGTTCGGCAGCGCCGGGAACGAGTGGCATCGCTGGGCCGGGCCGCCGCAACACGCGGAAGTGGGTAGCCAGGCCGAAACCGCCCGCAGCAAACAGTTCGAGGCCCACGAACGCAAGCAGGGCTTCCGCACGAGACTCCGTGAACCGGAGTCCGTCTCCTGGGGTCAACCTCACGCTGCGGGGCCCCGCTGAGAGCGCCGTGCTTCGAGTCCCGCGGTGTGGGCCCACGGCGGAACCGCTGGTGCCCTCAGCCTTTTCGAGCAGATGCGCCGGGGTCCAGAGCCAGGTCTCCTTGCCGGATGCGGCCGGGCAACGCCGGATCGAACACCGCGGTCGATCACATTGCGGTGACCAGGAATGCGTTGCAGCAGTTGCCGTTCACCGCCAAGGGCGGACGCGGCGGCCGCCGGAGCCACCCACGACTTCCTGGGCTGGTTGCATGCAACGAAACTGGGCTACTCGCACGGGATTCACCCTGCCCGACGACGCCGTCGAGCGGCGCGGAGGTAAGCGCCGCCCGGCGGTTCGCCGACGAAGCGCTCGACCCCGGCGCGGACTGCAGATGCCATCGAGAGCGCAGTCCGCGACCTCTGCGCGGACCGATGCCTGCTGTCCAGGGCCACCAAAGGGAGCCGGCATCCCGCGACCGACCGGCACGGACGTCACGCCCGGACCTGTTTCACTCCGCACAATCGATGTCGCGTTGCGAAGAACCCGAGTTGGCGCGGCGCATGATGTGCAGCGACTTCACCGGATCACCGATGTGCTGGTCGCAGGTCCACTACCGGAATCCGATCATGGCATGCCCGATACTTTCGTCCACATAGGACAGGTGCACCGGGTTGATTCCGTTCTCCGTCCCGCCCGCGCAGCCGGGGTATCTGAACTCGTTCTGCGTCAACGACCGCCCGGCGCAGGCGCATGGCCCGGGCAGACATGGTTGAGCAGCGCCGGATTCCGTGGACGGGAGCCGAGCTGGTCCTTCAAGTGCGGAACGACCGCGTCCGAGTGACCTCGGGCTGAGAGCTCCGCCCTGCGTGGCCGACGGCAGGTCCACGGATTGCCCTCACCGGGATCCACTGCACTGGTCCAGCCTGTGGCGGAGCGCTGAGGCTCGGCAAGCGTCACGTCAGCACGGTGCGATTTGCGACGTTCGTCGACTGCCCCGGAGGTACGGATGGGGCAATGTGCTCGACATCGCAAGGGAGGTTCGCATGCAGGTGTGGTCGACAGGTGCGACGGTCGTCGACGGAACAGGCCGGCAAAACAGCCGATCCGACAATTCTTGCGGGAGATCCTCTCAAGAACCCGAAGCTGTTCGGTGACGCCGATTCTGTCGTCCTGGTCAATCAGAACGGAACCGCCGGCAAGGACCGTCGGAGCTGAAAGGGACTGAGTACCATGAATGCAACGGAAGAGAGAATGGCCGGCGATCGGGTTTCCAGCAGGCCCCGCCTTGGTCGCACGATTGCGGCGGCAACCATCGGAAACTTCGTCGAGTGGTACGAGTTTGCCGTGTACGGAATGGTGGCGGCGTACATCTCGGCATCGTTCTTCCCGGCCGCCGACCCGACGGCCGCGCTCCTCAACACGTGGGCGGCCTACGGCACCGCCTTCCTCGTGCGGCCGCTCGGCGGGCTGCTCCTGGCCCGGATCGGAGACGTTCGCGGACGCCGGTCGATCCTGTATGTCAGCATTCTGATGATGAGCAGCGCGACGTTCTTGATCGCGCTGGTTCCGACACATGCCACCATCGGAATCGCGGCACCGATTCTGCTGGTGTGCCTACGACTGGTCCAGGGCCTTGCCGCGGGCGGGGAACTTGCCGGTGCGGTCGCCTTTCTCTACGAGCACGCCCCGGCGAACCGGCGTGCGCGCACCGTCAGCTACCTGGGAACCGGAACCTTCCTCGCCACACTGGCTGGTTCGGCTCTTGCCACGCTGCTCACTGCGGTCATGCCCGGCGAAGCGATGGCGTCATGGGGCTGGCGCCTGCTTTTCCTGATCGCTCTTCCGCTCGGTTTCGTGGGAATCTACATCCGCCGTCGCGTGGACGAAACCCCCGAGTTCAAGGCAATCCGCGCGGCTGCGGAGGAGGCAGTCCCGCGGACAACCGGCCTCTGGACAGTCCTGCGCGAGAACAAGCGGGCGGTCCTGATCTTCGTGGGTTTCGGCGCCCTGTACTCCACCGCGGCCTATATCGGGTTCACCGCCTACCTGGCTTACATGATCGCCAACGGGATGCCTCGCGGAACTGCGCTGGCGATCAACACCATCATCGGGATCGTTCTCGTCGGGTGCATTGTGCTCACCGGCGGACTGGCCGATCGCTACGGCAGGCGGCCGGTTCTGATCACCGGAGCAAGTCTCCTCGTCGTCGTGACCATTCCGACGTTCCTGCTGGGAGGTTCGGGGTCGTTCGGCCTCGGCCTGGTCGGCGGCCTGCTCTACGTGATTCCGTTCGCCGTCTACGGAACGCCGTCCTACCTCAGCCTCGTGGAGATGTTCCCGCCGTCGGTTCGAGTCACCGCGGGCGCTGCCGCCTACAACTCGACGATCATTCTCGGCGGATTTTCCCCCTTGATTTCCGCCTGGCTCGCTGCGGTGACCGGATCGAGCCTCGCATTTCCGTTGTACGTCGTCGCCTTGTCCGTCGTTGCAGTCATTGTCCTCGTATTCTGGTACCGCGAGCCGGATGGTGAATCGCGAATGGGCAGCGCACGCGACGACCTCAAGAATGCACAGTGAAAATGGACGCTTCGCTCTCGCCTGGCGGGTCGAGCAGTGGCAGTGGGATCGCGCTCGCGGCGCGCACTGCGCCGGCGACCGTGGGCGGCGACGGGCGGGGCAGCATTCGGAGGCCGGCCGAATTCAACGGCGTGGCGGGGGTCAGCATTCACCCGTCGCCGGCAGGGCAGGCCGGGCGCATCGTGCTCAAGCGGGCTCTCCTCAAGATCGGGAGGTTCGCGGCGCGTAAGTCAGGTGCGCGGGCTGAACGCCGCGTGAACCCGGGCTTCGAGACGTCTCTGGATCCGGCAAGGACACCCCCGTGGACCACCGATGTCAGGCGCTTATCTCCGGTACCGATGCGACGAGCTGGCGGGTGTATTCCTCGCTTGGCGACGTCAGAAGCTCTTCCGTCGGGCCCATTTCCACCGCGGTGCCGTGGTACATCACCACAGCGGATTCGGTCATGTACCGCACCACGCTCAGGTCGTGCGAGATCAGCATCAGGGCAAGGCCCCTGGTCTCCTTGAGGTCGAGGATGGTGTTGAGAATCTGCGCCTGAACCGAGACGTCGAGTGCCGAGGTCGGCTCGTCGGCGATCAAGACGTCGGGGGCACAGGCGAGTGCCCTGGCGATCCCGACGCGCTGGCACTGGCCGCCGCTCAGCTCGCGCGGGCGGCGACCCATCGAGGAACGGGTGAGGCCGGTCTCCGCCAGCAGGTCGCCTGCCCGCTCTTTCGACTCCCGCACACTTGCCCGGTCCCAGTTGCGGAACACCTCCGCTACCGCCTCCTGCGCCGTCATCCATGGGTTCAGGGCGGAGGACGGGTCCTGGAAAATCATCTGCACGGAGCGCCGGACCGGGTCCGAGCGATTGATCTCCGACCAAGGCCTGCCGTGGGCGAGCACCCGGCCTGCCGTCGGCCGGATGACTCCGGCCAGCATCCGGGCGAGCGTCGACTTGCCACTCCCGCTCTCGCCCACGATCCCGATCGAGGCACCTGCCCGGATCGAGAGAGTCACTCCGGCCACCGCTGCGGTCGCGGCCTTGGGGTAGGTCAGGCCGGCGTCTTCGGCGCTCAGCAAAGGTTCGGTGGTCACGACACGATCTCCTCGGCACGGTGACAGGCGACAGCGTGGGCAAGGTCGAGAGAGTGCAGCTTGACCGGACGTTCCCCGCAGTAGTCCGCCGCGTGGTTGCAACGCGCCGTGAAGGGGCAGCCCGCCTGGTCGTCGGTCGCCTCCGGGGGCGATCCGGGAATCCCGGCCAGCCTCTGCCCCGGCGGCACCGCCGCAGGGTGCGACGCGACCAGCGCCCGCGTGTACGGATGCGCCGGCGCGCGAAGGACCTCGTGAACAGGTCCACTTTCTACGGTGATCCCGCCATACATCACGACGATCCAGTCGCACACCTGGGAGATCACCCCCAAGTCGTGGCTGACGAGAAGCATGGACATGTCGAGTTCCTCGCGCAACGACATCAGGAGATTGAGAATTTCCCGTTGCACAGTCACGTCGAGTGCGGTGGTCGGTTCGTCGGCCAGTAGCAGACCCGGCTTGCCCGCGAGCGCCAGAGCGATCATGATGCGCTGCCGCTGCCCGCCGGAGAGCTCGTGCGGGTAGCGCCGGAGGAAGGACGGGTCCGACGGAAGCCGGACCGCACTGAGGAGCGCGCCGAGCCGGTCCTCGACTTCGGCGCGAGGCAGGGAAAGAGCGACCGTCTCGCGCAGCTGGCGGCCGATCCGGACCACCGGATCCAGTCCGCCGATCGATGCCTGCGGCACCATGCCGATCGCACTCCGCCGGAGCGACTTTCGCTGGGCCGGGGTGCAGGAAGCCAGGTCGGTCCCGTCATATTCGACCGAGCCCTTGGTGACCTCTGCCCCGATACGGCCGAGCAGGCCCATGACCGCCCGGCACGTCATGCTCTTGCCCGAACCGGTCTCCCCGACCAGCCCCACGGAGGCGCCTCGGGGCACGGAGAACGAAACATCCTTCAGGATCCGGACTCCGCGGCGTTCGACCGCAAGATTCGTCACCTGCAACAGGGTCTTGGTCATCGCGACCTCACCTCGAGCAGCGAATCACCGATCGCACTCAACGCAAGACCGGTGAGGACGATCATCGCCCCCGGGATGGTCGTGATCCACCAAGCCTGTGACATGACGGCCCGCCCCTCGAACATCATGCTCCCCCAATCGGCCGCCGGCGCTTGGATCCCGAGGCCGAGGAAGGACAGCGACGCCGTCCAGATGATGATGAGGATCGCGTCCGCCACGGCGTAGGAAGCCGTGGTCCGGCCTACACCGGGCAGGAGGTGGCGAAGCACGATCCGCGGCGCCGAGTAACCCAGCGTCCGTGCGGCGACCACGTAGTCACGGTCGCGCAGAGTCAGAGTCTGGCTGCGCGCCAGCCGGGCGTAGAGCGTCCACTCGACGAGCACCACGGACAGGATGACGGCCGCCGCCCCGGCGGGCAGCCCGAGTACCGCCCATTCCCGGCCGGCCACCGCGACGATCGCGAGGGTCAGGACGATGAACGGGAACGCGACGATCGCATCGACGATCCGCATCGCGACCGGCTCGACCCACCGCGCGCGGCTCGCGCCGGCGACCATCCCGACGAAGGTTCCGATCACGGACGACAGAACGAGCGCGACGGTAGCGATGACGAGGTCGAGCCTGCCGGCGTGGAAGACCCGGACGAAGACGTCACGACCGTAGGAGTCCGTGCCGAACGGATGGTTCGCCGACGGGGCCTGGAACGGCGGTGCGACGAACGCGTTGGGGTCGGTGTGATCGATCAGGGGCACCAGCACGCAAGAGGCGACGACCGCGCCGAGCACCAGCACCCCGGCCCAGAGCTCGATCCGCCGCCCGCCCGGTCGGCGGCGCGGACGTACGCGGGTGAACAGCCGTCGCCGGTCGAACGGCGCGACCGGGGAGGTGGTGGTAGTCATGCGCGCCTCACTCGCGGGTCGACCCATCCGTAGAGGATGTCGGTGATTGCGTTGAAGATGACGACGGCGACCGCGCAGGTCAGCGCGATTCCCTGGATGACCGGGTAGTCGCGCTGGGTCACCGCGTCGACCAGCTGCTGGCCGATCCCGGGAAGCGAGAAGACCGCCTCGACGACGACCGCTCCCGAAATGAGCACGCCGGCGTTGTACCCGACGAGAGTGATGACCGGCAGCACGCTGTTCGGCAGGATGTGACGCAGCGCCATGCGCGCTCTGCCGAGCCCCCGCGCCTCCGCGGCCTCGACCCACATCTCCCCCAGCGCCTCCTTGGCCGACTGCCGCGTCGCCCTGGCGACGAGCGGGATCAGGGCGATCGACAAGGATACGATCGGCAGGACCAGATAGCTCGGGGAAGAGGCCCAGCCCTGCCAGCCACCGGCGGGGAAGATCGGCATCGCGAGCGCGAGGCCCCAGATGAGCAGCAAGCCAAGGAAGAACGGGGGCACCGTCAGCATGGTCGTCAGCAGCGATCGCGTCGCGACGTCCACGGCTCCCTCGGAGTGACCGGCGAACAGCCCCAGCGCAATACCGACGACCAGGGCCACGACTATCGCTCCGGCCACGAGCGCCAGGGTGATGGGAAGGGCGTGGCCGATGATCGAGCCGACCGAAACCCCGCCTTGGGACACGGAGGTCCCGAGGTCTCCGGTCACCAGGCCACCCACATAGCTCGTGAACTGGTGCCACAGCGACCCGTCGAGTCCGAGCCGGGCGCGAATCGCATCGCGCGCCGCGGGGCTCGCGTGCTGTCCGGCCAATGCATCCGCCGGGTCGCCAGGGAGGATCCGGACGAGCAGGAACGTGATGACGACGACCAGGCCGAGTACCACCACTCCCCGTCGCAGGACGTTCAGTGGCCACCGGAGCGCAGGCGGGATCCGCCGCGCCGCCTTCGATGCCACCAGGGCTTCCGCCCGGGTGTCCCCGGCCTCGAGGGTGGGTGCTCCCACTTCGACCACCTCCGTTGGTTGTCGGTTCTGGGTGGATCCTCTGCTCCATCGGACCGCGCCGCCAGTGGCGCGGGGTGCACCGTGGTCAGCGCACGCTTCCATCGGCGCGGCCGACGCTGATCGCCCCGCCGTCGATGAACCCGATCTGCTTCGGCGAAACCTTGGTCGCCGACACCACCCCGGTGCCCGTGAGCGGGATCCAGGGAACGTTCGCGCGGATCGTCGCATCGATCTTGCGCAGCGCATCGTCGCGCTTGGCCCCCGTCTCGCCCGCGGCATCGGACAGTGCCTGGTTCATCCCCGGGTAGCTGTCGTAGACCTTGGAGTTCAAGGGAAGCGGCAGGACCATCAGGTTGTCGTTGACCGGGCCGAAGTCATAGGTGGTCACGACCAGCATCTCGAAGGAGCCCTTGTTGTAGTCGTCGTTCCACTCGGTCGCATCGACCTTTTCGGCGGTGAGCGTGATGCCGATCTTCTGCAGGTCCTGCCGGAGCGCCGTCGCGACCTGCTCCTGCTGGGCCGAGAGCTGGGTGCTGTAGATCAGCTTGATCGCGCACCCGGCGGCACAGCTGGTCCCGGCGAGCGCCTTCTTTGCTGCCGCGAGGTCGGTGGCGGTGCTGATGCCGGGGTCGTAACCGGGCACGTTCTCCGGCCACGCGCCGGCGAGGGGCGGGATCTTGCCGCCCCAGGCGAGGTCGGAGATCTGCTTCCGGTCGGCGGCGTCCCAGATCGCCCGGCGGACGCCCACCTCGCTGAGCGGACCGCTCGCCGTATTCAGCATGATCGCGTCGAACCCGTAACGCGGCGCAACCGCGAGGAGGTTCGCGGGAATCACATTGATCAGGTTCGCCGGCACACCCCAGGCGACGTCCAGCTGTCCGGACTGCACCTGGACGAGGGCCGAGTTGGCGTCCGGCACGACGGTCAGGTCGAGGTTCCGCACCGTCGGTGCGGGGCCGGTGTAACGCGGGTTCACCGACAGCTTCGTCTTGTCCGCGCCGGTCTGATCGATCACGTAGGGTCCGGCAGAGATCGGCTTGCGGAAGAAGTCGGGCTCGCCGAGGTGCTGAGCCGGGAGCACCGGGAACTGGGCGTAGGTGAGGATCACCGGCAGGTTCGGGCGTGGCGACTTGAGCTTGACGACGACCGTGTTGTCCGACGGCGCCTTCACCGATGCCATCGGCGCGAACAGGTTCGGGTTCACCTGGCTCGGGTTGTTCATGCTTCGCTCGAACGACGCGACGACGTCGGACGCCTTGACGGGCGTTCCGTCGGAGAAGGTCGCTCCGTTCGCCAGGGTGAAGGTCCACGTCAGGCCATCCGGGGACACCGAGCTCTGCTGGGCCAGCGCCGGAACCGGCTTACCGTCGGCCATCTCGTAGAGCCGGCCTCCGACGAGCTTCATCACTGCCTGCCCGAAGGCATCGAGGCTGGTGTCCATGTCGAGGCTGAGCAGCTTGCTCGGCATGCCGATCGTCGCACTCGACACGTCCGACGGCGACGCACCGTCGCCTGCCCCGGAACACCCGGCCGTGACCAACACGGAGAGAGCGAGCGCCGGGGCCAGCCGCATCCGCACGCGGCGGAGGAGATGCTGCTTCATGTCGGTCTCCTTGCTCGGTCAGCGAGGTTCCTCGCTGCCGGTCGTCCGTTCGGGTTGAACCGAGAGCTCTGGGATGCGGGTCACCCTAACCCAGATTCCTTTCGTTCGATAGAAAGGACTTATTTCGTTACCGAGATTCGTATCCGTCGCCCAGGCGAGCCGCAGTTACCCGGCAGATTTCCTCGACCCGCTCCTCGGTGACCCACCGCGGGTACGTGGTGGCGGAGTCGACCGCACGCACGATCTCGTCGTACACCGCGGTCACCAGCTCCCCGCTGTCCGGCAGTCCGAGCTGGCGCAGCTTTGCGCGCACGGTCGACGTCGCGTGCCGATCACCCCAGACGACGCGCATTCGGGAGCCGGTAAGCGAAGGAGCCATGCACGACGTCGCGGCGGGGAAGGCCTCCCGGCCGTCGCGCAGGTAGTCCAGGATTCCTTCCGCGTCGTCGCGGAGGTACTGGTGCGCACCGGTGACCGGGGCCAGCGGGTTGACCAATCCGGTGCATGCCGAGACCTGGTCCGACAGCGATTGCAGCTGACCGAGGTCGATGCCCGTCCGGACGTCGTACAGCAGCTCCAGCGCCAGGACCACCTCCTGGAGCGCGGCGAACCCCGAGCGGTAGGAGATGCTGTTGACCGAGACGTCGGGGTGCACCCCCGAGGTCGCCGCGGTGACCGCGAGGGCGGTCCCGAGCCCGAAGTCGTTGTGGACGTGCATCGAGAGCGGCACCGGCCGGTCGAGGCGAGCACGGAAGTCGTTGCAGAACAGGCGCATGGCCTCCACCGACAGGCTGCTGTACGAGTCGAGGAGGTTGACCCGCGTACAGCCCAGCTCGGTTGCCAGCTGCGCCGCCTCCAGCGCGACCTCGAAGTCGACCCGGCCCACGTCGGACAGGCCCAGCACGGTGGAAAGGCCCGCGTCTGCGGCCTGTGCGAAGAGGGCCTCGAGCTCGCCCAGTGAGCTCGCGGCTCCCCCGCCTCCGGCGCGTGGCACGAGGAAGGGCAGCTCGATCGTCGTGGCGCCCAGTGATCGGATCTGCTCGATCGCCGCGAGGGGGGTGATCCGGTTGCCTTCCCGCGGCAGGGTGGCGTCGGCGTAGACGGTGACGTGGAAGTCGAAGCCGCTTTGCAGGACGGCACGGAGCACCTCCCATTCGCGGCTGTTCGGTCGATCGTCGCCCCACCAGTGGACGTTGAGCACGATCTCGCGGATGCCGGCTCGATCGAGCGAGCCGGCGATCGCCAGCAGCTGATCGATCGGCGGGGAAATTCCCGGGGTCAGCAGGATCTTCCGCAGGGTGCTGTCGAAGATCGTGAGCGGCTCGGGGAAGGTCAGCTGGCGGGTGACTCGATCGTCGCGGTCGTAGGCGCTGACCAGGTGGCGGCTCGACTCGACGGACATCAGGATTCGTCGCGCTCGAGCAGGATGTGGCGCCGGTTCGAGGTGTAGGGGCGAACCATCGCGGGCCAGCGCCCGGACTCCACGGCCTCCCCCCAGGCGGGCGAAACGAGCACCTCCGGGCTTTCGAGCCCGTAGACGACGTAGTAGCGCGGCTCGGTTCCGTCGCCGAGCCGCTGGGTGCGCCCGCCGATGGCCATGTCCAGCTCCTGCCCGGTGTAGCGCATCGCGAACCGCACGCCGGGCACTGCGGACAGGAACGGGACGTGCTCGGTGTCGTACACGTCGTTGAACAGCTCCTCCTTGTCGGGCTGCACGTCCATGCCGGCGATCATCAGGTACTTCGGCTGGTTGCTCATGGGACACCTTTCCTAGGGCGTGTCGCGGTGGGCCGGGGATGCGGGGACGAGCACGAGCGGGAGGAAGCCGAGGTGCGGCATGTGCACCCCGGTGACGATGCGGACGTCTCCGCCCATCTCGAGGGCGGCGAAGCGCGAGGTCAGCTGCTCCAGCAGGATCCGGTAGACCAGGCGGACGAGCGGAGCACCGATGCAGGTGTGGGCCCCGCGGCCGAACGACAGCAGCTTGCCCGCATCACTCCGGGCCACGTCGAGCTCGTAGGGCTTGCCCCATACGTCCTCGTCGTGGTTGGCCGAGGAGTAGAGCAGGTAGACGAAGGAGCCGGCCGGGATGAGCTGGCCCTCGAGCTCGACGTCGGAGGCCGTGGTCCGGCACATGTACGGGATGGGGGTCACCCTGCGCAGCAGCTCGTTGACGGCGGTCGGGATCAGCTCCGGCTCGCGCTGCAGCCGGGCGAACGCGTCAGGGTGCTCCGCCAGTGCGTGGAGACCTCCCGAGATACCCGCCGCCAAGGGCTCGTTGCCGGCGACCACGAGGTCGATGCACAACATCAGCTTGGCGCGCAGTGACAGGGAGGCGCCGCGGCCACCGGCGATGATCGTGAGCACGTCGTCGGCGGGTGCGGCCGCCCGTTCCTCGAGAAGGACCGCGAAGTAGCGCTCCAGCGTTCCTTCCGGGTAGTCAGTGACGCTCACGCCGGACCATTGCGTGTGCTCCGGGCTCCAGACCGAGGTGAGCTCGTCGACCCACGGCACATCATGTTCGGGGATACCGAGGTAGTCGCACACCGATGCGATGGCCAGCGTCTTGGCGATGCGAGTGTGCGCGTCGAGCACCTCGCCGGCCGGGAGCGCGTCGATCGCGGCGACGATCCGGGCCCGCAAGCGGTCTTCCCACGCGCGGATGCGGGGCTGGACGTAGCCGGGCTGGGCCGCTGCGCGCAGCTCGGTGTGGCGGGGAGCGTCAGTCGCCAGCATGAAGTCGCCGCCGTGGACCGGGCCGTCGGTGCCGAGCTTGCGCTCCTGCACCGAGACGCCCCGGCCGGAAACGAAGATCTCCGGGTGCCGCAGCGCGAACGAAACGCTTTCATAGCTGGAAACGACCCACGCGTCCGTGCGGGCGTCGTAAGCCACCGGGGCCTCGCGGCGCAGGGCAGCCATCTCGGCATGGGGGCTGGGCAGCAGGAAGGACGGATCGTCGAGCTTGATCGCGTCGATGGCGCGCATGGTGATCCTTCGGGTCGGCGGGCGCCCCGGCTCAGAGCCGGAGCGAAAGAACAGGGCATTTGCTGCGGCCGACGCAGACCATCATCCGGTCGTTCGCCGCCCGCTCTTCGTCGCTCAGGTAGTCGTCGCGGTGGTCCGGGAGGCCGGCCACCACCTCGGTCTCGCAGGTGCCGCAGTAGCCCTCCGCACACGAGGTCGGGATGTAGATCCCCGCGTCTTCCAGCACTGAGACGATGGTCTGATCGGCCGGAACGACCAGGCGACGGGCACTGTCGACGAGCTCCACCTCGAAGGCGCTGTCGCCGTCGTGGTGCGCCGCGCCCGAGGCATCCCCGCGAGCGGCGAACCGTTCGACGTACGGCGCGGGCCGGCCGAGTTCGGCGCACTCCTTCTCCACCGCGGCGAGCAGGGGCTCCGGCCCACAGCAGTAGATCCGCGCATCGTCGCCCGCTGCCCGCAGCGCGGTGGCGAGGTCGAGCAGGCCCACCTCGTCCTGGGGGGCGATGGTGACGTGGCCGGCGTACGCCGCAAGCTCGTCGAGGAAGGCCATCGACGCGCGGCGGCGACCGCCGTACAGCAGTCTCCAGCGGGCATCCTGCGCCGCGGCGGCCCGGATCATCGGCAGCAGCGGCGTGATGCCGATGCCGCCGGCGACGAACAGGTACTCCTCGGCAGGCAGGAGGGCGAAGTTGTTGCGGGGCCCGACGACGTCGATCACGGCGCCGACCCGGAGCTGCTCGTGGACGTAGGCGGATCCTCCGCGACCGTCTCGCTCCAGCAGGACGGCGACCCGCCAGCGTGTCGGGTCGGAGACGTCGCCGCACAGCGAGTACTGCCGGATGAGGTCGTCCCGGAGCACCAGGTCGACGTGCGCGCCCGGCTCGGGGCGGGCCAAGGAGCCGCCGTCGATCGGCACCAGCTCGACCGACAGCACCCCCTCGGCCTCCCACGTCATCGCGCGCACCCGCATCGGCCGCGCATTTCTGGTTGCACTCATTGCGCACCGTGCTTTCGCACGCACTCCACGCCGTCCTTCATGACCATCACGACGTCGTCGAGGGCCGTCAGGTCGGCGAAGGGGTCGCCGCGCAGGGCGACCAGGTCGGCCCGGCAGCCCGGCTGGATCGAGCCCACGCTGCCGGTCATCCCGAGCAGCTCGGCACCGCCGGAAGTTGCCGCAACGAGAGCCGCAGCGACGGACATACCGCAGTCGACGGCGAGCCGGATCTCGGCCGCCATCGCTCCGGGCAGGTGGTTGGTACCCAGTGCGATGCGCACCCCGGCATCGATCGCGGCGCTCATCCGCCGGGCGATCCCGTGCCGCGCCTCGCGGAGTTCGCCGATCCCGTGGTCCGGCCCGAGCCGGTCGATGACGCTCTCCAGCCCGGACGGCTCGAAATCGAACGCCAACGTCGAGACCAGCCAGGTCCCGGCCGCCGACATCGCCGCGATATCGGCGTCGGACAGCTCGAAGCCGTGCTCGATGCTGCGCACCCCGGCGTCGATGGCCGTGCGGATGGCCGGGCCGCCGTGACCGTGTGCAGCGACATAAGACCCGTGACGGCGCGCTTCGTCTACAGCCGCGGCAACGGCCTCGGCCGAGAACAGCTGATCGCGACCACCCTCGGCGCCCTCGGTCAGATGGATCTTGAGGAAATCCACCTGCCGTTCGAAGTTGTCGCTCGCGATCCGCCGTACGCCGGCCACCTCGTCTGGCGCGTCAGCTGACCGGCATCCCTCCGCGGTGATCGCCTGCCCCGCGACGACCAGCCTCGGTCCATCGAGCTCCCCCTTCGACAAAGCCGTGCGTGCGTGGACATCCACCCCGCCGGGCTCGCCCATCACCCGCATGGTCGTCGTGCCGGACCGCAATGCCGTGCGGAGGTTGCCGGGCACCGAGAGCGCCCGTTCGACCAGCCCGGGTTCGCGAGGCCACTCGTCACGCAGGATCGGATAGGTGCTCAGGTGGGAATGGGCATCGACCAGGCCGGGCAGCACGAAGCAGCCGGAGAGATCGACGACCGGGAGATCGGGATCCACGGGTCCGCTCGCAAACAGCCCGTCGCGCACGATCACGACCTGGTCGTAGCCGACGTCGGCCCCGGTGCCGTCGAACAGCGCACCACAGCGGACCGCGAAGGACCGCGGGTCACTCGTGCTCATCGGTTCGTCCCTCATCGCTCGATAATATCTTTCGGTCGATAGAAAGTCGAGACTCGACCTCACTCCCCGCGGTAGGCCCATCCCTCGATCTCGACGGAGGCGCCGAAGGGGAGCTCGCGAACGGCGACCGCGCTGCGCGCCGGGAAGTCCTGGGTGAAGACGAGTGCGTACTCCGCATTCATTGCCGCGAAGTCGTCCATCGACACCAGGAAGACGTTGGTCTTGATGACATCCGCGGCGGTGAGTCCGTGCTCGGCGAGCTGGGCCACGAGGTTCGCTAGTGCCTGGCGAGTCTGTGCGGCGACGCCCCCCTCGACCAGGGTGCCGTCGACGGCGCCGATCTGCCCGGAGAGGGCGACGAGGTTGCCCGCGGCGACGGAGCGGCGCAAGGGAAGTGGTGCAGACATGGCTTTTCTCCTCTGTTGGTTTGAACTAGCGGTTGGATCAGTTGGCCATCTGGTAGGCGACGGCGGCAGGCTCGCCGCCGTGTTCGAGGCGCACCGGCCGGCCCTCGATAAGCGACCGTTCGGCTGCCAGGGCAAGCACCAGCGCGGCCCGCCCCTCGGCCGCGGTCGCGCCCATCGAGCCGGCCTCGGGTTCGCCGCGGATGGCGGCACACAGGTCGGCGAGGAGGGCGACGTAGGCCGTATCGAACCGCTCGGCCGCGTCAGCCGGAAGCTTCTGCGTCATCGCGCCCGCCCGCAGTTCGGTCACGGCGGGTCCTTGGCTGTCGCCGATCCGGAGCGTCGCCTCGGAACCGATCACCTCCGCGCGGCACTCGAAGCCGAAGCGGGCATTGGTGCCGTTGTCGATCACGCCCAGGGCCCCGCTTGCGAAGCGCAAGGAGGTGATCAGGTTCTCCGCCGGCGCGCCCTCGGCGACCGAACCACCGTTGATGGCCTGCCCGACGACGGAGATCTCGTCGATCTCCCCGAGCAGCCAGCGCGCGGCGTCGAGATCGTGGATGTTCCCGTGAATCAGCAGGTCGCGCAGTGCGTCGCCGTCGAAGAGCTCGCGCTCGCGAAACGAGGCGAAGTACAGGCGAGGCGCGCCCACGCGTCCGTCGCGTACCAGCGCCGCCCCATGGCACCAGTCCGCGTCGTGACGCCGCTGGAAGCCCACCCGGACCACGACGCCGCTCTCCTCGACCGCGGCCACCACCCGGTCTGCCTCGGCGAGATCGGCCGTCATCGGCTTCTCGCACAGCACGTGCTTGCCGGCGTGCACGGCGGCGATCGTTTGCTCGCCGTGCAGCGCCGTCGGGGTCGCGACGACGACGGCGTCGACGTCGGGCCGGGCAAGGACATCGGCGTACGACGCACACGCGACCGCTCCGAGCTCGTCAGCAACGCGCTTGGCCCGGCCGGCGTCGATGTCGGTGACCGCAACGAGATGCGCCCCGGGCACGCGATGGGCGAGGTTGCGCGCATGCACCGCGCCCATCCCGCCGACAGCGACGACGCCGAATCCGATCGGCCCGGACATGGATGGTGCGCTCACGGTGGGTCCTCCGTCGTCCGCTGATGCATGGGGCCGGGAGGAGCGGCCCGGCGGGCCGCCGAAACATCCGGCGGACCGACCGTAGCATGTATTCTTTCAATCGATCGATATTTTTGATCGAGTCATGGCTTCCGCAGGCAGGAGAAGGCGATGGAGCTGGCGGTGCAAGTAGTGCAGGTGCTCGGCTCGATCGCGATCCTGACCGGCTTCACGCTCGTGCAGCGCGGCCGGATCGGTCCGAACTCCTACGCGTACCTGCTGCTCAACACCTGCGGCGCAATCGCGCTGTGCACGGCCGCGGCCAGCGCCCGGCAATGGGGCTTCATGCTGCTCGAGGTGGTGTGGGTGGCGACGACGGCCCACGCGCTGGTGCGCCGGATCCGCCGCGGCGCATGATCGCGCCGAGCTCCGGGCATCGCGCGCCACCGCGTGGGCCGCAAGAAGGAGGAGAGGCCAGGAGGCTCAGTCGCCGGTCGCGGCGGGGCTCGGCGCGAGCGCCAGGTGATCGAGGGCACGAGCGACGGTGTCGTCGAGATCGCCGCGATCGGCGAGGAGGAGCCGCAACGCGGCGGAGGCCACGGCGGTCGCAGTCTCCGCGGCATCGTCGCGCCCGCTGCGGAACCACTGCATGGGGCTCTCGACCATCGCGATGACCATCTCGGTCGCGAGCGCGAGTGTCATTCCCCCGAAGGACCCATCGGCCAGCCCCTCGGCGATGTAGCGGGAGTAGGCCGCGCGCAGCTTCTTCTCCTCGGCCCAGAAAGCCTCGAAGTTCGGCGGCTTGGCCTCGGGGAGGTTCAGCAGAGCCGACAGATTGTGCTCCTCTGCGCACATCGCGGCCGTGTCCCGGTAGCAAAGCAGGTAGAGCTTCTCGCTCGCCGGGAGATCCACGCCGTCGAGCCAGGCGACATGTTCCACCGCGGGCAGGCTCATGTCGAGCAGCGTGCCGAGGATGTCCAGCTTCCGGGGGAAGTAGTGGAACATCGACCCCTGCTCCAGACCCGCCGCCTCGGCGATCTGACGCGTGGTCGTCGCACTGAAGCCCTGCCTCGCGAACAGCGCAGCCGCTGCGTCGAGGATCTGCTCCCTCGCCGAGGCCCCTGCCGGCATGGGACGTTTGCGCGGACGACCGGGGCGGCGGGGCTCGGCAGGAGCGCGCCCCTGCGATGCTGACGACACGCTCAACCCCCTACTGTGAGTTCGTTCGCTTGAAAGATACCCCAGTGCGGGCCGGCCCGGCGGCGAGCACTGCCTGGTGCAACGACCATCGTCATCGCACCACGACCGGCGGCAGCACCTCGTGCGGCGGTGGCTTGCCCGCGGCCATCGCGAGCGCATTGAGCGCCGCGAGCCGGGACATCTCACCGCGCACCGATCGGGTCGCGCTGCCGAGATGCGGCAGCAACACGACGTTGGCCAGGTCGGCCAGGCCGGGCGCGAGCGCGGGCTCCAGCTCGTAGACGTCCAGCCCGGCGCCCGCGATGGCGCCGGTGCGCAGCCCGTCGACGAGTGCCACCTCGTCGACGATCGGACCGCGCGCGGTGTTGATCACGATCGCATCCGGGCGCATCGCGGCCAGGGCGTTGCGGTCGATCAGGTGGCGCGTCTGGGGCGACAGTGGCACGTGCAACGACACGAAGTGGCTGTCGGCGAGCAGCGTGTCGAGGCCGACCTGGATTGCCTCGCCGCCGGCGACCGTGCGCTCCTCGGGGCTGCGTGAACGGTTGCCGTCGTGCACCGTCGTGAAGCACACCCGCATCCCGAACCCGAAAGCGCGCCGCGCGACCGCCCGCGCGATCCTCCCCCAGCCGACCAGGCCGAGCGTGCGGCCCGACACGTCAGACCCGAGCAGCAGGTCCGGTTTCACCCCGGCGAAGCCGCCGCTGCGCACCAATTGGTCGCCCTCCAGACAGCGCCGCGCCGTGGCCAGCATGAGAAGGAGCGCGATGTCCGCCGTGGGGTCGGTCAGCACGCCAGGCGTGTTTCCGACCCGGATACCGCGCCGGGCGGCTGCCGCGACGTCGATGTTGTCGCAGCCGACGGCGTAGTTGGACACGCCCCGCAGTGCCGCCCGCGCCAGCAGCTCCTCGTCGATCCGGTCGGCCGCCTGAGTGAGGACGACCTCGAAGCCGCCGGACGCGCAGAGATCACTGAGCTCGGAATACGACGGCGGAGTTTCCAGTACCGTGGTCGGTCCGGCGGCCTCCAGCAGTGCGATACCGGGACCGGGGACTGCCCGGGTCACCAGGAATCGTGGCGCCGACAACGTCTGCACCGATGCCTCCTCTGTAGCCTGTTTCCGCACACCCTATTGTATCGGTCGAACGAAAGAAACTACAGTGTGGCTCATGACCGCCGACGACAGCGTCCAGAGCCGCCAGATCTTCGACCGGGCCCGCCGCGACCGTTCGCATCTCTTCGATCGAGAGCGCTTCCAGGGGGCGATGGCCGACGACGGCTTCGATGCCGTGGTGGCACTCAGCGGGATGAACGTCAGCTACACCGGGGGCGTGTTCACCAAGGGCGAGGAGACCCCCGACGCGGTGCTCACCCGCGCCGACGGCGCGCAAATCCTCATCTCGGCCGAGGACTACGCGATGTGCTTCAAGGAGACCACCTGGATCGAGGACGTGCGGCCATTCCGCCACAACGACGACATCGACGGGACCTTCCTCGGACTGCTCGCGGAAGCGATCGACGATCTCGGGCTGGCCGGTTCACGGATCGGGATCGAGGGGCCGTTGCGTCCCGAGACGGTGGAGCCACTGCGTGCCCGCGCCCCTCGCGCCTCCTGGGGAGACGCGCGTCCGGTCTTCGACCGCGTCCGGCGAGTCAAGACCCCGGGCGAGATCGAGCTCTACCGGGCCGCCATGCGCTGCACCCAGGCGGCCGTACGTCGCGGATGGGCCGAATCCCGGGCCGGCGACACCGAAAAGACGGTCGCCGCCCGAATCCAGGCCGCCGGTCTCGAACTAGGCGCCGACTGGACCTCCCACTGCCAGATGCAGTCGGGGCCCCACTCGACCGTTGGGATGGCCGCCTCGCTGGAGAACCCCCTTCGGGAGGGCGAGGTGGTCCATGTCGACTACGGCGGGATTTTCTGCGGCTACCGCACCGACTTCGCCCGCAACGCCTCCGTCGTCAAGCCGACCCCCGCGCAGGCATCGATCTACGCGCGCCTGGCCGACATCCAGCACCACCTCCTCGACTCGCTGCAGCCAGGCATGCCGGCGGCCGAGGTCTGGGCTCTCAACGAGGCGGCGTTCCGCCGCTCGGCCGGCCTGGTCCACCCATGGGCGCTCGTGGGGCACGGCATCGGGCTGGAAATCCACGAAGGCATCACTCTCAGCGCCGAATCCACCGATGTCCTCGAGCCCGGGATGCTCATCAACGTCGAGCCCAGCCACTTCGAGCCCGGGGACGCGCGGTATCACATCGAAGACACGGTCGTGGTCACCGAGAGCGGTGTCGAGATCCTCGCGAATGCCGAGGTGACCGGCTCGTCCTTGGTCAGCACCACGCTGCAGATCATTCCGTGAGCGCCCCGCCGACTTCAGTTCTCGTACAAAGGAGCTCCATGGCAACCGAATCGACCCGGCCCCTCCGCAGCGCGCAGTGGTACCGAGGGAACGAGCGCAACTCCTACCTCCACCGAGCCTGGATGCGCCGCGGGACGCCGGGAGATGCCTTCGATCGGCCACAGATCGCGATCGCGAACACGGCGTCGGACCTGACGCCGTGCAACTCGCACCTGTCCGAGGTGGCGGCATCCGTGAAGAACGGCATCTACGAAGCCGGCGGGATCCCCCTCGAGCTCCCGGTCGTATCGCTCGGCGAGCCCCTGCTTCGCCCGACTGCGATGCTGTGGCGGAACATGGCCGCGATGGCCACGGAGGAGATGCTGCGGGCCAACCCGATCGACGGCGTCGTCCTTCTGGGCGGATGCGACAAGACCATCCCGTCCCTGTTGATGGCAGCGGGCTCGGTCGACCTGCCTGCGGTCGTCGTCCCGGGCGGCCCGATGCTCAACGGAACGTTCCGCGGCGAGCCCCTCGGTTGCGGGACCCACGTGTGGCGACTGTCCGAGGAAGTCCGTGCGGGCACGATGTCCCAGGACGACTTCGTCGCCTCGGAGTCGGCGATGATCCGCTCGCGGGGCCATTGCAACACGATGGGCACCGCCTCGACGATGGCGCTCGTCGCCGAAGCTCTCGGGGTCGTCATTCCGGGCGTGGCGGGAACCCCGGCACCGGACAGCCGTTTGCTACAGGCAGCCCACGCGAGTGGCCGCCTCGCCGTCGAGATGGTCGCCGCCGACCGTCGGCCGTCGACCTTCCTCACCAAGGGATCGTTCGCGAACGCGATCGTCGCACTGGCCGCGATCGGCGGCTCGACCAACGCCGTGGTGCACCTGCTGGCGATCGCCGGCCGGCTCGGCATCGAACTCACGCTGGACGACTTCGATCGCCTCGGCTCCGAGGTACCCGTCCTGGTCGACCTGCTGCCCGCCGGACGGTTCCTCATGGAGGACTTCCACCGAGCGGGCGGCCTGCGTGCGGTCCTCGGCGAGGTCCGCGATCTGCTCGACCCCGACGCGCTGACCGTGACCGGGACGCCCCTCGTCGACCACCTCGACGATGCGCCCATCTGGGACCCGGAGGTGATCCGCCTCCGGCGCACCCCGCTACTGGCACACGGCGGCATCGCCGTGCTGCGCGGCAACCTGGCACCGGACGGCGCACTCATCAAACCGGCCGCAGCATCGCCGGACCTGCTCCGGCACCGAGGACGAGCAGTCGTCTTCGACTCGATCGAAGACCTCCGCGCCCGCTTGGACGACCCGGAGCTGGACGTCGACCCCGACTCGGTGCTGGTGCTGCGCGGGTGCGGACCGCAGGGCTATCCCGGGATGCCCGAGGTCGCGAACATCCCCATTCCGAAGAAACTGCTGGAACAAGGCGTACGCGACATGGTGCGAATCTGCGACGGCCGGATGAGCGGCACCGCCTACGGAACCGTCGTCCTGCACGTCTCCCCCGAGGCAGCAGCCGGCGGCCCCCTCGCACTCGTGCGCACGGGCGACGTCATCAACCTCGACGTCACGGCCCGCCGCATCGACGTCGAACTCAGCGACGAGCAGCTCGCCGAACGTCGCCCCAGCGCCACCACGACCGCCGGGTTCGCCCAACCGAAACGCGGCTGGGAGCGGCTCTACATCGATCACGTCATGCAGGCCGACACCGGCGCGGATCTGGACTTCCTCGTCGGCTCGAGCGGTTCGGAGGTCGGCCGCGAGTCGCATTGATCAGCGACTTGGACTGGGACAGTTCCTTGCGGGAACCTCGGGGTGTCGAGGAGGTTCTGCGGGTGATGGCGGTTGGGTCGATGTCGGGTGCGGCCTTTGGCAGAGCGTTCTGCGAGACGCACCACGGTCTGAGACCCGACCGCATGCCATACCGCCGAGCCGCCACCGGGGTAACGGCCTCCGGTTGTCTCGATCGGCTGCCCTTCATCCGCGGCGCCCGGTCAGGGAAGATGCCGGTCGATCAGGCGAAGCACGGAGCCCAGCATGCCCCGCTGGTGCCACCCTTTCCGGATCACCGCCGAACGGACCGCGTGGATCCCGCCCCGCAGCCGCCCGGCCGGAGAGGGATGCTGCCCGTCGTAGCGCCGAACTGCGCGACGCTGCAACCACCGCGCGCACTGCAGGCACACCCCGACCTCCGGATGCCGGCCCAACCGGACCAGCTCGGCCTCCGGGTATTCGGTGCCGCAACACCAGCACCCAGCCCCCGAGGCCCGTTCCTGTTCCGGCTGCACCGGCATCAGGACCACCTCCAGCTGCGCCTCGATGCACTGCAGCCACCATCCCAGCACCCAGTGTCTGCCGTGTTCAAGTGGGTCAGCCGACCAACCGAATCGAATGCGGCTTTACCCCATTGCCCCGCAAACATCGGGACCGGTCCCGGCGCACGAGCGTTAGCTTTTGACCATGTCATTGCCCCCGTGCGTTGTATGTGGAGAACCGGCACTTGAAGGCTCGGGGTGGACGAGCACGATGAACGAGGATGAAGCAAGGAAACTGCTCGGCCACCCACCGCCAATGGAACGGTCGGTGGTCGATCCGGAGGGGAACCAGCGGCGTTGGGTCGGCCACGAGGATTGCACGGGCATCTCACTCCGGACGTACGAGCGGTCAGCGGAAGAACTCCTTGAGAGGCTGGAAAGTCAAGAATCGGCAAGCCTGGACCAGGAGCGTGACGACACCCCGGGCGGCGTCAGCGTGGGGATGACCCGGCAGGAGGTTCGGCAGCTCCTCGGTTCCCCACATTCGAGTATCTCTCTGGCGGATTACCTTGGCCAGCAAGAGAGTTCGATCCTCCTGTCGGGCCACATCGGCAACCACGAATACTGGCTTTATCGGGGAGTGCCGAAGGGCCGCGACACCCAGGTCGAGTTCAGGGACGGCCGTGTCGCCGAAGTGCAGACACCCCCGGCCAGGAGCTGACGATCGAGGCAGCTTTCACGGCCGTCGCAAGCTCGGAGTGAAGGGACTTCCGGCAGGGTCCAGCCGCTGGGTGCCACCCGCAAAGCGGTTCGGCGGCCGGGCATTGAGTACGGTTGGGGCATGACGGCGAACCGGCTCGGCGGCATCCGGCAGGTCATTCTGCTGGGTGCGCTGGCGCTGTGCATTGCCGTCATGCATCACGTCAGTCTCCCCGGCGCCTCCTCGCATGCGATGGCTCCCATCGCCGCAATCGGAGACCTCACGCACACCGCACCCACGGCCGCGGCTGACCCGGGCGGGGAGCACCCCGGGATGCCGGACGGCGGGCACACCATGCTGCACCTCTGCCTGGCCGTGCTTTACGCGGTCGGCGCATTGTTGCTGGCACTGCTGGGTTTCCGCCGCCGCTCCGCCGGTGTGCATCCGACCCCGGCCGGTCCCCGCGGGTTACCTGCGCCTGGGCGGCCCCCGGACAGACGTGGGCGTCTGATCCTCACTTCTCTCTGCGTGCTGCGGACCTGACCGGCCGGACCTGATTGGTCCCCCGGTCGTTTTCGGCATTCACTTTTCGAGAGAAGGATTTGTCATGCGCAAAACACTGATCATCAGCGGGATCGCGGTGGTTTCGGCGCTCGCGCTCGGCGCGTGCACCGGCGGCGACTCGTCGTCCGGGATGCAGATGGGCGCACCGTCGGCCCAGCAGTCGGCCGGACACAACAACGACGACATCGCCTTCGCCCAGCAGATGATCCCGCACCACAAGCAGGCGCTCGACATGGCGAAGATGGTGTCCTCGCGCAGCACCGACCCGAAGGTCGCCGGCCTCGCGACCCGGATCGACCAGGCGCAGGACCCGGAGATCCAGCAGATGCAGGGCTGGCTGAGCAGGTGGGGCGCCACTACAGGCATGGGCGACCACCACCTGCCGGGCATGGACCCTTCGATGCCCGGCATGATGTCCGATGCGGACATGGCCAAGCTCGACCGGCTGAAGGGTGCCGAGTTCGACAAGGCGTGGCTCGACCTGATGATCAAGCACCACCAGGGTGCGGTCGAGATGGCCAAGACCGAGCTGGCCAAGGGCAGCAACGCCGACGCCAAGGCGCTCGCGCAGAAGATCATCGACGGGCAGCAGGCGGAAATCACCGAGATGCAGGGCTTGCTCTCACAGGGCTGACCCGTGAAGGAGCCGGGGGCACGGCCACCGTGGCCCCGGCTTCAAGATCATCGCCAGTGGTCTGCGCGGCGACGGCAACGAAACCGCGATCGAGAAGCTTCCGCACCCTGAGCGGCCACCCCCGGCCGTGGTGAACGCGAGGATGGCCCCGCCGGATCGGCGGGACCATCCTCGGCAAGGGCAGCGCTCAGCCGACCGGGCGGAAACCGCGCAGGCGGAGGCTGTTGCTGACCACGAACACCGAACTGAACGCCATCGCCGCGCCCGCGATCATCGGGTTCAGCAAGCCGGCCGCCGCCAGCGGGAGTGCGGCCACGTTGTATGCGAACGCCCAGAACAGGTTGCCCTTGATCGTCCGCAATGTGCGCCGCGACAACCGGATCGCGTCCACCGCGGCTCGCAGGTCGCCGCGGACCAGGGTCAGGTCGGCGGCCTCGATCGCCGCGTCCGTGCCGGTGCCCATCGCCAGCCCGAGATCGGCCTGCGCCAGCGCCGCGGCGTCGTTGACCCCGTCGCCGACCATCGCCACGACCTTGCCGTCGTCCTGCAGCCGGCGCACGACGTCGACCTTGTCCTTCGGCAGCACCTCGGCGATCACTTCCTCGATGCCGACCTCCGCGGCCACCGAGCGGGCGACCGCCTCGTTGTCACCGGTCAGCAGCACCGGCGTCAGTCCCAGCGCCCGCAACCCGTCGATCGCCTCGGCGGAGGTGGGCTTCACCGTGTCCGCGACCACCAGCACCCCGCGCGCCTTGCCGTCCCAGCCCACCGCGACCGCAGTCCGGCCGTGTTGCTCGGCCTCGGCCTTGGCCGAAACCAGTTCCGCCGGCAGGTGCTGGCTCCACTGCTCCAGCAGCGCGCCGCGGCCCACCAGCACCGCCGCGCCGTCGACAACCCCTTGCACGCCAAGGCCTTCCACGTTCACGAAGTCCTCGACCGCGGGAAGGTCACCGACCTTATCCCGGGCGCCCCGGGCGATCGCCTTCGCGATCGGGTGTTCCGACGCGTCCTCCAGCGCACCGGCCAGCCGCAGCACGTCGTCCGCCTCGACGCCGTCCGCGGTGTGCACCTCGACCAGCGACATCTGCCCGCTGGTGACCGTGCCGGTCTTGTCCAGCACGACGGTGTCCACACGCCGCGTCGACTCCAGCACTTCCGGGCCCTTGATCAGGATGCCCAGCTGCGCCCCGCGACCGGTACCCACCAGCAGCGCGGTCGGCGTCGCCAGCCCCAGCGCACACGGGCAGGCGATGATCAACACCGCCACCGCCGCGGTGAACGCCGCCGAAACCGGATCGCCCGCACCGAGCCAGAACGCGAGCGTCCCGATCGCCAGCGCGATCACGATCGGCACGAACACCGCCGACACGCGGTCCGCCAGCCGCTGTACCTCGGCCTTGCCGGTCTGCGCGTCCTCGACGAGCTTCGCCATCTGCGCGAGCTGAGTGTCCGAGCCGACGCGCGTGGCCCGCACGACCAGCCGTCCACCGGCATTCACCGTGGCACCGGCCACCGCGTCGCCGGGTCCGACCTCCACCGGGACACTCTCGCCGGTGAGCATGCTGGCGTCGACCGCCGAGCTGCCGTCCTCGATCACGCCGTCGGTGGCGACCTTCTCGCCCGGCCGCACGACGAACCGGTCGCCGACCTGCAGCCGGTCGACCGGAATCCGCTCTTCCCGGCCGTCGCGGAGCACCGCGACGTCCTTCGCCCCCAGCTCCAGCAGAGCCCGCAGCGCCGCACCCGCCCGCCGCTTCGACTTCGCCTCGAAGTACCGGCCGGCCAGGATGAACGTCGTCACCCCGGCGGCGACTTCGAGGTAGATGTTGCCGTCACCGGACATCCGCTGCACCGTGAGCTCGAACGCGTGCGTCATCCCCGGCACGCCCGCCGTGCCGAACAGCAGCGCGTACAGCGACCACAGGAACGCCGCGATGGTCCCCATCGAGATCAGAGTGTCCATGGTGGCCGCGCCGTGGCGCAGATTCGCCCACGCCGCACGGTGGAACGGCAGCGCGCCCCACACGATCACCGGCGCAGCCAGTACCAGCGAGATCCACTGCCAGTAGGTGAACTGGAGCGCGGGCACCATCGCCAGCAGGATCACCGGCACCGACAGCACCGCCGACACGATCAGCCGGTGCCGCAGCGAGCGGGTCGGGTCCTCCTCCTCGGCGGTTTCCTCGCTCGGTGCCGTGGGCAATGTCGCGCCGTAACCGGCCGCTTCGACCTGCTCGACGAGCTGCTCCGGGGCTACCTCGCCGGTGTAGACGACTTTCGCCTTCTCCGTCGCGTAGTTCACTGTGGCGGTGACGCCGTCGAGCTTGTTCAGCTTCCGCTCGATCCGCATTGCGCACGACGCGCACGTCATGCCCGTGATGGCCAGCTCGACCTCACCGGTGCGGCCGTGGTCCGTTTCGGTGGTCATGACCCGCTCACTCCTGCCGGTGCGGTGAATTCGGCAGTGCGTACCCGGCCCGCGTGCTGGAAGTCCAAGAACAGCCGATAGGTACCTGCCGAGGGTACCTCCGCAAAGAACGTCACTGCAGGCCCGGCCGGGGTCTTCCCGTCGCCGGGAGCGCCGTCGGGGTGTACGTGCAGGTATGCCAGATCGCCTTCACGCAATGCCACGAGGTGACCGTACGCGCCGAGATAGGGCTGGAGGTCGGTGACATCCGCGCCGTTGCGCGTGACCCGCACGGTCACCTTCGACGAACGGCCCGGAACGAGGTCGCCGTCGAGGCTGACCTGGTAACCGTCCACAGTGGCCACTCGCGATGGCGGATGCGGTACCGGCCGGAAGTCACCGGGCGCCACCAGGTCGACGCCGAGGGTCGTGCCCTCTCCGCCGGACGGGGTGAAGTCGGCGAACGCGCGGTAGCTCCCGGCGTCCTTGACCGACAGCGGCACCGTCCAGGTGCCATCAGGGCCGAGCTGCGGATGCACGTGCTGGTAGCCCGCCGTGTCGCGGCGCACCACGATGAGGTGCATGCGTTTCTCGTGCTCGACGTCGAACGCGGTCACCGCCGCCCCGCCCGGGCCGATGATCCGGAAGGCAAAGGGGCTGGCCGTGCCGGGGGTGAGCGTCGTGCTGGTGGGCGTGAGGGTGTAACCGCCCCGTGACGACGCCAGCCCGCCCGGCAGGTCGAGATTCGCGGCCTCCGCGACAGTGCCGCTGTGAGCGTCCCCGTGCCCGGCGTCCTCGCCGCCGTGCACCCCGGCAGAACCGGAGAAGGGACCGACAGCGGTGCCGATGCCCCAGCCGCCACCGGCGACCAGAGCAAGCGCCACACCGTAGGCGGAGAGCTTCGCTGCAGTGTTCATGTCCTCAGTCCTCACCGCGGGCCAGGCCCGCTCGCCGCTCAGGCGGTCAGCTGGTACCCGGCTTCCTCGACCGCACCGCGCACGTCCGCGACGGTGATCTCCCCGGCCGCCCGCACGGTGACCTTCCCGGTCGGCAGGTCCACCACGACGCCGTCGACGCCGTCGATTTCGCCGATCTCCTCGGTGACCGAACGCACGCAGTGCTCACAGGTCATGCCGGTCACGGTGTAGGTCTGCTCGCGCACAGTTCTCTCCTTCTGCGACAACGGTTTTCCGGAATGGGTTCAGGAACGGTTTCAGGAACGGACGAGACGGGCGATGGCGTCACTCGCCTCGCGGATCTTGTCCTCGGCGGCCGCCCCGCCCTCGGCGATCGCATCGGCGACACAGTGGTGCAGATGCTCGTCCATCAAGCCGAGGGACACCGCCTGCAACGCCTTGGTGGCCGCGGACACCTGGGTGAGGATGTCGATGCAGTACTTGTCTTCCTCGACCATCCTCTGCAACCCCCGGATCTGCCCCTCGATCCGGCGCAGCCGCTTGAGGTAGTCCTCTTTGGCCGCACTGTAGCCGTGCGGCCCGGCAGGCGTGGGTGACTCGCTCATGACCCATTTATACCCTAGGGGGGTACCGTAGTCAACGCACCCGAGAGCGGCGGTCCGCCGCGCGCCGCCGGGGCCTTCGCGCACCTACCGTGGTGCCCACCGGGCAAGGGTCTCGGCGATCGGCACCGGCGCTCGTGGCGGCCGGGGTTTTTCCGTGCCGCTACGGGAGAACCGCGGGGCAGGCGCAGGTTGTACGACACCGTCCAGTTCGACGAACGACGCGCGGTCACGGGCATGCGGGTGGACGGCGGCTTCCTCGAACGACAGGACCGGGGTGACGCACGCATCGAGGTTCTCGAAAACCCGCGCCCAATCGTCGCGGGCTCGGGTGGCGAAGATGCCGGCGAATCGGGCGGTGAGCACTGGCCAAAATGTCCGGTCGTGCTGGTCGGGCAGGTCTTCGCCGAACAGGCCGAGTCCCTTGAGCAGGTTTGCGTAGAACTGCGGTTCGATGGCGCCGACCGCGACGTACCGGCCGTCCGCGCAGGGGTAGCACCGGTAGAACGGTGCCGCGCCGTCCAGCAGGTTGGCGCCCCGGGTGTCGGACCAATAGCCGATCCCGCGCCAGGCCCAGATCGACTGCATCAGCAGTGCGCTGCCGTCGATCATGGCCGCGTCGATCACCTGGCCGGTGCCGGAGCGGTCGCGTTCCCACAATGCGGCCAGCACGCCGGTGACCAGAAGCATCGAACCGCCGCCGAAGTCTCCCGCCAGGTTCAGCGGGGGTGCGGGGGGACCGTCCGCCGGTCCCATTGCATGCAAGGTGCCGTTGAGCGAGAGGTAGTTGATGTCGTGCCCGGGGCTGGCGGCCAGTGGACCGCGCTGGCCCCAACCGGTCATCCGCGCGTAGACCAACCGCGGGTTGCGCCCGGTCAGCTCGTCCGGTCCGAGACCGAGGCGCTCGGCCACGCCCGGCCGGAAGCCTTCCAGCAGGACATCCGCGACCGCCGCCAGCGCGCGGAGTTGTTCGAGGCCACCAGCGGACTTCACGTCGACCACGTGCACCCGGCGGCTCCGCAGCAGGTGGTCCCGCGATGGGGCGGCGAGGGTGAACCCGCCGGGCCGCTGTACCCGGGCGACGTCGGCACCCAGGTCGCCGAGCATCATGGCGGCGTGCGGCACCGGGCCGATTCCGCCCAGCTCCAGGACTTTCAACCCGGTCAGCGGGGCGTTCACGCGTGCTCCACAGTGGACACCGGCGGAGTGTCGTCAAGGCGCGTCCGCGCGGTTTCCGCCATCAGGACAACGGAGATGAAGGACACGATCGCGGTCACCACGACCAGTCCGGCCACCGGGAGGTAGCTGCCGAACCGCGCGTACAGGGCCGTCGCGATCAACGGGGTCAGTGCGCCGCCGACAAGCGACCCGAGCTGGTACCCGAGCGATGCTCCCGAATACCGCATCCGGGCGGGGAACAGCTCGGCGAACAGCGCAGCCTGCGGCCCGTAGACGAGCGCCACCAGCGCCTCCCCCACGGCGATCGCGAGTACGACCAGCACCGGATTTTTGGTGCCCAGCAAGAGAAACGCCGGGACGATCCACACCGCCAGCGCGACCGCGCCGGTCAGGTACACCCTGCGGCGGCCGATCCGGTCGGAGAGCGCGCCGCACAACGGAATCGCCACCGCCTGCAGGACGGCCCCGATCAGCACCCCGGCCAGCAGCAGACCGCGCGGCAGCTTGAGCACGGAAGTGCCGTAGGACAGCAGGTAGGTGCCGAAGAGGTAGAAGTTGGTGCCGATCACGACGATGGCGCCACCCGCGAGGAGCACCGTCCGCCAGTTGGTGAGCAGTACCTCCAGCACCGGCGAGCGCGACGGCCTTGCCTCGCGCTTCACCTCCTTCATCGGCGCGGTCTCCTCCAGCTTGAACTGGGCGAAGAACGCGATCGCCACCAGCACCACGCTCAGCAGGAACGGCAGCCGCCAGCCCCACGCCTGGAATGCGTCGTCCGGCAGCAATGAGGTGACCAGGATGAACACCCCGGTGGAGGAGAACAGGCCCACCGACACCCCGATCTGGGCGAAGCTGCCGTAGAACCCGCGTTTGTGCGCCGGTGCGCTTTCGGTCGCGATCAGTGCGCCGCCCGCCCACTGGCCGCCGACGGCAATGCCCTGCAACACCCGCAGCACCACCAGGATGATCGGCGCCGCGACCCCGATGCTGTGGTAGCTCGGCAGGACCCCGACGAGCGTCGTGGAAATACCCATCAGGAACAGCGAGGTGACCAGCGCCGGTTTGCGCCCGGCCCGGTCGCCGAAGTGCCCGAAGAGCATGCCGCCGATCGGCCGCGCGGCAAACCCGACGGCGAACGTCGCGAACGCCAGCAGGGTGCCGGCCACCGGGTTGCCCGCGGGGAAGAAGAGCTTGTTGAAGACCAGCGCGGCTGCGGTGCCGTAGATGAAGAAGTCGTACCAGTCGATCGCCGAACTCGCTCCGGCGACGAACAGGACTCTGCGCAGGGACATGGTTTCTCCAGTGGACTCAGGCGGCGTGTGCGCGGACGGGGGTGCGGCGGAAGTCGGCCAGGTCGGGTTCCCGGGTCATCGCCCAGTAGTCCACGACACGATAGGGCGAGTTCGTCACCACCCGGCCGCGCGAGTTCCGGTAGTACGTGGTCATTCCCGGATGGCTCCAGACCATGCGGGAGTGCGCTTCGTCCACTTCGGACACCCAGCGCGCCAAGGCTTCCGGCCGGACGTCGAGCTCGCCGATCCCGGTCCGGCCCATGAGCGAAAGCAGGTCCGCGATGTACCGGCCCTGCGCCTCGGCGACGAAGATGAAGCTGCCACCGGCCCCCGCGTTGGTGTTGGGGCCGTACATCAGGAAGAAGTTCGGGAAGCCGGGGACCATGATGCCGAGGTGCGCGACCGCGTCGTCCTCGTTCCAGGCCTCGTGCAGTTCCGCGCCGCCACGGCCGCGGACTTCGATGCCGGGCAGGTAGTGCCGGGCGTCGAACCCGGTGGAGAGCACGAGAACGTCGGCCTCGTACTCCTGTCCGCGATCGGTCACCACCCCGGTGGGCGTGATCCGCGCGACGCCGTCGGTGACCAGCTCGACGTCGTCCCTGCGCAGCGCGGCAAACCAGCCGTTGTCCAGCAGCATCCGCTTGCCGAACGGCGGGTAGGCAGGCAAGGACTTCTCGATCAGATCCGGCCGCCCGTCGAGCTGCTCGTGCAGGTAGCGGGTGAAGAACCGGCGGTGCCCGTCATTGGTGGCGTTGAGGGAATGCTCCGGGTGCGCCCAGTTCTCGTCGATCTGCAGCGACGGATGCACGCGGTCGTTGAACACCCAGGCGAGCCGGAACCGGTACCATACATGGTAAAATGGCACGTTCTCCATGAGCCAATGCACGTCCTCGCCGACCGGCGCGAAGTACTCGGCATTCGGCGCGACCCACTGCGGTGAGCGCTGGAACACCGTGAGATGCGCGGTGCGGTCGGCGATCGCGGGCACCACCTGCATGGCGCTGGCTCCGGTGCCGACGACCGCCACCCGCTTGCCCGTAACGTCGACGTCCGACGGCCATTGCGCGGTATGGAAGGCGGGTCCGCGGAACTGGCCGAGGCCGGGCAGGTCCGGCACCTTCGGGGTGTTGAACAGCCCCACGGCGCTGATCACCGCGCTCCCGCTCCAGGTTCGCCCGCCGCCGCAGACGAACCAGCGCTGCCCGGTCTCGTCCCAAGTGGCCGAGTCCACGTCCACGCCGAACTCGATGTGCTCGCGCAGGCCGAAATGGTCGGCCATGGCGGCGGTGTAGGCGGCGACTTCGTTGCGCTTGCCGAAATGCGTGGACCAGTTCCAGGGGAAGAACGAGAACGAGTAGAGATAGCTGGGAGTGTCCACCCCGGCGCCGGGATAGGTGTTGGTGAGCCACACTCCGCCGACGTCGTGGTTGCGCTCGAGGATCACGAACGGCACCCCGGCCTGCTTCAGCCGTACACCGGCGATCAGCCCGGAGACGCCCGCGCCGATGATCACGACGCGGAAATCCCGTTCGGCAATACGTTCGCCCGGCACTCGGTGCGGCCGGGGTTCCGGAGCGAAACCCATCTCCTCGCGCATCAGCCGCTCGTACTCGGCGGGGACCTCCTCGCCGACGGTCGTGGACAGCATCGTCTGCAGCAGCTCCGGATCCGGGTTCGACACCACGGGTTCCGCGCCGCGCGACCACGCGGTGATCGCCTTGACCGCCGCGGACCTGATTTCGGTTGCCAGCGCGTCGTCCAGGCCGCCGGAGTCGTTCGGGCCAAGGCCTGCGCCACGCGCGGGGCGGTACGGATCCTCGAGCCACCGGCGGTCACCGGTGAGCTGGAACAGCACCATGGTCAGGGTGGGCAGGTTGGCCGCCGTGACGGCGGTGCGCAGCCGATTCTCGTCGAGCGATCGCTGCGGGGTTTTCATGACGGACACGAAACTCCTCGGGTGATGTCTTCGGACGATCAGGTGCGGACCGGGCCGGTACGGGTCATCCGCCAGCCGGCCGCGGCCGCGTCCCAGGTGTGCGCGCCCGGCCATTCCGCGCGCAGCTTGTATTTCTCGACCTTGTCGGTCGGGGTGCGGGGAAGGACGTCGACGATGTCGATGTACCTCGGCACCATGTGGTACGGCATCGTCCGCGCATAGTGGCGGAACAATTCCTCCGGCCCGGTGGTCGCGCCCTCACGCAGTACGACGACGACGCGGACCTCGTCCTCCCCCAGTTCCGACGGCGCACCGACGGCGGCCGACTCCGCCACCTCGGGGTGGCCGTTGGCGAGCCGCTCGACCTCGTACGACGAAATGTTCTCGCCACGACGGCGAATCGAGTCCTTGAGCCGGTCCTTGAACCACAGTGCGCCGCTCTCGTCACGCATTGCGCGGTCACCGGTGTGGAACCAGCCGTTGCGCCACGCCAATTCCGTGGCGTCGGGCAAGCCGTCGTACCCGGCCGACAGCAACAGCGGGTCCGCACAGCGCACGACGACCTCGCCGGGCTCGCCGTCGGGTACGGGAACGTCGTCCGGGTCGACGACCTGTACCTCGAAGATCGGGTTGGGCCGTCCGCATGCACCGGGAACGGACTCGTGCAACGACGAGTTCACGAGCAGGTTGGACTCGGTCGAACCGTAGGCTTCGACGATCTTGAGGCCGAACCGCTTCTCGAACTCGTGGTAGATCTCGGCGGGCGCAGGCACCGCGTAGACCACCCGCACCGGGTTGTCGGCGTCATCGGGACGCGGCGGTTTCCCGTTGAGCATGTGACACACGCCGCCGATCGCGACGAAGGCGGTGATGCCGGATTCCCTTGCGTCGTCCCAGAACCGGCTGATCGACAAGCGGGACCGCAGCACCATCCTGGCTCCGGTGAGCAGGCAGCCGAGCGTCGCGAACTTGCCGGAGATGTGGAAGAACGGCGAGTAGTTCAGCAGCACGTCGTCGGCACGCAAACCGGTGATCTCGGCGAAAAGGTGCCCGAAGCTGGCCACGTGGTGATGCGTGAGCAAGACGCCCTTGGACGGTCCCGTCGTCCCGGACGTGTAGAGGACACAAGCGATATCGCCCGGCGCGGGCGGCTCGATCGGCTGGGGGACTTCGCCGCTCAACAGCTCACTGTACGTTCCCGGGTTGCCCAGGACTTCCGTCAAGAGTGGAAGCTGGTCGCCGACCGCCTCGATGGCCTCGTTCAGCACTCCGGCATCGGCCACGGCGAGTGAGACCTTCGCCTTCTCCAGCTGGAAATGCAGCAGCTCACCGCGGTAGGCGGTATTGATCGGCACCTCGACCGCGCCGAGCTTGGCGAGCGCGAACCAGCCGTACAGATACTCGGGACTGGTCTGCATGAACAGCGCGACCCGGGTGCCGCGCCCCACTCCGCGTGCCCGCAGCCGCGCGGCCAGGATGTCCACCTGCCGGTTCACCTCGGCGAGGGTGCGCTCCTCGCGCTCCCAGGTGAAGAGCACCCGGTCCGGGGTCGCGGCCGCGGCCCGCTCCAGCAGGCCACCGAGTGTCCGCTCGGCGAAGGGGATCTCGGCGAGCCATCCCGCCGCGATCCCGGTGCCCGGCGCCCCTGGCGCGTCAGTCGCGATCATTTGTGCTCCTCAGACGGCTTGGACAAACACTGTCGGAACATTCCTTCTGGTAGGAATGTAATACAAGGCGCCATGGGAGGCAATACGCACGAGCGAGATACCATCCGACCGGAATGTACTGACCCGCGGAGGACCTGTGCCGAGGAAACCGCCAGAACGCAGCTACGCACCGGAAGAGACCAAGCGGCTGCTGATGGAGGCCGCGCTCGGCCTGTTCGCCGAGCGCGGCTTCAGCCAGACCTCGACGAAGGACGTGGCCGATCGGGCGGGCGTGACGAAGGGGGCGTTCTACCACCACTTCGCCACGAAAGAGCGGGTCCTGCACATCATCCACGACCAGTTCATCGACCGCGCGCTAGGAGCGCAGGACGATGCACTGACGCGGTTCGAAACCCCGACCGAACAGCTGTACCACATGGCTTTCGACACGACGATGGTCTGCATCGAGTACCAGCAGCACGTGCAGATCTTCTTCCGCGAGCAGCACTTGCTCACCGGCGAGGTCCGGGACGCCATCATGGAGAAGCGCCGCCGCTCGACCGTCTTGTTCCAGGACACCGTCCGGCGCGGGGTCGAAACCGGCGAGTTCGACGCCGGCCTCGACCCCGAGGTCGGTGCTTTGGGCCTGCTCGGCATGTGGGTCTGGGTGTACCAGTGGTACCGGCCGGGCAGGTACCCGAAACCACGCGAGATCGCCCGGCAGTATGCGTCGATGACGCTGCGCAGCGTCGGCGCCGAACAACCGCCTTCGCTGCTGACTGCGGACTGAGTACGGCTATGCGACCGGCAGCAGTCCGCGCTCGGCGAAGACCTTCTTTGCCGTGAACGTCGCGTTCACCGCACGCGGAATCCCGCAGTAGACAGCGGAATGCAGCATCGCTTCGATGATCTGCTGTGGGGTGAGCCCGACATTCAGCGCCGCATTGACGTGCACGGCCAGCTGCGGCTCACATCCGCCGAGCGCGGTGAGCATCCCGAGCGTGACGAGCTGCCGGTCGCGAGGCGCCAAGCCGGGACGCGAGTAGATCTCGCCGAAACCCCAGGCGACCACTTGGTGCGCAAGTTCCGGGGAGACGTCGCCGAGCGCGTCGATGACGTTCGCACCGGCCTCGCCGTCGACCGCGTCGAGCACCGCCTTGCCGTGTGCGAACCGCTGCTGCCGTTCGGCTGTGTCGGTCATCTTGTGTTCCGTTCTGCCGGTGATCTGCTTGCGCCAGCAGGCTAGAAGCTGGAGCGCGCTCCAAGTCAAACCACGAGCAGCATTCGCTGGTACGCCGTACCTACCGCATTCCTGCCGCGCGGAAGAGCCGGTCATAGATCGCGCGGATGGTCTCTTCCTTGCGTGCGTTGTAATCCATGACGTGCCCGCCCCCGGGGACCGCCGCTCGTTTGGCGTCCTCGTACCGCGTGCGGTCCTCGGGGTGGGTGCGCAGCCAGTCGCGGAACATGCGGTGCCGGATGACCTCCGGGCAGTCCGGTCCGAACACGTGCAAGTTCACGCGGGGCTCGGCCAGCCGCAGGCACCGGTGCTGGTGCCAGGACGGCTCGCGAATCGTGAGGAGGTAGCCGATCCCCGCGAGAAGGGGGACGTACTGCTCCTCCGCGCGGGGATCGGCCACCGTCAGGTCGATGTCGATGACGTCCTTGGCGGCCAGCCCTTCGACGGACGTCGACCCGACATGTTCGAGGTCCACCACCGCCGGGCCGAGCGCCGCGCGGATCTCCGCCGCCACCGCCAGGTAGCGGCGCGGCCACTCGGGCCGGTAGCCGACGATCGTGATCGTCTCCGGTGCCGGCGGGCCGTTCACCCAGGGGTTCTCGGCCGGCTCGGGGTCGTGGTGGCGGGTGATCTCCTCGAAGGTGGGCACTCGCGTCAACATAGCAGCGGATCGTTTGTGCGCGGACCGCTCAAGCGACGTATTTGGCCAGCGCCGCGCCGGTTTCCTTGGCCAGCTCTCGACTCTGCGCACGCAGTTCCGCGGCCAGTTCCCGCAGATGCACCATCGCCGGGCTGCGGTCGGCGAGGGTCAGCTCGGTCTCGATGACCGTGACGTCACCGCCGAAGACCTCGTGGCCGAACGTCTGCTCCAGGTAGGGCACGGAGTGGTCCCAGCCGTCCTTCGGCGCGCCCGCCGAGGCGCCGCCGCCGCGGGAAACCACGAGCACGACGGGCTTTCCGGTCAGCGGGTACGTCCGGGGCGCGAACCGCGGGTCGGTCCACAGGAGGTCGATCCAGCACTTCACGTGCCCGGACGGACCCCAGTTGTAGAGCGGCGCGCCGATCACGATCAGGTCCGCGGACAGCATTTCGCTGGCCAGCGTGGTGGCGAGATCGACCGCGGGCTGCTGCCCGGGAGTGGGCGTTTCGGCTTCGCGGGCCGCGAGCGCGGCAGCCCACACCGAGGGGCCGAGCGGGGTGGTGACCAGGTCCCGCCGGCTCACGAACCCGCCGGGCGCCGCGGCCGACCAGGCCCGCTCGAGTTCGTCGGTGATCTCCCGGGTCACCGACCGGCCGCCCTGGATGCTGCTGTCCACGCGGTACAAGGTGCTCATCCTGCCTGCTCTCCCATCAGGTGATCGTCACCTCAGATGATCTGTGTTACAGACCATCTTGTCAACAGATTATATCGGCGGCAACGCTAGACTGCCCGGATGAACATCGAGGTGGATCTCGGCTGGGCCCTGTTCGCGATCGTGCGCCGCTACCGGCACCTCACCGACGACCTGCTTACCGACCTGCCCGGCGGACCACGCGGCTACCAGGTTCTTCTTGCGTCCCAGCACGGCGGCCCGCGGACCCAGGCCGCGCTGGCCCAGTACCTGAGCCTCGACCGCACCGTGATGACCTACCTGCTCGACGACCTGGAAACCGCCGGCCTCGTCGAACGCCGCCCCGACCCAGCCGACCGGCGGGCCCGGCGCATCGAGGTGACCGAGGCGGGGAGTGCCGCGCTGGCAGCCGCGGTCGAACGCCTTCGTGACGTCGAGACTTCCCTGCTGGCACCGCTTTCTCCGGAGAAGCAGCAAAGCCTGCGTGTGCTGTTGAGCGAGCTTGCCGGGGGTAGTGATGTCGAGGAGGACCCGCCGTTGACTGAAGACGTCGTCAAGGCCCGCCGACCGCGGCGGAATTCCGTCCGCTGAGGGTTCAAGCGAGCGCTGCCATCCCGATCCTCCAGCGCAAGATGGTCCCGTGAATACATCGCGGCCGTTTCGGTGTACGTCAGGTCGTCGCGGTGCGGGAGCTCGGGCGAGGACCATGGCCAGTAGCTGGTCGAAAGGGCAAGGCGCAGAACGTGTCCGGGCGGAACGTGGTAGCTGATCGCCTTGAGGTGGATGGTTACGTCGTAGGGGCGGCCCGGGTCGAGCGACGTCGGTTGTTCTCGGCTGTTTCGGTGGGTCACGGCAGGGCGGCCGAGGATCTCCAGTGGCTGGTCGCGGACAGCGGAGTCGAAGGTCAGCGACTGCCGTCTTCGAGGCGCTGGCGGCGACATCGCCCTGATAGCCCCATCCTGCCCAGTTTCCGCCGTCGGCGGCCGGGGTCAGGGGGCTGCTTGCCGCGAATGCGGTCCGAGGCGGAACTGCTGCGTCCGGACGTTCGGGCTCGGCGATCCCCTGGCCGGGCCGGACGTCGCAGGACGTAGCGGACGGGACGGCGTCTTGGCGGTAGAGGCGGCTCGTCCATGAGGCGTCGTCGACACCCTTGAGCCAATGATCCCACCAACGCACGGCTTCGGTGAGGAACCCGATGGCCCGGACCGGCACGCCGTCTTGCGGGTACCTGTGCCCCCACGGCCTGATGGGTCCCTTGACCGGCGACCGGAGATTTTCGCCGAGGCGCAGGACCGGTTCGGGGTACGCGTCGTTCCAGCCGCCGACGGCGTAGACCGGACACTTGACCGCGGAATAGTCCTGCCGGACTGATCCCTGCTTCCAGTAGTCGTCGTACCGCTGGTGGCCGAGCCACGGCCCGATGAACGGTTCGGCTTCTGCAGCCGCTCCAGCCATTTCCGGCGCCAGTCCGGGCCTGAGACGTCCGGTGGCCGCGCGTCGCAGGCGAGAAGGTGTGCCGCCCAGGTCAGCCCGAATCGGGCGAACATGGTGCCGCCCCAGTAGTGGACGTCGTCGTCCGGGCCCGCACCCTCGGGCAACCACAGTTTCGCGGCCGGCCGGACGCCGTCCCGCAGCGGGATCCAGACGTTCTCGCGCACGGCGACTCGATGGGGCAGATCCGACGGTGCCCGCCCCCGCGAACGTCACGGACGCGGCACAGGCCTGCCCGATGGGAGTGGTCATGATCAAGATCCCTCGACATCACGTCCAGTCGACGATCAACCCTAACAGTGTTAGACTCGAACATCGTTAGGGTTGATCGAGGCAGGGAGCCGCAGGTGGTACAGCTACGCCGTGACGATGTGCTGGCCGGTGCATTGGAGCTGCTCGACGCCGATGGGCTCGATTCGCTCACCATGCGCAAGCTCGGCACGCACCTCGGTATCCAAGCGGGCAGCCTGTACTGGCACTTCCCCGGCAAACAGGCGTTGCTCGACGCCATGGCGGACCAGATCGTCGCCCAGGTGGGTACGGCGGTCCCGGACGGTGGGTGGGACGAGCAGCTGGCGGATTTGGCCCGGCGGTTTCGCGCGGCGCTGCTCTCGCGCCGCGACGGTGCGCGGGTGGTGGCCGGTACGTATGTCACTCAGCAGCACACCGTTGCCTTGGGCCAATTGTGGATCGACACGCTAACCCGGGCCGGGCTGGGCGTCGAGGACGCTGCCCGGGCGAGTTTCACCTTGTCGAGCTTCGTGCTCGGCCACGTGATCGAAGAGCAAGGGGCCGCGGAAGCGAAACCGCCCGAAGGGGCATTCGCGGAAACCGTCACCGCGGCGACTTTCGGCGACCCGGAAAGCCTTTTCGACTACGGACTCCACATTTTTCTCGACGGCCTCCGCCACCAGGTGGCCTGACTACCCCGAAAGCACCAGGACCATGCGCGAAAACCAGCAGCTCTTGCCCGCGCCGATGACGAGCGAGCAGGTCGAAGCCGTCATCGGGACGCCGTCCTCGCTGATCAAGCTCAAACAGCTCACCCGTCTCGACGACGGCAGCAAGGACTTGCTCAGCCGGGCACCCATCGCCGGAATCGGCTATCTCGACCGGAATGACGAACCGGTTTCCACGTTCGTCGGCGGCACCGAAGGATTCGCGACGATCGTCGACGACGAGGGCATTTCGATCCCGATGCCTGCCGAAGCTGCCCCGCCCAAGGATGCCACCGGGATCGGTTTGGTGTTCCTGTTTCCCGGCGTCGGCGAAGTACTCCGGCTCAACGGCCGGGTGACTTCGGCAGAATCCGGGAAGATCGACATTGCCATCGAGGAGGTCTACATCCACTGTTCCCGGGCGATTTCCCGCGCCGGGCTGTGGGAATTGCCGGCCTCGGGGGTACGGGCCATCGACCATTCCGCGGAATCCCCCGCGCCCGGACCGCTCGACGATCCGCAGCTGGCCAGGGTCATGGCGAACTCGCCCTTTCTCGTCCTTTCGTCGTTCGGCCCGTCCGGCTCGGCCGACACCAGCCCGCGCGGCGACGCGTCCGGTTTCGTGCACCGCCTCGACGGCCGAACGCTGGCCATTCCCGACCGTAAAGGAAACCAGCGCGCGGACACTTTCCACAATCTCGCGCACGACCCCCGGATTTCGTTCGCCGCACTGGTTCCGGGCACTTCGGAAGTCGCGATCGTTTCCGGCACCGGCGCCATGACCACCGATGCCGAACTGCTGGAAACCATGGCGATCAACGGTGCCGCACCACAGGCAGCGTTGCTGGTGGAGGTGCAGAACGCACGCGTGGTATCACCGCACCCGATCGACGACGCTGAATTGTGGAACCCCAAGAGCCGCGCGGCGGCCGACCAGGTGCCGGACATGAATGCCCTCGCTTCGCGGCAGATCGCCCGCAATGCCAAGGGAAAATCCGCGATCAGTGTGCTGCTGAACGTGCTGAACGCAATCCCCGGGCTGATGAGTTTCCTCACCAAATTCGGGTTGAACCAGGCGCTCACCAAAGAAGGGTACGGCACTCACGGACCGGAGAAAGCGACCAAGCGGCAAGCCCGTATTGCGGCGATCCGGCCCGAGAGCGACGACGTCGTCAGCGTGTATCTGAAAGCACCGGACCGGAAAGGCTTCGACTTCGAGCCGGGGCAATTCTTCACTGTCGCGGTCAAAGTGGGTGATCGCACCGTCCGGCGCGCATACTCGGCTTCACAGGAATCGGGTAAAGTGCTGCGACTGTCGATCAAACGGAAAGGGACTGTCTCGACCCATTTCCACGAGCAGGCCCGGCGGGGTGACGTCGTGGAACTCACCGGTCCGAGCGGCGATTTCACCCCGCTGAAGCCCGCCGCGAAAGGCGATCTGGTCCTGATCGGCGGCGGCAGCGGAATCACGCCGCTGTACAGCACGCTCAGCTCGGCGCTGCGCAGTCGCAGCGGCCCGCGGATCGTCCTGATCTACGGCAGCCGCACCGAAAAAGACCTCGTGTTCCGCCGTTCCCTCGACCGGCTCGCCCGCAAGCACCCCGGCCGGTTGACCGTGCGGTACCTGCTGACCCAGCCACCTCCCGGCTGGACCGGCGAGTCCGGCCGGATCGGCCCGGACACGCTGCCGTCGATACTGGCGTCGGCAGGCATCGGCCCGGACGCGTCATTCTGGATCTGCGGCCCGGACGGGCTGATGGACAGCGCCCGCACCACCCTGCTCGACCTGGGCGTCCCGAAGTCGAGCATCCACGAGGAACGCTTCGCCCGAGCCGCCACCTCCGGCCCGCAAATTCCCTTGCCGGTAACCGTGAAACGCGGCGAAGAGAACCTCGGCGTCGTCACGGTCGGAGAAGACGAGACCATCCTCGACGCAGCACTGGCGGCCGGGCTGCCGATGAAATACTCCTGCACAGTCGGGGAATGCGGGGAATGCGCGGTCCGGCTGCGCGGCGGGAAGGTGGCGCTGGGAACGCCGAACTGCCTCACGCCGAGCGATCTGGCCGACAACGTGGTACTCACGTGCGTAGGCCGCCCCACCGAGCCGACGACGATCGACATCGATTACGCCCTGAGTGTGGGCAATGCAACGGGAACGGGCTTCGAAACCTGGGGACGGCAAGCCTGAGCGCCGGGCAAGGCTCCCGATCGCGAACTCCGGAGACTACCCAGGTTGTAGATTATTGATAATGTGTGAATCGCACTGATTGCTCGTCGGCTGCGATCTACTCGGCTTGACCCCGGAAATCTCGCAGCAGGCCTGGAGTTCGGCTGGTCAGGCGACGGACCGCGCCACGGGGACACCCACGTCGAGGTGCTCGAGTTCGTGCGGGAGTCCAAACCGGCCGGACACCGTGTTCCGGCATGGAGCGCTCGGTGACATCAACCCGAACTACGCGCACGGGCCCGAGGCCGAGTCCTATGTGGCCTTGGAGCGCTACGCACAACGGTTCGCCACCAGCGTCCTGACTGCGCTGGCGCACACCGCCCCGCCGCCGAAGGTCCGGCGGGGTCGTATCGAGCGGTTGTCCCGTGCGACCGCGACCTCTCGGCGATCGAGGAATTGCGGGCCCGGCGAGACGACGAACTGGCGACGTGCCTGTCCGGCGGCACTGCGGCGACGGACCGGGTACACACCCTGGCGGGGACGTACGCCATGAACGTCGACCGGATGCTCCGCGCGTGGGACGGTGGGGAGGAGTTCGACCACCCGGTCCGCATTACCCGACGTTCGAGATCCCGTGCTTGCCCGGACAGCTGCCATTCGCCGAATCCCTCGAGGATTACCTGGTACAGGCGGCGCGCGAGGCAGCCCGGTCGACCGGGGTGGCGGCGGATCGGGGCCAGGTCCGGCTGCTCCGCCCGGACAAGGACACCGGTTCCCGATCCACACCACCGGCCGGTACTCCTTGCCGGGCTGACCACCGACCGCTCCGACGAACGACTGGGACCGGTCCCCGTCAGCAGGCCGATACCGGAGCTTCAACGTGATTTCACCTTGCATTCCACCCCACACCAGCTATGGTGGGACCGGTCCCAGTTATCTCTCCCGGAATCCACCCGATCCACCACTGGGACCGGTCCCGGCCACCGTGCTCCCGAAAGGCCACACCCATGCGTTCTCCCGCTCGCCTCCGGCGCTTCGCCTGCCGGGCTGCTGTCGCGATGTCGTTCGCGGTGGCGATTGCCGGTTGTTCCCCGGCCGGCTCCTCCGGTGGCGACGAGGCCGCCACCCTCAGCCTGATGATCTGGGACCCCGCGCAGAAAGCCGGGGTCCAGAAGGCTGTCGACGGGTTCCAGGCGAAGTATCCGAACCTCAAGGTCGACCTGCAGCAGGTCCCGCAGGACCAGTACTACACGAAGCTCGACGCGTCGCTCAGTGCCGGTCAAGGCCCCGACGTGATGTGGCAGAGTTCCTTGGTATCGCAGTACATCGACGGTGGGGCGCTCGAGCCGCTCGACGAGTACATCCGGCAGACCGGGCTCAAGCTGTCGGACTATCCGGCCAAGTTCGTCGACCTGTACAAGTCCGGCGGGAAGCAGTACGGCATCCCGAAGGACGAGGACACCTGGGTTTTCGTCTACAACTCCGCGGTGTTCGCCAAGCTCGGCGTGACCGACGTCCCGGCCAATGACTGGACGTGGGACGACATGGTGCGGATCGCCAAGGCAGTCAAGGCGAAACAGACGTCACCGGCTGACGTTCCGATGTACTACGACCGCACGTTCAACAACGGTGTCGCCAGCTTGGTCCACCAGCTCGGTGGCAAGGTCGTCGACAACAAAACCGGCGTGGTGTCGGAACCGGCAGGAATCCGGGCCCTCACCATGATGAAAGGCCTTCAGGACGAGGGCCTGATCCCGCGGGTCGCCGATTCGGCCGACTTCAACCCGGCGTCGTCGCTCATCTCCGGAACCGTTGCGATGGCGGAAATCCCGTCCTGGAACCTCAGTCTCCTCTCGAAGGCGGCCGCTCCGGCCGGGACGTTCCACGTCGTGCGGCTGCCGTCGGTCGACGGGAAGTGGCTCACCGACACCAATGGCCTCTCCTACGTCATGAATGTCAACTCCGCGCACAAGAACGCGGCTTGGAAACTGATCGAGTACCTGACCTCGACGAAGGGCGCCGAGCTGCACGCCGAGGGCGGCGCCGCGATCCCCGTGAACAACGACGAGGCCACGCTGCAGGCGTACGTGTCGGCGAACTCGAAGCTGGCCGGGCTGAGCGAAGCCGTTGCGACGGCGCGGCAGCAGACTTACCTGCGCACGTCCACGCAGTACCCGGCCACGCGCGCCCCGCTCCCCCAGATCGAAAGCACCGCGATGGGCCCGTTCTACGCCGGTACCCGGTCCGCGGCCGACGCGGCGAAGGGGATCGACGAGATCCTCGACAAGGCACTCCGATGAGCACGCGACGGGGCGCCCTCATCGGTTTCCTTTTCCTGGCCCCATTTCTGGCCGGACTGCTCGTCTTCCGGTTCTACGGGTTCGGCTACAACGTGTGGCTGTCCTTCACGAAAGCGGGCGCCTTCGGGCCGGCGCGGTTCATCGGATTCGACAACTTCCGCGAGCTCTTCTCCGACAGCCAGCTCGGCGTCGCGCTGGTGAACACCTTCAAGTTTGCCGTGATCGCGGTACCGGCCGTGGTCGTCGTGTCGCTGCTGTGCGCGACCTTGATGCAGCACCGGTTCCGCGGCGAGTCGGTGTTCCGCGCGATCGTGTTCCTGCCTGCGGTGTGCCTGCCGACGGCCATCATCTTCGTGTTCGGCTGGCTTTTCCAGACCCAGTACGGACTCGTCAACACCATGATCCGGTCGATCGGGGCATCGCCGGTGAGCTGGCTCGGCAGCCCGACCGGCGTCACCGTGGTCGTGACGGTGATCGTGCTGTACCTGTCGTTCAGCGTGCCGACGATCATCCTGTACGCCGGTATGCAGGACATCCCCGCGGAAGTCTACGAAGCTGCGACCCTCGACGGCGCCGGGCCGGTGCGGCGGTTCTTCCGGATCACGCTTCCGCTGCTGAGCCCGTCGCTGTTCTTCGTGGTCCTCACGACGACGATCAGCGTGCTGAAGCTGTTCGACGTCGTGTACCTGCTGCTGCCCCCGGAGCAGTCGACATCGGTGAACTTCGGGATGACGGTCCTGTATTACTACTACCAGCTCGCGTTCGTCGGGGTCGGGCAACGCGGCTACGCGGCTGCGGTGTCGCTCGTCCTGTTCGTGCTGATTCTCGCTGTCTCGCTGGCTTTGTTCCGTCTGCAGCGCCGGTTCGTGCACTACGGGGAGGACGGCTGATGCCGCGCATCCGCTGGTCCACCCGCGCCATGGTGGTCGTGGTCGGCCTGGTGATCCTCGCGCCGTTCGCGTGGATGGTCGCCACCGCGCTCATGACCACCACGCAAACACTGCAGGCCGACCCGTCGGTGCTCCCGTCGCCGCCCACCTTGCAAGGCGTGCAGGACGTTTTCGCCAAGCTGCCGTTCCTGCGCCTGCTCGCGAACACCGTCCTCGTGTCCCTCGGACGTGCGCTGGTGACGCTGCTGATCGCCTCGCTCGCGGCGTACGCGCTCGCGATCATCAAGGTGCCGGGCGTCCGGATCATCCTGCTGCTGGTGCTGATGCTCCTGATGGTCCCCGGTGACATCTTCATCCTCCCGAATTTCTCGATCATGGCGAAACTGCACCTGACGAACACACTCGTCGCGCTCGCCCTGCCGAATGTGTTCGACGTGTTCGGGGTTTTCCTGCTGTACCAGTTCTTCCGCGGCGTGCCCCGCGAGCTGATCGAGGCGGCCAGGATCGACGGCGCATCGCATCTGCGGATCCTGTTCACGATCGTCCTGCCGGTCAGCCGCGGCGGGCTCATCGCGCTGGCGATCCTGACTGTACTCAACGAGTGGAAGGAGCTGCTGTGGCCGATCGTCGTCAACCGCGATGTCGACCAGCTCACCCTCGGGCCCGGCCTCGCCCTGCTGCGCGGTACGGCCGTCACCGACTGGAACGTGCTGATGTCCGCAGGAGCGATGGCCACCCTGCCGATGATCGTGATCTTCCTACTGCTGCAACGACATTTCGTGGCCAGCCTCGCCAGGAGCGGACTCAAATGACCAATGTGCTCGAACTGCTGGACATCGCAAGGGAAGTCGCTGCGGACGCGGCCGCCCTTGCCGCCGACCTGCGCAGCGGCGGCGATATCCGGGTCCAGGCAACGAAATCCAGTGACCTCGACATCGTGACCCAGGCCGACACCGCCGTCGAAGCGTTGATCCGCAAACGGCTCGCGGCGCTCCGGCCTGCCGACGGCATCCTCGGCGAGGAGACCGGAGAAGCACCGGGTACCAGTGGGATCACCTGGATCGTCGACCCGATCGACGGCACGGTGAACTACCTGTACGGCTCGCCGAGCTATGCCGTGTCGATCGCCGCGACCGATGGACGCCGCACTCTCGCGGGTTGTGTGCACGCGCCCGCGCTCGGCTTGGAGTACACGGCGGCGGCCGGGCATCCCGCTCGGCGCAACGGGCAGGAGCTGCGCGCCAACACCGAAGTGCCGCTGGCCAAAGCCCTCGTCTCCACCGGCATCCCTTACGACCTGGAAATCCGCGCCAAGGTCCTCGCCGACTTCGCCGCGCTCGCCCCCCGGATCCGCGACCTGCGGCTCGTCGGCTCGGCCGCGCTCGACATCTGCGGCGTCGCGGAGGGCCGCACCGACGCACACGCCGGCCGTCGGCTGCCGATCTGGGACTACGCAGCCGCCGCACTCATCGCCACCCAAGCGGGCGCCGTCGTCCGTGGTCCCCGAGGCGGGCCACCCAGCCTCGAACTGCTACTCGCTGCCGAAGCGCCCCTCGCCGACGCCCTCGAACCCCTGCTCACCGGAGGAACACAACATGGCTGACCACCGCAGGTTCGTCCTCTGCGGACACCGCGGAAACATGGCCGACTCACCGGAGAACACCCTCGTCTCCTTCGCCAGCGCCGAACGCGCCGGGGTCGACGAAATCGAACTGGACATCCGCACCACGCTCGACGGCGAACTCGTCCTCCTCCATGACCACACCGTCCAGCGAACCGCCGCGGCACCCACCCCGCACCTCGACGTCCCGATCGAACGACTGACCTTCGACCAAGCCCGCACCATCGACCTCGGCGACGGCCAGCTCATCCCCACCTTCACCGAAGCCCTCGACACGACGAGCGTGCTGTTGCAGGTCGAGATCAAAGCCCCGGCAGCAGCCCGTCCGCTCGCCCGGTTCCTCCGCGACCACCCCGGCCGCGACCGGTGCCTCGTCACGAGCTTCGACCCGTTGTCGCTCGCGGACTTCCGCGCCGAGTGGACCGGTGGCGCCCGCGGGATCGCCTTGCACATCCCCGACGTCACCGGCAACTGGCGCGACCACGCAGACCGGCTCGACGTTTCGACCGTCTTCGTCCCGGTTCCGCAGCTCAGCACGGAGCTCGTGGCCGAGCTGCACGACCGCGGACGGCGCGTCGCGGCGTCGCTGATCGAAGGACCCGGCGACGTACGCCGTATCGTGCAGGTCGATGTGGACGCCACTGCTTCGAACTCGCCGGCCTACGCCCGGCGGCTCCTGGAGTCCGACGACGAGTTCACCGCCCGGTTCCCGTCGTTCGCGACCCGGGCGTGAAGGCCGCGTCACCGCAGGCAGAACTGGAGAACCGACAGCATGACCGCGATGCCGCCCGGCCGGCGGCCGAGCACCATCCGCGACGTCGCCGCCCTCGCCGGGGTATCGAAGTCGACGGCCTCCCGGGCGGTGCTCGGCCACGGCGGGGTCAGCCCGGAGAACCTCGAGAAGGTGCGGCGCGCGATCGAGCAGCTCGACTTCGTGCCGAACCAGATCGCGCGCAACCTCACCGCGCGCTCGTCGGCCATCCTCGGCCTGTTCCTCCGGCAGACCCGCTCGCCCTTCTACGCGAGCCTCGCCGGCGCGTTCGAGGAAACCGCCGGTGACCGCGGGTACGAGGTCATGTCCCTCGCCTCGGGCGACCAGCCGGACGAGGCCAACTACCGGTCCCTGATGCTGCTGGCCGACATGCGGACCGCCGGAATCGTCGTGGCCGCCCCGACCGTCGACCCGCGCACCATCCGCCAGGTCGCCTCGCGGGTCCCGCTGGTACTGGTCGGCCAGATGGGCCAGCCGGCCAACCCCGGCGTACCCTTCGTCGCCCCAGACCCGCGCGAAGCGCAGGCGCTCATCGACCACGTGACCGGCTATGGCCACCGCTCCATCGCCCTGCTCGCTTATTCGCCCGAGCAATCCCCGACCCAGTGGGCCCGCATCGCATGGATGCGCGACGAGCTCGACCGCGCCGGTCTCCTGAGCGACCTTGTCATGATCAACCCGGATGACAATCTCGCCCCTGTCGTCGAGCAGCTCTACCGAACCGGCACCACGGCAATCCTGTGCAACAACGACTGGACCGCGCTCGACGCGCTCGCCGCCGCGGCGCACCTGGGCATCTCGATCCCCGGGGAGCTGTCGATTGCCGGGTACGACGGAATCCCGCCGTTCGACCACGAGGCCGTGGGGCTGACCACGAACCGGGTCCCGGTGAACGGCATGGCCGACGCCGCCGTCCGGCTGATCGACGACCTGATCCACGACAACCACGTGGAAACCGGGGGGATTTTGCTCCGCGGTGAGCTCGTGGTGGGACGGACCACCGGACCAGCGCAAGCCCGGTGACGGCAACCCGTCACCACTCGCCAGCCGTTGCGCCATCTCCAGTTCCAGCCGCACGTTTCGCCAAAATCCCTTCCACCGTCGGGGATTCCGGGGTCACGCTGTCGCAACCGGCGACGCAGCCTGTTTACCGGCCGACGCGAAGGCGATGGTCGCCGCGGTGGAGATCGGCGAGTGGCTCGGTTCCCCGGTTGATGCGGTTCAGTGGTTGAAGGTGATCTTCGCGACCAAGGCGCTCGCGGCGTCCGATGCGGTGATGCGGATCTTCGGGTACGCCACGTTGTTGCCCCACGGCACCGTCTTGTACACCGACGGGCCCGGGGCGATGGTGCCGAGCGAGTACCAGGTCGCCCTGCCGCTCTCGAACCCGAGTACCTGGACCACGGCGCGCTGCCGCTTGAAGTTCCGGTCCCCGAAGACCTCGTAGGTGACGTGCCGTCCGGGGCTTCCTGCGACTGAGCAGTTCGACCGTACCTCGGTGTACGAGCCGCCGACGGGGTCGATCCCGGCGCCTCCGCACGAGGCGGCCAGTGCCGGGGAAACGGGGGTGAGGACGGCCAACGCGGTGCCGATTGCGGCGGTCGCGGCGGCGATGTGGCGGAGACGCACTGCTGTTGCTCCTTCGGGTGAATGTCGGATCTCCCGGACGGTCGCCCGGGTGGCTTCAGGATCTCGGCAGGAGCGGGTGTGCGTCGTTGATCATCCGCGCCGGCCCGGTGTCGATCCGCGCCCGGTAGTCCTTCGGGGGCAGGCCGTACACGGTGCGGAAGAGGCGGCTGAAGTGGGCGTGGTCGGCGAAGCCCCAGCGCGCGGCGATGACGTGGATCGGACGCCGGTGCTGGTCCGGGTCGGCCAGGTCGAGGCGGCATCGCTCCAGGCGCCGCCGGCGGATCGAAGCGGCGGGGCTCGTGTCGTCCTCGGCGAAGAGCCGCTGCAGGAGCCGCAGGGAGATGTGGTGGGCGGCGGCCACCGTGGTGGGGGTCAGCGCGGGCTCGCCGAGATGGCTGTCGATGAACGCGTCGATCCGCAGCCGCAGAGACCGGCGGCGGGCTTCCGGGCTCAAGGCCTTCTCGGCGTGCAGCGGTGCGGCGAGGGCGGCCGCGACCAGGTCGACGGTGGCCGAGGCGAGGGTACGGGCGTCGGGCGGGGCGAGGGCGTCGGTGCGCGACAGGACGTCGACCGACCATCGGCGCAGTACCGCACCCATCCCGCACCGGGCGTCGAACGGAACGGCGGTGAGCTGGGCGACCAGGTTCCCGGGCAGCGGCACCAGCGCCCGCGGGACCGCGACCACGACCGACGGGACGTCCGGGGTACCCCGCCGGAGACCGGTGAACGGCCTCGACGTGTCGTACATCGCGAACTCCCCTGCCCCGATCCGCGCCTCACGCTCGGCCTGGCCGAGCACGCATTCGCCCTCGGCGACGAAGACGAACTGGTACGCCTCGGGGTCCGATCGGCGGATCAACGCCGATGTCCGGCGAACGTGCAGCGGCGAATGGCTCAGGGCGAAGATCTGCACGTCACCCAGGTCGAGAGCCCTGGTCGAACCGCGGAAACCGGCGTCGTCGAGGCAGCGCAGCCACACCGGCACCCTCGACCTGGTGATGCCGAACTCGGCCCAGCAGTCGAACCGGTCGCGCGCAGGGACGTCGTCGGTGTCGAATTCGATCCACACGGGCAGCACCGTGCCCGATCCCGCGCACATTCGGCCTATACGCGATTCCTTTCGGCGGTGGCCCGGATCTACCTGGGGAGAGCATCCACCCCGAGGAAGGACCCGCCCGATGAGCATTCCCGCCACCATGCACGCGTTGCAGCAGACGTCCCTCGACGGACCGCAGGACCTGCGCCTGATCACCGACGCGGCGGTGCCGAGCCCCGGCCCCGGCGAGGTCCTGGTCCGCGTCACCGCGGCGGGCGTCAACTTCGCCGACCTCTCGAAGGCCCACGGCACGTTCCGGAACGGCCCGCAGCCGCCGTACGTGGCCGGTTTCGAAGCCGCGGGTGAGGTCGTCGCGATGGGTGAGGGGGTCACCGGTCCGCAGCTCGGGGCGCACGTCGTCGGTGTCGGAGACGGGGCTTTCGCCGAGTACCTGGTGCTGCCCGCGGCCGCGGCGATGCCGGTCCCGCCCGGCTGGACGGACCAGCAGGCGCTGGGACTCGTCGTGAACTGGCCGACGGCACTGGCCGCGCTCAAGCCGCTGGGTGCGGTGGCCGCAGGTCAGACCGTGCTGATCCACGCCGCCGCGGGCGCCACCGGTCAGGCCGCGGTGAGGATGGCCAAGCACTACGGCGCGACCGTGATCGCCACCGCGTCGCCCGGCAAACACGAGATCGTGCGGGCGCTGGGTGCCGACCACATCCTGGACTCCCTCAGCAACGACCTCGCCGCCCAGGTCTTGCGGCTGACCGGCGGCGCCGACCTGGTACTGGAATCGGCAGGTGGCGCGACCTTCGAGGCCAGCCTGGCGGCGGCCAAGCGGGTGACCGGGCGGGTCGTCGTCTACGGCCTGGCGGGTGGCGAGGCTTCGCTGTCCAACTGGGACCTGGTTTACCGGCACCAGGTCCACGTCGTCGGGCTCAACATCGGCATGCTGATCCAGGCCGCACCGCAGGTCTTCGGCGAGGTCATGGGTGAGCTGTTCACCCTCATCGCCGCCGGTGTGCTGGCCCCCGGCGAGCCCACCGCGTACGACCTGGCAGACGGCCCGAAAGCGCTGGCGGAACTCGAAACCCGCGCCACGATCGGTAAACTCGCGCTGGTTCCGTGCCGTTAGGCTCGCGTGCGTGACCTCCCCTCTGCGCGCTCCGGACCAACGCCGGTTCGCGGCCGAGACCGAGCAGTTCCGGCGGGAACTGCTGGCGCATTGCTACCGCATGGTCGGGTCGGCGCACGACGCCGAGGATCTGGTGCAGGAGACGTATCTGCGGGCGTGGCGGTCCTATGCCGGGTTCGAGGGCCGTGCGTCGATCCGGTCGTGGCTGTACAAAATCGCCACCAACGTGTGCTTGCGCGCGGTGGAGCCACGCCGGATCCGTCTCCTGCCCTCCGGGCTGACGGGGCCGAGCAGCGAACCCGGCCGTGTGCCGAGCGTGGTCGCGCCGGGTGAGGTCGCTTGGCTGGAACCGCTGCCGGACGCGTGGATCGCCCCGCCCGCCGACGATCCGGCCGCGGTGACCATCGCGCGCGAGTCAGTGCGGCTGGCACTCATCGCGAGCCTGCAGCACCTGCCCGCGCGGCAACGCGCAATCCTCATCCTGCGCGACGTACTGGCGTTCTCGGCAGCCGAAACCGCGGAAATCCTCGACACCACCACCGCGGCGGTCAAGAGCGGTCTGCAACGCGCCCGCGCCCGGCTGGCCGACCGGGAACCGGAACCCCTGCTCGAACCGACCGACGAACGAGCCCGCGCGCTGCTGGAGGGGTACATCGCCGCTTTCGAGCGCTCCGACGCTGCTCTGCTGGAGCAGGTGCTGCGCGCGGACGCCACCTTGGAGGCAACCCCGTTCCGAGACTGGCAGTCCGGCCGGTCGATGTGCATCCACGTGCTGGACACCTACGTTTTGGGCACGGCGGGCGATTGGCGGATGGTCGCCACCACGGCGAACGGCCAACCCGCGGCGGTGGTGTATCACCGGGATGGGGATGGGGTCCTTCGCGCCGACGGAGCGGTGGTCCTGGACGCGACGGCCGAGGGTGTGTCGCGGGTGATGAAGTTCCAGGATCCGGCTTTGGTTGGGGCGTTCGGGTATCCCGAGGTGCTTGCTCCGCAATGGGCATACGAGCGGGCGGAAGTCCGGCCGTACGATCCGGAATGGGCGGTTCGAGCGTCGGTGGAGCGCGAGCAGTTGAGCGATCTGCTCGCACCGTGGCTGGTGGATCGGGTCGAGCACATCGGGTCGACGGCTGTCCCCGGCCTGGCGGCGAAGCCGATCGTGGACCTGATGGTCACCGTGGCTGATCTGGACACGGCGGTCGAGGAAGCAGCGGATCGACTCGCTGCGGCGGGCTGGTGCTATGTGCCGCCGGAGCTGGACCTGCGACCGTGGCGGCGTTTCTTCGTCAAACCGGACGCGTCGGGGCAGCGACGCGAGGCGCATCTGCACCTGATCCAGACCGGACACCAGCGGTGGACCGACCAGCTCACCTTCCGCGACGCACTCCGCAGCGACGCTCGCCTCGCGCAGCGGTATGCGGACCTCAAACGTCGTCTGGCGCAGCAAAGCGGGCACGACCGTGAGGCGTACACGGAAGGCAAGGCGGACTTCGTGGCGAGCGTCCTCGACTCGTCTCGCTGAGGCGCTCCTGCGGGACCTCGTGGCGAGCCGGGAGATCCGTGGGCACCATGGCAACCATGGCCGAGAACTCTGTCGCAAACGACTACGACACCTTCGCCGAGGCTTACACCGTCGAGAACGAGACCAGTCTCATCAACGCCTACTACGCCCGGCCCGCCATCGTGAACCTGGCCGGCAACGTCGCCGACCGGCGGATTCTCGACGCCGGATGCGGCCCCGGTGCCGTGACCGCGGCGCTCCGCGAGCGGGGTGCCGTCGTGTCCGGTTTCGACCGCAGCGCGAAGATGATCGAGCTTGCGCGGCAGCGCCTCGGCACCGAGACCGACCTCCGGGTCGCCGACATCGCCCAGCCGCTCCCCTACCCCGATGGTGCCTTCGACGATGTCGTCGCGGCCCTGGTGCTGCACTACCTGGAGGATTGGACCGCCCCACTGGCCGAGCTACGACGCGTCCTGAAGCCCGGCGGACGCCTGATCGTGGCGGTCAACCATCCGATCCTCCTGAAGATGGTCCACCCCGAGGCCAGCTACTTCGGTACCACCAAATGGTCCGAGGAGTACACGTTCAACGGCCAGGAAGCGGTGCTCACCTACTGGCACCGCCCCCTGCACGCAATGACGGACGCCTTCACCACAGCCGGGTTCCGCACCGCGGTGATCAGCGAACCACCCCCGGCTCCGGAAGCCCGCGAGCTTTTCCCGGAGGAGCTGGGGAAGTTTCCCTCCGGTGCGTTCTTGAGCTTTCTGTTCTTCGTCCTCGAAGCCGTCTAGGACCGGTTGGCTGGCGGTACCTGTACTGCTTTCATGAACCGGCGAGTTCGAGGACTGCCCTGGCCGCATTGTGCCCGCCGAGGCAGCTGACCGCGCCGCCTCGGCGGGCGCCGGACCCGCACCGCAGTACGGTCGGATGCGGCGTTTCCACTCCCCATCGCCGGGCCGGGGTGTCCAGCGGCTCGGTGGCCCACGGCCAGCTCAGGTCACCGTGGAAGATGTGCCCGCCAGGCATGGCCAGGTCTGCTTCGACGTCCTGGGGCGTCTTGACTTCGACGCACGGGCGGCCGTCCGGGGCACGCAGCACGCAGTCCATCAGCGGCTCGGCCAGGTACGCGTCGATGGCCGCAATGGCCCGGCTGGTCGCCTCCTCTTTGCGTTTCGCATGGTCACCGGCGAAGAGCGCCGCAGGCAGGTGCAGGCCGAAGTAGGTCAAGGTGTGGACGCCCGCGGCAGACAAGTCGCCGAGCAGCGAATCGTCGGTCAGCGAGTGGCAGTACAGCTCGCCGGGCGGCGTCGACGGGATCCGGCCTTGCGCGGCTTCGGCGTGCGCGATCTGCAGCTGGGAGTAGCCCTCGGCAACGTGGAACGTACCCGCGAACGCCGTGCGCGGATCGTCTCCACTGCGTAGCTTCGGCAGCCGCGACACCAAGAAGTTGATCTTTACCTGCGAGCCCTCCGGCTTGGTCTCCGGTTCCGGCTGCCCGAGCAACCGCTGCAACGTCCACGGCGCGACATTGGCCAGCACGTAACGAGCGTGCACGCTACGCAGCCCGGAGCCGTCGTGCCACACCACCTCGCCACCGGGGTCGATGTGGTCGACCCGGGCGTCGGTGCGCAGCTCCGCCCCGGCCTCGGCGGCCGCCCGCGCCAGCGCCTCGCTGACCTTGCCCATGCCACCGACCGGGACCCGCCACTCCCCGGTCCCGTTTCCGGCGAGGTGGTAGAGGAAGCACCGGTTCTGCGCGAGCGACGGGTCGTGCAGGTCACGGAAAATGCCGATCAACCCGTCGGTCGCGACCACGCCCCGCACGAGGTCGTCGGCGAACCGCTGCTCGATGACCTCCCCGAGCGGGCGCTCGACCAGCGCGCGCCAGAGGTCGTCGTCGATCTGGGCCCGTAGCGTGGATTCGGCTGGGAGCGGCTCGGTGAACGTCGGCGCGACCACCTTCGCCACGTCCGCCATCTGGGCGTAGAACCGACGCCACGCGTCGTACTCGTCGTCACCTCCGGTCAGCGCGCGGAACGACGCACGGGTCGCCGCTCCTTCCTCGCGCTCGACGTACAGCCCGAGGTGGCGTCCGTCGCGGACAGCCGGGGTGTATGACGCAGTGGCGCGCGACCGCAGCTGCACGTCGAGATCCAGTTCGCGGGCAACGGAATCCGGGAGCATGGACACGAGGTACGAGTAACGCGAAAGCCGCGCGGGCACGCCGGGAAAGGGTGCCGAGCTGATCGCCGCGCCGCCGAGCCGGGGCAGCCGCTCGAGGAGCAAGGCGCGCAGCCCGGCACGGGCGAGGTACGCCGCAGCCGCGAGACCGTTGTGCCCACCCCCGACGATCACTACGTCACGGTTCATGCTTTCCTCCCGTTCATGCGGCCGCCCACGCTTCCCGGGTGAGGGCGTATTCGACCTCCCCGTGTTCCGTGCCCGGAAGCGGATCGTCGAAATGCAGATGGAAAGTGCGGACATAGCTCAGCCCGGCCTTTTCCATCACCCGCCGGGAAGCGGTGTTCACCGCCATCGTCTGGGCCCACACGCGCCCCGCGCCCAGGTCCGAGAATCCTTTGTGGACCAACGCGCGGGCACCCTCCGTCGCGTACCCGCGACCCCAGACGGCGGCACGGAGCCGGTAACCGAGTTCCAGCTCACTCGTGCCACCGTCCTCCGGGGGCTGGAGGGCGAACCAGCCGAGGAACGCTCCGCTCGAGCGTTCCTCGGCTGCCCAGCGACCGGCCGGTCCCCGCTCGTAGTCGCGCAGTATCGTGGGCAAGACCTCGCGCTCGATCTCGGCGCGCGAGGTCGGGCGGCCGGTGAGGAAGCGCATCACCCGGGGGTCGCTGTCAAGCTCGGCCAAGCGCTCGACGTCCGCCTCGGTGAACCGGCGCAACCGCAATCGTTCGGTCTCCACGGCCGCCATCATCCCGGACAGGCGACCGGGCCGGTCAAGCCGCGACGTCGAGCACCCAGGTGACCCCGAATCGGTCCGTCAGCATTCCGAATGCCGGAGCCCACTGCGCGGGACCGTATTCCTCGATGACCGTCCCGCCATCCGACAGTTTCTTCCAGAATTCGCCGACCTCCTCGACGGATTCCCCTTGCACCGAAAGGAAGAACTTCTCCGTGGTGACGGTCATTCCGTTTTTCCGGGTGGTCCGGCCCGCCGGGGATGCGACAGCTTCGCCAGGAACGTCGTAGGCCATCACGCGAAACCCGTTCTCCCCGACGACCTGCCCGAAGACGACGTTACCCGCACCGGGCGCGTCCGCAGGCATGCCCAGATCACCGTACGTCGCGACACGGACTTCACCCCCGAATACCGACCGATAGAATTCCAGCGCCTCTCGCGCCTCGCCGTGAAAATTCAAATGGACGACGGCATTCACAGCCATGATCTCTCCTCAGTTCCGGTAACCCGACTGAAGCCTCGCAGCAATAGCGGCCAGGGAGTGTCCGCTACTTCCGGCGGTCCGAGATCAGTGCCAGGTGAGGAATCGGTAATGCAGCCCGGACGCCGACTCCTGCCATTCCCCGGCCGAGTCCGGCTCGCGGCCGATTTCCGGGGCTTGGACGTCGCCTTCGAAGTGCTCGCGGAGTTCCGTCACCTCGATCCGGTCCGCGAACGGCAGCGCCTCCCGGTACACCGCCGCGCCGCCCATCACCCACACGTCGCCGGTCGCCGCGGCGAGCGCCTTGGCCAGGTCGGGGAACGTCTCGACCCCGTCCTGCGGCGTGCGGGACAGCACGAGGTTGCGCCGGCCCGGCAGCGGACGGAACCGCGGCGGCAGCGACTCCCACGTGCGGCGCCCCATCAGCACGGTCGACCCTGCGGTCAGGCTGCGGAAGCGCTTCATGTCCTCCGGCAGATGCCACGGCAACGCGCCGTCGCGGCCGATGACGCCGTTCGCCGACTGCGCCCAGATCAGCCCGATCACACTGCTCACACTGCTCACACTGCTCACACTGCCACCGGAGCCTTGATGCCGGGGTGCGGGTCGTAGCCCTCGACCGCGAAGTGCTCGTAGGTGTAGTCGAACAGGCTGTCCGCGGGCTGGAGGCTCAGCGACGGGAACGGCCGCGCCTCGCGGGCGAGCTGGGTGCGGACCTGCTCGACATGGTTGTCGTAGATGTGGCAGTCGCCGCCGGTCCACACGAAGTCGCCGACGCCGAGGCCGACCTGGGCCGCGATCAGGTGCGTGAGCAGCGCGTAGCTCGCGATGTTGAACGGCACGCCGAGGAAGAGGTCGGCACTGCGCTGGTACAGCTGGCAGGACAGCTTGCCGTCGGCCACGTAGAACTGGAAGAACGCGTGGCACGGCGGAAGCGCCATCCGCGGGATGTCCGCGACGTTCCAGGCGGACACGATGATCCGCCGCGAGTCGGGGTTGTCACGCAGCGTGCGCAGTACCTCGCTGATCTGGTCGATGTGTCCACCGTCCGGGGTCGGCCACGAGCGCCACTGCACCCCGTAGACCGGGCCGAGGTCGCCGTCCGGCGCGGCCCACTCGTCCCAGATCGTGACGCCGTGCTCCTTCAGCCACGTGACGTTCGCGTCGCCGCGCAGGAACCACAGCAGCTCGTAGGCGATCGAGCGGAAGTGCACTTTTTTGGTCGTGACCAGCGGAAAGCCGTCGGACAGGCGGTAGCGCAGCTGGTGCCCGAAGACCGACCGCGTCCCGGTACCGGTGCGGTCCTCCTTCCGGGCGCCCGTGTCGAGCACGTGCTGAAGCAGGTCTTCGTACTGCGTGTCCGGCATGCCTTCGAATGTAGCCGACGACGGCATCCGGGCCGCGGACCGCCGTCCGCGTGGTTCATGTGCGGTGAACGAGCTGTGAATATTGCGAAGACGTCACCAAGGTGCCGGTCGTGGACACGGCGAACGGGGCTGTGAACGCTCACACCGGGCAGCCGGGGCATTGCCCGGCCGGAACGGGTGCGCACACAGTGATCCAGCTCCCCTTCCCCTCTGGCACAAGGAGATTCGATGGACTACCGACCTACCCGGCGGACCGTCCGGATCACGTTCGCGACCGGCGCGGCGGCGCTCGCCGTCGCGCTGGTACCCGGTGTTGCGTCGGCGACGTCCAACGGTGACGTCAGCCGGCCGCACGGGCTCGAGAAAACCGCTACCCACACGCAGGTTCGAGAGGTCCAGCCGCTGGGTGCGGCTCGGGCATCCCGGGCGGTGCAAGCAGCGAACCAGCTCGAATACAGCCAGCAGGTCCAGCAGAACGACCAGTGGTGCTGGGCCGCCGACGGCGCCAGCATCGAACAGTCCCAGGGCGGCAGCGCCTCCCAGGAGGACTTCTGCGCGGCAGGCAAAGGCGCCATGTCCGGGTACTGCCCGAACGAGGCCGCGCAGATCTACGAGATCGTGCAAGGGTTCCAGGGCACCGGGTTCTCCGCGCAGGACGCGGGCGGGCCGATCAGCTACTCCTCGATCCAGAACCAGGTCGACTCCGGAATCCTCAACCTCACCGGCATCTACTGGACCTCGGGCGGCGGCCACGCCGAGGTGATCTACGGGTACGACAGCGCGAACCAGTCGATCATGGTCGGCGACCCGTGGCCGTCCTTCCAGCGCTACCAGACCTGGGACTACCACCAGTACCAAAGCAACGCCCAGTTCAGGTGGAACGACACCGTCGTCAACATCCGGAAGGGCTGAGCGGCCGCCATGGGCACGATCTGCCGGAAGTTCGCCATGAGTGTCACCACCGCGATCGCGGCGCTGCTGCCCGCCGCAACCACCGCGGCGGCGGGGGCCTGGGTCACCCCGCCCTCGGCGCAGGACCTCGCCGCCGCGGTGCACGCCGCGAGCACGGCGCGTGCGATCAGCTTCGCCAAGTCGAACTTCCGGCAGGTCGGCCGCACCGACCCCGGCCGGATCACGGTCTCCGGCACCGGAATTCCGGTGTACACGCTCAGTCCCGGCTTCGTCACGGGCGACCCCGGCGCCCCGGCCGGAGTGCTGCGCTCCGTCGCGGTGACCGCCACCGCGGACACCGGCGCGAAAGACACCCTCCGCGCGGCGCCGGACAACCGCGCGCCGGGCGGATGGGTGGTCGGGAATGTGTTGTCCGGCAACGACGAGGAGACGTTGAGCACCCGGCTGCGCCCCGGTTCGGTACTGCTGAACGAACCCCAGATCAACGGGTGGTACGACCTCGGCCCGACGGGGGTCGTGCTGTTGCAGGCGAGTCTGCCGCAGACGCCGGTGGGGCAGTTCGTCCCGCTGGCCGACTATCAGCGCCAGGTCCACGACCGTTACGCGGACAAGCTGCCGGGCTCGGAGTACCAGCGCAACGGCGGCATCGGGTTCAAGCAGAACGTCGTGCGCTCGGATGCCGGACCTGCTGGTCCGCTGACGACCGGGCTGGTGGTACTCGGCGCCGCGGCGGTGCTGGCCGCGACGCTGACGGTGCGGCGGCGGGTGAAGAAGCGGGCCGGTCCGAGGTGAGCTGCGTCAGTCCCAGATCAGGTCAACTCCGGCGATTCCCACCCCCAGCTCCTCGAAATACGCGCTTGCCGTGGTGCCCGGGGCGCAGAACAGCGGTTCTCGTACCAGCGGAGCGAGATCCTCTCTCGGCCGGATGGTGCGAAGGCAGCGGGCGGGCAGCGCGGCCGGGTCGAAATGGAGCCGCAACAGGTACGCCGACATCCTCGACCGCACGATGCGGTGAAAACTGTCCGGGCGAACGGAAGCCGCCGGGCGCAAGGTGAAGCCGAACGTGTGGGTCTCGCCCGCCGCCAGGCTCCGGTCGAAAAGCAGCTCGAACACCATCCCCGCCGACTGGACACTCCGCCGCACCCGCCCGACCCGGCACCCGTCCACGGCGACGATCGTCGTTGCGGTGACGTCACTGCCGTCCTCGTCTTGGTGGGTCACGAGGAAACTGTCCGGCCCCGGCCGCCGCGCACGGACGACCATCGTCGACGAGATTTCCTCGGTCCGGCCCTCCGCACCGAGGGCGAGCTCGTCCACGACGGTCGCGACGTCGAGGTCTGCGTTTTCCGAAGCGCCCGGCGTCGCACACAGCTCTTCCCGTAGCGCACACGTTTCCGCCCAGCTGTGCTGAAGCTCCGGCAGCGACGGACGCCGGTCCACCTCGACCCCGGAACGGTGCGGGCCGATGAGGACGACCAAGCTGTCCGGGGGAAGGCCAAGCACCGCTTCGAGCGCACGGACGACGTCAAGCGACCGGGGCGTCGACGGGCTCCGCAGACCACGCTGCCAGTAGCTCAAGGTCGACTCGGCCACCGAAACCCCGTGCGCAGCCAGGTGCGCACGCAGCCGGGACAGCGACAGCCCGCGCCGGTCGACCGCCTCCGCGAGCGCCCGGTGAAACGGCCCGGACCGCACCACCCCGGGCACCTCGCCCGCCGACCACCGGACCGCAACGCTGCGCTGGTGCATACCGCTTCCCCTGCTCCTGCCGAGTAGCAGTCCAGCATGCGCAGTTCACCAGCGGGGGACAACCGCCCATGGTCGAAAACCGGACATTTCGCCTGAGCTGGGTGGGGTGGTGGTGGGATGGGTTGGGCAGGGTGGACGCGCTCGACCGGTCAGACGGGACCGGGCGGGCAGTCCGCCGCGCAGCCGAGCGGCCGCGACCCAGCCATACGGGACCGGGCGGGGGGCAGTCGGCCGCGCGGGCACGCTGGACGAGGCTGGCCGAGCAGGTAAATGCGGTCAGGACCGGGCGGGGCACAGCGACCGGACAAAGCGAGTCACGCGGCGGACCGGGTGCACGGAGCGGCGCAGCGATCGAACTCCACCCCTTCACTCACCCACCATCGGCACCCGGGGCTCAATCCAAATCCCGCCAGATCCGGGCCAAGAACCGGAGCTGGTCGTCATCCAGGTGGCCGAAAAAGAGAGACCGCAGGTCCTCGTGGTGCCGACGGCGGGCTTTGCGCATCAGAGCCCGGCCCGCCGAGGTGATCACGGCCTCATAGCTGCGGGCATCGACCTCCGACTGGCGGCGTTCGATCAGGTTCCGGCTCACCAGGCGGTCGGCGAGGCGGGTGAAGCCGCCGGTGGACATCAGGCGTTGTTCGGCCAGGTCCGACATTCGCAGGCCCGCCGTGCCCGCGTTGTCCAGCAGGGCCAGCACGCTGTACTCCGCCATGCTCACGTTCAGCTCCGCCAGCCCGGCCGCCAGCTGCCGCCACAAGCGGTCGTGCGTGCGCAGGAAACCGCTCCACGCCTCCTGTTCCAGGTCCCGCAGGCTTGCCATACCGGACACGGTAGCCGGGCCGTCCGCCGGGCGGGTGATCCGGGTCACCGGCGGAAATAGTTGTCTGCGCAGGCAGGTTAATCCGGGACGGCAATAGAGAGGGAGCAGGAGCAATGGCCTTCGAAATCGGCATCATGACATTCGGCGAGCTGACCAGGGACCCGGTCACCGGGGACCTGCCCTCGCCGCGGCAGCGGGTTCGCGAGACGATCGAGCAGGCGCGGCTCGCGGACCAGGTCGGGCTCGACGTGTTCGGGGTCGGCGAGCATCATCGGACCGACTTCGCCGGGTCGGCGCCCGCGATTCTGCTCGCGGCGGCTGCCGAGCGGACCGAGCGGATCCGGCTGACCAGTTCCGTCACCGTCCTGAGCTCGGACGATCCGGTGCGCGTCTGGGAGCAGTTCGCCACCATCGACCTGCTCTCGGCCGGGCGCGCGGAGATCATCGCGGGCCGCGGGTCGTACACCGAATCGTTCCCGCTCTTCGGATACTACCTGCGGGATTACGCCGACCTCTTCCGCGAGAAGCTCGACCTGCTGCTCGCCATCCGCGCGCAGAACCCGATCACCTGGCAGGGTCGCTTCCGCGCGCCGCTGGTCAACGCCGACATCGGGCCGCGGGCCGACGGGGACACGCTGCCGATCTGGGTCGGGGTCGGCGGGTCACCTGCGTCGGCGGTCAGTACCGGGCAGCGCGGGCTGCCGATGGCGCTCGCGTTACTGCTCGGGCCGATGACGCTGCACGAGCAAACCGTTGCGCTGTACCGGGAAGCCGCGACAGCAGCCGGGCACGACGCAGATGCGCTGCCGATCAGCATCAACGTCCACGGGTATGTCGGGCGCACCAGCCAGGACGCGCGCGACCTCATGTACCCCTACTTCGCCCAGGGAATGCTTGAGAACAACCACCAGCGCGGCGAGGGAATGATGCTCCCGCGGTCCGCGTTCGACGCGCAGTCGTCGCCGGGGTCCGGGCTGCTGGTGGGCAGCTCGCAGGAAATCATCGACAAGCTCCTCGCGTACCACGAGTTGTACGGGCTGAACCGCGCGCTGATCCAGATGGGCTTCGGCGGGTTGCCGCAGAAGGAGCACCTCGAAGCCATCGAGCGGCTCGGCACCGAGGTGGCTCCGGTCGTGCGGCGCGAGGTTGCGGCGCGGACTAAGGAAACGGTATGAGCGGGCTGCGGGTGGTGGTCGTCAACGGGAGCCCGAGCCGGCCGTCGAAGACGATGGGGCTCGTCGACGTCATTCTCGACGCGCTCAATCGCATGACCGCCATTGTGCCGTCGCGGGTCGACGTGTACCGCCTCGGCCCTGGGTTCGCTGGGGCGATCGAGCGCGAGGACGTTTCGCCGGAGGTGGAAGAAGCGCTGCGGCGCGTCGAGGAAGCCGACCTGCTGATCGCCGCGACACCGGTGTTCCGCGGGTCGTACCCCGGGATGTTCAAGCATTTCTTCGACCTCGTCGAGCAGTACGCGCTGGCCGGCAAGCCGGTGCTGCTGGTCGCGACCGGCGGCGGCGACCACCACGCGCTCGTGCTGGAGCACGCGCTGCGGCCGCTGTTCGGCTTCTTCCAGGCACTGACGTTGCCGGTCGCGATCTTCGCCTCCGGCGGGGATTTCGACGGCACCGTGCTGCTCAACCCCCGTGTGTACGCGCGGGTCCAGATCGCGCTGGAGGACGCGATCCGGTACCTCAAAGTGCCTACGTACTGACGCGCCGCCGGATCAACGTCGAGATGGTCACCGCCAGTACGAGGGAACCGCCGTAGAACGCGTCCTGGATCCAGCCCGTCACACCCGCCAGTTGCAGCCCGACGATGCCGGTCTGCAGGAAGTAGATCGCGATCACCGCACCGAGCGCGTTGAAGCGGCCGGGCTGGATCGCCGCGGTGCCGAGGAACACCGCGGCGAACGCGGGGAGCAGGTACGTCTGCGAGGTCGCCGGGTCGTACCCGCCGAGGGAGGCGGCGAGCGTGACCCCGGCGATCCCGCAGAACACCCCGGACGCCACGTACGAACCCATCCGGATCCGGTGCACCTGGACACCCGCGAGACGCGCGACCTCGCGGTTGGTGCCCACGAACGACATCCGCAGTCCCAGTGGGGTTTTCGCGAGCACGTACGCCACGAGGACAGTCGCCGCGAGTCCATAGTAGAACGAATGGGACAGTCCGCCGAGAGTGCCGTTGAACGCAGTGGTGAACGACGAATGCAGACCCTGCACGGTGTTCAGATTGGTCAGCCACAACGCGACTCCGCCGAGCAGCGTGCCCATGCCGAGGGTGACCACAATGGCGTTGACCCCGACCACCACGATCAGGATTGCATTGATCGCACCGATTCCGGCGGTCGCGGCAATGGCGATCAGGCTGGACAGCCATGGGTCGAGGCCGTGGTTCACGCTCAGCAATGCGGTGAGCGTGCCCGCCAATCCCATGGTCGCGGACACCGACAGGTCGAATTCGCCGACCATGAACGTCACGACCAAGGCGAGCGAAAGGAATACGAGGTGCACGGGTGAGCTGAAAATCGTCTGGAAGGTTCCGGCTTGCAGGAATACCGCGCCGTTGGTGGCCGCGAAAACGGCGACCAGTACTGCCCAGGTGACCACGAGGGAACCGCGGCCGAGCACTGCCCCACCGGCGCGCAGGAGGGCCGGGGTTGCGTGCGGAACGCGCGTGATTTCGAGTGCTTCGTCGGTCATCTGGCGGGCTCCGTCCAGGTCGCGTCGAGAATGTCGTGCGCGGAGATTGGTCCATTCAGGACAGTGGCGACGCGGCCTTGGCCGAACACCAGGACTCGGTCGCACAGCGCGGACAGGTCGCTCGCTTCGGCGGAGGCGAGCAGGATGGCGGTCCCGGATTCGGCAACGCGGTGCAGCGCTTCGAGAATGTCGCGCCGCGCGCCGACGTCCACCGCTTGCGTGGGCTCGTTAACCAGCAGCAGCCGCGGATTCTCGGCCAGCCATTTGCCGAGCAGGACTTTCTGCTGGTTGCCTCCGCTCAACGTGCCGACATTCGCCGCCGGATTCGCCGGTACGACGCCGAATTTCTTGATCGTCGAGTTCGTCGCGGTGTCGCGCCACCGGCCGACCGACCATTTCCGGGAACGGTTCGGCAGCCACGGAAGCACGACGTTGTCGCGAATGGACTGTTCTGCGCCGAGCCCTTCCACCATGCGCTGACCCGGCACGAGCACGACCCCGCGACGCGCGAGTGCCGATCCGGTCCGGCGCAGTTCTTTTCCATCCACGACAAGTTTCCCGGACGCAGGCAATGCACCGCCGAGCAAATAGGTGACCGTATCGAATCCCGACCCGGGCATGCCGGTGAGGCCGACGATCTCGCCGCGAGCCAGGTCGAGCGACAGTGGTTCGGTCAATCCGGCACCGAGCAGCCCGTCGATCCGAATGTCGCCGGGTTCGCCGATTTCCCTTTCCGGGCGGTGGAAATCCGCCAGTGCGTCACCGAGCATCGTGACGGCCAGGGTCGCTTCCGACAGGCCCTCAGTGTCCACTCCGGACGCAACACAACGGCCGTCGCGGAGCACGGACACCCGGTCGCAGTATTCGATCACTTCGTCGAGGCCGTGGGCGATCAACAGCACGGACGTTCCTTCGCGCACCAGAGAACGAAGTGTCGCGTAGAACTCGGCCAATGCGCCCGGCGACAACGCTCTGGTCGACTCGTCCAGGACGATCAGTCCGCGTCCGGCCGGGTGGTTCTGCAGTGCGCGGGCGATCGCGACCCGCGCCCGGTCCGCTTCGGACAGATGCTGCGCGAGCTGGTCCATGCTGCCCGCATAGCCCAGCCGGTCCAGTGTGCGGGCGGCATACCCGCGTTCGCGCGGCCAGTCGATGCGGCGGCTGATCCCCCGGCCCTGCATGGCGCCGATCCGGACGTTCGACGTCACCGTCCGGTCCGGCAGGATGCCGAGATCCTGGTACACAATGGACACTCCGGCGGCATGCAAGTCGGGCAGCCGCAACGGGAACGGGACCGGCGTACCGTCGATGGCGAGCCGGGCGCCGTGGTCCGGGGCGTGGTAGCCGGAGATGACCTTGGCCAGCGTCGACTTGCCGGACCCGTTCTGGCCGACCACGCCGTGGATCTCCCCGGCGCGCACCGTCAGGTCCACATCGGACAGGACACGGCGGTGCCCGAACGTCTTCGACACGCCGTGCAGCTCGAGCCGCGGCGCCGGGTCAGCCATTGATGCCCCACAGCTTGCGGAACTGCTGCGGGTACTCGACCGGGCCGAACCAGCTGCCTTCCAGCGCGGCCTCGTTGGTGAGCGGGCCGATGGCGTCGATGTTGGTCTTGTCGAACACCCGCACCGGCAGGAAGTTCGTGGTGGGGGCCGGTTTACCCAGCAGCAGCCGGAGCATGGCATCCATGGCCGCCCAGCCCCCGTAATTCCGGTTGACTGCCGCATCCGCGGCCTGTCCGCCGGATTTCACCAGCTGCATCGAGCTCAGCGCTGCCTCGATCCCGACGAACTTGATCTTCGCGCTCGGATTCGCGGTACGGGCACCGGTGACCATCATCGGGATCAGGAAGTCGAAGTTCGCAAGGGCATAGTCGATGTCGTGGTTACGCAGCAAGGCGGAACTCACGAGGGTGCTGAGCCGGTTGACCGTGCCGGTGGTGTAAGTGACCACAGTGACCGGACAATGAGGACAGTCCTTGGTGAACGTCGCCTTGCTGCCCGCTTCGATCGCGTGTGCGGCGCCGGGATCGTCGGTGTCCTCGGTGATCAGCACATTCCCTTTGCCGCCGGAATCGGCGATGATCCATTGCGCCGCAGCGATTTGCGCCTCGATGTCGCCGAGGTCGAAGTACCGCAGATTGGCGGTGTCGGTGCCGACCTGCCCGCCGGCCAGTATCGGCAGATTGTGCGCGGCGGCGTTGTCCACGGCGGTCTTCACCGCCCGGATGTCGACGCCGTCGGTGACGATCCCCGCCGCACCCGCGGAAACGGCCGAGTTGATGCACGCCGCCGCGCTGGCCGGGCTCAGCTTCCCGTCGCACACCTGCACCGACATCTTCAGCGCCTTGGCCGCGTCCTGCAGTGCCTTCAGATCCACTGCGAGTACCGGGATCTCCGCGGAGATCGGGACGAACCACAGGCTCTTCCCGGCGAGTGAGCTCAGGTCCAGTGCGGGACCGGGGGCCACGAACTTGTTCGCCGGGCCGAGCAGCTGCTGGATGTTCCCGGACCCCGCGGCGGCGGGCCGGGCGCTGTCGGTCTGAGCGGGCGAAGAGCAGGCCACCAGCGACAGCACGGAACACGCGAGGACCGCGAGCCGCGTCGATCGTTTCGTGCGCCGGATTCGGGAAGCGATCATGGCGAACCTCTCTGATCTGGGAGGTTCACGCTAAGCCGCACCGGTGCCCGGAAAGAGCCATTCCCCGCTGCGGATGGGCCGATTTACGCCGCCGGCCGTTTCGAGATTCTTTTACAACTTGGCGCCGCCGTCGACGTACAACGTCTGCCCGGTGATGTAGGAAGCTTCGTCACTGCACAGGAATGCGGCCGCCGCCGCGACGTCTTCCGGCTGCCCGACGCGCTTCACCGGGTTCTTTTCCGCACCCAGCCTGCGGAACTCGTCGACGCTCATTTTCAGCCGTACCGCCGTCGCATCCGTCATCTCGCTCACGATGAACCCGGGTGCAATGGCGTTCACCGTGATGCCGTGCGGGCCCAGCTCGATCCCGAGGGAACGGGTGAAGCCCTGCAGACCCATTTTCGCGGTCGCGTAGTTCACCTGCCCGCGTTTGCCGAGCGCGGAAGTGCTGGAGAGATTGAGGATCTTGCCGTACCGCTGCTCGATGAAGTATTTCTGCACGGCCCGGCTCATCAGGAACGCGCCGCGCAAATGCACGCCCAGCACCCGGTCCCAGTCCTCATCGGACATCTTGCCCAGCAGATTGTCCCGCGTGATCCCGGCGTTGTTCACCAGCACGTGCACGCCGTCCAGCTCGGTGACCACGCGGTCCACTGCGTGCTCGACCGCGGCGGCGTCGCTGATGTCGGCACCGATCGCCACCGCTTTCGCCGATCCCGACAACGGCAGCTCCGCGGCGGCCTCCTGTGCTGCAGCCTCGTCGAGGTCGACGAGCGCAATCGACGCGCCCTCCACCGCCAGCCGGGTGGCAATACCGACCCCGATTCCGCGGGCGCCGCCGGTGATCACCGCGACCCGTCCGTCATAACGACCCATCAAGACAACTCCTGTTCTCGATTCGGCACCAGCAACCGCACGCTTTCGGCGACGCAGGCAGGTTTCTTCTGCCCGGCGATTTCGACCGTGTACCCGATCACCGCCTGCGTTCCCGGAGCGACACTGATCAGCTTGGCGTGCGCACGAATCCTGGACCCGACGGCGACCGCTTGCGGGAATCGCACCCGATTCAGCCCGTAATTGACCGACATCCGAACGCCGCCGACGGTGAAGATTCCCCGGCCGAGCATCGGCAGCAGGGAAAGCGTGAGATATCCGTGCGCAATCGGCGTCCCGTACGGACCCGCCTCGGCCCGTTCCCGATCGACGTGAATCCACTGCCGGTCCTCGGTGGTCTCGGCGAAGGCATCGATCCGGTCCTGCGTGATTTCGAACCAATCGCCGGTACCGAGATCTTCTCCCACCGAAGCACAGAACTCGGCGATGTCGGCAAAATGCCGCGTCATGCCACCAGCTCGAAAATGGTGGCGTTGGCCTGGCCACCGCCCTCGCACATCGTCTGGAGGCCGTACCGGATGCCGCGGTCGACCATGTGGTGGACCAGCGTGGTCGCGATCCGCGCGCCGGACCCGCCGAGCGGATGCCCGAGCGCGATCGCGCCGCCGAGCGGGTTCAGCGCTTCCTCCGGCGCGTGGAACTCGGCCTGCCACGCGAGCGGCACCGACGCGAACGCCTCGTTCACCTCGAAGGCGCCGATGTCGCCGATGTTCAGCCCGGACTTCGCGAGCGCCTTGGCAGTCGCCGGGATCGGGCCGGTGAGCATGATGTTCGGGTCGCTGCCCGCGACCACCGCCGTGTGCACGCGGACGAGCGGCTGCCAGCCGTGGCTCGCGGCGATTTCCGACGTCGTGATCAGCAGCGCGGCCGAACCGTCGCTGATCTGCGACGCGTTACCGGCACTGACGACCCCGCCTTCCAGGAACGGAGTCCGCAGGCCGGCCAGGGTCTCGACGGTGCTGTCCGGCCGGATTCCCTCGTCCGTGGTCACCCTTCCGTCCGGCGTCTCGATTCCGACGATCTCCGCGTCGAAAGCGGCCACCGCGGCACGCTGATGCGAACGGACCGCATACTCGTCAAGGTCGCGGCGGGAGAACGACCATTCGCGGGCGATCTGTTCCGCACCAAGGCCCTGATTCGGCATTCCCGGCCCGTACCGCTTCGCGTACAACTCACCGATCGGCGTCTGTTCCCCGTAAGAACTCCCCATCGGCACGCGCGACATCGATTCGACGCCACCGGCAACGACGACGTCGTAATGCCCCGCGATCACCCCGGCGGCCGCAAATGAAATCGCCTGCTGGGAAGAACCGCACTGACGATCAACCGTGGTACCCGGAACTGATTCCGGCCACCCCGCCGACAGCACCGCCGTGCGGGCAATGTCGAAAGTCTGTTCGCCGACCTGGCCGACACAGCCCCACACCACGTCGTCCACTGCGGCCGGGTCCACTTCGGACCGAGCGGCGAGGGCCTGGAGCACCTGCGCGGACAGGTCCGCCGGATGGACGCCGGACAACGCGCCCGCCCGTTTGCCGAGCGGGGATCGCACTGCCTGGACGATTACTGCGTCTCGCACTTCGTTCTCCTCTGGTCAGTTCTTGCGCAACGGGAACACCCACGGGCGCAGCGGCGACCCGGTCGCGCCACGCAACCGCAGGCACGCGGCGAAGAACCCGAATTCATACACCCGCGCCGCGGCAACTTCCTCCAGATCGAGGGCTTCGATCAGCGGCGCGCCCGCCTCCGCGAGCAAATAGGTGTGTACCGGCGTGTAGTTGTCGTCATCGGTGGCCGGACCCTGCTCGACACAAATGGTGTCCGAGCCGACGATCATGGCACCTCGCTCCACCAGATGCACCGCGGCGGCTCGGGTGAGCCCGGGCGGGTTTTCGCCCCACGCCACGTGGTCCGGCCACTCGCGCATCCGACCGGTCCGTACGAGCACGACGTCGCCCACCTGCAGGTCGATCCCCTGCGCGGCAAGGCATTCGTCGATATCGTCGGGCGTGATGCCGTAGCGGTCCGGGAGCATGTCGACCCCGCGCAGCGCGGCGAAATCGAGCAGTACCCCGCGGGCGACGATGGGCGGCATCTTGTCCGCGCCGGACACCTGCCAGTGCCGCGACCCGAGGTGCTCGCGTTCGGTGAAATTGTTGTAGATCTTGCCGTGGTAGCCGTAGTGGTTGAGCGTGTCGATATGCGTGCCGGTGTGGGTGTACATCAGGATCGAATCGCCGGAATAGCTGACGTACTCGGTCATGTCCTTCGAAATACCCGGCAGGCCCTCGTTCACCGTGCCGTGCGGGGTGTGCGTCATCCAGATCTGGTACGCCGGGTCGCCGATCATCTGCCACGACGGCATACCGATGAAATAGTCCACCGACAGGTCGAACATCTGGGTGGGATCGATCCGGCTCAGCACCGCGGCGCGTGATTCCGCGGTCATCAGGTTGAGTCGCCCGATCTGGTCGTCCGGCCCGTACGGGCTCGTGGCCACCGCACGGTTGGCGCCAGAAGCTGGGTTGTCAGACATCATTGTCTCCTAGAGATCCGGGGCGGCCAGGTGGAATTCGGTGCGCCGCTGGTAGGCATCGGCGACCCGCAGCACTGCGGCTTCGTCGAACGGTTTTCCCGTCAGCTGAAGGGATACCGGCATTCCCGCGCCGTCGTAGCCGACCGGCAGCGCACACGCGGGGAACCCGGTGAGATTCCATTGTGGAGTGAAGGACGCGCTCGACCAACGGTCCATCATCGTGGGATCGGTCTCGTCGAGCAGCCGGGCACCGGTGGGCATGGTCGGCATCGCGAGCACGTCGCAGTCGCGCAACGCGTCGGCGGCTTCCCCACGAAATGCGGCGGCGATTTTCTTGGCCTGTACATAGTCGGCACCGGTGAACAACGCGCCGCGGGCGAGCAACCCACGGACGTAACGACCGTAATCGGACCACCGCACGGACAAATCGTCTCGATGGGACGCGAATCCCTCGCACAGCAACACAATGTTGTTCGCAAACCGGGCGACGTCGGCATTCGGCAGGCTCACCTCCGACACCGAAGCACCCGCTTCCCGCAGCACGGACAGAGCGGCCAGCACCGCATCCGCGACCGGTTCCGCAACATTCCCCGGGTCGAAGAAGTACCCCTTCGGCACGCCGATCCGCACTCCGCGCACGGAACCGTCCAACGCATCCACATAGGACGAATCGGCCAGCACCTCCAGCAGCGCCGCACAATCCCAGGCGGAACGCGCGATCGGACCCACCGTGTCGAGGCTCGGCGCCAACGGCACCACCCCGTCGAGCGGAACGCACCCGTGAGTCACCTTCAGCCCGGTGACCCCGTTGAGCGCGGCCGGATGCCGGATCGACCCCGAGGTGTCGGTACCCAGTCCGCCGAGCGCCAGCCCCGCCGCCACCGCAATTGCCGTACCGGAACTGGACCCACCGGCGAACCGATCGGCGGCCCAAGCGTTGCGGGGAGCCGGAAATCCTTTCTCCGGATCGTTCAACCCCAACGCATACTCACTGGTCGTCGCCTTGCCCACGACAATCGCGCCGGACGAGCGCAACCGGGCGACCGCGGGCGCATCACCGGCAAACTGCGCAGGTACCACCCGGCTGTTCGCGAGCGTCGGCCCTTCGGCGGTCGCGATGACGTCCTTGATGGCCAAGGGAATCCCGTGCAGTGGACCACGATCTTGCCCGGCGGCCAGCTCGCGGTCGGCCAGTTCGGCCGCCGCCAATGCCGACGACCGAAACGTGCTGACGTACGCCCCCAGCCGATCGTCGAGCCGATCGATCCGCGCGAAGACCTCACCGGTCAAGTCCCGAGCGGTAACCGACCCGTCCCGCAGCTTCTCCCCGGCCGACCGGATCGTCTCGGCCGCAACCGAGGGAGGCGTGAAAGAAGCAGCCGTGGCAAACGTCTTCGGCGACGACATATCCCGAGCGACACCGTCCTGCGCGGTGTGGTGCACCTCGTCGGCCTGGTACCGCAGCGTCGCGTAATCACCGGCCAGCGACGCCAGCTCGTCGCCAGGCACCCTCAGACCGGCCGCCGCCAGCATCGCCCGGACACGCTGCTCGTCGGGAGTCATCGGTCGAGCAGGCTCTTGTAGCGGCCCCGCAGCAGGTCGCGGCTGATGATCATCCGCTGGGTCTCGGTCGAACCCTCCCCGATCCGCCGGATCCGCAGCTCGCGGTACCACCGTTCGAGCGGCAGATCCTTCGCGACGCCGTACGCGCCGTGGATCTGGATCGCCCGGTCGACCACCCGCGCCGCCGCCTCCGTCGCGACGATCTTCGCGATCGCCGCCTCGGTGCGGAACGGCTCGCCGCTGTCGGCACGCTCGGCCGCGTCCAGCGTGACGCACGCAGCAGTGCGCAGGTCGATCTCGTTGTCCACCAGCATCCATTGAATCCCCTGGTGGTCGGCGAGGGCAGCGCCGAACACGGACCGCGTCGGGGCGTACTCGACGGCCATCCGGTGCGCCAGCATCGCCACGCCGAGGCAACCCGCCGAGTACGGGATCCGGTTCTTCGTAAGCCGCTCGCTCGCCAGCGAAAACCCCTTGCCGACCTCGCCGAGCACCGCGCCGGCGGGCAGCCGGACGTCCTCGAACGACAGCTCGGTGGGGTAATGGCCGGACCGCAGCGTGTGGATCACGCGGCGCACGGTGAAGCCCGGCGTGCCGGCGTCCACGATAAAGCAGGTGATCCCGTCGCGGCCGGACTCCTGGTCGCCGGTCCGCGCGAACACCAGCCCGAAGTCGGCCTGGTCGGCGCCGCTGATGAACGTCTTGCTGCCGTTCAGGATCCAGTCTTTCCCGTCCCGCTTGGCACGGGTCTGGATCGCGCGAGCCGGATCACTGCCGCCGGATGGCTCGGTGAGCGCGAAGAACGACCGCTTTTCCGCGCGCAGCACCGGATGCAGGTACCGCTCCTTCTGTTCCTCGGTGCCCTCGTAGAGCTGGCCCATGTCCGGCTGCCCGAACGCCGCGTAACACGGCGCGTACAGCCCGGCCCGATGCTGCGACATCTCCATCGCCAGCAGGGTGCGCGTCACCAGGTCGACGCCGGCGCCGCCGTATTCCTCCGGCACGTCGAGGTTGTACAGGCCCATCTGCTTCGTCTTGGCGGTGAGCCGCGCCAGCACGTCCGCGCTGACCTCGCTCTCGTCCGGGTCGAGGTCGTGCTCCAGCGGGACGATCTCGGTGCGCACGAAGTGCCGGACGTTCTCGATCAGCGTGCGCTGCACGTCGTCGATGGCAAAACCCATGGTCGTTCTCTCCCGTTCTAGTTCGCCCGGACGTGCCCGGCCGGTGCTTCCGCGCCCCGCAGGTTCCGCGGCGACCGGCCGGTCTCGTTCCGGAAGACCTGCGCCAGCTCGCGATACCGCGACAGATACGCGTTCGTCCGCTCGTACCGGAACTGCAGGCCCTGGCCGAGGCATTCTTCGAGCGCGCCACGCAGGCCGAACGACGTGCGCCCGCCTGCGTAATCGATGATCGTCACGCCGTTTTCGTCGGCCACCTCGAACACCCCGACGCATCCGGGCAGCGCGGCCACGTTCTCCGCGGTGAGCGGAATCCAGTCCTTCATCACGAGCCCTCCGTCCCGGCGAGCAGCCTCCGCGGAATGTCGACATGTCGGGAACGCACGTACTCACCCAGTCCTTTCGCCTGCGGGTCCGGCCGGGTGGTGGCCGCGACGCCGTCGCCGAGCAGGCCGCGCACCACGAAGTTGACCGCCCGCAGGTTCGGCAGTTCGTACCTCTCGACGGGAAGATCGGCGGCTTCGGTGAGCAGCGCGCGCAGGCGGGCCTCGTCGAGATACGCGACCAGCCATTCGTACGCCTCGTCCGTGCGTGCCCAGAGGCCGATGTTGGCGTCGCCGCCCTTGTCTCCGGAGCGGGCGCCGATCAGCCGACCCAGTGGTGCGCGGACGGTATCTTCGTCGAGTCCGGCAACGGTTTGCCGGTGTGGCGCCGGAGGTTCGAACTTCTGCCGCGGCGGCTCTGGCACCGGCAGCCGCGGTCCGTCGGCAAACACCACCTCCGGGTGCAGCACCTCCGCGGGTACGAGCGCGGGCCAGTAGATCCCGAACGCACTGCCCGCGCGACCGGCCTGCTCGACGTACAACCCGGGGTACCCGGAGAGGCCGATTTCCGCTACTGCATCGAAGAACCGGCGGCCGACCTTGCGTTCGTCCGGATCCTTCACCGTGATGCGCAGCCGGGCTTCCGCCTCGGGGTTGCCGGGAGCGTCCGCATGATCGGTGCGGATCAGGCGGACATCCGTCTCGTCGCAGGTGTCCTCGCCGCCGAGCGCGTCGAACAGCAGCCGCATTGCGTAATCGGCCTTCAGTTCGACGTCGAGCCCGGCAATCATCAGCGTGGCACTGTTGCGATACCCACCTTGGTAATTGATGCACACCTTGACGGTTTCCGGCGCGGGATAACCCTTTACGCCACTGACCCGTACTCGGTCGACACCATCGGAAGACAGTTCGATGGTGTCAAACCGGGCAATCACATCAGGGTTGAGGTATTCCGGCGTGGTGGTCTCGTACAGCGTTTGCGCGGTCACGGTTTCCACGGTCACCGCACCCCCGGTACCGGCGTGTTTCGTAATCACACTCGACCCGTCCGGATAAATCTCCGCGAGCGGGAATCCCGGACGGCCGCGGTACGGGATTTCGCCGAAGAACGCGAAATTGCCGCCGGTGACCTGCGCGCCGCATTCGAGGAGATGTCCGGCGACCACGGCACCGGCCAGCGCGTCCCAGTCGTCGGGCTGCCAGCCGAACGCCCACGCGGCAGGCCCGGTGACCAGCGACGCGTCGGTGACCCGCGGGCACACCACGAGGTCCGCGCCACCGCGCAGCGCCTCGGTGATCCCCCAGCCGCCGAGGTACGCGTTCGCGGTGACCGGCTCGATCCCGGCGAGCGGCTTGCCGGTGCCGAGGTGGGCCAGCTCGTCCTGCAGTTCGGGGAGCCGGTCGAGAAGATCGTCGCCCTCGACGTGCGCGATCCGCGGCGCGAGCCCGAGCCGCTCGGCCAGCCTGCCGAGGTCGGCCGCGAGCCCGCCGGGGTTGAGGCCACCGGCGTTGGTGACGACCTTGATCCCGCGGTCGAGACAGGTGCCGAGGATTTCCTCCATCTGCGCCAGGAACGTCGACGCGTAGCCACGTTCCGGATTGCGCTGGCGCAGTTTCCAGAGAATGAGCATGGTGAGTTCGGCGAGGTAATCGCCGGTGAGGACGTCGAGATCGCCGCCCTCGACCATTTCCCGGGCCGCCGAAAACCGGTCGCCGAAGAATCCCGAGCAGTTCCCGACGCGAAGCACTCCCGGGGTCATCGGGCAATCGCAATCGTCGCCGAACCCTCGGCACACACGGCGCCGTCGGATTCGCGGGTTTCGGTCAACCGGACGTGCACGAGGCCGTCCGGTTCAATACCGGTCACCTCACCGCGGCACACGAGTTCGTCACCAGGCACCGCATACCGGCGCACGGACACTTCGAGTCGCGTGAGCCGTCCGGCTTCCCCCATCCAGCCGGTGCACAACGACACCAGGAAAGCGCCGTGCAAATGGGACTGGACGAGCACGTCCGGATATCCCTCCGCTTCGGCGTAATCCGGGTCGAAATGGATGCGGTGGGTATTCCAGGTGACCGCGCTGTACCGGAACAACTGCAGCCGCGACGGCGTGCGCCGGAGTTCGGGCAGCTGGTCGCCTACCTGTACCGAGTGGACCGAGTGGACAGTGGTCACCGGACGAGCACCTTCCTGGTCGTGGTCACGTACACGCGGCCGTCATCGTCGAGGTAGTCGTCGCGATAGCGGACCACAATGAGGGGGCCGCTGCGGCCTTCGCGCAACTCGGCGTCGACGAGCGTCGAACGCTCCTGCAGCGTGGTCCCGGCCGTGACCGGCGCATGGAATTCCATGTCCTCGCCGCCGCCCATCACGCGGACACCGCTGGTAGGCAGCCCGTGCAGGTGGATTTCGGCGGGGGTGCCGTCGGCGCGCAGGTCGTCGGTGGCGTCGCCCTCGTCCCACACCGAAACCGCGGTGACCAGGTTCGGCGGCGCGACGACGTCGGCGTACCCGCGGCTGCGGGCGTACTCGGAGTCGTAGTACAGCGGGTCCGACTCGCCGATCGCGCGGGCGTAACGGCGGATCAGCACGGCAGTGACCGTGCCGAGACTCCGCGTGACCGCGACGCCGGCTTGGGTGCGGATCGAGCCCAGCAGGGCTTCGTCAACAGTCATGGTTCTCCTAGACGACCTTGTCTTCGCGCAGTTTTCGGACGTCCGCACCGCTCAGCCCGAGCTGCTGCGCGAGCACGTCCTCGGCGTCGGCCCCGAGGGCGTGGGACGGCTCGGGCGCAACGGGCGCGGAGTCGGCGAGCCGCAGCGGGCTGCCGAGCACGTACGACGGCGTGCCGGACGCGTCGGTGACCGGCCGGAGCATCCCGTCGGCCCCGACCAGCGGCCCGGCCAGCACGTCGGACAGGCTGAGCACCGGCGCGCACGGCACCTCCGCCGCCTGCAGCCGGGTGACCAGCTCGTCGCGGCCGAGCCCGGACGCCCACTTGCCGACCACGTCGTCGATGTGGTCCATCTGCGCGACCCGTGCGGGCGGCGTGGCGAGGTCCGGGTCCTCGGCCAGGTCCGGCCGGTCCATCAGCAGGCACAGCGACCGCCACTGCTTGTCGGCCATGCACAGGATGGCGACCCAGCCGTCGGCCGCCGGGTACACGTTGTACGGGCAGACTGCGAGGCCGCCGTGCCGGTTGCCAGTGCGCTCGGGCAGCGTGCCGCCGCTGTCGAGGTGCCCGGCGATGCTCGACGTGAGCGACGGGAGGACGGCGTCCTGCATCGCGACCTCGACGTGCTGGCCGCGGCCGGTGCGCGTGCGCTGGTAGAGCGCGGCGGTAATGGCCCCCATCAGGTGGGTGCCGCCGAAGAAGTCGGCGACCGCGGGACCGGCCTTCGTGGGTGGCTGGTCGGGGCTGCCGGTGGTGGCCATGACCCCGGTGACGGCCTGGATCGTGAGGTCCATGGCCCGCGCCTGCGCGTGCGGCGAGGAGGGGCCGTACCCGCGGCCGGAGGCCAGGATGATCCGCTCGTTCGCCTCGGCGAGTACCGGGTACGAGAGCCCGAGCCGGTCCAGCGCGCCGGGGCTGAAGTTCTCGACGACGACGTCGGCGCGCGCGGCGAGCTTCAGGAACAGCTCCTTGCCGCGGGGCTGCTTGAGGTCCAGCCGCAGGCTCTTCTTGCCGCCGTTGAGCAGGTCGAAGGCCGCGGTCTGCTTCTCGCCGAGGACCCGCCAGCGCACTGGCTCGCCGCCGAACGGCTCGATCTTGATGATCTCCGCGCCGAGCTGCGCGAGCAGCGTGGTGCAGTACGGGCCGTTGTAGACCTGGCTGAGGTCGAGGACGAGAATGCCGTCCAGCGCGCGCGTGGTCGTCAAGGGAAAACCTTTCCCGCACAAGAGGAACTTCCGGTCCGGAGCGGACAGCGCCACTGCCGTCCCGGCGGGTGTCCGAAAAACATACTACTCCGTAGGTCGAAGGTCAATGGCCGCGGTCACAGGCTGCGCGCGATCAGTTCCTTCTGGATCTCGTTGGTACCACCGTAGATCGTCTGCGCACGGGCGTCGGCGTACAGCCGCGCGATCGGGTATTCGGTCATGTACCCGTAGCCACCGAACAGTTGCAGGCATTTGTCGATCACGCGGCATTGCACGTCGGTGAGCCACCATTTGCACATGCTCGACGTCGGCAGGTCAAGGCCGGTCGAGAGATGGGTCGTCATGCATTCGTTGAGGAACGTCCGGGCGACTTTGGCCAGCGTGGCACATTCCGCGAGTTCGAACCGGACGTGCTGCATATCGAGCAAGGGCGCCCCGAACGCGTGCCGTTGCTTGACGTGATCCGTCGTCACGGCTACTGCCAGTTCCATTGCGGTTACCGCGGTGATTCCGATGATCAAGCGTTCCTGCGGGAGCTTTCCCATCATCATCGCGAAACCCGCGCCGGGCTCGCCGAGGAGGTTTTCCGCCGGGACGAGGACGTCGTCGAAGAACAGTTCCGTGGTGTCCGCGCCGTGCTGGCCGATTTTCGCCAGCGGGCGGCCCCGGCTGAACCCCTTCGCGGACGCGGTTTCGACCACCAGCAGCGAGATTCCCTTGGCACCCTTGGCCGGGTCCGTCGAACACGCCACCACGACCAGGTCGGCACTGCCACCGTTGGTGATGAAGATCTTGGCCCCGTTGAGCAGCCAGCCCTCGTCGGTGCGAACCGCGCGGGTACGGATTGCCTTGAGGTCCGAGCCCGCCGACGGTTCGGTCATCGCCAAGGCGCCGAGCAGTTCTCCGGTGGCCATTTTCGGCAGCCAGCGACGGCGTTGTTCTTCCGTTCCGTAGTGGTAGAGGTAATCCGCGACGACCCCGCTGTGCATTGCGTTTCCCCACGACCGGTCGCCGTGTCGCGCATAGGCTTCCTGAATGGTCGCCTGGTGCAGGAAACTGCCGCCACCGCCGCCGTATTCCTCGGGGATTGCCGTGCACAGCAGGCCGAGCTCCCCGCACCGGAGCCAGAATTCCCGGTCGACTCCGCGTTGCGTTTCCCATTTCTCCCGGTTCGCCGGGACTTCACGGTCGAAGAACGACGTCGCCATGGCGAACAGGTCGGCCGCGTCGCCGGTCATCCACGGCCGTGGGGTCGCGTCGATCATCGGTCCCCCGTTGCGCAGCGTTCCAGCACGGTCGCGGTACCGAGGCCGCCGCCGCAGCACATGGTGACCAGCCCGTACCGGCCGCCGGATCGTTCGAGTTCGTGGACCGCCTTGGTGATCAGGACCGTTCCGGTCGCCCCGAGCGGATGCCCGAGAGCGATCGCGCCGCCGTTGACGTTCACCCGGTCCAGGTCCGCGCCGTGTTCCTTGACCCAGGCGAGCACCACGGACGCGAAGGCCTCGTTGATCTCGACGACATCGATGTCGGCCAGCGAAAGCCCGGTGCGAGCCAGGGTTTTCGCGGTCGCCGGGATCGGGCCGGTGAGCATCAGCACCGGATCGGACCCGACCAGCACGGAATCGACGACCCGCGCTCGCGGCCGCAACCCCAGCTGGTCGGCCCGCTCGCGGCTCATCAGCAACACCGCGCTGGCCCCGTCGGAGATCTGCGACGAGTTCCCGGCGGTGTGAAAGCTCGCCGGGACCCGGTCCGGCTGGTTGAGTTTCAACCCGGCGAGACCGTCCATTGTGGTCGCTCGCAGCCCCTCGTCGCGGGTGATCGGCATCGGGACGAGCTGGCTCGCGAAGCGGTCCTCCGCCCAGGCTTGCGCCGCCCGGTCCTGCGAACGTTTCGCGAAGGCGTCCAGCTCCACGCGGCTCAGACCCCAGCGTTCGGCAATCCGGTCGGCGCCTTCGAACTGGATCGTCGGCTCGTACACCTCGGCGTACCGGCCGCCGCGCGGAAGGCCGTGTACCCCGTCCGGCGGCGTGGTGCTGCCGAGCGGGACCTGGCTCATCACCTCGACGCCGCACGCGATGACAACGTCGGCCAGGCCACCGGCGATTTGGGCGTGGGCCATCAGATGCGCTTCCTGCGACGACCCGCACTGGGCGTTGACCGTGGCCGCGGGCACCTCCAGCGGGAGACCCGCGGTGAGCCACGCGTTGCGGGTGACGTTCGCGGCCTGCATTCCGAGCTGGCTGACACAGCCGCCGACGACGTGGTCGACCTCGCTGCCGGTGAGCCCGTTGCGCTGCAGGAGCCCGCGCAGCACGTCGCCGAGCAGTTCGTTGGCGTGCACGTGCGCCAGCCCGCCGTTGCGTTTGCCGATCGGGGACCGGACCGCGTCGACGATGACGACTTCTCGCATGACTTGCCTTTCAGTCGGTCCAGCGGTTCCACCGCGTGATGTCTTCGATCGGCGGGCGGCGGGCCGGTTTGAAGTCCTCGCCGAGCGTGTACGCGACGGGTAGCAGGGCGATCGGGGTGCCGTTGTCCGGCAGGCCGAGCAGGGCGCGGTACTGCGGCTCGCGCTTGCCGCCGAACGGCGTGGTGAGCGTGGAGCCCATCGCACGGGCGCGGAGCGCGAGCTGCAGGCTCCAGATCGCCGGGAAGATCGACCCGTAGAACGCGGCCGGCGGTGTCGACCGCGGCCCGTCCGGGAGTTCCTCCACCCACGGCACGATCAGGACCGGCACCCGCGCGAGGATTTCCGTCAGCCGCAACGCGCTGTCGAATACCCGCTGAGTCTGCGCGTCGTCCACCCGTTCCCGGCGGCGTTCGATCCGTGGCACGGTGTCCCGCGCGTACAGTTCGGCGACGCCTTTCCGGACCTCGGGATCGTCCACCACCAGCCAGCGCCACATCTGCCGGTTGCTGGCGGTCGGCGCCTGCACGGCAAGGCGGAGACAGTCGAGGATCACCTCGCGTTCCACCGGGCGCTCGAGGTCGAGACGGCGGCGTACCGACCGGGTGGTGGCCAGCACGTAGTCGGTTGCCTCGACGTTCAGCCTGCTCATGCGTTGTCGGCCTTCGCGAGGAACCGGTCGACCTGGATTTTGACGTCCTCGGTGCCGAACGATTCGTACTCCGCGGCGAGCGCGAAGTTGAGCACGGTGTTCGCGGAATCGAGCAGGTGCATGTTGAGCGCGCGCTTGGTGTCGCGCGCGGCCTGCGCGGGTAGATCGGCGAACCTCTGCGCGAACTGCTTCGCGACCGACAGCACGTCCGCGGTGGGCACGACCCGGTTGCACAGGCCCATCCGGAGTGCGTCGGCGGCCGGCACCCGGTCGCCCAGGAGGATGAACTCCTTGGCCACCAGCAGGCTCGTGAGCCACGGCCAGGAAACCGCACCGCCGTCGCCTGCCGCAAGCCCGACCTTGACGTGCGGGTCGCTGAGGAACGCGTCCTCGGCCATCACCACGAAATCGGACATCGACGCGAGGCTGCAGCCGAGGCCCACCGCCGGGCCGTTGACCGCCGTGACCACCGGCAGCTCGCACGACATCATCGCGCGGGCCAGCCGTTCCCCCTCGCGGATGTCGCGGCGCCGGGCGACCGGATCGTGGTGGTTGCGGATGAAGTTGGGCAGGTAGCCCCCGGCGCTGAAGGTGCGCCCGGCGCCGGTGAGCACGACCGCGCGGGCCTCGGTGTCGTCGGCAAGCAGATCCCAGACGCGGCGAAGGCTTTCGTGCAGATGGTCGTCGACCGAGTTGAGCTCGTCCGGCCGGTTCAGGGTGACGATGCGCAGCGGCCCGTCCTCCTCCACCAGCAGGCTGGGAGCCAGGCGCGAGTAGTCCATGGGGTCCTCCGGTTCGGTGCCTGCGAAAAAAACCTACGTGGTAGTATGTCATTCCCGGCACGCCCGGCGCAACGGCAACTCCTTCCGTGAGGAATCCTTGATGGCAGCCCTCGAGTACACAGTGGACGGCGGGATCGGGACGATCCTGCTGAACCGCCCGCATCGCAAGAACGCGTTCACCTTCGAGATGATCGAGCTTTGGGCGGAGGCACTGCAGTCGGCTCGCACCGACGATGCGGTGCGGGCCGTCGTCGTCACGGGCGCCGGGGACGCGTTCTGCTCCGGTATCGACCTCGACGACTTCGCGGCGGAAGCAACCGGTCCGCTGGCGGTGAAATCCCTTCTGGCGGACCGGATCCATCGGGTGGCACACGCGGTCGAGGATCTGGACAAGCCGTTGATCGCGGCGGTGAACGGGATTGCCGTCGGCGCCGGGATGGACATGGCGCTGATGTGCGACGTGCGGCTGCTGTCCGAATCGGCCCGGATGTCGGAGGGGTACATCCGGATCGGCCTGGTCCCCGGTGACGGCGGATGTTATTACCTGCCGCGGATTGTCGGGATGGGCAAGGCCTTGGAGCTGATGTGGACGGGTGAATTCGTCGATGCTGCCGAGGCTTTGCGGCTCGGTCTGGCGAATCACGTGTACGCTTCCGCGGATTTCCCCGCAGCTTGGCGGAAATTCGCGGAGCGGCTGGCCGGTCAGCCGCCGCTTGCCCTGCGGATGATCAAACGCGCGGCTTACCAATCTGCGCGCACCGATGTGCACACGGCGCTGGACCTGATCTCGTCGCACATGGCCGTCGTGCACAGCACGCAGGACGCGGCCGAGGCGATGGCCGCATTCCGGGAACACCGGACGCCCGTCTTCGAAGGACGTTGACATGATTCTGGAAACCCGCGACGACGCCGTGGTCACGCTCACCTTGAACCGCCCGGCCCGCAAGAACGCACTCGACCCGGAAAGCTGGGCATTGCTGCGGGAAAAGCTCGAAGCACTCGCCGTGGACGACGCCGCCCGGGTCGTCGTCCTCACTGGTGCCGGGGGAACGTTCTGTGCCGGGTCCGATCTCGCCGGTAGTTCTGCCGAGGAGCATCCGCTCACGAAAATGGGGCGGCTCGGCCGGGTCGCGATCACGGTGCACGAGTTCCCGAAGCCGCTCATTGCGCTGGTGGACGGTGCTGCCGTCGGGGCGGGCGCGAACCTTGCGCTGGCGTGTGATTTCGTCGTCGCGACCCCGGCGGCGCGGTTCGGGCAGATCTTCGCCCGGCGTGGGTTGTCGATCGATTTCGGGGGGTCGTGGCTGCTTCCGCGGCTGGTCGGACTGCAGCAGGCGAAACGGCTGGTGTTGCTCGCCGACCTGATCGGTGCCGACGAGGCGCGCGACCTGGGGCTGGTCACGTGGGTCGAGGAGGATGCGGCCACGTTCACCGCGTCGCTGGCTCGGCGGTTGGCCGCGTTGCCGCCGGTTGCGTTGGCGCAGTCGAAAGCGTTGCTGAACCGTGGTGTCACGCAGTCGTTGCGGGACGCGCTGGACAACGAAACCCGTGCGCAGGCGGTCAATCTGGCTACTGAGGACGCTCCGATCGCGTATCGCGCATTTCTGGACAAAGTGGCGGAACCGCAGTACACGGGCCGCTGGGCCGTGCGCTGACCGACGAGGACGGACCTTCCTGATGGACTTGTGGAACCTGGAACCGGTCACGCTTGCCCCGGAGCTGGAAACGCTTCGGGGTGCGGTACGGGCATTTCTGGCTTCGGAAAACGGGCGGTGGGAACCGCGGTGTGACCAGTGGATCGGCGGCTGGGACGCGTCGTTCAGCCGGCGGCTGGGCAAGCGCGGCTGGATCGGGATGGCGTTTCCGGCGCAGTACGGCGGCTCCGCGGCCGGGGCGCTCGCGCGATTCGTTGTCACGGAGGAATTGCTCGCCGCCGGGGCGCCGGTCGCCGCGCATTGGATTGCCGACCGGCAGTCCGGGCCGGGGCTGCTCAGATTCGGGACCGAGGAACAGAAAAACGCCTATCTGCCGGGGATCGCCCGTGGTGAGCATTTCTTCGCGGTGGGACTGTCCGAACCGGACACCGGGTCCGATCTCGCCTCGGTGCGCACCCGCGCCACCCGGGTGGACGGCGGCTGGCGGATCAGCGGGACCAAGGTGTGGACGAGCGGGGCGCACCTCGCGCACACGCTGGTCGTGCTGGCTCGTACGGCGCCGCGGACTGACGCACGGCATGCCGGGCTGGGGCAGTTCCTGGTCGATCTGCCTTGTGCCGGGGTGACAATCCGCCCGATCCGGCTGCTGACCGGGGAACATCATTTCAACGAGGTCGTGCTGGACGACGCTTTCGTGCCGGACGCGCGGGTCCTCGGCGAGCCTGGTTCGGGGTGGCATCAGGTAACCAGTGAACTGGCGATGGAACGCAGTGGTCCGGAGCGGATCCTCTCCACGTTCCCGGTGCTCGCCGAGGCTGCTGCGCGGTATACGGGGTTCGGCGCGGTCGTCGCTCGGATGTGGGCGTTGCGGCAGATGTCACTCGCGGTGGCGGGACGGCTCGAAGCGGGCGCGGCACCGGCGGTGGAAGCTGCGGCGGTGAAGGATTTGGGTACCCGTTTCGAAGGCGCGGTGCTGGACGCGGTGCGGCAAGTGGTGGAACCCGACCCGGGTTCGGACGATCCGTTGCCGCGAATGCTGGCCGAAGCTGTGTTGCACAGTCCCGGATTCACCTTGCGAGGCGGGACTAACGAGATCTTGCGCGGGGTGGTCGCGAAGGAGTTGGGGGTGCGATGAACGACGTCATCCGGGATCTGCAGGAATCTGTGCGGGCGGTGTGTGCGCGGCACGGTTCGGGTCCACTGTGGACAGAACTGGAGGGCATCGGCGTGACCACCTTGTCGGTGCCGGAGGAGTATGGCGGGAGCGGCGGTGATGTTGCTACGGCGGTTGCGGTTCTGGAAGTACTCGGGTCGGCGCCGGTGCCGCTTGCCGAAACGGCCTTGCTCGCCGGGTGGTTGCTGGCGTCGGTTGGGCTCGATGTCCCGCGCGGGCCGATGACGGCTGCGATTGGCGAGCCGGGTGTCGTCCGCCGGGTGCCGTGGGCGCGCAGTGTGGAACATCTCGTGCTGCTGCGCGGAAATGAGGTCCGGGTGCTGCGTCCGGGAGAATTCTCGGTGCAGGAACGGGTGAATCTTGCCGGGGAACCGCGGGATGACGTGACGTGCACGGCCGGGGAAGTCCACCGGTTGCCGTTCGATGCCGAGCGGGAATTCCGTACCCGGGCCGCGCTGGGCCGGGCCGCGTTGATCGCCGGTGCCGCGCGGGAAGCGTTGGAGCTGTCCATTGCGTACGCCGGTGAGCGGGAACAGTTCGGCCGTCCGATCGGGAAATTCCAGGCGGTACAACATCATCTGGCCGCGATGGCCGGTGAGGTGCTGCTGACCAAGGTCGCGGTGGAGGCTGCGGCGCGTACCCTGGACGAGGTCGCGGTTGCGGCGGCCAAGACTGTCGCGAGCCAGGCGGCCGGGGTCGTCGCGTCGCTGGCGCACCAGATCCACGGGGCTCTTGGCTATACGGAGGAACACCGGTTGCGGCACAGCACCACGCGGCTGTGGGCGTGGCGGGACGAGGCCGGAAACGAGGCGGCCTGGTCTTCGGTGATGGACGAACACGTGCAGGGCGGTGCGCTGTGGCCGCTGCTCACCGGAGGAGGGGCGTGATGAAGGTACTGTTCGAAAGCAGCGACGGCGTCGCGGTGATCACCATCAACCGGCCGTCGCAGCGCAACGCCGTCGACCTCGAGGTGGCGTCAGGGATCGCTGCTGCGGTTGACGAATTCGACGCGCGAGCTGACCTCACCGTCGCAATCCTGACCGGCGCGGGCGGTACGTTCTGCGCCGGACTGGACCTGAAAGCCTTCACCCGCGGCGAAATCCCGGTCCTGCCGGACCGCGGTTTCGGCGGTTTGACCGAACGTCCGCCGCGGAAACCGCTGATCGCCGCGGTAGAAGGCTGGGCAGTCGCGGGCGGGTTCGAACTCGCGCTGTCGGCCGACCTGATCGTCGCCGCGCGCGACGCGAAGTTCGGCCTGCCGGAGGTGAAACGCGGCCTGGTCGCGGGCGCGGGTGGTTTGCTGCGGCTGCCGAAGGTGCTGCCGTACCAGCTGGCCATGGAACTCGCCCTGACCGGCGACCCGCTCCCGGCCGAAACCGCACACCGCCATGGGGTGGTGAACGCCCTGACCGAACCGGGCGAGGCACTGGCCGGAGCCCGCACGTTGGCGGCGCGGGTGGCTGCCAACGGCCCGCTCGCGGTGGTGGCCAGCAAGCGGCTGGTGGGGATGTCCGTGGGGTACACGAGCGCGGAAGCGTTTGCGGCACAGGAGGAAGTGGTGGGGCCGGTGCTGTCTTCTGCCGACGCTTTGGAAGGTGCGCGCGCGTTTGCGGAGAAGCGGGCTCCACAGTGGAGTGGCGCATAATCGGGACTTTCGCGGAGAAGCGTGCCCCATGCTGGACTCGCGCATAGCCGGGGCGCGCTTTCGCGGGGAGCCGCGCTCCACAGCCGACTACCGCGTAACCTGGGGCGCCCTCCACCGTGGAAGGCGCCCCAGCGCGCGTCAGCCCTTGGCCTTCCGCCTCCGTCGCGAGCTCAGCACCGCCGCACTCACTGCCACCAGCAAGGCCAGCCCGTTGAACAGGTCCGTCACCCACAGGTTCGTCCCCATCAACTGCAGCCCCTTCACCCCCGTCGCCAGGAGGACCAGCGCCACCACCGTGCCCCACACGTTGAACCGGCCCGGTTTGATCTGCGTCGTCGCGAGGAAGCACGCCGCGAAGCTCGGCAGCAGGTAAGCCGGGCCGAGGGTCGGCGCGACGCTGCCCGTCTTCGCCGTCACGAGCACCCCCGCGATCGACGCCAGCAAGCCCGTCGCGATGAGGGACCCCGCCACGTACCGGCCGGTCCGGACGCCCGCCAGCCGCGACGCGTCCAGGTTCGCCCCCACCGCGAACGTGCGGCGACCGGCTGGGGTGTGTTCCAGGACGTACCAGACCAGCACGCTCAGCACCACCGCGTACCCGGCGACAATCGGGAACCCGAGTACCTCGTGGTTCGCGACCTCCTGGAACCCCGCCGGTACCGGGCCGACGAACTGGTAGTTCGAGAACAGCCCGGTGAGCGCGAGCAGGACCGAGCTCATCCCGAGGGTCGCAATGAGACTGTCGATCCCGATCACCACCACCAGTACCGCGTTCACCACCCCGATCAGCACGCCGAGCAGCAGCGTGATCAGCACCGCGAGCAGCGGGTTCATCTGCTGGTTGGCCATCAGCACACTGCAGACCACCGCGCTCATGCCGAGGTTCTGCGCCGCGGACAGGTCGAACTGCCCGGCGGCGAGGGTGATCAGCAGGCCCAGCGCGAGGATCAGGGTGATCGACTGGTCGCCGACGATGCTGGTGACCGTCGCGGTGGTGGGGAACGTCCGCGGCAGCCGGAGCGAGAAGAAGACGATGAACAGGAGCAGGAACAGCACGCCGCTGTACGGGGCGAGCCGGATCCGGCTGCCGCCTCGCCTGGTGCCGGTGGCGAGGGTCTGGGTTTCGGCGGTCACGCGCATTCACCCCTTCCGGGGTCGTCGGAGTCACGGATGGTTTCGCTGACGATCCGGGCGACCGAAAGCTCGCCCTTCGCCAGCACGCTGCGGATCGTGCCGTCGCGCAGAATCGCGACGCGGTCGCAGACGGCGCACAGCTCCTCGGCGTCCGACGACGACAGCACCACTGCCCGTCCCTCGGCGGCGATTCCGGCCAGCGCTTCGTAAATCGACGCCTTCGCCCCCGCGTCGACGCCACTGGTCGGCTCGTCGAGCAGCAGCACCTGCGCGTCCATGCGCAGCCACCTGGCCAGCACGAGCTTCTGCTGGTTACCACCGCTGAGCAGCGACAACTGCCGTCCCGGATCGTGCGGGACGACACCGAGGCGGTCCAGCCACGGGTGGACCTCGCGTCGTTCGAGCCGTGGTCCGAGCCATCGCGCTTTACCGCGAGAGGGCAGCCGCGGGAGGGTGACGTTCTCGCCGCAGGTCCACTGCTGGATCGTCGACAGCCGCTTGCGGTCAGCCGGGGCGTACGCGATTCCGGCGGCAATCGCGAGGTCCGGCCGGTCCGCCGGAACCTCCTGCCCGCCGAGCCGTACCTCGCCGGATTCCCGCGGCCGCGCGCCGAACGCGAGCCCGAGCGCCTGGTCGTAGCCAGACCCGATCAGCCCGCTGACGCCGACGATCTCCCCGGCACAGACGTCCAGCGAGAAGTCGCGCACCTGCCCGCCGGACAGCCCGGACGCGCTCAGCAGCACCTCCGTCCCCGCCGCCGGGAGGACCGGTGCGAACTCCGTCGGCGCGCGTCCGATGATCAGCTCGACCAGCTCGTCGGCATCGACGCTGCCAGCCGCGCGGGTGGTGACGCGCCGTCCGTCCCGCAGCACGGTGACCTGGTCCCCGATCCGGAAGACCTCGGGGAGCCGATGCGTGACGTACAGGATTGCCGCCCCGCGTTCGCACAGCCGCCGCAGCAGGCCGAACAACTGCTCGACCTGGTGCTGCGGCAGTGCGGCGGTCGGCTCGTCGAGCACCAGCAGCGCCGGGGCGCCGTCGGTCGCCGCGACCGCGCGGACGATGGCCAGCATCGTCTGCTCGCCCGGCGTCGCGGCGGAAACGGGCAGCGCCGGGTCGAGGTCCAGGTCGAATTCCGCCAGGAGCTTCCGTGCCGCACGACGCTCGCGGCGGCCGGAAAGCCACCAGCGGTCGGCGTACCGATGGCCGAGCGCGAGGTTGTCGACGGCGTCGAGTTCCGTTACCAGACCCAGGTCCTGGTGGATGAACGCGACGCCGTGCTCGCGAGCCTCGGCGCTGCCGAGGGTGATCGGGGTGCCGTTCAGCTCGGCGGTCGCGCCCGGGTCGGGTGCGTGGTACCCGGCGAGGATCTTGATCAGCGTCGACTTCCCGGACCCGTTCTGGCCCAGCAGGCAGTGCACCTCACCGGCACGCAGCTCGAGGTCGACGTCGTCCAGCGCTTTCTGCGCCGGGAACGTCTTCGAGAGCGAGCCGATGTGCAGCACCGTCCTCGCGGTCATCCGACGTGCCAAGCGGTCTGGTACACGCGCTCGTAGTCCGGGGCTTCGGGCTGGGCGCTGGTCTGGGTCACGTTGCCCTTGACGTAGATCTGCTCCCACCCGGCCTGGTCGACCTTGTCCCCGAGCGGCACGCCCATCATCAGCCGGGCGAGCTGGTCGAGGCAGCGGTAGCCGGACGATGCCAGCTCAAGCCCCACCGACGCCCACTGCGTACCGTCGTTGATCGCCTTGAGCGCAGCCGGGTTAGCGGCGCGACTGATGATCTTGACCTTGTTCAGCAGCCCGGCCGCACGCAGCGCGGAGTCGAGCCCGGCGTTGTAGTCGACGACCGCCAGCGCGACGTACTTCGTGTCCGGATTCGCCTGCAGGTAGCTGACGATCTGCGACGGCACCGTCTTGCCGATGTTGGCATTCGACACCTCTAGCACGCCGGGCGTACTGCCGGCGCCCTTCAGGACCCCTTCGTAGGCATCCTTGATCGGACCCCAGACCCCGGCGAACGACGGGTCCCACACGAACACCGAGTTCGCCGGACCGTGCGCATCGGCGACCACCGACTGCGCCATCATCCGCCCGCTCATCGCGGTGTCCTTCTCCCCGCCGACGACCGCCTGCACCGGACCGGGCGTCTTGAGCGGGTTCCCGATCGGCGACAGGGCGACGATTTTGGTACCCGCCTTGGCGATCTTGTTCAGCTGCGTGGCGATCGAGGAGTCGGGAAGGGCGGAAATGTAGGCGAACGCGTCCGGCGGATTGGCGGCGACCTGGTCCATCGCGGAGAGGAAGCCCTGCGGGGTGCTGTTGGAGTTGAGGGTGGTGAGCTGCCAGCCGAGCGCGCGGGCGGCACTGGCGGCGCCGTCGGCGAGCGTGGCACACACGGGGAGGGAACAGGTGATGAGCGTCATCGTCTTACCGCGCGGCGGCGCTTGCGGCAACGACGGGACGGTTTCGAGCGGCTGCACTTTGCTGTACTTGGCAAAAGCCGCCTCGGCGTCCGCCACGACGGCCTTCTGCGCAGCCGACAGCTCGACGTTGCCGGTGCTCCCCGCGGCACCCCCACCACACGCGGTGACCAGAACAGAGACAACACTGACGACGATCGCCGCCAGCGGGATTTTGGACATAGTGCGCATCGCTTCTCGTTTCGGGTTGCAGGGGTCAGGGCGCGGGCAGAGCGCGCTGGGGCGCAGTGCTCGGCTTGGCTGGTCGCGGAATCGGCGCGGGCTCGGGAGAAGTAGCGAGCCCCCGGGTCGGCTCCGGGCCGCCAGGTCAGGGCCGCCAGGTCAGGGCCCGGGTGGCCGGGTTGGGACCGGATCGCCAGGTTGGCTCCGGGTCGCCGGGATGGGTCTGGCTGGTCGGTGAATCCGGCGGAACTCGGCTTGACGGGACATGCGGAACTCGGCTTGGCGGATCCGGCGGAACTGGGCTTACAGATCCGGCGAAACCGGGCTGGACGGGACATGCGGAACATGGCTGGACGGGACATGCGGACAGGGCTTTCAGGCCGGTCACCCTTGAGCCCGTCCGGGTACCGGCCGAGTGGGCCGGAGCGCGTCGGGACCGGCGGGCGTCACCTCCGCATCCGGCCGGTACCGGGGGCGACGTCGCCGATTCCAGGACATTCTACTTAGTAGGTTGGCATTCTACTCAGTAGGTTTCCGTCGGTCAACGGGGTTGCCCCCCAAGACTCAGCGCTCCCAAAGGCCCAGCACGGTACGCAGCACCGAAACCAGCGCGAGGGGCCGGTCCAGCATCACGTGGTGCCCCGCGTCCGGGATTTCCACGCTCGGCAAACCGGTGTCCACCGCGGAAATCCCGTGTTCCGCCCGCACCACGAGCACCCGCCCGGACAGCCGGGCAAACGTCGTGTTGTCGAAGTCCTGCCCGGAAAAGATGCGCGGGTCGAACTTCCACGTCCAACCTCCGGCGCAGCGGCGGACCGACGTTTCCGCCACCTGGTCCCGGACGTACGGCAGCGCCCACTGCTCCGGCACCGGCCGGAACCGCGCCAACGCCGCCTCCCTCGTCGGGTACACCCGGAGTGGCGTGCGGGCGCGTGAAGCGTTCGCTGCCTCCTCCTCGGGGGTGAAATCGACCGGGCGGCAGTCGATGGCAATGGTTCCGGCCAGGCGGTCGCCCCAGTGGAGGGCGGCGCGCAGTGCGACCAGGCCGCCCATGCTGTGTCCGACAACGACGGGACGGCCACCTCCGGCAACATCGACGACCTCGCGCGCCCAGCGGTCGATGCTGTACGCGGTCCGCCGGCCACTCGAACCGTGGCCGGAAAGATCGAGGGCTACCACGCGCCGCCGCCCCTCGATCAGCAGTGGCGCAACGTGGTCCCACCACTGCGCATGCGCGACTCCGCCATGCACCAGCACGACGTCCGGCGCACCGGCCGGGCCCCAGGAACGGTGATTGATCGCTACTCCGCCGACGGTGGTCGTGCCCAGCTCCGGCTCCTCGGCCAATGCTTTGACGAACCAGTCCGGCGGAGGGGACTGTGCATTCTCCACCGTGACATACTACTACGTAGGTTGTACTGTCATCCGGACCGAGCGACCGCGGAGGCCCCATGATCGACTTTTCCTTTCCCCCGGAACTGCAGGAGTTACGCGCGCAGGTCGCGGCTTTCGTCGACGGCACCGTGCTGCCCGCCGAACAGCAACTGGGGAAACGGCCGTACTGGGACCTGGTCGCGGAACTGCAGCCGAAAGCCCGCGCGGCCGGGTTGTGGTGCCCGTTCATCCCGAAAGAACACGGCGGAATGGGACTGGGGCACCTCGGCAATGCGCTCGTGCAGATCGAGGTCGGCCGTTCGTTTTCCGGCCTCGGTGGATGGGCGCTGAACTGCATGTCCCCTACCGACGCGACGATGTTGACCATTCTCGAACACGGCACGCCGGATCAGCACGAACGGTTCCTGCGCCCGCTGGTCGACGGGCAGCGGCGGGTGTGTTTTTCGATGACCGAAAAGAACGTCGCCGGGGCGAACGCGACCGGCATGGAGACCACTGCCGTACTGGAGAACGATACCTGGATCCTCAACGGGGAGAAGTGGTTCAGCAGCGGGGCGACTACGTCGAACGTCGCAATGATCATTGCCAAAAGTGACCCGGATGCACCCCGGCATCGGCAATATTCGGCATTTCTGGTGGACCTGCCGAACCCCGGGTACCGGATCATCCGCGACATTCCGGTGCTCGCCGACATCGGGGTTCGCCGGTTCGGCGACGAAACCGTGCACGGACATGCCGAAGTCCGGATCGAACAGCTGGAAATTCCGGCCGAAAACCTGGTCGGTGCGCGCGGGGACGGATTCGTCGTCGCGCAGCATCGGCTCGGTTACGGGCGGTTGCGGCACGGGATGCGGTCGATCGCCAAGGCGCAAGCGGCGCTCGATCTGGCGGCCAAACGCTGCGTCGACCGCAGTGCATTCGGGCGGCGGCTGGGTGATCTGCAAGGCGTCCAATGGCAGCTCGCCGATTGTGCGCGCGACCTTTATCTGGCCAGACTTCTGGTACTGCACATCGCGTACAAACTCGAAGCAGGCGAAGACATCTCGGCCGAGAACGGGATTGCCAAGGTCTTCATCGCCGACATGCTGAGCAGCGTGATCGATCGTGCGCTGCAATTGCACGGCTCCCTCGGCTATTCCCTCGACCTGCCGCTCGCGCACTGGTACGCCGAAGCCCGCGGCCACCATTTCATCGACGGCCCGGACGAGGTCCACCGCTGGAAAACCGGCCGTCGCGTCCTCGCCGAGTACGAGCGCAGCGGTACCACCGCCCGCGCCGCCGGTGGCGACCTCTTCTGAGCGAACGGAGAAACCCATGACCAGCACGGAAATCGTCGACACCGCCGGACTCGCGGCCCACCTCGCCACCGTGGTACCGCAGGCCGGTGTGCTCGACGGCGTCGAACTGCTCACCGGCGGCAGCTCGAACCTGACCCTGCTCGCCACCTGTGCCCGGCAGCGGATCGTGCTGCGCCGCCGTCCGGTCGGCCTCATCCCGGAGCAGGCGCACGACATGCGACGCGAGTACGAGACGCTGCACATGCTCGCGCCCACACCGGTTCCAGTACCGGCGGTGTACGGCTATTGCGACGACGAATCCCTGCTCGGCGCGCCGTTCTACGCGATGGAATTCGTCCCCGGCACGGTGGTCCAGACCGCGGCCGACCTCCGCGGCACCGCCCCCGCCGACCGCGTCCGGATCTGCGACGACCTCGTGCGGGTCCTCGCCGAACTGCACGCCGTGCCACTCCAGACGTTCCCCACCTACCAGCCGGGCCGCAGCACCGACGTCCTCCAGCGCCACCTCCGCCGCTGGCACGACCGCTGGGCCGCCCGGCCGCACCGCGTCCTGCCCGAGGTCGACCGGATCGCCGCCGAGCTCCGCCGCAGGCTGCCGGAGGGTAGCGAGGTCACCTTCGTGCACGGCGACTACCGGATCGGGAACGTGATCGTCGACCGCGAGGCGGCGCGGCCGGTGCGCGCCGTGCTCGACTGGGAACTGGCCACGTTCGGCCATCCGCTCACCGATCTCGCGCACCTGCTCGCCTACTGGGAGGGCACCGGTGACCTCCATTCGCACCGGGCGCAGCGCATCGCGCGGGAGGCCGGGCTGCCCGACGGCCGTCACCTGGCCGCGGCTTATGCGGCATACTCCGGCCGCGGCGTCGACGACCTGCCGGTGTTCCTCGCGTTCGAGCACTGGCGGGCCGCGATCATCAAAGAGGCCATCTACCAGCGCAGACTGCGGGCCGACGCACCGCGGGCCGAGGTCGCCGACGCCCGCGGCGGCGTGGACCGGCACCTCGCCGAGGCGGCCGCCCGGCTGGAGGCGTGTTGACCCCATGTACATCCGGCTCAGTAGTATGTTCTCATGAGGCAGCAGATCGGATCGGGCCGTGCGCTCGACGCCAAGCGCCAGATGAGCGCCCACGAGATCCTCGACGCGGCGGCGCTGGCGTTCTCCGAGCGCGGGTACGCGGCCACCTCGATCGACGACGTCGCCGACGTGCTCGGCTGCACCAAGGGCCGGATCTACCACTACTTCCGCACCAAGGGCGAGCTGTTCATCGGCATCCACCACCAGGGGCTCGAATGGGCGCTGGAGGCGGTCGGGCCCACCGCCGCGCGCGACGATCTCACGCCGCAGGAGAAGCTGCGGGAAATGGTCCGCCGGCATGCGCTGCACATGATGGAGCACTACACCTACATGGGCCCCGGGCAGGGGCAGATCGAGATGAACCTCGCCGGAGAAGGCCGTAACCAGGACGCGGCGAAGGCGAAGATCCTCAAAATGCGCCGCCAGTTCGAGGACTATTTCGTGAAAGTGATCAAAGACGGCGTCGAGGCGGGCGTTTTCCGTGACACCGACGTCAAGCTGGTCACCAAGGCCGTGCTCGGTTCGGTGAACTGGATGCACGTCTGGTACCACCCGGGCGGGTCCCGCGACACCGCCGCCCACCGCGACGACATCGCCGCGGTGTTCGCCGACTACGCGGTGGGCGGGATTCTCGCCTGAGCGCTCAGCGCGGCAGCCCGAGCTTGCGCTGGGCCAGGATATTGCGCTGGATCTGCGCCGAACCACCGTAAATGCTTCCCGCGCGGCCATACAGGTAACGGCCGAACCATTCCGCGCGACCAGGTGCAGTGGTGTCGGTGAGCAGCGAAAGACTCACCCGCATCAACCCTTGTTCCACCGCGGTCATCAGCAGTTTGTCCACCGAGCTTTCCGGTCCGGGCGGGATTCCCGCCGCGCGGTCGCTCAATGTGCGCAAGCAATGCATGCGCAACACCTCGACCGACGCCGCCGCCTCCCCCAAGGCCAGCAAGGTCGCGCGATCCGGCGGGACCGCCCCATTCCGTACCACGCTGCCCAATTCCGAGAGATACCGTTCGAATTTCGGCAGGTACCCGGTTTCGACGGCACCACGCTCGTAGTTCACCACTTCCATCGCGACTTGCCAGCCGTCACCAGGCGCACCGAGAATGTTCGCCGCCGGAATGCGGACCGCGTCGAGATGGATCTCGGCGAACTCCTCCTCACCATTGGCAAGGACGATCGGCCGCACCGTGACCCCGGGCGTGTCCAGCGGCACAATGAAGGCCGAGATCCCGCGGTGACGGGAATCGTCCGGACCGGTTCTCGCGAGCAGCAAGCAGAAATCGGCGAAGACGCCGTAACTGGTCCAGATCTTGTGTCCACTGAGGACCCATTCCGCGCCGTCACGGGTCGCGCGGGTGCGCAGGGCGGCGAGGTCGGACCCGGCTTGCGGTTCCGAAAAGCCCTGGCACCAGATCTCGGTGGCCGACAGCAACGGTTGCAAGTAACGCGTCCGCTGTTCTTCGGTGCCGAAGGTGAGCAGCGGACGACCGAGGTGTCCCAGCGGGATCAGGCTCGGCGCGTTGGCCCGCCCCAATTCCTCGCTGAGGATCGCCTCCTCCGTCGGGCCGAGACCCTGTCCGCCAAATTCCCTCGGATACGAAAGGGCGACCCAGCCGCCGCGGTAGAGCCGTTGCTGAAAGGCGACCAGGTACGGCCAGCGTTCGGCAAGCGTCGCCGGTTCCGGTTCCGCGGGAACGTTTTCGTCGAGCCAAGCACACAGCCGAGCGCGGAAACGAGCTTCTTCGGATGAGTCACGCAAATCCATCGATGGTGTCCTTCTGGAGAACTCGGTCGGCGAGCAACAGCAACGGCGCTTCCGCGCTGCCGAATGCCGCGTTGTGCAGATGCGCGGTACGCAACCGCAGATGTGCGTTGTGTTCCTGGGTGACGCCGATTCCACCGAGGACTTGAATTCCGGCCTCGCACGTTCGGAGTGCCGCCGCTCCCGCATGGGATTTCGCGGCGGACGCAAGCCGTTCCGCTTCGTCGATCGGTGCATGTTCTACCGCCCATGATGCGCCATAGGTGACGGAGCGGGAAGTCTCGACGTCCACCAGCATGTCGGCGCACAGGTGTTGTATTGCTTGGAAAGATCCGATCGGGCGGCCGTATTGTTCTCGCTGCTGTGCGTATTCGGTCGCTTGTTGCAAGGCACCATCGGCCAGTCCGGTCAGCCATGCAGCTGTTCCGGTCCAAGCGATTGCGCGGGCTCGTCGCGCACCCTCACTCTTCGCGACACTCGCCGGTACACCCTGAACTTGACACAGGGGATGCAGTGGATCGATGTCGTCAACCGGTTGGGGTGCAATGAGTTCATGCACCATCGCTGTCCCATCGGGACCCAGCACTACTCCCCGCGCGCCGGGCGTCCAGTCGAACGCGACCACGGCCTCGCCGTCGGGTTCCTCGAGATGTCGGCCGAGGAGAACCGAAAACGGCTCCCCTCGGCCAAGTTCCTCCAGCGCCTCGGCGTCTCCCCGGGCGTACCGCAGCATTGCCGCCGCCGCAATTGCCGTGCCGACATACGGAACGGGCGCAAGGTACCGCCCGAGCACTTCGGCGACCACACACGCGTCGGTGACCGAACCCCCCGATTCCGGCCCGAGCAACCCGACAAACCCCAGGTCAGCGAGCTGCCGCCAGACGCCGTCCACCGGAGAACCGGTGAAATGGCGCGCACCGAAGGCGTCCGCTGTCCGCTGGAGGAGCTGCTGATCCTCGGTGAGCGCAAAGTGCATAGAAGACATACTACTGCGTAGGTTCTTCGGGCACAACGGGCTGCACAGCCATACAGCGGCCTGCTCTCCGTCGCACCGGGAACGACCAGCACCTTCACCACCGGAGAACGACCCTCCACGAGTGGGACCTTGCTCAACCATTTCGTCCGACGCGAGCACCCGCGGCGCCAGCACCTCCCACCGCCCGGCTCGCGCAGCCAGCAGGCGAAGCGCCTCCGGCAGATCAACGGACGGCACCAGGGAGTTCGTTCCGATCAGCTGCAACTCCCGGAGCGTCACCGTGTTCAACGGCGCCGCCAGCGGCTTCTTCTACATCCCCACCAGCACAATCCGGCCGCCCGGGGCCGACCGCAGTTTCCAGGACCGAGACAACGCCGGTCACCTCGTACACCAGCGCCGCACCTGCGGGCAGCGACGAAACCGCACCCAATTCCCGCGCAACCGCCAACCGACCGGGATCGTGGTCGACGGCGGTGACCGGGATTCCCCACTGCGTCAGGACATGCACCAGGCAGGCACCGACCCCACCAGGTCGCGCCCTCGGCGAGGGGCGACCACGGCCGGCGGCGTGGACGGCAATAGCCATCGGCTGGGCCAAGGCGGCTTCTTACGGGGTCAGCACGGCGGAATCGACCTCGGCGCAAACCCGGATGGGGGCGACGACCGCACCGGCCAGTGCACCGTCCCGATGCAACCCCACGACCCAGTATTCCCGGCAATGCCCCGATTCGTCGGCGGCACACGCCGCGCACTGTCCACACGGGACTGCACCACCCAGGACACCAGCCGATCCAGCTACCGTTCCGGCACCCCGGGTCTGACCTCGACCACCACGCTGGAGAACTCGTGCCCCAGCACCGTGGGTCCGCGGTAGCCGGTGACCGGATGCGGGCGGTGCAACGGAACCTGATGCGGACCCGATGCCTATTCCTTCTCCTTTACCAGTTGGTGGCGATGTATTTCATCTCGGCGTATTCGAGAAGCCCTAGCGGCCGCCTTCCCGCCCGAGGCCGCTCTCCGACCAACGCCAGCGCGACCAACCCGAGGTAAACCGCTTAGAGCACCGTGATCGTCGACGGCTGTGCGCCGCTGACTTGGATTGCCACTGCAGCAACGGCAATCCCGGCGTCGAGTCCGCCGAGGACGCGTGCCACCAGCACGACGAGCACGTTCGGCGCGGACAGTAGCAGTCCGGTGATCAGCGCCGGTCGCCGTCCCACGTGGTCCGACCAGGACGAGAACGCGGTCAGCGCGATCATGGTACCGGCCGCGTACAACCCGAAGGCGAGCGCGACCACGAAAGCCCGAAACCGAGTTCGTGCGCCCAGATTCCCCACAGCGGGATCGGAATCGTCCCGCCGAGCATGACCACGGCGTAGGCCGCCGCCACCATCCCGGAAGCCGATCGCATTCCGGTCACCGCTGCTTGGTCAGGAAAGGCAGGACCAGGGCGAGGAATTCCTCCGGCCGTTCCTCCGCCGGATAGTGCCCGCTACCGTCGAGGACATGGGATTCGACGTCGTCGGCGACGGATTCCATTGTCTGGCCGACCAGTTCCCCGGTCGATTCCGCCCCGCCGATCGCGAGCACCGGCAAGGTCAGCCGCTGCTGCCGCCGTGACAGATTCTGCTCGATGGTGGTTTCGAGCGCGCGATACGGTTCGAAACTCGCCCGCAGCGAATCCGCGTCCGCCGCGATCGAAGACACGTACTCCTCGACCGCGTGCGGCTCAAGTTCGTTGGCAGCAGCGGTTTTCGACGCGAACTGGTGTCCGAAGTAGAGCGCTTCGCGACCGCGGACGAGTTCCTCGTTGATGCCGTCGAGCCGGTTGAATCCAAAGTGGAACAACCGGTTGTTGGCGGCGGCGGAACCGAAGAACGGTGCCTCGGGCGAGATTCCCGGCACGGCTGCCTCTGCAACGGCGAGCCGAGTGACGCGCTCCGGATGGTCCGCGGCGAGCGCGTAACCGATCCACATCCCGACGTCGTGCCCGAGGACCGCGAACTCCTCGTGCCCCAGCGCCGTCATCAGGTCGACCAGGTCCTCGGCCAGCGATCCGGTGTCGTACCCGTCGCGCGTTTTGTCGGATTTGCCGATTCCGCGCGGCTCGGCAGCCACCACTGTGAAGTGCCCGGCGAGCGGGGGCAGCACGTGCCGCCACGCGTACCAGGTCTGCGGCCAGCCGTTGATCAGCAGCAAGGGCGGACCGCTGCCACCGGTGACAACGTGGTGGCGCAGCCGGTCGGTGGTCACGAACTCACTGCGGAAGCCAGGCGGGAGGCTGTTCATGACCTCGAAGGTAGCCATCTTGGAACGATTAGTACAAGATTATGTGGTACCCATCATTCCCAGAGGAGAGGAGCGGGTATGGCCGGGAAGAAGCAGTTCGCCGTACCGGCAGCGCTGACCAGCGCAACCACGGCGTTCTGGCGCGCGGGCTACGCGGACACGTCGGTGGACAGCCTGTGCACCGCGACCGGCCTCGGCCGCGGCTCGCTGTACGGCACCTTCGGCGGCAAGGACGCGCTCTTCCGCAGCGCACTCGAGGACTACGGCAAGCGGTACGGCGACCAGTACGACGCCGCGCTGGCCGCACACCCGGACGATCCGGCCGGTGCGGTCGAGGCGTTTCTGGAGGTGGCACTCAACCGGATCCTCGACCCGGACCTCCCGGAGGGCTGCCTGATCGCCCAGTCGGCCGCCGAGATCGCCGCACTGACGCCGGACAGCGCCGATCTGGTCCGCACCCTGGTCGACCGGCAGCGCACCCGGGTCCGCGCGGCACTGGGCAAGCCGGCCGATCCGGCGCTGGACGACCTGACGTCGTTCGTGGTCGCGGTGAACCAGTCCCTGGCAGTGATGAGCAGGGCGGGCGCGGGGGAAGCGGAACTGCGGGCAATCGCGGGGCTGGCGGTGCGGACGGTCCACGCGGGTACCGAAAGCTGACATTCACCATTTCAGAAGGTGAAATCTGCGCCTGCCCCCATTTCCACGATTCAGGAGGTTTCGGCAGTACACCTTTCCGGTGTCCGGGATTAGACTCTGCGGCACCCCCGAGCAACGGTGCCGAAGAGGTGGAAGACCGCATGCCCAGCACTCCTCGTGACAGCACGGGTACCACTGGTGGCGGTGCGGTTCCCGTGGATCCGCCGCCGGATTTCGTGCAGAGCGTTTCGCGTGCAATGCGCATCATCGACATTGTCGCCGAGCAGCCGAGACTGCAAGTCAAAGCGATCGCGCGCCGGGCCGGATTGAACATTTCGACCACGTACCACCTTCTGCGCACCCTCGCGTACGAGGGTTATGTGCACCGTTTGTCGGATGGCAGCTACGTCGCGGGAGAAGCCATTGCGCGGCGTTTCTACGGCATGATGAACTCGCTCGTCCGCCCGCCGAGTGCACAGTCCATTCTGCGGGTGCTCGCCGAGACGACCGGCCTTTCCGCGCACCTGGCGCTGATGATCGACGGCCGGATCGTGATCACCGACATCGTCGAGGCACCCGGGTCCCCGCACGTCGAAGACCTGCAAGCCGGTCTCGACCTCGCGCTGCACGCGACCGCGATCGGCAAAGCGCTGGTCGCCGCGCTGCCGAGGGCGGATCAGCCGGGACCGTTCGAATCCGAGCAGCTCCGCCCGTTCACCAGCCGCACGCACACCACGCGCAGCGAACTGCAGCACGAGCTCGCGCTGCTGGGCCCGGGCGCGATCGTGGTGGACCACGGAGAGTTCCGGGAAAACGTGACGTGCGCGGCGACGACGATCTCCCGCCCCGACACCGCCGACCTGTGGGCGATCGGCGTGTCCAGCAGACAGGACGCCATCGCCGACTCGGTGACGGCCGAGCTCCGGTTCGCTGCGCAGGCACTGGCCGGGGTGCCGGAGTCCCGGCCTTAGCAAAGTGGGCCGGGGCGGCGTACCGGCGGTCGGTTCGGCTGGACGCATCGCGGTTCGGCGGAGAGCAGGCGGGCCGGGGCAGCACCATGCATGGCCGACGAAGTACGCGGCTCGTCCCCGGCCGTCGGCAAGCCGGGGCACGAGCTGGGCGCCCACGAGCCGGGGCGCGGGCTGGTCCGGCGACAACGTCGAGACGCACCCGCCGGTCCCAGCGGCTCAGCCGAAGGTGAACACGACCTTCCCTCCGGAGTCGCTCAGGTAGTCCAGCCCCCGCGTGACCTCCGTCCAGCTCAGGATGTGTCCCGCGCGCGCCGACAGCTCACCGGCGGCTACCCGGTCCAGCAGATACCCCAGGTCACGGCCACCGGCGGCCCGGGTGAGCTCGTCGAACACGCTGATCCACGTGATCCGGAACGCGGCCCGCTGTTCGCCGAAACCGGCGGGCAGGGCCAGGGGAAGCCGGGTCGGATTACCTACGCAGATGCCGATCCCGCCGGGTCCCAGGCGGGCCATGGCGACGGTGAAGGAGTCGCCGCCTGCGGTGTCGACGACCACGTCAACCGGTTCCGCGGGCAGGTCGGCCGGAGTTGCGACGGCGGCCGCGCCCAGGTCACGCAAGGCGGAAGCCTTCGCCAGGTCTCGGGTGACCGCGATGACCGACGCTCCCCCGAGTGCGGCCAGCTGCACCGCCCAGCCACCGACCCCGCCCGAAGCGCCGGTCACCAGCACCCGCCGGCCGAGCAGCTGGCCTGCCTGTCGGAGGGCGTACAGCGCAGTCAGTCCGGCCACGGGGACAGCGGCCGCGTCGGCGAAGGACAGACCGGAAGGGAGCTCAGCGACCGAACCCACGGGAGCCGCGACGCGCTCGGCCCACGCACCGGCCGGTACGAGACCGGCGACCCGGCTCCCGACCGGCGGGCCACCGGCCGGAGACGCACGCACGACCACCCCGGCGAAGTCGTACCCGCGGACGATCTCGCCCGCCGCCGCGGCAGCGTGCTGCAGGTCCCCGCGGTTGAGGCTCGCCGCCCGGACCTCGACCAGCAGGTCGCGGTCCCCAGTCATCGGGTCGGGCACTTCCGCCGGACGGAACCCGACCTGGCCCGCACCCAGGGTGACCAGCGCCTTCACTGTGCGCTCCCGGCGAAGTACGTCTCGCCGATGAGCCGCTTGTTGACCTTCCCGCTGTCGGTCATCGGCAGCTGATCCGCGGCGAGGAACACGAACGCGCCCGGGATCTTGTACGACGCCACCCGGCTGCGCAACCACGCCCGCAGCTCGGTTTCAAGGCGACCCGGCTCTTGTCCACGCCTGGGAACGACCGCGCAGCACAGGGTTTCGTCGTCCCGGCCGGGCAGGATCCAGCCGAACGCGTGGACGTCCTCCACCACCGGGCTGTCCCCGAGTACGGCTTCCACCTCGGCGGGTGAAACGGTGATGCCGTTGACCTTGACGATCTCCTTGAGCCGCCCGGAATAGATCAGCCTGCCCTGCTCGTCGATCCGGCCCATGTCGCCGGTGCGGAACCAGCCGTCCGCGGTGAAGCTCCGGAGATTGCTTTCCGGATCGTTGAAGTAGCCCTGCGTCACGCATCCGCGGAGCTGGATTTCCCCGGCCGCGGAATCCGGTCCGGCCGGCTTTCCGCTTTCCGGGTCGACGATCCGGATCTCCTGTGTCGGCAGCACCGTTCCCTGGGTGTGCAGTTTCGTCGCCAGATCATCGTCGGCGCGGGTCATCGTGCTGTGCCCGTAGCCTTCGGTCAGTCCGTACACACTGCACACTCCGGTGACGCCGAGTTCTTCCACCGCAAGGCGTTTCTCCTCCGGGGAGAACGCGGTGATGCCGGTGCGCAGTGAACTCAGGTCGTGCGCCGCGGCGGCGCCGGAATCCAGCAGGGCCCGCGTCATCGGGCCGAGTCCATAGTAGACAGTGCAGCGGTGCTTCTCGACGAACGCGGCTGATTCCCACGGTTCGAATCGTTCCTGTATGCACAACGTCGCACCATTGGTGAGCGCGACCGGAATTCCGTTCGCACATCCCAATCCGAAGAACAACGGCGTCGCCATCCACAACCGGTCGCCCGTGCGCAGATCCTGACGGCGGCCGATTTGATAGCAGTTGTCCATGAGATCGCGGTGGGTCAGCGTGACCACTTTCGGCTCCGCGCTGCTTCCGCTGGTGAACGCCATGAAGGCGATGTCCTCCGGTTTCGCGGACGACGCGGGGTCGTCGCCCGGCCCGTCCAGCGGCAGCTCCAGCACACCGTCGCGCTCCCAGAACGCGGTACCGAGATCGGCTTCGAGCAAGCCCGCTCGACGGAGGATGTCCTCCCACGAAATTCCCCACAACGTCCGCTGCGAGATGAGCAGCCGCACGCCGGTCCGCTCGACCGCGGTGCGGAGTTCGTCCTCGCGATACCAGGTGTTGAGGCACACCACGGTAAGGCCCGCAAGATGTGCGCCGACCGCGGTCGCCATCCACCGCCAGCCATTCGCGACCAGCAGTCCGACACGTTCGCCCGGTTCGAGGCCGAGCTGCCGGAACCGGGCCGCCACTGAACGGGCGGCGCGGAGGAATTCCCCGGCATCACCGGAGCCGTCCTCCGCGATGACGATCGGTTGCGGCCCGGCCACCTGCTCGAAGGATTCGACCATCGCCGGAATGGTCCGCTCCTGCGTTGCCTGGTAAGGACTTTCGTACATGCTCTTCTCCACGACTAGAATTACCTACGCCTTGGTGAACACCAGGCTGTCCCCGAAACACGTCCCCCATTGCACGACTTCCGCGTCCGGCACCTGCCGGTCCTCCGCAGCGCCGCGCAATTGCTGCACCATCTCGTAAAGCTGGCCGTAGCCGAGCAGATGCCCTTCGGACAACAGGCCGCCGTTGGTATTGACCGGCAACCGGCCGGAAACGCGCAAGGCCTGGTCCCGGCAGAATTCCGGCGCCTCGCCCTCGCCGCAGAATCCGTGCCGCTCCAGGGCAAACCACACGAGCGGGGAGAACGCGTCATAGGTGTAGAACGCATCGACGTCCTGAGCCGACACCCCGGCCATTCCGCGGGCCGCGAGATCCCACGACGATGGGGTGAACGGAACGTCCTCCTGCTGCTGCACCCCCAGTCCCGGGCGAGCGAACACGAATTCCTGCGGTCCGGACCGCACCCCCTGCATTCCGGCGATGACGATTCCGCCGGACCCACGGGAAATCAGCAGACATACCGCACCATCTGCCGTCACGCTGAAGTCGAGGCGGCGCAGCGGTTCGATCACCAACGGCGATTTCGCATACTCGGCCAAGGAATACGGCTGCTGGAACACCGCCCGCGGATTGAGCGACGCATTGTGCCGGATCGCCGTCGTGACGTGTCCCAAGGCGTCCTCCGGCAAGGAGTACTTGTTCAGGTACCTCCGCAACGCCATCGCCGCTCCGGAACCGGGCGCCGTGAGGCCGTAATGCGGAAGTTCGCCGTGCGGTCCGCCGCCCTCCCGCGTTCCCTCGACGTCACCCACTCCGCCGAAGACCTGCGAAGGGTTGCGCATCGCGAAAACGACCGCCACCACGTCGCAAAGCCCGCCGGTCACCGCGAGTGCAGCTTCCTGTACGCAGGCACCGGCCCACCTGCCGTGCGCCCACTTTTGGTCGGCAAACCGCACCGTGAGCCCGAGTCGTTCGCACAGCACGTCGTAATCGACGCCGTGCGGCGAGCCGACGTTCACGATGATGCCGTCGATTGCCTTGAGCTCGACCCCCGCGTCTTGCGCGGCCGCACGGATGCTCCGCGCGGCGAGGCTCAGCGGCGATTCCTTGGTACCCCGGACGATCTCGGTGGCCCCGGCACCGAGCACGACCGCCTCACCCGCGCGGCGCATTGATGCCCACCGTGCTGATCAGACCGCCGTCGACGACCAGCGACGAACCGGTGATGTACGACGCTTCGGCACTGCAGAGAAACGCAATGGCGGAAGCAATCTCGTCCGGCCTGCCGACCCGGCCGAGCGGAATTCCGTTATTCTGCAACGTATCGGCATTGATCGCGGTGGCAATCGCTCCCGGACTCACCGAGTTGACCCGGATTCCCTGCGGAGCAAGGTCAACCGCGAGCTGCCGGGTCAATGCCAGGATCGCACCCTTCGACGCGGTGTAAGCGGGATAGCCGTATCCGACGTGCGCCGCAACCGAAGCCACCTGCACGATCGCGGCGCCGTCGGCCTCCGCGAGAAACGGCACGGATTCCCGGAGCAGGTTGACATATCCGCCGACGTTCACGTCGAGCAGTCCACTGAGGACGTCCGAAGTGGTGTGTGCGAGATCTTCCCGCGCGATGATCCCGGCACAGTTCACGAGAATGTCGAGGCGGCCGAATTCCCGCACCACCGAAGCAACACCTTCGCGTACGGCGTGCTCATCGGTGACATCGATCGGGAAAGCCGCGTTGCGGTCGAAAGCCGCGACGCGAGCGCCCTGTTCGGCAAGCACCCGCGCCGTGGCCTCGCCGATCCCCGACGCGGCTCCGGTGACGATCGCAACCCGGCCGTCGAATCTGGTACCCACAGGCATTCCTCCCGATCAAAGCTCACGGACCGTGACGCGGCCGACGCGCCGCGTCCGCGATTCCTCGTGTCCCCAAGCGTCGCTTTCACACACGAACAACGTGGTTCCCCTCGCCCCGCCGAAAACGCACGACAGCGGCGCCTGTCCGGTCTTCATCCGACCGGCGAGGCGCCCCGACCGCGTGACGCAGAGCAGCTCCCGGGTCAACGGCGAAGCAACCCAGACGTTCCCCTCCGGATCGACCGCAAGCCCGTCGGGCGCCTCCTGGTCAAGGGTGATCAGCGGACGGCGGTTGGCGAGCGTGCCGTCCAGCCCGACGTCGAACAGCGTCACCCGTGGTGGGTCGGATCGCGTCTCCGCAACGGCCAGCGTCCGTTCGTCGTCCAGCAGTACCATCCCGTTCGCCACGGACAGCCCGGACGCTGCGACCCGCGTAGTCCCGGACGGGCCGACCAGCGCGAGGTCCGCGGGTCTCGCCGGTTCGCCGAACGAACTGCCGTCGCCGTGGTTGCCGATGTATGCGCGCCCCTGCCGGTCGACGACCAGGTCGTTCGTGTGCCACGTCGCGATGCCGGTGAGGTCCGCGTGACACGCGAGGCCGTCCGGATCGAGCCGCAACACCCGGCGTTCGGTCATCGAGACGACCAACAGCCGCCCGTCGGGCAGGAACCCGAGCCCGGACGGCCACCCTGGCACCTCGGCAACGCAGGTCAGCGCGCCGTTTTGCCGGTAGACGCGGCCGTCGTGGATGTCGGAAAACCACAGCGCGCCGTCGTGCCATCGCGGGGCCTCCGGGAACGCGAGGCCCGCGACGACGACGTCGAATCCGCTGGTCATGTGACCGGTGTGAGAGGCAGGCCGATCCGGTCCCCGGTGCGGGCCCGCCGCTGCCTGCGGTGCTCTTCCAGCCGGGCGGTGTAGGTCTCGGACATGTCCGCCGGGGTCCAGTCGTGGTCGTGCGAGAAACTGACCCGTACCGTGCCGACGCCGTCGAGCTCCGCCAACCGCCGACGTGCCTCCTGCACGAAGGGGTACCCCATGATGCAACCGGGTTCGGTGACGCCGATGAGCACGTCGACGTCGGTGCCGGATCCGGTTTCCGCCATCGTGATACTGCGGACGAGGCCGAGTTCCTCGATGCCCGCCGTGCAGCCTGCGGTGATGCTGCACGGGTCGATGACGGTGTTCAGTGCACGCCGCACGGTCGCTTCGTCGAGCATTTCGATCACGCTCCGACCGCACGGCGACCGCCGGACCACGGCTCGGCGAATTCCTCGGGCTTCGGGAACCGGCCGTCGACGATCCGGCTCTTCAGCTTCTCCACCGACAGCCCGTGCATCCGCGCGAAGTTGCCGCCGAGAATGCCTGCCTTGTCCTCCCGCGACAGTGCCGGGTAGCCGTATCCGTCCTGAAGGGACTCCGGCATTTGCCAATCCCAGAACGCTTCGACATACGGCCGCGGGTGATACAGCATCGCGCCCGTGGCCCACAGAAGCCGGTCGACGCCACCGGCCGCGAGGAATGCCCCGACGATGGTGGAAAAGATCATCGGTGCCTTGTGCAGGTACGCGCTCGTGGCTTCGAGGTTCACGTAAACGTTCTTGAACCGCGCGACCAGGCTGGCGGTTTCTTCGAGGAACGCCCACCCGCCGTGCACGATTTCGAAATTCATGTCCGGGAAAGCCATGGCCGCACGTTCCAGGTCACCCACGTTGAACGGGCCGATCGGTACCGCGCCGAGCGGCTGGGATTTGTGTACCGCAATGGTCCGCAATCCGTGCGACTGCGCACGCTCGATGATCGGGAACGCGATCTCCGGGTCGTCGAGCCGCCAGTCGTGGAAAACGCCGTCGATGATGTCGCCGGGATACACCTTCAGGGCGAGCACGCCTTGTTCCTCGACGAGCTGGTCGACCTTGTCCAGCACCCCGTCCTCGAACGGGCTGATCCCCGCGTACAGGTAGACCCGGCCCTCGTAGCGGTCCCGCATTTCCTTGCCGACCCACAGCGGCGAAAGGCCGTCCTTGAAGAGCCCATAGAGCGGGATCGAATGGTAGACGGCGATGTCGGTGGGGCTTTCGGAGAAGAACGCGTGCCCGATCATCTCCGGGTCCATGCCGTTGTAGAACCGCTCCTCGTCCAGGATCCACTTCGTCTCCCCGCGCGGCTGGAAACCGAGGTGTAGACCGTGGTACCCCATTTCCGCGAACTCGCGGCACAGGTCAGGGTCGGCCTGGTAGTTCTCCGGACTCTGGTTGTACGCGTGCGAAACCGCGTCGACCACCAGGATGTCTTCGATCATTTCTTCACTCACTCTTTTCTGCATCGTCCCGGCGGAACACCGGGAGCAGCTGGTCGGAATTCTGCGCCCGGCTGAACTTCACGCGCACGCGAAGATCCGCATCGAGCTTGGTCGGCGGAATGTCCAGGAGCGCGGTGAAGCGCGGGCCCTCGTCAAGTTCCACGAGGCCGACGGCGTACGGCGGCGGGAAGCCGGGGAGGTACTCCCGCCGGTACACCACCCAGCCGACCAGTCGCCCGGTTCCGCGAAGCTGTTGCCACGAAAAGGAATCGGACGCACAGTACGGGCACAGCGGACCGCACGGCCACCGGAACCGGCCGCAGGCACCGCAGTGCTGCATGGCCAGCTTCCGAGACCGGGCGAACTCCCAGAACTCCCGGGAATCGTCCTGGTGAAGGACTTCGGCCGGGCGCACCATCATTCCCGCCCTGCGGTTTCCTTGAGCGTCAGCAAGGTGCCGAACGAAACCACCGCGAACGCCACCAGGTAGAACGCGGGGGCGATCTTGATTCCCGTCACGCTCACCAGCCAGGCGCAGACCAGCGGTGTCGGACCGGCGAACGCAATGGCCGTGAGGTTCACGACCAACGCGATCCCGGTGTACCGGACCTGTGCCGGGAAAAGCTCGGTGAGCATGGCGAGGTTGGCTCCGAGAATGGCGGCGACCGGTATTCCCAGAACGGTGTCGGCAATGATCACCACCGCCGGTTGACTGGACCCGAAGGCGACGAAAGCGGGGATCGCCAGCACCGCCAGTCCGATGGACCCGCCGAGCAATACCGGTTTCCGGCCGATCCGGTCGGAAAGGCGGCCGAACTGCGGAATGCACAGGCAGGCCACCAACATCGCAACCGTCACCGCCAAGGTGGCGAGCGCCCCCGAATGGTGCGTGACGGCTTGAAGATGTACCTGCGCATAGAAGAAGGTGATGTACACGCCACCGGCCATCAACGCACTCGCGCCGAACCCTTGTACGATCTTCGCCCGGTGCTCCCGCAGCAATTCCGCCAATGGGAACGAACTCCGCTTCTCCTCGGCCGCCAGCGCTCGCATGGCCGGTGACTCGTCGAGCCTGCTCCGGATGAACAGCCCGACGAATCCGATGGGCAGTGCCAGCAGGAACGGAATCCGCCAGCCCCAGCTCAACAACATTTCCTGGGTGAGCACCGATCGGAACAGGAGGATCAGCATCGCCGACGCGAGGCTGCCGCCGATCGACCCGATCTGGATCAGACTGGTGAACAATCCCCGGCGGCCCCGCGGCGCGAATTCCGCGACGTAAGCCGTCGCGCCACCCACCTCCCCGCCTGCGGAAAGCCCTTGGACTACGCGAATCAGAATCAGCAGCACAGTCGCGCCGATGCCGAAGGCCGCATGCGTCGGGAGAATTCCGACCACGGTCGTCGCGAAGGTCATTCCCAGAATTGCGATGACCAAGGCCGGCCGTCGGCCGATCCGATCCCCGAGGTGCCCGAAGAGCAGGCCCCCGATCGGGCGAAGGGCATACGCCGAGCCAACCGCGGCGAGCGTGGCCAAGAGCGACGCGGTTCCGTCACCGGCCGGGAAGAAGACCGTGGCCAGTGCAGTGGTGAGGAAGGCGTAGACGCCGTAGTCGTAGTACTCGACGACGGTGCCGATCACCGCGGCCCAGGCGACGCGCCGGGTCACGCGCAGGTCCGGCGCATTGTCGTGGTCTTGCCGGACGGTGCCCGTTGCCGGGCCAGGCTGGTTCACTTCCACGTCGAGGTTCTCCTTGCTGCGTTGTTCGGACGAATCCGCTGCCCCTTGTCCGGTCGCCGCATGCGCGGCAAAAGCTGCATCAGGCGATGCGCGCGACGGCGGCGCCCTGCTGGATGACGTCCCCCTCGCCGGCCAGCAACGTGATCCGGCCCGGCGCGGGGGCCACGATCTCCATGTCGACTTTGTCCACCGCGACCTCGGCGAGCAGCTCGTCCACGGCGACGTCCGCGCCGTCCTTGACGAACCAGGTCGACAGGACTCCTTCCGCTGTCGGGTCGGCATCGGAGATGTGCGGGAAGAGCACGTCGGTCATCGGCCGAGCACCTCCAGCACGGCCTGACGGATGCGGGCAGGGCCGGGAAGCACCTCATGCTCCAGCGGGCGGGCGTACGGGAGGGGGACGTCCGGGACCGCGACGCGCAGTGGCGGTTTACGCAACAGCGCCGGATCCTTTTCGACGACCCGGCTCACGATTTCCCCCGACAGGCCGAAAGAAAGGTAATCCTCGTCGACCACGACGAGATGGCCGGTGTGGCCGAGCGATTCGAGAATGGTGTCCAGATCGAGTGGGACGACACTGCGCAGATCGACGACCTCGCAGTCGATCCCTTCCGCGGCAAGGTCGTCCGCGACGTCGAGGGCGTGGTGCACGGACAGCGACAGGGTGACGATCGTGACGTCCGACCCGGCGCGGGGAATGGCAGCCTTCCCGATCGGGATCTCGTACGGCTCGGACTCGACCGGCGCGACCGACCGCCGGTTCTTGGCCATCCACGGCAGGCCCATGATTCCTTTGTGGAACATGTAGATCACCGGGTTGTCGTCACGGATCGCCGAGATCATCAACCCTTTGGCGTCGGCCGGATTGCTCGGTACGACGACCTTCATCCCGGGCAGGTGCGCGAAAGTGCCCCACAGGCACTGGGAATGCTGGGTACCGTCGGAATAGCCCCCGCCGACCGCCGTGGTGATCACCATCGGCACCTTCACGTTGCCCGCGGATTCGAAGTGGATTTTGGCCATGTGGTTGTAGATCTGATCCATGCAGACGCCGAAGAAGTCGGCGAACATCAGTTCCGCGATCGGGCGCATCCCCTCGGTGGCGGCGCCGGTGGCGAGGCCGATGAAGGCGGATTCGGAGATCGGGGTGTCGAGTACGCGGTCCGCGCCGAACTCGTCGAGCAGGCCGGTGGTGGAGCTGAACACCCCGCCGTACGTGCCGATGTCCTCCCCCAGCACGAACACCGCCGGATCGCGCCGCATTTCCTGCGCGATTCCTTCGACCATGGCCTTGGCGGTGGTGAGAGTACGGGTTTTCGCGGTGGCTGCGGTGGCAGTCATCAAGCCTCCTCAGGCGAAGACGTAGGACAGGGCGGATTTCGGGTCCGGTTCAGGACTTCGCTTGGCATAAGCGATCGCGTCCTCCACGCGGGCACTCGCGTCGGCGGCGATGGTGTCGGCGGCGCGGTCGTCGAGCTCGAGTTGCGCACGGTAAGTGGGAATCGGATCGCGGCCGGGGACGTTTTCCAGATCGGAACGGTACGCCTGCGCGTCACCCTCGAAATGGCCCCACAGCCGTAAAGTGTGCACTTCGATCAACGACGGCCCGCCGCCGGATCGGGCCCGTTCCACGGCTTCCCGGGTAGCCTCCCAGACCGCTTCGACGTTGTTGTCCTCCACCCGGACCCCGGGAATCCCATACGCCGCCGCGCGAACCGCATTGGAACTGACCGAAGTGGACGCACTGCGCGGAACCGAGACGCCCCAGTCGTTGTCCTCGACGACGAAGACCACCGGCAATTTCCACAACGCGGCCAGGTTGAGCGATTCGTGGAAGGCGCCCTGGTTCACCGCACCTTCGCCGGTGACCGCCACCGCGATATTTCCCTTACCCGCATTGCGGAACGCGAAAGCCTGCCCGAGCGCGGGCGGGTAACCCTCGGCGATGATGCCCGAACACGAGAAATGCACCGACGGGTCGAACAGGTGCATGTGCCCGCCCCGGCCGCGGCCGAGCCCGTCCTCGCGGCCGAAAATCTCGGCGGTCATCCGGCGGAGGTCGACGCCGTGTGCGAGAGCGAGGTGGTGCGGGCGGTGGGTGGCGGTCACCGCGTCCGCGGCGGTGAGGTGCGCGCAGACCCCGGCGGCCACCGGCTCCTGCCCCGCCGCGAGGTGCATCTCGCCGGGGATCAGGCCGGCGCCGATGTCGAAAACCGGCTTCTTGTCGGCGTGGTACTCGCGGAGGATGGCCTCCTCGTAGGTGCGGATGAGCACCATCGTCCGGTACAGCTCCAGCTGTGTGCTGCGCTCCATCGTCCCTCCAGGTTCGCGGTCGGCCCCCAACCTCCCCCGCGTCCCGCCGGGTCGGCAAGAGAGGCGATTTCAGACCGTGAAACGGCTGCCGCGGCGGCGTTTTCGCCATCTGAATCCGCGGGTCTCGCGCCGCGGCGCCCGGGGGTACAGGCTCGGAGGCGACGGCACGGACGGTTGGGAGGTCGGCAGGTGAAAGACGTGGTACTGGTGCATGGCGCCTGGCACGGTGGCTGGTGCTGGCGGCGAGTGACCGACCGGCTCCGCGCGGCAGGCCACCGCGCGTACGCTCCGACGCTCACCGGGCTGGCCGACCGCGGTCACCTGCTGCAGCCGTCGGTGACGCTGGAAACGCACGTTCAAGACGTGATCGGGCTGCTGGAGTTCGAGGACATCGACGACGCGGTGCTGTGCGGGCACAGCTACGGCGGACTGGTCGCGGCGGTCGTCGCGGACCGGGTCCCGGAACGGATCGGGCACCTGGTCTTCCTCGACGCGCTGGTACCCGCGAGCGGCCAGTCGGCGATGGACCTCCTCGGCGAGACCGAAGGGGTACCCGACCTGCTGCGGCAGCTGGCCCGCGAGGCAGGCGACGGCTGGCGGGTGCCGCCGAGCGCGTTCACTGCGGAAGCCCTCGGCGTCGACGACCCGGCCGATGCGGCGTGGCTCAGCTCCCGGCTGACCGACCATCCGCTGTCGACCCTCGAGGAACCCGTCGACCTGGCCGGCGGGGTCGACAACGTCCGCCGCACGTTCGTCCGAGCCGAGAAGTTCCCGGCGACCTGGGCCGACGACCTGCTCGCGGCGGCCCGCGAGGACTCCGGGTGGGAACACCATTCGATTCCGGCCGGGCACGACTTGATCGTGACCCATCCCGACGAGGTGACGGAGATCCTGCTCAGGTGAGGTGCCCGACCGGGTCCACCGCGTATCCGAACGCCCGCGGACCGGCCATCGCGATTCCCTCCGGGGTGTGCCATCGGGGGTCGGCCGGGCTGGCGACCACGTCGACGTCCTGGCCCACGGTCAGGTCGATGGTCTGGATCAACGTGCCCGAGGCCGGGTCGGCCAGGTTGATGAGGTCCGGGACCGTCGCCAGTACCACGCCTTCGCGGCTCACGATCAGGTTTTCGTTCTGGAAGTCGATCCGCACGAAGCCTTCGGGGGTGTGCAGGGAGACCACGCCGCGCGGCCAGGTGTCCGTGGAGTTCTGCATCAGTTCCACCACCGTGCCCTGGCACAGCAGGCGGCCGCGGCAGGCGAGCAGGTACTCCGGCTGGGACCGGGCGGCGCCGATCCGGGTGCACTCGCTGACTGAGCCACCCAGGTCCAGGCGGGCGCAATCGCCTGCGGTGAGGTGGTAGGCGCTGATCAGGGCGGTCAGCCCGAGGCCGGGCAGGACCGCGCGCAGCAGCTCGCCCAGTACCGCGCTGTCGCCGGTCGAGAATTCGGCCAGCACCCCGGCGCCACCGACCATCGTCACCGGCTGGATCGGGTACCCGGCCAGCCGCGGGATCGTCAGGTCGATCGACGGGAAGCACCGGCGCATCAGGTCCGCGTCCAGGCACGGCAGCCCGAGCTGCGCGGCCACCGCGAGCGGAACCGCCGCATTCACCCCGGCGCATTGCACCGGCACCACCGCCGCGCAGCTCCGCCCGGCTCTGGCCTCGACCGCCGCGCGCAGCGTTTCCGCGTCCACCTCCCCGTGTGCCTTTTCCACCAGCACGGAGGGCGGACCCGCATACGCCACCGGCAGTACCAGCGCGTCCGGGTCCATTGTGGACGGATCAGCGAGCGGAACCGGGCCGTACCGCCGGATGGCTGCGGTCAGCATTTGGCGTCCCAGATAGGGATCGCCACCGCTGCCACTGCCGAAGTGGACAGCGCCGCGCAGGAGATCGTCGATCGCGGCTTCGGTCACCTGCTCCATCCGGGCACTCTACTTCCGGATATTCGCCCCGCACAGCACAACGCACGCCCGCTCACCGGAACCGGGCACATAAGGACCCCGAATCGCCGCCAACGCAGCGGCAGCGCCGTATTCGACCCCGATCCGGTGTTCGTCCCACAGCAAATCCCGTGCGTCGGCGATCTCCCGGTCGTCGACCAGGATCGAGCGGGTGTCGGACGCTTGCGCCGCTTGCAAGGCGAGGTCGGTCGCTCGTCGTGCGCCCAAAGAATCCATGGCGATCGAGTCGACCTCGACGTCCACCGGGCGTCCCGCTTCGATTGCGGCGTTCAGGGCTCGGCAGGTGCGTGGCTCGACACCGACTGTCCGGATTCCGTGTGCGGCAGCGGCCGTCGCGACCCCCGCGAACAATCCCCCGCCACCGACCGAGACCACCACAGTGTCGACACCCGGCTGGTGCGCGACGATTTCGTCCACCAAAGTCCCGGCCCCGGCGGCCATCAGCGGATCGGCGTACGCGTGCGCGAGCAGAACGTCGTTGTCCCGCCCGAAATTCGCGCATGCTTCGGCCGCTTCGCCGTACTCGGTGCCTACCCGGTGCACGATGGCACCCAGCGTGGTGAGGCGGTCCAGCTTGGCGTCCGGCGTGGTGGCGGGGACGAAAACGGTAGCTTTGGTATTGGCCAGCCGGGCCGCCCAGACAAACGCCAAACCGGCATTACCGCCGCTGGCAATGGCGATTCCGCTGTCCGGCAAGGTACCGCGTTCCGCGTGGGCGAGGACGAAATTCGCGGCGCCGCGTGCTTTGAACGAACCGGAAAACTGGAGGAACTCCAAGGCCAGCGAAACGCGAGGCGCGAAAGGCGCGACCGTCAGTGGACGAACAACGTCCCCGATTCGGGCCCGAGCCGCACCGATCTCGTCAATGGTGAGCATTTCAGTGCACGGACCGGACTGCGCCGCCGTCGACGCGAAGGGTCGCGCCGCTGATGTATGCGGCGGTGTCACCGGCCAGGTAGGCGACCGCAGCGGCGATCTCGTCCGGACGGCCGAACCGGCCGATATCGTTGGCCGCAAACGCTTCCGCCGCAGAGGACTCGATGTCCTCCCACCGTTCTCCCCAGCCCTGTTCCGGCGCAAGTTTGACCAGCAATTCCCGCAGCGAATCCACCATGATCGCGCCGGGGGAAACGACATTCGACGTGACCCCGGTGCCTTTGAGCTCGCGCGCCAGCGAAACGGCGAGATTGTGCCGGGCGGCGAGCGAAGCATTGTAATGCGGCAACATCGCCATCGACTGGATCGCCAGCCCGCCACCGATTCCGATCACCCGGCCCCAGCCGCGTTTCCGCATTTCCGGCACGAAAGCGCGAATCATCCGTACATAAGACACGACGTTCACCGAGTAGGTCTGCAACCACACATCCGGCGTCGCCTGATCCCAGGAGAAATGCTCGTACGCACCCGCATTGTTGACCAGGATGCCGACCGGACCGGCGGACGCGGCCACGGCCTCCGCCCCCTCGTCGGTGGCAAGGTCCCCGATCGCGACCTCGGCGCGGCCACCGTCCGCGCGGATCGTCGCTGCCACGGCCGAGACCCGGTCCGCGTCGCGCCCGTGCACGACGACCTCAGCCCCCTCCGCGGCGAGTTTCGCGGCAATCGCGGCCCCGAGTCCCGAACTCGACCCGGTGACCAGCGCCCGCCGTCCCGACAATCCCAGCTCCATGGTGGCTCCTCCCGACCAGACCTGGCTGCCCTGCCGGAAGCGACGCTAGAAGCGGGTACCGCGCGAAACATCGGCCCGCGCACCAAACCGGCGCCGGGCGAGGTGTGCACGGCGCACAGGTCAGGCGGCCCCCACCCACATCCGGATGCGCCGTCCGGTCGCGAAGGCGCCCGCCAGCAGCGGCAGCAGCCAGTCGACCCACACCAGGAAGAACCCCAGGTACGACGACGCGTCGTCGCCGATCCCGCCGAGGACCCGGTTGCCGCCGATCGGCGTGAAGGCGAAGACCAGCGCCACGAAGACGACCACCAGCCTGCTGCCCGCACCGATCAGGACCAAGGTTCGCCCGAGGGGGTTGCGCTTGGCCAGCAGCACCGCGCCGGCCAGACAGCACACCGCGCAGCCGACCTGGCTGATCAGGCCAACGACCATGCTGAAGGACATGGACCCGTCGCCGGTCGGCAGGTACATCGTGATCAGCGACAAGGCGTCCGCCGCGCTCCAGCGGTCCGTCGATACCGACCGCACGGTGACCGCAGGCCAGATCAGGAACGCCGTCTCCCGCACGGCGACCAGCACCGCGAACCCGATCGCGAGCACCACCCCGGGCGACACCCGCCTCGACTGTGCCGTCTGCTCCGCCACCAGACCTCCTCCGCCGTTGGTGCGGACACGCTAGTGCAGAACCGGCGGGAGGGGTCCCGGGTCACCCGGATTCACCGGACCGGAGCGCCGAACGGCTTACGGAGACCCGTCCGCGAGCCGGTACCCCGCCCCGGCCACCGTCTCGATCACCGGGGGCGAGCCGAGCTTCCGGCGCAATGTCATCACGGTCACCCGGACGGTATTCGTGAACGGGTCGGCATGTTCGTCCCACGCCTTTTCCAGCAGCTTTTCCGGGCTCACCACCGTGCCACCCGCCCGCATCAGGACTTCCAGCACCGCGAACTCCTTCGGGGACAGCGGCAGGAAGCGGCCGTCGCGGGAAGCCTGGTGGCGAGGCAGGTCGAGGACCAGACCGGCGGCCTCCAGCACCGGCGGCAGCGCGGGGCGGGCGCGCCGGGCGAGTGCGTGCACGCGGGCGACCAGTTCGGCGAACACGAACGGCTTGGTGAGGTAGTCGTCGGCGCCGAGGTTGAGCCCGTCGATGCGGTCGGTGACGTCGGCCGACGACGTGAGCATCAGCACCCGGGTCTCGCCGCCCGCGTCGACGATCGCCGCGCACACCTCGTCGCCGTGCACGGTGGGCAGGTCCCGGTCGAGGATGACGACGTCGTAGGCGTTCACGTCGACGCGCAGCAGGGCCTCCCCGCCGTCGTAGCAGACGTCCACCGCAAGCGAATGCCGCCGGAGTCCCTCGGCAATCGAGTCCGCGAGGAGCGGCTCGTCCTCCACGACCAGTACGCGCATTCGATCATCATGCCCGGAACCCGGGTAAAAGCGCGATAAGGGTCAGACCGGCAACCGCACTTCGACCGTGAGCCCGCCGCCCGGATTGGCCCGTGCACCGGCGTCTCCGCCGTGCGCGCGGGCGACCGAGCGCACGATCGACAACCCGAGCCCGGAATGGTCGGCGGCGCCGGTGCGGTCGGGTTTTCCGCGGCGGAACGGTTCGAACAGACCGGCCACGTCCTCCTCGGCGACCATCGGACCGGAATTGCGGACGGAAAGGGCGGGAGTGGAACCGATTGCGACGAACACCCAGCCGCCGCGATTGTTGTAGCTGATGGCATTGCTCACCAGATTCAGCACCAGCCGTTCGAGCAAAACCGCGTCGCCGATGACGGTTCGCGCGCGCAGCCTCGTTTCCACCGTCACCGCGGCTTCCTCAGCTTGCGCGGACGTGAGCTTGACCACCGAGCGCACGACCTTGTCGAGGCGGACCGGCGTGCGTGCGGTCAGGCCGCGGTCGCTGCGGGCCAGCACCAGCAGCCCCTCGATGAGCCGTTCGCTGCGTTCGTTCGTCTGCAGCAGATGCGGGCCCAGTTTCTCCAGCACCGGACCGGCATCGGGGTTCTGCAGCGCGACCTCGATCAGCGTGCGCTGCACCGCCAGCGGCGTGCGCAGCTCGTGCGAAGCGTTGGCCACGAACCGTTTCTGGCTGTCGAACGAGCCGGCCAGCCGGTCCAGCATGCCGTCGAACGTGTCGGCGAGCTCCTTCAGCTCGTCGGTCGGCCCGCCGAGGTTGATGCGCTGGTCCAGCTTCCCGGCCTCGAGCCGGCGGGCGGTGGACGTGATCGTGTGCAGCGGGCGCAGCGCGCGCCCGGCCACGAACCAGCCGAACAACACGGCCAGCGCCGCGGTGGACACCAGCGCAATCACCGACGCCAGCAGCAATGTTGACATCGTGGAGCTGCGGTAGTCGGTGAGCACGGCCTTCGCCACCGACACCGTGTCGCTGGGGACGGTGCGGTCCCAGGCGGGCTGGACGGGAGCCATTCCGTCGACTCCGGCCACGGTGTCCAGGTACTGCGCGGGCGCCGGGAGCTCGTTGCTGACCACGATGTAGGTGACCACCACCAGCACCGTGCCCGCCAGCAGGAACAGGCCGCCGTACCACGCGGTGAGCCGGGTCCGCACGGACAGCCGCAGTATCCGGCGTGCCCTCTTCACTGGCAAGCGTCCTCCATCCACGGTCGGTCCGGATCATTCTGTCCGATCGGCCCATAAGGAGAGGATAAACAAGATCGCTTAACGCGCCCGTATCGCCCGATCGATAGAACTGGGCCACCCCCGTCCGGGGGAAACCGAGTGAAGGGAAATGCGCATGCGGAAAACGCGTCTGGCGATCGCCGGTGCCGGGCTGGCGCTGGCGGTGCTGACCGGCTGTTCGTCCGGGGACGGCGGCTCGAAAGTACCGTCCATCTCGACCCCGAATGCGAGTTCGGCCCCCGCGCAGGCAGGCGGCGGGAAATCCGATCCGGTGGCGGACAAGGACGCGATGCGCAAATTCGCGAAATGCATGCGCGAGCACGGGGTCGACTACCCGGATCCCGACGACAAGAACGGGATGGCCGTGACCCTCGAGGATGCCGAGAAGCAGAAGCCCGCGCTCGACGCGTGTTCGAAACTGCTGCCGAACGGTGGCGCGCCGAAGAAGCTGAGCCCGGAAGAGCTGGACAAGCAGCGCAAGCAGGCCCAGTGCATGCGTGAGCACGGGGTCGACTATCCGGACCCGGACCCGTCCGGCGGTGCGCTGCCCGCGATGCCGATGGACGACGCGAAGGCCACCGACGCCATGAAGGCGTGTGGATTGGGAATGGGGTCAACCGGACAGTGACCGAGAAACCGACCAGAAGCCGGGCCCGCTGGTTCATCGCGGCGGGGGCGACCGTACTGGTGCTCGGCACGACCTCGGCGGTCGCGCTGACGCACGTGGCGTCCGGCGGCGAAACGACGACGGCCCCGAAGCCGGTGGCGACGGCCCCGGTGACCAAATCTGACCTGCGCGAGGAGGAGAACGCCAACGGAAAACTGGGCTACGGCAAGGAAACCACGTTTGCCGGCAAGAAGAGCGGGACGCTGACCTGGCTACCCTCGCCGGGGGACGTGATCGCCCGCGGCGCGAAAGTGTACACAGTGGACAACAAGCCGGTGCCGCTCTTCTACGGGAACCTGCCGTTCTACCGTCCGCTGTCGGCGGGCGCGGAGAAGGGCCCGGACGTCAAGGTGCTCGAGGAAAACCTGAAGGCGCTGGGATTCGGCGGGTTCGGCGCACCCGACGACAAGTTCACCGCGGCGACCACGGCGGCGATCAAGCGCTGGCAGAAGTCGCTCGGCCTCGAACAGACCGGTACGTTCGATCCGGCCGACGTCGTGCTCGCCCCCGGCGAGATCCGCGTGTCCGGGGTGTCCGCCCAGCTCGGCGGACCCGGCGCGGGCGACGTGCTCAAGTACACCGGCACCGCCCGGATCGTGCAGGCCGAGCTCGAAGCGACCAAGCGGAGCATCGCGGTGAAGGACGCGAAGGTGTCGGTCAGCGTGAACGGCCGCACCCTCACCGGCACCGTGACCGAGGTGGGCAGCTCCGTCACCGACCCCAAGGAACAGGGCAAGGATGACGGCAAGGCCAAGGTCACCGTGCTGATCCGGCTCGACGACCCGGCCGCGGCAGGTGGTCTCGACGGCGCCCCGGTCACCGTGCGGTTCACCAAGCAGGTCCACCAGGGCGTGCTGGTGGTCCCGGTCGGCGCACTGATCGCGCTTGCCGAGGGTGGGTACGCGGTCGAGGTCGACGAGCAGGGCAAGCGCCGGCTGATCGGCGTCGAGACCGGGCTGTTCAGCGGCGGCATGGTCGAGGTCAAGGGCACCGGGCTGACCGAGGGCCAGCGGGTGGTGACCACGTCATGATCCCCGTGCTCGCCGCGTACGGCGTTTCGCGGACCTACGGCGGAAACGTGCCGGCGCTGCGGAATGTCTCCTTGTCGCTGTCGGACGGGGAAATGGTGGCCATCGTGGGGCCGTCCGGGTCGGGGAAGTCCACTTTGCTGCAGCTGATGGGCACTTTGGACCGTCCGACCAGCGGCCGGATCGAGGTCCGCGGGCACGACGTCGCCCAGCTGTCGGACCGCAAGCTGTCCGCACTGCGTTCGCGGTGGATCGGGTTCGTGTTCCAGCAGTTCTTCCTGAACGACGGCGAAACCGCGGTGGACAACGTGTGCACCGGACTGCTGTACAGCGGGGTCCCGAAGCGGAAGCGGCGGGCGCAGGCGCTGGTGGCGCTCGACCGCGTCGGGCTGGGACACCGTTCCGGGCACCTGCCGGGCGAGATGTCCGGCGGGGAGCGGCAGCGGGTCGCGATCGCGCGGGCGGTGGTGAACACGCCGCCGATCCTGCTGGCGGACGAGCCGACCGGGAACCTCGACACCGGCAACGGCGCGGCCATCCTCGCCCTGCTCGCGGAGCTGAACGCGGAAGGCACCACGATCGTCATCATCACGCACGACCGCGAGATCGCGGACGGGATGCCCCGGCGGATCGAGATCCTCGACGGTGCCCTGCGCATCGACACCGGTGCCGCCCGGATGTCCGGAGCCTTCCAGTGAGCGCGCCGACCGCGCCGCCCGAGCCCACCCGGCTCGGTCCGGCGGACGTCGTTTCCCTTGGCGCACACGGAATGCGGACCCGGCCGATGCGGGCGCTGCTGTCCGCGCTCGGCATCGCGATCGGGGTCGCGGCGATGGTCGCGGTGCTGGCGATCCCGGCCTCGGCCGAGCAGGCCCTGCAGAACAAGCTCGCCGCGATGGGCACGAACCTGCTGCGCGCGGAAGCGGGGCAGACGCTCACCGGGGGCAAGGCCAAGCTGCCGGACAGCGCGGTCGGCATGGTCCGGCGGATCGCTCCGGTGCAGGGCGCGGTCGAGGTCGGCAAGGTCGACGCCAAGGTGTATCGCAACGACCGGATCCCGTCGGCCGACTCCGCCGGGGTCTCGGTGTTCGCGGCCCGGCCGGACCTGCTGGGGTTGCTCGGCGGAAAGGTCCGGTCCGGGACGTTCCTCGACGGCGCGAACCAGCGGTACCCGGCGGTCGTGCTGGGTACCGAGGCGGCGGCGCGGCTCGGCATCGACCACCTCGACCCGGCGCATCCGCCGCAGGTGCTGATCGGCTCGTCGTGGTTCAGCGTGGTCGGCATCCTCGACCCGATGCCGCTCGCGCCGGAGATCGAGCGGTCGGTGCTGATCGGCTGGGACGTCGCGAAGCAGGTCTTCGGCTTCGACGGGCATCCGACCACGGTGTACCTGCGGGCCGAGGAAGCGCAGGTCGGCGCGGTGCGTTCGGTGCTCGGCGCGACGATCAACCCGGCCGCGCCGAACGAGGTCTCCGTGGACCGGCCGTCCGACGCGCTCGCCGCGCAGGCGCTCGCCAAGAACACCTACGGGGCGCTGTTCCTCGGCCTCGGCGGGGTGGCGCTGCTCGTCGGCGGCGTCGGCGTGGCGAACACGATGGTGATCTCCGTGCTGGAGCGCCGCCGCGAGATCGGGCTGCGCCGCGCCCTCGGCGCGACGCGCGGCCAGGTCCGCGGCCAGTTCCTCGCCGAATCGGTGCTGCTGTCCGGGCTCGGCGGGCTGGTCGGGGTGGTGATCGGGGTGGCGGCGACCGCGGGGTACGCGCTCAGCCAGGGCTGGCCCGCGGTCCTGCCACCGGTCGCGCTCGTCGGCGGGGTGGCCGTCTCGGCAGCCGTCGGCGCGATCGCCGGGGCGTACCCGGCGATGCGGGCCGCCCGGCTGCCACCCACTCAGGCCTTGGCCTGAGCCATCCGGCGGCCCGGCGGGACCTGCACCCCCGGGCCGTCGGAGCGGCCGTGTTACACCTTCTAACTTTATGGTAATAGTGTAAATATCGGACGGGGCGCTGCATTGCCCCTTTGGCCACCGGCGGAGGTACAGCAGGCACTACCACCGTCTCGGCAGTGCAGGGGATCGAACCTGCGCAGCGGTCCGGACATCCTCGGACCAAGCGGGAATCCGGAAGGACGGTGGTGGCCGGTGCCGAGCCGTGACCTGACGAAATGCCGGACGCGGCGGCGAGTGCCGCGTCCGCGGGGAGCAAAGACCGGTGAGCTGACATGAGTGCATTGCCCGAACGAGTGGCGATCATCGCCAACGACCCGATCAGCGGCGAGGGTGCCGCCGCCTACCTGCGCAGCACGCTGCAGTACGCCGTGCTGCCGCCGGGGGAGTTCCCGCGTGCGGACATCCTGCTGGTAGTGGTCCCCGAGGTCCGCGAGAAGACGCTGCTCGACCTGTGGCGGATGCGCCGGGCGGCAATCGGCCCGGACATCCGGGTGGTACTGGTCGTCGACCGGATCGACAAGGTCGAGCTGAGCAGGCTCACCGGACTCGGCGTCACCTCGGTGCTGTTCCGCGGGTCGGCGACGCGGGAGCGGATCCTCGAGGCCCTCACCTTCCGGCGCCGCGAGACCGAATCGGACGATTTCCTCGCCGCCCGGCTCCTGGAAACCTTCCACGCCACCGAATCCGACGTCCGCTATTCCGGCGGTTTCCTCGACCACCACAGCCTGCAGCCCCGCGAGGTCGAAATCCTCGAACTGCTCGCGCAGGGGCTCGGCACGGTCGAAATCGCCGATCGGATGTCCTATTCGGAACGGACGATCAAGAACATCATCAGCGCCTTGCTGACGCGGTTCGACCTGCGCAACCGCTCGCATGCGGTGGCTTACGCCCTGCGTGCCGGAATCATCTGACCCCCGGGCCGGCGCGGGTATCCCCCTCGGGAATACCTCCTGCCCTGATAGACCCCAGTACTGCCCCTTGAGTCATTCCATGCGATTCCGGCATTGCTTGCTTTTCCCGGGCTTGTCTACATTGGCGGCCACCGGATTTCCCGGTCCCGCGACGGCAGATTCTGCTGCATTCGCCCTGCCCGAAGGAGCATGTTCATGGCTCACTTTTTCCGTACCCCCCGGCGGAACCGGCTCGCCGCGGGCGCGACCGCGGTCGCCGCGGTGGCCGGACTGATCGCCGGGGTCCCGGGGTCCGCAAGCGGGCAGCAGGCGTCAGCCAGTCCCGCGCTCCAGGCCAGTCTGGACAAACTGGTGCGGGACAACGGTTTTCCCGGCGCACTGGCCACCGTCAGCCGCGGCGGGGTGCCGGTGGCGTTCGCGACCGCCGGGACCGGCGACACCCGCACCGGAACGCCGGTGCCGCCCGACGGGCAGGTGCGCATCGCCAGCGCGTCGAAGATGTTCACCGCCACCGTCGTGCTGCAGCTGGCCGGCGAGGGCAAGGTGAAACTCGACGAACCAGTGGAGACCTATCTGCCGGGACTGGTGCGCGGCAAGGACTTCGACGGCAACGGCATCACCGTCCACCAGCTGCTGCAGCACACCAGCGGTCTGCCGAACTACACCGAGTTCACCCAGGACTTCCTCAACATCCAGCACCGCTACTACGAACCGCGGCAGCTGCTGGACATGGCCTTCGCCAAACCGGCGTCGTTCAAGCCGGGGGCGAAATGGGAGTACAGCAACACGAACTACATTCTGGCCGGCCTCCTCGTGCAGGCGGTGACCGGACGGCCGATCTCCGAGGAGGTCACCAACCGGATCATCCGGCCCGCCGGGCTCGGGCACACGTACTGGCCGGGAGTCGGTGACCAGACCATCCGCGAGGACCATCCGCACGGCTACTACACCACCGCGGACGGCAAGAAGGCGGACGTCACCGAGATGGACCCGTCGTGGGGCTGGGCGGCCGGACAGCTCATCGCCCGCCCGAGCGACCTGAACAAGTTCCTCACCGCACTGCTCGGCGGGAAACTGCTGAAGCCGGAACAGCTGCAGCAGATGAAGTCCACTGTGGACTCCGCGGACCTTCCGCCCACCTGGCACTACGGGCTCGGGCTCATCCGCATCCAGCTCAGCTGCGGGGACGCCTGGGGCCACGGCGGCGACATCGACGGGTACGAAACGCGCGACGCCGTCATGAGCGACGGCCGCTCGGCCACCGTCGCGGTCACCGCACTGCCGGGCGACCTGGCGGCGGTCGACGCGGTCAATGCCGCGTTGGATACCGCTCTGTGCGCTAAGTGACGGGTACCGCTGGGAGGGTCTTTCCGGGCCCTCCCAGCGGTTTTCGGGCGGCCCGGACCGGCATCGGCCGCCACGCGCTGAAGGCGGCCGGTAGCACCAGGATGCCGCACAACGTGAGTCCGCGGGCCACGTCGAGGTCGACGATGCGCTGGGTTTCCGGAGCTGGTGCCATTCTCGCCCGGTAGGGAGGACCGGTCTCCGCGGCTTTCGGAGGCTGGCCCTGACTTTGGTTCTAGATCGCCCCGTGCTTGAGTGCGTAAGCGACCGCGTGGGTCCGGTTGCGCAGTTCGAGCCGGTGGGAAAGATCGTGGATGATCTTCTTCACCGCGCGTTCGGAGAAATTGACCTTGCCCGCGGTTTCCGCCGTGTCGAGGCCGTCGGCGAGCAGGCGCAGTACGTCGATTTCGCGCTGGGTCAGCCCGGAACTGTGCACCGGGCTGTTCTCCTTCGGCCGGCGCAGGTGGCTGAGCAACGACCCGAGCGCGGCCGGGGGCAGGATTCCGCCGCCGCGGGCCGCGGTCGCCACCGCGGCGGTCAGGTGCTCGCTCGACGTGCGTTCCCGCGGCAGCAGCGCCACCACATTGCACTCCACCGCGGTCAGCACCGCGTCGCCCGCTGCCTCCTGGTCGACGAGCAGGACCACCGGCGCGTCCAGGGTGGCCTTGAGACGGCGCAGTGCCGAGGTGACCTCGACCGACAGCGTCTCCGCCGCCGCGATCACGACGTCCACCTCGCCGTCCTTCACCCCATCCTGCACCACGGAAAACTCGGGTCTCCCCCGCAGCCAGCTCGCGATCCCGGTGAAGGTGATGGGGTCGGGTGCCTGGATCAGCACTCTGACCGGCCGGACGGCACTTGCCCCGGCGCATTGCGTTTCCGTCGCCACCCTGTTCATCCGATCGACCCCTTGCAGCCGCCGGCCCGGCTTGCCCGCCGGTCCACGAGGCTTCCGAAGTTACGGGCCGGAAGGGGCACGCAGCGATCCCGCGCGGGGTAAAGATCAGGTACAGCCAGCTGTACCTGGGGGGTCGCTCAGATGTCGGCCGGGAGCGCCGCGGCAGCGCGGATCGCGTCGCCGAGGAGCCGGATCGACTGCGGCGCACCGGGGTTCACCAGCACGTCCACCCCCAGCTCGGGCAGCGCGGCGGCCAGCTCGGGCACGGTGACGTTGCGCCAGCCTGCGACGTCGAGCAGCTTGCGGTAGCCGGGCGAGCTGGTGACCAGCACCGACGGAACCCCGTCCGGGGCAGGCGCGACGATCGCGACCCCGTTCTCGTCCAGCGCGACCCCCAGCACGACGTCGCGCAGCACGCTCAGCAGCCGGTCCCCGTCCAGCTCACCGCGGGCCACCAGCCGGATCGCGCCGTCGACCGGGTCGCGCGGGGAGTCCGGAGTGGACGGCTCGTACGCCGGGTTCGGCTCGAACCGCACCGGGGTGCCGTCCGGCCGGATGAGCCACGCCCCGACCACGACCTCGGGCGGGACCTGACCGGGTTCGGTGGCCGCCCATTCGGGGTCGATGAGGACCATGATCCGGAATTCGCCGGGACCGGCCTCGCCAGGGGCCGGGGCGGAGTCTTCCGGAGCGGCCCGGGGGGCCGGGGCAGGTTCGCCGGGGCTCGGCGCCGAGGCGGCTTCGCCCGGCGCCCGGGACGCCGGAGCGGGCTCCCCAGGGGCCACAGGTACCGGGGCGGGCTCGCCAGGGGCCGCAGGTACCGGGGCGGGTTCAACCGGCATCGCGCAGTCCTTCCGCCGGGCAGCCGGGCAGCGTGGTGAACCAGTGCGCGGCCGATTCCGGAATCCGTTGCCGGGGTTCGCTGTCGAGCCAGCCTTCGACCTCGCGGCTCAGTACGTCGAGGATCTCCTCGTCCTGTTCCGCGGCGGCCACGGCGGGTTCGTCGGCCGGGACCTCGCGCAGCGCGATCCAGCCCCGCTGCCCGTCCTCCGGCCCCACCGAGTCCAGCACCCGGAACCTGGTGCCGGGCAAGAACACCACGCGGTCGGGCACGCCGCCGGTGGCCGGTTCCGCCGATTCCGTGCGACGGCCGGTGACCGACCACACGAGCACGTCGACGTTGCCTTCCTGGGCAATGCACGGTTCGGTCACCACATGCAGGTACCCCGGTTCGACGAGCGTCTGCGCGGTTTGGCACTGCGCCCACTGGACGTCGGCCGGGGTCAGCGTGGTCACGGCGGCGCCCTCGTGCATCGGCAACACCTCGAATGCGGCCGGGCGAGCGGGACCGTCGCCCGAGAGGTACTTGCGCACGGCCGCCAGCGGGTCGTCCGCGGCTTCGACCGAAATCCTCGGCAGGACAATGGTTTCCATCAGCCGGGAGAGCATCGGGAGCTGCTCGTCGTCCTCGTCCGGTACCACGGGTTCCGGGGCGGTCGGCGCGAGGACGGAGACGAGCGCCGTCGGATAGTCCAGGCGCCGCACCAGATTCTCCGCGGCGGCTCGCACGTGCTCGGCCGGTTCGTGGTGGACGAGCACGCGGACGGGATCGAGCGGCGCGTCCGGCACCGGCCCGCGACCGCTCCGCACCCACAGCCCCGATTCGACCACTTCGACGACCACCCCGGGCCCGCACTGGTACACCCCGGGCGAAACCTCCGGCAGGTCGGCGACCGGCGGGCGGTGGACCAGGAGCTCCGGGTCCTGCCCACGGCGGTGGGCGAATCCCTTCGCGAACGTGTTCCATCCGTACGAGCCGTCCGCGCGTACGGTGAACACGTCCGGTGCCCAACCGGCCGGAATCCCGGCGTAGCACCGGATTTTCGCGTCCAGCTCGTCCGCCAGCGCGGTGCCGAACGCACCCACCGGACCGAACTTCACGAACCACGCGGTGGCCTGTACCTCGACCGGCAGCGCCTGCCAGTACGCGGCGACGTCGGCCACCGGCAGCTCGGGCAGGCCGGGGCCGCCGAGCACGATCACCGGCTCGTCCCGGCACGGCATCGTGCGGGTCAGCCGTACCCGGGCGCCGGCCACCGCGCTGTCGGGACCCGCCGGGCGCAGCCACATTCCGGCAGGCAGCGGTTCCGCCACGCTCTTGCCGACCGAACGCGTCTCCGCGAGCACCGGGAACTCCCATGCGGGGCGCGGCAGGCGTTTGGCTCCCCACACCGGGTCCGGCCCGCTGCCGAAGCGCAGCCAGCCGGTGTCCGGACCAGCGTGCGCGAACAGCGCGCCACGGGCGTCGCGATGGATCGGGCCACGCGGGGTCAGCACGACGCCGCCGGTCCGCGCGGCAAGCCAGTGCCCGAGCTGCGGATCGATCTCGCGGTGCAACGGGATCGGGAGCACGACCACCGGCCGCCCGCCCTCGGGCAGCGCGGCGACGAACGCCTCCCACATGTCCGGTGTGGGCTGCGCAGGCAGGTCGGCCACCACGTAAAGGTGGTCCGGATCGACGGGCAGCGATTCCGCGAGCGCGCGGGCCTCGGCGGTGACGCCGACGGTGTCGTCGACGTCGTGCACGACCACCGCCTCGCCGACGGTGCTCCGGGTCAGCCCGGCGGTGCTGCGCGGCACTTCGGCGGCGGTGCTGCGGGCTCGTCCCCGGAACCTGGTCAGCACGGACATCGCAGCTCGCGCCTCCCGTTCGCAGACCACTTCCGTCCCCGTCACTATGACCCCGGACCCGGCGGTCCGCCGGGTCATCGGAGCGGGAACAGCCCGACTGTCGGCGAACCCTTCACGAACGGGCAGCGCTCAAGCCGGGGCGTCGCCGGGGTCGCCCCGTCCGGTGGCCGCCAGCAGGAGCTGCAGGTGGGCGAACAACCGCTGGTGGGGATCGGTGAAATCGAGCCCGCTCACGGCGGCGGCGCGTTTGATCCGGTGCCGCAGGGTGTTCGGGTGGATGTGCAGGCGCTGCGCGGCGGCACGGACGTCGCCGAGTGCGTCGAAGTACGTGACCACCGAGCGGACCAGCCCGGCGTCGTGTTCGAGGTCGTACTCGATCAAGCCGGTGACCCGGGGATCGCGCAGGTAGGGGTTGTCCTCGACCAGCGCGAGGGTTTCGGACACGAGCACCTCGGCCCGGACGTCGGCCATGGTGGCGACCTCGCTCGCCTTCCCCGACATGACGTTCATGACCCGGTCGGCAGTCTGCCGTGACTCGGCGATCGCGCCGAAGCGCTCCACAATGGACCCGACGGCCGCGCGGACGTCCTGCTGGAGCCGCCTGCGGGCGGCCGCGACGATCTCCTTGGCCAGCCCGAGTACCAGCGTCCCGTCGTTTTCCGCAGGCAGATCCGGCAGCAGGAGGTACACCCGAGAGCCGATCGTGGTGGTCAGCGCGGTCCGCCGATACGCCGCGGCGTGTACCGAGACGAGGTTGGTGATCGCTGCGCTGCGGAGTTCGCGGGCCGGGCGTCCGGGTTCGGTGTCCTGCTCGGCGAAGACCACCACCACGGCCGGCTTACCCGCATCGATGCCGATGTCGGCGGCCAAAGTGGCGGTGTCGATCCGGTTCTCGAACAGGCTGTTGAGCAGGTCCTGCTGCAGCCGCAGCCCGGCGGCCGTGCCGGTGCGGCGGCGGACGAGGTGCATGGCCGCGACCCGGGCGGCGCCGAGCAGCGCACCTTCGGCCTGTCCGGTGAGCGGCACGTCGCCCTCCTGCACCCAGATCGAGCCCAGCAGCTCGGCGTCGGCCCGGATGCCGATGGCGAGCCGCCGCCGGATGCCCAGGTCGGGCCGCTCGCCGATGTGGACGACGTCGTCCCCCTCCCGCAACCGGTCGATGATGCCCCATTCCCGCAGTTTCGCCAGGTAGGAGGCAGGTCCCTCGCGGCCGAGAATGGACAGCCTGCGCAGTTCGTCGACCTGGTCGTCGGACCGCGAGTACGCCAGCACGCGGTTGGCGCTGTCCTCGATGCTGACGCTGCCGCCGGTGAGCGCGGCGACGGTCTGGGCGAGGGAGAAGAGGTCACCCGCGTCGTCGGCATCGGCCGCGGACGTCGCCTTCGCGTCCGCGATCGCGCCCCGGGCATAGGAATCCAGCTGGTCCCAGCGGACTTCGGGGCGGACCGCGAGTACCGCGACCCCGGCGTCGTTGGCCGTCGCCCGCAGGTCGCCGGTCGCGTCGCTGTCCGGCACCTTGACCGCCACCACCGCCGCCCCGCGCCGGGCGGCCGCCCGCACCAGCCGCGCCGCGGCCCGGCCCCGCGAACCGATGATCAGGACCAGGTCGCCGGTATAGGAGTCGGGCTCGTCGTCCGGGTCGAGGATCACGACCCCGTTGACCTCGACCTCCAGACCGGCCGGGGCAGCGAGGAGATCGGCCAGCGGCGCGCCGAGCGACACCAGCAGCTGCCGAAGGGTCGCGCTCTCGTTTCCCATCTCACCCCACCATGGGCACCATTGTCGGATCCGACAACGTCCTCGGCGAAACAGTAGCCGTTCGCACCATATGCGGAAAGCCCGCGCTTTCTAAGGTTCTCGGAATACGGATCACCGCTCACCGACGAGGCGCGACGACCATGCAGGTACTCCTGATCGGCGAAGACGCACTGGCCGACGCTGTCGCCGGGTACCTCTCCGCGTGGGGAGCGCAGGTCCGGCGGCTCGACGCACCGGCGGATCTCCACCGGGAACTCGACACGACGACCGACCTCGTGGTCATCGTCTCGCGCGACGACATCCGGGTGCTGCGGCACGCGCTGCTCGTGGAGCACGTCCGGCCCGGGATTCCGTTGCTGGTCACGCTTTTCGACAAGACGGTGGCCGGGGAAGTGGTGCGGTCGGTGCCGCATTGCACGGTGGTGAGCATGACCGACGCGCTGGTCCCCGCGTTGCTGGGGCCGTGCATCACCGACGAGCTGCTGAGCCTGTCGATGACGGCCGCCGGGGACCACGTCGGGGTCCGGCGCAATCTGGACGTCGTCCGGCCGCGGTCGGCCGAGATCGTCCGGAAGCGCAGTGTCCGGGAATGGCTGCACGCGCAGTTCCGCCCGCTGGACGGGAGCAACCGCAGCCTGCTGACCGGGCTCACCGGGCTGGTGGCAATTCTGGTACTGGACACGGTTCTCGGCGTGCTCGCGTTCCACGAACCGGTGCTCACCGCGTTGTGGAACGCCGCCAAGACGCTGACCACCGTCGGGCCGATCGTGGTACCGGAGCACGTTCCCGGTTGGTACCAAGCGTTGTCCGCCTTCACCCTGCTGTGCGCGCTCGGGTTCACCGCGCTGTTCACGGCCGGGCTGGTGGACCGCGTCACGTCCGGCCGGTTCACCGGCATCGTCGGCGCCCGCGCGGTGCCTCGCCGCGGGCACGTGATCGTGGTCGGGCTCGGGCAGGTGGGCATCCGGCTGTGTCTCGAGGTGCAACGCCTCGGCATCGCGGTGGTGGCGGTGGAACGGGATGCCGGGGCGGAATGCGTTCCGCTGGCCAAGTATCTCGGCATCCCGGTGGTCTTCGGCCGCGGCGGGGACCGGTTCCTCTTGCAGAAACTGGCGCTGTCCAAGGCACGGGCGATCGTCGCCGCGTCGTCCGACGTCATGGACAACATCTCGGTCGCCGCCGCGGCCCGCGCGATCGCGCCCGACCAGAACATCGTGCTGCGCTCGAGCGGGAACGAGGACCTCACCGCCGAATCCCAATCCCTGTTCCGGATCGCGACCGCGTGCGACACCAACCTGATCGGAGGGTCTTTCATCGCTGCCACCGCATTGGGGTTCCGGCCCCGCGCCGCATTCACCGTCGGCCACCGGGTCTACGTGCTGCTCGCCGACGGGACCGTGCACCAGGTAGAGGAATGGGAAACCGCCGCGGCGGCCAAGGTACCCGAGGTGCCCGCCCCGGCCGGGGGTGAGCCGTGACCGCCGTCGTGCTCGACCTCGTACCCCGGTTGTGGCCGAGAGGCCTGTACTGCCCGTGCGGGCGCCGGCTCAGCCGCTGCGACGGCTGTGGCGAACTCCGGTGCCTGGACTGTGATCCCTACCGTTCCGAAGATTGTTCAGACTGAAACTCTTCAGGCTGGAAACGACGCGCAATGATGCGCAGTGAGGAAATGGCATGGCCACCAGAACCCGTAACCTCGGGTCGAGCTCGTCGATGTTCCGCCGGAAGCCCATCGAACAGATCGGGTCGTCGTCCGGCGGAAGTCATTCCCTGAAGGCCGCACTCGGTCTCCGGCAGCTCACGGCGATCGGCGTCGGCGGCATCATCGGCGCCGGCATCTTTTCTCTTGCCGGAGCCGTGGCGCACGGTACCGCGGGCCCGGCCGTGCTGATCTCGTTCCTCATCGCCGGAATCGCGAGCGCGGCGGCAGCATTCTCGTACGCCGAATTCGCCGGGCTGATCCCGAAAGCGGGTTCGGCCTACACCTACGGATACGCGGTACTCGGCGAAGTCGTGGGCTGGGCGATCGGCTGGGATCTGCTGCTCGAATACACGGCCATCGTCGCCGTGGTCGCGATCGGCATTTCCGGCTATTTCAACGACCTGCTCGGCTTCCTGCAAGTCGGGCTGCCGCAATGGATGCTCGGCGCGCCCGGCACCGAACCGGCCACGGTCGCGGCCGGAACGTACAAGATCAACCTGTTCGCGGTGCTGCTGTGCCTGCTGATCGCGTGGATTCTCAACCAGGGCATGCAAAACGCCGCCCGGTTCGAGACCTTGCTGGTGTACCTCAAGGTCGCCGTGGTGATCGTGGTGATCGTGGTCGGCGCGTTCCACATCAAGGCGGGCAACTACAACCCGTTCTTCCCGTTCGGCATCTCCGGCGCATTCACCGGCGCGGCAACGGTCTTCTTCGCGGTCTTCGGCTACGACGCCATGTCGACCGCAGCCGAGGAATCGAAAGACTCCCAAAAGCACATGCCGAAAGCAATCCTGTACTCGCTCGCGATTTCCATGGTGCTCTACGTGCTGGCCTGTCTCGTGCTGACCGGAATGGTCAACTTCCGCGACATCAGTTCCGAAAGCGCCTTCTCCAGTGCCTTTGCTTCGATCGGCTTGCCCGCCCTCGGCGCGGTCATCGCGATCGGCGCAATCCTGGGTATCCTGACCGTGCTGTTCACCTTCCTGATGGGCGCCTCGCGCGTCGGCTTCTCCATGAGCCGCGACGGTCTCCTGCCCCAGTGGTTCGGCAAAACCAGCAAGCGCAGGCAGGTACCGAGCCGGATGACCTGGCTGCTCGGCGCGTCGTCCGCGGTGATCGCCGGCCTGCTGCCGATCGGCGAGGCCGCCGAGCTGACCAACATCGGCATCCTGCTGGCGTTCGTCCTGGTGTGCATCTCGGTGATCGTGCTGCGGTACCGGCGCCCCGACCTGCCGCGTGGCTTCAAATGCCCGGGAATGCCGTTCGTACCCCTGATCGGAATCGGGTTCTCCTTGTGGCTGATCACCTTCCTCGACCCGCACACCTGGCTGCGCTTCGGCATCTGGTTCGCGGTGGGGCTGGTCATCTACTTCGCCTACGGTAAGCGGAAGTCGCTGCTCGCCCCGGGTAATGCCGAGGAAACACCGGCAGAAACCCGCTGATACCAGCGAAACGGCCGGTACCGCATTGCCGCGGTACCGGCCGTTTCGCACTTCCCGGTCCGGGCAGCCCGCCTCGCCGAGCGCCGGGATCTGCAGCCGATCGCTTTCGCGCACCCGGTTCGGGTGGTCGTTGTCCCGCTGACAGGTTGTCAACTCTGGCTGACAAGTCAGGACGGGCGCGCCGTCCCCAGTGCTGGTGCGCAGCGAGCGGGCCGAATGGGAACTGCCCGGCGGCCGGATCGAGCCCGGCGAGACGTCGGAGGAATGCCGGACCTACGGATGCACGCCCACCTCGGACGCCGGGCCAGTGCTCAGCCACGTTCGCCGAACACGGGTTATCGTCCGGTACCGGATGACGGCGCACGCTTCGTATCCATCCCCGGATGACCTTCACGTTGGCATGCACCAAATGCATCGACCGATGGCCCGCCCGCTCAGCGACGATTCGCGGTGTTGTCGTTTCTTCTGCGGTGCACGGATCGATGCCCGGTCGAGAAGGAACCGGACAACGCTCCGCCTGACTGACTCGGACGGCGGTGCCACGACGTCGCGGCACCGCCGTCAGCCGGGGTGCTTCTCGAACGCATCACGACCGCCGAACACGACCCGGAAAAGTCCGGTGTCTGCTGGGCGCTGTCCATGCAGGACAGGAAGCCTCACGTAGGTGTCCGTGGTGACCGGGAATGCTGAATTGTTCCGGTGCCGACGGGAGCCGGCTTTCCGCCGCACTCATCGTTGCCCGGCCAACGTCGAGCGGATGCCGGTTCAGGCCGACCAGAGCCACGACCACCAGCGGCGACCGTAGGTGGTCTGAACCGCCCCAGGTTTGAGGTAGAACGACGGCGACCACCTCGAACCGCGCTGTTAGCGGGAAAGGTCAGGCAGTTCGAGGAGTTGCCCGGCTGCTCGCCGTGGCCGGAACTACCTGTTCACCGAAACCGGGTCTGCCGGCCCGCGCGGATTCAGCGCGCCGGGGTCGAGCAGGTGCTGGAGCGCCCGGTGAACGGCCACCGCGTCCGGTTGTCGCGGCGGGCCGGCGACCGCCCGGATGTGGGCAAGGAACGGCGCGCATGGGGCCAATCCGTGCTCCGCCAGGTAGTAGGCCACCGCGTCCGGCCACAGCCAGGTCCCATCGGTGCGGTAGCTCGCCGGCACCACCTCGCCGCGTTCCGGCGCTACGACGTCCGGCAGGGTGGCATCGGTGGCCAGGAGAAGGAAGCCGGCACGGAGGTACTCAAGGGTACGTCCGAGTTCGACAGGATCGGAAATCCGCACATGGCCCGAGCCGACCGCGGACCCGTCAGCGTGCTCGAAGACCGTTGCTACCCGCAGCTCCGGCTGCTCGGCCGCCGCCCAGGCCAGTACCCCGTAACCCCGCGCCACCCGCTGGTAAACAGGCACCTCCCCCGGCCCCACGACCTCGATACCCGCGCCCCCGGACCGAATCGCCGCATGCAACCGCCCGGTCAGCGCAGCGAGGTCGGCACTTCCGTCGGTGGTGATGACATAGACCGGCAGCGGTGCTGCTTCCCGGCGCAACGGCCTCCGGTGGGCAAGCCACAGTCCGCGGGCAGCCGGCGTCCGCTCCAGAACCTGGACCAGCACAGCGGTTTGTGCTTCGTCGGCGTCGTCGCCCGCTTCGGCAAACACCCAAGGCAACGCCGGGACTTCGTCGGTGATCGGAATACTGGTGAAGACCTCCGCGGCGGAGTCGTCGAGCCACTCGCTGAGCACCCCGGCCTGCGCAACCGTCATCGACCGGGAGCAAGCTGCGAGCTCGCGCGTGACAATGTCCGCGACCACACCGAACCCACCCCCGGCCAGCTGCAGCCGCGCCGATTCCAGCGCCTCGTCCGGAATCAGGCCTGCGACACCCAGCAATACTTCGTGCATCCGGACCGCAGGGGACACTGTGATCACCTCCAGCCCCACTATGGCACAGCCGACGGCCTCACCGGCCCAGTCTGGCCCGAGGTGGCCGGCCGTCGGCAAACCCTTCACCAACCGCCACCTCGCCCGGGCACCGGTCCGGGCCGGATGCCCGGTGGGAACAGGTAGCGCCGATCAGCAGTCTGGCAAGCCGCGCGCAGCACCACGTGGCATCCGCGGATCAGTCCTGCGCATCGGTCATCCGTGCGTACAACGCCGCGACCTCCTCGTCGCTCATTGCCGCCGTCTCCCGGATGAACTCATCGGTCAGCCGGACCGATGCCGCTCCGCCCGGGTTGAACAGAACGTGCACTCCGGCGGAGAGCAGATCGGTCAGCTCGGCCAGGTCGACCCGCTGCCAGGCCGGTGCCGCGATGCCCGCGCGGTGCGGTTCCGCGGTGGCGACGACGAGGCATGCGATTTCGTCGGGGGAAGGCGTGACCAGGGGACGGCCATCACCGTTCATGGCAACGTCGACCAGGCAGTCACGCAGCATCAGGCGGATGTGGGTCGCCTCCGCACGACTCTGCAGGACCAGCCGCAGCACCGCGTCAAGCGGGTCGGTCGGCGAATTCGCGTCCGAGGGCAGGTACTCCGGGTTCGCCCGGAACTTCCCCGGTTTTCCGTCCTCGATCGGCCACAGCCCGACGACCGCTTCGAGCGGCGGCGTTTCGTCCTCGGCTGCGGGCGCCCACGCCGGGTCCATCAGCAGCACCCAGTTCTCCGTGTCGCCTTCCGGGTTCGTCATGGTGTCCATCATGGCCTCTCAGTCCTGGGTCCGCTTCCTGCGGGAATCAAGCGCGCGCTCCCGGGCGGCGCGGTGTTCTCCGGTTGCGCAGGGGTGTTCCCCGTCTTTCCTGCGAGCGCGCCGAACATCTTGTTCAGCTCGCCCACCGCGACCAGCTCGTGGTAGCCACGGCGCTCGGCCTCGGCCAGCTCCTTCTGCCCAAGCTCGTGCGGCGGCAGAATGACTTCGATCGGCACCGTCCGTTCGGTGCCGTCCCGCACGGCCTCGAACCGAACCCGGACGTCGTCGTCCGGAAGATCGAGCCCCAGCGCACCCAGCTGCGCCGCCTCCACCTCCAGCTCGTGCCGGAACACCCCGGCCACCAAGTTCGCGAGCTGCCGCTCCAGCCTCGTGTCCGGCTCTCGCCCGGCGAACAGGGCGTAACCGTTGCCAGGGCCGGACGCGCTGATCACGACCTCCGGCATCCCGGCCTCCTTGCGCCTGCGCCGCGCCCCAGCACACACGAACAGGCGGGCGATTTCGTGCAGCGCCCCGACGGCTGTACCCAGGACTGCCTTGCTGCGCCCGGAAAACGGACCGTCACCGGTTCGATCCGGCTCGCCGCCAGCTCGGCCAGCATGACCGCGGGGCAGGCTTCCCCTCCGACCTCACCTCGGTGTAGAAGCCCCCGTAGTTGATTCCGCGGTTGCCTGTCACGTGGTTGCTGGTGGAGATCTCACTAGCGCCGAACAGCCGGATCTTCGACCGGACGATCTTTTCCCACCGGGCGCGGTGAAGCCCTTCTCGTCGTGGTGCATGGCCACCGTGAATCGCCCGGGCGGGCCGGCCCCCGGCCTCACCTGGAGCCGGGAAGAACACGCCGTCGACCTTGCCCCGTCTCGTCTAGCAGCGGTACGAAGTCCACTTCGGACAGTTCGATCCGCGACGCCGGAACGAGATCGGCAAGCGGCACCCGGCTGGTCCAGGGTCACGCCGCGGCTCGCGTCCGGCCCGAACGGTCCTGTCTCGGCCCGCTACCGCTCGACGTGCACCTCCACGAACCCGAGCCTGTTGTCGTGCGCGTTTTCGGATTCGCGCGCGCCCACGTGCACCCGGGCGAGCACCTCGTTGACCGAGAGGGGGACCGAACCCGCCGGGTACTGAGCCAGCCGGGAGCGGACCGCGGCTTCGACCATCTGCCGGTACGGCCCGACGTCAGCGGACCCGGGCATGGCCGACGAGTGCCGGAACACATCGACCGACATTTCGAACCGCGGCAACGGACCGGTGGCGCGCACTGCCGCGTCGACGAATCCTTCGGCCATCCACGCGATGCGGTTGCGATCGGCCACTGTCAGGCTGAGGCCGGAGCCCCTGGCCTCGAAATCGGCTTGCGCACGGTAGGAGTCGATCGTCCGGCGCGGGCTGTCGTGCAGGTGCAGTTCCCAGGCACCGTTGGTGTTCCGGTCACCCCGAAGCCGGTCGACGGTCGGCTCCCACTCCGGAACCCGGCTGGACGTTGCCAGCGCCTGCGCGCGCCGTACCTCCGCCCGCAGGACGTCCGACATCGCCTCGAACCGGGCATCGGCCATCCGGCTCGGGCTCACCCGCAGACCGATCCGCAGGTCGAGACCCTCCCTCGTGGTATCCGCCAATGCCGTCGCCTGCCTGACGATCTCCCGCGCCGCCGCCACGAGCGCCGCACGGTCCACATCGGACATGACCGGTCGGCCGGGGTCGGTGAACCGGCCGCTCGCGTGCCGCACCGGGGGCCGAGGCTCGAACGCCGGGGCAGCTACCGGGGCAACAGTCGCCGCCTGACGCTCGGCCTCCGCCTGACGCTCCTCCGCCGCTTGACGCTCGGCCTCCGCCTGACGTGCCGCTGCCGCCCGACGCTCCGCCTCCACCTGACGTGCCGCCGCCTGACGCTCGGCCGCGTGGCGCACGGCCTCCGCGCGGCGTGCCGCTTCCGCCAGACGCATGGCCTCGGCCCGGCGCTCGGCATCCGCCAGACGTACCGCTTCCGCCCGACGCTCAGCCTCGGCCCGGCGTGCCGCCTCCGCTTGGGCCCGACGTTCCCTCTCCTGCCGCCGGACGCGCTCCTCCGCCTGCGCCCGCTCGAGCCGCTCCCGCTCGGCCTGCTCCGCCGCCTGCTGGTGGCGACGCTCCCTGTCCCGCCGCCACCAGTCTTCCTCCCGGACCTCGGCCTGCTGGGCCTGCATCCGCCGGATCCGGTCAGCCCGGGCCGCCCGCGTCTGTTCGGCTCGCTCCTGCGCGGCCCGCTCCCGCTCGTTCCGCGCCTGCCGAGTCCGTTCCTGCGCCTGCTGCTCGTTCCGGCGCTCGTTTTCCCGCCGCCACCAAGCGTCCTCCCCTGCCCGGTCCACCGAGGTCTGCCGGTACGCCGCCGAGGCCTGCGCCGGCTGGGTGGGCTGCACCCGCAGCTCCCACCTGCCCAGGTCGGCGACCGAGCTGCCTTCCACGACCTGGTGGGCAATGTGCCAGCTCAGATCGTCGACGCTCCGCAACGGCAGGTTGCCCTCACCCAGGATCCGGTCGACCGCCGCGCGCAACGCGGTACCGATCCCCATCGACGCCGCGTGATGGCGATCCGTTCCCGGCCCGTGCAAGGTGAGAAGGGCGTCCACCGACGTGTGTCCTTGCCCGACCAGATCCGTGATCCGGACGGCAACCGCCTCGAGTGCCGCGACGTCGTCCGGAGTGAGCTCCGGGTGCAGCGGATCGGCGAACTGCCCGCCCGCCAACGCCTGGCTGCCGACCAGTCGCGCACGACGTTCGGCCTCGTGGTCCGCAGCGGGCGCGTGCTGCGACTCGGCTTGCTGTGCCTCGGGTGACTGTGACGGAACGACGGCGCGCGCGGATACTTCCGATCCCACCGCGGGACTGCGCCGGCGTTCCGGCTCCGGAGTGGCGTCGTAGAGGCTGTCCCAGTCATCCGGCCGCGTCGGCTGGATTCGCAGCTCCCACTTGCCGTAGTCGCTGCTCGGCGCGTCCGGGCGCGCCTCACGCGAGCCGTGCACGGTCAGGTCGGCAGCGGACTGCACGGGGAACCCACCCCGGCCCAGACGGGCATCCAGCGCGGCACCGAAGCCACGTCCGATCGCCCGGGCCATCCGCACGTGCGTACCGGCCATCCGGTTCGCCGGGCCGTGCACCATGAGCTGGAAGTCGAACTCGGTGTGCCCTCGCCGCGTCAGCTCGGCGACCCGCGCGGCGGCCTGGCCGAGCGCAGCGCGGTCAGCGGCGGAGAGGACCGGCCCGTTGGCACGAATGAACTCCCCGCTCGCCACCGGCTCGGCCTCGGCGAGCTGCTGCCGGGCCACGACGGATTCGCCGGTCCCGGGTTCGGAGGACGCCGACGTTTCGCTCCGCGCCACCTCATCGGCTTCGTGGCCATCGACAGCAGCGAGATCGGCGTCGCCGGTGTCGAGCCAGGGCGGCTCCGGCGCATCGACGTCCGCAGGCTGATCCTGCGCACCCTGGCCGGGAACGAACTCATCGGGCTCTCCCAGGTCGATGAGCACCTGCTCGAGATCCGCCAGGTCGATCGGGGAGACCATCCAGTCGAGCGGGACGGTCCCCATTTCCCCGGAATCCACCGGGGACTGCGGGGACGACCCCTGAGCCGAACCGGCCTCCGTCCGCTCGGCACCCTGACCGCCCTCGAAGTCGATCAGATCGTTCATCATCTCGTCGATCGCGTCGTCGTCGAGCTCGGACACGGTCCCGGGGCGGGATTCGGTGTCCATGACGTCGGCGGTATCGGCGAGCTGCTCGATGTCCCGCGGCACGCCCATGAGGTCCGCTATGACCTGGCGGCCGAACGGGCTCATCGGATCGTCGAACAGCAGCGCCGGGTGCGGGGCGGCGGGAACATCGAACACGTCGGGCAGCTGAACGGATTCGCCCGCCGGGGGAAGGGCTTCCTCGCCGGCGAATGCGGCAACCGTCTCGTTTTCCGGCGCATCGACCATCTCGTCGTCGGACGAAAGCGGGCCGTCGAACAACGAATCGCGCTCGTCGTCCTGCTCGACCACGCCGGTCGCATCCTGCTCGACCACGTGAGTCGCGTCGTGCTCAACGACGTGGGTCGCGTCGTGCTCAACGACGTGGGTCGCATCCTGCTCGACCACGTGAGTCGCGTCGTGCTCAACGACGTGGGTCGCATCCTGCTCGACCACGTGAGTCGCGTCGTGCTCAACGACGTGGGTCGCGTCGTGCTCAACGACGTGGGTCGCGTCCTGCTCGACCACGTGGATCGATTCGAGTCCGGGCCGGACCTCGGACGTGCTTTCCCCGACCGGCGAAACCTCAGTCAGCCGGATGCCACTCCGGGACTCCCGGGCCTCGGCGATCTTCACGTGCTCGAGCAAAGTCTCCTTCGACGGACCGGAGTACTGCCTCCGCGGCGCCGTCCGCCACGCGTTGTCCAGCAGGCGATGCACGAGTACCTCGACCGTCCGGCCGACCTCCACTACGGGATGGCCCCGGCGAACGTAGCCGATGTTCAGCGTCGGACGCGTACCGGTCGAGGCCGCGAGGAAGCGCCGCACAAATCCTTCCAGGACCCAGGTCAGCCGCCGTTCGGCAGCCACGGACACCCCGGTGAGCTTGCCGGGCAGGAAGCCCAGGCTCAGGTCGCGGGAGTTCCGGTAGTCCTCCGGGGAGCGGCCGTACGGCCGGTGCGCCTCGACCGCCACCGTGCCTTCTTCCCCGGTGCTCGCCTGACGCCAGGTCCAGGTGATCGGGACCCGAGCCACGGTCGCGTCGTCGGCGCCACCGGCCCGCATCCCGTTGTGCAGCAGGTCGGTCAGGTAGGCCGTCGTCCGCTCCCGGGTCGTCGGCAGCACCCTCCGCAGCTGCCGGTCCCTCCCCTGCAGGACCGGCCGGGCATCGGGAGACCGCGTTGTCCGCACGGTGATCCGGATATCCGGCAGCTCGGCATCCGCAGCCAGTCGCGCGATCTCCAGTGCCAGCTTGCGGCCGTATTCCTCGATCTTGGTCTTGTCGTCGCCGAACAGCCGCGACACGCCCGGGTTCAGGGTGTGGAATGCCGCGGTCACCTTCGGCTCGAATTCGTCTGCGTGCGCGCCCTGGCCTTCCTCCGGCACCGGAGTGGTGGCATTCTCGCCGTCCAGCGCAGGCTGCGGAGTGGCCGGCGCGGCCCGGGAGTCTGCGGGCTCCGGCTCCGGCCGGCCGGGCCAGGCCACATCCAGCATCACTGCGGACCGTGCATGGACGCTGGTGAAGACCTTGAGCCGGAAGGAGTCCCGCATGATCTCGTCGGCCGAAGGCGCCATCGGTTCGTCGGGTCCGGCGCGGACAGCAGCGATGGACTGCCGGATCAGCTCCTCGACCTCGGCCACGCGCTGGTCGGCGTTCATTGCGGTTGGCTGAACGACCCCAACAGCCAGGGTCCCGCCGAGTTCCGGGTTCGCCAGCAACTGGCGGGTGAAGTCCTCGACCAGGTGCCGGATGCGCTGCCGCGCCGCAGAGGAAAACACCATGAAGTGCGGCAGGAAGAACTCGGTAAGCCTCGTGGGATACCCGGGCGTCCGCAGCGTGCCACTGCCCTCCGGCGCCTCGTGCGCGGTGACCTGCACGCTGCTCCTCTCGGCGGGCGTCACGCGCTGGGTGATCACCGTGAACGGCAGCCCATCCGGCACCCCTCCCTGCGCCACGAGCGCACGGCGAAGAGCGTCTTCCACCAGGCGATGCTCTGCAGTTCGTGGCGCGTCGCCGTCACTCATGACGGCAGGGCTGCGCAAGGTCAACCGCACGTCCGGCAGAGCGTCGCCGTCGGCGATGCGGCCGTGCACCTCGCGAGCGAGGTCGGCGGCGAACTGCTCCAGCCTTGCCGGAGCGTCGCCGGCGAGCGCGACCGGCTCCGCCGCAAGCAGCTCGCCCGACCAGGTGTCGAAGGCATCATCGGTCCGTTTGCCGACCCGAGAGGACTCCGCCCGCGGCAGCGGCTCGACCCGCCGGGCGGTGGCCGGCTGTCCCCGCCGTTGAACCGGAGCCGATCGGGCAGCCGACGGCAGGGCGATCATGGGCCGGCGTTCGTTCGCTACCGGCCGAGGCTCGACCGCCTGCGCAGAACCATCGGCTGGCGCGACGGCCTCCGGCCGAGACTCCACCACCTGATCGGAGCTGCCGGCAGGAGCGGTGGTCTCCACGTCGAACACCACGGCGGCACCCGTCCGCGCGGAGCCGACGAGGGAATGGAACCGCACTCCGCGTGCCACGACGTCGTCGACGGTGAGCCCGGCCGGGTTCTCCTGTCCGGCGAGTGCCCGGGCGACCCCGTCCCGGACGAACGTGCGGACTTCCTGCGCCCGCTCGCCGGCCCAGTAAGCAGTCGGGTTCACCACCCGGGCGTGCAGTACCTCGTCGTGGCCTGCCGGGTCCGCCAGCAACCGGCGGGTGAAGCCCTCGGCCAGCCAGGTGATCCGCTGCCCGGCCGCCGCGGACAGGGCAGGGAGGCCCGACAGGTAGAACTCGGTCAGCTGCGTCGCCGCGCGAATGCCCTCGGCTCCCTGGTGCGGCGTCTCGTGCGTGCCGAACCGGAGGGCGACTGATCCGCCGCGCGCGATCCGATGCTGCAAGTAGGTGAAGGTCAGGTCGTCCGGCACCGGACCTCGGTCGGCGATCGCCCTTCGCACCTCGCCTTCCAGCCGCTGGTGCAGATCCGTGCGTACGCCGTGGGCCGGCAGGGCGGGCACGTCGACGTGTAACCGCACATCCGGCATCTGCCGGCCGTTTCGCACGCGGGCATGGACTTCGGTCGCCAGCTCGTCGGCGGCTTGCCGGAACCGGTCCGGCTCACCGCCGGTCACCGTCCCGGACCGGTCCAGGGCGATCCGGCCGGACTGGGAACGGACCTCGTCGTCGTTCCGGGTGCCGATCCGCGCCAAGGTGGCCGCGGACGCGGGGGTGAGCACCGGCTCCGCACCGGTGACATCGACGAAGAGCGCCCCGTTGCCGACCGTACGCCGCGGGTGGAACCGGATGTGGTCAGCGATGACCTGTTCGGCTGTCCGGTCGGAGCCCGACGGCAGCGCGGCCCGCACCGCTTCGCTCACCACAGCCGTGATTTCGTTCGCCAGGCTCGGCGTCTCCATCCCACGCGAACGGAGGTCGAGGACGAGCCGTGGCTGCTCATCGGGTGTGCGGTCGGCCTGCAACCGCCGAAGGTAGCCGCCGATCATCCATCCCAGCCGCTGGCGTGCGGCCACGGGAAGGAAGCTTTGATCATCCGCGAAAGCCAGGTCCAGCGACGTCCTCGCTTCGTAGCTCTGCGGGGAGTGGCGCGGTGCCTGGTGCACCGCGATGGTGACCGAGGCAGCATCGCCGGACCTGGAGCTGGCCCGGGCGGCGATGCGGTCGAAGGTCAGCGGGAGCACATCAGGATCGAGCCCCCGGTTCCGGATCGCGCCGCGGATCGTGTTCTCGAGCGCCGCGAAGATCTCAGGGCCACGCTGCGTCAGCCGCTGCTGGGTGGCGAGGAGATACAGCCGGATGTCGGGCATCTCCTGCGCGCGCCGGACCCGATGCTCGACCTCCTCGGCAATACGCTCGGCGATCTCCCGGAGCCCTTCCTGATCCTCCGGGGTCATCCGAGGGCGGTCGTGACTACTGAGGTCCGCTGCGAACCGGTGCTCCATGGGATCCGGCGGAAACAGCCGCGCCTCGGGCGGCCGCACCGGCTGATCAATGACCGGCAGCGGGATCGGTTGCCGGGCAACGGAACCAGGTGGTTCCGCCATGCTGTCGTCAGCGTTGTCGGCACCCCTTGGGGCCGGCGCCAGACCGGTCATCTCCGGATCGAGCAGTGGCCGTGGTCCGCCGGGCGACTGCGCCGGAGGCGACGTACGCGCGGCATCGGCAGCACCGCCACTCAACGCGGCGCCAGACTCGTCGGCGTCGTTCAGCGCCGACTCCTGCTCGTCTCCCATGACCACGGTACGCGGCGCAACCGGCCCAGGCCCGGATGCCTCGCGCGGCGATACATTCTGCTCCGACGGCGCTACCAAGCGAGCCGGGGTGCCCGGCGCCGAATGGATCCATTCGGCGAACGGGAAGTCTCCCTCATCCGGTGTAGTTTCTCCGGTTCCATCCTGATCGCCCGGGGATTCTTCCCCGGTACGCACCGCACCGACGCCCAGCGCGGCCAGCGCGTGCCCAAGGTCGGCCTGTCCGGTCATTACCGGCTCGCGCCCGTACCGGTACTGCGCCCAGCCCGCTGGATCCGCCACGAAGCCGATGGAGCCATCGGGCCGGTGCATCATGCGCGCCACGATCAGACCCCCGTCGGGGCGGTTGATGACGTAGGCGTCCGCCGACGCGGGCGCCACCACAGCGTTGCTGAAGCCCGCGACGAAGTCTTCGAACCAGGTGGCTCCGGCTACTCGGGAAACCGAGAGCACCATCGGCCGAGCACCCTTCACCCCGAAGTAACTCAGATTGCCACCAAATTCGTGGCCGCCGATCTTGTCGCCGTTCCACAGTTCGATCCGGTCACCACCCTGCTCCAAGCTGGCCTTGATCACGTCAACGCCAGGGAACGCGCGTAGGCTACGCGCCATCTGGACCGCATCGCCAACCGTGTGGCGCGCGGGGGGAAAGAAAACGCCGCCGTGAAACTCCATTGCCTGCGCCCGGAAATGGGGATCAGCATGTCCGGTATCAGCCCACGGCCTGGTCCTGGCGAACAGTTCGACGATCTGGTGTTGGGCCCCCTCGCTCAGGGGCAGGAGCTCGAAGAGCTCGACCAGGTCAGACAGTTCCGCACGACCGGGCTTGCCCACCAGCCTTGGTTCTGCCACCAGCGCATCCAGCCGGGGCCAGATCGAGCGATCCCGCGCCGCCACCAGCATCGCCGCGGTCACTTCCGCATGTGCCTGCCAGACTCCCGGATCCAGGCTGGACGCCCAGAACCGGAACTCGACCCGGTCGCTGCGCGAACCCTTGACGTAACGAAAATTCAGTGCATTGAACTTTTCGCCACTGAGTTTCCGCACGTCGCGAACCGACGCAACCGCACCCGGATCAAGAGGGAAGGGGTTCGGGCCGATCCAGGTCAGGCTCCGCTGATTCTCGTCATCGGGATGGTTGCCGAGGTGGAAAAGGATCGATTCGTACGCCTTGTTCAGCTGCGCGAGGCGCGCGTACTCCTTTGGTGACAACGGCGTCGTGAGGCTGGCGTGGATGTGCCCGCCCATGGAGGAAGGATCTCCGTCGGCATTCACCACAGCCGTCAGTACATCGTCGACCTTGGCCCACGCCTGCGGATCCTGCCCCGGCCGCAGGATCGGGCTGATCAGCTCGACCGATTCGTCCTCTGCCTCGGCTACCATCGCCCATTTGCCCGCCGCATTGGCCTCGAGTACGTCCTCGGAGTGCGCGAGCATGAGCCAGTCACCGTCCTCCCAATTCAAGTGACCTTGCGCCGCAAGGTCCATGCCGAGTTGGTTGACGACCTGGTGGAAACCCGTCTGCTCCGGTGTGTCCGCGCCGCTTGCGCGGGACTCGTCATCCTCATCCGGCAGCACGAACTCGACTTCGAAGCCAAGCTGCGTTTCCGGGCTCGACGTGACCCCGCCCGGAATTCCGTTGCGGTGGAACACCATCAGGCCACCAAAGCCGTCGCGGAGCCGCTGGACGGCTTGCTGATGGAGCTGCTCGACGTACTGTAGCCGGATTGCCTTGACGTGGTTGTCCAGCCGGTGCGCGGCTTGCTGGAAGTTGCGCATCTGATCCGGGTTCACCTTGGCGAACTCGGCGCGCTGCACGTCATTCGACCATGCCGCCGCTTGACCGCGCTCCATCGGCAGGGCGCTCTCCGGCAATGCCGCCAAGTTGCGCTGGATGTTTCCGAGGACCACCCGCAAATCTGCCGCCTGCCCCAGCAGGGACGCCAGCCCCACAGCCTGGTCGCGGAAACTGCGGAGACCGTTCGTCTCCATACCGGCGAACACACCACGATCAACTGCATCGGGCCAAGCAGCCACCTGCTGACGCACCTCGGCCATCGAGTGCTCGGGCAGTACCTCCAGACGCCGGTGGATTTCCGGCACGATTGCGTGGAGCTCGGCAAGTAGAGCTGCCCGCTGATCGCCGTCGAGCTGGACGCTCCGCCCCTCGTGGACCCCGGCGGTGGTGCTGTGCGGGAAGGCCGAGCCGGAACCATCCAGCTGGGTGATCCGCCGATCGCCGAGCAAGCGCACTCCCCCGGACTCGAACAGCTCCGGGCGGCCGTGGGGGGCAAGCTGGGAACCGAACCGGTCCTGCAGCAGGTCGTGCAGCCGGCCGGCAATCGGAGCCTGCTCCGGAGTTCCCAACGCACAGCTCAACCACAACAAGGCCGGATTGCCCGGCCACGGAGGCAACAAGCTCGCCAGCTTCTCGGCCGTAACCTTGTGCAGCGGACCCATCTTCTCCCGCACGGTGAACTTGCCGTCGCCGTCCAGATGCGCAGCGGCCACCCGGTATCGGCCGGGTAGCACGCCGAACAGTTTCTCGACCGCGACGTCGGCCCCCGACTCGAATGCCATCACCAAGACATCGCGTTCGTCCGCGTTCCGGGGAAAGCCGGCCCCGATCACCTTGCCGTTTCTGCTGTCCTTGAGCCCGACGATATCGATGTTCTGTGAAGTAAGGCCGGCCCCGTTGCCGACGGCCGTGCCCGGCAGATCACCCATTGTCACCCGGCGCGGCTCACCGGCATCCGGCTGGTGCAGATCCGCTGCCGGATCGGACTGGTTCGACTCAGGCGTGTCGTTGTGAGCGGTCCCATTCGAGGCGAGCGCAGGCTGCTGCGGCCGGATCGGCACCTCAGCAGCCTGGTCTTCGGCCTTGCCTTCCTTCGACGACGACCGGGCCTGCCCTGCGAGATCTGCACCCGCTGGCGAGTTCTTCGCCGGTTCGGTCAGGGACCGCAGTGCCTGAGACAGCCGTGCCCGGCCCGGCTGCCGGCCACCCGGATCAGGCCCCGGCTCACTCGTTCCACCACGGCGGTCACCGGCCGCCGATGACGTCGGCTGGGTGGTGCCGGAAACCGGCTGCTCGCCCAGGTTCCGGCCGGCTCCGGGGACGCCTGCGGTCGAGCCGGGCTCGGGCGGCGCCTGCGAACCGCCCGGGCCGTCCGGCCTTTCCGGACGGGACAAGTCGGCCGAATGGCCGGTGTGTCCCGGGGCCACCACGTGCTCCCGGGAGCCGGAGTCATGATCCTGTCCACGCGAGGAACTGTCGTGACCCGCGAATTCCGGTTCACCCCGGCCCGCTGCGCCCGGGTCCTCCACGGTGGATCGCTCCGGCTCGCCGTCGAACGAGGCGAGGCTGTGATGATCGGCAGCGGAACCGGCCGGAAGCCGCGGCGCCGACGGCTCGGTGGGAACCTTCAGCTCGGTCCCTGACCCCACCGCCTGGTGCGCCGTCTGCCACAACTGCGCAAACGCCGAGTCCGGATCAGCAACGTCGAACCCGAACCGGGCGGCAAGGTCAAGGGTTTCCTGCCGGGTGGCCCGCGCCGGGTACGGCCGGGTGTTCGCCAGCCGGTCGATCTCGGCCAAGGTGCGCTGCTCCACCGGGCCGAAGGTGTCCGCGCCGAACAAGCCCAGCGCGCGATCCGCCTCCAGCGCATCCATCCCGCCGGGCCGGCCGATCTCCTCGCCGAGCTCGACGGTGAAGTCGTAACCCTTTTCGTCCCGATGTGCGCTCAGGTACGCGACCATGCCCTCGGCCTCGGCCAGGGTCATGTTCTTCGCCGAGTTCCAGAGGTCACCGTAGTTGACCACGATGCGCGCGATGTCATTCCAGGAAAGGCCGCCGTGCAGCTGGACTTCGAAGTAGCGGCCGATCGCGGAGTACCCGTCGGCCTTGATGTCACGGGCCATCCCCGGGTCGTAGCGGAATCCGGTCACGCCGCCGAGCGCGAGCCGGACGTTGTCCGGGTGCCCGTGCGCCAGCAGCCCGTACAGGTGCGAGCTGTCAGTGACCGACTCGACGCCATGCGGTCCGTCGCCTGCGCTGTCGCCCGGGGTGAACGTGGCCCGCTCGCGCACTTCCGGCTTGAGGTACACCGCGCTCGATCCATAGCTGTACGTGCCACCACGCTGCAGCTTGGAGTTCAGTGCGGCGTAGGCAGGCATCTCGGCCGGGGCGATCGGCTCGAAATCGCCAGAACCGTCGTACCGATCGGCCGAGTTGCCGCTGATGCGGTTGAGGGTCGCACCGTAGCCCATTCGTTCCTCGACCCAGCCGCGGCCGCTCCGCAACGGCGTGCCGGTGCTGTATCCGGACTCCCAGAAGGTCGGGAACCGGTCGTGGGCGGTCAGATGCTCGGCTCCGCCGGGGGACCGCGTGCCGGGAACCGGCTTGGCAGCGGCCGGAGGCCGGACGAAGTCCAGGTTGCGCACGATGTTCATCGTGCTCAGGTTGAGATGCGCAGCTTCCAGGATGCTGTCCAGCAGCTTCGGATCATCGACCGGATAACGGGTTCCGGCCGTGCGGTTCAGCTCGGCGATCCGCTTCGCCGCGGCTGCTCGGTCGCGTTCGTGGTTGGCTGCTCCGCGCTCGGCCGCCAACCGCACCGCATTCTGCTGAGTCTCGGTCAGCTGCGGCCCGACGGGCCACGGCTTCGGCTCGTCTCCGGGCGAGAGGCTGGAAGTGCGGGAGCCCAGCATCGGCTGCGCGAACGTCGGCCGGCTGCCGGTGTTCGCAGCGGACGCCGACCACGGAGGAGCGGGCGCGGGCGTACCGACCTCGACGATTTCGCCGTTGTCGATCACGGTCAGCCCGGAGGAGATCCGAGACGTCGCGATCCGGGTGGTCGGTGCGAAAGCCCGCCCGCGGTAGCCGAGCGCACGCAGCTCGTCCACCAACAGGTCCGCAGCCGTCTTGGTCCCGGCCCGGCCGGCGAGGGTGTCGATCCGGCTGCCGAAATACCCGGTGGCGGCACTGCAACTGACCAGCAGCAGCGATGCGTACCGTCCAGGGCCCGACAGGATCCCGGTCGCATGGATCATCTGCGCCGCCTCCGCAGGCGACAACCGCCTGACCGTACCGGAAGCCTTGTGCCACAACCCGAACGTCCGCCCGTCCGAATGCAGGTCGACCGAAATCTGCCTGCCGGACCACGGCACCCCGCTGCTGCCGACGAACTGCCGGTTCGGCCCGGAAACAACGGCGTAATGGTCGTATCCTTCATCGGGAGAAAGCTGATGTGCTGCCTCCCGGTGGTCGCGATCCTCCGCGCTGTTCGGGAAGGCGATCGCCTTCGGTGTTCCTTCCGGATAGCTGAACGCCATCCACTCGAAGTCGTCGAGGTGTAGTGCCGGCCGCTGCTGCGGCACCGCCCGTTCCCCGGTCAGGGACCGCAATGCGCGGGACAACCGTGCTCGCCGCGGCTGCCGCTCGCCCTGACTCCGGTCCAGCCCGGGCATCTCACCACGGCGGTCACTGGAATCCCGGAGCTCCGGCCGGCCGGCACCCTGGGGCTGCTGATGAGGGTTCCCGGCTTCCGGAGTCTCGGCGATCGAGTCGAGGGTTGGCTGCCATCCCGGGCCACGCTGGAACGCGTCCGGAACCTCTTCCGGTGCCAAGGTGCGCCGCTCCGGTTGCCCGGCATCGGGCACAGCGGACTGCGCGAGCGGGGAATCCGAACGTTGGCCGGCATTCGAGGACGGCTCGGACCTGACCACCGGAGCAGTGTCCGGCCGATCGGCGCGCAGCCGCCCGCCCACGCGGTCGCCCGGAGCCGGCCGCTGCCCGTTTCCGTCCGGCTCCGTCTGCGGCGCCTGCTGTACAGCCGGCGCGCCCTGGTTCCGGTTCGGGTCCTGGACCTGGCGCTGATCATCAGCCCTCGCCTGCGCCGTCGCCGCCGGATCCGGGCGGACCGCATCTCCCGCCTCGGTGACCTTCCGCTGTGCATCCGCGTGTGCCTGGACCAGCGTGTCCCGCCGGGCCGAATATCCCTGTTCCGCCGCGGACAGCCGGTCCGCCGTCGCTCGTTCCTGCTGCAGTTGCCGTTCGGTCTCGGCGATTTCCGCCTGTGCGCGGCGGATCGTGTGCCGGACTGCCGACGCGTCGCCAGCTCCCCGGATCGCGTCTTCGTACCGCTCCTCCAGCACCCTCTGCTGATGTTGCTGGCGCTGCTGCTGATCGACCAGCGCATCGATGCGGGTCTGCACCGCCGTCCGGCCGTCCGTGAGCTTCTGGATCTCCGGAGCGGACTGCCGGTCGTGATTGTCGATGTCCCGCTGGGCTTGGTCGACTGCGTCGGCCAGCGCATTGCCGGTCGGCGCGGGCTCGGTGGGGGCGGGTGCCTGTTGTGTCTGGTCGTCGCGCGTCCCCGGAGTCTGTGCCACAGGCGCCACCGGCACCACCGGCGCCACCGGCTGAGCAGGCGCCACCGCCGGTCCAGGAGCAGGCGGACGTGGCTGACGCCGCTGGGCATCCCTCGCCTGCTCAGCCGCGACCTCCTGCTGATGCGCCCGCAATGCCTCCCACCACGCCGCCGCAGCCTTCTCGGTTTCGGCAATCGCCCGGTTCCAGTTGTTCCCGGCGTGCCAGCGCTCCTGGAGAAGGGCATCGTGCCGATCCGAAACCGGCGCCTTGCCGCGGGCGATGGCCGATCCCGTGCCTGCTCCCGACTGGCGCACGTCCTCGTCCACCGCATGCTTGGCCTTTTCGTATACCTCCCAACGGGCGAACTGGCTTCGTACCGCGGCATCCCACGCCTTGCCCCGATCCGCGAGTTCCTTGGTGGCCGCCTTCAGCGACTCCGGCAGGCTGTGCCCGGTCACCTCGCGGGCGTGGTCCTCCTGCAGGCGGACCAGGTACGAGTCACGGGTCCGGACCTCCCGGCCGCCGACGCGGGGCGCCCGGAACCATCGCGGCGACTTCTCCCTTGCCACGAAACGGAAATCCGCATCGGTGAGCAGGGTGCGCGTGAGGTTCTGGTCGCGCGCCGCCGGGTCGGCGACGGCCTTGTCGGTGAACTTGTCTTCGTGCTGGGTGGCCGACGCGGTCCGCTCCGGTGAGCCGCCCTGCTTGAAGACAGTCTTCCCGACCTCCGCACCCGCGGTGTAGTCCTTGTAGGGCAGCGCCGGGCCCCGCTTGTCGGTCCACTGGTCCGGGGTCACGCTGATGGACAGCTTGTCGCCGGCCACGGTTTCGGTCGTGGCGGTGTCGCTGCTTTCGCGCTTGCCGTCGACCTTCACCGTGCCGCTGCTGCCCGCGAACACCCAGTCGCCGGGGAGGCGCACGTGCATTTCCAGCTTCCGGTTGAACCCGAACGGCAGCGGGATCGTGAGCTCCCCCGACCGCGCGAATTCCAGCCCGGCCAGTACGTGTGCCGGGGTGATCTCGGCACGCACGGCGGCCTTCAGCTCCGGGGTCAGGCGGACACCGGAATCGACGAGGGCGGCTTCCGCTGCGTCTCGCAAGACCGTGATGTCACCGAAGAAATGCTCCGCCCAGTACTTCCCGAGGGCCAGGTCCGCGGCAGGCTGGCCGGGGACCGGCGTGGGTTCGGCCGCGGGGCGACGCGGGGTGCGCCAGGTCCCGAGTTCCTCCGGGGTCAGCGCGGGATCGGTGCGCAGTACCGGCGGTGCCGTCGCGCCGTACCGCGCGGACCGCCGGTCGGGCAGGGTCGCTTCCGGCAGTGCGCGGATCACCAACGGCCGCTGGACGTTCACGTGCGCGACCGGAAGACCGTGCCGGCTGATCTCCAGTGAGACGTTCGCCTCGGCGTTGTACGCCGCCACCGGCCCGGACGTCTCCCCGCTCTGCTCGGCAACGACCTGGTGCTCTTCCGAACTCGTATGGGTGCGCTTGCCGACCCCCCGGTTGATGACCACCGAGTTCCCGGCCGCGACGACGACCTTCTCGTCCTTGTGCGTGAACAGCCCTTGGACCTGGACTTCGGGGGTCAGCGGGGTGGTCTCCCGGATGTCGGACCTCGACGTCGTGAAGGACACGCTGTTGGTCGCCTTGAGCGAGCCGACGTGCTCGATCCCCTTGAAGGTCGGCGTCGCCGTGAGCGCGACATCCGCACTGAGGTAGTACGACTTGCCGGTCGCGCGGTCCTCGAGCCGCAGCGGGGCGATCGCACCCCCGTTGAGCTTGCCGTTCATCGCGCTGCTGACCTCGGAGAGGAACCGGACCATCTCGCGGCGGTTGTCGTGCGGCTGCTCCAGCCGGTCCTGGGGCAGCAGCCGGTCGGCAAGGTCGCCGAGCTGGGCGCGCAACGCGTCGATCTGGTCGGTCAGGTCGAACTGGCCCCTGGCATCACCCAATCCGAGCGACGGCCGGTGTGTTTCGACCGGGTCGAGGCTCGCCGGGGCCGTGATGGCCCGGCCGGGGACCGGAACCGGCGGCGCCGGGCGGGTCGGAGCGAGAATCGCGGGTGCCTGCCTGGCACCAGGCCGCCGCTGCTCCCGATCGCGCTGCAGCTCGCGAAGCTGGTCGTCGGTGACCCAGGCGAGGTGGGTGCCGGGCAGGTCGCCGTGGCGGCCGCGGACCGTCGGCGCTTTCGCCGCGGTGATGTTGAAGTCCAGGTTTCCCCGAGACTGGACCGACGCGGTCATCGTCACGCCGATCCGGAGCCGGACCAGGTGCTTGCCTTCCGGGTGCCCGGTCGTCGTGACGGTCTCGCCGGCCTCCATCGCGCGGGTCTTGTTCGTGCCCCACTTCTTGCTGAATCCGAGTACGCCCATCAACCGGCCACGACCGCCGACGCCGTCGACGATCGTGCCGGGCTTGGCGTTGTGCCCGTTGCCCGACAGCATCGCCCGGATGTGCACGGCCGCGCTGACCACGAACCCGCGGCTCTTGGTGTGCGTCACCTTCGACGAGCCGCTCAGCTCGCGCGTGGCCGCCTCGTACTCCTTCGCGGTCACTTGGCCGGAAGCCAGCCTCGGGTGGTACATCACCCCGACGGTGGACGCGACATCGGCGCGGCGGCGGCCGTAGGTGGGGACATCGGCGACGGACGGCCCGTCGAACACCCGCCGTCCGCCGGACGTCTCCTGGGCGAACCAGTCCTTCAGGAACTTCGCGGGTCCGTTCTTCACTCCCGACCGGAAGACCGGGTCACGGCCGGAGCCGTCGAAAAGCAGGTCGAGGGCATGCTGGCGCAGCGAATCGGTGGCCGGCAGGTGGGTGGCCAGCTCGATGCCGTCATAGGTGTGCGAAGGCCTGGTCAACCGGCCCGGGGGCAGCGGATTGCCGAGGGGCCGCCACAACCGCGGGATCGCCGGCGGCGGGGCGTGCCGGGTATCGGTGGTGGTGACATAGCTTTCCGGCACCTGGAGCTTGACCGGCCATTCCGTCCGGACCGGCGCCACGACGTTCTCCTGCTGTGGCGGGGCGTGGCGGCCCCAGCGACCTAAGGAACGCTTGCGGAACCCCTCGTTGAGCCGCCGGGTGGCGGCGACCTGCGCGGTGACCCGGAAGGTGCCGCTGAACTCTCGCATCGGCCGGTCGGCGAGGTCACCCGTCGAGGTCAGGCTCCCGCCTTGAGTACGGGTGTTGCCGACCGCGGTGGCCCCTTCGATCTTCGTCGCCCGGCCCCTGCTCCACGTACCGTTCAGAACCGCGCGCACCATGGCGGGGTTGAGGTTCGTCAGCCACATGAAAATTCCGGCGGCGGACTCCTTGTCGTGGCTCCGATTCTGGGAGCCGTGCGCGTCGTCCTTCGCCGTGTTCGTCGTGGTGGCGTCCTTGGCGGGCACCAGGTCGCCGTCGCGGATGTCGACCAGTCCGCCCCGCAGGGTGATCGTCGTCTCGTAGTCGTGGCCGAATCCGGAGCGGCGCAACGTGACGTCGAGACCCGGGCCGAGCATCCGGTCCGACAGCAGGCGCAGCTCCTCGTTCGACAACGCGTCCCGGAGCGTGCCGCCGAGGGTCAGTGCCTCGGCGAACTTGCCCGAGATTCCCTTGGCCAGCTCCGGGTTGTCGAACTGGGCGACGAACTCCCCGGTGCTCAGCAGCAGGCCGGTGCGCATCGGCTTGCCGGTGAACGGCCAGGTCCGCATCGGAACCGCGGCCAGCGCCGGTGCCAGCGCTTGGTAGAACCAGTCTCCGCCGGAGAACCGCTCGAACTGGCCGAGGACGACCTCCCCGCGCTCGCCTTCCGGAGGAAGGAAGTGCGTACGGTCGTTGCCGCTCCGGAACTCCCGCTGCGGCCCCGGCTTCAGCCCGCTGGCGGTGGCGCTGGTCGCGTCCGTCCACTGTTTCGCGGTGACCAGGCCGTCCAGCCGCCGTCCTTGCTGCCCGACAGGGCGGACCTCGAGGTCGTAGACCATCTCGTAGCGGACCGCGTCCTGTTTGGACTTGACCGCGCTCTCGACGGTGTGTTCACCGATGTGCTCCTGTGTTGTACCGCGGGCCGCACTGAACTCGCCGGTCGGGCCGATCGACAGGGTCGGCGTACCCAGCATGCCGGTCCCGACATAGACCGAGCCGCCGTACTTGCGCGAGGCTCCGCTCTGGTCGGCCGACGTGAACATCCGCTGGTCGGTCGTGGTCATCGAGGCATCCGGGCGCACCTCCGGATCGACCCGCACCCAGCGCGGCACCGCCCGCATCTCGATCTGCGTGATCCGCGGCCGGAACTCGAACCCGCGCCCCTTGGTCAGCTGCGGCGACCGGATCCAGCCCTCGTGCTCGCCGTAGGCCGTCATCTTCGGCAGCTGGGCTTTGATGTTTTCCGGGCTGAGGAAGTCCCGCAGCGCCTGCCTGCCGTCCCCGCCGATCCGCATCGCCTTGCGGAAGCGCTTGCCGAGGCGGTCGGCCACCTGGTCGTAGAGCTCGGGGCCCCGGCCGGTGTCGATCGTGACCTCCTCGACCGCAGTCCGCCGCGGCGGGGCAGCTGGCAACGGCCGGATCCCGCGGTCGGTCAAGGCAGCGGGAGTGTCGCGCGGCGGGCCATCCGGGAAGGCCCGCATGATCTGCGCCCCGGCCGACTCCTGGTGCGCAAGACCGGTCGGCACCACGAGGTCGACCGAGCCCGTCCGCTCGGCCTGCGGGAGGATGCCGATCCGGGTGTTCCCCTTGGGGGTCTTCAGCGTGAACGAATAGACGACCGGGACCTGGATCTGCTTGCCGTTGCTGATTCCCATCGTGAGGGCGTCGGAAAGCTCGGACGTGCGCGCGCTTTCGTGGGTCACGCTCGGGCCGTACGGAATGGTCAGGTTCGCGAAGGCGATGAACGGCGGAATGAAGGCATAGAAGACCGGCGTGGTGATCGACCGGAGACGGGAACTCTTGTCCGAGGAGCCCAGCGTCCGGTCGACGCCGCCCTTCGCCTCGAGAGACGACGTACCGTCCCCGTCACGGACGGACATCCGGCTCCAGTCGTACTGCGCCTTGACCCGCAGCTCGTACGGCCGTCCGTCCCCGTGGATCAGGAAGTCCTTGCCGTTGCCGAGCAAACCGCCGACCTGATGGGTCATGTGCTGCTGCACCCGGTCGATCCCGGTCCACTCCTTCACCCGCGACTTCATGTTGCGCAGATGCGGCACGAGATCGGGAACGGACTCCGCCGGACCGACCTGCTCGGCAGGCCCGTTGGCCCGGCTGTCGGCCAGGTAGTCGGGCAGGTTGGGCCGGGTGGGCTCGGGTTGTGCGGGCTGGGCCGGGCTGCCTGGCGGGGTGGCACCTGGGTGAGCGGTTGTGGACGCGGTTGCCGGGGCTGTTGCGGGCGCTGTTGTTGGCGTCGTTGCAGGCGCTGTTGTTGGCGTCGTTGCAGGCGCTGTTGTGGGTGTGGCTGCCGGGGTTGTTGTGGGCGTAGTCGCTGGGGCGGTTGTGGGGCGTGTCCGGCGGGCACCCTGCGCGCTGCTCTCCGCCTCGCTCGAGGCGAAGCGGACCCGCGTCGGTGGGCGGGATCCCCGCGTGCCGGGAGTGCCGGGAGTGCCGTGGGTATTCGGGTTGGCCGGTGCAGCCGGTGTGGTCTGTGCACCCGGTGTCGTCTGCGCAGCAGCCGGGCTCGTCTGCGCACCCGGTGCCGTCTGCGCAGCCGGTGTGGTCTGTGCAACAGGGCTCGTCTGCCCAACAGGGTCCTTCTGCGCACCGGAGTCGGTCTCCGCAAGCGGACCACTCTGCGCGACAGGCGCCCCATACCCACCCGTATCGGGCTGCGCAGCCGGACTGCCCTGCTCGGCCGGGGCGCCCCGCCCACCCGGCAACGTCGCGTCGCCGCCACGGGTCTCCCAGTAACCGGTCCGATCTCCGCCCTGACTGTCAGACTGCGCCTGGCCGGTCCCCTGCAGGTCAACGCTGCGGTCAGCATACGTAGTCGTGCCGGGGCGAGAAGCCTTCGGCGCCGGGAGCCCACGCTCGAGCAGTTCGTGCGATTCGGAGGTTTTCCCGTCCGATGGGCGACCTCGAACCTCGCCTTCCGTGCTCTGCGGGGTGTCGCCGTCGCCGTTGGCAGCCGACAGGGAACGCTGGCCATGAGCCGGACGCTGGAGACCGGACCCCTGCAGCGCTTCCTGGCCGGTCCTCGGCATGGCTGCCGGTGTGCGCAGCGTCGCCCGATGCTGGACCTCGCCGAGGTGGTAGCGCACGCCTTCGGGATCAATGTCGAGCAGGGCCTGTGCTTCCGGTGGCAGCTGCACCCGGTGTTCATTGCCGGTGTAGGTGTGCTGGGCGGTGACCGTGTGCACCATCCCGGCCAGCGCCGGGTCCGCCGCGAGGTACGACAGCGCCGCGTGCCACACGAGATCCGGCTCGGGATGCCGCCGCACCGCCGTCTCGACCGCGGTGAGGTGCAGGTCGCCCTCCCGGTTGTGCAAGCCACGCACCAGGGTCTGCACCACGTGCTTGGTGATTTCCAGCGTCCGCGCCCGGTCGGCGGGCGGCGCCGCCTCTCCGCCGACCGGAGGTTTCAGCCAGCTGCCGTCGCTGGCCTGCTGGATGTCGTTCATGCCCGGCAGCTCGAGCATGGACGACAGCCCGATACGCCGCGCGGTCTGGTCCAGTACCTGCGGACCGGTGCGCAGCATGATCGAGTTGCGATGCACACGACCGAGCGGGGTCTGGAAGAACCGCTGTCCGAGCGCGTTGACTTTCTCCGGAATCAGCTCCTTTTGCGTCTTGAGGTAGTTCTCCTTCAGCTGGTCGAGATACGCCTGCGCGAACGGATGTCCCTTGGCCATCGCGAAAGCCGAGTTGGCGACCTGGTTTCCGATGCGGTGGGTGGAATATCCCTCGGCGGACCCGGCGGCCCGGAAGAGGTCGCCGAGACTGTGCACCTTGTTGTCACCGTCGGTGTACAACCCGCCGAACCGGTGCAAGATCTCCATGCGCAGGATGTCACTCGCCGCGGCGTAACCCGGACCGGCGAGCTTGCCCACCTCGGACAGGTACTGCTCCTGCAACTGCATCGGGTGGCTGCCGGTGAACACCTCGTTCACGTTGACCAGCCGGATGCCGTGGTTGCGCGCCCATGCCACGAATTCCCGCACGTCGTGCAGCGGGTCCGGCCCTGTCTCCGGCGGTTTCGTGGTGAACACCAGATCGGTCTGCCAGCGGGGGACATCGGTCCACAGCACCGGAACCGCGTTGCCTGCCTCCCGGGTGGCCGCGTCCCCGAAGTTCTTCCAGAACCCGGTCATGGCGCCTTCGTTGCGCAACGGCCCGCCGAGCCAGATGGCATGCATCATGCGCGGGGTCGACGTGACCTTCGGCAGTGGCGGGACATCGCCGGGCGCCCATGCGGAAAGCTGTTCGTCGTCGCGTTCCTTCTCGATGGTGTGGTCGCGGTTGTCCGGCAGGCTGGCCGGATCGAGACTGTCGAACCCGAGGTCGTAGCCCGCGGAGAGATCCAAGCGGTCCAGCAGCGCGACGCCCTGCCCGGCGGTCAGCCCGGAGTGATCCTGCCCGAACGCAGGCGATTCCGGCGCTTGGTAGAGCCCGAAGAGGTCCGGCCCGAGCAACGGCGCAGCCACCGGCGCGGGTGCATGCCCGGCAGACGCCAGCTGAAGATCGTGGACGAGTTCTTCCGCGGCGGAGTACCCCCTTTCATCTCGGGCTTCTCCGTCGCGAGATGACGTCCAGTCCGAGACCAGCTGATCGAAGAAGGCCGCCCGCAGCGGTGCTTGCGCACGGAGCCGGTCCGGGTCGAGGAAGTAGTACTTGGCTGTCTCAGCCATGTCCTCGTTCGGATTCTCCGCTCCGTAGCGCGTGATCGGACGCTCACCTGCGAACGACGGATAACCATCGACGTGCCAGTAGCCGGTGTGTTCATTGAAAGCAGTCTGGTGGCCCTTGAAGGCATTGAAAATCCGCACCGACCGAGGACCCGACAGCTCCGTCGGGCCCTGCCTCGCAAACACCTCCGGGTGCGCCGCCTCCAATTGCCGGACGAACTCCGCCCGCCGCGGCGCGTTAACGGCCAGCCTGTCCTGATCCAGCAAGTGGGACTTGATCGACGCCTTGAAATCGGCCTCTGCGCTACGTACCTTCGGATCAGTCGGTGGTTCGGCCTCGGAACTGCGCCTCGGCGTGCCGTCGTCATTCCAGCTGCCGACCTGCTTCGTATAGTCGCCCAAGGCATACTTGAGCAAACCGTGGGACAGCTCATGGGTCAGCAGGCCCTCAAGTCCGCGCCGGCCGCCGCCGAACTCCTTGCTCAGCACGGCAGGCGAGTACAGGTTCACCATTTTGTGCGAACCGAGGTACTCGCCACCCATGAGGTACGAAATCTTGCCGTTTTCGACACCTGCAGTCACCGCGCCGATGTGCTGCACCTCCTGCTCGGCGCCGGACCGACTGGAATTCGCCCGCCGGTCACCGAGGATCGGAGCATAATGTTGCAACGCGGCATCGACGGCCGCCCTCTCGTCTTCGGTGAAGGGACGAGGTCGCACCTTGCCCCGCACAGACGACGCCGCATTTGCACTGCTCTCCCGCACTGCATGCGCGCCACGTTCGGAGTCAAGTCCGATGCCCATACCACGGACGATGTCCTGACGCTCGGACGAATCCGGTACGGCCTCAGGCCGTACCGGCTCCTGCGCGCTGCGGGCAACCGACGACTCGTCCCGGGTATCTGGGGAGCCCCCACGCAGCGGCTCATCCACAACCGGATCCTGCCCGCTCTGCGCCCGTTCCATGTCGTGCGCCGGATGGTTCGAATCCGTACCTGATCCGGGGACCGGGTGCACTGGTTCGGTTGTCTGGCGATCCACGCCGGAACCAGATTCCGCTTGCCGGATGCCGGTCTCGCCCGGTCGTTCCTGAGGCGCGCCGCCGGGAAGGCCCGGCCGCTGGCCATTGCTGACCAAGAGGTGCGCAGCAGCGTTCGCCGCGCGAACCGAATTCTGCAGGTCACCCTGGTTCAATGCATCGATGGCAGCAGTCACGCGGTTGTGATCCGCCAGGACTTCGTTCACTCGACCCGCTGAAAGCCCGTACTTCCCCAGCGCAGTAACCAGGCCCTGGCGGAAGAACTGATCGTTCAGCGACGGCCTGGGTCGCCCCGGCTCTGCTTGCTGCTGATGCACCGGCACCGGCGCAGGACGTCCAGCCTTCTCCGCGGCCGGAGCTCTTCCCACGAAGCCGCGGATCATCGAGGTCAAGCGATCGCGCCGGCGAATGCGGTCCTGCGGTGCTCGCTGCGGCTGCGGTCGACCGGCTCCCTCTCCTTGGTGCACGGATGGTTGCTGCCGGCCGCCGTCATTACCGGCTGGGGCAGCCGCGACCTGCTCCGGCCCGATGGCAACCTCGCTCGCAGGCGCGGTCCGGTGCTGCGGGACGGAACCATTCCCGGCGTCGCCCCGCCCGCCCGTTGCGAGCGACGCCGCCTGCGTTACCGACGCCTGCGGACCCGACGTCGAAACGCCGTCACCGGCTCGTTCACCACGGTCTGGGCCCGGGAATGCCTCGCCAGTTTCCTCACGCTGCGACTCCGTTCCTTCGCCTTCAGGGCCTGGGCTCCGGGACACCGGCGGCCCAACCGCAAAATCAAACCCACCGTGCTCCGAGGTCGGGCTCTCGAACAACTCCGGTTCGCCGCTGAAATCGAACCCGCCACGCTCCGAAACGGGGCTCTCGAACACCGGCGGGTCAACCGCAAAATCGAAACCGCCGTGCTCCGACGTCGGGCTCTCGAAGAACTCGGGCTCAACCGGATTCGCCGGCTCGATACCGCCCTGCCTACGCTGCCCAGCGCCGTCGCCTCGCGCCGGAACCGACGCGATGTCCGGGCGGTTCTCGAACTCCGGCCGGCTCGCTGCAATCCGGTCATCGGTCAGCTCAAGGGATTGACCCCGCTCCAGCGCACCAACAATATCGTCGACCGAACGACCACCCTGGAACAGCAGGTCCATGTCCTCGAAGATCACCGGTTTGAACCCGGACTCCAGCATCAGCCGCGGCAGCAAAAGGTGTACGTTCAGCCGCCGGTTACCGTCTTCGAACGGATGGATCACGTGCAACGCACGAACCGTCGTGGCAATTGCCTGCAACCGGTCCCGGTCAGAATGGGCCGACTGCATCAGGTCATAGAACCGATCGAAGACGTGGTCGACGATCCTTGGTGCATCACCAGCCTGATAATTGGTCCAGATCGCCAGGTTGTCATACTTCAAGGTCGACGAAAAGGTAATCGCCGACCGCTCCTCCGGTGTGAATGTGCGCGACATGTCACCCGCATAGAAATGCAGTGGCCGTCCACCGATCTGCTCGGTCAACAGATCGGCAGCCGGTTCCGCAGCACGAATCGGGAACGACGTCTGCGCCGACCACTTCGGATCCGCCGTCAGGAACTTCGTCGCCGCTGCATGCATGTCCTGATATGCCGCCGACGTCAGGCGCTCACCAGCCTGATTCTCCAAGAATTGCTCGAAGGCATGCTCCATGCTCGCTTTGAAGCCCGGAGACTTGTCGTGGTCGTAGTAAGAACCCGGATCGTCCGGAAACTGCTGCTGCGCCGCAGCATGATGCCGCGGATCCAGATACAGCCGCCACCACTCCGAACGCGGCAGGACATCGCCCAGCCGCACCGGACTCCGCTGCGGACCAGCCGTCACCGACGACGGCTGACCCGCCACCGACGACGTACCGTGGTCGTCCTGTTCAACGGGTGACTGCCCGTCGTGGTCACCAGTGCCCGGCGCGCCACCGGGCAAGCCGGCCCGTTCCTGCGCCACCAGATCCTGGGCGATCGCCACCGCAGCCGCGCGAAGATGCCTGCGATCCGACGACGGAACAGCGTGGTACCGATCGGCAACCTCGTCCCGATCAACGAGATCATTCGCGATCTCCCGCGCTCGACCCTCGCCAACCGGCCCCTTGATGAAATCGAAAACCTCACGACGGACGTCATGATACAACGACTCCCGCTCATCAGGAGACAACCCGGACGAGCGCACCTGCCCGCTGTCGGATACCCGCTCCCCGGACTGCTCAGACGTGACGGAATCGGGTTGCGGGAGGTGTTCCTGCCCGGGCGAAGAGCCTTCGTGGTTCGTGGAATCGTGCTGGAACCCAGGCCGCTCTCCCGGTCGGTCCTGCTCGCCCGAATGCGCCGTACCCGGCCGATCCAAGTCCACAGTGGACTCCGGCAGTCCACTGTGCTCCGAAGCCGGCGGCGGGTGCGGCTCGTGCTCCGACGAACCGTCTCTGATGCCCGCAGTCGTACCAGGCGGCGCGTTTGCCCACTGTTCGGGCGACCTCTGGGCACCGATGCGTTCTCCGGCCGCGGCTTGCAGCTGCGGGATGAGGTCCTTCAACCCCTGCTCCGCTTCCGCCAGCGCTTTCCGAGTCGAGGTGTCCGGTTTGGACTCGTGATTGTTCACCGCGTCGGTGTACTTGATGATCGCCTGCTTCGGGCCATCCCCTCGAGCTTGACTGAAGAGGTGGTCCTCAGGCGAGGAGTAGTAGTACGCCGAGCCGGGAGCACCGTTGCGGCCCATTCGGCTTTCGGCCTGGACGTCGATGTCTTTCGAGATGTTCGAGTGCCCGGTGGTCCGGACGTCGCCACCACCGGCAGTCCATTTCGCCACCGCTATCTCGATATCAACACCTCGCGCCCCCTGCATGTTGACGACCGTGACCTTGCCCGTTTCGCCGGCGTGCTCCATCACCTCATTGAAGGCGGTATCACGATCGACACCTTTGTTGATAAGCCATTTTGCGTCAATCGCGGTATGCTCGAACCCATTGTCGCCGAGGAGTTTACTGATCATCTTCACGTACTTGTTGTCGGTGGCAAGGATCAACTGCGGACGCGAGTTTTCTCCATGCGCCGCGGCAGCGGCATCTTTGGCGATCTGCTCGAGTTTATCCTCAGTATTCTTGGAGAAGTACTCCGTGATCTTCAACTGGGATTCGTAATATGGCGGCATGTCGACAATATCGTGCGACAGACCGAGGCTGGCAAAGTGTTCGTTCTTGCCGAGCGCAGTTCCCGAGGCACCGACAATAGCGCTGAATTGGCCGGTTTCGAAGAGCTCCCTCGGGGTGATGCTGTGACTGGTGTCCGGATCGCTGCGGATCGGGAGATTGTGCTTGGCCTCAATCGCCTGCGCCAGCCCGTCGTTCCATCGGCTCTCGGACGAAGTCCGTGGATCGAAAAGGGGTTCGTGCGTGGTCGGATCGATGATCCGGATCCGGTCGCCCACGTCGTAGTGGGTGTCTTCGTGGAATTCCCAGCGTGCCTCGATAGCTCGGTTCAGTCGCTTGATCTCGTCGGCAGTCAGCGGCTTACCCGCCAGGCTTTCTGCCTTCTTGATACCCTCCGGCGTGAGCCCCGCACGCCGATCCTCGTTCCCACGGCCGCGGCCGATGTCCGAGTCGGACAGCTTCCTGCTCGCGTAATGGTTGTCAATGAAATTCTTGGCCCATTTGACCTGCTGTGCGACCTCGGGCGGCGCAAATTTGTCGGCTCCGTCACTGAGGATGTAGTCGGTGTTCGCATAGAAAAGCGCCTCATCGATTTCGTCGATGGCCATGAAGAACTTGAGCGAGCCCTCCTCGTTCTGCCCCGGGATCCGCTTGTTCTTCAGGTAGGAGAAATGGATGTCGGCCATCGTTCCCACGTAGATTGTCGGCTTTCCTGGCTTCGGCGATGGCGTCAAGCCGTCCTGGTTCATCCGGTGGACGTCGATTCCGAACTTCCCCAGCAGGGCGTTGTAGCGCTCGAACTCGCGGTCGGCAAGGTTGCTCCGGGTCGTGACCACATACCCACCGTCATGACTGGGGTCGAGCGCAGCCTCCACAGCGGCGACGAGGAATACCAACGACTTCCCCTCGCCCGTGCGCATATTGACAACCTTGCCTTCAGCCATGGCGTGTGCCGCGTCGATCTGAGTCCAGCGCAGGGATTTCCCCTCGTAGCGACGGATCGCTTCGTAGATCGCGGCGACCCGGTCCTCGCGGCTTCCGTGCAACAGGTCCGCGAGCTTCTCGTCACCGAGCTTGCTCAGCTGCTGATGCTCAGGGATATCCGGACCGGACCGCCCAGCGATGTCATGCATGAAGGTGGCCGCATCGTGGGCCCGGTTCGCGGACGCCAGCCAGGCCTCGTAGTACGCCGACGAAATCGGCTTGTGTTCGCCGCCAGATCCGGGATGAGTCGCCCTATCCCAGCGTTTCCCGTTCGCAGGAAGGAAAACCAACGGTTCATCGAGACGGTTTCCGGCCCTGTCGTGGGTCTGCCGGTAGGCAACTGGTTTGCCGGTGGTCTTGTCACGCACGTACTCACTGCCTCGTGGAAGGTAGACGCGCGAGCCGTCGGTGAGCTTCCGGCGGGTGGACCAAAGGGTCCTCTTGACGACGATCTCGCCGCTCTTCTTCCTTCCCGGCGACCAGTTCCCGTCGAGGCCGCGCTCGTGGCTGATGCCGTCCGGGAACTGGACGTACATCAGATCGCCCTTGCCGTTGCGCACGGTCTTGGTGCCGGACGGAAGCTCGGCCCCGTCGTGGAAAGGGCCTCGCCGCGGCCCGTCGCTGACCGTCGTCTTCGGCTGCTCACCGCCGGGTCCATTGTGGCCGTCCGAAGTGGACGGCCGCTGGTCCCCGAGTCCGTGCGAGACAACGTCATCGCCCATCGGCGGGGTGGCGAGATGGTCGATCTGGTTCGGGGACAGGGTCTTGCCGCCGGCGAACCGGTCTCCGGGGTGGTTGCCCTCGGGAAGGCCGAGGTGGCCGAAGTAGTTGTCGAGATGACTGCCGACAGCGCTCGGGTCGTGCACTTCGACCGGCACGTTGCGGCTCGGGTCGGCCCGCCAGCCGTCCGGAACGCCGTTGGGGGTCTTGGCTTCGAGGTTGAAGTGGAGCTGGCTGCCGACGAACGGACCGTTTTTCGCGGTGTAACGGTGGTTGAAGTTGCGGTCGAGGTCACCCTGGATCCGGTTGGCGAGGTCGCGCCGCGACGCGACGGGCACGTCGGAGTGGCCAGGGGAAAGGAGATCCACCGGGACGGTCAGGTCGAGCACCCATTTGCCCGGCTCGACCTCGAAATGCCTGATGTCGTAACGGATCGGCGCGATCGTTACGCCGTCCCCCTTGCTGGGCCCGGTACGCGCACCGGTGACCCGAGTGGGTGGCGCCGAATTGCGGCGGTCGTCCCAGTTGCCGGTCTTGCCGGTCTTGCCGACGACGCCGTCGTGGGTCCGGTCGCCACCACCGCCGCCGGGGTGATGCCCTTCGGCAGCAGCGTGGTTCCCGGTCGCGACGTACGTGGCTGCCGCCGCAGCGGCCACGACATCGTGAGGTTCGCGGCGGGGACCGGATTTCGGCACTTGCCGGTCGGGGTGCCCGCTGCCCTGGGTATTCGGCTTGTCGGACGAGTTGGCCGAGGGGTTGGACTGCTGGCGGTCGGGGCTGCCGCCCTCGGACGGACGGGTGGAGGGGGTGGATTGGTTCGGAGCTGGGGCCTGGTTTTGGCCGTGCCGATCTGAAGTGGAGGGGGTGTTCTGACCGGGGAGGCCCGAAGTGGACGGGGTGCCCTGACCGCTCCGGTCCGAAGGGGTCGGCTGATGTGGGGTCGGCCGGTCGGAGGGAGTGGGTTGGGGAGTCGGCTGGCGTTCGGTGGTGGGGCGGTCGATCGACGTGGGCGGGTTGTTCTGGGGACGGTCGGGGCCGCGGTCCAGGGAGCTGCCGGAGCCGGTGCGGTCCGAGCCGTTCGGCTGGGTGAGGTGCGTGCGGTCGGCCGGGGCGGGGCCCGACGTCGGCGGCCGCTGCGGAGCCTGCTTCGGGTCCGGCAGGGGTTGTTCCGGGGACGGTCGGTTCTCAGTCCGGTTGCCGGTCGGACGGTTATCGCCCTGACGGTTGTCCGTCGAGTGGTCCGGGGTGGACTGCGACCGATCGGCCGAGGGAGTGCGTTCCGGCGGAGACGAATGCTCCGACGACGACGTCGGCGACGGCCGGTTCGGCGAATGCGAGACCGGCTCCTCGACCGGCGTGGAGGACGGGCGCTCCGTCGGACGCTCGGGCGACTGGTGGGGCTGGCCCGAGCCCGAACCGGACGTCGGGCGCTCGACCTGGCCATCCGGCGCGGGCGTCCGGTTATCCGGAGCCACGGGGCGATTGTCGCCCTGCGGGCGGTTGTCTCCCGACGGACGGTTATCTCCAGAAAGGCGATTGTCACCCGACGGACGGTTGTCGCTCGACGGGCGGTTGTCGCCAGACGGGCGATTGTCGCTCGAAAGGCGGTTGTCGCCAGAAAGGCGGTTGTCGCCAGACGGACGGTTGTCGCTCGAAAGGCGGTTGTCGCCAGAAAGGCGGTTGTCTCCCGAAGGTGCGGTCGGCCGGTTCGAGGAGTTGTCCAGGTGCGACGTCACGTTCGGTTGCGTGGTGCGCGCCGGGCCGGAGGACGACGTCGTCGTCGTGGGCTGCTTCGACTGGGTTTCCGGGACGTTCGACGGGCTCCCGCTGCGACCTCCTTCGCCGCCGGTACGGCCTCCTTCGCCGCCGGACGGGGTGGGTTGGCCGCTTGCCGGATGGCCGGGTCCCCCCGACGGGCCGCCGGTCGACGGGCCCGGGCCGCCCGTCGAGTGGGTCGAACCGGGTGTGCCGCCGGTCGAGTGGGTCGAACCGGACGGGCCGGTCTGGCCGCCGGTCGAGTGGCTTACCGGCGGGCCGCCTGCCTGGGTCGACGGGGGCAGTCCGCCGTCGTGGCCGATCGGGCTTACCGGGCTGTTCGAGAGGAAGGCTCGCTGGTCGTCGGTGAGGGGGCTGACCGGGGGGCGGGACGAGAATTCCGCCTGGTGGTCCGGGCCGCCGACCGTCGTGTCGATCGACAGCTTCGGGCGGGTGACCGGCTGGTCGGTCGGGGTCGAATGGGTCGGACCGGGGGGCTCGTGGCGTTGGGTGCCGTCCGAGCCGCCGGAGGGACGCTGCGAGCCTTCCGAGCCACCGGGCCGTTGCGAACCCTCCGAACCCGAAGGACGCTGCGAACCCTCCGAACCACCCGGCCGCTGCGAACCCTCCGAACCCGAAGGACGCTGCGAACCCTCCGAACCACCCGGCCGCTGCGAACCCTCCGAACCCGAAGGGTCGGGCCGCCGGAGCCCGAATGGTGTTGTCCGCCGTCGCCGAGTGCGGGGGTCTTCAGCTCCGGTACCGGAGTGTCCAAAAGCGACCCACCCGAACCCGAATGATGCTGCTGCAAACCATCACCCAGCGCGGGAGTCTTCAACTCCGGCACCGGAGTGTCCAAAAGCGACCCGCCCGTGGTGGCTTCCGACCCTGGGCGGTCGGACGATGACGGCAGGCCGCTGCTCTGCCCCGGGCCGTCCGAGATCGTGGTCGGGCCGCTCGTGTTCTCGGTGCCGTGCGGGCCGCCCGAGGTGGTTTCCGGGTGGGCGAGGAACTGGTCGAGGGTTGCTTTGCCGCCGTGGGAGACACCGTCCATAATGGATAGTGGGGTCGTCGGCGGGGCGGTTTCGTCGAACATCGAACCCGGGTGGGAAAGGATCGAGGACCCGTCGCTGTCGCCTCGGGTGCGGTGGCCGTCTTCGCCGCCCAGCAGGGGCGTCGTGTCCGAGAACGGGCCGCCGTCGTGGCCGCCGCCGGTGAGCTTTTCGTGCATTGCGCCGGGCAGGTTGCCCAGTCCTTTGAGGACATCGCCGAGACCCTTGCCGAACATCCCACCGATGTTTTCGATTGCCGTGTCGACCTTCGGGGAGATGCTGCTGTTCCGGCCGAACGCCGACAGCCCGCTGAGCATGCCTTCCCACAGCGCGTGGTTCTGCCCGGTCGCCTTGTTCACCAAGTAGTTGCTGACCCCGACGAGACCCACCTGCATTCCGGCGTACATCATCTCGACCGGGCCGAGGATGTAGCCCGGGACGTGCGTGCCGTCCGGGAACCGCAGCGCGTTCGGCGGCACCTTCTTGCCGCCGCCGGACCCCTCCGAACCACCGGGACGGCCTTCCGAACCGGAGTTCGGCTGGTGGGACTTGTTGTTGCCGAATCCGCCGTTCGAACCGCCGTTTTCCCCGCCGTGTACCGGCTTTTCGTTCCCGTCGCCCTTGGCGGGGCCCTCGTTCTTGTCCGTGCCGTGCTTCTCGCCACCACCCTTGCCGGCACCCTCGCCGTCGAACCCGGGCTTCTCGCCGCCCGAGCCCTCCTTGCCGCCGTTCTTGCCGGTACCCTCGCCGCCACCGGGCTTTTCGTGCCCGCCACCGGGATTCTCCCCACCGGGCTTCCCGCCGCCTGCCTCGCCGGGCGGCTTACCACCGGGACCGACCTCGCCAGGCGGCTTGCCGCCGGGGCCCATCTCGCCGGGCGGCTTTCCCCCTGGCAGGTGCCCGTTCTTGCCGCCGGGTCCGAACACCTTGCCGATGAACGACCGCGCCCCGCCCGCGCCCGCGCCGAACACGGCGCCGCCGATCGCGCCGCCGATGAAGGAGTTCTTGATGGATTTCAGGTCGAAGCCGTCGCGGTCCCCGGTCATGTTCTGCCAGACCTGGATGCCGCCGTCCAGGCCGCCCATCAGCCCGGCACCGACGGCCGCGTACTTCGTCGCGGTCCACACGATCCGCGTGATGACCTGCGCCAGGCTCTTCAGCGTCGTCCGCTTGATCGCCGCGACGAGTGCATTCCAGATCGCGGTCAAGGCCGCCCGTACGCCTGCTTCGTAAGCCGGTACGGCAAATGCCCCGAACAGCGAGGCGATCAACGCGATAACGGTGGCCAGCGCCATCGCGGCCATCGCGATGAACATGATCTTGGTTTTCTGGATGTCCGCCGCGGCGTTCTTCGTCGTCTTGGCAAATCCGTCGGCCGTGGTTTTGCCTTCGCGGAATCCTTTGCTGAGGGTGTTGAGGTAATCGTTGAACGCGTCGGCCGTCTTTCCTTTCATCGCCTCGGCGGCTTTCGGGCTGAGCGCTTCGACTCGCGCTGCCAGATCGGCGAGATCGACACCGAACTGCGTCCAGGCGTACGACATCTGCCAGAGGCTGTACTCGTCGCCTTCCGGCCACGACATCCCCAGTACTACCTTGAAAAACTTCTGCAGTCCCGCCGGCAGGTGGACGGTGTGCGAGGAACCGGCGCCGTGTACCGCCCCGCCGCCGTCGCCGCCCGAACCGTGCCCGCCCGAACCGCCCGCGCCGCCCTCGTCCTTTCCGCCCGACATTCTTGTGCACCTCCTTTCGTGAGTCGGGCAGAACGAATGGTGCCCGGATCACCCGGCCATTACGGGTTCGGGTCGTACTCGCTGTCGAGTTTCCGCGCGCTGTCGTCGTCGAGTTTCGCGAGGTTGTCCGCGTTCTTCTGCGAGACGGTGGCGGACTTCGTGATGTTGACTTCGCCCTTGCTGTAGCCGTCGCGGTACTCGGTGGCTTTCTTGTAGTAGCCTTCCTGAAAGTTCTTGCCGATCTCGTCGTAGCCCCACGAACCTTCGTTGTCGTCGAGCACCCGGGCGAGACGCCGGTAGGAGCTGCCGAGATCCTCGCCGATTTCCGAAAGCTGCCGGGTCACATTCCGGTACGCAGCCGGGTCGAGATAGAAATCGTCAGCCATGGCGGCGCTCCCGCTTCTGCGCGGACGACGGCTCGTCCGCGTTGCTCAGCTCCAAGCTGGTGATGCCTTCCATCATCGGCGCGAGCAGCGACTCGAGCAGCTCGTCCGGCCGGACCTTCCCGCTCGCCACGCCCTCCAGGTCGAGCCCGGGCACCGGGTTCACCCCCATGACCTCGTTCATCTTCTGCTGTGCCTCGGCGCGGCCCTTGGTCACCGTGTCGACGATCATCCGCGCGAGCTGCGCGGGCGGCAGCTTCCGATACCGGTCCCCGTTGAAGGCGAGGTCGGTCAGCTCGCCCCGGCCGTCGAACGTCATCTCGAACGACTGGTCCTTGGTGCGCACCTTGATGGTCGCCTCGTCCCAGTGCTTGCCGAGCCGTTCGAGCTTCTGCTTCTCGGCTTCCATGGTCTTCCACGCTTCGTCGAGCGCGCGCTCGGGATCGGTGTTCGCCATGCTCCAGTCGACCATCGTCACTTCCCTCTCTCCATCAACCGGTCAAGTTCCGCAAGCTGCTCTTCGAGGTGTGCGGCGAAGTCGGGTTCGGGTTCCTCCGGCGCCGGCACGGACGCCCTCCTGCCGAGCGTGCCCATGTCGTCGACCGGCGGGTCCTCGAACTCGGGCCGGTGCTCGCTCGGGACGGCCGCCATCCGCGAGTTCTGCTGCCCGCCCTGCGCGCCCATTCCCATGCCGCCCATCATCATCGGCGACATCGGGAACCCGCCCATCGACGATCCGCCGGACTGCATTCCCGCCGGCATCGGCTCGACCATCCCGCGGACCGTCGCCGGATTCGGGATCTCACCGGGACCGCGCCCGATCCCGGCCAGCGTTCCACTGCCCGGCAAGGCCATCCCGCGCCGTTCCGGGTCGATCGGGCCGGGCGGCGGGGTCAGGCCCCCGGTGCTCGCGTCGCCACCCGGCGCGCGGTACGGCGTCGGGTGGTTGCCGAAGGCCCCGTGCGACACCGGAGGATTCCCGGTGTTACCCGGTCCGGGCGGCGGAACCGAACCCGGCGGAGTCGCGGGCGGGGTGACCGAACCCGGCGGGGTAGTGCCCGGCGGAGTGACCGAACCCGGCGGCACGGAACCGGGCGGGACGGACCCGGGCGGCACCGAACCGGGCGGGTTGGCCGACCCAGGCCCAGGCGGAGGTACCGAACCAGGCAGCTGCGGCGGATTCCCCGAGGGCGGACTGCCGGGCGGCGGACTCCCGGGCGGCGGGCTTCCAGGAGGCGGATTCCCCGGCGGCATCGAGTTCGGGTTCACCACCTGCCCGGTGGCCGACACGGTCTGCCCCGACGTCTGCGGCACCGGCGGAGGAAGGTTCGGCGTCCCCGAGGTGGTCTTGATCGCATCGAGCGCCTGCGCGGCCGTGACCAGCCCCGCCGACACCGTCTCGACCTGGCTGAGCGGCGGCGGAACCGGCGCGTTGTCCGGCGCCGCGACCTTCCGCTGAGGTTTGCGCTCGTCCTTCTTCCCCAGTACCCCGCCGGTCACCCCGGGAATCGCGGCAATGGGCGACCCGGACGTACTCCGCTCGCGCCGGTTCAGCACGTCCGACCCGCCGGTGACGACCCCGCCCCCGACGATCGGCATGCCATACCCCGGCATCCCGCCACCGCTGCCACCGGCGGTACCCGCGCCGCCCCCGACAATGCCGAGCGGTCCGGCCATTCCGGGAAACAGCGATTCGCCGCCGTCGGACTTGCCCAGCACCTGGGTGAAGGGGTTGACCCCACCGTTGCCACCAGGCAGGAGAAAGGCACTCCCCGGAGACTCGGGTCCACCGTTGCCGAACGCCGCTTTCAGCACGCCGCCGGGGAGATCAGTCAGTACGGACCCGTCCCCGTGCCCGCCGCCGGTACCCGAACCGGGCGGCGGGGCACCCTGTCCGCCGCCGCCGTTCACCACGCCGCCCCCGCCGCCCCCGATGACCCGGGGATCGTTGTACGGCAACGGGGTCAGCGTTCCGGTGATGTCCTGGTACGCCGTGCTCAAGTCACGCAGCACCTGCTGCGCCGCCTGGTTCTGCGACTGGGCGATCTGGTCCCGGCTCGGCCCGCCCTCGACCGGCGGTGCGCTGTCCTGCTGGGCTTTCTGCGCCTGCAGGTCGGCGATCCGGCGCTGGTGCGCGGCCAATGCGTCGCCCGCCTTGCGCAGCATCGCGCCGTAGCCGGGGTTCTGCAGCACGCTCAGCAGCAGCGAGATCTTGGCCGCCACCTCGCGCGCGACGTCGTCGAGCTCTTGCGACGTCCGCCCGGTCATCGCTTCCTGTATCCGGTTCTGCTGCGCGCGCACCTGATCGAGCACGTCCTGCACGCGCCGGGCAGCGCGGTCGAACACTTCGGCCCGCTGATAGAACGTGTCCGGGCGGACCTCGTTGATCAGCTGCACGATCTGCTCGAACGTGAGACCGTCGGTGCCGTTCGCCATGACTCAGCGCCTTCCCAGAACCTCGTCGCCGGTGTCGTCCTCGTCCTCGGTCCACGCACCGCGGTCGGCCTGCAGCCAGATCTGCGGTTCCCGCTCGTTGTTCTGGCCACCGCCGCCGCCCATACCACCCATGGGCATCCCGCCCATCGGCATTCCGCCGCCCATGGGCATCCCGCCGCCACCCGTTCCGCCGAGCGGGCCGCCGATTCCCGCCCCGCCGGACATCGGCTGCCGGATCGCGCCGAACTGCGAGCCCGCCGACGCGGTGGCCGGCTGGGACAGCCCGCGCTGCTGGGCGATGTCGGTGTCGAACTGGGCGCGCGAGTGGTCCGGACCATTGGAACTCATCGGGATGCCCGGGCCGTTGCTTCCGCCGGGGTGGTTCCCGCCGCCGCCTCCACCACCGAAGTCGACGTTCTTGTTGTGCCCCCCGCCAAACGGCGAGTCGGCCGGCTTGTCGAGACCGGTGATGGCCTTGTCGACCGCGTCCTTTGCCGACTGCAGCGCGTTCTTCACCGCAGGGTCGGTCGCCTTGCCGATCATGTCGTCGAACGTCTTGTCCACGGAGTTCTTCGCGTTCGTCAGCGCCTGATGGGTCTTCGGATCCGCCGTTCCGCCCCCGAGAGCGCGGTCGACCTGGTTCTTCGCGTCCTCGAGTGCCTTGCGGACGTCGGGGTTCGTGGTCTTGCCCAGCGCGTCGTCGATGGCCTTGCGAGCCGCGTCCTGCGCGTTGTGCATGGCCTGCGACGCGGGATCGCCGCCGCCGCCGGGGCCACCGTGCGGAGCCCCGCCGAAGTCGTGGTTCTTCAGTCCGTCGATCGCGTCGCCCGCGGCCTTCTTCGCTTCCTCGAGCGCATGCTTGACAGCCGGGTCGTTGGTGTTCTTGGCCATGTCGTCGAGCGCCTTGCCGGTGGCGTTCTTGGCATCGTCGAGCGCCTTGTCGACCGCCGGGTTGCCGGAGCCGCCGTGGCTGCCGTCGCCCTTGCCGAGCAGTCCGTCGAGCGCTTTGTTGGCCGCGTTCTTGGCGTCGTCGAGCGCCTTGTTGACCGCCGGGTCGTTGCCCTTCAGGGCGTCGATCGCCTTGTCGGCGTCCTTCTTGGCCTGGTCGACCTGCTCCGGCGTCGGGTGATCGTTGCCCTTCAGGCTGTCGAGCGCCTTGTTGGCCGCGTCCTTCGCCTGGTCGAGCGCCTTGTCGACGGCCGGGTTGTCGCTCTTGTTCTTGAGGTCGTCGATCGCCTTGTCGGCGGCATTCTTGGCCTGGTCGACCGGTTTCCCGTGATCGCCCTCGCCACCCTTGCCCTTCAGGTCGTCGAGGGCCTTGTTGGCCGCGTCCTTCGCCTGGTCGAGTGCCTTGTCGACGTCGGGGCCGCCCTTGCCCTTGAGGCCGTCGATCGCCTTGTTTGCCGCGTTCTTGGCGTCGTCGAGAGCCTTGTCGACCGCCGGATTGCTGCCACCGGGGTTGCTGCCACCGGGGCTACCGCCGCCGGGGCTGCCGCCACCCGGGGTGCTGCCGCCGCCCTTGCCGCCCAGCGGGTCGCCGCCGCCGCTGCCACCGGTACCCGGCCCAGGCAGGTCGGACTCGGTCTTCGGTTTCTTCTCCATACCAGAGCCGGGGCCGCCCGACCCACTGCCCGGTCCGCCGAGACCGCCGCTGAGGCCGTCGATCGCCTTGCCTGCCGCGTTCTTGGCGTCGTCGAGAGCCTTGTCGACGGCCGGGTTGTCGCTCTTGCCCTTGAGGCCGTCGATGGCGTTGCCCGCGGCCTTCTTGGCGTCGTCGAGCGCCTTCTTGACCGCCGGGTCCTGGCCCTTGCCCGCGGGGTTCTCGCCGCCGGTGCCGCCGCTCGAGCCGCCCGGGATGCCGCCACCCGAACCGCCCGGCGTGTCGCCGCCTGCGCCGCCCGGGGTATCGCCACCCAGGCCGCCGCCGGTGCCCGGCCCGCCCTTGCCGTCGGTACCGCCGCCTTTGAGGCCGTCGATCGCGTCGCCGGCCGCCTTCTTGGCCGCGTCGAGTGCCTTCTTGACCTCCGGGTCGTTCGTCTTGCCCTTGAGGTCGTCGATCGCCTTGCCTGCCGCGTCCTTGGCGTCGCCGAGCGCCTTGTCGACCGCGGGGTTCTTCTTGTTGCCCTTGTCGTCCTTGCCGGAACCGTCCTTGCCTGAGCCGCCCGAGCCGTCGCCCCCGCCCGAGCCGCCACCCGAGGTTCCCGGGCCACCGCCGAGGATGTCGTCCTGCTCTGTTTTGCCCTGCCCCTTGTCGTCTTTCTTGTCGTCCTTTCCGTCTCCCTTTCCGTCGTCCTTCTTGTCGTCTTTCTTATCGTCTTTTTTATCGTCTTTCTTGTCGCCACCGCCACTGCCGCCGCCGCCCGCGGGCTTGTCGTGCCCACCGGCGATGCGCAGCGGCGACAGCTCCTGGCCGAGGGTGCTGTACTGGCTGCCCAGACCGGACAACAGGCCCTGCAGGTTCTTGACGAGGTCGTCCTCGGACTTCTTGACCGCCGAGTCCCCCAAGGCGATCGTGTTCTTCGCGATCTGGTTGACCTCGCCGATCGACTTCGCGTTGGCCATTTCCTGGCGGCCGATCTCGATGATCTCGGCGACCTTTTCCCGCCGCCATTTCTCGGCGGCGTCGACCGCTTCCCACCACTTGGCCCCGAACGACTGGATCGAGTGCCCGATGTTGCCGATGGTGGTGCCGTACTTGCGGGACTCCAGGGTCTGGTAAAGATCTTCGCTCTTCTTCAGCAGGTCGGTGGCGTACTTGTTGAACGCGTCGCCCGCTTCGCCGTGCAGGTTGTCCTGCAGGGACTTGATCTCTCGCTGGAACTTCTGGTTGATGTCGCCGATCCGCTTCGCGGCGGCATTGACCCGGCCCTCGAAGTCGTACCAGTCCTCGGCCGTCTTGTTGCCGGACAGGCTGTTTCGCGCATCCCGGCTGCCGATCAGGCCTTGTGCCACCTTGGCGAGCGCGTCGTAGCTGGTATAGGTCCCGACATCCAGGGACGGAGCCGAAGAATTGTACTTGCCCGCATCGGGGACAACGTTCGACGACGACATACGAGAGCCTTTGCCAGAGATCCGGATCGAGCAGGTATCAGCGACGGACCGTCCGCGACCGGGAAACCGTCAGCAGCGCACCGACCAGCGTGGGTCAGTCCTTCTTATCGCCCTTCTTCTCGTCCTCCGGGGCGTTCTTGCCGAGACCCGCGCCGAGGTTGGCGTTGTAACCGTTGCCGTCGGACGGATCCTTCTTGTAGTTGTTCGAGTAGTTCGTCTGGTCCTTCTCGGTGTTCTGGTCGAAGTTACCGAGGTCTTCCGTGATCAGGTTCTGCAGGTCGGTGAGTTCCTTGCCGAACTTCTTCGCATTGTCGCCGTCGAGGTTGTTGAAGTCCTGGGCGAGCTTGGTGAGCTTCGCTTCCAGTTCCTTGAAGATGAGGTTCAGGTGCTCCGCGTGCGCAACGATCGCGTTGCGCCGGTCGTCCACGATCATCTCAAGCCATTGGGCGATCATGAACTTGCCTGCGTCCGGCCGCTTCTCCTTGAGCGCGTCGAACTCTTTCAGGTCCTGAAGGATGTTCTTCAGGTTGATCGCGGCGTTCTTGACCCGCTCGCTGCTGTAGGACGTCTCGGCCATTCCCCGCACTCCTCACCCATCGACGGCAAAGCGGCGTCCAGCGCCGGGTCCGACCCGAAAGTCAGACCCGGCGCCGGCCGCGCTGCCATTTCTCACACCTGCCACGTCCTGGTCCCGGCGGACCTGACCTTGGCGGCGTTGCTGTCGTCCAGATTCTCGAAACCATCGACGATCTTCGCCAGCGTCTGCCCCATGGTGGTGAGCGAGGTCTTCAGCTGGTCCGCATTTCCGGCGACCCCGTCGCGCCGCTGGTTGACCGCTCCTTCGAGCTGCCGTGCGGCGTCGAAATTGCCGAGCCCGGCCGAAGTGGACCGCAGCTCCGTGAACACGGACATGTCAGCCATGACCTGTTCCAGATTTGCTGCCGCCTCACGCAGTACCGGACCGTTGAACATGGTGTTCATAGCGGGCCCCTTTCCTGCTCCGAAAAACGGTCAGAAGGCCTTGGAGCTGCGCTTGTCCTGGTCGTGGAACTGATTGGAAAGATCCTGGAACTGGCGCCCCCGCTGGTCGAGCCAGACGGAGTTGTCACCCAGCTCGTTCTTCAGCTTCGTGCTTTCACCGTCGTACCGCTGGGCGGTTTCACCCTGCCAGTCGACCAGTGCATTCTTGACCGAAGAGGCGAACTGATCCGCGTTGCTGGCAATGATGCCCGATCGGTTCTTCAGCGCCTGAACACAGGCCTCGATCTCGTTGTAGTTGTAAGTCCTGGCGTCATCAGCAGGCACAGGGAACTCCTTTTCAAGGTGTGGCCGGACAGAAAGTGGTGGGTCAGCGCAGGAAGTCACCGGTGGTGATCGGGATGTTCTTGACCTGATTGTGGTGGTCGTCATCAAGGTTGACCTGGTCGGTCTTCGCCTTCGAGACCCACTCGGCCATGTCATGCATGTGGCGAAGCACGATGTTCTCGGTCCGGCTTGCCCATTCATTGATGAGCTGGTCCACCGCGCCGGTGAGCCCGCTCTTGCTCACGTGAAGAACAGCTGCGACGTCCTCCCGAGCACGGTTCAACGCGTTCGTCTTGATGTCGGTGCTGAATTCTTCGTGCCGCTTCACCTGAGCATCGACGACCGTAGGGCTGACACTGGTTGACACGAGGCCTCCTCAGTTCGGTTTGCCGTCTCTGTGCGGCCACCTGAGCCACCACAGCCGGGCTTACGACTTTTACTGTAGGTTTCGCCTCACTCGAATGGATCTCTCCGGGCCCCAGCTGCGCAAACCGGCGGGACTCCCCTCATGAGTGACCCCTGTCATGTTGCCGGGGCCTGAACTTTGAGTGCACCCTCGGTGCTCAGCACCGGGCCCCGGGGCAGCAAGGCGAGCAGTTCGGCCGGTACGGACACCGCCGAGCCGTCCGAATAGCCCAGCGCAGTGGCCACTTCCGGGCTCGCCAGCGGGTATTTCGTGCCGGTTTCCGTGATGAGGTACGTCGCTCCCGGGTTCGCGCCGGGGGCAGCGACCTCCTTGGCCAGTACCCCGTGGCCTGCCGGAATGGAGATCCGGTCGGCCGCCGCGCCGGCCGGGTGCAGGGCGAGCGGCATTCCGGTGACCACGTTCACCGGCAGCAGACCCACCGTCACCTCGGCATCGCCCTTGCCCTGCGGCGGAATACCCACGCAGGCAGCCGCGCTCGACGACGGGTTCACGATCTCCGGTGGAGCCTGCGGCAGGTCGGCCATGAGGTTCGGACCACTCGTGGAGTTCGGTACCCCGGCGAGCGCCGCCGGTCCCACCTGGATGAGTTCAACGCGGGACCCGCTGTAGGCAGCCTTGGTTCCCGGTGCGGCGAGCAGCAGGGCGGCGGCCGTCCGGCTCAACGCCACTACTCCGTCGCTCCGCACGAGATACAGCTGATCGCTGTTGATGGCCGGATTGCGGACCTGGTAGATCTGCCCGACCGTACTCTGCCTGCCGTCGATCGTCACGCCCGTCCCCCCGGCGCCCGGCGTGTCCGGCACGGCCATGTCCTTGGCCTGGTGCAAGGTGTTCAGCCATGCCGCGTTCACCGCGATCGGGGCGATGCCACCGTAGCCGAGGGCCTCGACCGCCGACTGGTTCGGGATCCGGTGCCGCTTTCCGCGCCACACCAGGTATTTCACCTGGTCCGGGCCGACCACGAGCATGGCCTGTGCGTCGGACAGCGCCACGTCGACCGGGCGGTTCAGCAGCAGGTCCACCTCGGTGCCGGGAGACCGGGTACAGACCGTCCACACTCCGGTGTCCAAAGTGGATGGCAGAGCGTCCGGTGCACCGGAGATCCCGATCGGCTGTCCCACCGGGGTGCCGGCCAGCGAGTTCTCCGAAACCGAGAACACCTGACCGCCCGCCTTGCCCGCGACCAGTTTCGCCGACGCGAAGTTGAGCACCGGACGCAGGTGGTCGTCGAGATAGACGTAACGGGCGCCGGTCGTCTTGTTCATCACGATCGCCCCGGCATGCCGCCACGACGTGTCGCCGCCGGGCACGAAAAGCCCGTAGATGCCGAAGATGCCCATCACCACCCCGGCCGCGATCATGCCGAGGAACATGCCGGTGTTGAGCCGTTTGTTGGGCTGCTGCAAGGCATCCGGCCGCCCGTGCACCACGGCGGACACCAATCGGCCTACCTCGAAGAAGTAGGCCTGTACCTGATCCCGCCGAGACTGCATCTCACCCCGCCAATCCGCGCATCCAGGCGTAGACGCCGAGTACCTGCAACAGGATCGGCAGGACGGCAATGGCCGTCAGGGATTCGAAGATCTCCACCGCCCGGCCCCAGTACGGCCGCAGCCGCCTGCCCGGCAGAACGCGGCTGAACAGCATCAGCACCGCGCCACCGCCGAACATCGGCACGAACACCGCGAGCAGCCGGACCAGCTCGTCCGAGGAAGTCGCGGCGAGCCAGAGGGTCCCGATCACCGACACCACCGCGGGCACGATCACCGACCAGCGCTGCACGACCCCGCTCGGATGCCGCGACCGCAGCAGCAGCAACGCGGCGATGTCCAGCGACAGCACGACCTGCCACGCGCCACCCTCGGCAATCAGCATCGGCAGCAGTACCGACAGCCCCGAGCCGAGGCCGACGTGCAACGCCGTCGAATACCCCGCGGTCATCCGGCCGCGTTCGATGACCATTTTCGCGGGTACCGGTTCGATGTCGTCGCTGAGCTCGTCGGCGCCGGTCGGCAGCATCGGCAGCGTCAGGCCGGACAGCCGGAATGCCGTCGCCGGAAGGAAAACGCCGATCAGGAGCGCAATCGCCAGCCCGATCCCGGCCGCTTCGGAACCGGTCACGTCGAACAACGTCCCGATCAAGCTGGTGATGATCACGATCAGCACGGCCATAATCGCGCCCGCGAAGAGCAACGCCGAATCGGCCACGGCGAACGCACCGAGACTCAGTACCAGCAACGCAATGGCGAGCGCCGTCGTGACCAGCGCCGGCTGTGCGGCAGCCGGGTCGACCGCGCGCACCACGAGCACGCCGCCTTCGGCGCCGTACAGCACTGCCATCCCGGCCAGGATCGTCGCCGCAGGCACATCTCCGACACTTCGGACGACCAGCGCACTTCCGCCCAGCAGCATTGCGGCGGCGAAGAACGCCACGCACGCCTGGATGACGCCAGAGCCGATCCCGGGAATCAGCACCAGCCCGAAGAGCAGCACCCCGGCCGCGCCGATCCGGAACATCCAGCGGGTGTGCCGGGGTTTCCAGGTACCGGCATGCTCGCGGACCTGCTCACCGACGCCGTCGACGAGGTCGTCGTAGTCGATCGCGGCGAGCTGGTCGGCACGCGGTCTCAAGTAGACAGTCTCGCCGTCGAGCAGGTTGAGCTCGGCGAGCGTCCGGTCCTCGTCGAGCGGGTCCTCGCCGACGCGCTGGACGACCCAGCCCTCGTGGTCGGCACCCTGCTCGATCCATTCGGCGCCGAACTGCGGCAGCACCGCGGGCAGCAACTCGGCCAGCGTGGCCTCGGCCGGGAGGGCCACGTCGGTGGCCATTTTCCCGAGCACGAACCGTAGCCTCACCGAGGTCGTTGTGCGATGCTGTGTTTGCTCCTCCATCCGGTGCCAGGTCCTTCCTGCCAGGGATCACGGGACCGTCAACCGACCGGACCCTAGCAATCGCCCGGCCGCAAATCCCCAGCTCGAGGCATGCGCGGACGAAATAGGGGAAGTTCACTCACCGAGGGAGAAGCATGAGCACGGTGCTCTTCGCGCGCCGGGCGCGGCGGCCTAAGCCGGCCGCTCCGAGCGACGAGATCGAGATCCAGGAGCCGCCTGCCGTCCCCGAGGACACCGGCGGCGGCATCAGCTCGGTGCTGATGTACGCGCCGATGGCGCTGAGCTCGCTGGCCATGGTGATGATGTTCGTCCGCCCCGGCGGCGGCGCGATGGCCTACATCGGCGGCGGCATGATGCTGGTGTCCGTGGTCGGCATGCTCTTCGTGCAGCTGCTGCGCAACTCGGTGACCCACAAGCAGAAACTCCACGGACACCGGCGCGACTACATCCGGTACCTCACCCAGCTGCGCAGCCGGGTCCGCCGGTCGCTGACCGCGCAGCAGCGCGCCGCCCGCTGGATCCACCCTGACCCGCGCGCGCTGTGGTCGATCGCGCTCGGTTACCGGCTGTGGGAGCGGCGGCCCGCGCAGGACGACTTCGGCGAGGTCCGGATCGGGGTCGGCACGCAGCGGTCCACGCTCAAGCTGATCCCGCCGGACACGAAGCCGATCGAGGACCTCGAACCGCTGGCTGCGCATGCCCTGCGCCGGTTCCTGCGGGCGTACTCGACACTGCCGAACGCGCCGATCGCGGTGTACCTGCGCGGGTTCGGGCAGATCCAGTTCAGCGGTGACGACCAGGCGATACTCGGGATGGTGCGGGCGATCCTCGGGCAGCTCACGACCGCGCACGGGCCGGGGGACGTCCGGATTGCGCTGTGCGCGGCCGAGGACCGGCTCGAGCGCTGGGACTGGCTGAAGTGGCTGCCGCACAACCAGGATCTCGACAGCCGGGACGCGGCCGGAGCGCGCCGGCTGTCCGGAATGGACCTCGGCGAGGTCGAAGCCCTGCTGGGGGACGGGGATTTCGCCGGACGGCCGAAGTTCGAAGCCGACACGCCGATCACCGCGTCCGAGCCGTACGTGGTGCTCATCGTCGACGGCGTGCACGTGCCGGGCGACCACCGCGCGACCGAGGGAGGGTACCGCAACACGGTCGTCCTCGACGTGTCCGGCACGCTGCCGTGGTACCCGCGTCCGGGCGCGTTGTTCCTGGAGGTCGCCGCCGACGAGGTGCGCACGGTCAGCTTCGACCGGCTCGGCAAGCAGCACACGAAACCGTTGTGCCGTCCCGATTCGCTCAGCGAGACCGCCGCCGCCGCGCTGGCCCGCACGATGGCCCGCTACCGCGTCGGCGAGGCGAACACCGACGAGGAACCACTGGCCGTCGACTACGATCTCGCCGGGTTGCTCGGCCTCGGTGACGTCGCGCATTTCGAGCCGGCCAAATACCGCCGGGAACGGATGACCGCCAAACGGCGGCTGCGCGTTCCGATCGGGATCACGAGCAGTGGTACGCCGATGGAACTGGACATCAAAGAGGCGGCCGAGGACGGAATGGGTCCGCACGGGTTGTGCGTCGGCGCCACCGGCTCGGGGAAAAGCGAGCTGTTGCGGACGCTCGTGCTGGCATTGGCCACCACCCATTCGTCCGAGGATCTCAATTTCGTGCTGGTCGACTTCAAGGGTGGTGCGGCTTTCCTCGGATTCGACCAATTGCCGCACACTTCGGCGGTCATCACGAACCTCGCCGAGGAACTCGAACTGGTCGACCGGATGCAGGACGCGCTCACCGGCGAGCTCAACCGGCGGCAGGAATACCTGCGGGCGGCGGGAAACTACGCTTCCCGGCGCGACTACGAGGCCGCCCGCGCGAAGGGCGTCCCGCTGGAGCCGATGCCCGCGCTGTTCATCGTGGTGGACGAGTTCAGTGAAATGCTGTCCAGCAAACCGGAATTCATCGACGTCTTCGCGATGATCGGGCGGCTCGGCCGATCCCTCGGCGTGCACCTGCTGCTCGCTTCGCAGCGGCTCGACGAAGGCCGGATTCACAAGGTGGAAACGCATCTGTCGTACCGGATCGGCCTGCGCACCTTTTCCGCAATGGAAAGCCGCAGCGTGATCGGGGTGCCGGACGCATACGAATTGCCGAACAGCCCGGGTAACGGATATGTGCGCCCGGACACCCAGACGCTGGTGCGATTCAAGGGGGCTTATTCGTCATCACCTTATCGGCCGAAGCGGCGCAGTTCCGGCGGCGACTCGACCCAGCAGCGGATCGTCCCGTTCGGCATGCAGTACATCGAACCGCTGGCCGCCGAGGAGACGGCCGAGCCGGAGCAGGTGGAGGAAGAAGGCGGCACGGACACCGTGCTGGACGTCCTGATCGCGCGGCTGCGCGACGTCGGCCCGCGGGCGCACCAGGTCTGGCTGCCGCCGCTCAAGCAGCCCGCGACGCTCGACCAGCTGCTGCCGCCGCTGGTGGACCACCCCGAGTACGGCCCGCGTCCGGTCGGCGACCTGCAGACCGGCTCGCTGACCGTCCCGGTCGGGCTGATCGACCTTCCGGCGCAGCAGAAACGCGAGCTGCTGATCGCGGATCTGTCCGGCAGCAAGGGAAACGCGGCGGTGGTCGGCGGTCCGCAAAGCGGGAAGAGCACCCTGCTGCGCACGTTGATCTCCGCGCTTGCGCTCACCCACACCGCGGCCGAGGTGCAGTTCTACTGCCTGGATTTCGGCGGGACGCTCACGTCGCTCGCCAAGCTGCCGCACGTCGGCAGCATCGCCAACCGGCTGGACCGCGACCGCGTCACGCGCACCGTGCTCGAGGTCATCAACCTGATGGCACGGCGGGAAGCGCTGTTCGCCGAACACAACATCGACTCGATGGCCAGCTACCGGCGTGCCCGTCGCGAGGGCCGCTACCTCGACGTCGACCCGTACGGCGACGTGTTCCTCGTGGTGGACGGCTGGTACACGATCCGGCAGGACTTCGAGGACGTCGAGGACCGGTTCACCGAGCTCGCCGCGCGTGGGCTGAGCTTCGGGATCCACCTGGTGGTCGCATCGAACCGGTGGTCGGAGATGCGGCCGTGGCTGCGCGACGTCCTCGGCACGCGGCTCGAGCTGCGGCTGGGTGACCCGGTGGACTCCGAGGTGAACAGCCGGTTCGCGGCGACCGTGCCGCAGATCCCCGGCCGCGGAATCACCTCGGACCAGCTGCACTTCCTCGCTGCGCTGCCGCGGATCGACGGCGATCCGGAGACCGAGGATCTCGCCGACGCGACGGTGGAGCTGGCCGAGGCGCTGGCCGTGCCGGGCGCACCCGCCGCGCCGAAGGTCCGGCTGCTGCCGCACCAGCTGACGGTGCCGGAGCTGCCCGGCCCGACGGCTCCGAACCCGGCCGCGGAAATGCGGGTCCCGCTCGGCATCGACGACGTCCAGCTGGCCCCGCTGTGGCACGATTTCGACACCAGCCCGCACCTGATCATCTACGGCGACGCGGAGACCGGCAAGACGAACCTGCTGCGGCACATCGCCAAGGCCGTTGCCGCACACCACACGTCGGACGAGGCCCGCATCATGTTCGGCGACTTCCGCCGCGAACTGCACGATTCGGTCCCGCCCGAGTACCAGCTGGAGTACGCGGTGGGCTCGGACGCGCTGAAGACGTCCATCGAGGGGGTCGCCTCGTTGCTCGAGAAACGCGTACCGGGCCCGGACATCAGCCCGAGCCGCCTGCCCAAACGAGACTGGTGGGAAGGCGGGCGCCTGTACATCATCATCGACGACTACGAACTGTCCGAAGGTTCGGGCGGCGGCCCGCTGGAGTCGCTGACGGCCCTGCTCCCGCAAGCCGCGGACATCGGGTTCCACGTGATCGTCGCCCGCAGCACGTCGGGCGCCAGCCGGTCGATGATGAGCCAGGCACTGCGCCGGATGTGGGAACTGGGTACCCCGGCGATGCTGCTGTCGTGCCCGAAGAGCGAGGGTACGTTCCTTGGCAACCTGAAACCACGGACGCTGCCACCGGGCCGGGCACAGTTCGTGAACCGCCGCCGATCGGTACGCCTCGTGCAGACCCCGCTGGTGGAAGGCGTAGAGAAACCGGACCGGGACTGACCCGGGTTCCCCTCGCTGGGCCACTGTCCGTGAAGGGAACCATCAGGGAATCTGATTCCCTCATGGTTCCCTTCACGGACTTGTCCGCCGGATGCGGTGGCGGCCGGAGACTCCGGCTACTCCGTTACGACCAGCCGGTCTGCAGCCGCTCGCAGGCCGTTGCCGAACCGCACGGCAGCCTCCATCGCGACGACGGGAACGTCGATGTGTTCCGTGTTGTCGTAGTGGCAGTACGTGGTCCGGACTCCGGCGGCTGCCTGCGCTTCGGCAAAAGCCCGGACCAGGGGCGCGGGGGCGATCTCGTCGGGGTCGGACCCCGCGACGAAAAGCGGCCGGGGCACCTGAACCGGAGGAAAGTCGAGACTGGCAGTCACGTGCTGGATCGAGCGGCAGTCTCCGACTCCGGTCATTCCGGCTTGCTCATTGGAGATGCCCTTGATTGCCGCGGCGTATTGCCGGCGCGGTAGCTTGTCGGCGAGGGTCAGATACCGCCGGGCGGTCGCCGGCACCTCGCTGTCCAGGCCGGCCAGCGGAAAGCTGAAGAGAAGCGCCGTCAGATAGCGGGGAACGGCTTGTTGCAGCTCCTGCATCGGATTGCGGGTCGCCTCGGACATGAACTGGCTGAGCCACAACTGAGGGGCGAGTGCAACGGTGCCGAGCAGTCCACGGCCGCTCGGATGGCTGTTCGCCCGTACGGTCGCCGCCAGTGCGGCGTGCCCGCCTTGGGAAAACCCGCCACAGATCCACTTGCTGCTCAACGGGTAAGGCAGGGTTTGGGCAGCAGCGACGAGTTCGAGGATGTCATAGCCCTCGCTGATGCCATCGAGCCGCGGGCGGGCACGAAATTCTTCGAATCCGCGATAGTCGGTGACCACGACGGCGAAACCCGCGGCAAGCCACTGCCCGAGGTGGGCACGTTCGCCACGCAGCAACCCGCCCAGCGAAGGGGCGTCCGCCGAGTTGAGGCCGAGGAGGCAATGACCCCATCCGACCACGGGGTATCCACCTTCCGGAGGAGGTTCCGGCGGAAGGTGAACTGTTCCGCCGACCACCGCCGGACCGAGGAGTGCCGCATCCGAGAGATACCTGAGCCGCACGGCGCGACCGGCACCGGGCAACCAGAGCCGGCTCGGGAGGGCCTCGACGCTGATGACCCTGCCCAACCGGCCGAGCGCGAGGTCACCCACGACCGAACAACCAGGCTCCGGGAGATTCGACACTCCTGCCGGTGAGGAAGTCCCGTACCGCTGCGATGATCTCGCTGGTACTGGCCGAGCCACCCCCGTCCGCGTCGAACTGGCGGAACGCCTCTTCTGCCCGGTCCGCGGGCACGCCGAGACCGGCCAGCATCCTGGTGAACTCGGCCGGCTCCAGAAGTCCGCTGCCGTCGGTGTCCGCCAGCTCCGTCACCGCGCTCGCAAGACCTCCTGCGACGGTGTCGAAGTACGCCGCGCCCGCTGCTCCCAGTCGGCTGAGCCCGGCGCCGAACTCGGCCACGTCGACCTCGCCGTTCCGGTCGGCGTCACAGCGCTCCGCGATGGCCTCCCACAGCTGCCGGTAGCCTTCCCGTACCGCTGCCGCACCAGGAGAACGGGGTGGCAGGCCGAAGCTCTGCACCAACCGTAACGCGAGCGCGTCGAAGTCGTCGGCCTGCAAGGTGCCGTCACCGGTCACGTCGAGCAGCCGGAACCTGGCATCGTCGATTGTGCTTTCCGGCCGGTCCGTGACGGTGGGCTGCGCCGGCCTGACCAGTTCCTCGGCGACGGCGACCGCGTCTGCCGCCGAGGCCACCGGTACGTCGATGTGCTCGACTCCCGGGTAGCTCTCATACCGCAATGCAGTACCGCTGGCGCGCAGCTGCGGGATGAACCCGTCGACGACCTCCATCGGCAGGATGATGTCGGCCCCGCCGACGCCGATGAAGACCGGACGATCCATCAGGCTGATCGGGATGTCGACCGCCCGCAAGGCATCCTGGACGGCAACCTGGTCACCCAGTCCGGTGGCCCCGACATCGGCATTGGTCAGCGTTCCGGCGACGGCGGCGATGTGGTTCATCGGCTGTGACCTGGCCTGTTCGACCAGCTGCGCACCCCGTTCGTTGAGATGGTCGGCTGGCCGGAAACCGGGCTGGCTGACGGTGAGCCCGCCAAGAATGATCGGCACCAGCGGCTCGAGGACGCCCTGTGGGTCCTCGGTCTGCTCGCGGAGGAACCGGGCAAGGCGAAGTGGCGGGGCCATCGCAATCGTGCCCCGGAAATCCAGCTCCGGCGCGTAGGCCGTGGCCATCAAGCCGGCGAACATCGCCGCATGCGCACCCTGGGAAAAACCCGCTACGACGTACCGGGTGTCGACTGGATGATCCAGCTGCCGCGCAGCGCGAACGATGTCGATGACGTCGTCAGCCACCGCCTCGCCATTGAGATACGGATGCGGCTCCTCGCCGCCAAGTCCCTCGTAGTCGGTAGCCACCACGAGATATCCCGCGTTCAGCCAGTACTCGAGGTGCTTCCGCTCAGCCGGGTGCAGACCCACGGCCGAAGGAGCGTCGGCATTCGTGAGGCCGACCGTACAGTGCGCCCAGCTGGCCACGGGCCAACCGGCGGCCGGTGGCGTACCCGGCGGCAGGAAGACCGAGCCGCTGATCCTCCGATCATAGCGGTCGTATCCTACTCCTCGATAGGTGATCCGATACGCCGTATGTGTACCGCGCGGCCAGAGCTCCTCCGGCAGCGGTTCGACGGACAAAAGGGTCCCGGCCTGATTCATCGTGATACTTGTCATAAGGTGAACAATTCCTTGAACTTGCGCCGAGAGATTGGCTTTGCGGAAGCTTCCCTCGCCACCCGGTTGCCTGCGGTTCGGCAATTTCTGAAAGGATGCGTGAGAATGTCCGCCCTGACCGGGAATGCACCAGCGGAGGTGTTTACCGGGCCACCACAGGAGGTGGCCCGGTCACAACGATGATTGCCTTCCACATTTCATGAGCTGACTCACTTGCACCGGGCACCACGGGGGAAGTCGGTACGAACGGGCCCGATGACGCGAACGTATCTCCGAGAGGCCACACTCGACCGCCACGACCGAATACAATTGCCCACAAGGGCAGTGTTTTTTGATCCGACAGGCAAAAAATTGCATACTGCAGCCAGCAAGGCGCAGACAGGGATCCGAAACGACAGTTCCGAATGCCGTGTCGGACGTAGACTTCGGTCTAATTTTTCTCCGAAATGAAACACTACTCTGAAGTGAGGATCAACACAATACCGATGGGCGAGCGGAATTGCCGGACCGGATTTTGCCGCTCCTGGTCCGGCACAGGTCCCGGTTGCCTGCCGTCGGTCGCCCGCCGCGGCCCACGGATGGCCTGCCGTGAATCGCCGTTCCCTGGCCGGGCTCATGCTTCGCCCGTCGGTGATGCCCGCTCACAGTTCAGGATCGCCGGAGTCGATGCCGTCCTGAGCGGCGCGTCAAGCGCTCGGCCGGCGGCGCAGCTGAGCCGGGGTGAGTCCCCCGGCGTGGTGAGACCGCTTGCTCCCGGGCGCCCATCGCGCTCGGCATCGGACTGGCCGGACTTCATCGGCTCACCTGGCTCGCGGGCTCCCTCGTCCCCATCCGCATGCAGACTCCTGCTGACGGACATGGAAAAGCCCCTTTCCCGTCGGCCGGTGCGCGCGGGAAAGGGGCTTCGTCTCAGTGCTGCTCCGACGGGGTGGTCACCTCGACCACCCGGGCGCGGCTCCAGCGGCGTTGTCTTCCCGCGCCGTAGACCTTTCGCAGCAACAGCAGGGTCAGCACCAGGCAGGCGACGCCGAAGGCACCCGCCATCGCGAGGGCCGGGCCGATCACGTCCGGGTCCGGGATGGCGGCCGCGCGGGCGTTCGGTGGGGCGACCATCGCCGACGGCGCCGGCGCGTCCTCGCCGGGGAGCATCGTCGTGACCGCGGCCAGCGGGTTGACCGTGCCCCAGCCGAGCGCCGGGTCGGGCAGCGGGACCGCGGGGTGGTTGGCCGTCGCGATGAGGCGCTGTTTCACTTGTGCCGCAGTGAGATTCGGCCGGTACGCCCGGACCAGCGCGGCGACCGCGGTCACGAACGGGGCCGCGTAGCTCGTCCCGCTGGCCTTCCACTGCCCCGGCCCGCCGGGGCCGAGTCCGAGCACGTCGACACCCGGTGCGACCAGCGACACGAACGGTCCGGTCTGCGAGAAGTCCGCGTGCTGCCCGTTCTGGTCCACCGCGCCGACCGCCAGCACCGACGGGTACGCCGCCGGATACGTCACCGGATCGCCGCGTTTCGCGCCGTTCGCAGCGGAGGCGACGACGAGGACGTCCTTCTGCGCGGCGTATTCGACGGCGTCCGCGAGTGCGGATACCTGCTCGGTCGTACTGGCGGACAGGTTGATCACCCGCGCCCCCTGATCGACCGCGGCGCGGATGCCGTGCGCCATGCTTTCCGGGGTGAGCGAGCCTTCTTGGCCGGGGCTGTCCGTTGTCGCACAACGGATCGGGAGAATCTTCACGCCTGGCGCGACACCGGCGTACCCGGTACCGGACGTCGGTGTCGCGGCAATGATCCCGGCGACGAACGTGCCGTGCCCGAAGCAGTCGGAGTCGGCGGGGCTGTTGCCGGGTTTGGTCGTGTCGAGGCCGGGAAGCACCTTGCCGCCGCTGAGCTGCGGAATACTGCCGTCGACCCCGGTGTCGACCACACCGACGACCACCCCACCGCCATCGGTGACCGGCCATACCCGCTCCGGCCCCAGCTGCCGCTGCGGCCACGGCACCGACGGCTCCACGGTTTTGGGCGGTGGTAAGCATTGGACCGGTTTGTCCGGCGCCGCTCCGGCGGTACTGACGGGCACGACTCCGAATGCCCCGGCGATGACTACGACCGCAGCCAGCCGACTGACCGCCCTGCTCCGGGTCCGGCCGCGTCTCACGATGCCACCGCCGCAGCTTTGTCCTTCGGTGCTCGGCCGGACGCGGTCATGACGCCACCGCCGCCGCTGATGTCTTCCGGAGCTCGGCTGTGCCCGATCATGACGCCACCGCCGCAGGTTGGCCAGTCCCGGCGACGTCGTCGCGCCAGGCGACCATCGACGTCGTCAGGCGGGAGACAGCCTCGGCGTCCTCGATGAGCCGGACTTTTCCCTTCTGCCGCCTCCTGAGCAGACGGTCGAGCTTGGCCAGCACGGCGAGGTCGCGCTCGTCGAGGCCGGTCGTGTCCGGGGTTTCGCCGGGAGCCAGCTCGCGGAACAGGACGGCGACCTTGGGCGCGGAGGGAGCGTCGTCATCGTCGGGGAGGTCCTGGTCGTCCTCGGCGGTGCGTACGGCCAGCGCCTTGAACCGGGCACCGGCCAGGAAAACCGCCTCGTCGACGGGCCTGCCGAGCAGCAGCTCCGACGTCCGGCGCGCGGAACTGGGCCAGATGAGGACGTCGAAGACCGCGCCGGGGACGGTGACGTCCAGGTCGACGCTCCCGGTCAGAAACCCCGGCTCGGTCAGGACGGTACCCGGGGTGCTGTGTGATTCGAGCGCGTCCGGCGCACAGCCTTGGCGCAACACGGCGCGACGGTGCGTCGGAAGGCGCAGAATGCCGGACATCAGACACGGAATCTGGTCAGCGAGTGCGGCCTGCCCATACCGGACCGCCTGGTTGACCGCACGTGCGTCCCCGTCGCCACGCCCGAGGTATAGACAGACGGCGACGTAATCCGCTTTGGCCCCAAGGGAATCGTCAACCCGCATCGACGGCCACGTGGCGAGCGCCGCGTTGACGGTGGCGAGCGCCTCGGAAAAGGACTCCCCCGCGGCGGCGGTGAAGCGGGTCTGTTCACCGGACGTGCTGGACCGCACGGGGACGACGAGCGCCGAGGTCACGTCAGGTTGCCGTGGCGACGGGGCGTGGACGGGCGAGGTTTGCTGGGGTTCTTGCGGACGCGGTTGCCCGGCTTCCGATTCCGCAAGGTGCGGTTGCCGGACGGCGAGCTCCGGAAGGGGCGGCTGGCCGGGTTGCCACTGGCGACCGGTTGGTTCCCCCGGCTGTGACTGGCCTGATTGCTGCGGTCGAGCGGCCGAGTCCGACGAGTGCAGCTGCTGCGGCCGGACGGCGGATTCCGGCGAGTGCGGCTGCCCAGGTTGCCACCGGCGACCGGCAGACTCACCCAGCTGCGGCTCGGCGAGCGGTCGAACGGCCGAGTCCGACGGTTGCGGCTGTCCGGGTTCGCGACCGGCTCGTTCCCGCAGTTGCGGATTGCCGGGTTGCTCCGGTCGCACAGCGGATTCCGGAAGGTGCGGGTACCCAGGTTGCGGTGCGCCTGACTGCGGCAGATGCGGCTGCCCGGGTTGCGCCGCGCCTGGCTCCGGCAGGTCCGGCTGCCCCGGTTCCAGCCCCGCTTCCCAGTGGCGCGCGCTGGGCAGCAGTTCCGGCTGCGGCGCTTCAGGTTCCGGCAGATGCGGCTGCCCCGGTCGCCGGACATCTGCTTCCGACAGACGCGGCTGCCCGGGTTGCCACTCCCGCGCGCCTGGCTCCGGCAGAGATGACTGACCCGGATTCGACTGCCGCGCGCCAGGCTCCAGCAGAAGCTCCGGATTCGGCTGCCGCGCGTCGGATTCCGGTAGATGCTCCGAATTCGGCTGCCGCGCGCCGGGCTCCGACAGATGCTCCGGATTCGGCTGCCGCGCGCCGGGCTCCAGCAGATGCTCCGGATTCGACTGCCACGCGTCGGATTCCGGTAGATGTGGGTGCCGGGTATCGGAGTCCGGCAGGGGCGGATTCCCGGGTCGGTGATCCGGTGCGGACGGCTGCCCGGGCTGCCGCAGCTGAGGGTTCCCGGATCCCTCGTCGTGCAAGGCCGGGTTCCCGGGGCGGGATTTCCGGGGGGTCGCCAACGGGTCGGCGTCCGGCTGTGGGCGCTTCGGGGCGGGCTGCGTCGGCGAACCGGACACAGTGGACACCGGCGCGGCCGAGGTGGTCATGATCGGCGGCATCGACACCTTCCGCGGCGGTGCAGGCGGGGCGGAAGGTACCGGGGACGGTGGCTCCTCGGCAGGGTCGAGCGGCACGGCAGGTTCGAAGGGCACGACCGGCACCGCGGCTGAATCGCGCGGCAGGGCGGGAATCTGGTCGTTGGAGTAGCCGTCGGCCGGAGGGGGGTCGACGGACTCCGACGTCCCGGGCGCGACCCGTTCGAACAGCGACGGTCCCGCGGCTACCGGTTTGCCCGGGGTTGCGGGGTTATCGTCCACTTCGGACGGTCCGGGGGCAGGAGTGCCCGGACCGGTCTCTGCTGGTGGGACGTCGGCAGCCGGGATTGCCTCGGACATGGGCTCAGGAGGTGCGGCGACGGGGGCCGCGGGGAGAGGTTCGGGCGCCGGATTCACTGCGACGGAGGGAGCGGGCGGGTTGCCGAGTCCGGCTTCGTCTGCAGGGGTTCCTGGCGTTCGGGTGGCTGCCGGGTCCTCCGTGGCAGGCGCCGGAGGAGGTGCAATCGCAGAGGCCACCGGCGCGGGCGTCGCCGCGAGAGCAGCAGCCGACGAAGCAGCAGCCACCGGAGCAGCAGGCGACGAAGCAGCAGGCGCCGGAACAGGAGGCAGTGGCGTAGCCAACGGCGACAACCCACTCGGGTAATCCCCAGCAACACCAGAACCCCCACCAGGAGCAAGCCGAGCCCCGATCGACCCACCGCGGCGTTCCTCCGCGCGCCGGTCCAAAGCCCGCTCTCCCTCCGCGTCCAGAACACCCCCCAGCCGGACCCGTACCACCGCTCGCTGCCGGGCCGTCAGACCGCCCAGCAAAGACTCCGCCGCGGCAAGCACCGAAACCGGGACTACCGACCCCTCGACACCCAGCGTAAGCGTCCACCCCGACGGATCGAACGGGTCCGGATACCCACCACCGGCACTCGAAGCAGGGCGTAGCACCAAACCCGAAGGCACCACATCCGCGACGACCGACCCGAGCCGGTACGAAAAATCACCCTCCGGCTCCCAATCGGCAGGCGGAGCCGCGACGTCGATCACCTGCTGCTCCCCAAAACCCTGCGACAGCACCGTCGCATACGGGCGGTAGTGCGGTTTCCCCGAAGCATTCGGCACGATCGTCGACCGCGTGCCCGTCCACGACGACACCTGCAGACCGGCACTGAACACCACCTCGTGGCCCACCAGCTGCGCCAGCGAAGACTGCCACGAAGCAGCACAGGCAGCGGGCGTCGCCGGGACGATCATCACCGGCCGGTCGGGCAGCAAAGCCAATACAGCCGCGACCTCTGCGGGAGACCCGTCGCTCACCACCAGCTTCGGGAACCGTGCCTCGGCGGGCACCCCGAAAGCGACATCACCCGGTTCCGGCGACGAAGAACCCACCAACAGGCCGCACGGAGCCGGAACCGCAACGAGACCCGCGACCGACACCGGCGCGTCCGGCAGCCAAGACTCCCACTCCGGCAACGGGAAGCGCGCGCCGTGGAATGTCACCGACTGGTCCGGGCGGAACCGGTGCCAGCCAAGGCCATCGACAGTGTGCCCGCCGTACAGCGCAGCGCCAGGAGCCGCAACGACCCCGCCGTCCGGGACGACGACCTCGACGTCCAGTTCCTTCGCCAGCCGTCCGGCGACCTCGGGTTGGGCGGCCAGACCGCTGAGCGCGAGCCAGATCGTGTCGATGCCGTCGAGGAAACCCGCCAGCGCGGCAGGCAGCACCGCATCCGGCGACGCGACCCGGTGGGCACCCGGCGAGGCCAGCACGAACAGTTCCCGCGGCCCGAGCGGCGCGGCGCCGACGAGCCGCCGGTCCAGCGGGGCCTCGTCGGCGTGCCGTACCACCAGGTGCCGCTCGTGCCGCTCGTGCGGCTCGGCTACCAGCGGGCTGGTTCCCGATTCCTCCATGGTCACTCCCGTCGTTCCCGCAGCCGGCTCACCGGGCGAAGAGCAGGTCTTCCTCGGTCAGCAGGGTCAGGTCCGCCGCTTTGGCATCCGGTTGGGTGGCCAGCCGCGACGCCTGCCGGTCGGCCATCCGCTCGAACACCCGCCGCGCCGTGCGGCCGTTGCCGAACGTGCCGTCCTTCGGGATCTCTTCGAAATACGTCAGCAGCGCGTCACTCGCCGCCTCCGTGAGCCGGTAGTCGTGCTTCGCGCACTGCGCCCGCACGATCGTGACCAGTTCGTCCGCGGTGTAGTTGGCGAACTCGATGGTGCGGCTGAACCGCGACTCCATCCCGGGGTTCGCCGACAGGAACTCGCCCATCTCCTTCGAGTAGCCTGCGGCGACCACGACGACGTCGTCCCGGTGGTCCTCCATCAGCTTCACCAGGGTGTCGATCGCCTCGCGGCCGAAATCCGGGCCGGTACCGCCGCCGCCGGAGCTCAGCGCGTACGCCTCGTCGATGAAGAACACCCCGCCGAGCGCGCTCGTGAACGCCTCGGTGGTCTTGATCGCGGTACCGCCGATGATCTGCGCGACCAGGTCCGCCCGCGCGACCTCCACGAGATGCCCTTCCCGCAGCACGCCGAGCTGGGCCAGGATCTTGCCGTACAGCCGGGCGATCGTGGTCTTGCCGGTACCCGGCGCACCCGCGAACACCAGGTGCCGCGCCATCGGCGGCGCGGACAGCCCGGCGTCTACCCGGCGCTTGGCCATCTTGTTCAGGTTGACCAGCGACGTCACCTCCGCCTTCACCCCGGCCAGCCCGACGAGCGCGTGCAGTTCCTCCAGCGGGTCGGACCCGGCCGCCGGACGCTGGTCGGGCCGCGCCGCGGTGGTAGTCCGCGCCGTGTCGTCGGCCGCCGCCGCGGTGCCGTACGCGTCCGGCGTGACGTTGCCGCCGCTGATCAGGTCCAGTACCTCGATCGCGCCGCTCGGCTTCAGCTGCCGGACACCACTGCCGTGGTTGTCGCGGACCGTGCACCCCTTGAGCGTCACGGATTCCTCGGTCTCCAGCCGGACCCCGTCGGCCGACCCGCCGGAGAACTCCGACTCGGTCACCGTCCCGGACGAGCCCGCGGCGAAAAGCGCACCCGCGCCGGCGCTGTTCTGGACCCGGCACCGGGTCACCGACAGGTCGGCGCCGCCCGCCGCGTGCACGCCGGCCGCGCCCGCGCCGCTGATCACCCCGTCGGCAAGGGAAAGCGCCGCCTCGGCGACGTACACCCCGGCCCCGGCGACCCCGCGGGCGCTCAGCCCGCTCACCGACGGACGCGCCCCGCCGGTCACCGAAATCCCGGCGCCACGGCCGCCGTCGATCTCGACGTTCTCCATCCGGCCCCGCGCCCCGCCGTCGACCTCGATGGCCGCGCCGTCGCAGCCGACCACGCGCAGCCCGCGGAAAAACGGGTCGGCACCGTCGTCGACCCGCACCCCGGACGCCGTGCACGAGCCGACCGTGACCGCGTCGAACTCCGGCAGGCTGCGCTCGGTCACCCCGATCCCCGAACCGTCCACATCGGACACTTCACAGCCGGACACCGACCCAGCCGCGCGCCCGGCGAAGTGCAAACCGCGGCCACGAGTACGGGTCACCCGGCAGCGGCGCAACACCGGCGCACAGCCCTCGCCGACGAAAACCCCTTCCGCACCGGCACTTTCGACGCCGCAGTCCTCCAGCACGACCTGCTCCGAGCTGGCCAGGTAGAACCCGACCGCGCCGGTGTCGAGCACCTTCAGCCGGGTCGCGGACATCCCGGCCTGCTGCTCCACCGCGACCGCCGGTTTCCCGGTGCCGGACACCTTCGTGTCCTCGACGGTCAGCCGTCCCCGCCCGTTGAGGCAGATCCCGTTGCCCGCGGCGCCGCGCACGACGCACGACCGGACCAGAAAGCCGCCCTGCTCCGCGACGACGATCCCGGACGTGCCGAGGTCGGTCAGCTTCGTGTCGTCCAGCACCCCACCCTCGGGCGACGTGACGACCACCCCCGCCCCAACGGTGTTGCGCACCTCGCTCGCGCGCATCAGCAGCGTGCCCTGGTCGCAGACGTAGACCGACGCCCAGCTGGCCGCCTCGACCTGACATTCGGTGACGCTCAGCTGCCCGCGCATCACGAGCACCGCGGGACTGTCGGCGTCGGCGGCCACGACCGTGATCCCGGACAGCGCGGCGGAATCCGTCTGCAACGTCACCGTCGTGCCCTGCGGCGCGACCAGCCACACGGTGCCCGGCCCGTTCTCCGCGGTGATCGTCACCGGCTTCGTGAGCTCGAGATTTTCCGTGTAGCGCCCAGGACCGACCACGATGACCGCACCGTCGGGGGCGCGGTCGACGGCGTCGCCGATGGAACGGTGACCCAGACCGGGCGTCTGGGTCACCGTGATCACGTTCCTGCTCACCTTTGCCGCTCCCGTCCTGCTTTACGCGCCCACTGATTCCGCCGTACCGCCGAGGCCCGACGTCGCGAGCCCGTGCCGCGTCCGGCACCCCGCCTTGGCGAAGAGGCGGGTGAGGTACTTCTCCACGGTCTTCTCGCTCATCCCGACGGCGCGGGCGATCTGCCGGTTCGTCTGCCCGCGCCGGATGAGGCCGAGGATCCGCAGTTCGGTGTCGGACAGTTCGCCGGCGCCGGATTCGCCGCGCGGCACGGCCACCGTGAGCCCGCGGTCCTCCATCGCCTTCTTCGCCCGTGCAGTGAGCCGCACGGCGCCGATCGCCCGCGCGATCTCGAGCCCTTCGGCAAGCCACGGCTGCGGATCGGCTGCGACCAGCCCGACCAGCAGGCACGCGGCGGACAGGTCGGCGCGCGTACCGTGCCGGCGGACCAGCCCCTCCACCGCCCGCATCTTGGCCGGGTCGGCGTGCAGGACCGCGCTGACGTGCAAGGCAGTCTCCCGGCTGCCCGCGGACCGCACGCGCGCGTCCAGGAGCTCGGCCTCCTTCTCCACCCGGCGGGCCTGCAGCGTCTCGCCCGCCTCGGCCGCGACCGCCGCGAGCCGCCGCAGCAACCGCGCGAACCCGCCGACGTCCGCGTGATCGCGGCTGGCTTCCACGGCCCGCCAGCCGGTCTGCAACGCCGTCGCGGCGCCGTTTTCGAAACAGTCCCTTGCCAGCTCGACCCAGGCCCGCATGGCCGGGAGCAGACCGGCCTGCTCGTCCGCCGCCGCGAGCCAGTCGGCCATCCGGCGGTCCTCGCCCCGCCAGAAGCACATCTCGGCCGCGTACAGCCGGGCATGCTGGCGGGCCACCGGATCGGCGTCCGGCTCCAGTTCCAGCCGCCGGGCCGCGCTCAGCGCCGCGGCCCAGTCCTCGCTCGCGAACCCGGACCGGACACGGTGGTAGGTCGCCAGCGGACCGTCGAGCGGGCTGCCGTACTGCGACCCGAGCACCGCCTCCAGCACCGGAACCAGATCCCGCGCGCCGAGGGCTTCTTCGACCACCGTGGTGGGCTTGCGGCGGCGCCGGGTGCGCCATTCGAGCGTCGGCGTCCCGCCCGAACGCTGCAGCAGCGGGGCGAAGGCGGCTTCGAGGTCGGCGACGGTGACCGGTTCGCCGCCGAACCACCGGTCGCAGAACACCAGAGCAGCCGGTTCCGGACCCGCGCCGGTGAGCGCCGCGCGGACCTCGTGGGTGACCGGCCGGTGCAGGTGCAGTGCCGCCAGCGCAGTCGCCGCGCTCAGCTCGGGGCGGCCTTCCGTGGGTAGGTCCGGCACCATCTCGGGCACGAAGGCCGCCAGCCGGGAGTAGTCCCCGGTCCGCATGAACAGCCGCACGAGGTCGAACGCCAGCCGGGTGCGCTGCCCGCCCGGTTCGGCGTGCCACCAGGCGGCGTACCGGTACGCGGCGTGCCCGGCGGTGTCCATCACCGGCATCCGCACCTCGGCTTCGCGGAGCAGCCCGACCAGCTCCGGATGCGGTGCCATCGCCCGCCCGGCGACCGCGACGTGCCGCAGCAGGACGGATCGAGCCCCTTCGCCGGTCTCGAGCATCTGCCGGGCGATGAGTAGGCCGACCGGCGCGTCGTCCGAGCCCGCACCTTCGGCCACCGCGGCCGCCAGCGCCGGGCAGCACACGGCCAGCCTGCCGATCGGATCCGCGTCGAGCACCCCCGCGAGCACGAGCCGGTCCACCGCCCTGCCGTACGCCGCGGCCGGTTCCCCGGTCGCCGAAGCAGGCAGCGACACCTCGTCCACCCAGAACCCGGCGTCCGCGGCGGCGAGCGCGACGAGGTCGCTGCCGTACCGGCCGTCCGCCGCGACCTCGGCGACGAGCGGATGCCCGGCCCCGAGGGCAATCGGCGTACCCGGGTCGCGCAGGCACAGGTGGCCCTGCACCACGACCAGCCGCCCGCGCCGGCGCAGATCGACCACAGTGGACACCAGTGTGCCCGGATTTCCGTACAGCGGCCCGAGATCGTCGCACAGGGCCTGCTGCAGCAGTTCGTCGAGCGGCAGCCCGGCGGTCTGCCGCAGCACCGCGGCGGCGTCCGGGTCGGCGAGCGGATCGAGCCGGACCACCTCGTCGGCGATCGTGCGCAGGTCCGCGGCCCGGCTTTCGGCGCAGGAGACGAACACCAGGTGCCCGGCGTGCCGGATCTCCGCCAGTGCCGGAGCGGGGGAAGCGAAGGCGTCGACGTCGTCCACCAGCAGCGCGACCCGGCCGGTCGCCCGCAACCGGTCGAACACCGTGCCCAGCGCGCCGACGAGCCGTGCCCTGGCGACCGGATCGGCGTACGCGGCGGCGGTGCACAGCCTGCTCAACCCGTCCATGGCCTCGGTCAGCCGCGAGTCACCGCCGAACTCCTCGAACCGTTCCCGCAGCACCTCGAGGATCGGCACCCCGCCGAGCCGGTCCCACTCCGGGCGGTCCGCCTTGCCGGACAGCGAAAGTACGGTGATCCCCATGCTCGAGAGCTCGCGGCCGAGCTGTGCCAGTACCACCGTGCGGCCGCTGCCGCGCGATCCGCACAGCAGGGTCAGGGTGCCGGGAGCGTGCGCCTGTCCGCGCAGGGTCGTGAGGACGTCCTCCCTGCCGCGGAGCGCCACGTGGTGCCGTCCCACATCAGTCCTTTCGTCCCGTGCCCGAACGCAGGTCCCCCATTGCCGTCCTCCTCAGAGCTCGCCGGTGAGAATGGCCGTGGACAGCTCGATCCGGGACCGGTAGCCGGTCCGCGCGAACAACCTGCTCAGCCTGCTCTCCACGCTCTTCTCGCTGGTCCGCAAGGCGGCCGCGAGCTGCTTGTTGGTGAGGCCGTCGGCAGCGAGGAGAGCCAGCAGCCGCTCGTTCTCGGCGAGCGTCTCCTTGCGCCCGGGTACCGCGACGTCGTGGTCTCGCATCGCGCTGCGCAACCAGGACCGGAGCAGCAACGCATCGAGCCCGCCCAGGGTCTCGTACCCCTCGCGCAGCAGCGCCGGATCGGCGACGCCCGCGCGCACCAGCCAGGCCGCCGCGGTGACCAGCTCCAGCGGATGTCCCCGTTCCCGGAACAGCCGCAGGCATTCGGCGGCGGCTTCCCGGTCGCGGTACGCGATCGCCCGCACCAGCCGGGCACCGGCGACGGCGCGCGAGGTCGGCATGACCTGCACGACCTTGTCGAGCCCGGCAAGGCAGCGCCGCAGCTCCTCCTCGTCGCCGCCGATGAACGCGATCCCGGCCAGCTGCAGCCAGCAGTCGTCGGAACCGATCAGCAGGCCCTGTTCCGCTTCGGCGGCAAGGCAGGCAGTGAGCTTCTCGGCGGCGAGATCCTCGCGGCCGAGCGCGTTCTCGATCATCGCCTCGGCGATGTCCAGCAGGTGCGCGAGCGGCGGCGCGGACTCCCGGACGGTGGCCAGGATGTCCCGCGCCATCGTCAGATTTCCCTGCATCACCAGGGTGGTGACCACGAGCACCCACATCGCCGCGGAGTTCGTGACGTACCCCTGGTCGGCACCCGTTGCCAGCGAACGCTTGGCGAGGGTGAGGGCTTCGGCCGAGGACCCGCGCAGCGCGGCCAGCGCGGCCTGGTTTCCCAGCCGCAGCCGGGTGGCCGGAACGTTCGCGTCGACCAGGAGCTTCTCCGCCCGCACCGAATCACCGATGCTCAGCAGCGCGGCGACGTAGGTGTCCATTCCGGTCAGGCACTCGAAGTCGGAGCCGAGCCGGGTGTGCTCGCCCGAGGCGAGGCTCCGCTCGAGCGGTTCGTGGTCGCCGGTCCACAGCCCGGCCAGCACCTGCAGCGCCGCGCCGTAGCGGGCCGCTGCCGAACTTCCGTGCTGCCACTGGGCTTCGGTGTCCGCCAGCAGATCGCGGGCCGCCCGCCATTCGTCCAGCTGGGCGTAGGCGTAGGCACGCGTGACCAGCGCCTGTGCGTTGTCCCCCGGCCAGCGGCGGCGGAATTCGGCGATGTCGTGCAGCACTTCGAGGTCCCCGATGTTCTTGAGCGACCGCACCGTCGTGGCCTGCACTTCCTGGGCCGCGGCCGGGGAAAGCTGGTCGGCCAGCTCGGTGAGCAGGAATTGCGCGACGCTGAACGCCCGCCGGTGGTCGCCCTGTTCGGCACCGGTCGCGACGAGCCTGCGCAGCACGATCGTCCGTTCGCGCCGGTCCTCGGCCAGTTCGAGGGCCATGCCGAGCCAGCGGGACACCGACGCGGCCGAGTACCCGGCGGGCTCGGTCAGCCGGGGCAGCAGGACGTCGAGCGCGTGCCGTGCGTCGACCATGCGGCCGGCGTCGGCGACGAGGTCGGTGAGATGGCCGAGGTCGGCGCACTGCGCTTCGCCGTCCCACACCGCGCGCACGGCCTGCGCGGCGAGCTGCCGTCGTTCGAACGGTCCCATCGCGGCGGTCAGTGCATCGGCGACGAGCGGAATGGGGAACCGCCAGGTCCGGCCGCCGTCGCTGCAGTGCAGGATGCCTTCCTGCCGCAGCTGGTGCAGGACCGCGGAAGTCTCGTCGATCGTGCGGCCGAGCGCCTCGGCGACCAGCCGGGGAGCGTCCGCGCCGAACGGGGCCAGCAGCGCCATCGCCCTGGCCACGGCCTGGGCAGGCTCGCCGAGACCCCGTACCACGCGGGCGAATTCGTTCTCCACCGACGGCGTGGCCGGTTTCGTCGGTACCGCCAGGAACGCCGTCCCCCCGACCGTCCGGACGGACCCGTTGCGGCGCAGGAAATCCACCGCGTCGCGGACCGCGGCCGGGACGCCCCGGCCGAGCCGGATCACCTCGGCCAGCAGGGCGGAGTCGGGCCGCGCCTTCGTGATGGCGGTGAGCAGCCGGGCCACCGCGGCGGCGTCCATCGGCCGGACCCGGACGGTCTCCAGCAACCCGTCCTCGCGCAGCCGCCGGATCCAGTCGGCGCCGGGCACCGTCCCGTAGGACGGGGTCCGGATCGCGGCGACACACCCCACCGGACCGGAAAGCCGCCGGGCCAGCGCACCGAAAACGGCCTGCAGGTCTTCGCCCATCCACTGCGCGTCGTCGAGAAGGGCGACGGTCCGATCGGCGCCGCGGACGAGCGAAGCCGCGATTGCCACTGCCGCGCGGTGCGCAATCGCCGGATCGTTCCTCGCCCCCGGAACGGAACCCGGCAGCGACCATCCGGTGGAACTGCCGGGAAAACCGACCGGCACCGCATCTCCGTCCCGCGTGAAACGAATCAGGTAAACGCGGACGCCTTGCCGGACGTATTCCTCCCCCATTCGGGTGAGTATGGTGGTCCGCCCGATACCCGTCGGCCCGGTGACCGCCTTCAGCGGTTTCCCGGCGCCGAGCGCAAAGGGTGTCGGATCCATGTTTGGCATCATGCCGGTGGCGACCCGGATACGGAGAGACACCGAGTACCGGCCGGGTTCTTTCGGGTACTCTTCCTACCCGAAAGACGGGCCACGCCACGAGAACCGCGACCCGTCGTGATCATTCTTGCGAATCCCGGAAACACCCGCGCAGATGAGCGTCGAATACTCTTACGTGAACAGTACCGGAATAGCCGCTCACCTGAGCATGGAATGGTTGTCCGATAACGGGGAATTTGCCGTCCCGTTACGGAAACGACTGCTCCTCGAAGCCCGGACAGGCAAAGACCCGGCGCCGGGAAGGCGGCGCCGGGTCTTCAAGCCGGTTCAGTAACCGACGTAGGAACCACCGTTGTGCACCTGGACCACTCCGGGGACATTGCTGATCGAACCGTAACGCGCAATGGCGTACCGGACGGCCGCGACAATGTTGTCGACCGGATTCCAGATGTCGTCGTGGCCGGGCACTTTGTAGGCGTTGAACGTGGGGTCGATCGTCTGCATCAGGCCCTTCGACGGGGTTCCCGCCGCAGCATTGGAATCCCACCCGTTCACGGCGTGCGGGTTCCCGCTCGACTCGTGCTGGATCATCTGCATGAGGTCGGCCGGATTGATGTTGTCGACATTCACGCCGTTCTGCCGGAGCACTTCGAGTGCCTCGCGAATCCAGTCGCCCACCTGGCCGGACGGCATTCCCGAGGGGGCACCACTGGAGCCCCCCGAACCGCCGGAGCCACCGGAACCGTGGGAGCCGCCGGAACCGCCCGAACCACCACCGGAACCGCCGCCACCGGGCGGGCCGTCGGTGCTCGTGACCGGCTTGTGCTGCACGGGTTTGCCCGGCGGCGGAGCCGGGGCGGGAGCAGGCGCGGACGGGGGCGTCGCCTGCTTGTTCACGACGTTCCCGAGCTTGCCGCCGACCACCCCGCCGGTCGTCCCCGGGATCAACGCCGACTTCTGGTCCTGCGGCATGACCACCTTGCGCTGCAACGGGATCGGCATCCCCGGCAGCTTCAGCGACGAGAACGGCTTGCTCTGCCCGGCAATGCGGCGGAGCACGTCGAGGGCGATCTTCAGCTGCGCGGAGTAGGTGGCGAGGACCTGCTTCACCTCGACCGCGGTTTCGTCGCACAGGGTCTTGATCGCGGCGTCCCGCCCGTTCCCGGCCGGGATCGCCTTCGCGGTGCTGAGCAGCCATTCACAGCGGCTCTTCGCCCAGTTGCGGGCGCCTTCGAGCACGGCGGCGGTCTGCGCCAGCACGCCCTGGGCTTCCTGCAGCGACTGGGAAAGCGTGAGGCTCGCCTTCGACGTGGAGCCGAGGTAGTCCCGCCATTTGTCGGCGAACTCGCCCTTCAGCACGCTTTCCTGGTCGGCCGAGAGCCGGGTGAGCGCACCGCTCGCGTCGGTGAGCCCGGTGCTGGTCTTCCGCCATCCGCCGAGCAGGTCGGTGAGAGCCTGCGGGTTCGCGGAATCGACCTGCTTGATCAGCTCGGTGACCGCGGCCCCGCCGGGCAGCGCGGCGACCTCGTCGACAGCACTCACGACTTCAGTACCGCCTTTGCGTTCGAGTGGTCGAGGTCGAGGAGTTTTCCGGTGTGCCCCTGCACCAGCGCGCCCAGCGAAGTAAGGATTTCCCCACCCCGCTTGAGTTCGCCGCCGACGGTCTCGGCCAGCGTCCGCACCAGTTCGGCCAGCTCGTGCGCATTCTCGACCTTGCCGAGTATTTCGCCGTCCGGCGGTTTGGGCAGTTCGCCGCCCATCCCGGTGAACCGCTTGGTCTCTTTCTCGAGTGCGGCGACCGCGGCGGCCACCTCGGTGGGGGAAAATTGCGTCGTGCTCATCGAACACCCTCCGACGTGCCATTTCCGCGGCGGGACCCCAGTCGGTTCACCGCCGGCGCAGTGTCCTTGTCGTGCCGGTTCGGCTGCGGGAGCCTAACCGCGCGTACGGCGGGCATTGCCGAGCGTAGGTTCAGGTGTACCCCAAAGGCACGTCGTTCTGCCCTTTCATGCCCAACCCGCAGGCCAGTCAACGAGGGCAGGCCTGGCGCAAAGATCGGGCAACCAGGTCCGGTACGGCCGTACAGCTCGCTTACCTTTGCGGTTGTCCGCACGTTGCTCATCGACTTTCGGAGTTCCCATGGCAGTCAGGAAACGCCTGGCCGCGGCCATCGTGGCCGCAGCCTTGCTGGGTCTCGCACCGGCCGCGATCCTCGGCGCACTTTCGCCGCACAGCACGACCGGGCACGTAGTCGCCGGAAACGGGACCGGCGGGGGCGGCGGCCCCGGGGAAGGCAACGGCGGCTGGGGCGGCGGCCCGGGCGGCAGCTGAGCCCGGCCCTTCCGGGCGGGTGCCCCTTTCGCCGGCAAGCGATACTGGACCCGGCGAGAAGGGAGTCCGATGGCACGGACGGGACGCCGGCCAGGGCAGACCGAGACCCGCGAGGCGATTCTGGCCGCCGCGCGGGACCTGTTCGGCAGGCACGGGTACGACGGCGCGACGATCCGCGCGATCGCCGCCGAGGCCGGGGTGAATCCCGCGCTCGTGCACCACTTCTTCGGCAGCAAGGACCAGGTTTTCGCGACCGCGCTGCACCTTCCGGCCGACCCGGGCGTCCTGGTCGCGGCCGTGCTCGACGGCCCGAGGTCCGGCGTCGGCGAACGGCTCGTACGGCTCTTCCTGACCCTCTGGGAAACCCCGGCCTCGCGCGACGCGTTCTTCGGCATGCTCCGCTCGGTGTCGACCACGGAGCAGGCCGCGGAAATGCTGCGCGGCTTCATCCAGGGCGCCGTACTCTCCCGCGTCGCCGACGCCCTCGACGTATCCCCCTTGCGGGTGACCGGAATGGCGGCACAACTCGTCGGGCTCGCGATGGTGCGCTACGTCGTCCAGGTCGAGCCGCTCGCCCATGCCACGCACGAAGAGGTCGTCGAGCTGATCGCCCCCGTGGTGCAGCAGTACGTCGACGGACGCTGACCGGCTGCCCCGACCCGCGCTCGCGACATTTCGCGAGCCGCCCGGACGGCCCGCGGCGGGACCGCGCGCCCGATCCCCGGCATCCCGTGAGGGCTTACCCTGCACGAAATCATGGCGGATCGATCGTGCCAGGCCCCGGCCGTGGTCCCCGCAGCGATTCACCCCGGTCCGGCCTCTCGCGAGCAGCCGGAGGTTGACAGGGAAATTCTGCGCGCGCAGAATTAAACGCATGACTAATTCCGCGATCGTGGCCGACGGCCTGCGGGTGATCCGCGGGGGCCGGGATGTGCTGCGCGACTTCAGTTTCCGCGTCGAGCCGGGTTCGGTGACCGGGCTGCTCGGGCCGAGCGGCTGCGGGAAGACCACGCTGATGCGGGCGATCGTCGGCGTGCAGGTGACGCATGGCGGCACGGTCACCGTGCTCGGCGAACCGGCCGGGAGCAAACGGCTGCGCAAGCGGATCGGGTACGCCACGCAGGCGCCCGCCGTGTACGCCGACCTCACGGTCACCGAGTCCTTGCGCTACTTCGCCGCCGTGCTGGGCGCACCGGCGCGGTCGGTGGCCGACGCGATCGAGCAGGTCGGCCTCGGCTCGCACGCCGACGCGCTGGTCGGGCGGCTTTCCGGCGGCCAGCGCAGCCGGGCGAGCCTTGCCGTCGCACTGCTGGGGTCGCCGGAGCTGCTCGTGCTCGACGAGCCAACCGTCGGCCTCGATCCGCTGCTGCGGGAACACCTGTGGAACCTGTTCCACCGGCTCGCGGCGGACGGGGTCACGCTCGTGGTTTCCAGTCACGTCATGGACGAAGCCGCACGCTGCACGCGGCTGCTGCTGATGCGCGACGGCGTCCTGCTCGCCGACGATTCGCCCGACGCCCTGCGCACCGCCACCGGCGAGCAGGATCTCGAACGGGCATTCCTGCACCTGGTCAAGACCCGGGGGGCCGCGCAATGAGCGTCTCGATCACCCTCGCCACCACCCGCCGCATCCTCACCCAGCTGCGGCACGACCCGCGCACCGTCGTGATGCTCGTGCTGGTGCCGTCGCTGCTGATGGTGTTGCTGCGCTTCGTGTTCAACTCGGCCGAGACGTTCAGCCGCACCGCACCCGCGCTGCTCGGCGTGTTCCCGTTCGTGATCATGTTCCTGATCGCATCGATCACCACCCTGCGCGAACGCACCGCGGGCACCCTGGAACGGCTGATGACGATGCCGCTGGGGAAGTTCGACCTCCTCGCGGGTTACGCGCTGGCCTTCGGCATCGTCGCGGTGCTGCAGGTGGCCGTGGCGACCGCGGTCAGCCTGTGGTGGCTGGGTTTGTCGGTGTCCGGTTCGGTGTGGTCACTGCTGCTGATCACCGCGCTGGATGCGTTGCTGGGCATGGCACTCGGCCTGTTCGTGAGCGCGTTCGCGACCACGGAATTCCAGGCGGTGCAGTTCATGCCGCTGTTCGTGCTGCCGCAAGCGTTGCTGTGCGGGCTTTTCCAGCCGCGCGAGGAAATGGGCTGGGTGCTGAACTGGCTGTCCGATGTGATGCCGCTGTCGTACGCCGTCGAGGCGCTCACACAGGTAACGCGCACGGCGGATTGGACGACGACGTTGACCCGCAACATCTTGGTGGTGCTGGGTTGTGCGGTACTGGCATTGGCCTTGGGTGCGGCGACTTTGCGGCGGCGCACTCCCTGACCAGCGGCTGTTCTGGACGGCGTCCAGTAATGGTTTCCCCGGGCAGAAGCGGTGCCACAAAGGGCTCACCGCCACTTTTCCGGCGCCCCTGGCTGCTAACTTTCGAAGAAGCACATCAATCTTGTGCTTTCCGCGAAAGAGGGAGGATTCATGGGCAAGAAGCTTGCCGGGGGATTCGCCGTTCTCGCCATGGCGATCGGCCTTTCGGTGGCCACCCCGGCGTTGGCCTCGGCCGGTACTTCGGACTTCGATCCGGGTGGCGTGTGGCGGTACACCGGAGTTTCCTTCGGCCCTTACCAGTATTACGAATGCGATCAGTGGGCGAACTGGAACTATCCGGACAACGCCCACTGGTGCCGTCAGCGGGACGACCAGTCGGCTGTCGATCTTCTGATCCAGTGACGAAAACCGGTGGCCGACGGGATCGTCGGCCACCGGCCGTCATGCGAAACTGTAGTCCTGCAACGGGAATCGTGCTGCTTCGCGGTGTGCGCTGATCGTCGAGGTCGGCCGGAGCAGGGTGGCCTCGCCGTGCTGGTTGAAGTAGTAGCTGTTGGCGGTGGCGCATTGGCCGAGCGTGAACACCGAATGCCCGACTTTACGCGTCATCCGGTCGAGGAATTCGTCGTTCGCGCTCTGCTTCACCTCGAAAATGTCGGCTCCGCGGCGGCGCATGGCGGTGAAAAGCCGGTCCAGGTGTTTCATCTGACATTCGATGGTGGTGAAATACGAAAGGCCACTGTAGGAATACGGGCTGTTGAGCGAAACCAGATTCGGGAACCCGGGCACGGTGACGCCTTCATAAGCCTGGAACCGGTTCGCCCGCCACCATTTCCCGAGGTTCTTCCCGTCCCGGCCGAGGATTTCGATGGCCGGGAAATTCGTGTCCCACAGGTTGAATCCGGTGGCGAGCACGAGCACGTCGATCTCGGTGCGGGTACCGTCGGCGGTCACGACCCCGGTCTCGTCGATCCGCTCGATGCGGTTCGTTTCGAGATGTACGTGCGGACGCGTGAAGGCCGGGAAGTAGTCGTTGGAGAACGTGGGCCGCTTGCAGCCGAAGGAATAGTCCGGCGTGAGCTTGCGGCGCAGCGCGGGATCGCGGACCTGGCGGTGCAGATGCGCACGGCACCAGCGTTCGGCGATCCGGTTGGCGGTACGGAACTGCCGGTACTGCACCACGCCCGAGATCATCATCAGTTCCAGCAGTGAGCTCCCGGCCAGCCGCACCGCCCGCTGCACGAGCGGCAGCCGCGCAAACGCTTGCTGCACCGGCTTCGGCACGGCGTAATCGGGCTTCGGGCTCACCCAGATCGGCGTGCGCTGGTACACCGTGAGGTCCGCGGCGACCTTGGCGATCTCGGGGATCAGCTGTACGGCCGTGGCCCCGGTGCCGATCACCGCGGCGCGTTTGCCGGTGAGGTCGTAGCTGTCGTCCCACGCGGTGGTGTGGATGACCTTGCCGGCAAAGCGATCGATGCCCTCGATGTCCGGCATCTTGGGCTGCGACAGGAATCCGGTGGCGGTGAGCAGGTACTTCGTGGTGACCGTCTCCCCGCCTTCGATCCCGATCCGCCAGCCGGACCCGTCCCACGTCGCGCCGGTCACCACCGTGCCGAAGCGCATCGACGCACGCAGGCCGTACTTGTCCGCCACGTGCTCGGCGTACTTCTTCAGCTCGGCACCGGGCGCGAACAGCCGCGACCAGTACGGGTTGGGCTCGAACGAGTACGAGTAGGTGGACGACGGGATGTCGACGGCCAGCCCCGGGTAGCGGTTGACGTGCCAGGTGCCGCCGAGGTCGTCCTCCCGCTCGAGGATCAGCAGGTCGCGGTAGCCGAGCCGGCGCAGCTGGATGGCCGCGCCCATGCCGCCGAAGCCCGCACCCACGATGACCGCGTCGTACTGCATGCTCGGCCTCCGTCCGGAACGACGTGTCAGTAACGGAACGGTATGTCACTTCGGCGGGATTGGCAATACACTGCGGACGTGACAGCCGAGTCCCGCCCCGCCACCCGCGCCGAACGCCGGAAGCAGGAACTGCGCCGCGAAATCATCGACGCGGCCTTCGACTGCTTTGCCGACCTCGGCTACCACGCCACCGGCATCTCCGACATCGCCACCCGCCTCGGCATCGGACACGGCACGTTCTACCGGTACTTCGAGAACAAACGCGACATCGTCGACCACGTCATCGACGACCTCGTCACCCGCATCGTCACCGCACTCACGGCCGAAAACGCCCCGGCTGCGGTGTCCACTTTGGACGCCTACCGCGAGCAGAGCGCCCGCATCGGCGACGCACTGGCCCACATCTTCGGCGAGGACCCGCGCGTCCCCCGGCTGCTGCTGTTCGAAGCAGCCGGAATCGACAAAGCGATGGCCGCGCGGGTACTGGACTTCCTCGAAATGGCCACGGAACTGACCGCGGCATACCTGTCACACGGGGTGGAACTGGGCTACCTGCGCGCCGACCTGGACATCGCGAACACCGCACGCGCCATCAACGGCATGATCCTGGCGTCCGCGATCTCGTCCCTGCGCAACCCGGGTGACCAACGCAACCTGAGCGAAGCCGTCCGCCGCATGATGTACGACGGCATCGTGGCCCGCGGTACTGTCGAGAAGCATGATCACGCTCCACCAGCTCAGGTGTTTCCTCGCCGCGAGTGAGTACGGCTCGTTCGCCAGTGCAGCAGCGCAGCTCGGGTACGCTCCGGCGACCTTGTCCGAGCACATCAACCTGCTCGAGCGCGCCGTACAGACGCGCTTGTTCGAACGACGTGGCCGCGGGGTCGTCCCCACCCCGGCAGGAGACGCCCTGCGCCCCCATGCGGAGCGGGCGGTCGCGGCCGTCGCGGAAGCGGAACGGGCGGCCAAATCGGCCGGAGCCCTCGAATCGGGAACGGTCCGGGTCGGCATGTATGCCCATTCGGTGATCGACGACGATCTGATCGCGAAAATACTGCAGGAGTATCCTGGTTTACATATCGAGATTGTCGGCCGGAGCTCAACCGAGGCCATTGACGCGCTCCGGCACGGCCTGATCGATGTCGCCTTTGCCACCTTGCCGATCGCGAACGAAGATGATTTCGACATCCGCCCCATCGCGCAGATCGAGCACGTGTTCACCAGCAAGGACCCGGCCGTTCCCGATCGGGAGGTCACCGCCCACGACCTCGCCTCGGCCAGCTTGGTGCTGGCCAACGCACGCGAACGAGCGACGGATTCGTTCCGCGTCCGGCTGGCCGAACGGGTACAACGCCTCGGGCTTACCTTGACCATCCGGGCCGAGGTCGAAAGCGGCGAGACGGCAATCAAACTCGTGGACCGCGGAGTCGGCAGTACGGTGGTTCCCTTGCCGCTGCTGCGGAAAGTCGCCCCGCACCTGAGCTGGGTGCCCTTGCAGCCGAAGTTCCACGACACCGTCGTCGCGGTGCATTGGCGGGGCGCCGAACCTTCGGCCGGATCCAGGCTGGCGACCAGCTTGGCGGAAAAGTGCATCCGGCGCTACGCCTCACCCGGAGGCAACCTCGTCAGGTAAAAGAGAAACCCTCGAAGCCGTTGTTTGCCACCTTCTCGATCCGGGCAAAGTAATTCCCGGTGTGCCCGGTGTAGAGAACAGGTGCTTTCACCTTTCCCGGGACGTTTGCCCCGACGTATTGGGAGCCGCCGTCTGCAGCCTTGTGCAATGCGGTTCCGTCGAATTCCTCCGCTACCTCCTTCACCCAGGATTCGACGGTATCCGGCAGGGCCTCCATGCTGCGGTATCCGTTGTCCTGCAGGTGCGAGATGGCACGCCCGATCCACCGGGCGGCATGTTCGTTCATGACCGGCCCGTTCACGATGGGGCTGAGCGGCCCGGAGCTCATGAACAGGTTCGGGAAGCCGTCGACCGCAAACCCGTAGCAGGACCGCGGACCGGCGCTCCACTTCTCCCTGATCGACCGCCCGTCCTTGCCGCGGATGTCGATACGATCGACTCCACCGGTGATGTCGAAGCCGAGCGCGAAGATGATGACATCGAATTCGTACTCGCCGTCCGTCGTCCGGATCCCGCTGCGAGTCACCTCTTCGATCGGGTTTCCGCTCAGGTCGACGATCGAGACATTCGGCCGGTTGAACGTCTGGTAGTAGTGGTGGCCGATGGCCGCCTTGGCCATGGGGTCGGGCGGGCAGAGCAGGTCAGCCGTGGCCGGGTCGTCGACGACGGCGTGGATCTTGCGCCGGACGAAGTCGGCCATGGCCGTGTTGGCTGCCTCGTCGATCGTCCAGTCGGCGAACGTTTCGAAGACGAAGTGCAGGCCACCGAGTTCCCATCCTCTTTCGAGCAACCGCTGCTGCTCGGCCTCGGGCAACTCCCCGAACACCACGTCCGAGTCGTCATACGGCAGCCCCTCCGACTGCTGGTGTGCCCTCGCCCAGATCTCGTCGTAGCTGTCCTTGATCTCCCGCCGCTTGTCCTGGTCGAACACCTGGTTGCGAGCCGGGAGCACAAAGCTTGCGGTGCGCTGGAATACGGTGAGCTGCCGGGCAGACTGGGCGACGACCGGGATGAGCTGAACAGCGGTCGGCCCGGTCCCGACCACCGCGACTCGCTTACCTGTGAGGTCGACCGGTTTCTCCGGCCACCGTGCCGTCAGGTACCAGTCCCCCTCGAACGACTCCAGGCCATCGAACGGAGGGTTCAATGCGGCGGACAAAGGCCCGACCGCGGTGATCAGATACCGGCACCTGATGCTGTCACCGTGGTCCGTCGTGACGGTCCAGTGGTTATTCCGGTCGTCATGGATTGCGGAATTCACGGTCGTACCGAACCGGATATCGCGGCGCATGCCGAAACGATCTGCGACGTGCTGCAGGTACCGTTTGATCTCCGGCTGGGTAGCTTGGCGCTCGTGCCAGTCCCACTCCTGCTGAAGCTCGCGGGAGAACGAGTAGCAGAAAACGATCGAATCGCTGTCGCAGCGGGCGCCGGGATAGCGGTTCCAGTGCCATGTGCCGCCCACGTCCGTGGCCGCCTCGATGACCCGGACCGACAGTCCTACGACGTCACGGAGCTCGTAAAGGGCCCGCAGCCCGGCGAATCCGGCGCCGATGATCACCGCATCGACGTCGATCTCCGGTGAGCCACCACTGGGGTTTCGCACGTTCATTCTCCTCGTACCCGGAACCATGGGTACGAGCCTCGCGGAAGAGGGATCGCCGAGCGAGCGGCATTTCCCGCGCGGACCTGCCGGAAAAACCGATCGCCGGACAACGTCGCCGTGGCCCGCTGACGCTCACCACGTCACCGGGAGCTCGTGCACGCCGTACACCTCCATGTCCGACCGCATCCGCACCTGCTCCGCCGGGATCGCCAGGCGCAACCCCGGGAACCGTTGCAGCAGCGTGCCGAGGGCGGTCCGCAGTTCGATGCGGGCGAGCTGCTGACCGAGGCACTGGTGGATCCCGCGGCCGAACGCGAGATGCCCGGCCACCGGGCGGCGCACGTCCAGCCCGGTCCGGGTCGGGGAACCGGTCCGGATCGCGGTTCGCGGCCGGCCGGTGGACCTGCACCGCTTCCCCGGCACGCAGCAGGATCCCGTCGATGGTCAAGTAGCGCAGCAGCTCCTCCACCGCACCGTCGGCCAGCGACGGGTCACCACGCAGCACCGCGTGCTGCTCCGGATGCGCGAGCAGCGCCCACGTCCCGAGCGCGAGCATGTTCGCCGTGGTCTCGTGCCCGGCGGTGAGCAACTGCGCGGTGTCGCGCTGGAAGCCTTCACGGTCCGCGTACGGCACGCCCAGCGACGGGATGGGCAACGAGCTCGGCCGGCGGTCCGGCCAGCCGCATCGCGTCCGCGCGTTCGTCGACGATCTCGCGGATCCGCTCGGTGAGCGCGTTCATCCGGCAAGCCGCAGGAATCGACCCCGCAGACGCACGAGGGCTACGAATGGGCGTATGTCCTCAATGGATCGTGCGGCTCGTCCTCGGGGAACACGACCTCACGCTTTCCCCTGGCGAGGCCGCGGAATTCGACACGCGGGTGCCGCACTGGTTCGGTGCGGCAACCGCGCAGCCGGTGGAGTACCTCAGCCTGATCGGCCGTCAGGGGCAGCGGGCGCACGTGCGGGCAGCGCCCAAGGCGTGAGCTACCAGCCCAGAATTCCGGGGATGTCGCAGATCGCGTGCGCAATTATCGCGGCGTAGGTATTGCGAGTCCGCGCATAAACCACGACCAGGACCGCCGAACCCACCACGATCCGGGTGAGCGTTTCGACGAGACCGGAACTGCCACTCAGATAATGCAGCCCGGCGAACACCAGGAACGAGACGATTGCGGCGGGCCACGTCCGGCCGGTCAGCCGGATGAGACGTTCCATCAGCAAGCCACGGAACAGAAACTCCTCGTAGACCGCGGCATTGAGCAGAATCGCGATCTTGGCGACGATCGAGAACGCCAGGAACATTCCGTGGCCGCTGTTCGCGTCGAAACCCGGGCCGTGCAGCAGCAGGTAGAGACCCTCGCCGAAGACGATGAACACCGCCGCGCCACCGAGCGCCCACCAGAGGTCTTTCCGTTTCATCGCACGTAACCCGAGGGAGGCGAGCGACTCCCGTTCGATCACCAGCACGTACAGCAGCAGGAGGATGACCGCCGCCCAGCGCAGCACCTGACCGGTCGCGAATACGCGTTCGAAAGGCGTCGGATGATCGGAAAGAATCCCGATCGCCTGCAGGAACGACGTGACGGGATTCGCCAGCACCGGCACCAACGCCGGTACAGAATACGTCAGCGCGAGTGCCATCAGCAGGGATAGCGCACCCCATCCCCGATGTCTCGCCGGTTTGGTCTCGACAACTTCCTTCACCATTCAGCCCCTCGATTCCGGACGATCCTGCACATCGGTCAGCGCGAAGACAATGCTCGCCCGGACCCCGTCCTCGGCGGGCTCGTCGCGCATCCGCATGACCAATTTCTCGACGTGGTCGTACAATTCGCCGACCTGCTTCAGCGACAGCCGCGCGGTGGTCCGGAAGAGCCGTGCCTCCCGGCGGGCACCGCGCTCGCGGGCAGCGAACGCATCGCTGACGTCGACCCGCGTGACCTGCAGCATCTGCCCCAGAAACTCGGCGATCTCGGCCGGTGAAGAACCCTCCGCGGGCGGCTCGGCGGCCACCGGCGCGTAGACCCGTTCGACCTTCCCGCCGTCGATCCGCCGGTACTCGCAGACCTCGACGAGCCCGGCGCGCTCCAGCTGGCGGAGGTGGTAGTACAGCCGGTCCGCCGCCATGCCGACCCATTCGGCCAGCTCCTTGACCGACTGCGGCTCCGTCGCCAGCGCCTCCAGCAGCCGGATTCGCAGGGGATCGGCGAGCACCCGCCGCGTGGACTGCAGGTCGGCCCGCTTCCGGTCGTTCATGTCATTGGAATATACCCACTGATTGGAGAATTTACAACTACGGCCTGGAGCGGTTGCACTCGGCCGCCAAGAGTTCTATAACTGTGGTGACTGTTCTAGAACTCTGAGGAGCTCACGATGACCATGCGCACCCCGGCCCGGCAAGGGAAGTTCGGGGAGTACGGCGGGCGCTGGGTGCCGGAATCCCTGGTCCCGGCCTGTTTCGCGGTGGCGGACGCGTTCGAGGAAGCCTGGGCCGACCCGGCGTTCCGCGGCGAGCTGACCACGATGCTGGCCCGGCACGTCGGCCGCCCCACCCCGCTGACCGCGGTGTCGCGGTTGTCCGCCGAACTCGGGGTCACCGTCGTCCTCAAGCGGGAAGACCTCACGCACACCGGGTCGCACAAGATCAACAACGCCGTCGGGCAGGCGCTGCTCGCGCGGCGGATGGGCAAGCGGCGGCTGATCGCCGAGACCGGGGCCGGAATGCACGGCGTCGCGACGGCCACCGCGGGAGCCCTGCTCGACCTGCCGGTCACCGTGTTCATGGGCGAGGAAGACGTCGAACGCCAGGCGCACAACGTGTTCCGCATGCGTTACCTCGGCGCGGAGGTCGCGCCGGTCCGCGCCGGCAGCCGCACGCTCAAGGACGCGACCAGCGAGGCCATGCGGCACTGGGTCGGCGCGACCGACGAAGCGCACTACTGCCTCGGCTCGGTGGTCGGACCACATCCGTACCCGTGGATGGTGCGGGAGTTCCAGCGCGTGATCGGGGAAGAGGCCCGCGAGCAGTACGCCGCGGTGCCGGATTTCGTGGTCGCCTGCGTCGGCGGCGGTTCGAACGCGGCGGGTACCTTCGCGGGATTCGCCGACACCACGGCGCAGCTCGTCGGGGTCGAAGCCGTCGGCGGATCGGGCGCGACCTCCGGGCAGGCCGGGGTCCTGCACGGGTCCCGGTCGCTGTTCCTCCAGGACGAGCACGGCCAGATCCGCGAAGCCCACTCCATCGCCGCCGGGCTGGACTACCCCGGTGTCGGCCCGGAGCACGCGTACCTGCGCGATCTCGGCCGGGCGCGGTACGTCGCGGTCGGGGACGACGCCGCAGTCGCCGCGGCCGGCCAGCTCGCCCGCACCGAGGGCATCATCCCGGCGCTCGAATCCGCGCACGCTCTCGCCTGGGTCGCCGAGGCCGCCGGTACCCCGGATCTGCCGGCCGGCTCGACGGTGCTGCTCACCCTGTCCGGCCGCGGTGACAAGGACATCACCACCCTCATCGCCCGTTCGGAGGAGACCGTCCGATGACCCTCGAAACCCACCTGCGCAGCCGCGGGCGCAAGCTGCTGATGCCGTACGTGACCGGTGGCGTCACTCCACAATGGACCGAGTACCTCCCGGCCCTCGCCGCGGCCGGCGCCGACGCGATCGAGGTCGGCATCCCGTTCTCCGACCCGACCCTCGACGGCGTCACGATCCAGGAAGCGTCCACCGTCGCGCTCGCCGACGGGACCACCCCGCAGAGCGTCCTGTCCGACCTCGCGCAGTCCACAGTGGACGTACCGATTGTCGTGAGCACGTACGCCAACCTGGCTCTCCGCAACGGTTTCACCGCTGACCTGAAACGGGCCGGGGTCGCCGGGCTGATCGTGCCCGACCTGCCGCTGGAGGAGGTCCCCGACCACGCCGAGGTCCCCCTTGCCCTGCTGGTCTCCCCCGCGACTCCGGCCGGACGGGTGCACGAAATCGCCGCGCGGAGCCGAGGTTTCGTCTACGCCGTGTCAGCCATGAGCACCACCGGCGAACGCGACCACCTGCCTGCATCGGCAACCGAGCTGGCCGCGCGAGTGAAGAGGGCGACCGACCGTCCGGTGCTGGTCGGTTTCGGCATCTCCGAACCCGCGCACGCCGCCGAGGCCGCGCAGGTGGCCGACGGCGTGATCATCGGCGCGGCGATCATGCGCCGCGTGCTCGACGGGGCCGGTCCGGCGCAGGTCGGCGAGTACGTCGCAACGCTGCGGGCCGCCTTGTAGGATTCGCGGAGACGCTGGAACGGAGAACGGACGCGCATGGCGAGGTACCGAGCAATCGCCGCGGATCTCGCCGCGAAGATCCGCGCCGGGGAGTACGCGCCCGGCGAAGCCCTGCCGCCGCAACGGGAACTGAGCGCGGCGTACGGCGTCACGCTGATGACGCTCCGCCAAGCTCTGCGGGAACTCAGCGACGAAGCCCTGATCGTGCAACAACCCGGCCGTGGCACATTTGTCACGCCGACGTACCGGCTGGGGTCCTTGCGCAGCTTCACCGAGGACCTGCGCGATCAGGGTTACGTCGTGCGCACCGAAGTCGTGAGCCAGACGGTACGGCGGTTGCCCGCTCGCATCGCGGCCCAGCTGCAAGCCCGCAGTACCGATTCCGGCCTGCGGCTGGAGCGCGTCCGCGAGTTCGGCGGGCGGCGGGCAATCCATCAGGTGTCGTGGATCGCGCCACCGCACGGGGAACGCTTACGTGACAACGATTTCACCGCAGTTTCGCTGTACACCGCGTTGGCCGAGCTCGACGTGACCGTAGGCTGCGCGAGTGAAACCATCCGCCCGGATGTCCTGGACGACAAGCTCGCCCGGCATCTCGGCGAACCCGCCGGTACCCCGGTCCTGGTCAGCGAGCGCAGCACCAGCACGTCGGACGGCACCGTCGTCGTCACCGACCGCGCCACCATTCTCGGCAGCATGATGCACATCACCACCGAACGCGCCACCGACCACCTGTCATTGCGCTGGGGAACCGGCACCTGACCCGCGGTGCGCCAATACCGCCAGGTGCAACGACAATCGAGTGTCCGGATTGGACAGATCAACCCCGAGCAAGCGTTCGATCGTCGCCAGCCGGGAGTACGCCGCGGGTCGGCTCAAATTCAGCGCCCGCGCAAACGAAGTCATGGAATACCCGGACTCGACGAAAGCGCGTAGCGTCGCAAAAGCCGTGCTACCACGGGGTTCGGGCAACGTAAGCAACGGGCGCAGCTGGGCTTCGGTGAACTCGTGCAGTCGCGGATGATCCCGCAGCCACCACAACAATCCGCGTACCCCCAGATCTCCAGCCCGGCGAAGTCCAGGTACCCCAGGCGAATCGACGTCCGCCACGTGCACCGCTTCCTGCAGCGCCGCGGGTAGCTCGGCCAGCCGCCGCACGGGACCGGCCGCGCCGAACGCAGCAGCCAGACCGTCCGGTACCCCTTCCACAATGCGTTCCAGCAACGCCGCCGAGGCCGGAAGAATCACCGCAGCGCGCCCGGCGAGCACGCCACCGATCCCGCCGGGAGCCAGCACGGCCTCCAGCAACGCGTGCACCTGCGCAGGCGCCACCGGACGGCACACCAGCACCTCGTACTGCGCTGCCGCAGCCAACCCGAGCGCGCGAGCCCGGGCGCGCACCGAACCCTCGTCCGCGACAGCGCCGTGCAGCAGGTCACGCAGTAAGTCGCCCTGTGCTTCGAGTTCCATCGACAGCGGGTCGCGCTCGAGCAGTTTCCCCACCGTGAGCGCTTCGGCCGCGCGTTCCAGCACCATCCACGCCGCGGGCTGCTCCCCACCCGCGCGAGCGGGCACGACCAGCCGTCCCCAGCGTTCGCGGGGCGGACCGACCGGCGTGCACATCCAGCCCTCCGGCCCGCCAACGTCGGTCCCGGCCGTGAACGGGACCAGCCTCGACCGCGCCGGCCAGTCGCGCAGGAGGGCTTCGGCTGACCCGGAACCGGCGTATGCGAGCGCGCGATGGGTCCGGTCCTCCAGCACCACCGGCAGCCCGATCAGCTCCGCCGCGTGCGCGAGGACCGCGTCCGGCGCCTGCACCGGCGACCCGACCGTGCTGAACACCTCGTGTGCCCGCTCGGCCAGCCGCAGCCGCTCGTAGTGCGCGTTGACGATCCGCGCGTGCACCGTCTCGGTGACCTCGATGAACCGGACCGTGCTGCGCAACTCGACCAGCGGGAACCGCGCGGCGCGGGCGGCCTGTACGAGCGCGTCCGGCAGCCACCGCAGGTGCTGCCCCGGCTCCACGACGAGCCCGATCGCCCCCGCGTCCCGGAGCGACCGGATGTACGCGACCGCGTCGAACCCCGGTTCGGTCATCGCCCTGCCGATGGACAGCACCAGAACGTCGCTGGTCAGCGTGCCCGCGACGTCGCTCAGCTCACTCACGTGCACGGAGGCGACCGGCACGTCGATCGCGTCCGCGGCCGAGCGCACCACCGGCGACCCGGCGGCCATCACCGGCAGCTCGAGGACGTCGCGCAGGGTCAGCTCCACCTCGTCAGCCTACCCCGACGAAATGTAAACCCCAGTGCCGTGGTTTCGCCGTTTCGTCGGTTCCCCCGCGCGCGGAAGAGAGGCACGCTGCGGAAGCTGAACCCGAAGGAAAGGTGGCTCGATGAGCGATTCCGTGCCGACGCTGTCCCAGTGGATCGACGGCGGTGACCAAGCCGGTACGCCGGACGGCTACGCGGACGTCACGAACCCGGCGACCGGCCGGGTCACCGCGCGCGTACCACTCGGCTCGGCCGCGGACGCCGAGGCCGCGATCGCCGCCGCGAAGGCCGCGTTTCCCGCGTGGCGCAAGACTTCCCTGGCCAAGCGGAGCCGGGTACTCTTCCGCTTCCGCGAGCTGCTCGACGCCCGCGCGCTCGAACTGGCGAAGATCATCACCGCCGAGCACGGCAAGGTGCTCTCCGACGCGGCCGGCGAGGTCGCGCGCGGCCTGGAGGTGGTCGAGTTCGCGTGCGGGATCCCGCAGCTGCTGAAGGGCGACGCGACCGCGAACGCGTCCACCGACGTCGACGTCACGTCCCTGCGCGAGCCGCTCGGCCCGGTCGCGATCATCTCGCCGTTCAACTTCCCCGCCATGGTGCCGATGTGGTTCTTCCCGATCGCGATCGCGGCCGGGAACACCGTGGTGCTGAAGCCGTCGGAGAAGGTGCCGACCTCCGCGCGCTGGCTCGCCGAGCTGTGGCGCGAGGCCGGGTTGCCCGACGGCGTGTTCAACGTGCTGCACGGCGACAAGACCGTTGTCGATACTCTGCTGCGCAGCCCGGACATCGAGGCGGTTTCGTTCGTCGGCTCGACCCCGATCGCCCGGTACGTCTACGAAACGGGCACCCAGCACGGCAAGCGCGTCCAGGCGCTCGGCGGGGCTAAGAACCACCTGGTGGTGCTGCCCGACGCCGACCTGGACCTGGTTGCCGACCAGGCGGTGAGCGCCGGATTCGGGTCCGCGGGCGAGCGCTGTATGGCGGTGTCGGTGGTGGTCGCGGTGGGCGATGTCGCGGACGCGCTGGTCCCCCGGATCGCCGACCGCGCGAAGACGCTGGTGACCGGCGACGGGACGCGCGCGTGCGACATGGGTCCGCTGGTGACCGCGGCGGCGAAGGACCGGGTCACGAATTACATCGCCGCTGGGGCCGAGGCAGGCGCAACGCTGGTCCTCGACGGGCGCCAGGGCGAGTTCGACGCCGACGGCGACGGATTCTTCGTCGGCCCCACGGTGTTCGACCACGTCCGCCCGGACATGTCGATCTACACCGACGAAATCTTCGGCCCGGTGCTGTCGGTGGTACGGGTGGAGACGTTCTCCGACGCGGTGGAGCTGATCAACGCCGGACCGTACGGCAACGGCGCGGCGGTCTTCACCAACGACGGCGGCGCGGCCCGCCGGTTCGCCGCCGACGTCGAGGCTGGGATGGTCGGCGTCAACGTGCCGGTGCCGGTCCCGGTGGCCTACCACTCGTTCGGCGGCCGCAAGAACTCGCTGTTCGGCGACACCCACGCGCACGGCGGCGAGGGCGTGCACTTCTTCACCCGTGCCAAGGTCGTCACCACCCGCTGGCCCGGCGCCGGACAGGGCGGGCTCGACCTCGGCTTCCCGCAGAACGTCTGAGAGGAGACCACAATGGACACTCAGTCGGCAGCAGCCCGGCACCTCTGGATGCACTTCTCCCGCATGGGAAAGTACGCCGATACGCCGGTACCGGTGATCACCCGCGGCGAGGGCATGCACGTGTGGGACGACCGCGGCCGCCGCATTCTCGACGGGCTGGCCGGGCTTTTCGTGGTACAGGCCGGGCACGGCCGCCGTGAGCTCGTGGAGGTCGCCGCGAAACAGGCGAACGAGCTCGCGTACTTCCCGGTCTGGGGCTATGCCACGAAACCGGCGGCGGAACTCGCCGAACGGCTCGCGCATCTCGCACCGGGTGACCTCAACCGCGTTTTCTTCACCACCGGTGGCGGGGAAGCCGTGGAATCGGCGTGGAAAGTCGCGAAACAGTATTTCAAGCTGGTCGGAAAACCCGCCAAACACAAGGTGATCAGCCGCGCGGTGGCTTATCACGGCACCCCGCACGGTGCACTCGCCATCACCGGGTTGCCCGCGATGAAACAGGATTTCGAACCGCTCGCGCCGGGCGGATTCCGGGTACCCAACACAAATCTGTACCGGCATCCCGAATTCGCCGACGACCTCGAAGCATTCGGCCGCTGGGCCGCGGACCGGATCGAGGAGGCAATTCTTTTCGAGGGCGCGGACACGGTCGCGGCCGTGGTGCTCGAACCGGTGCAGAACTCCGGCGGCTGCCTCACGCCGCCGCCCGGATATTTCGCCCGGGTACGGGAAATCTGCGACCGGCACAACGTGCTTCTCGTCGCCGACGAGGTCATCTGCGCCTTTGGCCGCCACGGTACGACATTCGCAAGCGAGAAGTTCGGCATTGCGCCGGACCTGCTGGTCTGCGCGAAGGGCCTCAGCTCCGGGTACAGCCCGATTGCCGCGATGATCGCGTCGGACCGGGTGATGGAGCCGTTCCTCGCCCCCAAGGTCGGGTTCGCGCACGGGTACACCTTCGGCGGGCATCCGGTGTCGGCCGCGGTGGCGCTCGCCAACCTCGACCTGATGGAGCGGGAGGGCCTCAACCAGCGCGTACTGGACAACCAGGAGGCGTTCGGCGCGACCCTGCGCACGCTGCTGGACCTGCCGATCGTCGGCGACGTCCGCGGTGACGGCTACTTCTGGGCGGTGGAACTGGTCAAGGACAAGGCGACCAGGGAAACGTTCGACACTGCGGAGCGGGAACTGCTCGTCCGCGGCTTCCTGCCGGGTGCGCTGTTCGACCGCGGCCTCTACTGCCGTCCGGACGACCGCGGTGACGTGGTCGTGCAACTGGCTCCGCCGCTGATCGCCGGGCAGGCGGAGTTCGACGAGATGACCGACATCCTGCGGGACACCTTGCTGGAAGCGCAGAAGCTCGTCTGACCCGCTCGGGGGCCGGGTGCGCATTTCCCCGGCCCCCATTTAGCGGACGATTTCTTCCGCATTTTTCTGCGCTTTTCCGGTTTCGCACCGGGGACTCTCTCTTGCTATGATAAGGAGTCCTAACCGCAAGGCGGTGCGCATGACCGAGCACGTAGCCGGCCTCGACCGGCGGCTGGCCGACGCCATCGAACGGCTCGGCAACGGCCTGCGTTCGCTTTCCCAGCACAGTGCGCGGGCGCAGGGTCTTTCGCCGTTGCAGCAACAGGCCGTACTCGCGCTGGCCCGGCAACCGGAGTCCCGGCGTCAGGTCAATGCGCTGGCCGCTGAGTTCGATGTCACCACGCCCACGATGTCGGACGCCGTTAGTACGCTGGAACGCAAAGGACTCCTCACGCGCTCACCCGGCCCCGACGGCCGCCGCCGCCTGCTCACCCTCACCGAGCGCGGCTCTGCGGTCGCCGCGGAACTCGCGCAGTGGGACCAGCAGGTGGTCGCCGCGCTGGCCGCGCTCCCGGAACAGGACCGGGCGACGACGCTGCACACCCTGCTGCGCGTAATCGGCGAGCTGCAGGGCCAGGGCGTGGTGAGCGTGGTCCGCACGTGCACCACGTGCCGCTTCTTCAGCCCCGACGCCCACCCCGACCCGGCCGCCCCACACCATTGCAACCTGATGCAGAAACCCTTACGACTGGCCGATTTGCGCATCGACTGCGCGGAACACCAGCAAGCCTCCTGAGCCGTTACAGCGCACCGATCGCCTCACAAGCCTTGCGCACCCCGGCACCGTACGCCGGATCCGCCTGACCGCAGTTCGCGATATGCCGCTCCACCGTTTCTTTACGGGCACCCTTGATCGCCCGCGCGGTGTTCTCGAAAAGCCGCTGCTGCTCCGCTTCGCCGAGGAGCCGGAAAAGATCACCCGGCTGCTGGAAGTAATTGTCGTCATCCGCGCGGTAATCGAAATGATCCGCGACATCACCGACCGTCTGCGCAGGTTCGGCGTACTGCGGCTGCTCGGCCCAGCGGCCGAAGGTGTTCGGCTCGACACCGGGTACCCCGCCCTGGTTGCCGTCGACCCGCATGGCGCCGTCGCGGTGGTAGGTGTTGACCAGCGTGGCCCCGCGCGGGTAGTTGACCGGGATCTGGTGGTGGTTCACCCCGAGCCGGTACCGCGTCGCGTCGCCATACGAAAACAGCCTGCCCTGCAACATCTTGTCCGGGCTCACCGAGATCCCGGGCACGAGGTTGGCCGGGGTGAACGCGACCTGCTCGACGTCGGCGAAGTAGTTCTCCGGGTTGCGGTTCAGCTCCAGTTCACCGACCTCGATCAGCGGGTAGTCCTTCTTGCTCCACACCTTCGTGAGGTCGAACGGGTGGAAGCGGTAGCCCGCCGCGTCCGCCTCCGGCATGATCTGCACGTACAGTGTCCACTTCGGATAGTCACCGCGTTCGATGGCTTCATACAGGTCACGCTGGTGTGATTCGCGGTCGTCGGCGATGATCGCACTCGCCTCGGCGTCGGTGAGGTTCTCGATGCCCTGCTGCGTGCGCCAGTGGAATTTCACCCAGTTCCGCTCGCCCGCGGCGTTGATGAGACTGAACGCGTGCGAGCCGAAGCCGTGCATGTTCCGGTACGACTTGGGAATGCCGCGGTCGCTCATGATGATGGTGACCTGGTGCAGCGATTCGGGCAGGTTCGTCCAGAATCCCCAGTTGTTCTCCGGGTTGCGCAGGTTCGTGCGCGGGTCGCGCTTCACCGCGCGGTTGAGGTCGGGGAACTTCAGCGGGTCGCGGTGGAAGAAGATCGGCGTGTTGTTGCCGACCAGGTCCCAGTTTCCCTGCGTGGTGTAGAACCGCACGGCGAACCCGCGGATGTCACGTTCGGCGTCGGCGGCGCCGCGCTCCCCGGCCACGGTGGAGAATCGAGCGAACGTCTCGACCTCGTTGCCGACCTTGCCGAACAGCGCGGCCTTGGTGTACCGGCTGATGTCGTGCGTGACGGTGAACTTCCCGAACGCGCCGGACCCCTTGGCGTGCATCCGCCGCTCCGGGATCACCTCACGGTCGAAATGCGCGAGCTTTTCCAGCAACCACAGGTCCTGCAGCAGAACCGGGCCGCGCGGACCCGCGGTGACGCTGTTCTGGTTGTCGGCGACGGGGGCACCGGCGGCCGTCGTCAACGGGTCGGTGTTGTCAGCGAAGGTCATTGCTCTTCTTCTTTCGGTGTGGCGGACAGACAGGACGGGCAGGTGCCCCAGTACGTGACTTCGGCTCCGTCGATGTGGTAGCCGTGCTCGTTCACCGGCGGCAGGTCGGTGCGCTCGACGTCGGTCACCGCGCCGCAGACCCGGCACGCGAGGTGGTCGTGGTCGTCGGTGCGCAGTTCGAAGCGCGCACGCGAACCGGGCAGCTCGAGCCGGCGCACCAGACCGGCCCCGAGCAACGCGCCCAGTACGTCGTAAACCGCCTGGGAGGAAACGGAACCGAGGTCTTTGCGGACCGCGTCGCGGATGTGCTCGAACCCGGCATGCGGGGTGTGCCGCAAGGCGGTGAGCACGGCGATGCGCTGCCGGGTGATCCGGAGCGACGCCCCGCGGAGCGCGGCGACCGGGTCGGCGACCTGCACGAACGGCTCCCCTCCTCCGGGCGGCGGACAACTAGGTAGGACTCCTAGCGATAGTGTGGCATGCTGTCGGAGGCGGCACAAGGGAGATCCGGAATGACTCCAGAAAGGAGGCCCGGAATGCACTCGGTCGTGGTACAGCACGTTCCGTTCGAGGGGCCCGGCCTGATCGCACCCGCGCTCACCGCGGCGGGCGCCGAGGTCGAGATCGTGCGGGTGTACCAAGGGGATCCGCTGCCGTCGGTGGCGGACCTCGACGTGCTCGTGGTCCTCGGCGGGCCGATGGGTGCCTTCGACGGCCTCCCCCATCTCGCGCAGGAACGAGCGCTCATCGCCGAATGCGTCCGGCACGACCGCCCGGTGCTCGGCGTTTGCCTCGGTGCGCAGCTGCTGGCCGGTGCGCTGGGGGCACGCGTGGAGCGAGGTCCGGCGAGCGAGGTCGGCGCGGGCACGGTGGAGCTGACCCCGGCCGGACTGTCCGACCCGGTCCTCGGCCCGTCCGGTCCGCTGCTGCCCGTGGTGCATTGGCACGACGACACTTTCGCGCTACCCGAAGGCGGCGTGCTGCTGGCGAGTTCCGACGATTACGCGCACCAGGCGTTTCGCGTCGGGGCGTCGTATGGCCTGCAGTTCCATGTCGAGCTGGATCCCGAAGCGCTGAAGACGGTTTCGCCGCACCTGCCGGAGGGAACGGTGATCCAGCCGCACGTCGGCCGGTCGATTGCGGCGGTGGGTGCGCAGATCCTCGACCGCTGGGTCAAGCACGCCACGTCCCGATGATGCAGGTACGCACCGTCTCCACCGGACCGGTGGTTCCCTTGCCCTGGCGAGGCGGGACTGTCCTTTCCGGATTCCGCAAGACGCCGGTCGAGGGCCGGGTCGAGGTCGGAAAGCTCGGACTGGCCGGCGACGAACAAGGCGACCGGAAACACCACGGCGGACCACACAAAGCGGTACTCCTCTACCCGGCCGAGCACTATCCTCAGTGGACGGACCGGCTCGGCGACCTGACCCCGCCGTCGTTCGGCGAAAACCTCACCACCACGGGGATCATGGAGACCGACGCGGTGATGGGTGCGCTCTACGTCGTCGGCACTGTGATACTCCAAGTCACCCAGCCGCGGCGGCCCTGTTACAAACTCGCGGCGTACCACGGAATTCCGGACCTGGCCGTACAGACCCAGCGCACCGGCCGCACCGGCATCTACTGCCGCGTACTGCGCCCCGGGTACGTCGAGACCGGAGACGGGATCGAGCTGCTGCACGAACCCGAGCACGGAATCACCGTCGCCGAGGTGCACCGAGTGATCAATGTGGACCGGCACGATCTCGTTGCGGCCAACCGTCTTCTCGACCACCCCGAAATCCTGCCGGAATCCTGGATCCGGCTGCTGCGCACCCGGCTGGACGGCCGTCTCGACGACCAGACCAGCCGGTTGCACGGACAACCCATCGAGTAAGGAGCCCGAAATGACCACTCCCACCATCCCCGGCTACACCCCCGACGACCCTGCACTGGCCGCATCACCGGTCACCCTCGCCGACCTGGAAAACCTGAAGGCGACCGTCCTTTTCGGACCGGACGACGAGGCCGCGCTGCGCACGGCCGGTGAAGTCCTCAGTGGACAGATCGACCAGGTCCTCGACGTCTGGTACGGCTTCGTCGGCTCGCACCCGCACCTGCTCGCGTACTTCTCGACCCCGTCGGGCGAACCGATCGGCGAGTACCTCGACCGGGTGCGAGTCCGGTTCGGACAGTGGATCCTCGACACCTGCAACCGCCCGTACGACGAGCGCTGGCTGGCCTACCAACAGGAAATCGCCCTGCGGCACACGTCCGAGAAGAAGAACAAGACCGACGCGGTCGACTCCGTCCCGCACATCCCGCTGCGGTACCTGGTGGCCTTCATCTACCCGATCACCGCGACGATGCGCCCGTTCCTCGCCGCGGGCGGCCACAGCGAGGAAGAGGTCGAGGCGATGTTCCAGGCGTGGTTCAAGACGGTGACACTGCAGGTCACGCTGTGGTCGCAGCCATACTCCGGTTCCGGATGGTGACTTCCGCTCCGGCTTGGCGGACCACCCGGTGGTTCAACAGCGAGCCGCTCGACCTCGCCGATCGGCCTGCGCAGCGTGTTCGAACACCACGAGGCAATGACGCCGACCAGCCTCGAAGCATTCCTGTTCGAGTACCGGATCCGCTTCCCGGTGGGAGTCGACGCACACGAGGACAGCGGTTCGACGCCGGTCACGTTCGGCAGGTACGGAATGCGCGGCACGCCTTCGATGGTGCACATCGATCGTGACGGGAACCTCCGCAGCCACCATTTCGGTGCGGTGGAAGACATGGCACTCGCGGCAGAGGTGACCCGGCTGCTGGAAGAGCGCCCTGGCGCCTGCAGTATCGACGGCACCTGCAGCTGAACCCGGTGCGGGGGGCGGTCAACCGGGCCGCCCCCGCACCTCCAGGTGAAGGATCCCGCGCAAACGTCACAAGTAGTCAAAAATGCACCACCGGCTGACCGAACGTGCACAATTGTCCGGATTCGACGTTCTTGGCCAGTATCGTCGGTTTGCGAAACGACTCGCAAAGGAGAACCCGGTGTTTCGCTCAGCCACCACTGCAGTGCTGGTCTCGGCAATGGCTGCCGTCCTGACCGCAGCAATTCCGGCAACACCCGCAGCCGCCTCGGTACTCAGCAATGAAGTGCCCTGTACCAGTTCGGATTACCTGCGCATCACGATCCACGTCACGGACGCTCCCAGCGAAGACCGTTGCATTGCCAACGGCGGAGAAATGGACGTCAAGTCGAGCACTCGCGGTGCCGACATGTGGCTCACCAGGATCTCCACCGGAAAAAACCGCGTTCAATGGCACGGCGACAAGAAATGGCAGCCGTCCACTCCCATCGGCAAGCGCACCGTCTTCACTTTCCCGAATCATCCCGGCGGAGTGCGGATCGACAAAATCAGGATCCTCTGAACCACCGCCGGCTCACTCCTCGGCATCGCGGACCAGCAGCGCGATCTGCACCCGGTTCGTGACGCCGAGTTTCGTGAACAAGCTGCTCGTATGAGCCTTCACCGTAGCCACGCTGATGTGCAACCGCGCGCCCACCTCCGCGTTCGACAGTCCGGACGCAATAGCGCGGGCCGTATCCAGCTCGCGTTCAGTCAGCGCGGACAGCCGGGTGCGTGCCGATTCCCGGGCCGTGCGGCGGGTTTCCGATGACTGCGGGCCCATTGCCGCGGTGATCAGGCGGCTCGTCGCGGCCGGGGACAGCGCCGGGTTTCCGGACGCGACGGCGCGTACCGCGGCCAGGATGTCCGGCGGCGGCGTGTCTTTCAGCACGAAACCCAGCGCACCGGCTCGCAGCGCGCCGAGCACCATCTCGTCGGAATCGAACGTGGTGAGCACCAGAATCCGCGGCGCTTCCGGCCACGTGAGGATCTCCTCGGTGGCACTCAGGCCGTCGCGGCCGGGCATCCGCACGTCCATCAGCACTACGTCCGGCTTCAACCGGCGGACCTCGGTGATCGCGGTGTTGCCGTCCGCGGCCTCGCCCACCACGGACAGGTCCGGTTCCCCGTCGAGGATGAGCCGCAACGACATCCGTACCAGCTGGTCGTCGTCGACGATCACCACGTCCACTCATTCGCTCCCTTCGCCGCGCGCCGGCCACGGCAGCCACGCACTGAGCACGAACCCGCCGCCGGGGTCCGCGCGATGGTCCAGTTCACCACCGGCCAGCCCGACCCGTTCGGCGAGCCCCAGCAACCCGAACCCCGACGACGGCGGCGGCGCCTCGCCCCGCGCCGCCCCGGAATCGCGCACCGTCACCCGCAGTCCCTCGCCCTCGGCCCCCTCGACGGTCACCACCACCTCGGCTCCCGGCGCATGCTTCCCGGCGTTGGTCAGTCCTTCTTGGACGATCCGATATGCCGTGCGGGCAACCAGGTCCGGCGGCGAGTCCATCGAATCGGGCGTGTACGTGACGGCCACACCGAGCGCACGGGCGTCGGCGACGAGCGCGGGCAGGTTCGCGAGCGACGGCTGCGGCGGTTCGAGCCCGTCCGGGTTCGCCCGCAGCACCCCGAGCACGTCGCGCAGTTCCTCGAGCGCCTGGTGCGCGCCGTCGGCGATGCCGCGAGCGAGGACCGTGGCCTGCTCGGCCGGGAGGTCGGTGCGATGTCCCAGCACCCCGGCCTGCATGGCGACCAGCGAAACCCGGTGCGCGAGGACGTCGTGCATCTCGCGGGCGATCCGGTGCCGCTCGACGATCCGCGCCTCGGCGGCCCGCGCGGTCTGCTCGCGTTCGGCGCTCTCCGCACGTTCCCGCAGCGACCGCAGCTCCTCCCGCCGCGCCCCGATCGCCGCGCCGACGGCCACCACGATCCCGGTGGCCAGGCTCGCCACGGTGAGCAGCATCCACCACGGGTCGGGTTCTCCGGTCCGGGGATAGAGGCTGTCGGTGACCAGCGCCGTCGCCACGCACGCGACCCCGATGAGCGAGGTCTCCAGCGGACGCCGCCGGGTGGCCAGCGACCCCAGCACCAGCAGCGCCGCCCCGGCGGCGAGCGTGGACACGGCCGAGGCGACCACCACCCCGGTGGCGACCGTGAGCGGGTACCGCCTCCGCCACATCGCCGCGACCAGGCATCCGGCGGCCACCGCCGGGTCGCCGAAGATCAGCCACCCGATCCGGGGATCTTCGGAGTCCGGCGGGAGCTTCGAGGCGACGGAGACCCAGGCGAGCAGGCCGATGACGACGGCCACGACCAGCCGCCATCCGTGCTGCCACGGCTTGAGCCTGGCCTGCGGAACGCTCACCCGCCCCATCTTCGCCGATCCGCCGCGGCCGTGCAGCCGCCTGCGGGCGAGCGTCGCCCTAGACCAAAGTCGGACCCGCGTTCGCCACGCGCCCGATGTGCGGCCCGCTCGCCGCGGGTGACACTTACCCCAGGTCAAGGGAGGAATGATGATGAGCAAAGGTGCCTACGGAGCGGTGCAGGCGGCGGGCATGGTGATCACGATCGTGTCCGCGCAGGCCGTGATCCGCAGCTTCTTCGACCGCGACGACGCCCAGCTCTGGGGCATTTTCGGCTGGGTACCGGGTGGCTGGGCCGGGCAGCTGGTGGTGCTGCTGGTGCTGGCTCTGGCCGGGATGGGGCTCGCCGGGTGGGCCTTCGACCGGGCGAAGACGAAAGGCTGAACGCGCTGGTGTCGAATGGGGGTGCCCGCATTCGTAGCCGGAAGGAGCTGGGGCCGGATGGACCTCGACCGCATCTACCGGGACGAATACGGCCGGTGCGTGGCCACCCTCACCCGGATGCTCGGCGACATCGGGCTCGCCGAGGAAGCCGTGCAGGACGCGTTCGCCGTCGCACTCCGGAAGTGGGACGAGCCGCCGCCGAACCCGGGTGCGTGGATCGTCACGACCGCGCGCAACCGGGCGATCGACCGCCTGCGCCGGGAGTCCACCCGCGAAGCCCGCCACGCGCAAGCGCTCCTGCTGCAGCAGCCCGGCGAACCCGCGGAAGCCGGACCGGTGCGCGACGACCAGCTCCGCCTGATCTTCACCTGCTGTCACCCGGCGTTGTCGGCGCTCGCCCAGACCGCGCTCACCCTGCGGCTGCTCGGCGGGCTGGAGGTGGCCGAGATCGCGCGGGCGTACCTGGTGCCGGAAACCACCGTCGCCCAGCGGATCGTGCGGGCGAAGAAGAAGATCCGCGACGCCGGGATCCCGTACCGCGTCCCCGAAGCTGCCGAGCTCCCGGATCGGCTGGCACCCGTGCTGACCGTGCTGTACCTGGTGTTCAACGAGGGTTACACGGCGACGTCCGGCGAGCTGGTGCGGACGGATCTGTGCCAGGAGGCCGTCCGGCTGGCCCGTGCGCTCGCCGAGCTGATGCCCGGCGAGCCGGAGGTGCTCGGCCTGCTCGCGTTGCTCCTGCTCACCGAGGCCCGCCGCCCGGCGCGCGTGGGACCTTCGGGTGAGCTGGTGGTGCTCGCCGAGCAGGACCGGTCATTGTGGAACCCGGACCTGATCGCCGAGGGGCATGAGCTCGTGCGGGAATGTCTGCGACGCGGTCAGCCGGGGCCGTACCAGCTGCAGGCCGCGATCAACGCCGTGCACACGGACGGACCGGCCACCGACTGGACGCAGGTGCTGGCCCTTTACGACCAACTCCTGCACCTCCGCCCGACGCCGATCGTCGCGCTCAACCGCGCGGTCGCCGTGGCCGAGGTACACGGTCCGGCGGCGGCGCTGGCCATCGTCGACACCCTGGACCTGCCGGGCTACCACCTGCTGCCCGCCACCCGCGCCGACCTGCTCGCCCGGCTGGACCGTCCGGCGGAGGCGATCGCGGCTTACGGCGACGCAATCACCTTGGCCACCAACGAAACCGAACGGGCATTCCTGTCCACCCGGCAAGCCCGGCTGCCCCGGGGTTAGCAGCCCCGAAGTCCGTGAAGGGAACCTTCACGGAATCAGATTCCCTCATGGTTCCCTTCACGGACCTGGGGCGATTGCCACTGGCGAGGGGCCAGCGCGGCGTAGGTCTCCGGCCGACGGCGGCGCAGGTACGCGGCGACTGCGATGCCGACCACGATCAGGACCGGCAGAAGCCATGGCAGCAGGGCGATCCAGGCTGCGTCGGAACCGGCCATCGTCGGGAAGTTCTGTACGGCGAGCACGATCACCACCAGCAGTCCGAGGCCGCCGAGGCCGGGCGCGATGCAGGTGCTCCACCAATGCGGGTCGCGCCTTCTTCGGAAGAAGACCACCACGGCGACCGATGCCATTGCCTGCAGGACCAGGATCGCGAGGGTGCCGAAGCCGGTCATCGACGCGGTCAGGAAGGCTACCGGGTCCAGACCCAGCACTGCGAAAATTGCGGCGACTACCGTGGCGAAGCCGAGTTGTGCGGCGCTCGCGTTGCGGGGAGTGCCGGAAACTGTGCGGGCCAAGGCTTTTGGCAGCACACCGTCGCGGGCCAGGGCGTAGATGTAGCGGCTTGCGGAGTTGTGGAGGGCCAATAGGGCGGCGAATAGGCTTACGACCAGGAGCAGTTGCATTATGTCGGTGAGTGCGGTGCCCAGGACGTTTTGCGAGGTGGCCAGGAGGAGGTCGCCGGTTGCCAGGTGGTCTTGGGCGATGCTTTTTGCGTTCTCGACGCCGATTGCGCTTACCAGGGCCAGGGAGGTAATGGCGGCGAAGATGCCGATGGCTATTACGGCGATGTATGTTGCCCGGGGTACTGAGCGGTTGGGGTCTCGGGCTTCCTCGCTGAAGAGTGCTGTTGCTTCGAAGCCGATGAAACATGTTGCGGCGAATAGTAGTCCTAGGCCGATTGAGCCGGAGGCTACTATTGCCGGGGAGAATGCAGTGAATTGGTAGCCTGATTTTGCCAGTACTGCTACGTCGAATACTGCGAGGATGCTTACTTCCAGGATGAGGGAGACGGCCAGGACTTTTGCCGAGACGTCTACTCCTCGGCGGCTCAGCAGGAATACTGCCAGCACTGATAATGCTGACCAGAATTCCCAGGGTAGGTTCAGGTGGAAGACGGTGTTGAAGACGCCGGACGTCAATGCGCCTGAGGTGCCTACTGCTCCGGCTACGAAGCAGTTGTATCCGGCCAGGGCGATGAATGCGCCGGAAAGGCCGGTTGGGCGGCCTAGGGCGATGGTGAGGTAGGTGTAGAAGCCGCCTGCGTTGGAGACGTAGCGGCTCATTCGTGCGTAGCCTATGCCGAAGAGGAGGAGTACTAGTCCGGCCAGGAGGAATGCTGCTGGCATTCCGCCGCCGTTACCAAGCGCTATTCCCAGACCGGCGATTACCACCATTCCGGTTAGCGGGGCTACTGCGGCCAGGACCAGAAAGGCGATGCCGCCGGTACCTAGGGCGTTGGGGCGGAGGCCGGGGGGTGACTGTGTCATCTTGGACCTCCGGTGGGGGGTGGGGGTCCTCAGTGTGCCGGTGTGAGGCGGGGGCTGTGTTGTCGGCGCGGGCAGAGGTGTTGCCTGTCCGTGCAACGCCGGTTCCTGTTGCGGGGTGACTGGTGGGGCACCCCGAAGCCGGGACCGTGACTACGGTCTGAGGGTGGTTGTCAAGGCGGGAAAGATGCCTTGACAACCACCCTCAGACCGTGTTTTGGCTTCGTATCGGGGTGCAGGGCGGGGGCTGGCTGCCCGGGTTTCGTGGGGTTCGCGCGTGCGGCTTGGGCGGTGGGGGAAGTCCGTGAAGGGAACCATGAGGGAATTAGATTCCGTGATGGTTCCCTTCACGGACGTCACCCCAGTACCTCACGTAGGCGGGTGGCGAAGGCTTCCGGTTTTCCGGCGTAGCCGTGTTCGCCGCCCATGAAGCCGCCGTGGTGGCTGGGGAAGACTGTTGCTTCCTGGCCTAGCAGGGCGGCTACTGCGCGGGCGGTGCGGCCGGTGAAGGTGTCGCCGGTTTCCTCGCCTACTGCGATCAGCGTGCGGGTTGGAGCGGCCTTGAGTGCCTCGACGTTCGGGTGGTAGCTGCTGATTGCCCACGACCGGTCCGACAGGAGTGGGTCGTCGCGTTTTCCGTCGTCTTCTGTCGGCATGCCGAATTGTGCTGGGTCGGCGGGGGGTTGGGCGAAGTATTCGTCGGTGAATTCGCCTTGCCAGCCGGTCTGCACGATGAATCCCGCCATGGCCGCGCCCCAGCCGCGGGCTCGGTAGACGTCGGTGAGTGAGTTGCGGGCTCGTTCGGCGGCTGCTGCGTCGGGCAGGACCGGGATGGTGGGCGGCTCGTGCGCGATCAGGGTGACCACGTCGTTCGGGTGTGCCGCTACCAGCGCGAGGGCGGTGACTGCGCCGCCGCTGCTGCCGAACAGGTCGACCGGGCCGGAGCCGAGCGCCTCGATCACCGCGTGTACGTCCTCGGCTTGGACCTCGGGGGTGTGGTCGGTGCGGCCGTCACTGCGGGTGCTGCGGCCAAGGCCGCGCGGGTCGTACGTGACCACCGTGCGGTCCTCGAGGTACCCGACGAGCGTGCTGAACCCGCTTGCGTCCATCGGCTGGCCGATCAGCACGAGCGGCCGCAGGCCGTCGGCGAGGGGGCGGCCGTGTACGTCGTAGACGATGTCGGCGCCGTCGGTGGCCAGGTGGTGGGTGGTGGACATGTGGACTCCCCAGTCTCGCGTGAACGCAGTCCCGGCAGGGTACCGCGGGTCCGGCGCCTTGCCCGGGTATCGCAGGTCCACTGTGGACGACCGGGTTGACTACCCGCGGTGACGTGTTAACCTGACGCCGTGCTGCGCATCCTGACGTCCGAGCGACTCGTAACCCAGCGCGCCGGCTGAACCAGGCTGCCGGCGCGCGATGCCGGCGTATGCCGTGACTCCCCTTCGGGACCTGGCCCTTCCACGAAACCGCCAGATTTCCGGAGAAGCGCCATGTCTTCCAGTACCTTCTACACCCCCACCCCGGCCATGCTGGTCCGCCGCCGGATTGCGACGTACTTCGTCGGCGGCATCGACCAGATCCCCGGCCTGGTCAGCGCACTGACCCAGCACGGCCGCCTGGTCCACGAGCTGTCCGTCGACGTCCGCGAAGGCGTCCGGGAAGCCAGCATGGTCTGCACGGTCCTGGTCGCGCCCGACGCCCTCGACGGCCTGCTCGGCTGCCTGCGCGACCTGCCGTCGGTCGTGTCGGCCGAGCTCGCCTGACCCTCGCCCGAACCAGCCCGACCCGCCATCTCGGCCGAACCAGCCCGACCCGCCATCTCAGCCGAACCGGCCCGACCCTCCGCCTCGGCCAACCCGGCCCGACCCTCACCTGGTCGACCGCGCGATCCCCAGCGCGGCCGTCCGCACGGCGGGGGCCAGCCGGTCCACCGCGGCCCGGGAATGCGCGACGATGCCCAGCGCCGCGCGCACCCCGCCGTCCAGCGTGAGGATCGGCGCGGCCACCGAAACCGCACCCAGGGTCATCTCCTCGTACGAATACGCCACCCCGGACCGGCGGACCTCCGCGAGAGCCGACGCGAGCCGCCCGGGCTGGGTGATCGTGTGCGGGGTCATCCGGGACAGCCCGCCTGCCGCGACCGTGGTCAGCAGGCCCTTCCCGGAGAACGCCAGGATCGCCTTGCCGACGCCGGTCGCATGCAGCGGCAGCCGTCCGCCGATGTGCGTCTGCGTGGGTACCGCACGGTCGCTGGAGATCTTTTCTACGCACAGCGCCTCGGTGCCCTCCAGCACGGTCAGCTGGATGTTTTCTTGCGTGGCCTGGAAAAGATCGTGCATGTACGGCAGCGCCGCCTCCCGCAGCCCGCGCTGCTGCGGCGCGAGCGTGCCGATGGTCCACAGCCGCATGCCGATGCGGTACCGGCCGTCCTCCAGCCGCTCCAGGCCGCCCCACGCCCGCAGCTCACCGATGAGCCGCCGCGCCGTCGAGATCGGCAGGCCGCTGCGCGTGGCGACGTCGGTGAGCGACAGCGCCGGGTGCGCGACGTCGAAGCAATCGAGAACCGTCAACAGCCGCCGCGAGACCGTCTGACCTGGGGTGTTCGTCCGTCCAGCCACATCCCCACCTTCCCCGCGTCCAGGATCACGAGCTTGCCAGCGTTGCCACTGGATGGCAATGAACGCTGGCGAACGACCCCGCACGAGCCGCAGGATCGCCGTCAGCAACCCGGAACAAGGAGGTTCTCCCGGTGCTGACTCCCCATATCTCTGTTGCCACTGTGTGGACATCCCGGTGAACGCCGGTTTCTGGACGCGCCAAGGGCTCGTCCCCCACCTGCGCTGGGGCTTCGTCGCGCTCACGCTCTTCATGGTCGGCGACGGCATCGAAGCCGGTTTTCTGTCACCCTACCTGGCCGAACGCGGGTTCGGCACCGGGCAGAGCTCCCTGCTCTGGAGCGTTTACGGGCTCGTCGTGGCGGTGGCCGCGTGGCTGTCCGGCGCGCTTGCCGAGGCGTTCGGCCCGCGCCGGGTGATGCTCGCCGGGTTCACGCTCTGGGTCGTCTTCGAGGTGGTGTTCCTCTTCGCGCTGGCCCGCGGCGACTTCCCGCTCATGCTGGCCGGCTTCGGCGTCCGCGGCCTCGGATACCCGCTCTTCGCCTACGGCTTCCTCGTCTGGGTCGCGATGGACACGCCCGGCGCGGTGCTCGGCAAGGCCGTCGGCTGGTACTGGTTCTTCTCCGTCCTCGGGCTCGGCGTGCTGGGCTCGTACTACGCCGGCGCGGTCATCCCGCTGATCGGCGAGTTCGCGACACTCGCGTCGTCACTCGCGTTCATCGCCGCAGGCGGGCTGATGGTCCTGTTGCTGGTGAAGGGCCGCCGGAAGGAGTCGGCGGACCTGCGCGGCAGCCTGCGTTCGATGCTCGGCGCGTTCACCGTCGTCGCGGAACGCCCGCGGGTGGGCATCGGCGGCGTCGTCCGGGTGATCAACACCCTGAGCTTCTACGCCTTCGTCGTCTTCATGACCACGCACATGGTCCGCGAGGTCGGACTGTCCACTTCGGAATGGCAGACCGTCTGGGGCACGATGTTGCTGGTGAACGTGCTGGCCAACATCCTGTTCGGCTACATCGGCGACCGGTTCGGCCGCGTCCGCACGGTGGCGTGGTTCGGCGGGCTGCTGTGCGCGATCACCGTGCCCGCGCTGTATTACGTCCCGAAGCTGGCCGGTCCGAACTTCTGGGCGGTGCTCGCCGTCGGCGTCGTATGGGGCGCGGCGTTGTCGGCCTTCGTTCCGCTTTCGGCGATCATGCCGTCGCTCGCGCCGCACCGGGTCGGCAGTGCGGTCGCGATCCTGAACCTGGGCGCGGGGGTGAGCCAGTTCGCCGGGCCGGTGGTGGCCGGGCTCGTCGCGCCGATCGGGGTCGAGGGCACGGTCTGGGTGATTTCCGCCTGCTACGTCGTCGGCATCGGCCTCACGTACCTGCTCAAGGAACCATCGGCGAATCTGCTGGATGCCAGGTTGAAGGAAAGGATCGCGCCATGACCGGAAAGCCGACCATCGTGCTGGTGCACGGAATGTGGCACGGCGGCTGGGCGTGGGACCAGTTGGTACCGCTGCTGGAAGATCACCCGACCGTCCAGGTCACCTTGCCGGGCAAGGACCGCGCCCCGGGTGACGTCACTTTTCGGGGCCATTGCGACCATCTCGCCCGCACGCTCGCCGAAATCCCCGGTGACGTCGTGCTCGTCGGACATTCTTATGGCGGCGCAGTACTCACTCAAGCCGGGGCTGCGCCGAATGTCCGCGGAATGATTTTCGTGGGTGCATTTGCTTTGCTACCAGGGGAATCGGTCGCTTCGATCAACGACGCTGAAGCAGGGTCGGAAGCAGGCGCGGACGACATCGTCAGCGACGGCGAATACCTTGTCATCGCCCCGGAAACCGCGCGAAACGCCTTCTATCATGACTGTTCGGAAGATCCCGCCGACCGGCTTACCCCAGAGCACGCCAGTGTCCGCAACACCGAAGTCACCCAAGCTGCCTGGCAAACGGTTCCGTCGCATTTCGTCGTATGCACACTCGACCGTGCATGCACCCCCGATGTACAACGGAAAATGGCTGCGCGGCTCGATTCGCAAAGCGAACTGAAATCGAGTCACTCCCCGATGCTCTCCATGCCGGACGCCCTCGCCCGCACCATTCTCGAGTTCGTATGAGCGTGGCAATCGTGACCGGTGGCGCGGGCGGAATGGGCACAGCGATCGCCGAAGTCCTGCTCGCCGACGGATTCCGCGTCGCGTTGCTCGACCGGCGCGGCGCGCCGGAAGCCGCGGCCCGGTTCGGCGACCAGGCGCTCGGGGTCGAGGCCGACGTCACCGACGAGGACTCGGTCCGCACGGCCGTCGACCAGGTCGTGGCGGCCTGGGGCCGGATCGACGGGCTCGTCAACAACGCCGGGATCGAGCTGCAGCACACGATGGCCGACCTGGAAACCATTACCTGGCAAGCAACTCTGGCCGTCAACCTCGCCGGACCGGCGCTGATGATCAAGCATTGCATCCCGCAGTGGCGGAACCAGGGCAGCGGCCGGGTGGTGTCGGTCGGCTCGCGCACCTGGCTCGGCGGGGCTACCTCGGCGTCGTACGCGGCGTCGAAAGCAGCGCTCGTCGGGCTGACCCGCACCGCCTGCCGTGAGCTGGGCGCACTCGGGGTCACCGCAAATGTGGTCGCGCCGAGTTTCGTGCGCACTCCGCTGAGTGCGGTGAAAGGCGATTCCTATGGGGAACGTTTTGCCGCCGCGTCCCCGATCGGCCGGTTGGTGGAACCGGTGGACGTGGCGAACGCGGTCGCGTTCCTGCTGTCCGACCGCGCCCGCGCCATCACCGGCGAAGTCATCCACGTCACGGCCGGGACCCATCTCGCGCCGCACATTCCGTGAACATCAAGGAGGATCCTGAAGTGCAGACCGACCGCGAAGCCCTGCGCGAGCTCGTCGACAACTGGGCGGTGTGGCGCGACGCCGGCGACTGGGACCGGTTCGCGCGCGTCTGGGACGAGGACGCCGGCTGGATGACCGCGACCTGGTTCCAGGGCCCCGCCAAGGACTTCATCGCGGTGAGCCGCGACGGGTTCGAACGCGGCGTGAGCATCCTGCACTTCCTCGGCGGCCACTCCGCCGACCTCGCGGGCGACCGCGCGATCGCGCAGACCAAGATGACCATCAACCAGCGCGCCGAGGTCGACGGGGTCGAGGTCGACGTCGTGTGCACCGGCCGGTTCTACGATTTCTGCCACCGCCGCGACGGCCGCTGGACGATCGTGCGCCGCCAGCCGATCTACGAGAAGGACCGGCTCGACCCGGTCGACCCGGCCGCCCGCCTCGAGCTCGACCCGGCGCTGCTGGCCCGTTTCCCGATCGGCTACCGCCACCTCGGTTACCTGCAGACCAAGGCCGGGTTCACGGTCAAGCTCGACCTCCCGGGCCTCACCGGCGAGGCCGTGCAGCGGCTGTACGACGAGGGCGCGAAGTGGCTCGCCGGGTCGGCCACCGCGGGCGAGGTCGGCTGACATGCCCGACCTGACCTGCAGCGCGAACACGCTCCGGTTCGCCGACCTGCCGACCAGGGTGTCGGCCGCGGCCGCCGCCGGGTTCACCGGGCTCGGCCTGCGCGTGTCCGACTACCTCGGCGCCGAACTGCCCGACGAAGCGATCCGCGACCTGCTCGACCGGCACGGGATGCGGGTGCTCGAACTGGAGCACACGTGGGACTGGACGGTCGAAGACCCCGCCGAGCAGGCGATGTTCCGCTTTGCCGACCGGATCGGCGTCCGCCAGCTCAACGTCCCGATGTTCAGCGAGCATCCGCTCGAAGACCTGGTACGGCCATTCGGTGAGCTGTGCGACCGGGCGGCCGGGCACGGTCTGCTGGTGGGGTTCGAGTTCCTGCCCTACAGCCACGTCCGGACGCTCGGCGAGGCATGGCAGGTCGTGTCCGCCGCGGACCGGCCGAACGCCGGAGTGATCGTCGATCTGTGGCATTGGTTCCGTTCCGGGGCGCAGGTCGCCGACCTGGCCGAGGTCTCGGCGATCACGTCCGTGCAGCTGTGCGACGTCCTTCCCGAACCGGGCCCGGACCTCGCCGACGAGGCCAGGCACCGCAGGCAACTGCCCGGTCAAGGGGCGGGCGACACGGCCGCGGCGCTTGCCGCCTTGCGCGAAGTTGCGCGACCGTTGCCGATGTCGGTCGAGGTGTTCTCCGACGACCTCGACGCCCGGCCCGCGGAAGAAGCCGCCCGGCTGGCCTTCGCCGCCGCGGAGGAAACGCTCCGCCGCACGGGAAGTACGGCGGCCGCGTGGAAAACCAATCTCGAGGAGTCCCGGTGACCGCCAGTTTTTCCGAGGAACGCTCGGCCGAAATCGTCGCCGGTAGTTTCGCCGATACCACGGATCCGCGGCTGAAGCAGGTACTGACCAGTCTCGTTTCACACCTGCATGCGTTCGTGAAAGACGTCGAACTCACCGAAACCGAGTGGCAGCACGCAATCGACTTCCTCACCGCCGTCGGGCACAAATGCGATGACACCCGGCAGGAATTCGTGTTGCTGTCCGACGTGCTTGGAGTGTCGATGCTGGTCGACGCGATCAATCACCGAGCCCAGGCCGATTCGACCGATTCGACCGTGCTCGGCCCGTTCCATCTGGTCGATTCCCCACCGCGGGAACTGGGAGACGACATTTCCCTCGACGGTCTCGGCGATGCGTGCGTATTCGCGGGCCGGGTCCGCTCTGCCGACGGGACGCCGTTACCCGGCGCGCAGGTCGACGTCTGGCAGGCCAACGGCGCGGGCTTCTACGACGTCCAGCAACCGGATCTCCAGCCGGAACGCAATCTTCGCGGCCTTTTCACCACCGACACAGAGGGCCGGTTTTGGCTGCGGACGGTCGTTCCGCGCTATTACCCGATTCCCGACGACGGCCCGGTCGGCACCCTGCTGAACGCCACCGGACGCCATCCCAACCGGCCCGCGCACATTCACGTGATCGCCGGTGCCGAAGGTCATTTCCCGGTGACCACGCACGTTTTCGTCGAAGGAAGCCCGTATCTGGATTCGGACGCCGTGTTCGGCGTGAAGGAATCGCTCATCCGGCCGGTCACCGACGTCGACGACGTGAAGCTGGCCACGCATTACGGCACGGAAAACCCGTTCCGGCTCATCGAATTCGATATCGTCCTGGACACGCGGCAATGAAATTCGTCCACGAAACCAGACCCGGCCGCGTTGTCTTCGGTGCCGGCACCCGGCATCAGCTTGCCGAAGAGGTCGAACGCCTTGGCGTGAAACGACTCCTGGTCGTCTGCGCACCCGGACAAGCCGATCTCGCCGCCGAACTGACTGCGCCGCTGCCAAACACCGTCCTGCATCCGCACGCCGTAATGCACATTCCGGTGTCCACCGCGGAGAAAGCCATTGCGCTGAGCGAGGGTACCGACGGTTGTCTCTCGGTCGGCGGCGGCTCGGCCGTCGGGCTGGCCAAGGCCGTCGCCAAGGAAACCGGGCTCCCGATCATCGCCGTCGCCACGACGTACGCCGGGTCCGAGATGACTCCAGTCTGGGGTCTGACCGCCAACGGCCACAAGACCACCGGCCGCGACCCAAAAGTCTTACCCACCACCGTGATCTACGACCCGGAACTGACCGTTTCACTCCCACCGGGGCTGTCGGTCACGAGCGGAATGAACGCACTGGCCCACTCCGCCGAAGCGTTGTATGCTCCCGATTGCTCCCCGATCACCGCCCTGGTCGCCGCGGAATCCGTCCGCGCCATCGCCAGCGCGCTCCCTCGCATCGTCGAAAACCCGCGCGACCTCGACGCCCGCTCCGACGCGCTGTACGGTGCCTGGCTCGCCGGAACCGCACTCGGCAGCACCACGATGTCCTTGCACCACAAGCTGTGTCACCTCCTCGGCGGCACCTTCGACCTGCCACACGCCGAGACGCACACCGCCGTACTCCCGCACGTCCTCGCCTTCAACCTCCCTGCTTCCCCGGCCGCACACGCAGCTCTCAACCTGGGCCCGGACCCAGCCACCCGCCTGTACGATCTCGCCCGCAGCCTGGGCGCGGAAATGTCCCTGAAGGCACTGGGACTTCCCGAAACTGGACTGTCCACTGTGGCCGATCAAGCGCTCGCCGCCCCCTACGCGAACCCGCGCCCGGTCACCACCGATGCCCTCCAGACGTTGCTACGCAACGCTTTCCTCGGCACCGCCCCCACCGCTTAGCCGCATCCGCGGCCCTGTCCAACGGAGGACAACCATGCCCGCTCTCGACTTGCAGCAGCTGATCGACCGGCATCCGGTCGGCCGCATGCAACGCCGGGTCCTGCTGCTGTGCCTGGGGGTGCTGACTCTCGACGGAATGGACGTCGCGATGGTCAGCTTCCTCAGCCCGTCGCTGCTGGCCGACTGGGGACTGACGAAAGCCGAACTCGGCCCGATCGTCACGAGCGGACTCTTCGGCCTCGCCATCGGTTCCCTCGTCGCCGGTCCACTCGCGGACCGGTTCGGGCGACGGCGGATCATCCTGCTCTCGGTGATTTTCTTCGGCCTGATGAGTGCACTCACCGCACTCGCGACGGACGTACTGTGGTTCTCGATCCTGCGCGTCCTCACCGGAATCGGGCTCGGCGCGGCGATGCCGAACGCGACCACGCTGGTGTCGGAATACGCCCCGACCCGCCGCCGCAGCGCAATGATGGCACTCACCTACTGCGGGCACACGCTCGGCGGCGCGCTCGCCGGGTACCTCACGAACGCGCTGGTCCAGATCTCGAGCTGGCACTGGGTCCTGATCGCGGGCGGCGTGCTGCCGGTGCTGTACTCGGTCGTGCTCGTGGTCGCGCTGCCGGAGTCGCCGAAATTCCTTGCCCGGCAGGAAAATCGCCAGTCCGAGCTCGGCGCGCTGGTCAACCGCATCGTTCCGGAACCACTGCCCGAGGGCACGCAGTTCCGCCTCGACGAACCCGCCGCCGGTTCCCGGATCCGCGTCGCCGGACTCGTGTCACGCCGGTTCCGCCTCGGCACGCTGACCATCTGGACCGGGTTCCTCGCCGCGTTCTTCATCGTGTACCTGATGAACAGCTGGCTGCCGCTGCTCATGACCGACGTCGGGTTCTCGCTCGCCGCGGCCGCGACGATCGGGCTGCTGCTGCAGGTCGGCGGCACCATCGGGAACATCGGGATCGGCTGGCTGATGGACCGCTTCGGCCTGCACCGCACAGTCGCCACCGGCATGGCGTGCGCCGCGGTGCTGCTGGTGCTCGTCGCGCTGGCCCCGCGCAACGTCGCCGCAATCGGTACGCTGATCTTCATCCTCGGCATGTTCACCAACTCGGTCGCAACCGGCTTCCCCATCCTGTCCGCGGACTTCTACCCCACCTCGATCCGCGCCACCGGCACCAGCTGGGCCACCGGAATCGCCCGCTTCGGCGCCATTGCCGGGGCAGCGGCGGGTACCGTGCTGGTCGCCGCGGGCCTGTCGTACCGTCAGGTGTTCCTGGTGCTCCTCGTCCCGGCGGCCATCGCCATTACAGCGGTAATCGTCAAGAGCCGTCGAGCGTCCACTTCGGACCCGGCGCCCGTGCTCACCAACGCGTAAGGAGCTGCCGTGCCTTTCCCTTACCGGACAACGCCGGTGCCGCTCACGATGGGCGCAATCTGCTTCCGCGACCGGCCATTCGACCGGATCCTCGCCGCGGCGAGCACGAGTGCGTTCCCGGGAATCGGGCTGACCGTGGGGCAATGCGTGTCGGCGCTGGAACGCGGAATCGCACCGGAGGAGCTGCCGCGGCGGATCGAGGACGCCGGACTGGCGGTCGCCGAGCTGGAACTGGTCCGGCTCGGGGACGACGGCCCGGTCCGGTTCGCCAACGGCCTGGTCGAAGATCTCGTCGGCGTGTTGAAGCCGGACCGCCTGCACACGGCCGCGTTCAGTGGCGAGCTCCCGCGGGTCGCGGACGAGTTCGCGGCGCTGTGCGCACGGCATCCGGACACGGCGGTCGCGGTGGAGTTCATGCCGTACTCGGTCGTTCGCGATCCGGCTGCCGCGCTCGACCTGGTCACGCATGCGGGCACCGGCAACGCCGCAATCGTGCTGGACATCCTGCAATTCTTCCGGTCCGGATGGACGCCCGGCCGGATCTCGGCAAAGCTCGCTGACCGGGTAGCGGTGGTGCAGCTGTCCGACGTGGTCGACCGGCCGGGCGTCGCGCTCGCCCGGGAGGCCCGGCACCTGCGTACCTACCCCGGCCGGGGGACCCTCGACACCACCGGGTTCCTCTCGCGGATCCGGCAGCTGTGCGGCGCGTGGCCGCCGGTGAGCGTCGAGCCGGTTTCCGACGCGCTCGAACTGCTGCCGCTCGAGGTGGTGGCGGAGGAAATCCGGTGGACTACCCTGCGCGCGCTCGGGCGCGCAGACTGACCATCCCAGTACCAGCGAAAGGGTGCACCACATGCGATTGGCCGACAAGATCGCCCTGATCACCGGCGCGTCGAGCGGGATGGGCCGCGCGGCCGCGATCACGTTCGCCCGCGAAGGCGCGACGGTGATCGTCGCCGACATCGAGGACACCGACGGCGCGGCGGTCGCCGAGGAGATCCGCGCGAACGGCGGGCAGGCGGAATACCGGCGGCTTGACGTCACCGATGAGCAGTCCTGGACCACCGCCGTCGCCGACCTCCTCGACCGGCACGGGCGGCTCGACGTGCTCGTGAACAACGCCGGGATCAGCGGCACCTTCGACCCGGACCTCACCAGCACCGAGTTCTACGACCGCCTCATGCAGGTCAACGCCCGCGGCGTGTTCCTGGGCATCAAACACGGCGCGGCAGCGATGAAGCGCAGCGGCGGCGGGTCGATCGTGAACCTGACGTCGATCTCGGCGTCGATCGGCCAGCTCGGCGTCCACCTGGGTTACGGCGCGTCGAAGGCGGCGATCAAATCGATGACGACGACGGCGTCGGTCCATTATGCCGCCGACGGTATTCGCGTGAACGCCGTCGCACCCGGCATGCTCCCGCCGATGCGCACGTCCCGCGGTTCGGCGGATCCGGTGTGGCGGGCGAAGCAGGTCGAGGGCGTGCCGATGGGCCGGACGGGCGAGGTACAGGAGGTCGCGGACGTGATCCTGTTCCTGGCGTCAGGGGAATCGTCGTACGTGACCGGGGTGGAAATCCTCGTGGATGGCGGTTTTACCGCGGTGTGAACACGAACGGGGCTCCATGCGGGGAGCCCCGTTCGCTTACTTCCCGGCGAGAAATTCCTCCAGCGCCGCCAGCACTTCACGCGGCGCTTCCTCCGGCACATAATGCCCACCCGGGACCGCGCGCCCGCTCACCAGGTCCGGATCGGCGTGGTGCTCCTGCCAGATCTGCACCACCTCCCTCCCGGCAAGACCGCCCTCGGCACCCCACAACAGCAGCAACGGCGCCTGCACCCGAACCCCGCGCGCATGGTCGGCCTCGTCCCGCTCGAGATCCGTCGTGAACCCCGTCCGGTAATCCTCCAGCGACGCCCGCAAATGGCCCGGATCGCTGAACGCCTTCACGTAATGCTCGAACGTTTCCCGATCCACCGCACCGGTTTCGAGCACTCGCGCATAGAAATGCCCGAGATACGCCTCGACGTCCGCGGAGATCATTTTCTCCGCCAGCCCGGTCTGCCGGTGGAAAAACCAATGCCAGTTCGCGCTGGCCGAATCGCGGTCGAAGGAGTTCATCATCACGCGGGTCGGCAAAATGTCCAGCAACGCCAGCGCCTTGACCTCCTCGGGCCGGTCCAGCGCCCACCGATGGGCGACCCGTGCCCCCCGATCGTGCGCCGCGACGATCGCCGATTCGTGGCCGAAGTGGCGGATCAACTCACCCAGATCGCTTGCCGTGGCCCGTTTGTCGTACCCCGACTCGGCAAGCCCGGACGCACCGTAGCCACGCAGGTCCGGCACCACCACAGTGCGCCCCCGCGCGAGCGGCCCGGCGACGTACCGCCAGCACGCCCCGGTCTGCGGCCATCCGTGCAGCAGGACCATCAGTTCCGGTCCGTCGCCGATCACGCGGCAGGACAGTTCGACCTCGTCCAGCCGGACGCGCTCCACGGTGTCCATTCATTCTCCTTGGGGGGTAGACACAATTCGCGCCGCCATCGTCTCTGTACCCGCGGGCCGGTGCCAAGGAATCGGTGCCGCCCAGTGGCAATTCAGCGGGCGAGTACCTTGTCGAGCCGCGCGCCGACGGTCACGCAATTCTTGCGTACCACGTCGAGAAACGCGGCGAGCACCGGCGAGCGGTCCGTCCGCCGGAACGACATCTGCAGGTCGGGCAGCCGGGTGGCCGGGGTCACGTCGCAGAACCAGACGTCGCTACGGGCAATGCGCCGCATCCGCTGCGGACCCAGCCCGACTCCGACGCAGCACGCCGCCAGCCCGGCAATCGTGTGGATGTCGCGGGCCGTCGTCGCACCGTCCAAAACGGACGGGTCGAAAACCGGCCGGAGATAAGTGTTCGCCGCTTCCCGGCTCACCACGAGGTCCTCCCCGGACAGTTGCGCGACGTCCACCGACGCGCATCCGGCGAACGGATGCGCCAGCGACACGACGGCCACCAGCTGGTCCGCCCCGATCGGCACGGTGACGAGACTCTCCGTCCCGATCCCACGCGGATTGCCCCGGCCGACCGAGACGTCGAGCTCCCCGGCCAGCAGAGCGGCGGTCCCGTCGGCACTGTCGACGTCATGGAGCGCAAGCCGCACGTCCTGGTGTGTGCGACGGAACCGGGACAGCACCCCGGGCAGCGGGTCGAGCAGCGCCGAGCCGGTGAACCCGATCCGCAGCCGTCCGGTTTCGCCGCGGGCCGCCCGTCCGGCGTCGACCCGCGCGTGGTCCATCTCGGCAAGCGCAGTGCGGGCGCGGCTGAGGAACGCGTCCCCGGCCGCGGTCGGGAGCACCCCGCGGGAGGTCCGGTCGAAGAGCCGCTCGCCGATTTCCCGTTCCAGCGCGGCAATCTGCGTGGACAACGGTGGTTGCGCAATCCCGAGCGACGCCGCCGCGCGCCCGAAATGCCCGTGCTCGGCGAGGGCGACGGCGTACCGGAGATGACGGGCTTCCATACCCTCGACGATATCTCCGGCGTATCGTGGCGGCCCTCGTGAGATATCGCACTGGATCGCGGTGCGGTGCTCGGGTGAGCTGATCGTCGTCCGTATCCCGCTGTTCCAGAAGGACTCTCGTGAGCACATCGGCTGAAACCGTCGTCCTCTTCGTGCCCGGCGCCTGGCATTCGGCACTGCACTGGGCCGCGACCCAGCGGGCACTGGCCGGCCGCGGGCTCGCGTCGGTCGCGCTGGACCTGCCCGGCGCGGGTCCGGACGCGCCCCTCCCGAGCGGGTACCTGCTGCCCGGCCAGCCCGGTCTGGACACCGAAAAGTCCGCGCTGGCGGACGTCACGATGCAACACTGCACGGACGTCGTCCTCGATGCCCTTCGCGAGGTCCGGCCGCGGTACCGCAACGTTGTCCTGGTGGCACACAGCGCCGGTGGTGCCCCCGCTTCCGCCGCCGCCGAACAGGCCCCTTCCCTGGTCGACCACCTCGTCTACGTTTCGGCTTTCGTCCCGGCCGGGCGGCCACGGTTCGCGGACTACATCGGCGCGCCGGAAAACGCGTCCGCAGTCCAGGTCCCGACCCTGTCCGACCCGGCGGAGCTGGGTGCGTTCCGGATCAACCCGCTGTCCCCGGACCCGTCGGTGACCAGCGTGATCCGCAACGCCTTCCTGAACGACCTGCCCGCGACGGCCCCCGGCACGTGGCGGCAGTTCCTCGTGCCGGACCACCCGTACTCGAGTTTCACCACCCCGGTCCCGCTGACGCCGGGCAGCTGGGGCCGGGTCCCGCGCACGTACGTCCGCCTCGCCGACGACCTCGCGCTGCCCCCGGTGACGCAAGACCTGATGATCACCGAGGCGGACGCACTGACCCCGGATTCCCCCTTCCAGGTCCGGACCCTGCCGGGTGGGCACTCCCCGTTCGCCACCCGCCCGGCCGAGCTGGCCGCCGTGCTGGCGGACATCGCGACCGGCTGAGTCCCCGCGAACCTCCGCTCCCCGCGGTACCTTCCCGGGGAGAGGAGGCGACGGATGGAGCTGAGGCAGGTCGAGCATTTCCTGGCCGTCGTGCGGCACCGGAGTTTCACCCGCGCGGCCCAGGACGTGCACGTGGTCCAGTCGGCGCTGAGCGCGTCGATCCGAAAACTCGAGACCGATCTCGGCGCCGAGCTCTTCGACCGCACCACCCGCCGCGTCACCCTGACCCCGGCCGGAGAAGCCCTGCTCCCCCTGGCACACCGCATCGAGGGAGACGTCGAGTCGGCGCGAGGCGAGGTCGCGGCGGTCACCGGGCTGAGCCGTGGCCGCGTGTCGATCGGCACCATCCAGACCCTGACCGTCCTCGACCTGCCCGCCCGGCTCGGCGAATTCCGTACCCGTTACCCGGGAATCCGCATCAGCGTCCGGGAGGGCACCATCCCCGGCCTCACCGCCGCGGTGGCCGCCGGCGAGCTGGATCTGTCCTATGTGGGCGGTCCGCTCCCCGAGGAGCTCACCGAATTCGGGCGATGGCACCAAAACCTGGTTCTGCTGACCTACCCCGGGCACCGGCTGGCGAACCGCCGCCGCATCCGGGTCGCCGACCTCGACGGCGAACCCTTCGTCGACTTCACCGGCAGCGGCCTGCAAGCACTCGTCGACCGCGCCTTCACCGAAGCAGGCGTCCGCCGGGATCAGGTGTGCGAGGCGTCGCACGTGCCGCTGCTGGTCGACCTGGTCGCGGCAGGCCTGGGAATCACCGTGGTCCCGGAGCAGGTCGCGGAGCGGTCCGGACTGCCGTTCGCCCGCGTCACCCAGCCGACGCTCGCCCGCACCATCCACCTCACCGGCCGCTCGGCACGCCTCACCAACCCCGCCGCCCGCGCGCTCCTTGACCACCTGCTCGCACCAGCACCAGCCCGAACCCGACCAGACCGAGCACCAGCGCCACGGTCGTCATCCCGGTAATCCCGGCGACGAAAGCCAGCGCAAACGCCCGCACCCCGAACCGGCGCAGCAACCGCACGACGTCCGGCGCCTCCTCCGATCCGGTTTCCGATGTCATGGCACCGAGTATCAGCCCGCTGCGAGCAGTCAGTCCAACGCATGTTTTCGCTGCCATTCAGCGACGGAATCGATCAGCCGTACCACCTTGTGACAGCACGGAAATCACCTCCGCCTCGGTTTCCCCCGACGGGTTCGCCAGCCGGTGCCGCCGTCCGCCGCGAAGATAAATGCTGTCGCCTGCCGACAGTTCCACCATGGTCTCCCCGTCGTCGAGCACGACCTCCGCCGCGCCGCGGACGACGTGCACCCACTCCTCGCCGTCGTGGATCGCGTCCTCCGGCATCCGCGAACCCGGTTCCAGCAGGGCAACCCCGGCCAGCAGGGTGCGCCGGGTGTCCGGGGACGCCATGAAAACGCCCATTCCCGGCGCCGGACGGTAGAGCAGCCGCCGTTCGGTGCCCCGCACCACGGACTCCTCCGCCTGTTCCCGCGGCGGCACCAGATCGCCGAGATCCGCGCCGTACAACGTGAGCAGCCGGTGCAGGCGGCCGAAGGTGATGTCGTTGGTGCCGTTCTCCACCAGCGACAGGAACGACTTCGAGATCCCCGTCGCGAGCGCCACCTGCTGCAGCGAGAGCCCGCGCTGCTTGCGGAGCGCGCGCAGGTACGGCCCGATCTCGGGCGGCGCGTCGTCGGAAGGCTTCGTCATGGACGGCAACGATACCCGGACGTCCAGTTTACTGGAAACTCCAGCCTGATTACTGGACGCAACTCCTTGACCAGCCCTCCGCAGGCTCGTACTCTGTGCCGAAGTTCAATTTACTGGACACCAGGTTTCACTTACTGGAGGACTTCGATGCGCATCGGAATCGACGTCGGCGGTACCAACACCGACGCCGCCGTGCTCGACGGTTCCCGGATCGTCACGTGGGCGAAGACCGCCACCACCGGCGACGTCCTCACCGGCGTCGCCGAGGCACTCGCGACCGTGGTCGGCCGGGTCGGCACGACCGGAATCGACGCGGTGGTGATCGGCACGACGCAGTTCCTCAACGCACTCGTCGAGGCTCGCCGGCTCGACCCGGTCGTCGTCCTGCGGATCGCGACCCCGCCGCAGACCCTCGAACCGCTCGTCGACTGGCCTCCCCGGCTCGCCGCCGCCGTGCGCGCGGAGACCCACGTGGTCGCCGGTGGGCACCAGTTCACCGGAGAACCGTTGCAGGCACTGGACGAGGACCGCATCGTCGAGATCGCGCGTGCTTCCGGCCCCGACCGGCAGTACGTCGTCAGCGCCACGTTTTCGCCGGTGAACCAGGAGGCGGAAACGGCTGCCCGGGACGCGATCCGCCGGGTACATCCGCACGCTTCGGTCACCCTGTCGCACCAAATCGGCCGGCTTGGCTTGCTGGAACGGGAAAACGCGGCGGTGCTCAACGCGGCGCTGCGCCCGCTCGCGGACCGGGTCGTCGACGGGTTCACCGGCGCACTCGCCACCCTCGGCCTCGACGCGCCGCTTTTCCTTTCCCAGAACGACGGCACGGTGATGAACCTGACGCTCGCCCGTGAGTTCCCGATCCTCACCATCGCGTCCGGCCCCACGAACTCGATGCGTGGCGCGGCTTTCGAATCGGCAGAGCCCGACTGCCTCGTCGTCGACGTCGGCGGCACCACCACCGACGTCGGGCTGCTGCAGGGCGGCTTCCCGCGGGAGTCGGCGATCGCGATCGACCTCGCCGGGGTCCGGACGAACTTCCGCATCCCCGACGTCGTTTCGCTCGGCATCGGCGGCGGCAGCCTGGTACGGGAGGAATTCGTGGGTCCGGAAAGTGTCGGCCACGAACTCACCACGCGCGCGCTCGTCTTCGGCGGCGACACCTTGACTCTCACCGACGTCGCCGTCGCCGCCGGTCTCGCGGACATCGGTGACCCGAGCCGGGTCGCCCATCTTGCTCCGGACTTCGTCACCCGCGTGATCGACCACGTCCGCGGCCGCATCGCCGAAGCCGTGGAACGCGCCAAGCTCAGCGCCGAACCCATCCCGCTGGTCGCGGTCGGCGGCGGTGCCTTCGCAGTCGGACGGGAGCTGCCCGGCGTCACCGAGGTACTGCATCCCGAACATTCACCGGTCGCGAACGCGGTGGGCGCGGCGGCCGCGAACGTCGGCGGCGAGGTCGACCAAGTCTACTCGCTCGCCGAACGCACGCGGGAAAGCGTGCTCACCGAGGCCCGCGAGAAAGCCCGTACTCGCGCCATCAAGGCCGGTGCGGTGGCGGCGACCGTTCGCATTGTCGACGAGGAAGACCTGCCGCTCGCCTATCTGCCGCACGCGACGCGAGTGCGCGTCCGGGCGGTCGGCGACATCGGTTCCTTCGTCCGTTCGAATGAGGAGCAGGCACATGCAGCTCGATGAGACGGTGCTCGACGACCTGGTGCTGGGCGCCACCATCCTCGCCGCGGGCGGGGGCGGTGATCCGTATCTCGGCAAGCTGATGGCCCGGCGGTCGATCCGCGAGCACGGCCCGGTGCAGCTGCTCGACGTCGCCGAGGTACCGGATGACGCCCGGATCGCGTTCGTCGCCGGGATGGGTGCGCCGAGCGTCGTGATCGAAAAACTGCCGCGGGCCAGTGAAGTCGTCGCTGCACTCGACGTGCTGGAGGAGCATCTCGGGTACCGGTTCACGCATCTCGCGCCCGCCGAGGCTGGTGGGTTGAACGCGGTCATCCCGGTCACCGCGGCGGCGCTGCGCGGAATTCCCATGCTCGACGCCGACGGGATGGGCCGTGCGTTCCCCTCGCTCGACCTCGTGACCCCGGCGCTCTACGGCGCTTCCACCACGCCACTGTCCCTTGTGGACGAACATGGCAACCGCGTCGTGATCACCACGGAAACCGGGGATTGGGCGGATCGGGTCGCCCGGGCGGTGATGATCACGTCCGGCTGCGTGATGATGTCGGCGCTGTACCCGATGACCGGCGCGCAAGCGAAGGCATGGCTGGTCCGTGGCGCGCTGAGCCTCGCGACCCGGCTCGGTGAGGTGGTCCGCACGGCCCGGGAGCGGCACGAATCGCCGGTCGACGCGGTGGTCGCGGAACGCGGTGGCGCGCGGCTGTTCGACGGCAAGGTCGTCGACGTGCGCCGGGCCACCGAGGGCGGCTGGACCGTCGGGGAAGCCGTGCTGCAGGGGCTGGATTCGTTCGAGGGCCGGGAATTCCGTCTCGGTTTCCGCAACGAGTACCTGGTGGCGTCGCGCGACGGCGGCATCGTCGCCACCACCCCGGACCTGCTGATGGCGCTGGAACTCGAGAACGGCACGCCGATCCCGGCCGAGGAAATCCGGTACGGCTACCGGGTCGCGGTGATCGGGCTGCCGTGCGACGAACGCTGGCGCAGCGAAGCGGGCTTGCGGGCGGCCGGGCCGCGGAGGTTCGGCTACGACGTGGACTTCTCGCCGGTGGAGGCTGCCGGATGACCCGGACGATTCTGCGTGGTGGCAAGGTTTTCGACGGCAGCGGCGTTGCCGACGGCGACGTGGTGCTGTCGGCCGGCCGGATCGTCGACGTCGGCCCCGGCCTGGACGGTGACGAGGAGATCGACGCCACCGGACTGACCGTGCTGCCCGGGTTCATCGACTGCCACGTACACCTGATGTTCTCCGGCGTCGACCCGTTCCGGATGCAGCATGAGCCGTTTTCCTACCAGTTCTACGCCGCCGCCCGGAACCTCGCGACCACTTTGGACACCGGAGTCACGACAGTCCGCGATGCGGGTGGCGCCGACGCGGGCGTCAAGAAAGCCTTGGCAGACGGGCTGATCGAGGGTCCGCGGCTGCGAACCGCCATCACCGTGCTCGGCCAGACCGGCGGCCACACCGACGGCTGGAGCGCGAGCGGCGAGACGGTACGGCTGCTCGTCCCGCACCCCGGACGGCCCGGCATGATCGTGGACGGACCGGACGAAATGCGCCGCCGGGTCCGCGAACTCGTGCGGGCAGGCGCCGACGTCATCAAGATCTGCACGTCCGGCGGAGTGCTTTCGCCGAGCGACGACCCCCGGCACGCGCACTTTTCCGCCGAGGAGATCGCGGTGTGCGTAGCCGAGGCCACCGCCGCCGGGCTCGACGTCATGGCCCACGCACAGGGCGAGGCCGGGGTCAAACAGGCGATCCGCGCCGGAGTCCGTTCGATCGAGCATGGCGTATACCTCGACGACGAGGCCATCGATCTGTTGCTGGCCAACGGAACCTGGCTGGTCCCGACCCTGATCGCCGGTCGCACCCTCCTGCGCGACGCGGCCGCGGGCGCGGTTCGGCTGCCGTCCGCAGTGCTGGAGAAAGCCGAAGCGGTGGCTTCTGCGCACCTGGAATCGATCCGTCGCGCCGTCGACGCGGGGGTACCGATCGCACTCGGCACCGACAGCGGCGTCTTCCCGCACGGCGCAAACCTCGACGAACTGGAACTGCTGACCGAAGCCGGACTGTCCTCTTCGGACGTACTGCGCGCAGGAACCTCTTCGGCAGCACGGCTTCTCGGGCTCGACGACGGCACCGGCACCGTCGAACCCGGCAAGGCCGCGGACCTCGTACTGGTGCACGGCGATCCCCTCGACCTCACCGGTTACCGCAAACGCATCGCCCAGGTCTGGCAGGACGGCCGTCTGGTACGGGCTTTCTGAATTCGATCCCCAGGAGGATTGGTCATGGCACCAGCACCGGAAGAAGTACTCACTTTGGCGAAAGAGTGGCTCGCGGCAGGACACCGCCGGGACACCGAATTCATTGCCGCACATTCGTGGACCGAAGACGACAATTTCGTGCACACCGTCGCCTCCGGCCCGGACAGCGCACTTTCCCTCGGCGATTTCCTGCAGCACCTGCGGGAATATGATCCCCGCGAGGTAGTCCTTTCGAATCCCCGCGGTTTCGCTTACGACGATTTCGCCTGGGTCTTCGACACTCCACACATCGATCTGCTGGACGAGGGCGTGCTCGAAGCGCGTTTCACTGCGGTCCTGCGCCACGTCGAGGGGGAATGGAAAGTAGTGCACGCGCATCTCTCCGAAGGCGTTGCACACCAAGCATAACCTGCTTTTCCGGGGGATCCACCATACATTCACCCATCCCTGGAGGCTGCCATGAAATCGGCGGGTTCTGACGATTTTTCCCTCACCCGGGTCCCGGCCGGCGCTCGTCGCGCATGGTTCGGGATCGCGGTCCAGCGATTCGGCCAGCTGTCGGCACTGATCCAATTCCTGATCGGTGCGACATTGGGGTTCGGCATGTCGTTCTGGACCGCATTCTGGGCGCTCACGCTCGGTGCATTGGTGATCGAACTGGTCTCGGTATTGGTCGGAGTGATCGGCGTACGGGAGGGTCTGCCGACCGCGCTGCTGGCCCGCTGGACGGGCTTCGGCACCGGCGGCGCCGCCGTGCTTTCACTGATGCTCGGCCTCACCATCACGTTCGCCTTCGGCGTACAGTCCGGCGTTTCGGCCCAGGGCTTGGTCGCCCTGTTCGGCGGACTTCCTTTGTGGACGTGGGCAATCGTGTTCGGCTTGGCGGTAACCGGCATCGTGCTGTACGGCATGACCTCAATGGCCTGGACCGCCTACCTAGCGGTCCCGGTGTTCCTCGGCCTGGTCGCCTGGTCGATCGGCACTGAATTGTCGCGACATTCGCTGTCCGAACTGGTGGCCTCGCAGGCCCCCGGCCCACCGATGAGCCTGGGACAGGGAACCGCACTGGTCGCCGGTTCGTTCATCGTGGGGGCAGTGATCACGCCGGACATGGCGCGGTTCAACCGCAACGCCCGAGACGTCGTCAAGCAGACCGTCGTCGGCGTCACCCTGGGCGAATACGTAATCGGCCTGGCCGGTGTCCTACTGGCACACGCCGCCGGTTCGAGTGACGTCATCGCGATCATCGTGTCAGCAGTCGGCTGGGTCGGAGTCCTGGTGATCCTGCTGGGAACGATCAAGATCAACGACTGGAACCTGTACAGCGCCAGCCTGGCCCTGGTGTCCTTCATCGAGACGATCTTCGGCCGCAAAGTCCACCGCGGCGCAGTAACCATCGCCGTCGGCATACTGGGCAGCATCGCGGCGGCGTTCGGTGCGCTCGATTGGTTCACGCAGTACTCGGTCGCACTGGGCTACCTCTTCCCGCCGGTCGCAGGGATCATGCTGGCGGAGTACTTCGTCGTCCGCGCATTCCGCCCGCTGCTGGACGCAAGCCGCACTTCGGGACAACTGCCGCCGACCGCGCCACGCTGGGTACCGGCAACCCTGGTGGTATGGGCGCTGTCGGCACTGGCAGGTGCGCTGCTGGACCTGGGAAGCCCGAGCATCACCGCCTTGGTGACCGCCTTCGCGCTGTACGCGGTGGCGGGAAAGCTGGGCTTGGTCCGGCCGGTGGGGCCACCCGCAGTTGAGCCCGAGTCGGCCGGTTCCCCGGGACGTCCGGCTCCGGCTCCGGCTCCGGCTGAGGAACACCCCGCCTGATGTGAGCCGCCGCACGTGCGGGCCCGCCTGACCGCAACCTCGCCGGGCGGGCCTGCCTGACCGCAGCCTCACCGGGCGGGCCCGCCTGACCGCAACCGCACAGCACGGCCCACTTCACCACGACCGCACAGCGCGGGCCCGCCTGACCGCAGCCACAGTCCGGACCTACCCGAACGCAACCGCGCAGCGTGGCCCGCCTGACTGCAACCGCACAGCACGGCCCACTTCACCACAACCGCACAGCGCGGGCCCGCCCGAACGCAGCCACAGTCCGGACCTACCCGAACGCAACCGCGCACCGCCAGCCTGCCTGACCGCAGCCGCCCAGCGCGGGCTGCGACACCGTCCCGGCAATTGCCCCGCCGGTCAATCAGGGTTCCGCCGTGCCGAATCCTCCCGCGGGTGAGGCATCGGACGTTGCCGGGCGATCGGGTACCGGGCCAGCGGGTGCGCCTCGTCGAGCCGATGCCGAGCCCGGCGGGGCAGGTCGTCGGACGGCGACACCCACCGGCGCGAAGCGGCCTGCCCCGCGACCTCGCCGGACGAGCGGGCCCGGGCCGCACGGCGCAGGAACAGCAGCGCCAGGACCACGAACACCGCGGCACCGGCCGCCAGGAGCCACCAGCCTTGCATGCGTCCTCCCGTCGTGGGTGGTCGCACGCAAGGGTGCCCGCTCCCCCCGCCACGAGCGGGGACGTCCACACGCCCGGGTGACACTCGGATCGGGGATTGCCAACCGCCCCGGTGCCACCGATCTCGACAGCCGACCTCGGCCGCCTCGCCGACCGCCCCAGTACCGCCCATCTCGACAGCCGATCTCAACCGCCCCGCCGACCAGCTTCGCCTGCCAGCCTGACCAGACATCCCGCCAGCAGACCTCACCAGCCTCGCCCGCCAAACTCAGCGGCTAGCCCAACCAGCCAACCCCGCCAACGGTCCGGCGATTACCCACCACCCCGGTTCCACCAACCCCACCAGCCAACCCCCGCCGACCTCAGCTGCCATCCCGCCACCCGACCTCAGCCGCCAGCACAGCCTGCCAACCTCCGCCGCCCCCGCCGACCTCAGCTGGCATCCCGCCACCCGGCCTCAGCCGCCAGCCCAGCCAGCCACCCTCTCCGCCAAGCCAAGCCAAGCCAACCCAAGCCCGCCCCACTCACCGACCGCCCGTAACCCCCGAGCAGCACAACCCCTCAAACCCAATAAGGCACCCGCGCCCGATAATTCCGCAGTACCAGCAACGCAAGGGTCCACCCCACCACCGTCACCGCGCCCACCACCGTCCAATGCGTCCAGCTCTGCTGCTGTCCCACCAGTGGCGCGCGCACGATTTCCACGAAGTGGTACACCGGGTTCAGCTGCAGCAGATCCACCGCAACCGACCCGAATCCGTCCCTCGAGGTCTGGTTCATTGCGCGTACCTGGTCCATCGACCACATGATCGGCGTCGCGTAGAAGAGCATCGTGATGAAGCTCTGGATCACCGGCGGCACGTCACGAAACCGCGTGGACACCACCCCGAACAGCAGCACCACCCACGCACCGTTGATCATCACCAGCGCGAGCGCCGGCACCGCGAGCAGGATCGTCCAGCTCAGCCCGGGATGCAGCAGCGCACCCGGCCGGTCCACCAGGTGGTACGGCTGCGTCAGCTTCCCGAAGAAGATCGCCAGCACGATCACGTACACCACGAGGTTGTGCGCGAGATACAACGTCTGCCGCCACACCGTGCGCAGCGCGTACACCGAAACCGGCGCCGGAAGCTGTTTGATCATCCCTTCGTTTTCGATGAACGTCGACGAACCCTCAACGATGCAGCCGTTCATGAAGTTCCACAGGATCAGTCCGGTGGTGATGCTCGGCAGCAGCGTGGAAATGGACGTGCCGAACAGCGCGGAGTTGACCACGCCCAGCGCGAGCGCCGTCACCGCCATGCCGACGGTGATCCACAACGGACCCAGCGACGACCGGCGGTACCGCTGCTTGATGTCCTGCCACGCGAGCAATGCCCACAGTTCCCTGGCGCGTACTCCGGCCTGCAGGTCGGCGAACGCGCGGCGGAAGCTTTTCGAGGCCGCGTCGATCGCGGGCGGAGCGGTCATACTGCGAACGTAGCCGGGATCCGCGGTCCCGGCCAACACGCCGCTACGGTGTGCCGGTGAGCTTTTTCCTGTCCCGCGTCCTTTCCGCGCTCCGCGACGGCGGCGAAACCGTGCTGTTCCACCACGACGGCACCACGATGACCTACCGCGCCGCAGCAGACCTGCTGACCCGGCTGTCCGGCGGGCTCACGCAGTACCGGAACATGATCGCGATCGACGCCCCCAACCGGCCGGAGGTCGTCCTCACCCAGCTCGCCGCCCAGCTACGCGGGCTGGAAGTGGTGCTCATCGCCGCGTCCGCAAGCCGTCCGGCCCGCGCGGCCGCCCTCGCCGCCACCGGCGCCACCCTCCTCACCGATACCGATCTCGACAGTCTTGCAAAAAGTCCGTCCATTCCGGACTCCCTCCCCGACCGCGTCACCACCATTTTCCCCAGCGGCGGCACCACCGGAACCCCCAAACTCATCCGGCACAGCGGCATTTACGACGGCATGGCCCACATCTTCCGCCCGGACGGCACCAAAACCGCCCTCGTCACCGCACCGCTCACGCACATGACCGGCAACGCCGCCGTCCTCGGCGCACTGTGCTGCGGAAATACCGTGGTACTGCACCGAGAATTCAACGCGACCGAAGTACTGGCCGACATCGAACGACACCGCGTCACCACACTTTCCCTTACCCCACCAAGACTCGCCACACTCCTGCAACAACAGTCCACAACGGACACGTCAAGTGTGCAACAGCTTTCCCTCGGCGCCGCACCCCTGCCGCCACAACGAATGGCCGAGGCGCTCAAGAGGTTCGGACCAGTCGTCGGCCAAGGTTACGGTCTCACCGAAGCCCCGATGATCGCCAGTATTTCCGCGGAAGAAGTCCTCGCCCGCCCCGAGCTGCTCGGGTCCGTCGGCCGCATCGTGCCCGGAATGGAAGCCCGGATCGAAAACGGCGAGGTTCTCGTCCGCGGACTGTCCATGATGGACGGTTACCACGGCAGCCCGCCCATCGGCGACGGCTGGCTGCACACCGGCGACCTAGGCCACTTCGACGCCGACGGTTACCTCTTCCTCCACGACCGCATCGACGACGTCATCATCACCGGCGAGCACGGCACCAAGGTCGCTTCGACCACAGTGGAGCAAGCACTTCTCAGTCACCCCAACATAACCGCGGCCGCCGTGGTCGCCAACGGAGACCGGCTGCACGCCGTGGTCGTCGCCAAGACCAGGACCACCACAGAAGAGCTCAAGGCCCACGTTCACCAAGAACTGGGAAAAGAGCATTTCGTACCGTCCACAGTGGAGTTCCGAGCAGAACTCCCCCTCACCCCAGTGGGCAAAGTGGACAAACGACAGCTCATCCCACGTTGACCGACCGCCCCAGCAACCGCTCCCGATGATGCTCCTCGTGCAGATCCCGTCGCCGCGCATGCAGCAGCTGCGCCAACGTCACCTCGCCGAGCACCCGCGAAGGATCGTGCCGATCGACCACCAGCGCATGCGTCGTGTGCCCGAGCGCCAGCTCGTTCGCGACATCCCGCAGCGTATCGTCGGAATACACCACGACCTTGCCGGACACATCCGCATCCGGTTGGTGCGTCATGACTTCATGCACGAAGAACGTCTCAAGTGGATCAGTCGTGTACTCGCGAGTGAGGTGCAGGCGACGCCGCGCGATCTTCTCCGTCAGCACGGAACGCTTGAGCAGCAACACCGACAGCGCATACGCGGAGAACGACGCCACCACGAGCGGCAGCAGATAACTCCAAGCGTGCGTAAGCTCCAAAGTGAACACAATGCCGGTGAACGGCGACCGCATCACGCCGCCGACCACCGCCGCCAGCCCGCAGGTCGCCCAGAACCCCGGTGCGACATGCGGCAACAGCCCGCCTTCGGCCGCCCCGAGCGCGGCGCCGATCATGAACACCGGCGCAAGCACGCCACCGGACGTCCCGGACCCCAGTGACAGCGCCCAGATCAGCGTTTTCACCACGAGAATCCCGACGATCAGCGACGCCGTGGCGTGACCGGTGAGCAGCGTGTCGATCACGTCGTACCCGACGCCGAGCGCATGCGGTTCGATCAGGCCGCCGACCCCGATCACGAGACCGCCGATCGCGGGCCACCACATCCAGTGCACCGGCAGCCTGCCGAAGAGGTCTTCGGCGAAGTAGACGAGGGCGGTCGCACCGATCGCCAGCAACCCGCCGGTGAGGCCGGGAATCAGCGCGAGTCCGTCGGCGAGCGGCCCTGGCCCGGAACCGGTGACCGGAACACCGAAGATCGGCCCGGTACCGAGCAGGAATCCGCGGCACACGGTCGCCACCGACACCGCGGCGGCCACCGGCACGAGGCTGCGCGGCCGCCATTCGAAGAGCAGCAGTTCCACCGCAAGCAACACCGAGGCGAGTGGCGCGTTGAACGTCGCCGCCATCCCGCCCGCGGCACCGGCGACGAGCAGCGTCTTGCGCTCGTCGGCAGACAGCTTCAGCCCCTGCGCGAGAATCGACCCGACCGCACCGCCGGTCATGATGATCGGCCCCTCGGCCCCGAACGGCCCACCGGTGCCGATGCTGACCGCCGCGGACACCGGCTTCAGTACCGCGACGCGCGGCGCGACGCGGCTGCCACCGGTGAGGATCGCCTCGATCGCTTCCGGCATGCCGTGGCCGCGGATCTTCTCCGACCCGTACCGCGCCATCAAGCCGATCACGAGCCCGCCGACGACCGGCGCGAGCAGCACCAGGAACCACGGGTGATGCTGCGCGCCCGGCGCGACGAGATCCGTGGCGACCCGCTGGTAAAAGACCAGGTTGGTGATCAGGCCGATGAGCTTGAGTAGCGCGTACGCCGCCACCGCGGCCGCGCCGCCGACCGGTAACGCGATCGCGGTGATCAGGAGCATCCGCGGGTGGACAGCGAAGTCGCCGAGATGCGCGGCCCGCGCCGTACCCTTCACAGCCGTCCCGGCCCGGCCGTGGGCACGCCGGGTGCCGCTTCCGCCGCGGAAAGCAGGTCCCGCATCGCCGCCGATACCGCCGAACGCCGCGTCACCGGCACCTCCGCCAGCAGTTCGGCCAGCCCGCGATGCCTCCGGTCGACCACGCCGGCCACGACCTCGCGCCCGGTGTCGGTGACCTCGACCGTCACCACGGTCCGCCGGTGCTCGTCCTCGCCGCGCACGACGTACCCGTGCGCCTCCAGCTTGTCCGCCAGCCGGGTGACCGACGAGGCGTTCACGCCCATCGCCTCGGCCAGCCGCGAACACGGCACGCGACCGAGACTGTCGAGCACCACGAGCAACCGCACCTGCGGAAACGTGACCCCGCGTGGGGCAGCGTGCGCGCTGTCCCACGCCACGGCGACCAGCACCCGGGTCAGCCGTTCGAGGTCGGCCACGTCTTCGGACAAAGCTTGCATAGTGCAAAAGTTGCTATAGACAATGCCCGTGGTCAAGGGTGCGTTCGGTCACGCCGGTTTCACACCAGCAGCGCCGTGAGGCATCGCTCGAGATCAGCCCACCATCCGGCAGGCGGCACGTCCCGCGGCTGGAGCGCAACCACCTTCGCGACGAGATCCGGCCGGTTCTCGCGCCAGGCGTAGGCGAGCAGCTCGTCGTAATGCTCGCGAGGCAGCCACCCCTGTTCCCGGCCGGTCTCGAGCCGGAAGAGCTGGCGCGCGAGGTCGACACTGCTTCGATCCAGACTACGAAGTTCGCCGGCAAGCCGTTGCGCTGCTTCGAAATCCCCCGCCCGCACACTGTGCACAGCGAGGAAAAGCGTGGTGACGGCCAGAATGTCCGACCGGTGCACCCCGCCCTCCGCGGCCAGATGCTCGGCCAGCTGGAAACTGCGTTTCCGCTGCCCGTGGTGCAAGGTTTCCGCCAGCGCCTGCCGTTGCCGGCTGAGGTAATCGTCTTCATCCAGGTACCGCACAGCGTCCCTCCCCTTACGGCCCGGTCCCGACCCGAACCGCCTCCCTGTACAGGATGCTCCACCAGGGTGACAGATACGTCGGCCGGACTCAGCCGTTCGGAGCAAACGCTGCCACCCGCGGGCAGGACCATTTCCTATCCGGCCCGCAGGGGAATTTTCCCCGAACCGGACGAAACTCAGGCGACCTCGGTGCGGCTGCCGCCGGGGGTGTGCAGCCCCAGCATGTCCAGCAGCAGTGCGCATTCCCCGGCGTCCTTGGCCCGGGATGCGACTGCCAGCGCTGCCTTGCGGCGGCGTTCCTCCTGGCGGGCCATGTCCGTGTCGTCCACGAGGTCCGGTGCCGGGTGCAATCCGGTGGTCAGGTCTCGCATTGGTGGCTCCTCCCCGTTCCGCTTCAGCGAACGTTCCCCGCGCTCGCTGTCACCCGTTCAACGGCGCAGCGGCGCCGGATGTTCCGATGACCCCGGTCACGTCCGGACCGTCCTCTGTGGACCTCCCCGTTCGGGTGATCCGAGTGGCCTCACTCACGTGGGTGAGCCACCATCCCCGCTGTGTCTCCCGTGCGCACCGCCCTCGCCGGGCTGACCGTGCTGGCGCTCGCCGTCGTGACCGCGTTGCAAGCCCCGAATCTGCCGGTGATCGGCGACGGCACCGCGTACGCCGCCGAGTTCAGCGAAGCCGCCGGGCTTCAGGCGGGCAACGACGTGCGGGTCGCGGGGGTGAAAATCGGCCGGGTGTCGCGGATCGCCCTCGACGGGGCATCCGTGCGGGTTTCGTTCCGGGTGTCCGGTGCGTGGCTCGGCGACCGGACGTCGGCGTCGATCCGGATCAAGACCGTGCTCGGCCAGAAGTACCTCGCGCTCGACCCGGCGGGTGACGCGTCGCTCGACCCGCAGCTGCCGATCCCGCGCAGCCGCACCACCGTCCCGTACGACGTGTTGCCCGCGTTCCGCGACCTGGCCACGACGGTCGACCGCATCGACACCACTCAGCTGGCGCACAGCTTCCGCACGATTTCCGACACCTTCGCGCACACCCCCGCCGACGTGCGCGCCACCCTCACCGGCCTCTCCCGGCTGTCGGACTCCGTCGCCTCCCGCGACGCGAAACTGTCTCACCTGCTCGCCGGAACGCGCACCGTCTCGGCCACCCTCGCCGACCGCGACACAGCACTGACCCGGCTCATTACCGACGGAAACCAGCTGCTCGACGAGGTCCGTACCCGCGAATCGGCAGTTTCCGAACTCCTCGACGGCACCCGCAAGCTGAGCCGGGAACTCGCCGGTCTCGTCGCCGACACCGACCTCGACCCGGTACTCACCCAGCTCGACCGGCTCACCGCGCTGCTCGAACGCAACCGCGACTCGCTGGCCGAATCGGTCCGGAAACTCGCCCCGCTCGTCCGGCTCGCCGCGAATCTCACCGGCAACGGCCGCTGGATCGACGGTTACCTGTGCGGCCTGCTGCTCCCCGCCGTCGGACCGCTCAACGAGCCCGGTTGTTTCAGTCCATGAGCCCCGGTCCGCCGGTGATCCGCACGGTGACCTGGTTGTCGTTGTAGGTGTAGGCCTCGTAGGTGTACTCGACACCGGTCTTCTCGACGTGCTCGGTCCAGGCCCGGTATTCGTGCCGCTTCCAGCCGGGGAAGTTGAAGAACTCGTCGAAATGCACGATGCTGCCCGGCCGCAGCCGCGGGCCGACGTTGTCCAGCACGGTTTTCGCGGAACTGTAGAGATCGCCGTCGACGTGCACGAAATCCACCGGTCCGGAGTGCTTCTCCAGGAATCCGGGCAGGGTGTCGCCGAACAGGCCGACGACCAGCTCGGCACCGGGTACGTCGGGCAGGTCGTCGCGCGCGAAGGCACCGGCGGGCATGCCGTTGAGCCAGGCTTCGGGAAGCCCGTCGAACGAATCGAAGCCGTACACCTCGGTCGCCTTGCGGGCCGCCGTGATGGTGCGCAGCGTGTTGCCGGTCGCGACGCCGAACTCCAGCGCCATTCCGCCGGTGGGCGCGAGCGAAAGCGCGTACTCGAGCGTCTCTTTCGGGCTCCCGAAATGCCGCGCCCCGATCAGGCTTTCCCGCGCGAAGACGTTGCTCTCCAGCGCCGCGTCCTGGTCTCCGGCGTACACGATGTCGCGGCGGCTGCGGATTTCGAACTCGACCACCCGATCGAGAAGCCGATCCCCCTGCCGGACGATCTCGGCCCGCAGTTCTTCGCGGGTCCGCTGCAGCTCGTCCCGCAGCTCGGCCAGCCGGGCGGAATGCGGATCATGCAGCCGGGCCGACGCTCCCCGCAGCACCCGCCCTGCCCTCCGGCGCAGTGCCGGGCCCAGTTTTCTTGCCGTCAAACGATCTTGGGGCTCCTGGTTCATCCGGGGACGATAGCCGACAATGCGGCGACGCTCCGAAGGGGCCGCTTTTACCCCGTCCGGCGGCCGAGCGCTGCTTCCCGGTCACCCGCCACACCCACCCCGGCTGCCTCCCCGCAACGTGCGGACGCCACTATGTCCCGCGTGGCGATCTTGGCAGCCCGGCTCTGGTGGGCCTGGCAGACGGTCCGGTCCGCAGGCATGGCTTACCGCGCCGCGGCGCAGCGCCCTGCCCCCCGAGATCAGCGTTCCTGACTGTCGCCACCCTGTTCGGCGAGGAACGCCTCGAACTGCGACCCCAGTTCCTCCGCCGTCGGCAGATGCTCCTGCGATTCGGCCAGCAGGCTCTGCCCGGACGCCTCGGCGAACGTGTCGTACTGCCGTTCTAGCGCCCGCACCACGTCGGCGACCTCGTCGGATTCCGCGACCTGCCGGTCGATCTCCGCGTTGGCCACCTCCGACGCCGCGCGCAGCTCGCCGTCCGGCAGCCGCAGCCCGGTGGCACGGCCGATCGACTCCAGTACCTGCAGAGCGGCCGCCGGGTACGCCGACTGGGCCAGGTAGTGCGGCACGTGTGCGGCGAAGCCCATCGCGTCGTGGCCCCATTCGCCGAAGCGGTACTCCAGCATCGCGGCGGCGCTGCCCGGCACCTGCATTCGGTTGGGCAGCGGCTGGTGGTCGCCGATGAGGCTGTCGCGGGTCGCATGCGTGGTGACGCCAAGCGGACGCGTGTGCGGGGCACCCATCGGAATCCCGTGGTAACCCACGGTGAGCCGCACACCCCAGCGCTCCACCAATTGCCGCACCGCGGCGGCGAACCGCTCCCATTCGTGGTCCGGTTCGGGGCCGGACAGCAGCAGGAACGGGGTCCCGTCGGTGTCGTGCATCAGGCGGATGGCCAGCTCGGGGGCCTCGTAGTCCTCCCAGTGGTCCACTGCGTAGGTCATCGACGGGCGCCGCGACCGGTAGTCGATGAGGCGGTCGACGTCGAAGCGCGCGATGACCCGGTTCTCGATCTCGCCGGTGAGGTGGTCGGTGACCAGCCGCCCGGTCGACCCCGCGTCCATGAAGCCCTCGAAGAAGTGCAGGAGCACGGCTCCGTCCAGGTCGGGGACGTCCGAGTCCACCTCGTACAGTTCCTCGGGATCGAATCCCACCGGATCCTCCTGCTGCTCGCTTGCACGGACGTATCGACCTACAACGCGCCCCGGCCGCGAATCCATCCCGCGCGCGGCGGAAATAGTAACGCGCTGCATCCGAAGACGACCCGGATCGGGGCAAGGTGACACTTGTCGTGGGCACCGGCTCGCCCGATCGGGCACTCTGAGCAGGTGAACACCAACGTGTTGCGGCCTCCTGCGCACCGGGTCAGCCGGCGGGCGATCGGCCACTGGGCGGCGTCGGCAGGTGTCGGCTGGCTGCTGGTGATCGGCGTGCAGGCGGTGGTGGTCGCGACCGCGGACGACCCGCCGTCGTGGCTGACCGTGACGCTCGTGATCGCCTGCGTACTCGCCCCGCTGCACCTGCTCGTGATGCCGCAATGGCGTTACCGCGTGCATCGCTGGGAGACGACCGCCGAGGCCGTCTACACGCAGTCCGGCTGGCTGAAGCAGGAATGGCGGATCGCGCCGGTGTCGCGGATCCAGACGGTGGATGTCGAACGCGGGCCGCTGGAGCAGGTGTTCGGGCTGGCGCGGCTCACCGTCACCACCGCGTCCGCCGCCGGGCCGCTGCGGATTTCCGGGCTCGACTACGGCACCGCGGTCGCGCTGGCCGACGAGCTGACCCGCACCACCCAGGCCGTGCGGGGCGACGCGACGTGAACGCGACCGCGCCGTCCGCGCCGGTTTTTGCCGAAGGGACCGCCGAGGCGCCGTGGCACCGGCTCGACCGCCGGATGCTGCTGATCCGCCCGGTGCTCGACCTGGTCCGGTCGCTGCCGCTGCTCGTCGGCGCGCTGTTGCTGGGGCACGGCAACAACTGGCAGTGGATCGGTGTCGCGGCGACCGTGGTCACCGTCGCCACCGGGATCTCGCACTGCCTGACCTCGCGCTACCGCATCACCGCGACCCAGGTCGAATGGCGGACCGGGCTGCTCCTGCGCAAGCAGCGCGCGGTGCCGCGCGACCGAATCCGCACTGTCGACGTGGTTTCGGAACCGAAACATCGGCTGTTCTCCCTTTCCGCGGTGCGAATCGGTACCGGACGACACGATCACGGCAAAGGCCCCGGCAAGGACCAGCTCGTGCTCGACGCGGTGACCCACGAGGAAGCCGAGCGGCTGCGGACCTTGCTGCTGCACCGGAAACCGGCCGAAGCGGCTGCTCCGCCGGAGTCGCTGGTCGCCGAGGTCGACAAGCGGTGGGTGCGGTACGCGCCGTTCACGCTGTCCGGGCTCGCGGTGGTCGGGGCGATTCTCGGCACCGTTTACCAGTTCGCACGCGAGCTGCACTTCGATCCGGTGCGGTTCGGGCCGCTGCGCGAGCTCACGTCGCGGGTACTGGCGCAACCCGTGTGGATGACCGTCGTCTGGGCGGCGGCAGGGTTGCTGCTGGTGGTGTCGGTGCTGTCGATCGGCGGGTACGTGCTGTCGTTCTGGAACTTCCGGCTCACCCGCGAACCCGGCGGCACGCTGCACATCCGGCGCGGGCTGGTCACGACGCGGTCGGTGTCGATTGAAGAAGACCGGCTGCGGGGCGTCGAGCTCAAGGAACCGTTGCCGCTGCGGATGGTGGGCGGCGCGAAATGCGTTGCGGTGGCGGCGGGACTGCGGGAAGGCAAGGGCGCGGACCGCGGCGGCGGGCTGCTGCTGCCACCGGCGCCGGTCGCGCGGGCCCGGGAAGTGGCGAGCGAGGTGCTCGGCGAGGACATCGCGAAAGTCCCCCTCGCGCGGCATCCCCGGGCGGCGCTGACCCGGCGGATCAACCGGGCCGTCCTCGGCGTGCTGGCGCTCGCGGCCGCGTTGTTCGCGCTGGCGTGGCTGGACGTGCTGCCCGCCTGGCCGTGGCAGACGGCGCTCGTCCTGCTGCCGTTCGCGGTGCTGGTGGCCGTCGATCGGTACCGCGCGCTCGGGCACGCGGTGACCGGGCGGTACCTCGTGACGCGGACGGGGTCACTCGCCCGGGGGACCGTGGCGGTACGGCGTGATCGGCTCACCGGGATCGTGGTGCAGCGGTCGCTGTTCCAGCGCCGGGCCGGGCTGGTGACGGTGATCGCGCCGGTTGCCGCAGGACGCGGGCACTACCACGTGCCGGACGTTGCCGAGGGCGCCGGTCTCGCGCTCGCCGATACGGCCGTACCCGGACTGCTGACGCCGTTTCTCGTCCCCCCGGAGAAGCCCTGACCTGTGGTAATTTACCGACGCGTTCGTCACTGAATCCGTTTGTGGCCACGAAGAGGTTTCAGGATGCCGGACACCGGACCCCGCCGGACGGCTGGCGCGAGCAGCTCGCGCAAGGTGCTGCAGCTGTTGCTGTCGTTCTCCGAACAGCGCTGGGAGGCCAGCGTCGCGGAGCTGGCCGAGATGATCGGCAGCCCGGTCGCCACCACGTACCGGTATGTGCAGCTGCTGAAAGAACTTCAGCTGCTCGAAGAATCCCGGTCCGGGCGCTACCACGTCACCAGCCGGGTGATGCCGCTCGCGCGTGCCGCCCGGCTCGCGAACGACCTCGCGCGGCTCGCGCGGCCGATGATGGAAGAGGCCGCGCGCGACCTCGGCGAAACCATTCTGCTGTTCCAGCATTTCGGGGAATTGGCGGTGTGCAGTGACCGCGTCGAATGCGACCGGGCCATGCGGTTCACCTTTCAGCCGGGGCATTCCATTCCGCTCGGCGTCGGCGCGACCGGGAAGATGCTGCTCGCCCTGCTGCCCGACGGCGAACGCGAACGCCAGGCCGCCCGGATCGCCCGTGAACGCGGCTCCGAGGTCCGCGATGATCTGAAGCATGCCCTGGTCAACCGGTATGCGCAGAGCTGGGGCGAGATCGAGGACGGCGTGTGGGCCTGCTCGGTGCCGGTGGACGCGGACCGGCTGCGGCCGAGTGTTTTGAGCCTCGTCGGACCGGCCACGCGCATCGGTGACGCCGAACGGGAAAGGGCGATCACGACGTTGCGCGGATATGCCGAGCAAATCGTCAAAGTGATTTCCGAGTATTCGGTGTGATCCGACTCGCGACGCGGGCCGACCTGGTTGCGCTGCCGGCTCTCGAACGGGCCGCCGGAGAACCGTTCCGGGCGATCGGGATGTCCGAAATCGCCGATGACGCACCGCCTTCGGTCGAGGAACTGGTCCCATTCCAGTCCGGCGGACGCTGCTGGGTGTACGCGGAGCCGACGGTCGTGGCGTACGCGATCGCCGAGGAGGTCGACGGTTTCGGGCATGTGGAACAGGTTTCGGTACTGCCCTCGCACGCTCGCCAGGGATTGGGGCGGGCGTTGATCGACACGGTCGGCGAGTGGGCGGCGGCGCGGGGGTTGTCCGGGCTGACGCTGACGACGTTTGCCGACGTGCCGTGGAACCGGCCGTACTACTCGCGGCTCGGATTCCGGGTGTTGCCTCCGGAGTCCTGGGGACCGCAGCTGCGCGCGATCCGGCAGGCGGAAATCGCACGTGGGCTGGACCGATGGCCGCGGGTGGCGATGCTGCGCGGCTGAGGCCGCCGGAAAGACGGGCACTCTCGATGTCCCTGGTCATCGGAGGGAGCCCGATGGTGGCCGAACAGGAGTACTGGACCGGCCTGTATGCGCAGGTGGATGCCCTGCGCGCGGAAGCAGCGGCCTAGTTCTGGCCGTCCGAGCTGCGGCGGCTGGACCTGCAGGACCGCCGCCGGATCTACCTCGGCAGGCTGCGCCTGTTCGACGGCGACGAACCACTGCTCCTCGACTGCGCCCGGCCGTTCCACCCGGCAACGATGGCCGCCCCGCAAGGCGCGCGACGACGCATCACGACCCGCAGCCGGACCGGTCGTCACCCTGGACGACGAACTGCTCGACCCAGCTGCCGCGACCGACGACGTCCTGGTCGGGGAAGCCGCCCTGATGGCCGCACTCACCGCGGAGCGAACCGGCCAGATGCGCTCCGCGGTGACCACGCAGCAAGCCGAACAGGACCACCCCGGGGTACTGGTGGTGCAGGGCGGTCCGAACCGCCGTTGCCCGGCATCGGCTTGCGCTGCGGTACCCGCGGCCGTACCTGCGGCGCCGCGGCGTGCTGGTCATCGGCGACGTGTTCCTCGACCAAGTCGGGCAGGTACTGCCGAGGATGGGCGAGAACGCGGTGGTGACGTCGACTGTCGCCGGGTTGTATCCGGGCGTTTGTTCCGGGATTGACACCCCGGAAACCACGCACGCGGGAATGACCCGGCAGATGGCGGCGGCGGTGCGGTCGCGAGTGCAGGTCGGTGCTGTCGAAGTCTCGTTCGAAGACGACGTGCTGCGGCTGGATCGGGACGCTCACCAGCGGGCGGTGAATGCCGCTTTCCGCACGAGCTTGCAGCACGACCAGGCCCAACTGGTGTTCCGGCAGCGTGCTGGCGCAGGTCTTGATCGACCGGATGGAGGGGGTGGTGTTCGCGGAAACCGGCGAGTCCCTGGCCGGAGGTACCGCCGACGGACTCCTGAGCCCCGCAGACCTGCACGCCCTGGCCGCCGCAGGGGTAACCGTCGAGGACGACGGCCCACGACAGCTGATCGACGAGACGGACGCGGCCCGGCTGCGAGATTCCCTGCCGGCCGATGCGGGGTGGCCGGTGCTTTGGATGCGGTGTGGCCTGCTTTGACAGCGGAGGAGTGGTGGCCGGGTTGCTCCACGTTTCCGCCGGGAACTGGAGTACGGCGGATGTTCCGTTACTGGATGAAGCGGCGGCGGTGCTGGGTGCCGGTTTTGGTGGTGGTTCGGGTTCGGGTGGTGGTTCGAGTTCTGACTCCGGCGGCTGCGACGGTCCAAGTTCCGGCACCGGTGCGGGTTCCGGCACCGGCGCCACCGCCGCTCCCGATAGCAACGCCAGGCCCGGACTCCGGTGCCAGTGCCGCTCCCGACCCCAGCGCCACCGCCGCTTCCGATGGCAGCGCCTGGCCGGACTCCGGCGCCAGTACCGGTCCCGACCCCAGCGCCACCGCCGCTTCCAGCTCCGGCCCCATTGCCGATCCCAACTCCGGCGACGGTGCCAGTTCCGATGGCAGCGCTGAACCCGATTCCGGTGGCGTTTCGGCCTCCGGTGGCAACACCGGTCCCGACTCCCGCGGCAACGCCGGTCCCGAAGCCGGTTCCGGCTCCAGCGCCCATGCGAGTCCGGGCTCCCACGTCAGCGCCGCTTCGGTTCGGGCAGCAGCGCCGTTTCCCGTTCCGGTTCAGGCTCCAGTACTGGTGCGGACTCCGCTGGCAGTGCCGGTTCCGGCAGCACCGGCTCCGGCTCCCGCGGCGGTGGCGGTCCGAGCTCCGATGGCACCCCCGGTTTCCCCTCCCGCGACGGTGCCGGTTCGGGTTCCGATGCCCGACGGACGTTCGGCCACGTGGTCGTCGACGAGGCGCAGGAGCTGTCCGAAATGGCGTGGCGGATGCTGATGCGCCGTGCCCCACGCGGTCGATGACGATCGTCGGCGATCTTGCGCAGACCAGTACCCCGGCAGGCGCGTCCTCGTGGGCGGACGTGCTGCAGTCGCATGTGGACGGTCGATGGCGGATGGCACAGCTGTCTGTCAACTACCGTACTCCGGCCGAGATCATGGCCGCCACCACCGAATTGTTCGCCGCGCATCATCCGGGCCTCGAGCCGCCCCGGCCCGTTCGTTCTTCGGGTGTGGCGCCTTGGCGGTTGCGGACCACGCTTGCTTCGCTACCGCAGGTGGTCGCCGATCCCGGTTCGGAGCTGGGTCCCGGACTCGCGGTAATCACGCCGCCACGCCATCGCAACCGGTTGACGACGGCGCTGTCCGTGCCCCTTGAGCCGGACCTGACCAGACCGCTTGTCGTACTGACGCCCGCGCTGGCCAAGGGGCTGGAGTTCGCCGCGGTACTGGTCGTCGATCCAGCCGAAATCCTCGCGGAACCGTTGGGGCACAACGACTTGTACGTAGCCATGACCAGGGCGACCCAGCAGCTGGGGATCGTGCACCCCGGTCCGGTACCGGCGGTACTGTCGGGGGTCGCCGACCGTTCCCACGCGGGTTGATCCACCCACTCGGGCGGTCCGGGTCGCTCGGGAGGGGGACCTGGATTGCGGAGGAATTCGAACACGTGTTCTACTGGGGAAGCCGGCCTCGGAGGGGGAAGCTCCGCGGGCCGGCACCTGGTCATTTCCCGATCCCCAGCAGCACCAGTCGTGTCAGGAGGCACCGTGGCGGTCAAGATCACCCACCTCGCCAGTGGTCAGCAGGTCCGCTTCGCGAACGCGGACGGCGCCCGCCGCTACGCCGAAATCATGGGCGGCGGGGTGGACAAGTGGCGGTTCACCATCGTCCCCGGAGAACCAGCTGCACCGAAAATGTCGGGGGCGGTGGTTAATGTCCCGGTATGGCGTATGACTTCCAGGTGACCGTCGATTCGGCGGAACCGCACGTGCTCGCCGGCTGGTGGGCGGAAACCCTCGGCTGGGACGTGGAGCCGACCGATGAGGCGTTCATCCGCGAGATGGTCGCCAAGGGCTACGCAACCGAAGCCGACACCACCACCCACGCCGGAGCCCTGGTCTGGCGCACCGGCGCGGCAATCACCCACCCCACCACCGGACGGCGGATGCTGTTCCAGCTGGTACCGGAAGGAAAGACGGTGAAGAACCGAGTACACCTGGACGTCCGCCTGGCAGGCGACGACGTCCAAGCCACGGTCCAACGCCTCACCTCCCGGGGAGCGACCTTCCTGCACGAGGGGCAACAGGGACCGACGAAGTGGGCGACACTGGCCGACCCGGAGGGAAACGAGTTCTGCGTAGGGTGACCGCGGCGCCGACGGCGGGGCGACCGGGCTGACGGAGGAGCTGGGCCTGTCTCTTATACACATCTCCGAGCCCACGAGACTAGGCATGA